>NZ_CP081864.1:2471215-3706823 GCF_019797845.1 Symbiopectobacterium purcellii | reverse complement strand
CACGAATTGCGACAGTGGGTTATAAAAGTCACTGCGTGACCATTGCATCCAAATGCGTAACAGCAGCACCATTACATACAGGTCGACCAGTGTCTTGACCAGAAACGTCAGGGTTAGCATAGAAACATCAATTCCTTATCAGCTATAGGGAGAATAACGGTGCGTTAAAACAGTTTTTCCATTTCCTGCGCGCGATGCACGGCAGCCTGCATGGCATCGGCGACGGTTTGTGTCAGTTGGTGTTCGTTAAACACGCGCAGCGCCTCTGCGGTGGTGCCGCCTTTGGACGTCACATTCTCACGCAGCGTTGCAAGCGGCGTATCGGGACTGGCTTCTACCAGTGCGGCTGCACCGAGTGCGGCCTGCTGCACCAACTGACGTGCACTGTCCGGTGTGAATCCCTGGCGAATGGCTTCTTGCTGCATCGCTTCCATAAACAGGAAAAAGTAGGCCGGTGCACTGCCTGCGGCGGCGATAACGCCGTTGATGCCGCTCTCTTGCTCAACCCAGCATACTTTACCCACGCTCTGCATCAGTTCGGCGCTAAAGGCCCGATCTTCCGCTGATACGTTAGCGGGGGCGTAAAGGCCGCTCATGCCTTTGCCCACCAACGACGGGGTGTTGGGCATAATGCGCACCAGCGTTAGCGGCTCCCCTAACAGTGCTTGAAAACGCGCTACGCTGACGCCAGCGGCAATAGACAGCACCAGCTTGCCCGGTACGTTCAGCAGGCCGCGTAACGGCTCGCATACGCTTGCCATCAACTGCGGTTTCACCGCCAGCACCACGACATCAGCGTCCTGCGCACCCGCGAGGTTATCGTCGCTGCTGATAACGCCATAGCGCTGTGCCAGCGCATCCCGTCGTGTGGCGCTTGGTGCGCAGACGCGGATACGATCGGCAGGATAACCGCCGTTAACCAGCCCTGCAATGATGGCCTGTGCCATGTTTCCTGCACCAATAAAGGTGAGCTTGCGGTGTTGCATCGTTATGTTCTCTCGTGTTCGTCAACCGGCCAGTAGCAGCGTTCAGCCCCGAAGGGGATTATCCATGGCGAGAATTATCCATGTATAGGCTTTCCATGCTGAGGCCTATACATGCTGAGGATAGTCACGCGCACCGAAAATGGCGGTGCCGATGCGTACCAGCGTACTGCCTGCCGCAATGGCGGCGCTCATATCATCCGTCATCCCCATGGAGAGGGTATCCACCTGAGGATAATGCAATTTTAACTGCGCAAACAGGTCATTCATCGATTGAAATACAGCCAATTGCCGTGCGTAGTCACTTTCCGGTGCCGGAATGGCCATCAGGCCCCGCAGCATCAGGTGTGGCAGTGCCGCGACGGTGGCGGCCAGGGCGGGAAGATCGGCCGGTGCGATCCCCGATTTGCTGGCTTCACCGCTGATATTCACTTGCAACAACACGTTCAACGGCGCTATTGCCGCCGGACGCTGTTCGCTCAGACGTTGGGCGATTTTAGGGCGATCGACGGTGTGACACCAGTCAAAATTTTCGGCAACCAGGCGGCTCTTGTTGGATTGCAGCGGCCCGATAAAGTGCCATTGTAATGCCACCTGAGGCATGGCCTCACGGAAATAAAGGACCTTGTCCACGCCTTCCTGTACATAGTTTTCCCCAAAGCCTCGCTGCCCACAGGCAATTGCTTCTTCGATCGCCGCCACAGGTTTGGTTTTACTGACGGCAAGCAGGGTCACCGCGTGCGGGTCGCGTCCACATGCCGTGGCGGCGGTAGCGATCTTCTCTCTGACGTTCTGTAGATTCTGCTCAATCGGGTTCATGGTCATGCTAAGGATGGGATCTATGGATATCAATGAGTGGATAACCTGTAGTGTAAAACAGAATGCCTCCGATCTGCACCTGTGTAGCGGATATCCGCCGATGTGGCGTATTGAGGGTGAGTTACAACCGCTACAGACCAACGCCTGTTGCAACGCTGTGCAGTTGGAGCGTTGGGCTGACAGTTGGCTGACGGCCTTTCAGCGCCAGCAATTACACCGCGAGGGGCAGGTCGATGGCGCGTTGACCACACCCGATGGCATTCGGCTGCGCGCACATCTGTTTCGTCAGCATGCCGGGCTTGCCGTTGCGCTACGTACCATTGTTACGACGGCGCACGCGTTGGAAACACTGCATGCGCCACCGATTCTGTCTTGGTTAATCATGCGACCTGCTGGGTTGATTCTGGTGACAGGCGCAACGGGCAGTGGAAAATCCACCACATTGGTGGCGATGGTGAATGCGCTCCGGCAGCGGCAAGCTTGTCATGTGATTACGCTGGAAGATCCTATTGAATTTGTCTATGCCTCCGAGCCTTCGGCAGATCGCGGCCTGATTCAACAGCGTGAAATCGGCGTGCACTGCCCGTCGTTCGCTCACGGCCTACGCGGCGCGCTGCGTGAAGACCCGGATGTCATCCTGCTGGGGGAATTACGCGACGGTGAAACCATTCGGTTGGCGTTAACGGCGGCAGAAACCGGGCATTTGGTGCTGGCGACGCTTCATACGCGCGGCGCCGCTCAGGCGGTAGAACGCCTGCTGGATGTGTTTCCCGCACAAGAGAAAGATTTCGTGCGCAGCCAACTGGCGTTGTGTCTGCAAGGCGTGGTGGCGCAGCAGCTGGTGCGACGATGCGGTGGCGGTCGCATCGCGCTGTATGAAGTGTTGCTGGCGAATACGGCGGTGGCCAACCTGATTCGTGAGGGCAAAAGCCATCAACTGCCGGGTCTGTTGCAGATGGGGGGGCAGCGCGGGATGCAAACTTTTGCGCACAGTTGGCAGCAGTGCTGGAAAGCCGGATTGCTACCACCGGATGCGGAACCGGCGTTCACGCCATAAGCAGCACGCTAAACAACGATGAAAAAAGCCCCGTGGCGGCCCGATACGCCACGGGGCTGCCAGAGTTACTTCAGCCCGGCTAATGCCTCTGTCAACGCCAGCATGGTAAGCGACTGACCATACGCGCGCTGTTTGATGGCAATATTGCGATAGTGATCGAGATCGTGCCCGACGGATGTCCCTGCGGAGACATCCGCGACTTCCCCCTGTGGGCTGATACGGCTTAGCAGGGCATCGACGCCTTTCCAGGCCGCATCGTGATAGCGTTCGTCAAGCAGACCAAGGCGTATGCCTTTCAACAGCGCGTAGGTGAAACCGGCGGTGCCAGAGGCCTCCAGATAGCTGTCCGGCTGGTTAAGCAGGGTTCGCCACATACCGCTGGCATCCTGATAGCGCACGGCTGCATCCGCCTGACGGCGGAAGGTGTTGAGGATCATCTGGTAGCTGGCATCTTGCCTACCCAGCATCTCAAGAAAATCAACGGTGCTGATGGCTGCCCAACCGTTACCGCGCCCCCACAGTGCTTTGCCGTAGTTACCGTTACCGTTACCGGTGAAGTTCCAGCCGTGCATCCACAGTCCGGTATCTCTGTCGATCAGGTACTTGATGTGCAACAGGAACTGATAGCTGACTTCATCCAGGTAGCTTGGGCGATTGAGATAGGCGCTGGCGCGCGCGTAGAACAAGCCGCTCATAAACAGCGTATCGACCCAGAGTTGCTCTTCATTAAGGTGATCGCTGGTGCAGTGGGTGAACCCATTCTCCTGGGTGCGTAGCAGTTCGTGTTCAATCCAGTGGGCGTATTCCTCGATTAGCGCCTGGTGCTCGCGAGTTTCCTGGGCGATCCCCATGGTGGTGAGCGTCAGCATCGGTGCCATGCGGTTGATGTTTTTCTCCGGCAACCCTTCCGCCAAGCGGCGTTGATACCATGCCAGCACATAGTCCAGATAACGCTGTTCGCCCGTGACCTGATAAAGACGCCAGATACCGTAGATCCCCACGCCTTGCGACCAGTCCCAGTTTTCGATCGAGAGATCGGAGGCGATCACCTTCAGCTTCTTCAATGCGGCATCGTCCGTGCGAACGGTGATGATCTCATTGAACAATTGCTCAAGTTTTTGATAAATCGCGTCGTAGCGGCGTGTGTCTGCCGCGGTGTCCGTGTGCGCAGTGTCAAAGGCGTTCATAGTTTTCTCGCATGTTTACAAATAACGTAGTGACAGAATAAAACGGTTTACCCATTACTCATAGCGCCTACGCCACACGGATGCGTAGCGTAGGTGTCGGTATTACATGATTTTTTTCAGAATGCGCTGCCCCGATTTGGGGAACGACTGCGCCATTTCTTCCAGCGTCATTTGGCCGTAATCGTATTTTTGCAGGTGTTCAAGGAACGAGGCCAACAGCTGTGGGTTCTCCATATAGGGAGACGGTGCGATATTGCCATACAGCGATTCCACCTGTTTCAGCCCCTGTACGGGCAACTGTGTAGTATTGAGCGTACCCGCATCCATTAACTGTTTGCTGGCAACCTGACTCAACGGTACGCCGCGTTGCAGCCCCATGGCGCTGACCCCTTCCGGCGCGTTCAGCAAGAAGTTGATCAATTGGGCAGATTCCTGCGGATAGCGGCTGTTTTTGCCGATAGAAAGCATCATCGCTGGTTTGTAGAACATGCCGCTGTCTTTGGCCCCTGGCAGCGTCGGATAGGGCCCCACTTCCAGCGTGGCCGGTGCTTTCAGGCTACCGGAGAAGGTGTTGTCGGTGCTCCAGGTGTGTACGCCGCCAATCTTGCCTTCCAGCCAGTTGGGAATTTCCCAGGCGTTGGTTTTGCCGTAGGCGGCGAAAAATTTCATGTTAGGGATGACGTGCCCATCCACCAGTTTTTTGTACATCCCGAAGTAGTCCAGCCACTCCTGCGGGGTAAAGGTGAAGGACTGGGTTTTATCATCGATCATGGTTTTGTTGTATTTCTGAATCATGTACGAGTTCAGAAACGTCATGATAGTGGTGTCGTGATTAGCCAGTACGAATGGGTAGTGATCGTCGCCCAGTTTCTGTTTAAAAACCGGACCGGCCGCCAGCATGTCATCCCAGGTTTGCGGATAGCTCAATCCCGCTTTTTGCCACAACTCCGGGTTGTAATACATGGAACGCCCCGTCATCGCGACAGGAATGGCGTTAAGCTTGTTGTCCACGCTGGTCATTTTGAGCGCTTGCGGGGAGAACTGTGTCAGGTCAATCCCTTTGGCATTGTTGAGGTTATAGAAACCGTTGCCGTCCTTGGAAAACAGCACCAGCCAGTTCCAGTTGGTTTGCATCACGTCCGGCTCGGTGTTGCCCGCCAACTGGGTGGTTAATTTGGAGAGGTAGCCATCCCACCCCGCGGGTTCTGCTTTCACCTTGATGTCCGGGTGCACTTTTTCAAACGCGGCAATGGCGGCGAGCGTGGCCTGGTGGCGCTGGTTGCCCCCCCACCAGGAAAAACGCAGTTCTTTGGTTTGCGCCTGCGCACCAGCGATTCCTGTTACGGCAAAACTCACAGCAAAACATAAGGGCAGTAATTTTATTTTCATAGCAACCTCATTATTTTTTGTAGGGTAAGGCTTTCGTCCAATGATTTCGCAGAGTGAGATTAAAACTCCACGACCGCCTTCAACAGATTTTTATTATTAACTATTTCAGTTTCATAAATCGCCGCCAGGGATGAAAAGTCAAATCGATGACTTAACATCATTCTCGCACTGATTTTTCCTTCACTCATCAATCTTGCCACTTTAGCAAAATCCTCATGGGTGGCATTCCGGCTTCCTTTCATGGTTGTCTCTTTTTTATGAAAATCAGGATCGGAAAAGGAGAGGTTTCCTTTAAATAAACCAACAAAAATAATTTGTCCACCGTGACGAATAAGGTTAACGCTGTTATTCATCGCAATTTCATTGCCGGTGGCATCAATCACTTTATTGGGCAGTTCTCCCTGGAAGTTGGCACGAAGTTGTTGCTCAAACTGGGGGGGTGCCGGGTCCAGTACCGGTATGCCCAGCAGGTTATGGGTATGCGCCCGTCGCTCTGCTTGGGTATCGGCCAGTGCGATATTCAGACCGTCCGCCAGGCCAATGGCCGCGACGCCCAGCCCAATCGGGCCACCGCCGACGACCAGCACGCTGTCGCCCGGCGCACATTCAGCGCGACGGATTGCGTGAGCGCTGATGGCAAAGGGTTCAATCAGCGCCGCCGCCGCGGGGTCAATGCCTTCTGCCAGCAGTACGTTACTTTCCGGCACAGCGATATATTCCACCATGCCGCCGTCCTGATGTACGCCGATGACTGAGATATTTTCACAGCAGTTCGGACGATCATTTAAACAGGCGCTGCACGCGTTACAAGAGAGATAAGGAATAACAGCGGCCTGCTGTCCAATATGAAAGCGGGTGACATTATTTCCGATAGCAACAACGTCACCACAAATTTCATGACCGAGCACGCGAGGATAATTAAAGAAAGGCTGTTTCCCCGCCCAGGCATGAATGTCGGTGCCGCATATGCCGACCGTTTTGACTTTTAATAATACGTCGTTTTCCGCTGGTGTTGGCACGGGTCGTTCTTTATATTCGAATTGTGTGGGTTGGCGGCATATAAGACTTTTCATTTTTTATTCTCTACATCAATTTCCCCTGGTGCAGTTATCTTTTCCTAAAACCAAAGACCATGTTGCAGAGTGTTTTCAGTAATGTGATAAATCACACTGACTTCGGCTCTTAATCGGTTTTTAATGAATAAAAAACCATAACGGGTACTTTATGAGCCGTACACCGACCTTACGCCAGCATGTCATTAATCAGTTTCTCGATGCGATAAATCAGGCTTCGCTGGTTTCTCCGTTGCCTTCGCAGGCGGTGCTGGCCGAGATGTTCAACATCAGTCGGACTACCGTGATGCACACGCTGGATTACCTGACGGAGCGTGGCATTGTGGTGCGCGAAGGCGGCAAATATCACATCGCGCGCGTGCCGCAGAACAATGACGGTTTTGATGTGATTGCGGAAACGCTGGAGGAACAGACGGCACTGTTCGAAAAGCGCTTTTATCACATGATCAATCAGCGCCAGATCGTGCCGGGCGATGCTTTTACCGAACTGCAATTGGCGCGTTGGTGCCACGTCCGACCGGTAGTCGTGCGCGAGTTTCTGCTGCGTTTCTCACGTTACGATCTGATAGAGAGTCTGCGCCGGGGCTATTGGCGTATGAAGCAGTTCGATCAGGCCTATGCCGAAAAACTGTTCGAACTGCGGGAGATGTTGGAAACGCACGCGCTCAACGCCTTTATGAACTTGCCTGACAGCGATCCGCGTTGGATCACGGTGAAAGAACTGCTGGAGAGCCACCGTGAACTGCGTAATCGCATTCAGGAATACTATCGCCTGTTTTCGCCGTTGGATCAGCAACTGCACCAACTGATTATTTCTGCCGCGGATAATCCGTTTTTTGATCAGATGAGCGAGATAATCTCGGTGGTGTTCCACTTTCACTACCAGTGGGACGAGCGCTCGCTCAAGCAACGCAATGCGCTGGCGGTGGAGGAGCATCTGGCATTGCTGAGCGCGATGCTGTGTCGTAACGATCTGCTCGCAATGCGTGAACTGCGCCGCCATTTGGATACCGCGAAGCAGTCGATGATCGATTCGATGGAACGACAAATGCCCGCCAATGCGGCGTCCTGAGTGCCGCGTTGGCGGGAGGGGAGGGTTATGCCGGGTAGATCAGTTGTTCCGGCACGCGCTGCATGATGATCTTGCCATGACGAATGGAAACGCGCGCTTTGGCCTGCTTGCGCACGGCATCGTAGTCGTTTTCTGCATCCAGAATCACCAGATTTGCCGGGCGACCCACAGCAATCCCGTAACGATTGCCGAGGTTGAGCGCCTTGGCGCTGTTATCGGTGACGAAATCCAGACAGCGTTGCAGATCGTCATACCCCATCATGTGGCAAATGTGCAATCCGGCATCGAGTACGCGCAAAATATTGCCATTGCCCAGCGGGTACCACGGGTCTTTGATGGAGTCTTGTCCGAAGCAGACGTTCATACCCGCACGATCCAGCTCCGCCACGCGGGTAACGCCACGGCGTTTCGGGAAGGTGTCAAAGCGCCCTTGCAGGTGAATACTCTCGGTGGGGCAAGAGACAAAACTGATCCCTGAGCGTTTTAGCAGGCGGAACAGTTTGGAGCAGTAGGCATTATCGTAAGAGCCCATCGCCACGGTGTGGCTGGCAGTGACTAATTCACCCACTTGACGCGCACGCGCCTCTTCCGCCAGCACTTCGAGAAAACGCGACTGTGCGTCGTCGGTTTCATCACAGTGCACATCCACCAGACAACCGGTGCGTTCAGCCAAATCCATCAGGAACTTGATGGAACTGACGCCCTGCTCGCGAGTGTATTCGAAATGGGGGATACCGCCGACCACGTCGGCCCCCATATCAATCGCGGCCTCCATCAGGCGACGGCCATTATCGAAAGATTCAATGCCCTCCTGCGGGAAAGCGACAATCTGAAGATCGATCAGATCGCGCGCTTCTTCTTTTACTTCCAGCATCGCTTGCAGCGCAGCCAGCGTCGGGTCGGTTACGTCGATGTGGGTGCGTACATGCTGAATGCCGTGATCGCGCAACATACCGATGGTGGTGTGGGCGCGACGTTTGGTGTCTTCGTGGTCGATGGTGGCTTTGCGTTGGCTCCAGCGCTCAATGCCTTCAAACAACGTGCCGCTCATGTTCCATTCTGGCTCGCCTGCCGTCAGGGTTGCATCCAGATGGATATGGGGTTCCACCAGCGGCGGGATCACCAGATTGCCTGCGGCATCCAATAGATCAGGGGCAGTAACCGGTGCGATTAAGGCCGGTTGCGCATCGATGGCGGTAATCACGCCATGCTCCAGAGAGAGTGTGAACAGGCCGGGTTGATGACGCAGTGCGGCATTGATGATTTTCATAGAAACTCCTGCTGTTGCGCATGAGACATGCGCCAGATTAAGAGGGCAACGGAGACGTTCAGCCGCCACTGCGGATCGTTCACGCGGTGGTCGGATTGACGTTCGATCCGTTGCAAGCGTTGATTGAGGGTGTTGCGGTGAATGCCGAGACGCTCGGCGGCTTTGATCACGTTGCCGTTTTCTTGCAATATTGCCTCCAGCGTGTCGATCAACAGCGCCGGATGTTTACGGTTGGTGGCAAACAGCGGCCCCAGTGTTTCCTTCATAAAGCGGTTGAGCAACTCTTGGTCGGGAATCGCTGTCAGCAATTGCAGCACGCCCAAGGCGCTAAAATCACATATCCCTTTGTCAGGACGCATGCTTTCAGCCACTTCCAACGCGCGTCGCGCCTCGCCCAATCCACGCCGGTAATGGTGTGCCTGGGTGACTGTGCAAGAGAGGCCACAAAATAGCGACAGCGGTTGGAGCGATGGGCTTAAAGACTGGCGCATTTCTCCCAGCCAGGCTTTGCCATCAAGAAACGCTGCATCCACTTCTGGCCAGAACAGAATAAACAGTTCACCTAGCGTGACCAGCGGCAGCGAAGCAGGCAGAGTGGCAAGCCGCTCTTCAAGCGCCTGTCGCAGCGCCTGACGCGCGGCTTGTAGCTGCGCTTCGGCACGGTCCGGCGGCGCGTTATCAAACAATGCGGGGATACCTGACAGGCGCAGAGTAATCACCCGGTGCGGGCGGTTCAGCGTTAACTGTAAATGTGAAGCACGTTGACGCGTCAGTTCGATGCTGGGGTAATCGCCGGTAAGCAGTTGGGTCAAAATTTCCCGCTGTGAACGTAGCAGGCTGTCGCGTTGTACCAGCGCCGTGCCCACAAGCTGTGTGACGATGACCATTTTCAGCATGTAGGGCTGTTCTATCAGGGGAATACCCAGCGCATCCGCCTGTGCAACCACAGAATCAGGGATCGCGTGAATAAACGCCTCACCGGTGAGAATAACCATCCCGGCGATGCCGTTCTGGTGGCCTTCCTGCAACAAACGCAGCAGGTTCGCTTCATCGCGGGTATGGTTGATGCCGGTGACGAACACCAGTTCACCGCCCATGACCCAATCGGCGATCCCTTCGTTTTCTGCCACGTAATACCAGCGTACTGGTCGATGGCAGTGGCGTTGACCAGCACGCAGCCGCAGAGCTTCAAGCCCCGGCAGTGCCAGAATGTCACCCACCGTGAGGTTCATGATTTACTCTCCTGACAGCGCCAGAGCTGGCGCAAAACGTTTTGCCAGTACGCTCAGCAACACATAGCTGCCTGCCGAAGCGGCAATCCCTACCAGTGGTGCAATCCACGGCGACAAATAAGCCAGAACGGCACCGATGGCATAGGCACTGAGGCCGATATAGTTGAAGCGAGGCAGCGTGGTGGAGTGCAGGGAAGGGTACTGGCCGCGATAGCGGAAAACATAGTCCGCCATGATGACCCCACCAATCGGAGGAATGATCGATCCCAGCAGGATCAGAAACGGAATCAGCATTTCATACATGCCGCCAATGGCGAGCACAATACTGATGGCAGCGCCAATCAGCGTCAGGGTACGACGTCGCTCACTGCGCAGCAGGTGGCAGGCCGCGGCGGAAACGTTGTAGATGGTCGGTCCTTGGATGGTCCACAGGTTCAGACACAGCATGATCACCGCAGCGATCGAGAGCCCCTGCAACATCATCACGGCTACGATATCAGCCTGCTTGTAGACGATGGCACAGTAAGCCCCGGAAATAATCATCAACCCATTACCGCCGAGGAAACTGATAAAGCTGGCACTGACGGCGATACGGCCGCTACGTGCCAGGCGTGTCCAGTTGGTGGCTTGCGTGGCACCACTGGCGAAGGTGCCGAACACCATAGTGATGGCGGCAGAAAAGCTCATGGTTTGGTCCGGCACCCTTTTCGCCAACCCTTGCCAGCCGCCGACGTCATGCGTGGCAATCCACATGGAGACAATCAGCATCACAAACATCAGTGGTACAGAGATGCGTGACAGCGCATCCAACCCTTTGTAGCCGACGATGGCGGTCAGGCAGAAGCCGAGGCCAAACAGCACCATCAACAGCGACGTGACGCTCTCCGGCAGAGCCAACAGCTTGACCAGTGCAATCGCTACCGTGGCTGTTCCCCAGGCGTACCAGCCCAGTTCGGCAAAGCCGAGCAGAAAATCAGAGAGTTTACTGCCGTGTTCACCAAAGCAAAAACGTCCCATCAGTACTGAATTCAGGCCGCTGCGTGCGGCGATCAGGGCCAGCGCGGCAGCATACGTGGCCAGCAAAACATTACCGATGATCGCTACCCACAACATATCAACGATATTGAAAGCGACGCCGATTTTTCCGCCAGCAAACATGGTGCCGGTAAAAAAGGTAAAGCTGAAGAGCACCATGGAGATAGATAGTAATCCCTTGCGTCCCTCTTTGGGGGCTTCGCTAAGGGGGAATTCGTTTTGAGCCGACATCATTGCATTCCTCTGGTATGCCCACAGTAGGGCTGATAAAAACGTGGGAAATACAGCAATATCCGTGCCCGTTTTACGGCATAAAAAGATGGATAAACAGAATAAGGTTATCTGTGCATGATGCACATTTTTAGCTGTTTTATATTATGTATATGCCCTGCGGCTGTGCAAGGTGGTGTGCATTGCACAAAAATGGGGGCGTCTTTTTTCAGAAAAAAAAACAGAACCCCTGTCGAAACGCGGGGAATATGCTAAATAATTCGCCGGATCATTTGCGACTGGTTTATTATTGCTAGTAAATCTGGTTCTTATGTTGTTTTTCGTTCATGTTGGTGGCGTATTTTCTTTCTGTGGCTTTGCCAACATGAGTTTTAATGATGTGATGAACGTTGCTGCTGTGAACATTGTTGCGCTGAGCATTGTTGCGATGAACATGGATGCGACGTTCCTACCGATACTCAAGGGTATCCGAGGTTTCTGTGCAGTTAACCAGTTTTACGGATTATGGATTACGCGCGCTGATCTACATGGCATCACTGCCTGAAGGGAAGATGACGAATATTACTGAAGTGACGCAAGTGTATGGCGTCTCTCGTAATCATATGGTCAAAATTATCAATCAACTTAGTCGGGCTGGCTTTGTGATGGCCGTGCGCGGTAAAAATGGCGGCATCCGTTTGGGCAAGCCTGCACAAACCATTCGCATTGGCGATGTGGTGCGCGCGCTGGAGCCACTGTCTCTGGTCAACTGTAACCATGATTTTTGCCACATCACGCCAGCATGCCGCTTAAAAGGGGTACTGCAACAGGGCGTTCAGCGCTTTCTCTTCGAACTGGACCAACATACGTTGGCCGATATGGTGAAAGAGAACCCGCCGCTTTATAAATTATTGTTGGTTGAATGAAGTCCGTTCAGCCTTCTGCTGAAGACAACGGAGGAACCGCAATGTCCCAAGATCCATTCCTGGAACGTGAAGCAGAAAAATACGAATCACCCATCCCCAGCCGCGAATACATTCTGGCCCACATCGAAAAACGCAATACGCCTATCAGCCGCGATGACCTGGCAGCCGATTTGGAACTCACTACGGAAGAGCAGCAAGAAGCGCTGCGCCGTCGTTTGCGCGCGATGGAGCGTGACGGTCAACTGGTGTTTACTCGCCGTCAATGCTATGCGCTGCCGGAAAAACTGGATTTGCTGCGCGGCACGGTGATCGGCCACCGCGACGGCTTTGGTTTCCTGCGCATAGAAGGGCGTAAAGACGACCTGTACCTGTCAGCGGAAGAGATGAAACGCACCATGCACGGCGATGTGGTGCTGGCACAACCGCTGGGTGCCGATCGCAAAGGGCGGCGTGAGGGCCGTATCGTGCGAGTGTTGGAGCCGCGTACCGGGCAGATTGTCGGCCGTTACTTCCTCGATGCCGGTATGGGGTTTGTGGTGCCGGATGACAGTCGTCTGAGCTTCGATATTCTTATCCCGCAAGAAAACATCAACGGCGCTCGCATGGGCTACATGGTGGTGGTGGAGTTAACCCAACGCCCCACGCGTCGCACTAAAGCCATCGGGAAGATTGTTGAGATTCTGGGCGATAAAATGGGTACCGGCATGGCGGTGGATATCGCGCTGCGTACCCACGATATCCCGCATACCTGGTCGAAACAGGTTGAAGAACAGATCAAAGATTTCAACGAACAGGTGCCGGAAAGCGCGAAAAAAGGGCGTGTTGATTTGCGCGCGTTGCCGCTGGTGACGATTGACGGTGAAGATGCGCGCGATTTTGACGATGCGGTTTACTGCGAGAAAAAACGCGGTGGTGGCTGGCGTCTGTGGGTGGCCATTGCCGATGTCAGCTATTACGTACGCCCTAACACCCCGCTGGATCATGAAGCGCGGGCGCGCGGCACCTCGGTCTATTTTCCTTCGCAAGTGGTGCCAATGCTGCCGGAAGTGCTGTCGAACGGCCTGTGTTCGTTGAACCCGGACGTGGATCGGCTGTGTATGGTGTGCGAGATGACCATCTCTGCGACGGGTAAACTGTCGACGTACAAATTTTACGAAGCCGTGATGCGCTCCCATGCGCGCCTGACCTACACCAAGGTGTGGCATATGCTGCAAGGTGATGAGGAGCTGCGCGCGCATTACCAGCCGCTGGTAGGCGGATTGGAAGAGCTGCACAGCATGTATCAGGTGCTGGAAAAAGCGCGCGAAGAGCGTGGCGGCATCGCTTTTGAAACCGAAGAAGCGAAGTTTATCTTCAACGCGGAACGCCGTATCGAACGCGTGGAATCCATGGTGCGTAACGATGCGCATAAACTGATTGAAGAGTGCATGATCCTGGCCAATATCTCGGCTGCCAGATTCGTTGAGAAAAATCAGGAGCCTGCGCTGTTCCGGGTGCACGATCGCCCGAGTGAAGACCATGTGCTGGCACTGCGCAGCGTGCTGGGCGAGCTTGGTTTGACGCTGAAAGGCGGGATGAAGCCGGAACCGAAAGATTATGCGGAATTGATGACGCTGGTGGCGGATCGTCCCGATCATGAAATGCTGCAAACCATGATGTTGCGCTCCATGAAACAGGCGATTTACGATCCGGAAAATCGCGGCCACTTTGGCCTGGCGCTGACCTCATACGGTCACTTTACCTCGCCGATTCGCCGCTATCCCGATCTGTCACTGCACCGTGGCATCAAGTATTTGCTGAGCGATCGTCGTGAGCGTTGGACGCCGACCGGCGGCTGGCACAGCGATCTCAATGAAATGCTGCAACTGGGCATGCACTGTTCGTTGACCGAGCGGCGTGCGGACGAAGCCACACGCGATGTTGCCGACTGGCTGAAGTGTGACTTTATGCAGGACCACGTCGGTGAATCCTTTACCGGGATTATTGCCAGCGTCACCGGCTTTGGCTTCTTCGTGCGCCTTAACGACCTGTTTATCGACGGTCTGGTGCATGTCTCCACGCTGGATAACGACTACTATCGTTATGACAATGTGGGCCAACGTCTGATCGGTGAATCGAGCGGACAGGTTTATCGTCTGGGTGATGAGGTCGAAATTCGCGTAGAAGCGGTCAATATGGACGAACGCAATATCGATTTCTCTCTGCTCTCCAGCACGCGCAAAGTGCGTGGTGAAGGTAAAACCGCACGCGACAAGGCGAAAAAGCCTGTCCGCCGTGATGCAAGACCTGCACGGCGTGGCGGTAAAAAACCGGCTAATTTTGAACCTGATAGCGCGTTCCGCAAGGACGATAACGCAGGGAAAAAGGCTGCGCCTGATAAGGTGAAAGCAAAGGCAAAAGCGAAGAAAAAGACCGACAAGACGCAGAAAAACGCCGAAAAAACGCGTAAGATCGCCGCCGCCACCAAGGCGAAACGCGCCAGTAAAAAGAACGCGGCACAGTAAATGCCCACAGCGAACGGCGGAGTTTGCGCCGTTCGTTAACACATCACGTTTGAAGAGTATCAATGAGCGAAATTATTTACGGTATCCACGCAGTCAATGCCCTGTTAGAACGCGACCCGCAGCGTTTTCTGGAAGTTTTTATCCTTAAAGGGCGTGAAGATCGCCGCTTGCAACCGGTGATCGCGGCCCTGGAAGCTAATGGCATTGTGATTCAGGTAGCGAATCGTCAATGGTTGGATAGCAAGGTCGAAGGGGCAGTGCATCAGGGGATCGTGGCGCGCGTCAAAGAGGGGCGTCAGTATCAGGAAAGCGATCTGCCGGATCTGCTGGCAAGTGTGGCGCAGCCGTTTTTATTGATATTGGATGGCGTCACCGATCCTCACAACCTCGGCGCGTGTTTGCGTAACGCCGATGCCGCCGGGGTGCATGCGATCATTGTGCCGCGCGATCGCTCTGCGCAACTCAATGCTACCGCGAAAAAAGTGGCCTGCGGGGCGGCGGAAAATGTGCCTTTGATTCGCGTGACCAATCTGGCGCGCACGCTGCGTCTGTTGCAGGAAAATCAGGTGTGGATCGTCGGGACGGCAGGTGAGGCTGACCATACGCTTTATCAAAGTAAGCTGACCGGTCCGCTGGCGCTGGTCATGGGCGCGGAAGGGGAAGGGATGCGCCGCTTGACGCGTGAACACTGCGATGAGTTGATCAGTATTCCAATGGCCGGTAGCGTTTCGTCGCTTAACGTTTCGGTCGCGACTGGCGTTTGTTTGTTTGAAGCGGTCAGACAGCGTCTGGCGTAACCACGCCTGTTTTGTGCATCAACAACGCGTCGGTTTAGCGGTACAGCACGGCGCGTGATGTCCACGTGTTGGTCAATGCATGCTCTTGCTTCAACGTGATGGTGTAATAGCGTGCGCCGTAAGCGTCCGCGCGTTGTTGAATGGCGCGATCGGCGTCATCGGTACTGCCGCGCACATTGACCGATATCGATCCCATTTTCTCTAAGGTGCCGGTTTGGACATAGACGATAAGCTGCGCCTGCGGTGTTGGCGGTGGCAACGGCATTGGCTTGCCTTGAAAACTACTACAGGCGTACAGCAGCGTCGTGAGGGAAAAGGTGATGAACCGCGTGAGCGCAGTCATAAGTTCCTTGCAACAGTAAAAAGGGGGCGTGGTATTCCGCAGTCTAGCGTGGCTTGCCCTGAGTGAACAGGGGCGTTAAGCCCCTCGGTGGTGGCGTGTTATTTCACCAGATGTACGGATTTAACGTCGATCTCTACGCTATTCCAGTCTTTATCGACTTCGCCTTCGATACGAATTTTGTCATTGGGGGTGATGGTTTGCCCTGCCCAGCGCTTGTCATCGATATCAACATTGACGGTGCCTGAACTGTCGCGAAACTCGTACAGTTCATGCCCTAACTGCCGGATCAGATGACCTTCCAATACCACCCACGCATCGTCCCTGAGCGTTTTAGCCTGTTCTACGGTGGTCAAACCGGGCACCGGGCCTTTGAATCCTCCTGACGTAGTGCCTGCACTGTTCGGTGCAACAAATCCTCCTTGCTGCGCAACCGCACCAACCGAAACGGCACCCAATAAAAGGGCGATAAACGTTCTCTTCATCATGATGTCCTTGAGGGTTATGGCCTGAGATAAGTGTGGGCGGTTATGCTTTTATTCTCAAGAAATGAAACGCTTTATCCTGTTTTTTTCCGGTTTTATTGTGTCTTATAACAAGGGTGTTTTCTGTAACATGCTGTTTATTAATTGATTTATCATCCCGCCTTTTTTCACTCGTCTTTTTTAATCCTTTTAGAAAGGTATCTTTCCATGACGTTGTTACCTCCTGTCTCGGGCGCTTCTGGCGACGCGATGCATTCTGTGATGCCACCGTCCCGGTGTGAAACGCCATCAAACGGGGTTCACGATGAACGTAAACCGCTACGAGATACATTGCGCGCAGTATCCGCCTCCTCTCTGACGTTAGAATCTGACGTTGAGGCCGCTAACAGGGCATTCAGGCCCAGGAACACGCGGGGAAGCGCAGGGGCATCGCGTGTTAAAAAAACGGTGCTATTGGGGGGCTTCTGCTATTGGGCGAGATGGCGTGGCGGGCAGGGGCCGCCGGGATCGCCACTTTTCGCTCGCGATATCAGGAGGAGCCTGAGGGGCGGCTTATCGATTTGTATCCTGGCACTGCCCACGTTGGAACATGTTCACCCTATTTGCCTCCCGCGGGATATCGCGATAGCGCATTGGCGCTTTTGCCGCTAGCGTCCGAGTCAGTGGAACACGCCAGTGCGCGTGCTGATGCGAACCCGGAGGTGTATGCGCAGGTTGAGGTGCTTTCAGACGCTGAGCATAGGGCGCTGGCGGATTATTTACGTCAGTTTCAGACCGCAAAGAAAAGGCATGCGGATCGCGCCATAAGAGCGCTGCGCAATACCAAGAACGCTTTCTTACCGATCTCTCGTATTAACCTGATGTATGACCGCGCTAAATTACCGACGGAGGATAAGTCTCATGTCGTTGCCATATTGAGTAGTGAGTTTTTGCGTTTTCCCTTGCAAGACATTCAAACACGAGGACCCGCCTATAGCTGGATGGTTCTCGATATGCTATTGCTGGGGCTGGGGGAAAAAGAGACACCGTTTCGCCTTAGCTATCAAAAGCTGGGACGCGCAGCCCGCCGACGGCTGGCGAAATTCAGCCACATCAGCTACGTCAAACACTATCTGAATGAAACGCCTCCGCATTTTTCGCCCAGGCGCAAGACGGCTGCAGCGCAATCATTGATGAAAAAATATGCGCAGGAATCACGTCAGCATGCTATTCAACACTCTGCATACTGGCAGGGAAATGCGGCAGGTCTGAACCGTGTAATAACAGACGTATACAAGAAATATTATGCGCAACTGGCGAAACATTTTCCGCCTCCTGCGCTCGATCAATCTCATCGAATCATGTTTGCCCATCGGATGCTCAAT
Source organism: Symbiopectobacterium purcellii (assembly GCF_019797845.1). Classification (NCBI taxonomy): domain Bacteria; kingdom Pseudomonadati; phylum Pseudomonadota; class Gammaproteobacteria; order Enterobacterales; family Enterobacteriaceae; genus Symbiopectobacterium; species Symbiopectobacterium purcellii. Next base: position 3,689,080 of record NZ_CP081864.1, on the reverse strand, counting down.
GGGGATCGGGTCTACCTGCCTGAGCATTTCACCACTAAGGCGCTTTATCTGGGGGTTCACACGCGAGAGGCGCTTGCGCAAGGAGACTCGTCCTTCTACTTCCCTGCCGATGCCAATCCCTTTTTGCGTCTGGCGTGTATGAGAACGCCGAACATTGCGGACCATATCGCTACGGAGCTTGGTGCGTTGCTCAGCGAACTGAAAGCCAACACTACGTTTCAGCGCCTGTTTGAGGCGACGCTCGACTTCCGTGCCATTGGTATTGTGATTCATGCGCTTGAAACGCTCGATTCATCGGATATTCCCCCTGCCATTCGCCATTTTCTTAACGGTAAACTCAATCCGCAGTTGGTAACCGTGAAGGATCGTGTTGTTCCGCATCTTCTTGCTCTGTCCACCGTGCTTGATTCGCGCGTGGCGTATATTTCTCTGGCCCATTCAGAGATGAAAATTGCCAATCGTTATGCATTTGATCCTGCGTTTGAAGATTTTATTCGTAAGCATCTCTCGATATTTGATGAGCAGCGCTTAGCTGAGGGGGGATTGAAGCCTACGCTGATGTGTAACCCGAATATGTATCGTGGCGTGGATCTGCCCACATTTTGCCTACAGCCGGCGCTGCGGCACGAATATCGACAGGATTATCAACGTCGGCTGTATCAGGCCTTGCTGGAACAGATGGAGAAGAATATCGATGCCGTGGTGTATACCCGCGATGAGTTTACCCGCGACAGGAATTTGATGTTTTATAAAAGGGTTCTGGCCGCTACTGGCACCATTGCTGGCATGCTGTTGCTGATAGTAACTGGCCCTACAGGCGCTGCGGTACTGGCAACTATCGGGCTTGCCTCTGGCTTGGGTGAAATAGCGGTCAATTTGAAACAGGCTGCCAGCACTGATAATGGTGCTGTGTATGAGCAGGCACTCTCCGAAGCTCAAATCGGGGCGTGGTTTCTTGCATTCGGCACCCTGGGTGATGTCATTGGTGCCGGTCGCTTGAGTGTTCAACAGATACAGGCACGACAAATGATGGTATCTACGGGCAAGCGTCAATCATTTGTGCCAAAGCCGATTCGATTAAAAGGCAAAAAAATCAGGGGTGAGAGACGCCATCACGACAAGCGACTCTATAAAAAAAGCCCTGATTTTACGCCCATCAATATACGTAATGCACGCGAGGTTGGCACCGTCGGCTATCGTACTCTGGCAGATGACCATTATGTGCAGCTTTTTACCAAAAGCCCCAAAGGCGCCCAACAACAGGGTAGCAAAATATTGGTGATTTCGGCCCATGGCGGCTATTTCGATAGCGATCTGGCTCAACCCAGCGTTATTCTCCCTTCGGATATCACGTTAAAAATGCTCTCTCCGCATGGTACTTTTCTTGAGGATCCCGGTCTGGACGCCGTTATGAATGATGAAGCGGGTTTCAGGGCATTTTTAACGATCAGAGGCAAAAAGCAGGAGACGCATTTTATTCCCCAGCACCACGATGAGTGGCTATATAAAGATGATTATCAGCCGCTCAAAGTAAAAAACAGCATGGGGCGCGCGGAGGGGTTGCAGAATTACCGCCATTTCCATTATGCCGGTGACACAAAATGGAAGATTGGTCAGGCACTGGTGAAAAATCGGCGACTGGCTGCGGAGCACAAAGCGGTGTTAAGCGATGTGTTGATCGTGAACACGCAGCTTAAATATGAGATTGATTCCGATCCGATGTTGGCGAGCGTTCAGCGCGTGATTGATCTCGACAAGGAAGGGAAACTGCTGAACGTCAACGGTGAGCTCTATAACACGCTGGTGTTCTCCCATTGCCGCAGTAATTTTGCACTGCCGGAGGACCAGATATCGACTTACCGATTAGCGTATCCCGCACCGGATAATCTGTCGAAGGGACAGCGTCTGGTCAGAGTAACGCGTACCACATTGACGCGCGAACACGAGGACTTGCCCTTTCAGCGTTACGATGACGATCTGGGTGACGCGGTGTTATCCTCTGGCGCATTGCCCGTCGTGTAAACACCACCGGCCTCACGCTGCCTAAGCGCAGCGGAGGCCGGGAATTAACCCTGTGCTTAACGTTGCAACTGCGTCAGCGCAGGGGTTGATTCGTTTATCTGAAACACGCTGACCAGTTCAGTAAGATGATGCCCCTTCTGGCGCAGTCCTTGTGCCGTGAACTCCGAATTACTCACCAGTTCAGTGCTTTTTTGCGTTGCCTGACCAATGTGTACCACGGCGATATTGACTTGTTCGATGCCTGTCGATTGCTCACGTGAAGCGGTGTCAATTTCATTGATGATGGTGCTGAGCTGATGAATACGTTGCAGTAAATCGTCCATCGCCGACTGGGTTTTGGCGGAAATGCGATAACCCGCTTCAATTTTTTCCAGCGATTCGTTAATCAGCGTTTCAATCTCCTTCACTGCGGTTGCGCTGCGCTGTGCCAGCGCGCGTACTTCGGCGGCAACCACGGCGAAACCTTTACCGTGCTCTCCGGCGCGAGCCGCTTCTACCGCGGCGTTCAGTGCCAGAATGTTGGTTTGGAACGCGATGGATTCGATCACTGAGGTGATATCGGAAATACGCTGCGATGAATCCTTGATGTCGCTCATGGTAGAGACGCTATCGCTATCGCTTACGCGCTCGCTGCCGTGCTGTGCGGCGTTGGCGCTCTCTTCTGCCAACTGGCGCACGCTGGAAACGTTGTCGGCGTTCTGTCTCACCGTCGCTGAAATCTGCTCCATACTGGCAGAGGTTTCCTCCACGCTGCTGGCTTGACGACTGATCTGTTCGCTGATCTCTTCTGCGGAGGCGCGCACCTGGGCGACGATGCGCGTCAATCCCTGTCCGATACCGTTGATGGTACCGATCAAGCGGCCCACTTCATCATTGCGCTGCGTGGTCATCGTGGCTTGCAGGTTTCCGGCAGAGAACTGTTCCGCCACTTTAACCACCTCTTCCAGCGGTCGGCTTAGCCATTGGCGTGTCAGTAACATAAAGAACACGGCAAAGATCAGTGTCAATAAGGCACCACCCGCCAGGAACAGATTGCGCGTGTGAGTGATGTTAGCCAGCAGGCTGCTTTTGCTCAGCGTACCCACGATCACCCATCCCCACTGCGGTACTGCCTGAAAAACCATCACCTGTTCCTGTTCGTTCGGCGACAGGCTGTTGTCGCGATACTCCAGCGTGCCGTCATGGGTAGCCAGAATCTGGTTCAGTGTGCCTTCGGACCAGTCAGGACGCTGGTTAGCGCGCGTTGGGTGGAAGAGGTAATTGCCGAGTTCGTTGCCTTTTTTCGCATTAATCACGAAGAAATGGCCATCTTCACCAATTCGCTTTTCCAAAATGCGTTGCTGCATTTGAGTGAATTCACGCGTGATATCGATACCCACAAACTGGATACCGATAATCTGGCCTGACGTATCTTTGATGGGCGTGTATTGGGTGATGTACTGCTTGCCGAACAGCGGCGCCAGTCCGCTATAGGTGCCACCCTTCATAATGCTGGTGTAGGCAGCGCTCTCTCTGTCAAGTCGGGTGCCGATGGCGCGGGTGCCATCCTCTTTTTTCAACGAGGTTGTGGTGCGTACAAAGTCATCGCCGTCGCGCACAAACAGTGTTGAAATCGCGCCGGTGCGGCTGAGAAAATCATCCACGATGGCAGTATTCACATTCAACTGCGTATCGCCTGCTTTCAGCGTGGGCTGTGAACCATCTCCGTAAGGCACCCGTTGGGTAGTATCAATGCTGTATTGGGTTGGGAGGAAGCTGGCGAACAGCGTGCTGTAATTACCCACTTCTGCTTGTAATCCGGCATCGTACATGGTGATCATGTCTGTTACACCAGTCACCTGGCTTTGCATATCGTGCAGCGTCAGTGATTTTAGCTGATCGCCCGCAGAGCGCGTCAGTGACAGTGTGAAAACCAAAAACAGCACGGCCACACTCAGCGAGGCGATTGCCGAGAGCTTGATGCCTAAACCCCAGTGTCGAAAAGAAGAAAATTGCAGCATGCTATGTCTCTTTTATTAGTGCAATCCGTGCTGGAAAATGACCCATGATGTTGTCAACTGCCGTACAGTCAAGCGCCAGCAGTTAACGCCAGTAACGGCAGTGTAAGTAAATAATTCATCTGATTTGTGTAACTTTACATTGCAGTCTTTGTTATAAATCATTGCGAATTTGTATTTAAAAAAAATTTATTTTTGGTGATAGGGTGTTAGGCAACCCGAGTTTATGCTTAATGATGTGCGGAAAGAAAAAAGAGAGAGAACCCACATGGTAGAAATTTCGCCAGATACCCTCAACGGGATTGATGTCCTGCATGCAACGCCTAGTGGTAAGCAGGCGTTTCCGTTACAGACGATATTCTTTTTTCATGGCTATACCTCATCCAAGGAAGTATACGCCTATTTTGGCTATGCGTTAGCACAAGTGGGGTTTCGTGTTATTTTGCCTGATGCGGCGATGCACGGTGCGCGTTATGACGGTGATGAGGCCCGCCGTTTACGCCATTTCTGGGATATTCTGCAATTTAACGTGCAGGAATTGCCGGGGCTGGTGGATGCCGCGCGTCAGCGCGGGTGGATTGCTGATGAGAAAATTGGCGTTGCGGGTGCGTCGCTCGGAGGCATGACCGCGTTGGCCAGCATGGCGCGCTACCCGTGGATCTCAGCCGTCGCGGCGTTTATGGGGTCCGGGTATTTTTCAGCGCTATCGCGCTCGCTTTTCCCTCCGGTTCCCGTGGGCAGTCCGGGATCTGACGATCTGCTGCGCCAGTTGGCGCAAACGCTGGCCAACTATGATGTCTCCGACCGGCTGACTGCGTTAGCAAATCGCTCACTATTACTGTGGCATGGTGATGCTGATGACGTGGTACCCGCCGCCGATAGTGCACGCTTGTATGCAGCACTCAAAGCGGATAATCAACATCATAACGTCACCTACCTGACTGAACGCGATGTGGCGCACCGAATCACTCCGTTGGCACTGACGGCGGGCAGCCGCTTCTTTACCCGACAGTTTGCCGCCGAGCCATTGCCTAAGGCGCCGCTAGCCGGGACTGTCTGACGTCCCCCTTGACGCGCTGTGGTTACGGCTCAGGATAGATGGATGCCATCTGCCAGTGGGTAAAGGTCTGGCAGTATGCCTCCCCATTCTCGGCATAAAGCGCGATGCCGCGTCCTTCTGTTGGCGGATAAATACGGCTGGTAAGACAGGTCTCCCCTTGATTGACAAAGACTTCCACAGAGGAGCGGTCGATAAAGATCCGCAGATCAAGCGTGTCGCCGTCGGGCAGCGTCACGCTGCGATAGCCGCCGACGCCCAGTCCGGATTGACTGCGATCCAACACCAACCGACGAGACTGTGTATCGACATAAAACCGGGTGACATAGCGCCGATCGTCGCTGACGGCAATCTCGATGCCGAAGCGTTCCGCTTGGCTTTTTTGAATATCCCACGTCATGTGAATTTCTGCCTGAAGTGCGCTGATCCCCAGCCTGCGCCGTTGGTTTTTCAGCGAAAAAGCGGGCAGGGTGTGCGCTTCCCGGCGTAGTGCTTGCAGTTCCCGTGCCGGCATCATTCTGACGCGCCCTTGCGCATCCAGCGACAATTCGCGCGGCAGCGTGAGGCATCCAGCCCAGCCGTCGGCCTGAGTGGGTCTCTCGGACTCCCACATATCCATCCAACCGAACAGCAAACGGCGTCCATCGGCGGTGACAAAAGATTGTGGCGCATAGAAATCGTGACCGGAATCCAACTCCTGAAAATGCTGCTCAAGCGTAAAAGGGTGATCCGGTTGCCAGCGTCCCAAAATATAGCCACTCTGAAAGCGATTACGGTAGCGATAGCCTTCGGGCGTCATGCCCTGTGGTGAAAACATCAGCAGGTATTTATCCCCAAGCGGGAAGAAATCCGGGCACTCCCACATGTAGCCCAACCAGCGATCGGCTTTAGCCAGCACCCCTTCCAGACGCCATTGGAACAGAGAGGTGCCGCTGTAGAGCAATACCTGACCCCGATCATTGGCATCACGCGCGCCCACCACCATAAACCAGCGGCCATTCTGCTTCCAAACCTTGGGGTCGCGGAAATGCATGATGCCGTCGGGTGGGGTGACTATCACACCATGCTTGGTGAAATGGAGGCCATCTTCGCTGGTGGCAATGCATTGTACCTGGCGGATTGCGCCGTCATTACCAACACCCTGTAACCACACGTGACCGGTATAGATAAGCGTAAGCACACCATTGTCATTCACGGCGCAACCGGAAAAACAACCGTCTCTGTCGAAAGCGTCCCCAGGTACCAACGCAATGGGTTGATGCTGCCAGTGCACCAGATCGTGGCTTGTCATGTGCCCCCAATGCATGGGGCCCCAGTGTTCATCATAAGGATGGTGTTGATAAAACACATGATAACGGCCATCACAGTACGCCAACCCGTTTGGATCGTTCATCCAGCCCGTGGGGGGCGCGAGATGGAAAGCCGGGTAAAAACGCGCTTTTCGCTGCTTTTCCAGCAGGCGCTGGGCCTGACTCGCATCGTGAAGCGTTTGGTTTTTTATCATGGCATGCACCTGTCATCGCTGCTGAACAACGGTTCCGCTGGAGAGAGACGCCCGGATTGGATGATAAAAATTGTCGACGTTGACGCTGAGACTGGCAAACAGTCGTGTCGGGTAACTGAGAGATATATCACGATTATTGGCGCTAACTCGTTAATAATACGTTATTTGTATTGTTTTTTGTAAGTTTGGTTTCCCAAAAGCGGCGCAGACGCCCATGACTAAACGGTGAGGGAATGCCTTGCGCTTATTAACAGGGGTAAGTATACTGACGCGTCATTTTTTCAGCCGCATACACACACGTTCCTTGCTTCCATGGGCCGCGGCTGACCCTGACAGGAGGCTGAAAAATCCGTAAGGAGCTATTCGATGCGTCATTACGAAATCGTATTTATGGTCCATCCTGACCAAAGCGAACAGGTTCCGGGCATGATCGAGCGCTACACTGGTGCTATCACTGGTGCAGAAGGCAAGATCCACCGTCTGGAAGACTGGGGCCGCCGTCAGCTGGCTTACCCGATCAACAAACTGCACAAGGCTCACTACGTTCTGCTGAACGTTGAAGCACCGCAGGAAGTGATCGATGAGCTGGAAACTAACTTCCGCTTCAACGATGCCGTTATCCGCAGCATGGTTATGCGTACCAAACACGCTGTAACTGAAGCATCTCCGATGGTGAAAGCGAAAGACGAACGCCGTGAGCGTCGTGATGAATACGCTGAAGCCGGTGATGATGCTGAAGCTGGGGATTCTGAAGAGTAATTGCCGTGGCGACCGCTAATCGTCTGGAACTGTCTGGCATGATATGCAAGGCACCGGTACGAAAGGTCAGCCCGTCGGGCATTCCTCACTGCCAGTTTGTGCTTGAGCACCGCTCGGTACAGGAGGAAGCCGGACTTCGTCGGCAAGCATGGTGCCGTATGCCCGTGATTGTCAGCGGACGTGAGTCGCAAGCAATTACCCACAGTATAACGGTCGGTATGCACATCAGAGTTCAGGGCTTTATTTGCAGCCATCAAGGGCGCAATGGGCTGAACAAACTGGTGTTACATGCCGAGCAGATTGAATTGATAGATTCTGGAGACTAGCCAAATGGCACGTTATTTCCGTCGTCGCAAGTTCTGCCGTTTCACCGCGGAAGGCGTTCAAGAGATCGACTATAAAGATATCGCAACGCTGAAAAACTACATCACTGAAAGTGGTAAAATTGTACCGAGCCGTATCACCGGTACTCGTGCCAAGTATCAGCGTCAACTGGCCCGTGCTATCAAGCGCGCGCGCTACCTGTCTTTGTTGCCGTACACTGATCGTCATCAGTAATCGGCCACAGTCCACTAACGAGACTTTGAGAGGATAAGGTAATGCAAGTTATTCTGCTTGATAAAGTAGCAAACCTGGGCAGCCTGGGTGATCAGGTAAACGTTAAAGCGGGCTATGCTCGTAACTTCCTGGTTCCGCAGGGCAAAGCTGTGCCGGCAACCAAGAAAAACGTTGAGTTCTTCGAAGCGCGTCGCGCAGAACTGGAAGCCAAACTGGCTGACGTTCTGGCTGCTGCTCAAGCGCGTGCTGCGCAACTGACTGAACTGGGCACCGTTACCCTGGCGTCCAAAGCGGGCGACGAAGGCAAACTGTTCGGTTCTATCGGTACGCGTGACATCGCTGATGCTGTCACTGCTGCTGGCGTTGCTATCGCAAAAAGCGAAGTTCGCCTGCCGAACGGCGTACTGCGTACGCTGGGCGACCACGAAGTGAGCTTCCAGGTTCACAGCGATGTGTTCGCTACGCTGAACGTGCTGGTTGTTGCTGAATAAGCAATGCCACGGTGCCTTCGGGCGCTGAGCGTTATGCGTGAAACGCCGACCTTAGGGTCGGCGTTTTGCGTTTTAGGGGCGATCAGTCAGCACGGCAAAGGGAATTGGGCGTATGCTAACCCGGTTTATGACGGGAGGTTCTCGCTATGTCCGCAGCCATTGATGCACCGCGTATTCATTTACAGCGGGTTTATGATGTGCACTCGCCTTTTGCTCACCCCACGTTTCTGGTGGATCGGCTTTGGCCACGCGGTGTTCGAAAAGTGCGACTGGAAGGCGCTCAGTGGCTTAAAGCAGTTGCGCCCAGCACGGCACTGCGTCAGGCATTCCACGCAGCGCCAGACGCGTGGGACACTTTTGTTACGCAGTATTGCACCGAACTGGCACAACAACGGCATTGGCAAGTCATTACGTCGGCGTTAACGTGCTCGGGTGAAGTCACATTGCTCTATGCCAGCAAAGAGCTGCAGTGTAATCATGCGCAGGTACTGCGGGATTTTCTGCTCGCACAGTGTAGCGCCTGAACCAACCTTAACGCGTGCGAAGAAATACGCCATCGGATTGGCGGGTGAAATGCACCTGCTGGCCATCCGCAGTTTCAATCTCCAGTTCAGACACCATTCCCTGTGGATTGAGCCGCAGTTTGACTTGTTGCCCGGCACGCAGGTTGCTCAGCGGCTTGTCTCTTCCTTCCACCTGAGCCATTGCAAAAACATCGTTGACGGGCAGGTTATTATCCCTGAACAACTGCGCCAGCGTTTGTCCTGCGGCAATCGGATACGTCTGCCAGGCCGGCGCAGCGTGCTCTACCGGCGCGGACGTGCTATCAGCGAGGTTGGCGTGCATCGGGGCTGATTCATTAAGGGTGATGGGGGTCGCTGATGGCGGAGTGCGCGACGTTGACGGCGAATAGGGCCACAGCAGTGCGATCAGCAGCAGTGCGAAGGCAATCAGAATCGCACGGCGGTGGAAGGCAGGCAACGGATCCATCCAGTGGTAGCTGTCAGGGTGATGCCACAGCCCTCTCAAGGCGTCACGCACGCGCTCACGCAGTGCTGACAGGGGGAGAGAGGACGCATTACGCTGTTTTTCAGCCCGAGCCAAAGGCAAACGCGGAAGAACGCGTAGAACGCTGCGAATCAGCGCTTGATAATCCCTTGCGGGGGCTACTCGTTTCCTGGGCGCGATTCTGCCCATGGTGACCTCTCTTGCAACGATAGCAACCTGTAAAGCTGCCCAGTATATAGGTAACGCGCCAACGAAAGTAATACAAGAGTCATAATCGCTAACGTGTTGATGCTTAAGGTAACAAATTTGAGAGAAAGTGGAACCCTTAGTATAGAATAGGGCATGGTATTCGCTCGCCTTTCATACTGACAGGGCCGATTTTTTTGGCTGTGCTCCGATTTTCACAGTCCTGCGCCCTGCCAACGCCTCGGTAACGTGCAAGTATGACGGGTATAACGATCGCACAGAAGATTTTACCCTGCCGTCCAGCGCTGTTATGCTGCGTTTTCATTTTTTTACACAATGAGGAACATCCATGAGTACCCCTTCTTATGAGAGCGTTGAGGCGCAGGCCAGTTACGGTATTGGTTTGCAGGTTGGCCAACAGTTGCAAGAATCTGGCCTGGAAGGGCTGATCCCTGAAGCCCTGGTGGCAGGTCTGCGTGATGCACTGGCAGGTAATGCGCCCGCCGTTCCTGTGGATGTTGTACATCGCGCGCTGCGTGAAATTCATGAACGTGCTGACGCAGTGCGCCGTGAAAACCAGCAAGCGTTGGCTGTTGAAGGGCAAAATTTCCTGGCAGACAATGCCGGTAAAAACGGCGTTAACCAGACGGAGTCCGGTTTGCAATTCCGCGTGCTGACCCAAGGTGAAGGGGCGATCCCCGCACGTCAAGATCGTGTGCGTGTACACTACACGGGTCGCCTGATCGATGGCAGCGTGTTCGACAGCTCCGTGCAGCGCGGACAACCGGCAGAATTTCCGGTGAGCGGCGTTATTCCTGGCTGGATTGAAGCGCTGACGCTGATGCCGGTCGGTTCCAAATGGGAACTTTATATTCCGCATAACCTGGCATATGGCGAACGCGGTGCCGGTGCATCCATTCCGCCGTTCAGCGCGCTGATTTTTGAAGTCGAACTGCTGGAAATCCTCTAATGCAGGCGCAGGGGGCGTTGCATAATGCTCCCTGCGCATCCTGAGAAAGCCTGTTCAACTGGACGGGGTCAACGCCCACTGTGACACGATATCGCTTACGGCTTCGTCAACGGTGCTTTCATTGATGATGTGGATGACAGGGCAGGGGAGCTTCTCCAACCACTGTTGGTGCCGGAGTGCGTTTCGACTGACATCCATCGTAGTTTCGTAACCCGCTGCCCATTTAATAAACGCCTGATACCGCTCATGCTGCTTGCCTCCGGGCAAAATATCGTCCCCAAATCGCATTAGTTCTCTTCGCTTGAGCCGTTCAAGGCGTTTTTCATTGTTAACATAGACATACATAGATAACGAGTTCAAAACTCGGGATAAAGATATCACCCCAGCCACACAGTGAGCCGCTAAGAATCCATTGTTCGTGTGCTTTTAGTGTGTCAGCGAGTTGTAACTGCCTTTCTTGTGGTTGGTTTGCCACCGTATAGGGAGGGAATGTGTCGCGCCAATAAAAATCATCGGTATCGAGATGTTGATAACCCACCCGCTCGGCTAGGCATTTGGCAATGGACGTAGCGCCGGCGCCTGAGGCGCCTAAGATATGAATTCTGTTTTTTGGCGACATTTGATCTCCTTCGAAGGAGAAAGAGGAGCGAATACTTTACGCCGGTACTGAGCAAAGGGAAGAGGTCAATAACAATTCGACAAGATGGTTGCAGGATAGCCTGTTTTATCCTGCAACCTGCGGTGCTATTCGCCGCGTAGCGCGCGGGGGAACAGGATGTTGTTCTCCAGATGGATATGCTCCATCAGATCGCTGATAAAAACATTGATACCGGCGTACAGCGCGCGCCAGGTGTTGCAGGCGTTTTCCGGTGGTGTCACGTTGTTGGTCAGACTTTTCACCACTTCCAGTTGTTGTCCTGCGTCATCATGCTCATGTTCCATGACTGAGATCGGACCCGAGGCTTGTGCGCCCATACCCGCTTGGATCATGGGGAACAGAATGCGTTCTTCTTTCATCATGTGTTGGGACAAATCGTCAAGGATCAATGCTAACTGCGCGGCCAGTCCTTGTGGGCATGCCGATTTTTCATGATGAACACGCTCCACTTTTTCAGCCATCAGGATCAATTCCGGCAACTGCTCGCGGTGACGATCGTGATAACGCTGGATGATGTGGGGAATGATGTCGCCCAATGGGGCTGAAGGCCAGTGGGTTTCCGTTGAAGGCTGCTCCGCCAGCGCGCTCAGGCGTGCTTCCAGTGCCTCGATATTCAGTTCCAGCTTGTTGGCAGCACGCAGCAGCGTTTGTTTGCCGCCACAGCAAAAATCGAGATTACATTCACGGAAAAGTACAGTAGCGCCAGGAATGGCGATAGCCAATTCCCCCAGTGTGCGTTCGCGGTATTGCATGATAAGGCCCTCAGCGATAAACATTATAAGATTTATTTTAAATGCATCTTATTGTAATGGATATACTTAAAAAGAGGTACGCTGAGGGGGGCACTCAGGTTTGAATTTAACCGGGTGATACCCAGACCAGCGTTGCTGCTTTTCCGGTTCCTTCGGTCGCGTTTTTCGCACAGAACTCCTGCCCGTATTGGTCAGTAAGCGGTTCAGGTCAATGGGGGTATTGCCATCGCTTTTGAACGCGTGGTTAAACTTTTTTTCTTCAATCGATTCTGGACATAACGAATCGACATAACCAGAAAACGCTTTTGTCTCCCGTTTAAACGCGTTGGCAATTTGCTGACCCAAAGGGTTCGATCCGTCGGCCGAGCAACAAGAAATGACTCTGATGTACTGATAACGCGCCAGAGTTTCTGCTCGATAATGATAGTCATACATGTACTTTAGATCTGCACCATCAACCTTATCCGGTTTTCCCTCGAGCAACAGACTCATTTCTCCCTTGCCGCTGGCATTAATGCTGCCATGGCCAAGGATGTTTAATCGCTTAGTGCCTTTGTAGGTATCGTCGAACCAATAAAGGTGAAGTTCATTTGGATTGGTTTTTAAGTCACGAAAATCATGGCCCCAGCGGACATAGCGATCGTCCGACTTATCAGGGCTGAGCAGCGTAATGCCCGAGTCATGAGCAATGGCGGTTAACTTTTGCAAAAAAGGAGATGTAACGCGTTCTTTGGTCGCTGATGGACGCATGCCAGAGGGCTTGTTCGTTGGCTGCGTGGGGGGGAATGACGTAATCGGCATCGTTGGTCAATGGTAATCACCTGATGTAAACATGTGTACATTTTGACAGGAGGGCCGTTAGTTGATCATTCATAAACAGATTGCTGGGCGACCGCGCCGCACTTCCTTGTCGTCACGGGTCAGCAATCTGATCGCTGACGTTGTCAGCAGGTTGAGAACGCCGCATTGAGCGGCGTTCTGTAGCCGATTACTGTTTTTGCAGGTCGAGGCGGTATAACGCAAAGCCCACGTCATCATGGCCGAGGGATGTCATTGGATATTGCGCTTTCTCTTTGATAAACGCCGCGGCCTTAGCCGAAGGTGCCGTTTCCACGCGGATATCCAGTGGCGTGTCGCTCTTGATCGGCGCCAAACGCCAATTGTTGTCCGCTTGAGGTTTCACCTCGCCCTGTTTTTGCGTTTCCGCGCTGATATAGGCGGCCAGCACTGAACGGTTTTCATCCGGCGAGGCAAAGGCGACGTACTTTTCTCCGGTACCGGCAAATTTCTCGCCGTAGGCGCGGTAGTTGTTGGTGGCTATCAGGAACGTCATCTTGGGATCGATGGGTTTGCCCTGGTAGGTCAAATTAACGATACGCTCGGCGGTGGGGTTACGCGGTGCGCACTCCCCGTCGTAACGGGCAGGCTGCGTCACATCGATCTGGTAGCTAACACCGTCAATCACATCAAAGTTATAGGTGCGGAAACCGTCCCAGTTGATCAGGGATTGCGGTGCCTTGCTGTGTATATCGATTTGATTGAACTGGCCCGCAGAGCACTCCAGCCACTCTTTCACCTGCTGCCCGTTCACCTTCACCACCACCAGAGTGTTGGGGTAGAAATAGAGATCGGCGGCGTTACGGAATGTCAGCTCACCCTTTTCCACTTCCACATAGCTGTTGGGATCGTTCTTTCGACCGCCCGCTTTAAACGGTGCGGCGGCGGAAAGCACCGGAATATCCGCCAGATCGGGGTCGCCTTGAATAAAGTGCTGCACATAGGCGCGCTGCGCGTTATTGACGATCTGTACGGTGGGGTCATCCTGCACCAGTGACAAATAGCTGTACATGTTGTCAGCGGCTTTACCGATGGGTTTGCCGACAAAGGTGCGCGTTTGCTGATGCGCGTCGGACAGCACGTTCACCAACTCTTTATCCGCGTCGGCACGCGATTGTTTTTGCGCCTTGTCGAAAATGGGGCGTGCTTGTGCTTTCCCCTGCGTCACCTGCCATTGGCCATTATCATTGTTGACCACTAAATCGACGATGCCGAGATGATCACCCCATTGGCCGGGCATCACAGCGGGAACACCGTTCAAGGTGCCCTGCGCGATATCCGTGCCAGGAATGGCGGCAAAATCTTTGCTAGGGAAAACGGCGTGAGCATGGCCGAACAGAATGGCATTAATGCCTGGTATTTGGCTCAGGTAGTACACTGAGTTCTCTGCCATGGCCTTATACGGCTCGCCAGAAAGACCGGAGTGGGGAATGGCAACCACAATATCCGCCCCTTTCTGCCGCATTTCAGGCACCCACTTCTTGGCGGTTTCGGTGATGTCGGCCACGGTGACCTTGCCACTCAGGTTGGCCTTATCCCACACCATGATCTGCGGCGGTACAAAACCGATATAGCCGATGCGTAATGTGTGGGTCTTGCCATCGCGATCTTTTACCGGCGTGTCCTTGATCAGATAAGGCGTGAACAGCGGTTTGCCGGTTTTCGCATCGATCACGTTGGCGTTTACGTATGGGAAAGCGGCACCAGACAGCGCTTTGTGCAGATAATCCAGACCGTAGTTGAATTCATGGTTACCGATGTTGCCCACCGCATAGTCGAGCCGGTTCATGGCGAGATAAACCGGGTGTACCTCGCCCTGTTGCAGCCCCTTGGCCGCCATGTAATCGCCCAGCGGGCTACCCTGAATCAGGTCGCCGTTATCCACCAGAACGCTGTTGGTGGCCTCCTGACGCGCGCCGTGAATCAAGCTGGCGGTGCGTACCAGACCGAATTTATCGGTGGGGGTATCTTTGTAATAATCAAAATCCATCATATTGCTGTGCAGATCGGTCGTTTCCAAAATGCGCAGATCGACGGTGGCAGCGTGCAGTGTGGTGGTAACAAACAGGGCCACTAAACCTGGCGCGAGCGCGTGCTTCATATTGCCTGACTCCTTCATGTTGGCGTTGCACTTTGATTTGATACTCGTAAAGTATCCTACCAAAGGAAGTAAATTGGCATAGAATCATGACAGGTCAGTGGCGCATCTCACTCTTTTGACAAAGAATAGGTCCGTTACTGCGTTGTATTGTATACATAGCGGGCACCAGAAGGACGAGGTTCATTATGTTGGAACAAATTTGTCAGTTGGCGCGCGACGCCGGTGCCGCCATCATGCAGGTGTATGATGGTGAACGCCCTGTCGATGTCGCGCATAAAAAAGATGCGTCTCCGGTGACCGCCGCGGATTTGGCGGCGCATCACATCATCAAGCAGGGGCTGGCCCAGATGTTTGCCGATATTCCCCTGTTGTCGGAAGAAGATCCGCCTGCCTGGGAGGTTCGCCAGCACTGGCAGCGCTACTGGCTGGTGGATCCGCTGGATGGCACCAAAGAGTTTCTTAACCGTAACGGCGAGTTCACCGTCAATATCGCGCTGATTGAAAATGGCGCGCCGGTGTTAGGCGTAGTGTATGTGCCGGTTACCGGTGTCATGTACGCGGCATCGGGGGGGAAAGCGTGGAAAGAGGTGGACGGTGTGCGTCGTTTGATTCGTGTTAACCATGCGCATCCACCGCTGGTGGTGGTGAGCCGTTCTCATCTGGACGCAGAGTTAAAAGACTATTTACTTCAACTGGGTGAACACCAAACGGTAGCGATTGGGTCTTCGCTTAAATTTTGTCTGGTAGCGGAAGGCAAGGCCCAACTGTATCCACGTTTCGGGCCGACTAACGTGTGGGACACCGCCGCCGGGCACGCTGTCGCTGCGGCTGCCGGTGCACAGGTGCATGACTGGCAGGGCAAAACCCTCAATTATGTACCGCGTGAATCCTTTCTCAATCCCGGGTTCCGTGTGTCGTTGTTTTGATGTGTGCAGCGGTGTGAGCGAGACAGGCGTGGTGAGACGATCGTCCACGCCAGTTCTTTGCTGGGAATTACTCTTTCAACAACAGTGGCAGCAGGTTCATCACTTGCTGCACGTCTTGCGCATTGAGCGCCCCGTCTTTGACATAGCGCACCTGACCGCGCTTATCCAGCACCACAATCGCTGAACTTTTCTGTTCTAGCTGCCAGGCTTTGCGGACGTTGCCGTTGCTGTCGACAATAAACTGCGACCAGGGAAAGGTTTTTTTACTCTCTTCAAGGCTGCTGCGAACAAACGGGCCTGTGCCGATGATGGCGTCGTCGGTATTGACGATTGTCGTCGTTTGGTAATATTCACGCGCTAGATTAGCGGCCTTGATGGCACTGATCAGCGGATCGTTCATCGCTTTGGCCGATGTCCTACCGGCAATATGCTGGATGACGCGCACCTTTCCTACGAGCTGTGCGCTGTTCCAGTTCTGGTAGCTAAACTGTTGGTTTTGATACATCAGCTCCCCTTTATCGGCAACGCCGGTCGGGGGCAGGGTGCTGTTTAGCGTAAGGTTGTGTGCCATGCAGGGTAACGTCAACAGGGTGCACAGGCTAAACAGGGTTATTCGCAGACGCAGCGTCGAGGTGTGGCAGGCGGTCATAACGTGTCCTCTGGTAGAAAGCGGCGAAGGTAACGCGAAACCGTTGCTTAAGCGTAGAGGAAGTTATCTGGTCTGTCCTGTTTGAAATGTGATCGATCTTCACAATTTTTGTTACGCAAAGGTAAAAATAAAACTATGCTGATCGATAACGGAACTATCTTATAACAGTCTGAAAACCCCGTGAATTGTGCTGCTTTTTTGTGTGGAACTAAATGCCATCTGGCGACACTAATAGTTAGGCGTTCTATTAACGCGTGATTTTATACCCCAGCGTGGGGCCAAAGAGAAAAATGAAAACGGGAGGAGAGATACAATGCGGATCTTCGAACGTTACAACCCGTTAAAAGTCGCGAAGTACGTGAAAACGCTGTTTCGCGGCAGGTTGTATATCAGAGGCATCGGTGCTTTCGAGTTTGATTACGGCAAAATATTATTGCCGAAAACCCAAGACAAACAGCATTTGCTGGTAATGTCTGAGGTGAACCGTCAAGTGCTGCGGCTGCAAGCCGACATGGGTTAACGGTTCAAGAGGAACGCTGCTGCCGCCAATGATGGGCAGCAGCAATGGGCCAGCGGTTCAAGCTGGCACAGGTTGAAGACTAGCTTTTGGGTTCTGCCGTGGATGCTGCATAAGCAATGGCCGTTGACGCGGGGTTCTTCTCTTCAAGGCGCGTGACCAGCAACTGGTCAATCTTGTAGCTATCAATATCCACCACTTCAAATTTATAGCCTGCAAAGCGGACATAATCGGTGCGTTTCGGGATCTTACGCAGCGTATACATCATAAAGCCGCCGATGGTTTCGTAATTGTCCGAATGGGGGAAATCGTCGATATCCAGCGCCCGCATCACATCTTCAATCGGCGTGCCGCCATCGATGAGCCACGAGTTTTCATCACGCGCCACAATCTGTTCTTCCATGCCCTGACCAACCAGATCGCCCATCAGCGTGGTCATCACGTCGTTCAGGGTGATAATGCCTACCACCAGCGCATATTCGTTCAGGATCACCGCGAAATCTTCGCCCGCCGCTTTAAAGCTTTCCAGCGCTTCCGAGAGTGTCAGCGTATCGGGCACAATCAGTGCAGTACGGATTTGAATGCCGCCATTGAGCGCCAGACTCTGGTTGCCCAAAACGCGGTTGAGCAGATCCTTGGAGTCAACATAACCGACGACCTGGTCGATGTTGCCGTTGCACACCAGAAACTTGGAATGCGGCTGCTGGGCAATCTTCTCTTTGATTTGCGCTTCGTCTTCGTGCAGATCGAAAAACACCACGCTTTCTCGCGATGTCATCGACGAGGGCACTGTGCGTGATTCCAGCTCAAAGACGTTTTCAATCAATTCATGTTCCTGCTTACGCAGCACGCCCGCCAGCGCCCCGGCTTCCACCACGGCATAAATATCATCGGAGGTGATGTCGTCGTTGCGTACCATAGGCAGTTTGAGTAAACGAAAGATCACATTCGACAGGCCATTAAAAAACCACACCAACGGACGGAAAAAAAACAAGCAGAAGCGCATGGGATTGATAATCCGGATAGCAACGGCTTCCGGCGTCGTCATGCCAATGCGTTTCGGCGTCAAATCGCCTAACAGAATAAACAGGCTGGTCACCAGCACAAAGGAACAGGCAAAGCTGACGGTATCGGCCATTTCTGGCGTCATAAAACGTTGGAAAAATACGGTGAAATAGGGGGAGAACGCTTGATCGCCGATAATACCGGCCAGAATGGCCACGGCGTTAATGCCGATTTGAATAACAGTAAAAAAGATACCGGGCGTTTCTTGGAGTTTTAGCACCATGGCGGCGTTGAGATTGCCCTCATCGGCCATCTGTTTAAGTTTTATTTTGCGTGAAGCGGCCAGCGATATCTCGGACAACGAGAAAAACGCACTGAGCGCGATCAGAAGAACTATCAGTAATAAACTGTTTAACATATGTTTTCCAGCCGTCGTGGCCGGATCCTCTGGAAGGTCATGAATGCATGAATAGTAATAGCCGCATTATATCCTAAATATTTCGCGTTGCAGGAAGACGGAAAGTGAAGGACAAATCTGTCTGGAACAGATTTGAACAGCGCTTGCGCTGGCCCGTAGGGTGAATCTCAGGGATGAGATTCATTAATCCCGATGAACTTACTCAAGTAAGTGATTCGGGTGACTGAGCGCAGCCAACACACCTGCAACGTGAAGTATGACGGGTATAGATAACAAAATGAATAACGCCGCCATGACGGATGTCAGGCGGCGCAAGCATTATAACGGTGTTGATGGGTCATTTGGCAAGCATGGCGTAAAATATGAGCAATTTATCAGGTGTTGGGTGGTAAACACAGGCCGATGCCCGCCAATCCGCAATAGCCGCCGGGATTCTTGTGCAGGTATTGCTGGTGTTCATCTTCCGCGTAATAAAAGGGGCCCGCCTGGACGATTTCTGTGCTGATGGTGCGTGCATCACCGCTGGTATGCATGGCTTGCTGGAAACGTACCAGACTTGCTTGTGCCAACGTCATCTGTTCTGCGGTGAGCGTGTAGATGGCTGAACGATACTGCGTGCCGAGATCGTTACCCTTTCGCATGCCTTGTGCCGGATCGTGATTTTCCCAAAACAGTTGTAGCAGGCGTTCGTAGCTGATGACGGCAGGATCGTAGACGATGCGTACCGCTTCGGCGTGATCGGTAAGCCCACTACAGACTTCACGGTAGGTTGGATTGGGCGTAAAGCCGCCGGTGTAGCCTGCTGCGGTGCTGTATACGCCTGCCTGCTGCCAGAACAAACGCTCCACGCCCCAAAAACAGCCCATGGCGAACAGCGCAACGTCCATATTGTCAGGAACGTGAGTCATGGAATGTTGGCTGACAACGTTCAGGCGTGCCAGCGGCATTGGCGTGCCTCGTCCTGGCAGCGCTTCTGATTGACGGATACGTTGGTTTTTATCACTGTGCTGTACCACGTTGTTACTCCCGCGATAACCCATGTTATTCATAGGTAACAGAATAACTAAGAAAGTTCACGCTGTCTTTATCGTTCAAGGCCGTTTAAGGTTAAGGCGTTGCGCAACCTGCATTTTTGAAATTATTCATTACACTTTAGAGTGAGTGTAGATGAGGATGTTAAGTGGGATTGTTTTTGACATGATTTTCAAAACACGCCTGTGTAGAACAATATAAACGAACGTGGGGAGTTGTCGTGTCACGATACCGTACTTGGCTTTTTGTGTGCCTGCTTGCAACTGCATCGTCCTATGCAGAGAACGTGCGTTTGCAAGTGGTAGGATTGGAAGGGGAATTACAGCGCAACGTGCGTGCGCGCTTGTCTACCATTGGCCCTGATGAAATCAGCGCCGACGGGCGCTTTCGTGCCCGGGTTGATGATGCGATCCGGCGCGGGTTACGGGCGCTGGGGTATTACGATCCGCAAATCAATTTTGAGTACCGCCCGGCAGAAAACGGCGGACGTCCGCTGCTGTTGGTGACGGTGACGCCGGGTGAGCCGGTCAACATCGCGGGTACCGATGTTCTGCTGCGGGGCGATGCCAGCAGCGACAGTGATTTCCTCCAACTGCGGCGCCGCAGCCTGCCTGCAATAGGCAGCGTGCTGAACCACGGGGACTATGATGATTTTAAGCGTTCATTAAATAACCTGGCGCTGCGTAAAGGGTACTTTGATGCGCACTACAACAAAAGCCAGTTGGGCGTGATCCGCGAAACGCGGGAAGCCTTCTGGGATATCGATTATGACGGCGGTACCCGTTACCGTTTCGGTGATGTGCACTTCCAGGGCAGTCAAATTGATGAAGCCTATCTGCGCAATTTGATCCCGTTTGAACGGGGCGATGAGTATACCAGCGAAGATCTGGGCGAATTAAACCGGCGTTTGTCCGCCACTGGATGGTTCACCTCGGCAGTGGTCTCCCCCAATTTCGCGGCGGGAAAAACCGATAAAATGCTGCCGCTGGATGCGGTGGTTACACCGCGTGCGCGCAATTTACTGGAAACCGGGGTGGGATACTCCACTGACGTGGGGCCGCGCTTTCAGACCACGTGGCGCAGGCCGTGGATCAACGAGCGTGGGCACAGTCTGGAAAGCAGTCTGAGAGTCTCGGCACCGGAACAGTCGTTGGATTTCAGTTACAAAATCCCCTTGCTGAGAAGCCCGCTGGAGCAGTTCTACTTGCTGCAAGCCGGTTTTAAACGCGAAGACCTGAATGACACCAAATCAGACGGCACCATGCTCAACGTGGCGCGCTTCTGGACGCTTAATCGCGGTTGGCAGCGCTCGATTAACCTGCGCTGGAGTCTCGATCACTTTACCCAGGGCAGTGTCACCGATACCACCATGCTGCTCTATCCCGGCCTGACGCTGAATCGCACGCGACAGCGCGGCGGGACCATGCCCACCTGGGGGGATTCACAGCGTTATTCGCTGGATATCTCGGATACCACTTGGGGTTCGTATATTGATTTTGCGGTGATACAGGCGCAGAACGTCTGGATCCGCACGTTGGAGGATAAGCACCGTTTTGTCGCACGTGGCAACGTCGGTTGGATTGAAACCAACAGCTTCTCTCGCGTGCCGCCGTCTCTGCGTTTCTTTGCCGGGGGCGATCGCAGCATTCGCGGCTATAAGTTCCGTTCTATCTCACCGCGTGATGACGAAGGCAAACTGACCGGTGCGTCAAAATTGCTGACCGGTTCTTTGGAATACCAGTACAACTTTACCGGACGCTGGTGGGGGGCGGTGTTTGTCGATACCGGTGATGCGGTAAACGATCTCAAGATCAACGACCTGAAAACCGGTGCCGGTGTCGGGATCCGCTGGGCCTCGCCGGTGGGGCCGGTCAAATTTGATTTTGCCGTCCCGGTCAATGATTCCGAGAGGCGTAACGATCTCCAGTTCTATATTGGTTTGGGGCCTGAGCTATGAGCCTGATAAAGAAAATAGCCATTGGGGCCATCGCATTTTTGTTGCTGTTGCTCATCACGCTGGCGGGATTACTGTTTACCACGCCGGGGTTGCATCTGCTGCTTAATGGCGCGGCGCGCTGGGTGCCAGGGTTGGAGATCGCCGAGGTGCAAGGCGGTTGGCGCGATCTGACTCTGCGCGGTGTCGGTTATCAAACGCCGGGTATCACGCTCAACGCCGGTGAACTCCACCTTTCGCTGGCGCTGGGCTGCCTGACGCGTAGCCAGATTTGCATCGATGATATTGCGCTACGCGATCTTGATGTCGTCATCGACAGCAGCGCCATGCCGCCGCCTGCGCAGACGCCTGCCCCCAGTGCACCGGTGGGCGAGTTGACGGCGCCGTTCCCGATACGTCTTAGCCAGCTGACACTCAACAATATCCGCGTCACGCTGGATGATACCGCTGTCTCGTTGGGTGAACTGCACACTGGCATGCACTGGGAAGGACGCGCGTTGACCTTGCTGCCAACGCAAATCAATGCACTGCTGGTGGCACTGCCGAAAACCAAACCGACAGCGACTGTCGCGGAAAGTACGCTGGCGGCCACCGAAGATGGCAAGGTCACCGCGTCGGAAGTGGGTGATATCGCCTCCGCCACGGCGCAGGCTGCTGTTACACCGCAACCTGAAGCAATGCCACCCGCAGCGGAAAACGTGGCGATGCCACCTGCGTTGGGCGAGCAGCTACAGGCGCTGTTTGCCAAGCCGCTGCTGCCGGCGTTGCCCGCGTTCACGCTGCCACTTGATATAAACATCAGCGATTTGCGCGGCGAACAACTGCGGCTGACCGGCGATCAAGACATCACGCTCACCACGTTGCAATTGAAAGCCGCTACCCAACAACAACATATTCAGTTGGAAAAACTCGCGATCCAGTCGCCGCAAGGTGCCCTGCATGCGGCGGGCGAGGCTACGCTGAGCGATAACTGGCCGCTGTCTTTTGTTCTGAACGGGGTGGTAAATACCGCGCCGTTGAAAGGCGAGAAGGTCAAACTGACGGTGGAGGGCAGCCTGCATGACTGGCTGAACACCACGCTTAACCTGTCCGGGCCGCAGCGTGCGCTGCTCACCCTGAAAGCGCAGTTGGCCCAGCCTGAACTGCCGTTGGCGCTGACCGTGCAGTCTGAGCGTCTTGCCTGGCCGCTAACGGGAGACGCCGAGTATCAGGTTAATAATCTGGCGTTAAGCCTCAACGGGAAGGCCACGGATTATACCTTGAAGGTCAATGGTGATATTCGCGGTAGCGCCGTGCCGCCTGCAACGCTGGCGTTGGAAGGCAAAGGCAATCTGCAGCAGTTTGATATAAGCCCACTACGGCTCTCTGCGTTGCAAGGCTACGCTGAGTTGCGCGCACTGGTGGACTGGAGTAAAGCCATCAGTTGGCGCAGCGAACTGGTGCTCGATGGCATTAACACGGCGAAGCAATGGCCGGAATGGCCTGCGCGTATCGATGGCAAAATCAGTACGCGCGGCAGCCTGTACGGTGGTAACTGGCAGGTGGCGGTGACTGAACTGCGCCTGAACGGCAATATCAAGCAAAACAAACTGACGGCGCAAGGTTCGCTGAACGGCAATGCGGCAGGCCAGTGGCATATTCCCGGCATCAACCTGGCGTTGGGGCGTAATCAGATTGATGTCAAAGGCGATTTGGGTCAGCAATGGAAACTGGACGGCGTCATTGATGCGCCTGCGTTAAACGGCGCCTTGCCGGGACTGGCAGGGCGCGTCACTGGCACGGTGCGGCTGCGCGGTAACCACACCGCACCGCAGCTGTTGGCGGATCTCAATGGCACAGGGCTGCGCTGGCAGGGGTTATCAGTCAATCGCCTGACGTTGGAAAGCGATGTGCGCTCGGATGCGCAAGTGAATGGCCGAATGGCGTTGCGCGTTGAGCAATTGCAACAGGAAGGCGTGAAGGTTTCTCTGCTGACACTGAATGCGCAAGGCAATGAACAGCAGCATCAGCTGCGCTTGAACGTAGAAGGAGAACCGGTCGCCGGACAACTGACCCTGACCGGGCACTTCGACAGAGCACAGCAGCGTTGGCGCGGTACGCTCGATCAAACTCAGTTCACTACTCCGGTGGGGGAATGGCGTTTGTCGCCTTCCCTGTCGCTGGATTATCAGCAAGCGCTGGCGCGCATCACACTCGGTGCGCACTGTTGGCAAAACCCGAATGCGGAGCTGTGCGTGCCGCGTGCCGTCGACATTGGCCCGAGCGGCCAAGCCAGCGTGGTGTTGAACCGCTTTGATTTGAAGATGCTGGAACCGTTTTTGGGCGCAGATACTGCGCTGAGCGGCGTCTTTACCGGGCGTGCTGACGTCGCCTGGCAGCCGGGGGGTGGGTTGCCGCAGGCAAAAATCGCGCTTACCGGGAACAAGGTTGCACTGCGTCAGCAGATGAACGGCAACACGCTGCCTGTCGATTTTGACACTTTTACGCTGAATGCGGGTGTCGATCGCGGCCGCGCGACGCTGGGGTGGCTCGTCGCTATTCACAATAATGGCCAGTTCCGCGGTGATATCCAGGTGAAGGATCCGCAGGGACGACGCAAACTGGGGGGGGATATTGCCATCGACAAAATCTCCCTTGCGCTGCTGAATCCGGCGTTAAGCCGGGGTGAGAAAGCGGCGGGTATGCTGAACGGCGCGTTGCGCGTTGGCGGTAATGTGCGTCAGCCGCAGTTGAACGGACAACTGGCGCTGGAAGGGCTGGATATCGACGGTCACTGGATGCCTGTCGATCTGACCGATGGTCGGTTGGCGGTGAGCTTCAATGGCATGAGTTCTACGCTACAGGGTTTTCTGAAAACCACGCAAGGCCAGCTTAATCTTAACGGGGATGCGGATTGGCATCAGCCGGAAGCATGGCGGGCGCGTATTGCGGCGAAGGGGGACCGCGTTCGTGTCACGCTGCCGCCGACGGTGCGGCTCGATGTTTCCCCGGATATTGAGTTTGTCGCTACGCCGCAGCTCTTTACCCTCAATGGGGCGGTCAGGGTGCCATGGGCGCGTATTACCGTACAACAGATGCCGGAAAATGCGGTGGATGTTTCCTCGGATGAAGTGCTGTTGGACGAACAACGCCAGCCGCTAGCGCGTAACAACGCTGCGATACCGATCAACAGTAACCTGACCATTCGCGTGGGTGACGATGTGCGCCTTGATGCCTTTGGCCTGCGTGCCAGTTTGCAAGGCGACCTGAAAATGGTGCAGGACGAGCGCGGTTTGGGACTGAACGGCCAGATCAACATCCCTACCGGGTGTTTCAAGGCTTACGGGCAGGATTTGATCGTGCAAAAAGGGATTCTGGTGTTCTCTGGGCCACCCGCCGAGCCGAATCTGAACATCGAAGCGGTGCGCAATCCTGATAATACGGCGGATGGTGTGACGGCGGGGGTGCGCATCACTGGCGCGGCCAGCGCGCCCCATATCGAGGTGTTTTCCACACCGACATTATCGCAGCAAGAAGCATTATCTTACCTGTTACGGGGTCAAGGACTGGACAGCACCGGTTCAGACAGTAATATGATGACCTCGGCCTTAGTAGGGTTAGGGGTTGCGCAAAGTGGTCAAGTTGTGGGTAGAATCGGCGAGGCCTTTGGCGTAAGTGATTTAGCTCTGGATACACAGGGCGCTGGCGACGACTCTCAGGTTGTGGTCAGCGGTTACGTCCTCCCAGGCCTTCAGGTCAGATACGGCATTGGCATATTTGACTCTTTAGCAACGTTGACGTTGCGTTATCGGTTAATGCCAAGACTCTATTTGGAAGCGGTGTCTGGTCTCGATCAGGCACTGAATGTGCTCTATCAGTTCGAGTTTTAGCGATGCGAATTATTGTTTATGGCAGTTTACGACGCAAACAGGGAAACAGTCACTGGATGACGAACGCACAGTGGCTAGGGGATTGTCAGCTCGGTGGTTACGAGATGTATGACCTTGGCCATTATCCTGCGGTGGTAGTCGGGGAAGGGGAAATTCTTTGCGAAGTTTATCGCATAAGCTCATCTATCCTGACAGAACTCGATGCGCTAAAGCGTGATGGTCACGAATACAAGCGCGAGTTAATCAACACCCCGCTCGGGAGTGCGTGGATCTATCTGTATCAACACTCGGTAACAGGGTTGCCGCGTATCGACGATGGCGATTGGCTGACGCGCGAGCAGTAATGATACTGGGTAGTTGGTAAATAACAGCGTAACCGGCGCGGTGTCGGTTACGATTCATCTCTCTTTTCCTTGCCCCTCCTATACCACACCGTTCTGTTATCCTTTCATTAACAATAATGTTTCTCATTATCAATCACGAGTGCTAAGGTGAACGCCCCTTTGGGCCCGATGTGGGGCCATTCTGGCTGCCCCTGCGGGATAAGATGAGAAAGGTCATGGCAGAAAAACAGAAATACCGCATTTTTAACGTTGTGCTGGCGCATAAAACTTACCTGACGCCTTCCCTGATGCGCTGTGTGTTCTCCGGTGAGTCGGTACGCCAGATGAAAATGGACGCACCGGACCAACGCATCAAGCTGCTGCTTCCTCCCGCCGATGGCGTTTTCCCCGAATTGCCTGACAGTGATGAGTGGTATCGTCAGTGGCTGGCGCTGCCCAAGGCGCAGCGGCCGGTGATGCGCACCTACACCCTGCGCGATGTGGATGTGGCTAACGCTGAAATGGCGGTAGAGTTTGTGGTTCATGGCACTGAAGGGCCAGCGTCTGCCTGGGCAATACAGGCGCAACCGGGGGAGGCATTGCGCATTGTTGCGCCGTGCGCCGGTGATTATGAAGGCGATAGCGGTGGCTATGAGTGGCTGCCGCCAGCGGAAATGGCCCATGCCTTGCTAATTGGTGATGAAACTGCGCTGCCTGCTATCAAGGGTATTCTGGAACAGCTGGCGCAGCAGTCGAGCATCGTACAGGTGCAGGCGTTTATCGAAGTGCCGCTGGAAGCCGACTGCGTGGATATGAGCGCCTTTGCCTTTGCCGAGGTACACTGGCTACCGCGTAAGCCGCAGGGTGCCTCTTACGGTGAACGACTGTTGCATAGCGTGCGAGCGCATGTGCGTTTGCCGGAGATACGTGCGGAAGCAGAAGCCACCGAATTGCATGAAGTTGCAGAAGGTGAGTTGCTGTGGGAGTCGGCCAGTCAGACGCACGGCCAATTCTTTGGCTGGGTGGCGGCGGAGTCTTCGGTGGTGAAAAACCTGCGGCGTTACTTATCCGGTGAACGTCAGGTGCCACGCGATATCATCACGTTTATGGCTTACTGGAGCCGCGAACGGCAGCGCGATCTTTAACCGCGCGCGGAAAAGAAAACGGCGAGGAAATCCTCGCCGTAACATAGGTTGCGCAGTGCGCTACACGCTTATTTTTTCGCGCGTTCGAAGGAGGCAACGATCTCGGCTTTGGCCGCTTCCACGTCTTCCCAACCTTCAACTTTCACCCATTTGCCTTTTTCCAGCGCTTTGTATTGCTCGAAGAAGTGGGCGATTTGGCCACGCAGCAGTTCCGGCAGATCGTTCACGTCTTTGATGTGATCGTATTCTTTGCTCAGTTTGGTGTGCGGCACGGCAACCACTTTGGCATCTTCACCGGATTCGTCGGTCATTTTCAGCACGCCAACCGGACGGCAACGGATCACTGAACCGGGTTGCAGCGGATACGGCGTCGGTACCAGTACGTCAACCGGGTCACCGTCCAGAGACAGCGTGTTGTTGATGTAGCCGTAGTTGCACGGGTAGAACATCGCCGTTGCCATGAAACGGTCTACAAACAGGGCGCCAGTCTCTTTATCGACTTCGTACTTGATGGGGTCAGCGTTGGCCGGGATCTCAATAACTACATAGATATCATCTGGCAGTGATTTGCCCGCCGGGACGTTAATCAAACTCATGTCTGTTTCCTTTTTTCTAACGTCAGAAATGGAGTGGCGGCCATTATAGCCAACCCATTGGTAAAGTGCTGTGGTTTTTCACTCTCAGTGGCGTTTAGTCAGCATCATCGTTCGGCGGGGTTTCTTCTTTGCTACGGCGCTTCCAAATCTTGCTTTCCTGCCCGCGCCACAGACGTTGAATATTGTCGTGATGCCGCATCAGGATCAGGCAAGAGAGCATGGCCACCGGAAAGGTGAATTGCGGTTTGAACCACCACACATAAAAGGGCGCAATCAGTGCGCTTACAATGGCACCGAGGGAGGAATAGCCGCTCAGCAGTACGGTAAGCAGCCAGGTGACGGTCATGACACCGGTCAGATCCCAGCCGACAGGCGCGATAGCACCAAACGCGGTTGCCACGCCTTTCCCGCCGCGAAAACGGAAAAATACTGGGTAGATATGGCCCAAACAGGCGGCAATCGCGGTAATACCAAGATAAAGCGGTGTAACGCCGAGCGCGTAAGCGCCCCAAACCGGTAACATGCCTTTCAGCACGTCAAACACCAACACCGTAGCGGCGGCGGTTTTGCCTCCGATACGCAATACGTTAGTCGCGCCGGGGTTTCCTGAGCCATGCTGACGTGGATCGGGCAGACCCGCGATGCGGCACACCAGAATAGCACTGGAGATGGAGCCGCACAGATACGCGAAAATTATCATGCCAAGCGCGGTAGCACTCATAACGCGGTTCCGTTGAATAAAGGTCGTTTTACAGTTGCCATCCGTGGATAATACGCATATTCCGGCGGAAGTGATACCAAACAGCGCCAAAATCAGAGAACGACGTGATGGATATTGTATTTATAGAAGAACTTACCGTGATTGCCACTATCGGCGTTTACGACTGGGAACAAACTATTTCGCAAAAGCTGGTGCTCGATATCGAAATGGGCTGGGATAACCGTAAGGCCGCCGCAAGCGACGATGTCAACGACTGCCTCAGCTATGCCGATGTCAGCGACGCGGTGATTGCCCATGTCTCCAGTCAGCCGTT
This sequence comes from Symbiopectobacterium purcellii, assembly GCF_019797845.1. Taxonomy (NCBI): domain Bacteria; kingdom Pseudomonadati; phylum Pseudomonadota; class Gammaproteobacteria; order Enterobacterales; family Enterobacteriaceae; genus Symbiopectobacterium; species Symbiopectobacterium purcellii. Next base: position 3,660,712 of record NZ_CP081864.1, on the reverse strand, counting down.
TGCGCTGGTCGAGCGCGTGGCGGAAGAGGTGGCGCAATTGCTGATGCAGAGCTTTGCCATCCCCTGGCTGCGGATCAAAGTGAGCAAGCCGGGGGCGGTCGCGCAAGCGCGTCAGGTGGGCGTTGTGATTGAGCGTGGCACCCGATAACCGAATTTTTTTATGAATCTTTTTTGTCAGTGAAACTAACACCCCGTTTTTTAGTCTATTGTGGTGGTGTTTAAAGTGGCGCACGCGGACAGCGTAGCCACTTTTTTTATGGGTGCTTCTTTTATTTCGGTTCGGAAAGGCAGGGCGCGAGCATGGCAGATCTCCACACGTTGGTGGTGGCATTTATTCTTGGGGTTGTTGAAGGGTTGACGGAGTTTTTGCCCGTGTCATCGACGGGGCACATGATTATCGTTGGCAGTTGGTTGGGGTTTGATGATGAGAAGGCGAAAACCTTTGAAGTCATTATCCAACTGGGCTCTATTTTGGCGGTCGTTGTGATGTTTTGGCGTCGTCTGTTTGGGCTGATCGGTATCCATTTTGGTGCCGTTCCTCATGAAGGGCGCGGTAAAGATCGTCTGAAGCTGGGGCATATTCTGCTGGCGATGATCCCGGCGGTGGTGTTGGGGCTGGTGTTTCACAGCACCATCAAATCACTGTTTACACCGCAGAATGTGATGTTTGCTCTGATTGTTGGTGGTTTCCTGCTGCTGGCCGCAGAGTGGCTGAAGCCGAAGACGCCGCGTGCCAACGGGCTGGATGATATCACTTATCGCCAGGCATTTATGATTGGCTGTTTTCAATGTCTGGCGCTGTGGCCGGGGTTCTCCCGTTCGGGCGCGACCATTTCCGGCGGGATGCTGATGGGCGTCAGCCGCTACGCCGCCTCTGAGTTCTCCTTTATTTTGGCGGTGCCGATGATGATGGGCGCAACGGTGCTGGACCTGTATAAAAGCTGGCATTTTCTGTCGCTGGCCGATGTACCGATGTTCGCCGTGGGCTTTATCACCGCGTTTCTGGTTGCGCTGGTCGCTATCAAAACCTTCCTGAAACTGATCAAACGCATTTCGTTTGTCCCGTTTGCGATTTACCGCTTCTTCGTGGCGGGCGTCGTCTATCTGGTATTCTTCTAACTCAGAAGGGGCGCTGTGCCTGCGCGGCCAGCGCGCGCAGGTAGTCCAGATGGCATAACGTGATGTAACTGGCACGGCAGGTGATGTAACCCTGCCGCTGCCACTCCGCCATCAGACGGCTCAAGGTCTCTGGGCGAATACCCAACTGTGTGGCCAACTGTCCGCGATTGAGCGGTAGCCGAACCTGCGCGTTTGGCTGGGTGTCTTGCTGGGAGCGGTGCAGGCGCAGCAGGTAATCCGCCAGCCGTTCCCCCGCCAAACTGGAGGTGAGCCAGTCGATCTGGTTGATGGTGGCGTAAAGCTTTTGACTGAGGTTGCCCAGCAGTTGCAGCGCCAGCGTCGGGCGTTGCAGACAAAATTGGTGCAGTGTCTCCCGTGGGATCAACATTGCTTGTCCTGCGCTGAGTGCCCGAATGTTCATCGGGAAGCGGCCGTGCTCCATAAACACGGCGGCGAGTGCTACCCATTCGCCGCGTACAAACTGCCCGAAGACCTTGTCATCCCCCTGATAGGTGTGACGAAACGCCTGTAGTTCACCCTGTTCCACCAGCGGACAGTAACGCATCTTATCCCCTTCGCGAAACAGCGTTTCCCCTGCCTGAAAGCGGATACGACAGCATGCTCGCTGTAAGGCGAGCACCACGTTTTCAGGCTCGTTGCGTAGCCACTGATGGGAAAACAGCACCTCGCAATGTTCCTCTGTCGGTAGGGGTATTTTGACAAACGTCATTGGCGTCTCACTCACGGGGTTCTACAGTGTGTGGCAATCAAAAAGAAATAATAATCATTTGCTTGTTTTCGGCAAGCACCTGAGCACGGTAATCGCGAAGAGGATGCAAGCATGTCAGAGAAACTGGCGGGACATAAATTTCTGGCGCGGTTGGGAAAAAAACGCCTGCGCCCGGGTGGGCGTGCGGCTACCGAGTGGTTGATACAGCAGGGCGCGTTGACGCCATCGACCCGTGTTCTGGAGGTGGCGTGCAATATGGGCACCACCGCCATTGAGATGGCGCAGCGTTACGGATGCGCCATCGTCGGGGTGGATATGGACAAGGTGGCATTACAGCAAGCACGGCACAACATTCTGGCTGCGGGTGTTGAGGGGCGGGTGACGGTGATGGAAGCGAACGCATTGGCGTTACCGTTTCCCGATAATCACTTCGATGTGGTGATTAACGAAGCGATGCTCACCATGTACGCCGACAAAGCCAAGCGTCCACTGATTCAGGAATACTTGCGCGTGCTAAAACCCGGAGGGCGGCTGCTGACCCATGACATTATGCTGTTGCCGCAGGCGTCGGATGACGTCACGGCGCAGATGCGCGCGGCCATCAATGTCAACGTTCAGCCGTTAACGCTGGCGGGATGGCGCAGCCTGTTTCTTGACAGCGGTTTCAGCCAGGTGGAGAACGCCCAAGGGGCAATGACGTTGATGACGCCGTCTGGCATGATTTACGATGAAGGCTGGGGCGGCGCGGCAAAGATTGTGCGCAATGCGTTGAAGGCGGAAAACCGCGCAACCTTCCTTCAGCTGTTTCGCACTTTCCGCCGCTACCGGCACCAGCTTAACTATATTGCGGTTTGTAGTACTAAATAAGCGGCTTACAGGGTTGAGGCGGGAATTTTCTGCGCTTTCCACGCGGTAAGCGCAGCAATACGTCGCTGGTGCAGCTCATCGCGCACGCCAATACCCTGAAAACCGTCGGCCACGACGGCGCTACTGGTGACCGCACTGGCAACGGTAAATGCCTCGCGCAGGTAGTCGCCTTGCGGATAGGGCGATTCCTCGAAACCGGTGCGGCCACGGGCATCCGCTTCACTGGTGAGCACCAGCTTCTCCAGTCGTTCCGGCTTGCGCCATACGTCCAGCGCATCAAACAGTTTCATCAACGTTTTGGGCTGCAAAACCGTTACGGTATGCGCCAGGTCATGATATTCCGCCACCAGCTTAGCCAGGTCGCGCAGCGCATTAGGCACGTGCAAGCGCTGGCACAGTTGCTCCACCAGTTTCACCCCCGCCGGGCCGTGTCCGTGGTGGCGCGGCCAGAGCGCCGGCGGCGTCAGCGCTTTTCCCACATCGTGGCACAGCGTGGCAAAACGCACATCAATCTCGGGGGTGAGGCGAGCGGCAATCATCAGTGTCATCAGCGTGTGAACGCCGCTGTCGATTTCTGGGTGCCACTGTGCCGGGGCGGGTACGCCGTACAGATTGTCGATTTCAGGAAACAGCACCGCCAGCGCACCGCAGTCGCGCAGTACCTGAAAATAGACGTGAGGTGAGCGGGTTGCCAGCGCCTTTTCCGTCTCTTTCCACACCCGTTCGGGCGTCAGAAAAGCCAACTCGCCCTCGCGCGTCATAAATTGCATCAGCGCCAGCGTTTCCTCCGCGATGTGAAAACCGAGATGGGCAAAACGCGCGGCAAAGCGCGCCACGCGCAGTACGCGTAGCGGATCTTCCTGAAAGGCCGGAGAAACGTGGCGCAGCAAACGCTGTTGCAGATCGTACCGACCGTGGTAGGGATCAACCAGCTCACCCTCTGCGGTTTGGGCGATGGCGTTGATGGTCAGATCGCGCCGCAGCAGATCCGCTTCCAGCGTAACATCGGGTGCCGCATGGCAAATAAAGCCGGTGTAGCCGTTTCCGGATTTGCGTTCAGTACGCGTCAGCGCATACTCTTCTTTGCTTTCCGGGTGCAAAAAGACGGGGAAATCCCGCCCGACCTGCTGGTAGCCAAGCGCTAACATTTGTCCCGGCGTGGCCCCCACCACTACCCAGTCACGCTCTGACACCGGAAGATCGAGTAAGGAGTCCCGCACTGCGCCGCCAACCAGATAACTCTTCAATACAAACTCCAGGCCGTCAAAGATGACTGACATTCTTTACTCATCCAACCATTCCTGCGTCGACGGGGATCGCTTACCGGTCAAATGCATGCCTTTGGCAAGAGATCCTCTGCCTGCGTCGAGGATGGTGGAAACACGACGTTAACATAAGGTTAATAGTTACATACCTATCGGCCTGCCGCAATCTATGCTGCAGGCCAATGTGATGCGTTATGTGGCCTACGCCTCAACGCATCCAGCGATCGTTTTTCTTTCTGCTGGGTATCAGGTGCGGTAGCAGCAAACCGATCAGCAAGCCGATACCCGCCACGCCGCCGCCGTACAGGAACCATTGCAAAATGATTTCCCGTTGCTTGTCATCCAGTTGCACATTGGCTGCATCGACCTTCTTTTGCGCGACAATCAGCTGATTTTTTAAATCCTGATTTTCGTTACGCAGCGCGGTGATGATATTGTCGCTGGCAGACACTTTTTGCTGCATATCGGCGGTACGCTGGTTCCATTCCTGATCGATATTGCCTAATCGCGCGGTGAGATCGGAAACCTGCTTTTCCAGTTCCGGCACGCGCAGGCGCAGGCTCGGCGTTTGGCTCAGTTGATTGAGCGGCAACCAACTGGTGCGATCTTTGCTATCGCGAATTTGGGCATAGCCGGCATTTTCATTCACGCTGAGTACGGTGACTTCCTCACCCGCATTGAGCGTGCCAATGATTCGATATTGGGTGCCAGGGCCGGTATGAATATAGGTCGACAGCTCATCGGAGATGTAGCGTTTATCTTCTGCATGACTCGCCCAACTCAGTGTGAGGCTGACAAAGGTGAAACAAACGAGGCCTAATTTCTTCATAATTTCATCATGTTGCGCGAATGGTTGGGTGATAGTAGAGGCATAAGTCTGACGAGGCAATGGGTAAACCGAAATGAGAACACTCCTATTACCCACGCCGCGTGACCTGTTATTGCCACCCGTTCGGTGTTTTTCTACCGCAGATGTTAGGGGTAAGGTGGTGTAATATAGCAAACATCCCTATTTTTCGTCGCTGATGAATGGCTGTCAGCATCCTGAATACAATGTGCCGCTGGCGAATGCCACTTTGGATATCCGCTTGCTACCCGCAGACGTCTGGCCGCCAGAGTGCGATGTCGACGCGCTTGCGCAGGCGCTACATCCGCTGTTTAGCACTCATTTTCAGCGTGAGCAATGGGTTATCGCTTATCACCAAAGCTTGATTGAAATTGCTTTCGATCAGGGAGAGGTGGCTGCCGGTGAATTGAGCGAGCCTATTCTGGAATTGGAGATGGAACTGAAAGCCGGGCAAACCGATGATTTGCTGGCACTGTCGCAAGAACTGGCGGAGTGGGGCGGAATTGCGCTCCGTATTCAGTCACCCGCTGGATGCGGATCACTATCAACAACAGTTGGCGCGTTTGCAACGTAACATCAATGCGTTCCTGCTGCTCTCCAGTGCCTATCCAGAAGCTGCCGTCGAGTCCTTTATCGCGCAGTGGCGTGCAGTAGAGCACGCTATCAAACACCTTCCCGCTTCGGGCGTGGACAGCGTGGTGGAAAGTGCGCGCCGCCAGGCAGTAGATCAAACGCCGTACTGGTTAAGCAGCGCCAGCGTGTAACGTATTATTGTTCCCCGGCGCGCCGGGATTCTCAGGGAGTTGCCATGTCGAATTCGCCATTCTCCACTGCGTTGCCGCCGCTGCTGGCGGAGCAGGCGCAGCGTGTGTTATCCCGCTTGCAAGAGAGCATGACGCTCCCTGCGTCCATCGCACCCGAGGATCTGGCGGTGCTGGCCTCCAGTGACTTTGTCAGTGAGGCGCTGGCGCGCTATCCCGAGTGGTGGGAGACATTGCATCAGCAGCCACCTCAGCCGGAGGAGTGGCAGCACTACGGGATCTGGTTGGCGCAGGCGCTGGAAGCGGTAAGCGATGAGGCGGCGCTGATGCGCGTGCTGCGTGAGTTTCGCCGTCGGATGCTGGTGCGTATTGCCTGGTCGCAATCACTTGCCACCAGCACTACGCCGCAAACGTTGCGTCAACTCAGCGAATTGGCTGAGACACTGATTGTGGCGGCGCGCGGCTGGCTGTATGACGCCTGCTGCCGCGAGTGGGGCACGCCGAGTAATGCGCAAGGGGAGCCGCAGCCATTGCTGATATTGGGCATGGGCAAACTGGGGGGTGGAGAACTGAATTTCTCCTCTGATATCGACCTGATTTTCGTCTATCCGGAAAACGGCCAAACCCGCGGGGGACGGCGCGAATTGGATAATGCGCAATTCTTTACCCGACTGGGGCAGCGCCTGATTAAAGCGCTGGATCAGATGACGGTGGACGGCTTTGTCTACCGTGTCGATATGCGTTTACGCCCGTTTGGTGATAGCGGTCCGTTGGTGCTCAGCTTTGCTGCGATGGAAGAGTATTATCAGGAGCAGGGGCGCGATTGGGAACGCTACGCGATGGTGAAAGCGCGTCTGATGGGCGGTATGGAGGATGCCTACAGTCAGGAACTGCGCGCGCTGTTGCGTCCGTTTGTGTTCCGCCGCTATATCGATTTCAGTGTGATCCAATCGCTGCGTAACATGAAGGGCATGATTGCCCGTGAAGTACGGCGGCGCGATCTGCGTAACAACATCAAGCTGGGCGCAGGCGGTATTCGCGAAATTGAGTTTATCACCCAGGTTTTTCAACTGATTCGCGGTGGACGTGAACCGGGGTTACAAGGCCGGGAACTGCTGCCGACGTTGCAGCACACCGGTAGCCTGGGCCTGCTCTCGCCGCAGCAAGTGGACGAACTGAGCAATGCCTATCTGTTTTTGCGGCGGCTGGAAAACCTGTTGCAGGCGATTGCTGATGAGCAGACGCAAACTCTGCCGCAAGAGGCGTTGAATCAGCAGCGTCTGGCGTGGGGCATGGGGTTTGACGGCTGGGAGGCGTTGAATGACGCCTTACAAAACCATATGCTGGCGGTGCGCCGGGTGTTTAATGACCTGATTGGCGATGATGCGCAAGACGGGCAGGATGCGCCGGAGTGCAGCGGTTACAACAGCGTATGGCTGGATGCGCCCGACGAAGTGGATATGGGGGCGTTGATGCCCCACCTCAGCGAAGACGCACGTAACGCATTGCTGCGCGCCATCACCGATTTTCGTCATGATTTGGTCAAACGCACCATTGGTCCCCGCGGGCGTGACGTGCTCGATCACCTTATGCCACTGCTGCTGGCCGAAGTGTGTGCTCACCAGCAGGCTGAGCTTATTTTGCCGCGCCTGACGCCGTTATTGCTCGGTATCGTGACGCGCACCACCTATCTGGAACTGCTGCTGGAATCGCGCCCGGCGTTGATTCAACTGGTGCGACTGTGCGCAGCCTCGCCGATGGTGGCAAGTCAGTTGGCGCGTTATCCGCTGCTGTTGGATGAACTGCTCGATCCGGCGACGCTCTATCATCCGCTGGCACCGGAAGCCTATCACGATGAACTGCGCCAATACCTGATGCGCGTGCCTGAGGACGATGAAGAGCAGCAACTGGAAGCGGTGCGGCAGTTCAAACAGGCGCAGCAGTTGCGCATTGCCGCAGGTGACATCGCGGGCGTGCTACCGGTAATGAAAGTGAGCGATCACTTAACCTATCTGGCGGAAGCCATTATCTCGGCCGTAGTGCAGCAGGCCTGGACGCAAATGGCGGCGCGCTATGGGCAACCGACACACCTGCAACAGCGCGAAGGACGCGGCTTTGCGGTAATTGGTTATGGCAAGCTGGGCGGCTGGGAACTGGGCTACAGTTCGGATCTCGATCTGGTGTTCCTGCTGGACTGCCCGGATGAAGTAGTAACCGACGGTGAGCGCAGTATTGATGGTCGCCAGTTCTATCTCCGTCTGGCGCAGCGTGTGATGCACCTGTTCAGCACGCGTACCTCATCGGGCATCCTTTACGAGGTCGATGCCCGCCTGCGCCCGTCCGGGGCGGCGGGAATGCTGGTCAGTACCGTCGGGGCTTTTGGCGACTATCAACAACATGAAGCCTGGACCTGGGAACATCAGGCGCTGGTGCGTGCGCGCATGGTCTACGGTGAGCAAGGCGTGCAGTCGCAGTTTGAGGCGATACGGCGTCAGATTTTATGTCAGGAACGCGAGCCTGAGACGCTGCGTGCACAAGTGCGCGAAATGCGCGAGAAAATGCGCCAGCATCTGGCCAATAAAGACCCTGCGCTGTTCGATCTCAAAACCGATGAGGGCGGTATCACCGATATCGAATTTATCGTGCAATATCTGGTGCTGCGTTATGCGGCACAGGAACCGCGCCTGACGCGCTGGTCTGATAACGTGCGCATTCTGGAACTGATGGCCCAATGTGGCGTGATGGACGAGGACGAAGCGCGGGCGCTGACGCTCGCTTACATCACCCTGCGCGATGAGTTGCATCATTTGGCGTTGCAGGAACAGTCGGCACGTGTCAATGCTGAACGCTTTTTGACCGAGCGCCAACAGGTGAAAACCAGCTGGGAAAAATGGCTGGGGGCCGGGGCGCAGTAGGCAAAGAATGTTGTTTCGAAGGGCTGCGGAGGCTGTGCTATTATCGCGGCCAACTGTATGACAAAAAACATCTTGGAGTGGGTGCATGAAAGTTTCATTACCTGATTTTCGTCAGGCTGGCGTGCTGGTGGTAGGGGATGTGATGCTGGATCGCTACTGGTACGGTCCTACCAGCCGTATTTCGCCAGAAGCGCCTGTGCCGGTCGTCACAGTCGATACCATTGAAGAACGTCCCGGCGGTGCAGCCAACGTGGCCATGAACATTGCGGCGCTGGGTGCCAACTCCCGCCTGGTCGGGCTGACGGGCATCGATGACGCTGCGCGTGCGCTGAGCGCCAAACTGAGCGATGTGAACGTCAAGTGCGATTTTGTTTCCGTCCCGACGCACCCCACTATCACCAAGCTGCGCGTGTTGTCGCGCAACCAGCAGTTGATTCGCCTGGATTTTGAAGAAGGTTTTGACGGGGTTGATCCGCAGCCTATGTTGGAGCGCATCGCGCAGGCGCTGCCGAAAATCGGCGCATTGGTGCTGTCAGACTACGCGAAAGGTGCTCTGGCGCATGTGCAGGCGATGATCCAAACCGCCAATGCGGCGGGGGTGCCGGTGCTGATTGATCCGAAAGGGACCGATTTCGCTCGCTATCGCGGTGCCACCTTGCTGACCCCGAACCTGTCTGAGTTCGAAGCGGTTGCCGGGCGCAGCAAAACCGAAGAGGAGCTGGTCGCGCGCGGTGAGAAAATGATTGCCGATTTTGACCTGTCCGCTCTGCTGATCACCCGTTCCGAGCAGGGCATGACGCTGCTTCAGCCGGGCAAAGCGCCGCTGAATCTGCCGACACAGGCGCAGGAAGTCTACGATGTGACCGGCGCGGGCGATACCGTGATTGGCGTATTGGCAGCAGCACTGGCGGCGGGAAACTCACTGGAAGATGCCTGTTTCTTAGCGAACGCCGCAGCCGGTGTGGTGGTGGGCAAGCTGGGAACCTCGACCGTCACGCCTATCGAACTGGAAAATGCCATTCGCGGTCGCGCTGACAGCTGTTTTGGCGCGATGGATGAAGCGCAACTGAAAGCGGCCGTGGCGCAGGCGCGTCTGCGCGGTGAAAAAATTGTTATGACCAACGGGGTGTTCGATATTTTGCACGCCGGTCACGTTTCTTATCTGGCGAACGCGCGCAAGCTGGGCGATCGCTTGATTGTAGCGGTGAACAGCGATGATTCCACCAGCCGCTTAAAGGGCCCTACGCGTCCGGTCAATGCTCTGGCACAACGTATGGCGGTGTTAAGCGCTCTCGGCGCGGTGGACTGGGTGGTACCGTTTGAAGAAGACACGCCGCAGCGCCTGATTGCTGGCATTCTGCCGGATATTCTGGTCAAAGGCGGTGACTACAAGCCGGAAGATATCGCAGGCAGTAAAGAGGTGTGGGCCAACGGCGGTGACGTACAGGTGCTGAACTTTGAAGATGGCTGTTCTACCACTAACATTATTAATGCCATCAAAGCGAATACGCCGCGATAAACCAAAAGAGTACGGGTAACCTCCAGTGACAGTTGAACATCTGACATCGCGTGTGGCTGAGCTGCACGCGCAATTGCGTCACCACGAATATAAATATCACGTTGAAGATGCGCCTGAAATTCCTGACGTGGAATATGACCGCCTGATGAATGAGCTTAAGGCGATCGAAGCGGAGCATCCTGAACTGATCACGCCGGATTCGCCCACCCAGCGCGTTGGTGCGGCACCCCTGTCGGCGTTTGAGTCCGTGCGCCATGAAGTGCCGATGCTGTCGCTGGATAACGTGTTTGATGATGAAAGCTATCTGGCGTTCTACAAACGCGTGCAGGATCGCTTGAAAAGCGGTGAAGAACTGACCTTCTGCTGTGAGCTGAAGCTCGATGGTTTGGCGGTAAGCCTGCTGTATGAAAACGGTCTGTTAGTGCAGGCCGCTACGCGCGGCGATGGCTCGACGGGGGAAAACATTACCGCCAATATCCGCACCATCGGTGCCATTCCGCTGCGCTTGCAGGGGGATAACATTCCTGCGCGCGTGGAAGTGCGCGGCGAAGTGTTTATGAAGCACCGTGGCTTTGAAAAGATGAATGACGACGCGCGACGTACCGGTGGCAAGATATTTGCCAATCCGCGCAATGCGGCGGCGGGGTCGTTACGCCAGCTTGATCCGCGTATTACGGCCAAACGCCCCCTGACCTTTTTTTGCTACGGCGTTGGTCTGTTGGAAGGCGGCACCTTGCCAGCCAGCCATTTGGCGCGCCTGAAGCAGTTTAAAGCCTGGGGATTGCCGGTCAGCGATCGTATTCGTTTATGTACTGGCAGTGCAGATGTGCTGGCATTTTATCGGCAGGTGGAGCAGGAACGCGCTACGCTCGGCTTCGATATAGACGGCGTGGTGGTCAAAGTTGACGACCTGGCATTGCAAGAGCGACTCGGGTTTGTGGCGCGCGCGCCGCGCTGGGCAGTGGCCTTTAAATTCCCGGCGCAGGAACAGCTGACCTGGCTGCACGGCGTTGATTTTCAGGTAGGCCGCACCGGGGCTATTACGCCGGTGGCACGCCTCGAGCCGGTTGCCGTTGCGGGCGTGATGGTGAGCAATGCCACCTTGCACAATCGCGATGAAATTGAACGTCTCGGCATACAGATAGGCGATCGCGTTATCGTGCGTCGCGCAGGCGATGTCATTCCGCAGATCGTTGGCGTAGTGGAAGCGGAGCGCCCTGCGGATGCCCGTGCTATCGATTTTCCGGAACAGTGTCCGGTATGCGGTTCCGAGGTGGAGCGCATTGAGGGTGAGGCCGTGACGCGTTGTACTGGCGGGTTGATCTGCGGCGCACAGCGTAAGGAAGCGTTAAAACACTTTGTCTCGCGCCGTGCGCTGGACGTGGAAGGCATGGGCGACAAGGTTATCGATCAACTGGTGGAAAAAGAGTACGTTAAAACCCCTGCCGACCTGTTTACCCTTACCGCAGGTATCCTGACCGGGCTTGATCGTATGGGACCGAAATCGGCGCAGAATCTGGTCAATGCGCTGGAAAAAGCCAAATTCACCACCTTTGCCCGCTTCTTGTTTGCGCTGGGTATCCGTGACGTGGGCGAAGCGACCGCAAGCAACCTGGCGCAGCATTTTGCCACGCTGGATAACCTGCTGGCGGCGGATGAAGATGCGCTGCTGGAAGTGGCGGATGTGGGGCCTATCGTGGCGAAGCACGTGCGCCATTTCCTGCAAGAAGCGCACAATCAGCAAGTGATTCGCGAGCTTATCGATCCTGAAGGCATCAATATCCATTGGCCGGAAATCGAAAGGGTGGATGTCGCCACGCTGGATAACCCGTTTGCCGGCAAGACCATTGTGCTGACCGGTTCGTTGAGCCAGCTATCCCGTGATGAAGCCAAGGATCGCCTGACGGCACTGGGTGCGAAAGTGAGCGGCAGCGTGTCCAAGAAAACCGATATGGTGATTGCAGGGGAAGCGGCGGGCTCCAAGTTGGCCAAAGCACAAGAACTGAACATCCCGGTGATTGATGAAGCCGAGATGATCCGCCTGCTCGGAGCCTAATCGATGGAAAAAGAGGATTTGATCGCCATCGCTACCCAGCAGATGCCGTTTGGCAAGTATCAGGGTCGTGTGCTGATCGATTTGCCCGAGGAGTATTTGCTGTGGTTTGCCCGCAAGGATTCATTTCCCAAAGGGCGACTGGGTGATTTGATGCAACTGACGCTGACCATCAAGATAGAAGGGCTGCAAGGGTTGGTGACGCCGCTCAAGCAGCGTTAGAAGCAGCACCGCGTTTGCGGTGCTGCGCGTGTGACTCAACGGCTACACGTAGATGTTAATTTTATTCTCTTCAGTTGGCTTGTTAACGCCTTCCTCTTGTGCAGTAGACGTGGATGCCGCCTGCTGCTGTTTACTCTCCGATGACTCGTTCTGCAACCGGGCGATTTGGGCCTGAAGCGCTTGAATCTGCGCCTGAATTAACTGCTGTTGCTCCTGAATACTGGCCTTTTCTTCATCCGTGGTGGCTTTCTCCAGAGAGGAGGTGAGCGATTTGTTCTGTTGCGTTAGCGTTTTAATCTGCTGATTAAGACGAGCAATTTGCTGCTCATTGCTGGTCCCTGAGCTCGCGCTGCTGCCTGAAGAAGACGTCACTGCGCTGATGCTGGTCATTTTTTCTCCTTTTCATTACGGCACTGGTTGTGCTTATAGAGTATCGACGTTTATTCCCTCTCGCTTGACAGGGATTTTGTTGGGATACAGAACGATAGAATCAGGTTTCTTACAGTAGATGTAACAATATGTGTCATTTGCCAATGCGAGGAGAAAACAGAGGAAATTTCGCGGGGCACACGGCGAGGGAATTATCCTTATTCCCAGCCGTATCGTGCGTTGAAAGGGGGGTTAATCAACTGCCATACACGTTGATGGCACTCGTGAGTCGTTGAGCCTGCCGGTTTAAACTTTCAGCCGTATCGGTTGATTGCACCACCATTTCGGTATTGCTTTGGGTCATGATCTCGATTTGGGCGATGGATTGGTTAATCAATCCCAATGCCTGCGTCTGCTCTTGTGTGGCGTTGCTGATCTCTTTGATCATGGTCGAGACTTGCAGCACTTCGCTGACGATATCCGCGATGTGTTTACCCGCATTTTCCACCATTTTACCGCCTGACTCCACGCTTGCGACGTTGGCGTCGATCAGCGTTTTAATCTCTTTGGCGGCAGAGGCCGAGTGCTGGGCCAGGTTACGTACTTCAGCAGCGACCACGGCAAAACCGCGCCCTTGCAAACCCGCTCTGGCGGCTTCTACCGCAGCGTTGAGTGCGAGGATGTTGGTTTGAAACGCAATGCTATCGATCACGCCGATAATATCGACGATCTTATCGCTCGCCTTGGAGATGGATTCCATCATACCAATGGTCTCCCCCATGATATCTCCACCTTTTTGCGCCGTCTGGCTGGCGGCTTCCGCCGTGCTGGTGGCCTGAATCGCGGTTTCAGAACTTTGCTGTACCGCAACGGTGATTTCTTCGATGGCGGCGGCAGTTTGTTGCAGGTTGGCTGAGGTTTCTTCAGTACGGGCATTGAGCGACGTATTGTTCTCCGTCAGACGCTGACTCACGTCAGTCATGCCTTGCACCTGAGCGCCGACGTCATCCACCAACGAGTGGAGATTCAGGCCAAACTGGTTGATGGAGCGCATCAGCAAGCCTATCTCATCCACACGGTTAAAGTGAACATGTGACGTTTTGCGTCCTGAAACCACGCTCTGTGCGTGTTTTTGCATGGTTTTCAGCGGGCGACTGATTTGGCTTTGCAAAAAGGTATCCAGCAAAAGAAACAGGATGACCGCTGCCAGAGCTGACCAGACCGGATCGAGGCCGAAATAGGTAAGCAGAACGGGGGCCAGCGCAGCGATAAACAGCGGACAACGGATACGCCAGCGCACGGAGATTTTTTGCAGCACAGAAAGCGGTGCAAATAACCCGGTGCGAACCACCAATCCTTTATAGAAAGCGCGGCTGCCTGCCTGTTTTTGTTGTACGGCTTCGTACAGGGGTTCGACAAATTTGATCTCTTCCGCACTCGGCGTATTGCGCACGGAAATATAGCCGCTCAACTGATCGTTATGATAAACCGGCGTGACGTTGGCGCGGACCCAGTAATGGTCGCCATTTTTACGTCGATTTTTTACCAGCCCTGTCCAGCTATCACCTTGTTGCAGGGTGTACCACATATCTGCAAACGCTTCGACGGGCATATCAGGATGGCGCACCACGTTGTGGGGCTGAGTGATAAGTTCATCTTCGGCGTAGCCGCTGACGCGGATGAAAGCGGAGTTGGCGTAGGTAATGTAACTTTGAGTATCGGTGGTGGACATCAAGGTTGTGTCCACGTCCAACAGATACTCCTGTTGCGTAACAGGCGTATTGACCCTCATTTGTAACCCCTGGTGCAATTATGGTGCGGTGTTAATAAATTCATGCCCGGTTAAAGGCATGCAAAATTAAAGGTTATTAATTTATGTCACTGCTCTAATGAGCATAAAAATGTAATAACTTCACACTGATGACGTTTGCCACGTCACTGTGGGCACGGGGTGCAACAATCCCGCGTTCGAATTTGAACACGCAGACATCAGAGCGTGTAAATTTATGATGTTGCTAAGGATGCTGTCAATTAATTCGTTTTTAAATAGCACTTTTTAAAATATAAAACCCAGTGAATATAATGAGTTAAAACATCCAGTTATAATAATTTCATGTGAAACTACAGGATGGAATGAAACGCTCAATTGTTACTGCGGTTTGCAAGTTTGTTCAAATTTGTAAATAAAATGAGGGGCGTTATTCGTGGGAAAAATCTTATAATCCCAACAAAGGGTTACGGGATAAACAGAAAATATTAATCGGTAATAGAATAAAAAAATAAACGCCAGCCAACGAGACGTTGGCTGGCGAAATATAAAAAAGGTTTATTTATCAAGTTACAGGCGCAGGGTTGAATACCGCCAGTGCGTTATGCAGGCCCCATTGATCTGACCAGGTTTTCTTCCTTCCGCTGGCAATATCAAGGATAAAATGGAACAGCTCCCAGCCTACCTGTTCGATGGTGGCATCGCCGGTGGCAATTGTGCCAGCATTGATGTCCATCAAATCGTGCCATCTTTCTGCTAATGCGGTGCGGGTCGCCATTTTGATCACGGGCACGGCTAACAGACCATAAGGGGTGCCGCGACCGGTAGTGAAGACCTGTACGGTAATCCCCGAGGCTAACTGCTGGGTGCCACACACAAAATCGCTGGCGGGCGTTGCCGCATAAATCAACCCACGTTTGGTCGGACGCTGCCCCGGAGAGAGCACTTCGGAAATGGCGCTTTGGCCTGATTTGGCAATCGAGCCGAGCGCCTTTTCTACCACGTTCGCCAGCCCACCCTTTTTATTGCCGGGAGACGGGTTAGCGCTGCGATCGGTTTTTCCGGTATCCAGATAGTTGTCATACCAGGCCATCTCTTCGAGCAGGCGGCGACCCACTTCTTCGGTCGCGGCGCGCGGCGTGAGAAGATGGATGGCATCACGCACTTCGGTGACCTCCGAGAACATCACGGTTGCGCCGCAGCGCACCAGCAAATCTGAGGCATACCCCACTGCCGGGTTGGCCGTCACCCCGGAGAAAGCATCGCTGCCCCCGCATTGCATCCCTACCACCAACTCAGAAGCCGGGCAGGTTTCGCGACGGCGTAGGTTAAGACGTTGCAGGTGGCGATCCGCCATGGTGAGAATGTCATCGACCATCGATTGGAACCCCACATGGTGCTCATCTTGCAAACGCACAATGCTAGTGTCGTCCAGCGAGATGGCGTGTACATCAGGGGTACCTTCCAGCAGGCGTTCAGGTTGCAGTTTTTCACAACCCAGGCCGACAACCAGCACTTCTCCACCAAAATTGGGGTTCAATGCCAGGTTGTGAATGGTACGAATGGGAACCACGGCAGCAGGCGCGTTAATAGCAACGCCGCAGCCGTAGAGGTGGTTCAGCGCCACCACGCCATCGACATTCGGATAACGGGGCAGCAGATCGCGTTCGATCAGTTTCACCACGTAATCCACCACGCCTGCAACACAGTGCACGCTGGTAGTAATACCGAGCAGGTTTTTGCTGCCCACGCTGCCGTCTGGATTGCGATAGCCTTCGAAGGTATAGCCTTCCAGCGGGGGTAACGGCGCGGGCACTTTGGTTGCCAGCGGCAGGGTGTCCAGCGGTGGCGCATCCGGTAATTCAACCAGAGACTCATCGATCCAACTGCCACGGGCAATCGGTCTTACCGCATAACCAATAATTTCGCCGTAACGAATAATGGCCTCTGCGACATTAATGTCACTCAGCGCAACTTTATGCCCTTGAGGGACATGTTCAATTAATTCAAGCCCGTCCGAAAAACGGGTGCCAGCACGCAATCCATTATTATTGACGACAATAGCAACATTATCGGATTCGTGGACTTTAATATAAAGCGGTTTTTCCAGTGTGGAATCTGTCACTTTTTTTTCTGACATGATGTAAGCCTTTATTCTCGATCTGTAAAATAACGTTCGTTACTATCGTTGTCGGCTAATTCTTCATTGCTCGTGGACGAGTATAAAGCCCAGACTCTGTGGGTGCATTATGCAAGTGACCTATTTTTTGCTGTTAATCCCGTTTTTTCTGTGGCGTTAGGACAATGAGAGGTGAGTGCTATCACACATCGCCCGGTGTGGGTTATCGGGGGGGCGCGAGGGGGTTATCAGCGATGTGACGCACCGCGCGAATCGCTGATTTTCGTGAAATACCTCCCAGTCGATAGGGCAACTGCACCAACATATTTAAAAATCGATTTTCAATGTTGTGCCTTTCGCTAGTGAGCCCGCAATTGACGGAATTTATAATCTTCTGGCGAGTGAATGATTCGGGTAACTATTTCAAAGTGACAACACTGAAGCGTTCGCAATATAAAGCTTAATAGCTAAACAATTAGTGATTTACCACACTTTCATTCTGATAACCCTACGGCATTCTGTTTCCAGGAATGTGTTATTGAGAATGAATGAACTAACCGTGATCGACAGCAGGAGTTCATCATGAATACAGTAAGCTCAGCAGCTGGCGCTATACAAAAGAGAACAAACGCCCGCTACTGGATTGTCGTGATGTTATTTATAGTCACGTCATTTAACTATGGCGACCGCGCCACCATCTCGATTGCTGGCTCCGCCATGTCAAAGGAAATTGGCCTGGACGCCGTGGGGATGGGGTATATTTTCTCTGCATTCTCTTGGGCCTATGTGATCGGCCAGATCCCGGGCTGTTGGCTGCTTGACCGTTTTGGTTCCAAACGCGTTTACTTCTGGAGTATTTTCACCTGGTCATTGTTCACCTTGCTGCAAGGCTTTGTTGACTTGTTCCAGGGCTCGGCCATCGTGGTGTCCTTGTTTGCACTGCGCTTTATGGTTGGTCTGTGCGAATCGCCCTCTTTCCCCGGTAACAGTCGTATCGTTGCTGCCTGGTTCCCGGCGCAAGAGCGTGGCACTGCCGTGGCGATCTTTAACTCTGCGCAGTACTTTGCAACCGTGATCTTCGCCCCCATTATGGGCTGGCTGGTGCATGCGGTGGGCTGGGCGCACGTGTTCTGGTTCATGGGCGGTTTCGGTATTCTGATAAGCTTCCTGTGGCTGAAAGTGATCCACGATCCGAAAGATCACCCCAGTATGAATCAGGCCGAACTGGATTACATCGAAGCCGGTGGTGCGCTGATCAATATGGATGCGGCGGCCAACAAAGCTAAAGTGCCAGGTAAAGAGAAGTGGTTCCAGATCAAACAGTTGCTGACTTCGCGTATGATGATGGGGGTCTATCTCGGCCAATACTGCATTAACGCATTGACCTACTTCTTTATCACCTGGTTCCCAGTGTATTTGGTACAGGCCAGGGGCATGTCCATCCTCAAAGCCGGTTTTGTTGCCTCGGTGCCAGCCATTTGTGGTTTCATCGGCGGGGTATTAGGCGGTGTGATTTCCGACTACCTGATGCGTCGTACCCAAAACCTGACGCTGGCGCGTAAAACGCCTATCGTATTGGGGATGTTGCTCTCTATGTCGATGGTTATCTGTAACTACGTGTCGACGGAATGGGTGGTTATCGCGGTGATGGCGTTGGCGTTCTTCGGTAAAGGCATCGGTGCGCTGGGTTGGGCAGTGATGGCGGATACGGCACCGAAAGAGATCAGCGGTTTGAGCGGCGGTCTGTTTAATATGTTTGGTAATATTTCCGGTATCGTTACCCCGATTGCCATTGGCTATATTATTGGCATGACCGGTTCCTTTAACGCTGGCTTGATTTATGTGGGTATCCATGCGGCAGTGGCTATTATCAGCTACCTGTTTATTGTACAAGATATCAAACGTATCGAATTAAAACCTTTCAAAGGGTAATAGCATCAACAGGTCAGGCGGATAACGCCTGACCTGTACCCGTTCAGGCGCAATGCCCACTCCCCGCACTTTTATCACGCGTCGTATGCTCGGCAGGGTCATGTACATTCCCCTATTCCTGTTATCATTTTTGTTATTTTCACGCCTCGCTTTTGTTTCCTCTGGTTTCACTGTTTTTTGTTTTAGAAAAAATGAAATAATAACGATGGCAGCCATTGATATATTCACTCGCGCTATTTTTTATGCGCGTTGATCATCGGCTGCGTGCCATTTTTCATTTCCACTTCACATAAACGCTAATTTCGTGAATGACTTCGCAATACGTTGTGCCGAGTTACCATTTAATCATTATCCTGAGACAAAATGTTGTGCACTCGCCCAATGAGCCAGCGCATGTCAGTCATTATAATTTGATGCAGTAGAGCAACGAAGGTACGCGGAGATACGTTGCCCTGTAGTAAGAATCTGTCTCTTCCGCGCTGACACTGACCTCGGCTGGAATATACGATGATAAATAATACCCAGAGTACCCCGGTCATTACCGACATGAAGGTTATCCCGGTTGCCGGCTATGACAGTATGCTGTTGAACATTGGCGGTGCACACGGCGCCTACTTCACGCGCAATCTGGTGGTGTTAACCGACAGCGCAGGCCACACCGGTGTGGGCGAAGCCCCGGGTGGCGAGGTGATTTATCGCACGCTGGTCGATGCGATCCCCCGTGTGAAAGGTGAACAGATTGCGCGAATGAACCGTCTGGTGCATGACGTGCATACCGGTAACCAATCCTCCGATTTTGACGCCTTCGGCAAAGGGGCCTGGACGTTTGAACTGCGGGTTAACGCCGTGGCGGCGCTGGAAGCCGCGTTGCTGGATTTACAGGGCCAGTTCCTGGGCGTACCGGTTGCCGAACTGCTCGGGCCGGGCAAACAGCGTGATGAAGTCACGGTGCTGGGCTACCTGTTTTACATCGGCGATCGCACCAAAACGGATCTGCCGTATCTGCCGGGGGAAACCGGCAAGCACGAGTGGTATCACCTGCGTCATCAGGCAGCCATGGACAGCGACGCCGTCGTGCGGTTGGCTGAAGCCTCTGCCGATCGTTACGGTTTCAAAGATTTCAAACTGAAAGGTGGGGTACTGCCGGGCGAACAAGAGATTGAATCGGTGAAAGCGTTGAAGAAACGTTTTCCGGATGCCCGCATCACCGTCGATCCCAACGGGGCCTGGTTGCTGGATGAGGCCATCCGTTTGTGCAAAGGCATGAACGGCATTCTGACCTATGCCGAAGACCCCTGTGGGGCAGAACAAGGCTTCTCGGGTCGTGAGGTCATGGCGGAGTTCCGTCGTGCCACGGGCCTGCCGGTGGCAACCAATATGATCGCTACCAACTGGCGTGAAATGAACCATGCCGTGATGTTGCAATCCGTCGATATCCCGTTGGCGGACCCACATTTTTGGACCATGCACGGCGCGGTGCGCGTCGCACAACTGTGCAACGACTGGGGCCTGACCTGGGGCTGCCACTCCAATAACCATTTTGATGTGTCACTGGCCATGTTCACCCATGTGGGCGCGGCGGCGCCGGGCAATCCTACTGCGATTGATACCCACTGGATCTGGCAGGAAGGGCAGCACCTGACCAAAGAACCGTTACAGATCGTCAACGGCAAGATTGCCGTACCCGATCGTCCGGGGTTGGGGGTTGAGCTGGACATGGCGCAAGTGATGAAGGCCCATGAGTTACACAAAAAACTGCCCAGCGGCGCGCGTAATGACGCCGCGGCCATGCAGTACCTGATTCCCGGCTGGACATTCGATCGCAAGCGTCCCGTTTTCGGTCGTCAATAAACGGGCAGGCAAACGCTTTAGTAAAGCAAGCGTCATAACGACAGCTACCGAAAGACAGACTAAAAGGATAACAACATGACCCTACAACAATCCACACCGGTTATTACCCACATGCAAGTCATTCCCGTCGCGGGATACGACAGCATGCTGTTGAACCTGAGCGGGGCGCATGCGCCTTACTTCACACGTAATATCGTGATTCTGAAAGATAACTCAGGTCATACCGGTGTGGGTGAAATCCCTGGTGGCGAGAAAATTCGCCAAACGCTGGAAGATGCATCGGTGTTGGTGATCGGTAAAACGCTGGGCGAATATAAGAACGTGATGAATGCCGTGCGTAACCAGTTTGCCGATCGCGATGCCTCCGGGCGTGGGCTGCAAACCTTCGATCTGCGTACCACCATCCACGTAGTGACGGGCATCTAAGCCGCGATGCTGGACCTGCTGGGCCAGTTCCTCAACGTGCCGGTTGCTGCCCTGCTGGGTGATGGTCAACAGCGTGACGCCGTGGAAATGCTCGGTTATCTGTTCTATGTCGGCGATCGTACCAAAACGGACCTGCCGTATCAGAGCCAACCGGATGAGAAATGCGACTGGTATCGTCTGCGTCATGAAGAGGCACTGACGTCCGAATCGGTAGTGCGTTTGGCAGAAGCCGCCTATGAAAAATACGGTTTTAACGATTTCAAACTGAAGGGCGGCGTGCTGGCGTATGCCGAAGATCCGTGCGGCGCAGAACAAGGATTCTCGGGCCGCGAAGTGATGGCAGAGTTCCGTCGTGCGACGGGCTTGCCGACCGCCACCAACATGATCGCCACTGACTGGCGTCAGATGGGCCACACCATTTCGCTACAATCGGTCGATATCCCGCTGGCCGACCCGCACTTCTGGACCATGCAGGGCTCGGTGCGCGTGGCGCAGATGTGCCACGAGTGGGGCTTAACCTGGGGTTCACACTCCAACAACCATTTCGACGTGTCGCTCGCCATGTTTACCCACGTTGGTGCTGCGGCGCCGGGCAAAATTGCCGCGCTTGATACGCACTGGATTTGGCAGGAAGGCAACCAACGCATTACCAAAGAGCCGCTGAAAATTGTCGGTGGTATGGTTGAAGTGCCGAAGAAACCGGGTCTGGGCATTGAGCTTGATATGGATCAGGTGATGAAAGCGCACGAGCTGTACAAAAATATGGGGCTGGGCGCACGTGATGATGCGGTTGGCATGCAGTATCTCATTCCTGGCTGGACGTTCGATAACAAACGCCCCTGCCTGGTTCGTTAATTCACGCTGTACGCCGCCTCATCCGGGGCGGCGCGATAAAGAGTAAGGATAAAACATGAAGACGCCATTGTTGCCAAATCAGTTTCGCCAGGAGTTGACTGAGGGAAAAAACCTGATCGGTTGCTGGTGTGCGTTGGCTAACCCCATTTCTACCGAAGTGCTGGGACTGGCCGGGTTTGACTGGTTGGTGCTGGACTGAGAGCATGCACCGAACGACATCAGCACCTTTATTCCTCAGCTGATGGCGCTTAAAGGCAGCCACAGCGCGCCGGTGGTGCGCCCGCCCTGCAATGAACCCGTCATCATCAAACGTCTGCTGGATATCGGTTTCTATAACTTCCTGATCCCGTTTGTGGAAACCGAAGAAGAAGCGGTGCGCGCAGTGGCGTCTACACGTTATCCCCCTGCCGGTATTCGCGGTGTCTCTGTCGGTCATCGCAGCAATGCGTTCGGTACCGAACCTAACTATTTCGCCACCATCAACGACAACATCACGGTGTTGGTGCAGATCGAAACCCAGGAAGGCGTCGACAACCTGGATGCTATCGCGGCGGTTGACGGTGTGGACGGTATTTTTGTTGGACCGGGCGATCTCTCTGCGGCACTGGGCTATCTGGGGCAACCGAATCACCCGGAAGTGCAGAAAGTCATCCGTCATATTTTTGAGCGTGCCGCCGCGCACGGCAAACCGAGCGGCATTTTGGCACCGGTTGAAGCGGATGCGCGTCGTTATCTGGAGTGGGGTGCCAGCTTTGTTGCCGTCGGCAGCGATCTGGGCGTGTTCCGCGGTGCCACAGCGGCACTGTGTGACAAATTCAAAAAGTCATTTGAATAAATCCGGGCCAGTCAGGCCATTACCGCATTTAACGATCGGACTACGGGGTTAACGTAATGAAAATTGGTTTTATTGGGCTGGGCATTATGGGTAAACCGATGAGTAAAAACCTGATTAAAGCAGGTTACTCATTGGTGGTTTCCGACAGAAACAGCGCAGTGGTAGCGGAAGTGAGCCGAAAGCCATCGACGGTACCCTGTCCGTGATGGTGGGCGGTGATAAGGCGGTATTCGATCGCTGTTACGACGTGATGAAAGCGATGGCGGGTTCGGTGGTACACACCGGCGACATCGGTGCGGGCAACGTGACCAAACTGGCGAATCAGGTGATCGTGGCGTTGAATATCGCCGCTATGTCTGAAGCGCTGGTGCTGGCAACCAAAGCAGGCGTAAACCCGGATCTGGTCTATCAGGCAATCCGCGGCGGGTTGGCGGGCAGCACGGTGCTGGATGCCAAAGCCCCGATGGTGATGGATCGTAATTTCAAACCGGGCTTCCGTATCGATCTGCACATCAAGGATCTGGCGAATGCGCTGGATACGTCACACGGCGTTGGCGCGCAGTTGCCGTTAACGGCGGCGGTGATGGAAATGATGCAGGCGCTGAAAGCGGACGAACTGGGAACGGCAGATCACTGTGCATTAGCACGGTACTACGAAAAGCTGGCCAAAGTTGAAGTGACGCGCTAAGGCAACAGGTCGGTACGACGACTATTCGATACCGACCTGACATACTGACCCGTAACGACTCCGCGGCCCGTTGATACTGGTGGATCGTTTATGAAATCGGATCGTTTATGAAAATAGTTATCGCACCGGATTCTTATAAAGAAAGCCTGTCAGCACAGGAAGTAGCTACACAGATTGAAGCCGGTTTTCGGGAAATTTTTCCTGACGCCAGCTACGTCAAGCTGCCCGTGGCGGATGGCGGCGAAGGTACGGTTGAAGCCATGGTGGCGGCCACGCAAGGGCGTATTGTCGAGGTTCAGGTTACCGGCCCGTTGGGAGACAAGATCGACGCCTTTTTCGGTCTGTCGGGTGATGAAAAAACCGCTTTTATCGAAATGGCGGCGGCCAGCGGGTTGGAGCGAGTGCCTCCCGCGCAGCGTAATCCGCTGCTGACCACCAGCTATGGCACAGGAGAGCTGATTCGTAGCGCCCTGGACCATGGCGTAAAACACTGCATTATCGGTATCGGCGGCAGCGCCACCAATGACGGCGGCGCGGGCATGGCGCAGGCGTTAGGGGCAAAACTGCTGGATGCGCAAGGCGAATCGATCGGTTTTGGCGGCGGCGCGCTGGATGCACTTAAACATGTTGATGTCAGCGAACTGGATCATCGTATCAAGACCTGCCGTTTTGAGGTGGCGTGCGATGTGACGAACCCGCTGACTGGTAAGCTGGGGGCTTCTGCTGTGTTCGGACCGCAAAAAGGCGCGACGCCGGCGATGATTGTGCAGTTAGACAATGCGCTCAAGCAGTACGCAGAAGTGATCCGTCACAGCCTGGATATCGATGTGGATCAGGTGCCGGGCTCCGGGGCGGCCGGTGGCATGGGCGCCGCGTTATTGGCGTTTTGCGGCGCGGAATTGCGTCAGGGCATTGAGATTGTCACCGAAGCGCTGGGATTGGATGAGCTGGTGCGGGACGCATCGCTGGTGATCACCGGTGAAGGGCGTATCGATAGCCAGACCGTGCACGGTAAAGTGCCGATTGGCGTGGCGCGTGTGGCGAAGCGTTACAACAAACCGGTGATCGGGATTGCAGGCAGCCTGACAGCGGATGTCGGCGTGGTGCACCAACACGGCCTGGATGCAGTATTCAGCGTGCTTTACAACATCTGTTCTCTGGAGGAAGCGTTGGACAACGCGGCAGCCAACGTGCGCATGACGGCACGTAACGTTGCGGCAACCATCAAGCTGGCGCAAACGCTCCAATAATGCTCTCTTTGCCGATTTTTTCTGGCGGCTCCTTTCTTCGTCGTCCCCGCGCCGGTGCCGGGGGCGACGCGCCATCAAAGATCCAAAATCCATTCATTTTGCTATCACTGACGCTAACCCCCACGGCGCTATTGGACTCGAAGCACTAAGATTCAGGTCTATCGACAATATCTGACGTTACCGTCCGTTCAGTGAGGGTATATGAATAACTTCGTCGCACTACTCCTTTCGATGGCTGCCGCCTTGTCGGGCTGTGCCTCCCCGGTAAACACACAGCAACCCACTACGCACCTCTACATTGTTCACGGTTACGGCGCTTCACCGTCAGAGCATTGGTTCGCGTGGTTGAAAAGCGAGATGGAGAAAACGGGAGCCACGGTATCGATCATTAATTTACCCACCCCTGACGATCCCCAACCGCAGGCGTGGCAGCGAGCCCTCGAGACACAGGTAACATCGCTAGATAACCGCACCTATTTTGTTGCGCACAGTCTGGGCAGCATTACGTTGTTGAGATTTCTTGAGAAACACCTGACCAACGCGCCCATCGGTGGCTATATTCTGGTTTCCGGTTTCAATGAGCGTCTGCCGACGCTTCCGCAGCTCGACCGCTTCATAAAACCTGATATTGATTATGGCAAACTGGCGCAGAGGGCAAGCTCCCGCGTTGTCATTGCTGCGCCTGATGATGCGGTGGTTCCTTACCGATTCAGTCAGGCGTTGGCGAAATCCCTCGACGCCAGGTTCATTACGGTTGAGCAGGGTAACCACTTTCTGGCAAGTGACGGCTTCACCGAATTCCCTCTGGTGCTGGCCGAGCTACAAAAGGCCATCGCCGTATCAGGGCGGTGAGTCGCTAGCGTCAGCAAAGCGCCGGTCGCCACACCGCAAACGGATCACTGCAAGTGCGCCTGTGCCGCCCGTCGTACATTGGCGATTTCGTCGAGCAGTTCCAGCCATTCCGGCTCCAGTTCCAGCTCGTCCGTTCCCTTACGCAGTGCGGTTTCCAGCGTGTAACACAGTTGCTTTAAGAGTGGCACGCCGCTGTAGCCGCAACTGCCGTGCAGTTTATGAATCAGTGACAGTGTGTCTGCCACGGGGTGGCCCGCTAACAGCCTTTCGATGTGTTGCTGTACGTCCGGCAGGGAGTCCAGCAGCATTTGCAGCAAGTCGCGCGCCAGATCGGGTTTATTCGCTGCCTGACGCGTTGCCAGCGACCAGTCGAGTGAGAGCTGGCTGTCGTCATGTTCCGCCAGCAACTGCACTATGCTGCCGTTCTCGTGCTCAGCCTGTATCACCGGTTGTTGGGTATAACGCGCCAATACCGATGCCAGCATCTGCTCATCAATAGGCTTGGCCAGATAACCATCCATTCCCGCTTGCAGCAATGATTTGCGCTCGTCACTCAGTGAATGGGCACTGACCGCTATAATCGGCGTGGTGGCGTGGCGGGAAAGCTGGCGGATGTGCTCGCTGGCGCGAATGCCATCCATGCCGGGCATCTGGATATCCATCAGGATGACGTCGATATCCTGCATGGCCGCCTGCCCGATAGCGTCTTCACCGCTGTCGCACAGTAGGGTGTTTTCCACCTGCTCTTCCAGCAAGGTGCCGATCAGTTTCAGGTTGGCCGGATTGTCATCCACCGCCATTACACACAGCGGCAAGCGCGGTGTGGGCTGCGTTGTCGCGTGCGTCACTGGCAGTAGGGATAACTGCTGAATCAACAACCCTTCCTGTATTAAGGGCAGCAGGCGTACCGAGGACAGGGGTTTGCTCAGACAAGCGTGGATACCGAAGGATTTCAACTGTTCTGCATCCATTTGCGCCAGACTGGGCAAAGCTAAAATTACACAGTCTGCTTTACGGCCCATATCGCGCAACTGCGAGGTGTAATCCTGCAAGGTATTACGATGCCGGACCGGGACGCCGAGCAGCAAAATATCAAAATGTTGCGGCGGTAGCTGTTCAAGGGTAGGGCTAAAGTGCACCTGCAACGGTGTTTGCCCCAGAATATCGAGCCCGGCCTGTGCGGCGGAGGCGTTGGCTTCCACATAGGCAATGCTGTGTCCTTGCAGTACGGCGGGATTACTCTCTGCCACACTGCTGTGCGGATCGCAGGTTAGCGCGATGTGGAACCAAAAGGTGGAGCCTTGGTTTACCGTGCTTTGGAAGCGAATATCGCCGCCCATCTCCCGGTGCCGCCGTGGCGGCGGGAGATGCTGTTATCCGCCTGCCGAAATGCTTGGAACAACTGTGCCTGCTGCCCTTCGGCGATGCCAATACCGGTATCTCGGATCTGAATTTCCAACTCCAGCCGTTTATGGCTCTGGCGGTGACGTTCAACGCGGATATCAATATTGCCCTTTTCGGTGAATTTGATGGCATTGCCCAGCAGGTTGGTGATCACCTGTTGCAGACGCATCGGGTCGCCGATAAAACGCTCGGGCACGCCGGGTTGAATGTTGAGCGTCAGCTCTAACCCTTTCTCATGGGCGGTGTGCGCTAACAGCGTGATGACATCATCCAGCGTGTTATGCAGTGAGAACGGGATGTTTTCCAACACCAGCTTGCCCGCTTCGAGCTTGGAGAAATCCAGCACGTCATTGATGATGGTCAGCAAGTTGTTGGCAGAACGCTCGATGGTGCGCAAATAGTCGGTCTGGGTGGCGGTTAGTGTGGTTTTCAGCGTTTGACGGGTGAAACCGATCACGCCGTTAAGCGGGGTGCGCAGCTCATGCGACATGTTGGCCAAAAACTCGGATTTGATGCGCGCGGCCTCTTGCGCCCGCTTTTTCGCCAAATCCAACTCGACGTTCTGGATCTCCATTTGTTCCAGCGTTTCTCTGAGATCGTAAGTGGCCTGATCGATATTTTGCTGCATCTCTTCGTGGTAGGCCGTCAGGGACATCGCCATGGCGTTGATGCCGTTTTTCAGCATATCCAGTTCGCCCAGCATGCACCCTTCCGCACGGCTGTCCAATTGACCGCGCCGGATACGATCGACGGTATCCACCATATTGCGTATCGGCATGGTGACATCGCGCACCAGACGATAGGCGAACAGACCAGCAATCCCCATACACAGCAGCATCAACAGCGTGGCGATAAAGCTGTTGCAGCATGACGGAGTCGGTATCCAGCTCCAGCAACACATACCCTATGGTCGCGCCGGGACGATCGACCTTGCCCGCATGACGGGTAAATTCCGGGCCGATGGTGATAGGCATATGCAATAACAGCATGTTATCAACCTGGTGAGAATGAAGCCCTGACGGCATCTGCTGCTGTTTTACCGCATCAATCAGTTGGGTGATATGGCGCGAATCGGTGCTGAACAACACCTGATGTTGTGCGTTAGTGATGATAATGGCGCGTACAATGTCGGAATGACGCCGATGCAGCATATTGATCAGCGGCTGAATCATCTCCTGCTGGTTCGATACCATCGAAAAGGCGGAAACGGCGGAAAGCGGCTCAATAATACTGGCCCCCGCGCTGGCAAGCTGGTCTTGCAACTGATTGCTGCGGTGAATAACGAAGAACGTACTGAGCAGCAATCCGATAATCAATGTCGGGGCCAGAATCAGTATCATCATGCGAGCACGCAGACTGTATTTGGTCATGAGGTTCCAATGTGGGAGAATTAGGCCCAGACGTTCAGCTTAAAGACACAATAGCAAACTATGGCGCAATTCTACTCTCCAAACCGGCGTGTGACGACCCGGCAAACCATTAACGTGAACGTGACCGATCTCGATCCCTTCGGGCAGGGTGTCGCGCGTCATCAAGGCAAAACCGTTTTCGTGCCCGGCGTGCTGCCGGAGGAGCAGGCGGAAGTCCGGCTGACCGAGGATAAACGCCAGTATGCGCGTGCTGAACTTAAACGGCTGCTGACGCGCAGTGCGCAGCGTGTGGAACCGCGCTGTCCGCACTTTGGCGTGTGCGGCGGTTGCCAGCAGCAGCATGCCGATGTTGCGTTGCAACAGCGCAGTAAATCGGCCGCGCTGCAAAAGCTGATGACGCGAGAAACCGGACAAACGCTGACGGATATCGGACTGATTGCGGGACCGGCCTATGGTTACCGTCGGCGTGCGCGTCTTGCGTTATACTTTTTGACGGGAGACAAACCTGCCTCGGTGGGCGGGAAGGCGTCAGCCCACGCTAAATCAGAGCTTCAACCTGCGCCGGGTTTACGCATGGGATACCGCCAGGGGCAATCGCACGATGTGGTGGATATCGCGACCTGCCCGGTGTTGGTGCCGGAACTGGATGCCCTGTTAGCGCCGTTGCGTCAGTGCCTCAGCCAGTTGCAAGGGGTGAAACGGCTTGGTCATGTGGAACTGGTGCTGGCGGATAACGGTCCGCTGCTGGTGTTGCGCCATCTTGATGCCCTGAGTGCCGCGGACACCGATGCGTTGCGCGCGTTTTCCGTCGCGCAGCAGGTGGCTATCTATCTGGCACCGGAGGCCGATGTCGTCACCTCCCTGACGGGCGATACGCCGGTTTATCGCGTGAGCGACATGACGCTTGCCTTCAGCCCGCGCGACTTTATTCAGGTCAATGATGCGGTAAATCAGCTGATGGTGGCACAGGCGTTGGCGTGGCTGGATGTGCAGCCGCAAGACCGCATTCTCGATCTGTTTTGCGGCATGGGCAATTTCACGCTGCCGCTGGCCACGCGTGCGGCAGAGGTGGTCGGCGTTGGTGGAGAAGGGGCGAGAGAATGCGCGCCGTAACGGCTTGTCTAACGTCACATTTTCTCACCAAAATCTCGACGAGGATGTTGCGCAACAGTCCTGGAGCGCCCAGGGATTTGATAAGATACTGCTAGACCCGGCACGCGCCGGGGCGGCGGAAGTGATGCCTCAAATTGTTAAACTTGCACCACAGCGTGTGGTCTATGTTTCGTGTAACCCCACGACATTGGCGCGGGACAGTAAAGTGCTGTTGGCCGCAGGTTACACGTTGGCGCAGGTCGCCATGTTGGATATGTTTCCTCACACCGGCCACCTTGAATCGATGGCACTGTTTTTGCAGCGTTCTGGTAAGGCGGCACGCTCTGGCAAAGCGGCATTGTAGGGAGAATTTATGGTTGCGGTAAGAAGTGCGCATTTGAATACGGACGGCGAGTTTGTGCCAGATGCCTGGATTGCATCGTTGGGCATCAATAATCAGCAGTCGTGTGAACGCTTAGCCGAGACCTGGCGCTATTGTGAACAGCATACGCAGGGCCATCCCGATGCGATGTTGCTGTTATGGCGCGGTATTGAAATGGTGGAGATCCTCTCCACCCTCAGCATGGATAACGACAGCATGCGCGCGGCGATGCTGTTCCCGCTGGCAGACTCCGGTGTGGTGGATGAAGACACGCTGCGCGAAGCCTTTGGCAAGAATATCGTCGATTTGGTGCACGGCGTGCGCGATATGGATGCGATTCGTCAACTGAAGGCGACGCAACACGATTCTGTCGCCTCCGAGCAGGTGGACAATATTCGCCGTATGCTGTTGGCGATGGTGGAAGATTTCCGCTGCGTGGTGATCAAACTGGCGGAGCGCATTGCACACCTGCGTGAAGTGAAAGACGCGCCGGAAGAAGAGCGCGTGCTGGCGGCCAAAGAGTGTACCAATATCTACGCGCCCTTAGCGAACCGCCTCGGCATCGGCCAGCTCAAATGGGAGCTGGAAGATTTCTGCTTCCGGTATCTGCACCCGGATGAATACAAAAAAATCGCCAAACTGTTGCACGAGCGCCGTATTGATCGTGAACAGTACATTGACGATTTTGTCAAAACGCTGCGCACCGCGATGGCGGGCGAGGGCGTTAAGGCCGATATCTATGGCCGGCCCAAGCATATCTACAGCATCTGGCGCAAGATGCAGAAAAAATCCCTGTCGTTCGATGAGCTGTTTGATGTGCGCGCCGTGCGCATCGTGGTTGAACGCTTGCAGGATTGCTATGCGGCGCTCGGTATCGTTCACACGCACTATCGTCATCTGCCTGACGAGTTCGACGACTACGTGGCGAACCCCAAACCCAACGGCTATCAGTCCATCCACACGGTGGTGTTGGGGCCGAGGGGCAAAACCCTTGAAATCCAGATTCGCACCAAACAGATGCATGAAGATGCCGAACTGGGTGTGGCAGCGCACTGGAAATACAAGGAGGGTGCTGTCGCCGGGGGGCGTTCCGGTTACGAAGGGCGCATTGCCTGGCTGCGTAAGTTGCTCACCTGGCAAGAGGAAATGGCCGATTCAGACGAAATGCTGGACGAAGTGCGCAGCCAGGTCTTCGACGATCGCGTCTATGTGTTTACACCAAAAGGCGACGTGGTCGATCTGCCGACCGGCTCCACGCCGCTGGATTTCGCCTACCACATTCACAGCGATATCGGGCATCGTTGCATCGGGGCCAAAATTGGCGGGCGCATTGTGCCCTTTACCTACCAGTTGCAGATGGGCGATCAGATTGAAATCATCACGCAGAAGCAGCCGAACCCGAGTCGTGATTGGCTAAACCCGAACCTGGGCTATATCACCACCAGCCGTGGCCGCTCCAAGATCCATAACTGGTTCCGCAAGCAAGATCGTGACAAGAATATTCTGGCCGGGCGCCAGATTCTGGATAACGAGCTGGAACATTTGGGGATCAGCCTCAAAGCTGCAGAGAAGCTGCTGCTGCCGCGCTATAACATCAACTCGCTTGATGAACTGCTGGCCGGTATTGGCGGCGGGGATATCCGCCTTAACCAGATGGTGAACTTCCTTCAGGCCCAGCTCAATCAGCCCAGTGCTGAGGAGCAGGATCGCGAAGCGCTGCGTCAGCTCACCCAGCAGAAAGCGCCGCCGCAGAACAGCCGCAAAGACAGCGGCCGCATTGTGGTAGAAGGGGTTGGCAATCTGATGCATCATATCGCGCGGTGCTGCCTGCCGATCCCGGGCGATGAGATCATCGGTTTCATCACGCGCGGACGCGGTATCTCTATCCATCGCGCCGACTGTGAGCAGTTAGACGATCTGCGCAGCCATGCGCCGGAGCGGATTGTCGATGCCGTCTGGGGCGAAAGCTATTCCAGCGGCTACTCGCTGACGGTGCGCGTAACCGCCAACGATCGCAGTGGGTTGCTGCGCGATATTACCACCATTCTGGCGAACGAAAAGGTGAACGTGCTGGGCGTGTCCAGCCGCAGTGATACCAAGCAGCAGATCGCGGTGATCGACATGGAGATCGAGATCTACAACCTTCAGGTATTAGGACGGGTGCTGGCGAAGCTTAACCAACTGCCGGATGTCATTGACGCACGTCGCCAGCAAGGGGCGTAATCGCGAAAAAGGCGTCGTTTCCGGTCAGCGCAGGGAGCGGCGCTTTTTTATCATCTACTTTAGGAATCAGGCATGACAGCAGCGGCTATTGAACGTCTTCTTTCCATTATGAACACACTGCGCGATCCGGAAAACGGTTGCCCGTGGGATCGCAAGCAAACCTTTGACACCATCGCGCCCTACACGTTGGAAGAGACCTACGAAGTGCTGGATGCGATTGCACGCCAGGATTTCGACGATCTGCGCAGCGAATTGGGCGATCTGCTGTTTCAGGTGGTGTTTTACGCCCAGATGGCGCAAGAGCAGGGATTGTTTGATTTTTCTGCGGTGTGCGATGCGATAAGCGACAAGCTTGAACGGCGACATCCGCATATCTTTGGCGATGCAACGCTCACCGACAGTGACGCGGTGCTTGCCAACTGGGAGCAAACTAAAGCCCAGGAGCGCGCTGAAAAAGCCCATTATTCGGCGTTGGATGATATCCCTGATGCCTTGCCCGCCTTAATGAAAGCGCACAAAATCCAGCAGCGCTGCGCGTCGGTAGGTTTCGACTGGAACAGCCTGGGACCTGTCGTTGATAAAGTGTATGAAGAGATTGATGAAGTGATGCACGAAGCCCGACAGGCGGTGGTGGATGAAGAGAAGCTGGCTGAAGAAGTGGGCGATTTATTATTCGCTACGGTCAATCTTTCGCGCCACCTTGGCCAGAAAGCCGAAAACGCGCTTCAGGCAGCAAACCGCAAATTCAGCCGCCGTTTCCGTCAGGTAGAACAGATTGTTATCGCCTCGGGAAAAACAGTCGAACAGGCGACGCTTGAGGAAATGGACGCGGCCTGGGAACAGGTAAAACGTCAAGAAAAGGACGATTAAGCGATTTTAATCGTACTGCTGCACTTTTCTATCTGTTTCGTTATTTATCTTTATGATTTTTAATACGATGTTTCATGCCATTTGTGCGTGATACATCGGTTTAGTCGCACCCTTACGATCGCCACAATGATGAAAAGCAACATTTGTAGCCTTCATCAGGTTCAGGTATACTACTTTCCCGTCCTGGTACTCCACATCGTTTTAAACCTAAACTCTCAGGTTCAGCATGACAACTAATTATATTTTTGTGACCGGCGGGGTCGTATCCTCTCTGGGTAAAGGCATTGCCGCAGCCTCTCTGGCGGCTATTCTCGAAGCCCGTGGCCTCAACGTTACCATCATGAAACTGGACCCGTACATCAACGTGGATCCGGGCACGATGAGCCCGACGCAGCACGGTGAAGTCTTTGTCACCGAAGACGGCGCGGAAACCGATCTCGACTTAGGCCACTACGAGCGCTTTATTCGCACCAAAATGACGCGCCGCAACAACTTCACCACTGGCCGTATCTACTCCGATGTGCTGCGCAAAGAGCGTCGCGGCGACTATCTGGGGGCGACCATTCAGGTGATTCCGCACATTACCAATGCCATCAAAGAACGCATCATTGAAGGCGGCGAAGGCCATGACGTGGTGTTGGTGGAAATTGGCGGCACCGTTGGTGATATCGAGTCTCTGCCGTTCCTTGAAGCGATTCGGCAGATGGCGGTGCAAGTCGGTCGTGAGCATACCCTGTTTATGCACCTGACGCTGGTGCCATACCTGGCGGCAGCGGGCGAAGTGAAAACCAAGCCGACTCAGCACTCGGTAAAAGAGCTGCTTTCTATCGGTATTCAGCCGGACGTGCTGATTTGCCGTTCTGACCGCACCGTGCCTGCCAACGAGCGTGCGAAGATTGCTTTATTCTGTAATGTGCCGGAAAAAGCAGTAATCTCCTTAAAAGATATTGATTCGATTTATAAAATCCCGGCGCTCTTGAAATCGCAGGGATTAGACGATTATATTTGTAAACGATTCAGCTTGAATTGCGCCGAGGCAGACCTGTCCGAATGGGAACAGGTTGTCTATCAGGAAGCCAATCCGGGTGGCGAAGTTACCATCGGCATGGTGGGTAAATATGTCGCACTGCCAGATGCCTACAAATCGGTGATCGAAGCCCTGAAGCACGGCGGGTTGAAAAATCGCCTGACCGTCAACATCAAGCTGATCGATTCGCAGGATGTAGAAACGAGCGGCGTTGAAGTTCTCAAAGATCTTGATGCTATCTTGATCCCAGGGGGGTTCGGCTACCGGGGTGTTGAGGGTAAAATCATGGCGGCGCGTTATGCCCGTGAGAATAACATCCCTTATCTGGGCATTTGCCTGGGAATGCAGGTCGCATTGATGGAATTTGCCCGTAACGTTGTGGGCATGGAAGCGGCAAACTCAACGGAATTTGTGCCAGACTGTAAGTACCCGGTCGTTGCGCTGATCACCGAATGGCGTGATGAAGAGGGTAACCTCGAAGTGCGTAGCGAAGAGAGCGATCTGGGTGGCACCATGCGCGTGGGCGGTCAACCGTGCCACCTGGCGGAAGGTAGCCTGGTGCGCGGGATGTACGGTGAAGCGACCATTATTGAACGTCACCGTCACCGCTATGAAGTGAACAACATGCTGTTGAAACAAATTGAAGCGGCGGGATTGCGTGTTGCTGGTCTCTCCGCCGACCGCAAACTGGTGGAGATTGTTGAACTCCCTGAGCATCCGTGGTTCGTGGCCTGTCAGTTCCATCCGGAATTTACATCGACACCGCGAGATGGGCATCCCCTGTTTGCCGGTTTCGTTAAAGCCGCTGGCGCTTATCAAAAGCGTCAGGTGAAGTAAGGGTTTTTCAGCAACGCGCGGTCCAGTACCGCGCGTTGTTCGTCTAAGGTTTTAGTTTAACTTGTACTGAGGAAAATCTAATGTCCAAAATCGTTAAAGTCATCGGCCGTGAAATCATCGACTCACGCGGAAACCCGACCGTTGAAGCCGAAGTTCACCTGGAAGGGGGCTTTGTAGGTCTGGCCGCTGCACCGTCAGGCGCATCTACTGGTTCTCGCGAAGCGCTGGAACTGCGTGATGGCGACAAATCCCGCTTCCTGGGCAAAGGCGTGACCAAGGCTGTTGGCGCGGTGAATGGCCCGCTGGCGCAGGCTATTCTGGGCAAAGATGCCAAAGATCAGGCTGCCATCGACCAGATCATGATCGACCTGGACGGTACTGACAACAAATCCAACTTTGGTGCTAACGCCATTCTGGCGGTGTCTCTGGCTAACGCCAAAGCAGCAGCAGCATCCAAAGGCCAACCGCTGTACGAACACATTGCTGAACTGAACGGTACCCCGGGCAAATTCTCTATGCCTTTGCCGATGATGAACATCATCAACGGTGGCGAACATGCTGACAACAACGTTGATATTCAAGAGTTCATGATTCAGCCGGTTGGCGCGAAAACGGTGAAAGAAGCGATCCGTATCGGTTCTGAAGTGTTCCATCACCTGGCGAAAGTGCTGAAAGGCAAAGGCCTGAACACTGCCGTTGGCGACGAAGGCGGCTACGCGCCGAACCTGGGTTCCAACGCAGAAGCACTGGCTGTTATCGCTGAAGCGGTAAAAAATGCCGGTTATGTGCTGGGCAAAGACGTTACGCTGGCGATGGACTGTGCGGCTTCTGAGTTCTACAACAAAGAAACTGGCAACTACGAACTGAAAGGCGAAGGCAAAACTTTCACTTCTCAAGAGTTCACCCACTATCTGGAAGGCCTGACCAAAGAATACCCGATCGTTTCTATCGAAGACGGTCTGGACGAATCTGATTGGGACGGTTTTGCTTACCAGACCAAAGTGCTGGGCGACAAAATCCAGCTGGTGGGCGACGACCTGTTCGTTACCAACACCAAGATCCTGAAAGAAGGCATTGAGAAAGGTATCGCTAACTCCATCCTGATCAAATTCAACCAGATCGGCTCTCTGTCCGAAACCCTGGCTGCTATCAAGATGGCGAAAGATGCGGGCTACACTGCCGTTATCTCTCACCGTTCTGGCGAAACCGAAGATGCTACTATCGCCGATCTGGCGGTAGGTACTGCTGCTGGTCAGATCAAAACCGGTTCCATGAGCCGCTCTGATCGCGTTGCCAAGTACAACCAACTGATCCGTATCGAAGAAGCACTGGCTGGCCGTGCTGCATTCAACGGTCTGAAAGAAGTGAAAGGCCAGGCCTAATCGCCTGTCTGCTGCCGGGCCTTTTCGCCCGGCTACCGAAGCCCGGAAACGCGTAAGCGTCTCTGGGTTTTTTTATTTTTGTTCCCTGATTATCCCTTCCACGTCCGTATCCCCCTCCACTCCTGTGCTTACCACCCTGTGATCGCCATAAACGAACCGCCGGTTTCATTGGTTTAAAATATCTTTTTATAAAAACCTTGAGGTCGATCGTCGCGTTCTTCCCTGGGATGCCAATCCCGTTCGGGGCGTGGCAACGGTGCAAAGGTTTTCCCAACGTCCCGGCAGTAGTTTAGCTATCACGGCAGTAAAGGGGTTGTACCCTGCCGCATTACCTTCATAAAAACAATGACACAGGAAGGATGGCAAATGAAAACGCGTAAAATTGGGCTGGCCAACTATTTGGCTTACGGCTCAGGTGATTTTCTCGGTGCGGGCACCACGGCGCTAACGGCGGCGTGGTTGCTCTATTTTTACACCACGTTTTGTGGTCTGACGCCCATTGAAGCCACGTTTATTTT
This sequence comes from Symbiopectobacterium purcellii, assembly GCF_019797845.1. Taxonomy (NCBI): domain Bacteria; kingdom Pseudomonadati; phylum Pseudomonadota; class Gammaproteobacteria; order Enterobacterales; family Enterobacteriaceae; genus Symbiopectobacterium; species Symbiopectobacterium purcellii. The sequence continues at coordinate 3,624,364 of NZ_CP081864.1, read as the reverse complement.
CGCGATGGCCAGAGTACTGGATGCTGTCGTCAGCCCACTGATGGGGTTCCTGACGGACAACTTTGGTTCTACCCGATTGGGTAAACGCTTTGGTCGCCGTAAATTCTTTATTTTGCTGGGTATTCCCTGTGTGTTCAGCTACAGCTTTATGTGGGTGGGCGATATGGGGTACTGGTACTATCTGCTGACCTATCTGGTATTTGACGTCGTCTACACCATGATTCTGGTACCGTATGAAACGCTGGTACCGGAAATGACCGATGATTTTAAACAGAAAACCAAATTCTCCGGCGCGCGTATCGCGCTGGCGCAGCTTTCTGCCATTCTGGCGGCGTTCCTGCCGGGTATTCTGCTCAGCCACTTTGGCAAAGACAACTCGATTTCTTTCTTCTATTCAAGCCTGGTGTTCTCGGTGATTTGCGCCGCGGTGTTGACGCTGGTCTATTTCTTTACCTGGGAACGGCAGGTGGGTGCCCGCCACCAGATAACCTTCACTGGCAGCCTGAGCAAACAGGGTTTCACGCGTTTTGGTGGCCTGATCCATATCTGAATCGAAGCTGATGGTCGTTTCCGGTATCGGCATTTGCACTGCTTCGGCGTGTACGATATCGCCCCATGCCAGCAATTTATGGCCGTCACTGACGATGCTATAGGCGGTATGCTCCGGCGTGTGGCCGGGTGCAAACACCGGCGTAATACCCGGCAGCAGCGCAGCATCTCCGGTGAATGTTTTTACTTTATTTGCCGCTGCCAGGATCTTAAAGACATCCTGAACCCGTTGGAAGGCGGGCTTGCGTTCAGGGGCCGCTTGCGCCAGGTGCTGCGGATCCAACCAGAAATCATACTCTTTTTGCGAAACGTAAACGGTCGCATTCGGGTAGGCGAGCTTACCGTTTTGCACCAGACCGCCAAAATGGTCACCGTGCAGGTGGGTCATCAGGATGGTATCGACCTGTTCGGGGCGATAGCCCGCCGCCAATAGGTTTTTCTGCACTTTTCCGACGTTGCTGTTGGCTTGGGTGCCGTTGCCGGTATCAATCAACACCAGATTTTTCCCCGTGTTGACCAGAAATGCATTGATGGAGGTTTCAACGGTGGGGGTCAAGGATTTCTCGGCCAGCAACTGGCGAATGGTGTTGGGATCGGTGCGCGTGAGCAGCTTATCCATCGGCATGGCGTTGGTGCCATCTGAAAGCGCGGTGATTTCATATTGACCCAGTAACTGCCGGTAGTGGCCGGGTTGGGTTTTGACTTGCGTCGTGGCTTCGGCCACGGCGACATCGGGGAGGCCGAAGGCTGTCATCGCTATCAGGCACGCCGCTTTCAGAGGTTTCATCGTATCGTTCCTTGTCGTAAACACCGTGAAAAATAAATGGGCAATCCCTTTGATTATTAACCGAACTGCAACATTCCTCAAATGTTATCACCCCCTATCGTAACGTTGTCGTGCATCTGTTATCTGGCGCTGTCGCGCAATGTGGGGTTTGGCGCACCGCAGGCAATCTGCGATAATGGGGGTTTACCAGCCTGACCGGGCTGGCACCCGATAGTTAAGTGATAGGATGTTATGCTGTACCCGATAAATGAGATGTTTCAAACCCTGCAAGGCGAAGGCTTTTTTACCGGTGTTCCGGCGATTTTTGTACGCCTGCAAGGGTGTCCGGTGGGTTGCAGTTGGTGCGATACCAAACACACCTGGGATAAGTTTGCTGAGCGTGAAACTACGCTGGAGCATATTCTGGTAAAGACGCAGGAGAGCGATGCCTGGGCACCCGCCAGCCCGCCAGCGATTCTGGCGCGCATCCAGCAAGAGGGGTATAGCGCCAGGCATATCGTTATCACCGGGGGGGAGCCTTGTATCCACGACTTGACGCCGTTGACCGCCTATCTCGAGCACAACGGCTATCGCTGCCAGATAGAAACCAGCGGCACCCATGAGGTGCGCTGTTCGCCGCAAACCTGGGTCACGGTCTCACCCAAAGTGAATATGCGCGGCGGCATGGTGGTGCTCGATCAGGCATTAGTGCGCGCTGATGAAATCAAGCATCCGGTGGCGCGAGAGAAAGATATTGAGGCGTTGGATACCCTGCTGGCGCGTTTACACGATGACAAAGCACGGATTATCGCTTTGCAGCCCATTAGCCAGAAAGATGCGGCGACCAAACTCTGCATCGAAACCTGTATCGCGCGTAACTGGCGTCTGTCGATGCAGACGCACAAGTATCTGAATATCGCCTGATAGCAGGCCGATCCTTTTACTCCCCGCGATAAACGCAGCCCGCCGTGCAGGTTTCTTTCACCATCACGGCGCTCAGCAGAGGCAATGTGGGTTTTAACTGCTGCCAGATCCAATGTGCCAGCACCTCGCTGGTGGGATTTTCCAAGCCGGGGATTTCATTGAGGTAGTGGTGATCCAACTGCTGCCAGACCGGATTGAATACCGCTTTCAAGTCTGCGAAATCCATCACCCAGCCGGTATGCGGGTCGACTTCACCGGTGATCTCCAGTCTCACCATAAAGGAATGCCCGTGCAAACGACCGCATTTGTGCCCTTCCGGCACGTGCGGCAGGTGGTGGGCGGCTTCAAACTGAAAATCTTTAAATAGGGTAGTGACCATAACAACGTTCCTGAAGGGATAACCGAGCGTAAACAAAAGCCGTCGCATACTACCGGAAAGTCGTCCTTGAAGCACGTTTGGTCGAAGAATAATCTGAATGATCGGGGGGTACCTGATCGGGCGACCTATAACGCTTTAAGCGTTAAGGGTTATCAGAAAAACCATTTAGGCATTTTGGTTATTAAATATTGCCATCGCGTCTTTAATTGTTGCGCGCTAGATAGGTAACCTTATATTTCATACAACTTTGTATTGTAGAAATATCGCTATACCTTAAATAATTCGAGTTGCAGGACAAAACGTTTACGTTTTGAACAGCGCTTGCGCTGGCCCTTTAGGGCGAGGCTCATTTATGCGTCTCGTAACGCGGCAAGGGAGAGAATCCCAATGAGCTTACATAAGTAAGTGATTCGGGTGAACGAGTGCAGCCAACGCACCAGCAACGTGAAGTATGACGGGTATATCTGGCGGGACGACTTAAAAGGACACTGAAATCACGATGACCACTCCGGTTTCGTTGCTGCCGCTTAGTGCCGAGCAGCTCGCGCGTTTGCAAAGCGCCACGGGGGATTTCTCTCCAGCGCAGTTGGCCTGGCTGTCAGGCTATTTTTGGGGCGTCGCGCAGGGCAATGGGGCTCAGAGCGGTGCCGTGTCGGCCGTGTCGCTCCCGGTCAGTGCCGCTGCGCCAGCCCAAAGCATCACCCTTATCTCCGCGTCGCAAACGGGCAATGCCCGCCGTGTCGCGGAACAATTACGCGACGATTTGTTGGCTGCCAAGCTTGCGGTCACGCTGGTGAATGCAGGCGATTATAAATTTAAGCAAATCGCGCAGGAAACGCTGCTGCTGCTGCTGGTGACCTCCACGCAAGGGGAGGGGGAACCGCCGGAAGAGGCCGTGGCGCTGCATAAGTTCCTGTTCTCCAAGAAAGCCCCCGCGCTAAAAACCACGTCGTTTGCGGTGTTCGGATTGGGGGATACTTCTTACGAATTCTTCTGCAAAGCCGGTAAAGATGTTGATGGTCGATTGGCCGAACTGGGCGCAGAGCGCCTGCTCGATCGCGTGGATGCCGATGTTGACTATCAGGCGGCCGCTGAGCAGTGGCGTCGGCAGATTGTTGATATCCTTCAGGCGCGCGTACCGGCACAAGGCGCAGCAACAGTTCAGGCGAGCGCCAGCGGCGCGCGGGATGAAATTTCCAGCAGTCCGTACAGTAAAACCGCCCCTTACACGGCAAGTTTCGCCGTGAATCAGAAAATTACGGGGCGTGCGTCCGACAAAGATGTACGCCATATTGAGATCGACCTCGGGGATTCCGGGTTGCGCTATCAGCCGGGTGATTCGCTCGGCGTGTGGTATCACAACGATCCGGCGCTGGTGCAAGAGTTGCTGGAACTGCTGTGGCTGAAAGGGGATGAACCTGTGACCGTAGCGGGTGATACACAACCTTTGTCACAGGCGCTGCAACGGCATTTTGAACTGACGCAAAACACGGCGCCGCTGGTGGAGAAGTACGCCGCGTTGTCACGTAATGAGACATTGTTGGGGTTGGTGGCCGAAAAACCTGCGCTGCAACAGTTTGCCCAGCGCACGCCGCTGGTGGATATGGTGCGCCAGGCACCGACGGAACTGACGCCGGAGCAGCTGATTGGCTGGTTGCGCCCGTTGACGCCGCGCCTCTATTCCATTGCCTCTTCTCAGGCTGACGCTGAAAGCGAGGTGCATATTACCGTTGGTGTGGTGCGCTACGACTATGAGGGACGTGCGCGAACGGGCGGTGCATCAGGTTATCTGGCGGATCGTTTGCAGGAAGACGATGAGATCCAGGTCTTTATCGAACATAACGATCACTTCCGCCTGCCTGCCGATCCTTCGACGTCCGTCATCATGATCGGACCGGGTACCGGTATTGCCCCGTTCCGTGCCTTTATGCAACAGCGCGAAGCGGACGGTGCCGAAGGCAAAAACTGGCTGTTTTTCGGCAACCCGCACTTTACCGAAGATTTTCTCTATCAGGTGGAATGGCAGCGCTACGTGAAAGACGGGCTGCTGACGCATATCGATCTGGCCTGGTCGCGCGATCAGGCACACAAGATCTATGTGCAGGACAAACTGCGCGAGAAGGGTGAACAGGTGTGGCGCTGGATCCAGGATGGCGCCCATCTTTACGTGTGTGGCGATGCCAACCGTATGGCGAAAGATGTGGAGCAGGCGCTGCTGGACATCATCGTTACTCACGGCGGTCTGGATGCAGAACAGGCCGATGAATTTTTAAGCGAACTGCGCCTTGAGCGCCGTTATCAGCGCGATGTGTACTAGCGAGATCACTATCCATGAGCGAAAAATTACCAATCGATGAACGCTATCCCGGCCCGTTAGTGGTAGAGGGGAAACTCGCTGATGCGGAGCGCCTGAAGCGGGAGAGTAACTACCTGCGCGGCACCATCGCTGAAGATTTGCAGGAAGGGCTGACGGGCGGTTTTAACGGCGACAACTTTTTGCTGATCCGTTTTCACGGCATGTATCAGCAGGATGACCGCGATATTCGCGCTGAGCGTGCCGAGCAAAAGCTGGGGCCACGTCATGCCATGATGCTGCGCTGCCGCTTGCCCGGCGGCGTGATGACGCCGGAGCAGTGGTTAGGAATCGATAAATTTGCCGCCGAGAGCACGCTCTATGGCAGCATCCGTATTACCAACCGCCAAACCTTCCAGTTTCACGGTATCCTCAAGCCGAACGTGAAACCTGCACACCAACTGCTGAACCACCTGGGGCTGGATGCGCTGGCGACTGCCAACGATGTGAACCGTAACGTGCTTTGTACCTCTAACCCGGTGGAATCCGAGTTACATCAGCAGGCCTATGACTGGGCGAAGAAGATTTCCGAGCACCTGCTGCCGCGTACTCGCGCCTACGCCGAGATCTGGCTGGATCAGGAGAAAGTCGTTACGACCGATGAAGAGCCGATCCTCGGGGCGACCTATCTACCGCGCAAGTTCAAAACTACGGTGGTGATCCCGCCGCAAAACGATGTGGATCTGCACGCCAACGACCTTAATTTTATTGCCATTGCTGATAATGGCCGTCTGGTCGGCTTCAACGTGCTGGTAGGCGGGGGGCTTTCTATCGCCCACGGCGATAAGGCAACCTATCCGCGCACTGCCAGTGAGCTGGGCTATATTCCGATTGAGCATACGCTGGCCGTGGCCGAAGCGGTGGTGACTACGCAACGTGATTGGGGTAATCACACCAACCGCAAAAATGCCAAAACCAAATATACGCTGGAACGCGTTGGCGTTGACACTTTCAAACGCGAAGTGGAAAAGCGCGCAGGTGTGACTTTTGAATCGGTGCGCCCGTATGAATTCACGGGCCGTGGCGATCGCATTGGCTGGGTGAAAGGCATCGATAGCAAATGGCACCTGACGCTGTTTATCGAAAATGGCCGTATTCTCGATTACCCAGGCCGTCCGCTAAAAACCGGGTTGGCCGAAATAGCCAAAATCCACAAAGGGGATTTCCGTCTGACGGCGAACCAGAACCTGATTGTGGCAGGCGTGAGTACACGCAATAAAGCGAAGATTGACGCGCTGGCACGCGAGCACGGTTTGATTGACGACAGTGTCAGCGAGCAGCGTAAAAACTCGATGGCTTGCGTATCCTTCCCAACCTGTCCGCTGGCGATGGCCGAAGCCGAGCGTTTTCTGCCGGAGTTTGTCACCGAGGTGGAAGGCATTATGCAGCGCCACGGTGTGGGCGACGAGCATATCGTTCTGCGGGTAACCGGCTGTCCGAACGGCTGTGGGCGCGCCATGCTGGCGGAAATTGGTCTGGTCGGGAAAGCCATTGGGCGCTATAACCTGCATCTGGGCGGTAACCGTGAAGGCACACGCATTCCGCGCATGTACCGCGAAAATATCACGCAGGCGGAGATCCTGAGCGAACTGGACGGTTTGATTGGTCGTTGGGCGCTGGAACGCCAGCAGAGTGAAGGGTTCGGTGACTTCGCCATCCGTAGCGGCATTATCAAGCCGGTACTGGATCCGGCGCGCGATTTTTACGATTAACCGGGAGGCATGATGTCGGTATTCTCTCTTGAAGCGCTCAATGCGCTACCCAAACCGGAGCAGGCGCAAGCGCTGGCAGAAACCAACGCCCAGTTGGAAACGCTCTCCGCCGAGGCGCGCGTAGCCTGGGCGCTGGAGCACTTGCCGGGAGAGTATGTGCTCTCTTCAAGTTTCGGCATTCAGGCGGCGGTAAGCCTGCATCTGGTCACGCAACTGCGCCCTGATATTCCGGTGATCCTGACCGATACCGGCTACCTGTTCCCAGAAACCTACCAGTTTATCGATGCGCTGGTCGAGCAGTTGAAACTTAATCTCAAGGTGTATCGCGCCGAGCACTCCCCGGCCTGGCAGGAGGCACGCTATGGCAAGCTGTGGGAACAGGGCGTTGAAGGCATTGAGCATTACAACCAGCTAAATAAAGTGGAACCGATGAACCGTGGGCTGAGTGAGTTACGGGCTCAGACCTGGTTTGCCGGATTACGGCGCGAGCAGTCCGGCAGTCGTGGACATTTGCCGGTACTGGCTATCCAACGCGGCGTCTTCAAAGTGTTGCCGATCATTGATTGGGATAACAAGCAGGTGTATCAATACCTCAAGCAGCACGGCTTGTCCTATCATCCGCTGTGGGAGCAGGGTTACCTGTCGGTCGGGGATACGCATACCACACGTAAATGGGAACCGGGAATGAGCGAAGAAGAAACGCGCTTCTTTGGTTTAAAACGGGAATGTGGGTTGCATGAGGGGTAAGTGACATCGTACTGGAAGGGAAAAGGCCGTTGGTAAACGGCCTTTTTTGTGCACTGGGCTGGCTCAGTCATCAGTAGTCCAGCACCGCCCACCAGAACACGCGGCCAATAATATCGACGTCGCTGAGCGATTTCTCTTCGACAGGGTGTTCTGCACTGTTATAGCTGCGGATGCTTACCGTGTCCGGTCCGACCTGATACAGCAGTTTGATGCGGTTCCACCCGTTTTGGCTGATGGCGTAAATCTTGCCATCAATAATGCGCTTATCGTTGGTGTTGACGGCGACGGTGGTGCCATCAGGAATAAACGGCTCCATGCTGTCGCCCTTGGCCGGGAAACAGAGTACGCCGGAGCCATCCGAATTCGCACCGACGCGGCGTAGGGTCGATTTGGAAAACCGCAGCTTAAACCCGTTATGATCTTCATTCATGATGCGCCCAGTTCCGCAGGCGAATTCAATATCTTTCAGAAACGGCACTTCCACTTCATCATCCCGCAAGGGGGTGTGGCTGTCCCACACGTCAACCGTTCCCCACTGGGATTCCGGCGGAATGTTGGAGCGAGAATCGTAAGGTGCTACCACTGGCGCACGCATGGGTTCATCACCATTTGCCAGCCATTCAGGACGGACTCCCAGCGCATTGGCGATATCAATCATACGCGATGTTCCTTTCGCCTGACCGGAGGTCAAGCGCCAGATGGTCGGCTGAGCCATGTTAACGGCGCGTGCCAGTTGCCCCTGAGTCGTTCCCGTCAGCGACATCGCATGGTTAAGCCGTTCTGCCAAAGTGTTCATCGTTTTCATGTCAGTAACTTTATAGCACTCGCTATTGCTTTTCAAGTGAAAAGGCAATGCCTTTTGCTATTATCGATAGCTAAAGGTATTGTTACACTAACAACACCGACTACGCGTGAGTAATGGACGTTAGTGCTTAATTAAATCAATTGCTTTTCGGTGGCAGTCTATGACTGCCGCTCTTTTGTTACTCCAGGGGGGATGGTGCGGCAAGAACCTACTGGTCTTGCCAGATAACGGTATATACCCGTCATACTTCACGTTGCAGGTGCGTTGGCTGCGTTCACTCACCCGAATCACTTACCTAAGTAAGCTCATCGGGATGAATGAACCTCATTCATGAGGTTCACCCAACGGGCCAGCGCAGGCGCTGTTCAAATTTGTTTCAAACAAATTTGTCATTCACTTGCCGCCTTCCTGCAACTCGAATTATTTAGGGTATACAAACAACAAAGGTGGCGAGATGATTCGTGATATCCAAAAGGTGCTCGAGCGCTATGGCGCATGGGCCTCTCATACCGAACACGGACTGTATTACTCTTCGGTGGCGGCGGGCTTCCGCGGGTTGCTGCCCTCCAGCCAGCGCTCGCGCCCGTCGTGTTGCGATGACGATGGGTTGATTGTCAATGGGGCGATGGCGTGTCTGAAAAAACGCGACCCGTACCTGCATGTGCTATTGGAATGGCACTATGTGCTCGGCCTGCCAGTGAGGGTAATTGGTACCAAATTGGGCATTTCACATACGTTGGTGCTAAAACAGTTACAAATGGCAGAAGGATTTATTGATGGCTGTCTGAGCATGATGGATATCAAACTGGATATCGATCTTGAATGTCAGAAAGAGCTGGTTTATACGCCGAAAATAAAAAAGGTGGTGGAATTCCAAAAGGCAATGTAGTCTGATAAAAATGATTATTTCATCCTATTCCTAATGCGAAATTCATTCCTTATGACAAGCATTTTTTTTCGAATGGCTCATTGTCCTCATTAACGGATAGGGGAAGGGATGTACATATATATTTTGATTTTTCGCAAAGAAAGGTGTATTTGTGCGTGTAGTATCGTTCACTATTGAACGCATGACAGAGGAGTGCATTGCCTTCGTAATCACCAACCCAAACAGTAAATCAGGAATATTCCAGATTAGTCTTATCGCAAAAATTGAAAGTCATGTTGCCACTTCGTCCTTTAACGAGGCCTATGATGTAGACGCTGCTGTTATTCATGTTGGTTCCTGTGTTGCTTTCTGGGTGTTCGACGCGGTGGGTGAAAATTCGCGATAACCCGACTGATCATGTTACTTCAAGATCCCTATGCCGGGTTAGCGCTGAACAGCGATTCCCGGTTCGCAATGAAGTGATCAACCGCACCAACTACCGCACTGTCACTGAGCCTTGTAATTATAAACGGTGGTGCGGTGGGAAAAAGTATAGAACTTATGACGTTGAGGAATTACAGAGCTATGTCACGGATGTTAACGACGGCAGTCGTAACAGTTCCTATCACGACTGCATGTGGGACAATGGCTGGCAGCAACAAACTAAATCAAATTGGGAGTGGGATAGAACACCCATTACGCTGCAATATACGGGGCCTGCGAAATAATTACCGGGCGTGAATGTATTGCCACGTATAAACAGAATGGCGATATCATTTTTTATCGTGTGCGTTTAGAAAATGGTTGTGGAATTCCAAAAAGACATTTATTCTACAAAAAATGCTTATTTGGTTCGATATCATAAAAAGCCATCCTCTGATTAAAACAGATATTAAAAATGTTGTGGAATTCCAAATGACAAGTTAGTCTGTTAAAAATCGTTAATTTACAGAAACCATAAAAAAGGCTTCGCTTGCGCGAGGCCTTTTTGTTTTTACGAATGTATGATGTTAATAGTCGTGTGGCTTGTTTAACTTTTTTTAAATTTATTCTGCATACCGGTGTAGCGCCTCTCTCATTACTTCGACATCACGGCAATTGAGATGCCGGAGCGTTATTAATAACCACTTTCCGCTTTTTATTCTTATCACTGTAGGCACCCCGTACGACGGCGGTGAGGTTATGCGTATGTATAAATTGACGACGGGCATCTCCTATGGTGCTTCGGGGGCTACCGGCAGCTACTGGATGCTTCAGTTACTGGATGCCGTTTCTCCTAACCAGTGGACAGCCATTGGTGTGATGGGGAGTTTGTTGTTTGGTCTGCTGACTTTTCTGGTGAATTTGTTTTTCAAAATCAGGGAAGACCGGCGCAGAGAAGAGGGAATGCATAATGAGTAGACGCAAGATAGTCACTGCTGCGTTTTGCTCTGTTAGCGTGATCATCGCCATGGTGCTGAATAATAGCGATAGCTATCACTCCCAACAGGGCAATACCTTGCGCTTCAGCCAGGCTGCGATGGAGGTGATGGGGAATGCTGAGGGATGCCGACGGGATGTTTACCAGTGCCCAGCCCGCATCAGCACTCAGGGCATTGGCCATACGCGACGTGTTACAGGGGGGGGACACGCTGGCCGATGATCGACAGATTGCCCGCTGGTTCGCGGAAGATCAGCTGGATGCGCAAAACTGCCTTGAGCAGAACGTTGAGCGCAAATTGGGCGCGCGCTTGCCGCAGAATGTTTTTGATGGTGTCGGCAGCTTCGTGTTCAACGTTGGCTGTTCGAATTTTCTGGCCTCCACGTTGTACCGCTATTTGACGACGGGATCTTACCTTGCTGCCTGTCATCAACTTAGCCGTTGGGTCTATGTCGGGCAGGAGGTGCTTCCGGGGTTGGTGGCGCGACGCGCTAAAGAGCAGGCGCTGTGCCTGGCTGAGTAGAAATAGCCCGATGATGAAAATCTACGTATTACTGATCGCGGGGGCCCTCGTGGCTGCCTTTGGTGCCGGTTGGTCTCTACAAGGGATTCGTTGGGAGGCTGATATTGCCGCTCGTGACAAACAATCCAGCGAGCTGCGCCAGACGCAGCAACAATCGATTATCGCGCAGCAGGCGTTTACGTTTCAGCGCGTGAACCAGATAGCTGCCGATGCTTATCAGCACAGTCTCTCTATCAAGGCCGACTCGGATGAAAAACAGATTATTTACCGCACGACAGTCAAGCGCGATCCCGTGGGGCGTCAGTGCGTGCCTGATGCTGTGTCTGGGCGGTTGCTCGACGACGCGCACCGTTTACGTGCCAGCGTCGTGCACAGCGTTGCCCCAGACGCTAACGCAGCCGGTCGTGGTGCCGCTACCGCCGATTGCCGATTGACCTATGCCCAGGCCGTTTACTGGATTGAGCCACTGTTGGCGGCATTGGAACAGGCCAACAACCAGCTTGATGCAATACGTACGGCACAGGCCGACAGAAAGTAATTCGCTGTCCGCTGAGTGCCAGTACGTCTCTCCCTGACAAACAACTACGGATGACATGCCAATCATGATCAAGCACATGCAGCTACGTGCTGCCGTTTTGGCTGCGCTGCGCGCCGCCATCACCGAACACACCACTTTTCTTGACGGACGTCCCGTCGCCTTAGCGTCAGACAGCTTGCCCGCCATCGCGGTCTACATCAGTGATGCACAACCGGTGGAAAACGCACTGGATGAGGCGCTGTGGCAAGCCAATCTGCACGTTGCGCTTTTCGAACAGGCGGGAAGCCCGGATTCGACGCTGGATGAAAAGATGGCGCAGAAAATTTCCCCTGTGCTGATGTCAGTATCAGCGCTTAAGGAGAGCACGGAAACCTTCTCAACGCAGCGATATGACTATCGACTCGATGAAGAAGGGAGCATTTGGAGGTCTGCAGACCTCTAATTTTCAATAACTTATTATCAGTGAGGCCATTATGTCTACAACAGAAGCCATTAAAGGTGCAGGAACCACGCTTTGGGTTTTTACCGGCACCGGTGACCCGTATGCCAACCCAACGGGCGACAGCGGTTGGACCCGTCTGGCGCAGGTCAAAGAGTTGACGCCGGGCGAGATGACGGCGGAATCCTTCGATAACACCTATCTGGACGGTGAAAACGCCGGATGGAGCGATACCGCGCAGGGTATCAAATCCGCCGGAGACACCAGTTTCACCCTGGCATGGAAAGCCGGCGATCTGGGGCAACAGGAACTGGTGGATTGGTTTACCTCCGGTGCCGTGCGCGGCTACAAGATCAAGTATGCCAACGGCGTGGTTGATGTGTTTAAGGGCTGGGTCAGTGCGTTAGGGAAATCGATTCCTGTTAAGGAAGTGATCACCCGCACCGCGAAGGTCACCAATACCGGTAAGCCGGTGCTGGCGGAAGACGCACCGGCGGCGGTAACGCCTTAAGGCAGCCGATGCTGCTTTTTTTATGCCCCGCGCACGCGGGGCTTAATCGGTAAACATCCTATCAAGGAGAACACATGTACCTGAAAACCGAGCCTTTTGGCCCCAATCAGGTGGTGCTGTCTGAGCTGTCAGGGTTGCAGCGCATCGAGTATCTCGAAGCGATTGTTGAACACATGAGTGCGTTGGAGAACATTCCTGACGCTATCCCTGAGGCCAATAAAATGGCCATTTTTGGCAGTCTGACCATCAAACTGCACGCCTGGCTGGTATCCCGCTCGCTGTGGCAACAGGATCGGGAACGCGCCCTGGATGACATTTTCAATCAGGTGCTCAACGACTGGCCACCGCGCTTGATCAATGAGGCCGCTTTGCTGGTTCAGCAACTCAGCGGCATCGTGCCTGAAAGTGCCAGTGAGGAACCCGCCGATGAGAGTACTTCCAGTACGCCGGGAAAGTCTTAGCCGCACAGGTGCGTTTTGCGATGCGTCTGGCTCGGTAGTTCCGGCGTCATGACTGGCGCACGATGCTGTCTGAGCTCTCTTCCAGCGAGTTATCCGAATGGTTTGCGTTCTATCAGGAGCACTACTTTTCCGATGTGCTGCTGGATGCGGAGTGCTGCGCTCTGCGTGCCACCATGCTGGCGTTAACGGGTCATCAAGACATCCCGTTACAGCAACTCAGCCTGTTACAGCCAACGGTTGAGCCTGAAACGATGAGTGATGATGAACTGATGGTAATAGGCGAAGGATTATTTGGAGGGGTTCGTTATGGCCCAGACAATCGATGAACAGGCATTAAATTTTAACGCTGTGTTGTTAAACAGCAGCGTGCTGCGCGTGCAGCAGGATTTGCTGTCGCTGGGAAGTGTCGTTACCCAGGCGACGCAGCGTTTTTCTCAATTGGTCGCTCAGCAGAGTGCGGCGTTGAAAGCGAGCGATGTGCGAGCTCAGCCGGGCACCTGGTCGGCACAACGGGTAATGGCGCAAGGGCGCGCTGATTTTAACGATACCAGTGGCTATATGCTGGCAGGGCTGAATGGCATTGGCACCGATCAATCCAAAGATGAAACGAAGGTGAAAACCTGGCGGGAGGGCCTGATTGAGTCATGGAGCGACTATGCCAAAGTGGCTTCAGATACTTATACCCAGGTGAAAACCGGCGGCGAGGCAGCATTTAAAACGCTGGACGCGGGATTAACGCGCTTTGTGAAAACCGGCAAACTGAATCTCTCGAATTTTGCCGAATCCATGTTGAGTATGTTAGCGAACGTAGCGTTAAGGGCATCAATGGTCGAAGGCGTTAACGCTATTCTTGGTTTTTTCGATATTTCGACAACCACCAAGGATAACGATAAGGATAAAGACCAGGGTAAAAATAAGCAGAGCGCCTCTTCAAATCCGGCAACCACCGCGGCGCAGCGTAACGATGTCCAGAGGAGCATTAACGGGCAGGACGACGGAACCTCGAATAAAAATAGCGGCAAAACCTGGGTCGATGGCCTGAGTGAATCCTGGGGGAAATATTCCGAGAGCGCGCTGGACTCCTATTCCATTATTCAGGCCGGAGGCGACGCGGCATTCCAACAGTTGGATAATAGCGTGATGAATTTTGTGCGGACCGGAAAACTCAATTTCTCCTCTTTCGCTGAATCGGTATTGGGCATGTTGGCGGAAATCGCCGTGAAGTCGGCGCTGGTGCAGGGGATGAATGCGTTAATGGGCGCGTTTGGTTTCACCGCCAAAGCCAATGCCAAAGGGGGGGTGTATACCTCATCCAGTCTGTCGGCCTATTCGGGGCAGGTGGTCGATCGCCCCACGCTGTTTGCCTTCGCCAAAGGGGCGGGATTGATGGGTGAGGCCGGACCGGAAGCCATTATGCCGCTGACACGCAACGCCAATGGGGTTCTGGGCGTACGAGCCGTGGGCGGCGTGAGTGGCAATACGGCGCCGCAGGTCAGTATCAATATTGCCAGCGATGGCCGCATCTCTCAGACCTCATCGGCCGGGTTGGCGCAATTTGGCAGTGAGATCGGCAGCTTTGTCGATCAACGCTTTAAATCGCTGCTGACCCGGGAAATGGGGCAGGGACGCATGTTGAGCACGGCAATGAAAGGGCGGAGAAGCTAATGGCAATTGAAACATTTCACTGGCCGCTGCAAATCGGCAATCAGCCCGAGGTGCAATACAACGAAACGGTACGCAAAGTGCAGTTTGGCGATGGCTATACGCAACTGTCCGGCACGGGGTTAAACGGGGAAACCATCACCTTTCCCTATGCGTTTCGCGGCTAGCTCGACACCGCTGTCGAGATTCGCGATTTCTTGCGGCGTCATCGCAAGAAATCATTCCAATGGACTCCCCCGCATGAAAAGCCGGGGCTTTATCGGGTGGTGGAGGACTCGATAAAGTTTGCTCCGGCCGGTAATGTTCAAGGGGTGATCACCGCCACCTTCGTCCAGTGGTATGGCGTGTAATTAGCGCCGCTTTCATCATCCTTCCCCAGCCTGCGCGCTGGTTTTTTTGTCTCTGGAGACCCGATGTCTATCAATCTCGACGCCCAACAGTTGGCGCCGGGCGATCGCGTGCGCTTGTTTGAAGTGGATTGCACCGCATTCGATGGCCCGGAACTCTATTTTCACAACCATCCTATCCCGCACAGCGCCGACGAGATTGCCGCCGCTGCGGGGGAGGAAAGTAAACTTCCGGCAAAATCCCTCTGGTGGCAGGGAAAAGAGTACAAGGCGTGGCCGACGCATATTGAGGGGCTGGAAATGACCAGCGATGGCAGCGCTCCCACGCCCACGCTGGCGGTCGGCAATATCGATGGCACCATCACCGCGTTGTGTCTGGTCTACCAAAATCTGGCGCAGGCCACGGTGCGGATTCATACCACCTTTGCCCACTATCTGGATGCGCGCAATTTCCCTGATGGCAACAACAGCGCTGACCCGACGCAAGAGCGGCTGGAGGTCTGGTACATCGACAGCAAGGCAAACGAGGATAGCGAATCGGTGACGTTCAATCTCTCCTCGCCCGCTGATTTGCAGGGAGTCATGATCCCCACCCGGCAGATTCACAGCCTGTGTACCTGGTGCGCTCGCGGACAGTATCGCGGCGCATCCTGTGGTTACACCGGATCGCGCTATTTCGATATTGACGGCAATCCGGTCGATGATCCGGCAAAGGATGAGTGCTCCGGGCTGCTTTCCACTGGCTGCAAACCGCGATTTGGCGAGGCGGCCGAATTGCCGTTCGGCGGCTTTCCGGGGTCGGCACTGATTAAGAGGTAATAACGTGAAACTGGGAAATTTGATCGTCAGCGAGATCCTCGCCCACGCAGAGCAAGAATATCCGCGCGAAGCGTGCGGGGTGGTCGTGCACAATCAACGGCGGCAACGCTACCTGCCTTGCCGCAATCTGGCACAGGCACCGCAGGATCATTTTATCATGAGCCCCGAGGACTATGCGCAGGCGGAGGACAGCGGCACGCTGGTGGCGATCGTGCACAGCCATCCCGATGCCACCACCACGCCCAGCGCCGTCGATCTTGCCCAGTGCGATCAATCGCAACTGCCCTGGGTGATCGTCAGTTGGCCGGAAGGTGATGTGCGCACCCTGATGCCGCAGCAGGGGATTAAACCCCTGCTGGCGCGCCCTTTTGTGCACGGCATTTGGGATTGCTATGCCATTGTGCGCGACTGGTATCAACTGGAGCGCAACATCCAACTGCCGAATTTTGCGCGCACGGACGACTGGTGGAACCGTGGCGAAAACCTGTATATGACACACTACCGTGACGCAGGCTTTACGCCGGTGACCGATGATATTGCGCCGGGTGACGTGATCATTATGCAAGTGCGCGCCAGCGAGCCGAATCATGCTGGCGTCTACGTTGGCAACGGTGAAATGTTGCACCATATGTACGGTCAGCTCAGCCAGAAAGTGCCCTACGGCGGCTACTGGCTGGACAGAACCATTATCCGACTGCGTTATACCGGAGGAAATCATGACGCTAGCCATTGAGTATCAGCCGTTAAAAACCATTCGGCTTTACGGCGTATTGGGTGCAACCTTTGGCCGCGTGCATCGCCTGGCGGTGGAAACCCGGCAGGAAGCCATTAAAGCGCTGGGGGTGATTATTCCCGGTTTTGAAAAGTTTCTGCTGACGAGTAAATCCCGTGGGCTGACCTATGCGGTTTTTGATGGTCAGCATAATTTGTCTAAAGATGAGCTGGATTTTAACGTTAGCCATTAGATTCGCATCGCTCCCATTGTTGTCGGAAGTAAAAATGCAGGGATATTACAAACGATATTAGGGGCTGTTTTGGTTGTTGTTGGCGCGTTTGGATCCTTCACCCCTTGGGGACAAGCGTTAGGCGGGGGGGCATGGGGTTCCGCGTTAATGAAAATGGGTGGCGTACTGATGCTAGGTGGCGTGGTGCAAATGCTCACTCCGGTTCAAGGCGGCATTTCCATGCGCCAGTCCCCCGATAATAATCCTTCCTATGCATTTGGTGGGCCGGTTAACTCCATTGCGCAGGGTAACCCGGTGCCGATTCTTTATGGCCGCCGTCGTATTGGCGGCGCGATTATTTCTGCCGGAATTTACGCCGAAGACCAGCAGTAATTTTGCCTTCATCACCGTTTTACCGCGGCTGTCGTGCTTTATTTACCATTATCTGTACACAGCAAGCATCTGCACACAGCCAAGGTAAAAAAAAATGAAAGCACTCTTATTATTGCCACTGCAATTAGTGTTTCTGCCAACCCTGTTTTTCTCCGTATTGTTATTGCCGGAAGTTGCTATCGCCAAAGCGCAGCCCGTCAATAACGATCAAATAAAACAAGCCATCATCGATGAGTCTATTGCTGCGTATTCGGGAAATTGCCCGTGTCCCTATCATTCCGCACGTAACGGTAGCAGCTGTGGAAAACGCAGCGCATGGAGCCGACCTGGGGGCTATTCGCCGATCTGTTATAAGAATGAAGTGACGCAAGAGATGATAGATACCTGGAAGAAACGACACAAATCCTGATGCCGATAAACCCGCCTTGAGCGGGTTTTCTTTTTAATGGAGTACCCATGACAGCGATCAAAGGCAGCAAAGGCGGCAGCGCGAACGCGCGCGTTCCCGTTGAGTCGCCAGATTCTATTCAATCCACCTCCTACGCCAAAATACTGTTGGCGCTGGGGGAAGGAGAATTTGCCGGGAATCTGGATGGCTCGCGTATTTTTCTTGACGGTACGCCGCTTAACGACAGCAACGGCAACGCCAATTTTTCCGGCGTGTCGTGGGCGTTTCGTCCCGGTACGCCCGACCAAAGTTATATTCCCGGTTTTCCCGGCGTTGAAAATGAGATCGCGGTAAGCACCGAACTGACCAGTAAAACGCCGTGGACGCGTTTGTTGCCCAATATCAACCTCTCAGCGGTGCGCTTACGCTTCTCCTGGGCGGCACTGCAACAGCAGCATGATAACGGTGACGTGGGCGGCTATCGTATTGAATATGCCATTGATATCGCCACGGACGGCGGCAGCTACCGTGAAGTGCTGAAAACGGAGATTGATGGCAAAACCACCACGTCATATGAACGCAGCCACCGTATCGATCTGCCCACAGCATCCACCGGTTGGCAGATCCGCGTGCGCCGCATCACGCCCAATTCCACCAGCAATCGTATTGCCGATAAGATGGCGATCGAAGCCATTACCGAAGTGATTGATGCCAAGCTGCGCTACCCGGAAACGGCGCTACTGCTGATGCAGTTTGACGCGCAGCAGTTTCAAAATATTCCGGTCGTCTCCTGCGAGCCGGACGGGCGAATTATCCGCGTTCCCACCAACTATGATGTGCAAACGCGGCGCTACTCGGGCAGTTGGGATGGCACCTTCAAGTGGGCATTCTCCAACAACCCAGCCTGGGTGTACTACGACATTCAGCTTTCCGAACGTTTTGGCCTGGGCGAGCGTATCAAAGCCACCCATCTGGTGCTGTCGAAATGGACGTTGTACCAGATTGCTCAGTACTGCGATCAGCTCGTGCCGGATGGTCATGGCGGCAGCGGCACGGAACCGCGCTTTTTGTGCGATGTGTACATCCAATCGCAAGAAGAGGCATGGACGGTGCTCAACGATCTGGCGGCGATCTTTCGTGGCTCCTCGTTCTGGGCCAATAATCAGATGAACGTGCTGTCCGATATGCCGCGCGAGATGGATTACGTGGTCACCCGTGCCAATGTGCGCGACGGGCGCTTTACCTACAGCAACGCCAGCAGCAAAACGCACTACAGCACGGCGATGGTGGCCTGGTCCGATCCCGATAACGCCTATCAGGACGCGGTGGAAGCCGTTGCGGATAACAAACTGGTGCGGCGCTACGGCATTAAACAGGCCGATGTGACCGCAATTGGCTGTACGCGCCAGACCGAAGCGATTCGGCGCGGTAAATGGATATTGCACACCAACGATGCCGATCGCACCGTCTCTTATACTATGGGGCTGGACGGGGATATTCCGGTCCCCGGCACGGTTGTCGGTATCGCTGATGCTTTGCTGGCTGGGCGTCCGTTAGGCGGGCGTATCAGTGCAGTAGACGGACGTAACATTATGCTTGACCGTGTCTCTTCCGCAGCCATCGGTGAACGCCTGATTCCCAACCTGCCGAGTGGCAAAGCAGAGGGGCGCACTATTGAGGCGGTGAACGACGAGGTGGTCACCGTTACCACGGCGTATAGCGAAACGCCGGTGCCCGAGTCGGTATGGGCTGTCGATGCTAGCGACCTGGCGCTGCAACTGTATCGCATCATTGGTGTGAAAGAGGGCGAGGACAGCGCTTCCTTTGATATCACGGCCATCGAATTCGATCAGGATAAATTCGCCAAAATTGATACCGGCGCGCGCATTGAATCTCGCCCCATCAGTCTGGTTCCACCTTCGGTACAGCCTGCGCCGGACAACGTGGTGATCACTAGCGATAACCGCATCGAGCAAGGTATCAATATCACTACCCTGCGCATTACCTGGGACAAGGCGGACAGTGCCATTGCCTATGAAGTGCAATGGCGGCGTGATAACGGCAACTGGATCAGCGCGGCGCGCACCTCGGCACAGGGCGTTGAGGTATCGGGTATTTACGCCGGGCGTTATCAAGCGCGCGTGCGCGCCATCAATGCCACGGAGATCTCCAGCCTGTGGGCCAACGCGCAGGAAACCACGCTAACAGGGAAAGTGGGTAATCCGCCGGCACTGGCCAGTTTTACCACCACCTCGCTGGTGTTCGGTGTCCAACTCGACTGGCAATTCCCTGCCGACACCGACGATACCCTGAAAACCGAGATTCAGTATTCCCCGACCCGCGACGGCCAGAACGTGTTGCTGCTGACCGATGTGGTGTACCCCACTCGCACGTATCAGCAAATGGGGCTCAGCGTCGGTCAGGCGTTCTTTTACCGCGCCCGTATCGTTGACAAGTCTGGCAATCAGGGGCCGTGGACGGGGTGGATTGTTGGGGAATCGAGTACTGACGTTAGTGATATTACCGATGTGATTGTGGATGAAATCACTGAAACCGATGCTTGGAAATCGCTGGTCGGTGGGATTGATAATCATACCCAGCAAATCTCAGACGGTCTGCTGAACAGCATTGAACAGGCGAAAGCGATTATTCGTAACAGCCTGGCTAACGATGCTGAAACACGGCGCTGGCGCACACAGAACGGCGACAGGGTGGCAGAAATAACAGAAACGCGTACTGCAATCGCCAATGAAGTTGAGGCCAGAACGATTGCGATGCTGGAAATGCAATCGAATATTGGCACAACTAACAGCAATCTGACGCAGTTGCAGCAGACGGTGGCAACGCAAAACGAAACCACGTCTCTGCAGATTACCACGCTAAATAGCCAAATGACTGAGGCTCAGTCAGGCATTTCAGCCAATACAACTGCCATTGATGGGCTCACCACCTCTGTGACGCAGCACGGGAATACCATCACTTCGCAAGGTCAGTCTATCACGCAGATCACCGCGTCAGTGGGGGCGGCGCAGCAAACCGCTGATACTGCGCAATCAACCGCTAATGGTGCGGTGCAGAGTGTGAATGCGGTGACTGCAACAGCTACACAGCAGGGGAATGCCATTACAGCCCAGGGAACGCAAATCAGTCAATTAACGGCAACGGTAAATGGTGTCTCAACTGAAATTAGTGATATCAGCAGCGTTGTTAATGATATTGACGATAAATTGTCGGCATCACGAACGATCAAGGTTGGTGTTGATGCCAATGGGAAACAATATCTGGCAGGTATTGGTCTGGATGTTTCAAATTCAACTGCCGGGATGCAGTCAAATATTATTTTGTTAGCTGACAGAACGTCGATCATGACGAATGCAGGGGGGACGCCAACTCCTGTGTTTACGACGCAGGGAACGCAAGCGATATTAAATAGTGCGGTGATTGGGGATGCAACGATCACTAATGCTAAAATTAATGATGCAGCGATTACCAGAGCAAAAATATCAGATGGTCTGCAATCTGATAATTATCTAAAAGGTATTGAAGGGTTAAAAATAGACTTTGTTTCTGGTGGCGCTGAGTTTAACAATGTGACAGTTAGAGGTGCTGTTTATGCTACCGATGGCACATTTAATGGCACGGTTTATGCTGATAAGATAGAGGGTGATGTTGTTAAACTTCAGAATGCTGGAAATGGAAATAACACCGTAGGGATGAGCGGTTTTAAATTGCCACTTACCGTTCCACCAGAAGGATGGAAGGATATTATCGAGATAGAGCCAGCTTCCTATGATCGAATATTCATGTTTATGAATATTCGCTTGATGATTGGGGTTAGTAATAAAGGAGGGCAGAATGCCACTTTGGCTCTTATATCACCATCGGGGGATTTAACAACAATCTGTGGAGTGGTTGCTGGCCAGGGGCAAAGTAATCGCGTATATATCCCTCCTGTTTTTATTCCAGCAAACATTTCTGAAATAAAGCAAAAACTACAGGTTTATTGCTGGCGTGCTGGTGCAGGGCTTGTCTCTGACGATGATAGTGGTGGGTATATATTTGGTGTTAAAGCGTCATCAGTGACACCATTTGCGAATTATAAATCGTACTCTTGATTTATTTTCAGGTTTTTTATTTGCTTTTCATAAACACAATATAGTGTCTTGTTAAATGAATAATTGTTATGTGTGGAGGACTCATGTCTTGGTACAAAACCGGAACTATAGCTGCCACTAACGGCAGCAAAATCATTACGGGCACAGGAACCCAATTCACTAATTCATTAAACGGTGTATCAGCAGGGCGGATGTTATTATTGCCCGCTGCTGGCACTGTTCAGATTTATGAAATTGCGTCTGTGCAATCTGATACACAATTAACGTTGGCATCGGCATTTACTGGCACAACGGGAATGGGTAAAGCTTATGCCATTCCCACTTCACCGGCTGTTTCCATTGAACAGTTTGCCCATGACTTTGCATCAACGCTTGCCTATTACCAGCAGCAGTTATCTGGCTGGCAGCAGATATTAACCGGAACGGGAAACGTTACACTCACTACGCCTGATTGGCAGACCGTTACCGTTCGCTCTCAGCAGGCTTGGGATGCTGCGCTGGATGGGAAGGTGACAGGGGTTAAGCAGACAGGCCCATTCGATGTTACCGCAGGATCACTTTTGATAAACGGAGCCTGGGGGTGGGGCGGCAGCGGTAGAATCTCAGGAATAACTTCCGATGCTGATTTGCTGACTTTCCTGCGTGACGAAAATACCCCTGGGAGCGTGCTTCGGCTTAATTATAACAGCGCATACGGAAAGCTAAACGCCGCTGGAATTTATACCCGAGCCAATGATATGTGGTCACTAATTACTGTCGGGCCACATAGTGGTGGAGGGAATACAGCTCATGGTGTGAGGATGTCTGCCGGTACAACGTCGGGGGTGCAAACAGTTGTTTATGACGTTTGGACAGATAAGAACCTTGTTAAACAATCATCGCAGGACGACACAACCGCTGGCTCCGTAGTCCTTAATGGCGGTCATGGCCTTGGCGCAAATGCTCGCCCTCGGGCTGCGGGTGCCACCGGTGGCGCTGCTGGCTGTGGGTTCTTTAGTTATACAGCTAATCATGCAGACAACCCCTTTGGAGGCACAGGTGCATCGGGGCTTCATGTGCAGGAGGCCGGGACCTACGGTTGGGATTTGCTCGGACGCGATGGTGGCGGTATTGATTTCAGGTTACGGCAGATTTCTGCTGGTGTCGCCAGCCCTTGGTCTACGCTATGGACTAGCGCAAATTTAGTTAAACAAACTACCCAATTCGATCAAACCACAGGTTCATTGATGCTTAATGGCGCATATGGTTGGGGCGGTAATGGTCAGATAGTTTCTTACGATGAGGCAACGCTTTTAGCCTGGTATAAGAACACGGCAATAGGAAGCAGAATTTATCGAAACGAGCAAGGCGGAAACCAATACGATAAACGCTATTCTCCAACACTCCTTTTGCGTTCAGGGGATACTTTCGCCTCTTTATCGATTGGTTTTTCCCCATCTATTGGCAGTGAATCATTCGGCGTTCGCGCTATGGCTGGCAATCAGACGGCGCAAGTGGTTCATAATTTTTGGACTGATAAAAACCTACCAAGCCCAGCAACAACATCTGCATCGCAATCATTTATCGGCAATCAGACATTTCAGTCAATTGCAGTCATAGCTGGTTCTGGTAATACCGGCGTTGAATTGGGGCGCGTAGATGCAGCCAGTTCGACTTTTATTGACTTTCACACTTCTGGTAACGGCTCAGGGCATGATTATGATTCACGAATTATTGCAACTGGCGGTTCGGCTGCGGTAGGTCAAGGCACCTTAAATATATTATCTTCGGCTCTCCAGTGGAATAGTTCACCAATTGTTTCCAGCAACACGGCGCAAACTATCAGCGCTATAAAAACGCACTCAGCCGCTGTAGTTACTGCGAATGCTGTCGCGTTCCGTGGCACAACAACGACCGGCACCGTATATAACCTTGCTCACATCAATGCAGCCAACATTGTTCACCTTGGAGACGGTGCCGCTCCGACAACAATCCACGGCAGTTCAATCCCGTTAGTCCAAATAGGGAGCGGAGCTAATAACCCATTGCTAGCAAGCGGTTATAACGCCGTTGCGGATTCCAACGGATTCTGGAAAACCGCATCACCCGTAGTGAAGCTGTTCGCAGACGGCACCAGCGAACTCACCAGCGAAGCCGAAGGCATCACCACTGAACGCCTGAGCGAAGGGGGGTATCGCATTTCCGGTTGTCTGGGCCTGAATGCCGATCGTGCCTGGGGCGGTGATGACGGGGGGATCGATGTGCCGATGTGCCGCAACAAGTTGCCTCGCCTGTGGGTGGACTACGGCGGTGATGAGGGCAGTAAGCAGATAAACCCGGATGGCTCTATCGTTATCCGCACCTATCATCGGCCACACCCGGATGCCCCGGCATTTGCACGCAATGAGATTGAAGGCTACGCCAATGGTGACCCGATCGATATTCCGCACGACACCTTTATCTCGGTACGGGTACAAATGCCAGAGGTTGAGGTGCAGCAGGATGTGGTTGAAACGGTGCCCAATCAGGCCGAAAACGACGTTGTTTTGGAAACTTCAACGCAAGCATAAGTAATACCCCAGGCCGGCCAGCAATGGCCGGCCTGACAGGGATGAGCACATAATCCCTCAACCTGAAATTTTTTCTCACAGCGGTGATCTCCACGCTGTTTGAGCCCAAAGATGTTTTTATAATCCCATCAAAATCAATCGATAAGCATTACGCTGTGCGTCCTGTTCCGCTGTTATTCCATTACGGAACTTATCATTCCAATTCGGCATTTCATAACCCTTCCTACAGCACCGTATAGTCTACTTATCCAATTTTTAACTTTGTTAAGGCGATTGTGAACTATCTCCCTTTGTTCGCTGACGTGAAGCAGCGTGTAGTGTTGGTGGTCGGCGGTGGTGAGGTAGCAACGCGCAAGATTGATTTGTTATTGCGCGCGGGCGCCGACGTGCATGTGGTCGCCAAATCCCTGGCAGAACCGCTGTTGTCCAAGCACCAGGCCGGTCAGGTGCACTGGTTGGCGCAGGAATTCTCCCCAGAACAGGTGGATAAAGTCTTTCTGGTGATCGCCGCAACCGATGATGTGGCGTTAAATGCGGCGGTGTCTAAAGCGGCGCAGCAGCGCTATCGCTTGGTTAACGTGGTGGACGATCAGCCCAAATGCTCATTTATTTTTCCGTCTATTGTCGATCGTTCGCCATTAGTGGTGGCGATTTCGTCGGGCGGACAAGCGCCGGTGTTGGCGCGTTTACTGCGCGAGAAGCTGGAAGCATTGCTGCCTGCCAGTTTGGGCGATATGGCCCGAGTGGCAGGGGAATGGCGCGATCGCGTCAAAGAGCGGTTTCATTCGATGCGTGCGCGCCGTCAGTTTTGGGAGCGGCTGTTTAATAGCCCTTTTGCTGACCAGATAGCCGCCGGGCAACAGACGGTGGCTGAGGAAACCCTGCGCCAGCAGTTGGATCAACCGCAGCAGGTGCAGGGGGATGTCGCGCTGGTGGGCGCCGGGCCGGGAGACGCCGGTTTGTTGACCCTGCGTGGTTTACAGCTGATCCAACTGGCGGATGTGGTGCTCTATGACCATCTGGTGAGCCCGGAAGTGCTGGAGTTGGTGCGCCGTGATGCGGAGAAAATCTGCGTCGGCAAGCGCGCCTCCGCACACTCATTGACCCAGGGGGAGATCAACCATCTGCTGTTTACGTTGGCATCGAGCGGTAAACGTGTGGTGCGACTGAAAGGCGGCGATCCGTTCATCTTTGGGCGCGGCGGTGAGGAAGTGCAATACCTGGCAAAAGCCGGGATTCCCTTCCAAATCGTACCGGGGATCACGGCGGCGGCGGGCGTTACCGCTTATGCCGGTATCCCGCTTACCCACCGAGATTACGCACAAAGCGTGCTGTTTATTACCGGGCACTGCCGTCCCGACGGCGAAGCGATCGATTGGTCCACGCTGGCGCGTGGGCGTCAGACGCTCGCTATCTATATGGGCACCGTGAAAGCGGCGGAAATCAGCCAGCAATTGATCGCCCATGGGCGTGCACCGGATACGCCAGTGGCGGTGATTAGCCGCGGAACGCGAGCGGATCAGTCCGTGAACATCGGCACGCTGGCACAGTTGGAGGCCTTGGCGCATCAGGCGCCGACGCCGGCATTATTGGTGATTGGCGAGGTGGTTGCACTGCACCATCAGCTCGCCTGGTTTGGTCTACAGGCGCAGGAGACCGGGCAAACCGGACGTTCTGCGCTTGTGAATTTGGCTTGAGGAAGGGTTATGGACGAGAAACGTGCGACAGCTTGAAGCGGAAAGCATACATATCATTCGCGAAGTGGCGGCAGAATTCAGTAATCCGGTGATGATGTACTCCATTGGCAAAGATTCTTCCGTCATGCTGCATCTGGCGCGCAAGGCATTCTACCCCGGCACGTTGCCGTTTCCGCTGCTGCATGTGGATACCGGGTGGAAGTTTCGTGAGATGTATACCTTCCGCGATCGCACCGCGAAAGCCTATGGTTGCGAACTGCTGGTGCACCGTAACCCCCAGGGCGAAGCGTTAGGGATTAACCCGTTTGTGCACGGCAGCGCCAAACACACCGATATCATGAAAACCGAAGGGTTGAAGCAGGCGCTGGATAAATACGGCTTTGATGCTGCATTCGGCGGTGCGCGGCGTGATGAGGAGAAATCCCGCGCCAAAGAGCGTATCTACTCCTTCCGTGACCGGTTTCATCGCTGGGACCCGAAAAATCAGCGCCCAGAGCTGTGGCATAACTACAACGGCCAGATTAACAAAGGGGAAAGCATTCGCGTGTTTCCGCTCTCCAACTGGACGGAACTGGATATCTGGCAATACATCTATCTGGAAAATATCGACATTGTGCCGCTCTATCTGGCCGCCCCGCGTCCGGTGCTGGAGCGTGATGGCATGTTGCTGATGGTGGATGACGATCGTATCGATCTGCAACCGGGCGAAGTGATTGAGCAACGTATGGTGCGCTTCCGTACCCTCGGCTGCTGGCCGTTGACCGGCGCGGTGGAATCACACGCGCAGACGCTACCGGAAATTATTGAAGAGATGCTGATCTCGACCACCAGCGAACGGCAAGGGCGCGTCATTGACCGGGATCAGGCCGGTTCGATGGAACTAAAAAAGCGTCAAGGGTATTTCTAAGGAATCGTCAAATGAACCAAAGCATTGCACAACAGATTGCCGAACAGGGTGGCGTCGAAGCCTATTTGCACGCGCAGCAGCATAAAAGTTTACTGCGTTTTCTGACCTGCGGCAGCGTGGATGACGGAAAAAGTACCTTGATTGGCCGTTTGCTGCATGACACGCGTCAGATATACGAAGATCAGCTTTCCACGTTACACAACGACAGCAAGCGGTTAGGCACACAAGGGGAGAAGCTGGATCTGGCGTTGCTGGTGGACGGCTTGCAGGCCGAGCGTGAGCAGGGCATTACCATTGATGTCGCTTACCGCTATTTCTCCACGGAAAGACGCAAATTCATTATTGCCGATACCCCCGGTCATGAGCAGTACACCCGCAATATGGCGACCGGGGCCTCGAACTGTGATCTGGCGATCCTGTTGATCGACGCGCGCAAAGGGGTACTGGATCAAACCCGTCGCCATAGCTTTATTGCCACGTTGCTCGGCATCCGCCATCTGGTGGTGGCGGTGAACAAAATGGATCTGGTGGACTACCAGCAAACGGTCTTTGAGCAGTTCAAGCAGGATTACCTCGATTTTGCTCAGCAGCTTCCGTCTTCGTTGCAAGTGACCTTCGTGCCGATCTCTGCGCTGGATGGCGATAACGTGGCGACGCCGAGCACCACCATGCCGTGGTACAGCGGCCCGACGCTGCTGGACGTGCTGGAAACGGTCGACGTTACGCGCGACAGCGATGCGCAGCCGATGCGTTTCCCGGTGCAATATGTAAATCGGCCCAACCTGGATTTTCGCGGTTATGCCGGAACGCTGGCCTCCGGCGTGGTGCAGGTCGGGCAGCGCGTGAGGGTGTTGCCCTCTGGCGTGACCTCTTCCGTGGCACGCATCGTGACCTTTGATGGCGATCTGCAACAGGCGCATGCGCAGGAGGCGATCACGCTAGTGCTGGCCGATGAAGTGGATATCAGCCGTGGCGATCTGTTGGTGCCGGAGGCAGATGAGCTGCGCGCGGTGCAGCATGCGCAGATCAATGTGGTGTGGATGGCGGAACAACCCTTGGTGCCGGGACACAGCTATGACATCAAGGTGGCGGGCAAGAAAACCCGCGCGCGGGTGGACAATATTCAGTATCAGGTTGAGATCAATTCGCTGACGCAGCGCGTCACAGAGAGTTTGCCGTTGAACGGCATTGGCCTGGTGGATGTGACCTTTGATGAGCCGCTGCTGCTGGAGCCCTATCAGCAAAATGCCACCACGGGCGGTATGATTTTTATCGACAGACTGAGCAACGTGACCGTCGGTGCCGGGCTGGTACGCGAGGCGATCGCTCAGGTGACGCAGGAACCGTCTGCCTACAGTGCGTTTGAGCTGGAGTTGAATGCGCTGGTGCGCCGCCACTTCCCACATTGGGGTTCGCGCGATTTGCTGGGAGGGAAGTAGCATGGCGTTGCCTTCAGAAGAGAAGCATCACGCCGTTGATGGCCATCATGATGACAACAGTAGTCGTGATGAAAACAGTAGCCGTGATGAAAATATTGTCTGGCACGATCACCCGGTGGCACGCCGCGATCGGGAGCGATTGCACCGCCACCAAGGGGCGGTTATCTGGTTCACTGGCCTGTCAGGATCGGGAAAGTCCACGCTGGCAGGGCAACTGGAACAGCGCTTACACCAACGCGGTGTCAGCACCTATTTGCTTGATGGTGACAATGTGCGCCACGGGCTATGCCGCGATCTGGGTTTTTCTGATGCCGATCGGCGCGAAAATATTCGGCGCGTGGGCGAGGTGGCCAGCCTGATGGTGGATGCCGGGCTGGTGGTGCTGACAGCGTTTATTTCCCCCCACCGCGCAGAGCGCCAGATGGTGCGTGAATCGCTGCCGGAAGGAAAGTTTATCGAAGTGTTTGTCGATACCCCATTGGCCGTATGCGAAGCGCGCGATCCTAAAGGATTGTATAAGAAAGCACGTGCCGGCACGCTTACCAATTTTACCGGTATCGATGCTGTCTATGAGCCGCCACACGCGCCTGAGCTGCGTTTGGAAGGAGAACAATTGGTAACAAATTTGACCGATCAGTTATTAGATCTACTGCACAGTCGAGCTATTATCAAAGTCTGATTGGCTCTGTCAGGTGTCACTGCCTTTCGCGGTGGGGCGGAGTGTTACAGGGTAGACTATGCAGAACGTAACGCAGTTATCTGTCAGTAAGCGGCCAAGGGGGCGTGAAGATGACCGCACCTACCCGTTTATGGGCGCCATCGCCGGTTTTTCTTTCTACTGGTTGGCGTTTGTGGTGCCGATTTGGGTCTATGGCTCGAACACCACGCTGTTTTTTATGCTCTACACCTGGCCGTTTTTTTTGGCGCTGATGCCAGCTTCCGTGCTAATCGGCGTGTTTTTCAGTGTGATTTTCAAAGGCAATATGACGCTGATGGTGTTGTGCAGCGGTGCTGTGATTGTCTGTCTGTTCTGGTTGGTGTTTTCACTGATCACCGGGTGGTGAGGTGCGGCGTAAATCGCCGCTATTTGTTACCGACGTTTAACAAATGTGACTGATATCTCCTCGCGCGCACCGTTCCTCGTGTTTCTTCTCTCGCTCTGCAACAACGCCTTTATGGCTCGGGTTACCCGCGTTACACCAAATGAACCGTACTCAGGTGCGTTAATCCGCCCTGATAATATGGAGTCGAAGGCAAAGTTATGGGATGATTAGGCGGTTTTTCAGGGGGCGGGATGGGAAAGCTAACGCTGTTATTATTGATTTTGCTCGGTTGGCTGCAATATTCGCTGTGGCTGGGTAAAAATGGCATTCATGACTATGTTCGGGTTAAAGACGACGTGGCTGTCCAACAGGGCAACAACGGCAAGCTCAAAGCCCGGAACGAACAGCTGTTTGCGGAAATCGACGATCTTAACGGTGGGCAAGAGGCCATTGAAGAGCGTGCACGCAATGAACTGGGCATGATCAAACCGGGTGAGAGCTTCTATCGTCTGGTGCCGGATCAATCCGGTCGTCGTGCGGCGACGGCGCCTTCCTCTGCGAATTCTGGCGCATCTAATGCCCTGTCATCTTCTAACCCTATGACGTCACGTTAACCCATGTCTGAACCGCTGGTCTCCTTACCTGAGGTTGTCGCCGTCCTGCCCGCGGCCGGAAACGGCAGCAGAATGGAGTGCGACTGTCCAAAACAATATCTCACCCTCCATGGAAAAACGCTGCTGGAACACACGCTGGCTGCGTTGTTTCAGCATCCGCACATTCAGCGTGCCGTGGTGGTTATCAGCCCTGACGACTGGCGCTTTGCCACCTTGCCGTTGGCTCAAGATCCGCGCATTAGCGTGGTGTTCGGCGGTACACAGCGGGCTGATTCGGTGCTGGCCGGCTTGCGCGCGGTCAGTGATGCGCCTTGGGTGTTGGTACATGACGCCGCACGCCCGTGTTTACATCTTCAGGATCTGGATCGCTTGTTACAGCTTATCCGGCACTGCGACGTGGGCGGTATTCTTGCTGCACCGGTGCGAGATACCATGAAACGTAGCCAGGGTGAGGCGATTGAGCACACGGTTGATCGCCGCGATTTATGGCATGCCTTGACGCCGCAACTGTTTCCACGGTTATTATTGCAAAATTGCCTGGAGCGCGCGTTACAACAAGGGGCTGTCGTGACCGATGAAGCGTCTGCGCTGGAGTTTTGCGGCTATCATCCACAGATTGTTGCAGGGCGCGCTGATAATATTAAAGTAACGCGTCCAGAGGATTTGGCGCTGGCCGAGTTCTACCTGGCGCGATTGGCACCGCCAAGCGTGTGAAGTGCCCTTCCGCGGTATCATGTTTCACAACCATTCGCTAATTAAGGAGAATAACCCCATGCGTATTGGTCACGGTTTTGATGTCCACAAACTGGGCGGCGAAGGCCCATTGGTGATCGGTGGGGTTCGCATTCCTTACCCTCAGGGATTGTTGGCGCATTCTGATGGGGATGTGTTGCTGCATGCGGTAACTGATGCGCTGCTCGGTGCGGCGGCGCTCGGCGATATCGGTAAACTGTTTCCCGATACCGATCCCGCCTACAAAGGCGCGGATAGCCGCGAACTGCTGCGCCAGGCGTGGCAGCGGATACAAGAAAAAGGGTATCGACTGGGCAATCTGGATGTCACTATCATTGCGCAAGCGCCGAAAATGGCCCCGCACATTCCGCAAATGCGGGTGAATCTGGCAGAAGATCTTCACTGCCATATGGATGATGTCAACGTAAAAGCCACCACCACTGAGCAGCTCGGGTTTACCGGGCGTGGCGAAGGAATTGCCTGCGAAGCGGTGGCGCTGTTGGTGAAAGATGAACGGAGTGAAGTGGTCGCATGGTAATGCAGCAAGAACCCGCTACGCTCAACATGGAAAGCCTGTTCTGGCTGCACGGTGAACCGCTGGCGACAGGGACGCTCAAAGCAAGCGCCGATGATTTCCGTGTGGTGGAAGATTTGGGGTTTGCGCCGGACGGCGATGGCGAACATCTGCTGGTTCAGGTGCGTAAACGTGGCTGCAACACCGCGTTTGTGGCGGAAGCGTTGGCGAAATTCGCCCGCATTCCCGCGCGTGCCGTGAGTTATGCTGGCTTGAAAGACCGGCATGCGGTGACGGAGCAGTGGTTTTGCCTGCATGTGCCGGGCAAAGTGTTACCCGATTTCTCCGCGTTTGCGCTTGAAGGGTGTGAAATTCTTAACAGTGCCCGTCATCGGCGTAAGCTGCGTATTGGTGCGTTGCGTGGCAATCAGTTTACGTTGACGCTGCGTAATATCAGCGACCGTGCAGCCGTCGAAGCGCGGCTAGCGGCGATTGCTGAACAGGGCGTGCCGAACTATTTTGGCAGTCAGCGCTTCGGTCGCGGTGGCAACAACCTGATTCAGGCGGCACGTTGGGCCAGAGAAGAGATTCGCGTCAGTGAGCGCAGCAAGCGTAGCTTCTATCTGTCGGCCAGTCGTAGCGCGCTGTTCAATCTCATTGTGAGCCAACGTTTGAGTCAGGGGTTGGCAACGCAGGTGTTGGCAGGTGATGCGCTGCAACTTGCCGGGCGTGGTAGTTGGTTTGTGGCAAACGAAGATGAAGTGACGGTACTTCAATCGCGCGTTGATAAGTTCGAGCTGTGCGTGACGGCTCCGCTGCCCGGCGATGGCGATCCTGGCACTCATGGTGACGCGTTGGCGT
This sequence comes from Symbiopectobacterium purcellii, assembly GCF_019797845.1. NCBI lineage: Bacteria > Pseudomonadati > Pseudomonadota > Gammaproteobacteria > Enterobacterales > Enterobacteriaceae > Symbiopectobacterium > Symbiopectobacterium purcellii. The sequence continues at coordinate 3,592,345 of NZ_CP081864.1, read as the reverse complement.
TTGAACAGCGCTGCCTGGCGGGGCACGAGACGCTGCTTGGATTACTGCGTCGCGAACGGGTCGAGGTTGCGCGCCGTGCTGCACTGCTGTATCCGCAGCAAATGCGCTGGTCCTGGTTGGATGAAACGTCGGTCACGCTGGATTTCTGGCTACCGGCGGGCAGCTTTGCCACAAGCGTAGTGCGCGAACTCATCACGCCGCTGGAGCAGATGGATATCGCTGATTGAGATGCTGTAATTTGATGCAGTACTGATGTAGTACCTATGCAACAAGGATGCGAACTCACGGCAAGGCATTGCCGTTATTGAGTAAAGGGATGAAGACGTTAATCACGACTGAGGCTGACGGGATAGGGTGAACAAGCGCATGCAAACGATGCTGACATTGTTGCGTCAGCAGGGCATTCATGACGAGCGATTGCTTAAGGCTATCGAGGCTGTGCCGCGTGAGCGTTTTGTCGACGAAGCCTTTGAGCATAAGGCTTATGAAAATACCGCGCTGCCGATAGGCTCCGGTCAAACCATCTCTCAGCCTTATATGGTTGCTCGCATGACGGACCTGCTGCAATTGACGCCCGCGTCTCGCGTGCTTGAAATTGGCACCGGTTCCGGCTACCAAACGGCGGTTTTGGCGCATTTGGTAAAGCAGGTTTTTTCCGTTGAGCGTATCAAAGGGTTGCAGTGGCAGGCTAAACGGCGGTTGAAGCAACTGGATCTGCACAATGTTTCCACCCGGCACGGTGATGGCTGGCAAGGCTGGCCGTCACGCGGTCCGTTTGATGCCATTATTGTGACGGCAGCGGCGCCTGAAATTCCGAATGCGCTGATAGCGCAATTGGATGAAGGGGGCATTATGGTGCTCCCAGTGGGAGAACATGCTCAAACGTTACAACGCATACAACGCCACGGTGGCGAATTTGTAGTGAATACCATTGAAACGGTTAAATTTGTTCCACTGGTCAAAGGCGAACTAGCCTGATACCTTTGCAAACACGTTTTGGGTATCGGTCATTTACGATTTATTTCAATAGAACGTAGTTCAATACAACCCTGTCATAGTGAGAACATGTTGATATTGTTAGCATTGAGCGGGTGCTACTGCGGTGATGACATGGCGGACCTCGAGTGGTCTCATTAAGGTATTGAATTAGTGTTACGGTTATAGGGGAGCAAGGCGCATGGGAAGCCAAACGAGAACACTGCGTCAGATAGCGGCGTGCACGGCAATTATTCTGGGGTTGGCGGGGTGTACCAATAACGACAGTAAACCCGCCCCAATCAGCAGCGTAGGCGGTCAGGGCAATAGCAGCAGTCGCGGTGGAATGCTCGCGACTGCGCCTTCTACTATATCATCTTCCGGCGATGCGCCGATCACCACGCGCGATGGCCGTATTGTCTACAACCGTAGCTATAACGCCATTCCTAAAGGCAGCTATGGCGGCAGCACCTATACGGTAAAACGCGGCGATACGTTGTTCTATATCGCCTGGATAACCGGCAGTGATTATCGCGAGCTGGCCCAGCGCAATAATGTCGCTGAGCCTTATAGCCTGAACGTCGGACAGGTGCTTCAGGTGAGTGACGGTTCTTCCGCGCCGGTAAGCAGCGGATCGACCGGAGGAGGAGGCATGCTGGCAGGCAGCGCGGGCAGCAGCAGCGGTGGTATGCTGGCACCTTCCGATGCCACGCGTGGCGGCGTGCCTCAGCCGCCGTCAATGACGCAAATTCAAACAACGCAGGTTGATTCTCAGTCAACTAATGCGTATTCTGGAAATTCGGGTAAACAGAATGTAGGTAAGATGTTGCCTTCCACCGGAGCTGCCGTGACGGCTCCTGTGACCGCCCCCGCGGCTGTTGAAAGCAGTGCTCCTGCTGTCGGCAGCTGGCGTTGGCCTACTGAGGGGAAAGTCATAGATAGTTTCTCCGCATCGGAGGGGGGAAACAAAGGGATTGATATCGCTGGCACTCGTGGGCAACCGATCATGGCGACCGCTTCAGGGCGTGTCGTTTATGCGGGCAACGCTTTGCGCGGGTACGGTAATCTGATCATCATCAAGCACGACGATGATTACCTGAGCGCCTATGCCCATAATGAAACTATGCTGGTCCGGGAACAACAAGAGGTCAAGGCGGGTCAACAGATCGCTACCATGGGTAGCACCGGAACCAGTTCAGTACGCTTGCATTTTGAAATTCGTTACAAGGGGAAATCCGTAAACCCGCTGCGTTACCTTCCGCAGCGATAAATCGGGCAGAGTATTTCGGTATTCTGCCAAGGGATCACGGGTAGGAGCCACTTATGAGCCAAAGCACGCTGAAAGTTAACGAGTTACATGATGATGCCGAGTTCGAGGAAAATGGACTTGATGTTTTTGACGAAAAGGCGTTAGCGGGGGATAATGAGGCATCCGACGATGAGTTGTTATCCCAAAGTGCAGCCCAGCGTGTGCTGGATGCTACCCAACTCTATTTAGGAGAGATCGGTTACTCTCCGCTTCTGACCGCTGAAGAAGAAGTCTTTTTTGCCCGTAGAGCGCTGCGCGGTGATGTATCATCGCGACGCCGTATGATTGAAAGTAACCTGCGGCTTGTGGTGAAAATTGCCCGTCGCTACAACAATCGCGGTCTGGCGCTGTTGGATCTCATCGAAGAAGGTAATCTTGGTTTGATCCGTGCGGTTGAGAAGTTCGATCCTGAAAGGGGTTTCCGCTTTTCAACCTATGCCACATGGTGGATTCGCCAAACGATTGAACGGGCTATCATGAACCAAACCCGTACCATTCGTTTGCCTATCCATATCGTTAAAGAATTGAACGTTTATCTGCGTACCGCACGTGAGCTTTCGCATAAGCTGGATCACGAGCCCAGTGCGGAAGAGATTGCCGAGCAGCTCGACAAACCTGTTGATGACGTAAACCGCATGTTGCGCTTGAATGAGCGTATCACATCGGTAGATACGCCATTGGGCGGGGACTCTGATAAAGCGCTGCTGGATATTCTGGCGGATGAAAAAAACAACGGACCAGAAGACACCACGCAAGACAACGATATGAAACAGAATATCGTTAAATGGTTGTTTGAACTGAACGCTAAACAGCGTGAAGTGCTGGCTCGTCGTTTTGGGCTGCTGGGGTATGAAGCGGCAACGCTTGAAGACGTTGGTCGTGAAATTGGCTTAACCCGTGAACGCGTGCGCCAAATCCAGGTGGAAGGGCTGCGCCGTCTGCGTGAAATTTTGCAAGTACAGGGGCTGGATATTGAAGAGCTGTTCCGTGAATAACGAAGCAGAAACAATCGCCGTATTTGCACGTTGAGTCGACTCGCAGTCAAATAAAAAAGGTGGGGAAAACCCCACCTTTTTTTATACTTTATTGCTGCGTATTAACGAACGGTATTGGCCGATAAAAAATCAACGATCTCACCAACCTTGATCATCTTTTTCTCACCGTCGCGACGATATTTATATTCAATCTCGTCGTTATCCAGATTGCGATCGCCAATGACGATAGTGTGCGGCACGCCGATCAATTCCATATCCGCAAACATCACACCCGGACGCTCTTTACGATCGTCGAGCAGCACATCGATGCCTTTGGCGCGCAGTTGCTGATAAATGTCTTCAGCCAGCTCTTTCACGCGGAACGACTTGTGCATGTTCATCGGCAGGATCGCCACCTGGAAGGGGGCAATGGCGTCATGCCAGATAATGCCACGATCGTCGTGATTCTGTTCGATAGCCGCCGCCACCACGCGCGTCACCCCAATACCGTAACAGCCCATGGTCAGGATCTGGTTGCGACCATCTTCACCCTGCACGCTGGCTTGCAGTGCCTGAGAATATTTGGTGCCCAACTGGAAGATATGACCCACTTCGATGCCGCGTTTGATTAACAGCGTGCCTTTCCCGTCCGGGCTGGCATCGCCTTCAACCACATTGCGGATATCAGCCACTTGCGGCAGTGCAACGTCACGTTCCCAGTTAACACCGAAGAAGTGTTTGCCGTCCTGGTTTGCTCCAGCGCCAAAATCGCTCATTGCGGCGACGGTGCGATCGATAATCACTGGTATCGGCATATTGACCGGGCCGAGTGAGCCCGGACCCGCGCCAACGATATCGCGAATTTCCGCCTCGGTTGCGAAGGTCAGCGGGCTGGCAACCTGCTCCAGTTTCTCCGCTTTCACTTCATTCAGTTCGTGATCGCCGCGCACCAGCAGAGCAATCAGCGTGTGGCCGCTCTCTTGTGTCGCTTTCACCAGCAGCGTTTTGACGGTTTTTTCGATCGGCAGGTTAAACTGCTCAACCAGCTCGGCGATAGTTTTGGCGTTCGGCGTATCAACCAGACGCATTTCTTCTTTCGCTTCTGCACGTCCCAGCGTGGGGGCAACGGCTTCAGCAAATTCGATATTGGCGGCGTACTCGGAGTCGGTAGAGAAAACGATGTCGTCTTCGCCGCTCTGCGCCAGCACTTGGAATTCGTGTGATGCGCTGCCACCGATGGAGCCGGTGTCTGCCTGAACCGCGCGGAAGTTCAACCCCATGCGACTAAATGCGCGGCTATAGGCGTCGTACATCGCGTCATAGGTGACCTGCAACGATTCCTGCGAGGTATGGAACGAGTAGGCGTCTTTCATGATGAATTCGCGAGAACGCATCACGCCGAAACGCGGGCGCACTTCATCGCGAAATTTGGTCTGGATCTGGAACAGATTCAGCGGCAGCTGCTTATAAGAGCTCAGTTCGTTGCGCACCAGATCGGTAATCACTTCTTCATGCGTTGGGCCGAGAACAAACGGGCGGTCACCGCGATCGACAAAGCGCAGCAATTCCGGGCCATATTGTTCCCAGCGGCCACTCTCCTGCCACAGATCGGCGGGTTGTACCACGGGCATGGAAATCTCGATAGCACCGGCGTTGTTCATCTCTTCACGCACGATGTTTTCGACTTTCTTCAGAACCCGGTAGCCGGTCGGCAACCAGGTGTATAACCCGGAGGCCAGCTTGCGGATCATCCCGGCGCGCAGCATCAACTGATGGCTGATGACTTCCGCGTCGGCTGGCGTCTCCTTCAGGGTGGAGAGCAGATATTGGCTAGTACGCATGGTGTTTTAGTTCCGTCAGAACGCAAAGTAATGGGCACCGATGTGCCCCAAAACGAGATGCAAAGGGCCGTATGGGCCCTTAAACACGGTAAAGTGGCTTAGTGTAACAGTGACTTTCCTTCGTCAAAAGTGTGCGACGTGAATTTTATGGCGCGCAGGTCATGGATAACGATTCAATGTGCGCTTAGCGCGGTGCTGGCTCAAGGCTAAGCACTTCTGTCTGCATGGCTGTTACGCGCCAGCGTACGTTGAATTCGAGCAGCAGGGCGGCGTAATCGCGCGAGACTTCCCCCTTGCGGTACGCCGGGCGCGGATCCTGATTCAATACCTGGGTGATAAAACGGCGCAGGTGCGGGTAAGTGGATTGATGTTGCGCCAGTTGTTGCTCTGCCAGTGCAGAAAAATGCACGGGCATCGCGGTGTCTGGTGCCTGTTGCGCGAAGCCGCCGATGGCATCAGGCACGCTCTCCGCAAAGGGCAAATAGGGTTTGATATCAACCACTGGCGTACCATCGACCAGATCGAGGCTGCCCAACTGTAAGATAACGCTGTCGCCTGTGGTCTTTATCCCTTTCAGTCTGACCAGCGACATACCGATAGGATTCGGGCGAAACGTGGAACGTGTGGCGAAAACCCCCATACGCACATTCCCGCCCAAACGGGGAGGGCGCACCGTTGGGCGCCAGCCCTGCTCCATGGTGTGGTGAAAAACAAACAGTACCCAAATATGGCTGAACGCATCCAGCCCACGCACCGCTTCTGGCTGGTGGTAGGGCGGCAGAAGATGCAGTTCTCCGTCGCCATCTTCAATCAGGCCGGGTTGCCGTGGCACGGCGAATTTTTCTTTATAAGGCGAACGGATAACGCCAATCTGATCGAAATGATAGGTGGTCATTGCCCGGCTTTATTGAGAAGAAATTTTCAGTGCAGTGCCTTCACAAATGGCCTGCCGATAGCAGCCTGCAACACCGCTGACTACCTGGCAGTTGTGCACCAGAACCGCATTAGCGCGCATCGCTGTTGCTCGCGTTTGCATACGGCGGCGGGCATTGGCAACCGTCGCCGGCGTATCTTGCATGCTTGCCTGACATACAGAGCCGGACACTTCGCCCATATCGCGGAACGTTTTACCCACCAGCTCTTCCGCACTGTTATACAGCACGGCGGTTGCCGGACGCGGAGCCGGTTTTGCTTTCGCCGGGGCTTTGACAGCCGGTTCGATAACCGGTTGCGGTGCAGGTGCCGTTTTGGGTTGCAGCAGGGAACATCCTGTTAGTGACAGCGCTAAAAACACGAGCGGTATAGCACGCATAGCATTTCCTCTTTACTCTTCATCTTTTTTGAAGTGCGCTTATTGAAGCAAGCTACGACACAAATAACAAGACGGGCACCGAGGCCCGCCTTGAAATAATTGTCACTCGCGTATTGGGTGATATTACCAGCCTTTCACCGCGCCGCCGTTGAAAATCTTGTTGGCCGCTTCATAAACTTCGTCTGACTGGTAGGCCTGAACGAATTTCTTCACGTTAGCCGCGTCTTTGTTGTCTTCACGCGACACAATCAGGTTGACGTACGGAGAGTCTTTCTCTTCCACGAACAGACCGTCTTTGGTCGGTGTCAGGTTAATCTGGCTGGCATAGGTGGTGTTGATGATAGCCAGTGCGATTTGATCGTCATCCAGAGAGCGCGGCAGTTGCGGTGCTTCCAGCTCGACCAGTTTCAGGTTTTTCGGGTTTTCAACCACGTCCAGCACGGTCGGCAGCAGGCCAACGTTATCTTTCAGTTTGATCAAACCCTGTTTTTGCAGCAGCAGCAGAGAGCGCCCCAGGTTGGTCGGATCGTTAGGCAGTGCGATTTGTGCCCCGTTTTGCAGCTCGTCTAATGATTTGATTTTTTTGGAATAGCCAGCGATCGGGTAGACAAAACTATTGCCAACAGCAACCAGTTTGTAACCACGGTCTTTGATCTGTTGATCCAGATAAGGCTTGTGCTGGAAGGCATTCAGGTCGATATCCCCTTTGCTCAGCGCTTCGTTCGGCAACACGTAATCGTTAAAGGACACCAGTTCCACGGTCAGGCCATATTTGTCTTTAGCCACTTTTTGTGCAACTTCAGCAACTTGCTGTTCAGCACCCACAATAACACCGACTTTGATGTGGTTCGGGTCTTTTTCTTCTTGTCCGCAGCCTGCCAGCGCCAGTGCACCCAGTAGCGTACCCAGTGCGGCGACGGTTTTAAATTTGATTGTCATTTCCTTAACCTCTGCATATTTAACGTTTTGCGGCTTGCCATCAGCGGCATAGTCCGACGTGTAGTAAAACTTATTTATGAGTCACTGCCCGTACCGTGCGATCGCCTACGAATTGGATCAGGTAGACCAGAACAACCAGTAATATTAATACCGTATTCATGACTGTCGCGTTATAACCAATGTATCCATACTGATAACCAATTTGACCTAATCCACCGGCACCGACTGCGCCCCCCATAGCAGAATAGCCTACCAGGGTGATAAGTGTGATGGTGGCGGCATTGATAAGACCGGGAAGTGCTTCTGGCAGCAGAATCTTACGAATGATCTGTAGCGGTGTCGCGCCCATCGCGCGCGCCGCCTCGATCAATCCGCTGGAGATTTCCAGCAGGGCGTTCTCTACCATACGTGCGATAAATGGCGCCGCGCCGACGGTCAATGGCACAATGGCGGCCTTCAACCCGATAGAGGTGCCGACGATGGCGCGTGTGAACGGAATCATCCACACCAGCAAAATAATGAACGGAATAGAACGGAAAATATTCACCAACGCTGACAGTGTGCGATACAGCGGCGGATTGGCAACGATTTGACCCGGACGGGTAATATAAAGCATCACGCCAACCGGCAATCCCAGCACAAAGCCAAAGAAGCCGGAAACAAATGTCATCACTACGGTTTCCCAAACGCCTTTCACCATCAACCACATCATTGCTTCAGACATAGCCCAGCACCTCAACTTTCACATGGTGTTCCTGTAAAAACGCGATGGCGGCCACCGTGTCCTGTTCTTCGCCGTGCATCTCGGCCAACATGATGCCGAATTTAACGCCACCTGCGTAATCCATCTGCGCACTGATGATATTGTTATTGATGTTAAAGCGGCGTGCGATAGTGGAGAGTAACGGCGCATCGACGGATTGACCGGTAAACTCCAACCGTAGCAGCGGGGTGTTCTGGTCGTTGTGCGGTGCGGCGATGAGCCGAGTCTGGTAATCCTCGGGGATATCCAGATGCAGCGTAGACTGAATAAAGGTTTGTGCCAGAGGCGTTTTAGGGTGAGAGAACACTTCGCTGACCGTGTCCTGCTCAATCAATTGACCACCACTGATAACCGCTACCTGATCGCAGATGCGCTTTACTACATCCATTTCATGAGTGATCAACAGGATGGTTATCCCTAAACGGCGGTTAATGTCTTTGAGCAGTTCGAGAATGGAACGCGTCGTGGCCGGATCGAGCGCGCTGGTGGCCTCGTCACACAGCAGCACCTTGGGGTTGCTGGCCAGCGCGCGAGCAATCGCAACGCGCTGCTTTTGCCCACCGGACAGATTTGCCGGGTAAGCATCGTGCTTGTCCGATAACCCCACCAGTTCTAGCAGCTCGTTGACGCGGCGGGTAATTTCGCTTTTCGGCGTGGTGTCCAACTCAAGAGGCAGAGCCACGTTACCAAACACGGTGCGGGACGCCAAAAGGTTAAAGTGCTGGAAGATCATGCCAATCTGGCGGCGTGCCTTGGTCAACTGCGCTTCGGACAGTGCCATCAAATCCTGGTCACCGACCAATACCTCGCCGTGTGTCGGGCGCTCCAGCAGATTGACGCAGCGAATCAACGTACTTTTACCTGCACCGGATGCACCGATAACCCCATAGATTTGCCCCGCAGGGACATGCAGACTGACATTGTCCAGTGCTGTGATGGTCCGGCCTTTCTGCTGGAAAATTTTTGTAATGTTAGAAAGTTTAATCATCTTTATTTATCGTAAGTGCCTATCGTGGGATAGATCAACGTCTGCCGTATGCAGAATATTGTACGGATGTTAGGGCGTCTAGACGTCTAAGTCAATTTACTTTGTCGTTATGACGCATTCTCGCCAAGGACAAAAACATGCGATACTAACCTGCAAATAACGCCATCAGGAGCACATAGCAGTGGCACAACCCATTCCAGCCGTTTTTCTCGATCGCGACGGCACGATTAATGTCGATCACGGTTACGTTCATGAGATCGATCAGTTTGAGTTCATAGATGGCGTTATCGACGCGATGAGTGAACTAAAGAAGAAAGGATTTGCACTGGTGCTGGTGACTAACCAGTCCGGTATTGCGCGTGGCATGTTCAGTGAAGATGATTTCATGCACCTGACCGAGTGGATGGATTGGTCGCTGGCCGATCGCGGGGTCGATTTGGATGGCATCTATTTCTGTCCCCACCACGCAGAACAGGGGCAAGGGGAATATCGTCAGGAGTGTGACTGCCGTAAACCCAAACCAGGCATGTTCCTCTCAGCGCAGAGCTTCCTCAATATCGATATGGCCGCTTCTTATATGGTGGGTGATAAAGAAGAAGATATGCAGGCTGCCATTGCGGCGGGTGTTGGAACCAAAGTGCTGGTGCGTACTGGCAAGGCGATTACCGAGCAAGGCGAAGCGCTGGCGGATATTGTGATTGATAGTCTGGCCGATTTGCCGCGCGTTATCGAACAGCGTAAATGAGTAAAATCGGGCTTATCGGGCGGAATTTGAACAAACGAAAAAAAAGATGAAAAAAAAGGGGTTGTGTAAATTATTGGGATCCCTATAATGCGCCTCCGTTGACACGACACGAAGCGATTCAAAGCGAGGTCAGCAAGAGAAAAACGATTCACTTTCAAATGAAAATAATCGTTGACTCTGAAAGAGGAAAGCGTAGTATACGCCACCTCGCGACAGCAGGCTGTAAGCCGCGTCGCAACGCTCTTTAACAATTAATCAGACAATCTGTGTGGGCACTCACAGGACTTTATCGTAAAGCCTACGGGCTTAAAAAATAAAAGTCTTGAAGAGTGAACAACAGTTAATTCATTACGAACTAACAGTAATAATTCTTTGAGCATCGCTTCTCTTGCAGAAGCAAATCAAACTTTAAATTGAAGAGTTTGATCATGGCTCAGATTGAACGCTGGCGGCAGGCCTAACACATGCAAGTCGAGCGGTAGCACAGGAGAGCTTGCTCTTTGGGTGACGAGCGGCGGACGGGTGAGTAATGTCTGGGAAACTGCCTGATGGAGGGGGATAACTACTGGAAACGGTAGCTAATACCGCATAACGTCGCAAGACCAAAGCGGGGGACCTTCGGGCCTCGCGCCATCAGATGTGCCCAGATGGGATTAGCTAGTAGGTGGGGTAATGGCTCACCTAGGCGACGATCCCTAGCTGGTCTGAGAGGATGACCAGCCACACTGGAACTGAGACACGGTCCAGACTCCTACGGGAGGCAGCAGTGGGGAATATTGCACAATGGGCGCAAGCCTGATGCAGCCATGCCGCGTGTGTGAAGAAGGCCTTCGGGTTGTAAAGCACTTTCAGCGAGGAGGAAGGCAGTAAGGTTAATAACCTTGCTTATTGACGTTACTCGCAGAAGAAGCACCGGCTAACTCCGTGCCAGCAGCCGCGGTAATACGGAGGGTGCAAGCGTTAATCGGAATGACTGGGCGTAAAGCGCACGCAGGCGGTTTGTTAAGTTGGATGTGAAATCCCCGGGCTTAACCTGGGAACTGCATTCAAAACTGGCAAGCTAGAGTCTCGTAGAGGGGGGTAGAATTCCAGGTGTAGCGGTGAAATGCGTAGAGATCTGGAGGAATACCGGTGGCGAAGGCGGCCCCCTGGACGAAGACTGACGCTCAGGTGCGAAAGCGTGGGGAGCAAACAGGATTAGATACCCTGGTAGTCCACGCTGTAAACGATGTCGATTTGGAGGTTGTGCCCTTGAGGCGTGGCTTCCGGAGCTAACGCGTTAAATCGACCGCCTGGGGAGTACGGCCGCAAGGTTAAAACTCAAATGAATTGACGGGGGCCCGCACAAGCGGTGGAGCATGTGGTTTAATTCGATGCAACGCGAAGAACCTTACCTACTCTTGACATCCAGAGAATTTAGCAGAGATGCTTTAGTGCCTTCGGGAACTCTGAGACAGGTGCTGCATGGCTGTCGTCAGCTCGTGTTGTGAAATGTTGGGTTAAGTCCCGCAACGAGCGCAACCCTTATCCTTTGTTGCCAGCGGTTCGGCCGGGAACTCAAAGGAGACTGCCAGTGATAAACTGGAGGAAGGTGGGGATGACGTCAAGTCATCATGGCCCTTACGAGTAGGGCTACACACGTGCTACAATGGCGTATACAAAGAGAAGCGACCTCGCGAGAGCAAGCGGACCTCATAAAGTACGTCGTAGTCCGGATTGGAGTCTGCAACTCGACTCCATGAAGTCGGAATCGCTAGTAATCGTAGATCAGAATGCTACGGTGAATACGTTCCCGGGCCTTGTACACACCGCCCGTCACACCATGGGAGTGGGTTGCAAAAGAAGTAGGTAGCTTAACCTTCGGGAGGGCGCTTACCACTTTGTGATTCATGACTGGGGTGAAGTCGTAACAAGGTAACCGTAGGGGAACCTGCGGTTGGATCACCTCCTTACCTAATGATACTGATCTTGTGAAGTGTTCACACAGATTGTCTGATGAAAGAAATCGAGCGGTTAGAAGACCTTATAGGCTTGTAGCTCAGGTGGTTAGAGCGCACCCCTGATAAGGGTGAGGTCGGTGGTTCAAGTCCACTCAGGCCTACCAAAATCGTTCTTGTGCTGCGTTGTGAAACAACTCGCATACTGGTGTATGCGTCGTCATTTCACGCCTTGCTCAAAAACGATTTGGCAAAGGTCTAACATTCGATGGGGCTATAGCTCAGCTGGGAGAGCGCCTGCTTTGCACGCAGGAGGTCTGCGGTTCGATCCCGCATAGCTCCACCATTTACCGTATCGATACCCAATACTTCAGAGTGTACTGTTTGACAGTATGCTGCGAAGTATTTTGCTCTTTAACAATCTGGAACAAGCTGAAAATTGAAACGAGCAATAGTGGCTCACTACTACTATTGTGATTCTCTCAAGCTTTCACACCTGAAACATTTTCGGGTTGTGAGGTTAAGTGAATAAGCGTACACGGTGGATGCCTAGGCAGTCAGAGGCGATGAAGGGCGTGCTAATCTGCGAAAAGCGTCGGTAAGCTGATATGAAGCGTTACAACCGACGATACCCGAATGGGGAAACCCAGTGCAATTCGTTGCACTATCATGTCATGAATACATAGTGGCATGAGGCGAACCGGGGGAACTGAAACATCTCAGTACCCCGAGGAAAAGAAATCAACCGAGATTCCCCCAGTAGCGGCGAGCGAACGGGGAAAAGCCCAGAGTCTGAATCAGCTTGTGTGTCAGTGGAAGCGTCTGGAAAGTCGCACAGTAAAGGGTGATAGTCCCGTACACGAAGATGCACAGGTTGTGAGCTCGATGAGTAGGGCGGGACACGTGACATCCTGTCTGAATATGGGGGGACCATCCTCCAAGGCTAAATACTCCTGACTGACCGATAGTGAACCAGTACCGTGAGGGAAAGGCGAAAAGAACCCCGGCGAGGGGAGTGAAATAGAACCTGAAACCGTGTACGTACAAGCAGTGGGAGCACTCTTTATGGGTGTGACTGCGTACCTTTTGTATAATGGGTCAGCGACTTATATTCTGTAGCAAGGTTAACCGTATAGGGGAGCCGCAGGGAAACCGAGTCTTAACTGGGCGTTAAGTTGCAGGGTATAGACCCGAAACCCGGTGATCTAGCCATGGGCAGGTTGAAGGTTGGGTAACACTAACTGGAGGACCGAACCGACTAATGTTGAAAAATTAGCGGATGACTTGTGGCTGGGGGTGAAAGGCCAATCAAACCGGGAGATAGCTGGTTCTCCCCGAAAGCTATTTAGGTAGCGCCTCGTGAATTCATCTTCGGGGGTAGAGCACTGTTTCGGCTAGGGGGTCATCCCGACTTACCAACCCGATGCAAACTACGAATACCGAAGAATGTTATCACGGGAGACACACGGCGGGTGCTAACGTTCGTCGTGAAGAGGGAAACAACCCAGACCGCCAGCTAAGGTCCCAAAGTCATGGTTAAGTGGGAAACGATGTGGGAAGGCATAGACAGCCAGGATGTTGGCTTAGAAGCAGCCATCATTTAAAGAAAGCGTAATAGCTCACTGGTCGAGTCGGCCTGCGCGGAAGATGTAACGGGGCTAAACCATGCACCGAAGCTGCGGCAGCGACACTTAGGCGTTGTTGGGTAGGGGAGCGTTCTGTAAGCCGTTGAAGGTGAACTGTGAGGTTTGCTGGAGGTATCAGAAGTGCGAATGCTGACATAAGTAACGATAAAGCGGGTGAAAAGCCCGCTCGCCGGAAGACCAAGGGTTCCTGTCCAACGTTAATCGGGGCAGGGTGAGTCGACCCCTAAGGCGAGGCCGAAAGGCGTAGTCGATGGGAAACAGGTTAATATTCCTGTACTTGGTGTTACTGCGAAGGGGGGACGGAGAAGGCTATGTCATCCGGGCGACGGTTGTCCCGGTTTAAGCGTGTAGGTGGGTGACTTTGATAAATCCGGGTCACTGTTAACACTGAGGCGTGATGACGAGGTACTACGGTACTGAAGTGACAGATGCCCAGCTTCCAGGAAAAGCCTCTAAGCATCAGGTAACATTGAATCGTACCCCAAACCGACACAGGTGGTCAGGTAGAGAATACCAAGGCGCTTGAGAGAACTCGGGTGAAGGAACTAGGCAAAATGGTGCCGTAACTTCGGGAGAAGGCACGCTGTGCGAGGTGTAGGGATTTACTCCTGAAGCTTTGCGCAGTCGCAGATACCAGCTGGCTGCAACTGTTTAATAAAAACACAGCACTGTGCAAACACGAAAGTGGACGTATACGGTGTGACGCCTGCCCGGTGCTGGAAGGTTAATTGATGGGGTTATCCGCAAGGAGAAGCTCTTGATCGAAGCCCCAGTAAACGGCGGCCGTAACTATAACGGTCCTAAGGTAGCGAAATTCCTTGTCGGGTAAGTTCCGACCTGCACGAATGGCGTAATGATGGCCAGGCTGTCTCCACCCGAGACTCAGTGAAATTGAACTCGCTGTGAAGATGCAGTGTACCCGCGGCAAGACGGAAAGACCCCGTGAACCTTTACTATAGCTTGACACTGAACCTTGAGCCTTGATGTGTAGGATAGGTGGGAGGCTTTGAAGTGTGGACGCCAGTCTGCATGGAGCCAACCTTGAAATACCACCCTTTAATGTTTGATGTTCTAACCTGGGCCCATGATCTGGGCTGGGGACAGTGTCTGGTGGGTAGTTTGACTGGGGCGGTCTCCTCCCAAAGAGTAACGGAGGAGCACGAAGGTTAGCTAATCCTGGTCGGACATCAGGAGGTTAGTGCAAAGGCATAAGCTAGCTTGACTGCGAGAGTGACGGCTCGAGCAGGTACGAAAGTAGGTCTTAGTGATCCGGTGGTTCTGAATGGAAGGGCCATCGCTCAACGGATAAAAGGTACTCCGGGGATAACAGGCTGATACCGCCCAAGAGTTCATATCGACGGCGGTGTTTGGCACCTCGATGTCGGCTCATCACATCCTGGGGCTGAAGTAGGTCCCAAGGGTATGGCTGTTCGCCATTTAAAGTGGTACGCGAGCTGGGTTTAGAACGTCGTGAGACAGTTCGGTCCCTATCTGCCGTGGGCGTTGGAGAATTGAGGGGGGTTGCTCCTAGTACGAGAGGACCGGAGTGAACGCACCACTGGTGTTCGGGTTGTCATGCCAATGGCATTGCCCGGTAGCTACGTGCGGAAGAGATAAGTGCTGAAAGCATCTAAGCACGAAACTTGCCCCGAGATGAGTTCTCCCTTGTCCCTAGAGGACGCTAAAAGGCCGTTGAAGACGACGACGTAGATAGGCTGGGTGTGTAAGTGCAGCGATGCATTGAGCTAACCAGTACTAATGACCTGTGAGGCTTAACCTTACAACGCCGAAGATGTTTTGGTGGTTGTGAGTGGTGATGAAGAGAATCGTTACTCGTAATTCAGCTTGTTGACAGATTGGTCTTGCTGGCTCGAAAGGACGGGTGAGATGAAACAGAATATGCCTGGCGGCGATAGCGCGGTGGTCCCACCTGACCCCATGCCGAACTCAGAAGTGAAACGCCGTAGCGCCGATGGTAGTGTGGGGCTTCCCCATGTGAGAGTAGGGAACTGCCAGGTTTTTATATTGATTATCAGACGACGTCTGATGCTAAAGAGTAGCGAAGGGGCTGTCCGAAAGGACAGCCCTTTTTGCTGTGCGTGAAATAGAGGTTGTTATTCCAAGCCCTTTATTCCGTCATCCTCGATCCTACATGTTGTAATCCTCGACGCAATCTGGGGATCTCAGACAGAAAGAACAAGTAACTCCTCGCCTACGTGCTGAAGAATCCTCATAAATTTATGGTGCGGATACAGTGAATATTTCGTGCGCCTTAACTTACGCCGTTATTTGCACTGTACATCGCACGCGCCCGACACGGGGCGCTCAATCGCCCTCGCTCCGTGGCCCCTGGCTTTTCGCGAGAAATAACGCCGCTACGCGGTGCCTTCGGGGCACGAACCCACCGGCGGGCCGCCAGCGATGCGTTCCCGACGCGGCGCTGGCTTTCGCGGCGTCCTGCCGCTCACCCTGTGGTTTCGTTCCCCTCAGCGTTATTTTTTACGCGCTATAACGTCAAACAATGAAAACCATGTCGCTTTACGTCATTATTTCTGAGGGGGAGGGCTGCACCTGGAAAGCTCTGCGGTAAACACTCGCGAAAAAGATTGCCATATAGCAGATACAAAAACGCCCACGGTATTGATACCGTGGGCGTTAGTGGGACGAATGCGAGTCGCGTCGCGCCGACTAGCGCAGATCTTTCATCGCAATATGGTCCATATCGTCAAACGTCAGGTTTTCGCCGATCATACCCCAGATAAAGGCATAATTTTTGGTACCAACGCCGGTGTGAATCGACCAGCTCGGAGAGATCACCGCCTGCTCGTTGTGCATCACCAGGTGACGTGTTTCATGCGGCTCGCCCATCATATGGAAAATAATGGTGTCATCTGCCATGTCAAAATAGAAGTAAACTTCCATTCTGCGCTCATGGGTATGGGTCGGCATCGAGTTCCAGTTGCTACCTTCTGCCAAACGCGTCAATCCCATGCTTAACTGACAGGTTTCTACCACTTCCGGCACCAGATATTTGCAAATGGTACGCTTGTTACAGGTTGCGATATCACCCAGAGGTGCTTTAACCGCATCCTCTTGCGTAATTACACGCGTCGGGAACGTGGCATGCGCTGGCGCACTGTTGTAGTACAGTTTTGCCGGTTTAGCCTTATCTACGCTGCTGAATGCCAGCGCTTTCGCGCCTTTACCCACGTAGAGCGCTTCTTCGTTGCCTACCGCGTAGCTTTTGCCATCAATCACGATGTTTGCCGGTCCACCGATATTGATCAGGCCCAACTCGCGGCGTTCGAGAAAATAGTTCACACCAAATTGCTTGCCGATACCGTCATCAAAGGTGATCTCGCCGTCAACCGGCATAATCCCACCCACAACAATGCGGTCAATGTGGCTGTACACCATGGTGTATTGGTTTGGCGTAAAAATATGCTCAATGAGAAATTTCTTTCTCAGCTCGGTGGTATCGAGCGTTTTAGCATGTTCGCTGTGTACACTTTGTCGTACGTCCATATTGTTACCTTTTATGCGTTTTTAGGTGAAAATCGTTTTGCCCACAAGGCCGTAATGATGGGCACGAGTACTGAAGTCACTATAACACTGGTGGCAACCAGCGCCGTGGCTTGTTGAGCTACCGGGGCGAACTCCGGTGCCATGTTGGCGATTAAAAGCGGGGTTGCAACTGCGGCACCCGCACTACTGGATGCTGCCACACCGGCGGTACCGTTACCGCCACCGATAAATTTGTCAGCCAGGATCAATGGGATACCAGTAACCACGATCACCAATACGCCCAGGAAAATACCGGCAAAACCGGTTTTGAGGATAACGGCCAGGTTGATAGTGTTGCCCAAGGCGAAGGCGAAGAAAGGAATTAAGGTTTGGACAGAGTTACCAAACAGTTTTCTCAGGTCCGGATCCAGGTTGCCCAGTGCAAAACCAATCAGGAAAGGCAACACCGCGCCGACGAACAGTTGTGGTTCAAAGGTTGCGATACCGCTGGCACCGAGGATAACCATGGTCATCAGCGGACCGGACTCCAGAGACATTAACACGAAGGCACCGGCTTCTTCTTTAGAACCATATTGGTTCATCAGTGCGGCATACAGACCCCCGTTGGTCATATCCATCGCTGCGACCAGTGCGAGAACTGAGATGCCAGCAAGCATACCGTTTTGGATGCCATCGCCCGGCAAGAAGGTACCCGCAATCATTGCTACGACCCATGCGGTGGCAATTTTGGTGACAACCAACACGCCAGATTTCTTCAGCATGGTGCCCGTGGCTTTGAGCTCAATGGAGGCACCCATGCAGAAGAACCATACAGCCAGAATAGGAATGGTACCGGTGATTAGCCCGTTACTGAAGGATCCTAAATACTTTCCAGCGCCCGGCGTAAAGGTATTACAGAGTGCGCCCAAAAAGAGCGGAACCAGCATTAATCCCCCAGGGATTTTATCAATAGCTTGTTTGATTTTCATGAAAAGCCTCATCTATAAAAAATAAAAATGTGTCCCGCCGCTTTTAATAAAAGCAGATAGGTGATAGGTATAAAATTTAAAAATCAGGGGCGCGCAAGGCCCTGGGTGTTATTACCCACATTCACATAATGTTGAAGATGGCCATCCCCATTAAAGATTGATGATTAAATGTTTACTCATGCCTTACTGTTTTTGGTTTCTAGACGTTTTTTTAATTATAAGTTGCCTTTCCGTAATGTTTTTAAAGGCATTACAGATATTTCAACCATTACTTATCGCTACCTTGGTTGATGTCATTCATTGCCAGTTTCCGGTGAATGTTCAACGTTTCAGTAGTAAGCGATTACTTGTAATGTATCAGTGTAAAATAAAAGTTATTTTATTGACGCTCTAATCATTAACCTCTTAATTAACAATGCAGTATTCGAGTTTGCTTATTGGCATTATTCAGCACGATGGCTGTTAATATGGTCGGAGATCGCTTTACTGGTTTTAATCAGGCTTGCCAGGTGTTTCTCCTTCTTGCCATTGGCATACTGTGACTGCATGCCGTTGACGCCGATGGCGGCGATAACCTTGCCATCCTGATTAAAAATCGGTGCTGCCATACAGCAAATTTCCTCAATATCTTCACCGTCGTCAATCGCCCAGCCTTGTTCCTTGACGAGTTTCAGGTGTTCTAAAAAATCATCTTTATTGGTAATGGTACGTGGCGTAAAACGCTTAAACGTACAATCAGCAATCAGGGTTTCTATTCTTTCCTGTGGCAGCCAAGCCAATAATACTTTGCCCAACGACATGCGATTAAATACAATTTTCTTGCCTTCCCACGACGTTTTTACAATAGCCTTGGGCGATTCGACTTTACTCAGGAAAAAGCCGTTATCCCCTTCCAGAATACCAAGGTGGCAGGTTAACTCGGTTTCTTTCACCAATGTATGCATAAAGCCAATGGCATCTTTGCGCAGGTCGATATTCTTTATTGCCAAACCACCGAGCTCGAATAAACGTAGACCTAAAACATAACGCCCATCAGCGCGCTGACGTAATAGTTGGGATACCGTCAATACTTCAAGCAGGTGATGTACGCTACTTTTCGGTATCGACAGATCGGTACAGATCTCGGTAAAGCTGGCTTCATCACGATTGGCAATATAGTCAACGATCATCACAAGACGGACTGCCGCTGGTGCTTTGCTATGCTCAAGTTGTTGGAAGATGTTCATAATGGTTTTATATGTGAAACAGTGGTTTTTTATATAGAACAATAATAACGGAAGGGTAGTTTATTTACCTAGATGCAGATCACAAAACGAGCGCTGTGGTGTTGATTATTTCAATATAAATGGAACGTAGTTTCATTAGGAAAACGGAAAAGGCAGTTTTATGACAGTTTTAGGCTGAGAAGGGGGGTAAACAGGAAGTACGTCTGTGCAGATAATAAAAAACCCCGCGAACGGGGCTTTACGGTGTGGAATTACAGAATCCGACTGATCAACCTGTCGATCCTGATACGGCGCAAGCGGCGTATCAATTTGCGCACTTTCACCGGGTACTGTGCGATACCTTGCAAGTCGGTATAACTCTGAAGCGGCGTGGTGTAGGCACGAATCTGCTCCAACTCTTGCAACCGTTGTTCCAGCAGGACTTTTTCGGGATCGTGGATCAGGATGGCGTTTTCCAAATCCAAACGCCACGCGCGAGGATTCAGGTTATTGCCCGTCAGCAACTGCCAGGTATCGTCGGACCACAGTCCTTTGAGGTGGAAGCTGTTATCCCCATCCTTCCACAACCGCACGGTTAACTGCTGATTGTCGATATAACGCTGCAAGCGGCTGACGAAACGGCGCAGGTTTATCTCATACAGGTAGGGTAACGCACCGATGATCTTGAACGGCTGATCTTCAGGAATAAAGAAGTCGTTCGCTGTCTTGTCACCGATGATGATCTCCACCTGCTTGCCCTCTTTGAGCAGGCGCACCACGTTTTTGATCAGCAGTGCGGGCAGGTTGAAATAGGGTGTGCACATGACCAGTCGACGTTCGGTACAAAACATCAGGTGATGGATGGTGTTATTCAGTGGGCTTTGTTTACCTAACCCAACCAACGGTGTGACCGTCAGTTCCCCATTTACGCCATCGCTGCCGGGCGTCTTATAGCCGAGGGTGCGCAGCGTTTGGCGAAATTGACGAATATCCGCTTTGATTTCCAGATTTTTGGGCCGTGAACGGCTGTCCAGACGTTGTACCGCCGGATCGTTTAGCAGCGTAGTGATGTAGCCCGACATGGTGTCGGCCAGCGCCGCATTACGGATAAGCTGATAGCGATCGTAGCGATACTTATCATGCTGATGCAGATAGACGTCGTTTAGGCTGGCACCGCTATACAGCACGCAGTCATCAGCGATGAAGCCCTTCAGGTGCAAGACGCCGAGCGCTTCGCGCGTATTGACCGGAATGCCATAAATGGGAAACTTCACGTCGGCGTGTTTTTCAGCCATATCGCAATACCAATCCGCATTGGTACTCGCTGATTTGTCACCAATACGCCCGCGCTGGGCACGGTGCCAATCAACCAACACACGCACATCGAGATCGGGGTTGCTGCGCTTGGCGTTGTAAAGCGCAGAGAGTATGCCCTGTCCGCCGTCATCCTGCTCCAGATAGAGTGCGACCAGATAGACTCGCGTCTTGGCCTGTTGGATCAGGGTAATCAGCGCCGCGCGGAACTGTTCAGGGGAGTGTAACGTCTGAATGCCGTCCGCTGCTTGAGGGAGTTTGGGCAGTTGTGCAAGGTGTTGTTGGTATTTATTGCGTTTAAATTTAGACAACATCACAGTGCGTTTCTTCTCTTATTAGTCGGCGCAAGGCCGTCATGAATGATGTCAGGGGAATGCCGAATCGGGCGATGATACCACTACTTTTCGGACGTAGTGAGTAAGTTTTACCGTTCATTACCAGATTGACCGCCAAAATAAACGCTCTGTCACGCAACATCTTGTTCGTTCAACGGCAGCACCAGCGTGACAATCCCTTCGTCCAACTGTACGTCTACTGTGAAACCGAGTTTCTTCGCCAACGCTATCATGCCCTGGTTATGTGGCATGGTGATGCCGTTCAATTGCTTTAATCCGTGGCGACGGGTGTAATCAATCAACTTGCTGAGCAGACGCTTGCCAAGCCCCATCCCTTTACAGTCCGATCTCACCAGCACCGCAAATTCAGCGGCAATATTATCGGGATCGGAAATGGCGCGCGTCACGCCAATGATTTCATCACCGAACGCCGTTGAGCGCACCGCCACAAAAGCCATTTCCCGATCGTAGTCGATCTGCGTCATGTACGCCAAATCTTCATGGTTGAATTCGTTGATTTCACTGAAATAACGGTAGTAGAGATCTTCTTTGGTGACGTTGCCGATAAAGCGTTCGAGCAGAGGTTCATCCTTGGGCAGGATGGGGCGAAACAGGCAATGTTCCTGATTATTGAGCAGTACCTGTTCTTCCAGCTCTTGCGGATAAGGACGGATGGCCAACCGGGATTGTGGATCGCCAGAGAAAGGCGCGAGATGGAGCGTGACATCCAGTAGAGTGAATTCACTGCCCGATGCCAACAGCGGATGAATATCGAGGCGATGCACTTCCGGGCAGTCCAGGATCAGGTTGGAAACCTGTACCAGCAGCCGGCTGAGCCCTGGGATATCTAAGGGATGCAGGGCGCTGCGCCCGCGTATTTTTCCGCTTTTCAGCGCTTGCATTATCAGATAACGTGCCAGCGTCATATTGAGCGGCGGCAAGGCTACCGCCGCCTGTGAATCCTTGTTCCACTCAACGCTGCCATCGCCCAATAAAATCAGCGGACCGAAGATAGGGTCCTGTTCCACCGCGATACGCAGCTCTTGTGCGCCAGCGCGATTCGCCATGCCTTGTACTAACAGCCCGTGAATACGCGCCTGCGGATAGGCGCGTTTGACACGATCGATAATCGCATCGGCGGCTTGCTGGACTTCATGGGCGGTGCGCAGATAGAGCATCACCCCTGTACGTCGGATTTGTGCGGGATATCCGGCGAACGTAGCTTGATGGCGACCGGGTAACCAATCTGTTCGGCAATATGTACCGCTTCTGCGCTGTCACTGGCAATCCAGGTCGGCAAGGTGTGCAGCCCGTAGGCGTGTAAAATGGGCTGAACTTCGTGGGTATCCAACTGTGTTACCCCATCCGTCAACGCCTGATGAATCAGTTGGTGCGCCTGAGCGGCGTTGATACCAAGATCGTGCGGCAGGGCCGGCGTTTCCATCAGCTGCTTCTGGTTACGCCGGTATTCTACGATATGCATAAAGGCAGTGACCGCGCCTTCGGGCGTGCGGTAGGTGGGAATGCCCGCCTCGTTGAACAGACGGCGTACTTCCTGAGAGGAATATTCGCCACACCAGTTGGTCAATAAGGTGATACGTTTGCCGCGCGGATGTGCCTGACAGCAGGCAATCAGTTGCTGTGCGCTTTCGGTGCCGGGCGCGGCGGCGCTTGGTGCATGGATGATCAGCAGGGCATCGTAGTCATCGCTGTCCAGCAGCACCGAAAGCGTGCTGAGATAGCGCGCTGCGGTAGCGTCGTCGCGCAGATCGAGCGGGTTTCCGATGTGGACTTCCTCGGGCAATATGTCGCGCAGCTTCTGCTGGGTCTGTTCCGTTAAGGCCGCCAGTTTGCCTTGTCGGCTAAGCAGTTTATCGAGCGCTTGTGCGGCGGGCGATGCGCCGTTACTGACGATCAGTAAGCGCTCACCGCGCAGCGGACGCAGGTGGCTCAGGGTTTCCACTGCGGAGAACAGCTCGTGGGTGTCGCGTACACGCAGCAGACCAGCACGTTGGATGGCCGCATCGTAGGCAGCATTCAGCCCGAGTTGATGTCCGTGCAGTAACTGCTGAGCAAGCTGCGTTCTGCCGCTCTTGATAACCAGAATGGGCTTGTTTCTGGCAGCGCTACGCGCGGCGGAGAGAAAACGCCGCGCATCTTTAAGCTGTTCCAAATGCAATAGAATGGCGCTGGTTTTACCATCACGCGCCAGAAAATCGAGGACATCATCCACATCGATATCCAGGCTGTCACCCAGTGCGATGAAGTAGGAAAAACCGATGCCGCGCTGTTGCGCCCAATCGAGAATAGTATTGGACACCGCAGCGGACTGAGAAATAAACGCCAGCTTGCCTTTGACGATTGGGACGGGAGAGAAGCTGGCGTTGAAACCTTGCCACGGTGCCAGTATCCCCAGACTGTTTGGACCCAGCAGACGCATCGCATAGCGGTTGGCGCAGGCTTTAAGCGCTTCCGCCTGCGCGGGGGGCGAAGAGAGAATAATCGCGGTTTTACACCCGCGCTGACCCAACGCGTCTAGCAGCAGTAAATTGCGACTGGCATGGGTACAGAGAACCGCCAGGTCGGGGGGGATGGGCAAACGTGCCACATCGGGATAAGCCAGTACGCCACAGACGGCACGGTATTTGGGCGTGACGGGCAGGATCGGGCCGGTGAAGTGACCGCCCAGCAGGTTTTGCATCATGAGAAAACCGGCGCGCCCCGGTTTCTCCGATGCACCCAGCACGGCGATCGATTTTGGTCTTAATAACGCTTCTAGCCCGCGCTGACTCATGGCTCGCTCCCGACAGGACAGAGAGCTGAATCATAGCGGTTTTTATGCCGTTATGCTGTGACAGTCGATGAAATTTCCTGCACAGGGCGATGTGCTTTACCGGCCAGATAACGCTGACGGAAGCGGTCGAAGTGATTGAGCAGACCCTGGCTGGCATCCTTATCACCTGCTTGCTGCAACAGTGCGGCAGCAATTTCCGCCGTGCAATGTTGCCCCGCGCCACTGGCTTCGCGCAGTTGGTAGCGTGAGAGTGATTCAACCGCAAGCGACAAAATGGGCAGTGCATCCAGATAAGGACTTTTACGAAACATCTTGCGCGCTTCCGGCCAGGTGCCGTCCAGCAGCACAAACAGCGGCGGCTTGGAGTTATCCGGTAAACGGTGCAATACCTGACGTGACGGCTCGGCTTCATCCGCAAGAAAAACCAGATAGGGCTGATAGTCCGGGGTTTGCAGTGCCGCCAGCAACGCGGGGTCAGGCTCTGTGCGTGACCAGAGAAAGGCCTGGGTGTCGGGCAGGATATCGGCAATCAGGCGGCCGGTGTTGCTGGGCTTTAATGGCTCGGTATCGAACATGATCAAGCAGAAACGGCTGCGTGCCGAATGCGGGGTGATGGTGTCGCACAGACAGTTGGTTACCGGCAGCAGGCAGTGTTGACAACGTACCACACGGCAACCTCGGGCCCGAAAAGGGCGGGTGGAGCGTTCCAGCCGGTGCTGGCGCAAACGAAGAACAGCGTTATCGCGCATAGGGAGTCGCTAAAAAGCGCTATTCTACTTGACGCACTGGAGGACAGAAAGCCCCAGTGCGGTTTTTATTCGATGGCGCAACCGCTCAAATCGTTTCATCTAACCAGTTTTCAAACGGCGTTTTCGGCAGCGCACCGCTCATGATATCTACCGGTTTACCCTGCTTAAACACCATCAGTGTCGGAATGCTGCGAATGCGAAAACGGGCACTTAATTCCGGCTCAGCTTCGGTATTCACCTTGATAAAGCGAACATTACCCGCGCGCTCTTGCGCCACCGCCGTAAAGATCGGGGCAAAGGCGACGCAGGGGCCACACCAGGGCGCCCAAAAGTCGACGATCACTGGCAAATCGTCTTGCAACAGCTTGTCGAATGTGGCGCTGGTGGCATTGATCACCTCACCGGAAAACAGTTCGCTGCCGCAGCGGCCACAGGTTGGGCTGTCGTGAAGGCGTTCTTCAGGCAAACGGTTCGTGGTGTGGCAGGATTCGCATACCGTGTTCATAGGCGACCTCAAATCATAAAAAGGCTAAAATAGATGTGCTGTAGTCAACGCTGTGCCGAAACCCTAGGGCAGGCTGAAAAACCACAGCATGTTACATAAGTGTAAAGGTATTATGGTTATGGCTTACAGGGGAAACAACGTGGTTTCCTCAATGATTACAATAGCCATCACCGTTGTGATTCAGGTTTCGGTGTCATCGTTTGCCGAGGTGTCACGGAAACTCCGCTTTTATGCCCGAAGTCGGTAGCGTCGCGGGTGTACATCAGGTAATCTTCGCGCCAGCGCGTTGGTGGAGAAAATAATGAGCGATTCAGCGGGTAGTAAGAGCGGAAAGGTCCGCGTGATGTACGTCCGTAATGAGGACGAAAAGAAAAATTCGCGTACCGGAGACGGTGCACGCGATCGCCGTAATGATAACGAAAAAACCGGGCGGCGCGACAACCGGGACAAAGATGGGCGCAGCAAAGGACCCTATGAGTCCCGTGACAACCGGGATAAAGAAGGGCGCAGCAAAGGACCCTATGAGTCCCGTGACAACCGGGATAAAGAAGGGCGCAGCAAAGGACCCTATGAATCCCGTGACAACCGGGATAAAGAGGGGCGTAGCAAAGGGCCCTATGAGTCTCGCGACAACCGGGATAAAGACGGGCGCAGTAAAGGACCGTATGCGTCTCGCGATAGCCGTGACAAAGACGGGCGTGGCAAGCCACGTGATAATCGCGATAACCGCGATAAAGATGGCCGCACCAAGCCGCGCGATCCGCGCGACATGAACCCGCGCTATGTGCGTGAAAATCCGCACCGCAACAATGACAACGCTGGGCGCGACGATCGTGCAGATTATGGTCGCGGCAGTGATTCGCCGTGGAAAACCGTGTCGCGCGCACCGGATGCCGCCGAGACGCCAGACCACGGCGGAATTGTGGGTAAGAGTCACCTCGATCCCGAGCAGATTCGCCGTCAGCGTCAGGAAGAGACGCGGGTTTATGGTGAGAACGCCTGTCAGGCGCTGTTTACCAACCGTCCGGACGCCATTGTGCGCGCCTGGTTCCTGCAAGAGGTGACACCGCGTTTCCGTGAAGCGTTACGCTGGATGGCGGCGAACCGTAAAGCCTACCATGTGGTGGATGATGAAGAACTCACCAAGGCGTCTGGCACCGATCATCACGGTGGCGTGTGCTTCCTGATCAAGAAACGTCAGGGCTCTGATGTGAATGATTATCTGGCACAGGTACAGACAAAGGAAACAGACTGCGTGCTGGCGCTGGAAAATGTGGGTAACCCGCATAATCTGGGTGGTATCGTGCGTTCCTGCGCGCACTTTGGTGTTGAAGGTGTGCTGATTCACGATCCCTCGTTGCTGGAATCCGGCGCAGCAGTGCGCACGGCAGAAGGCGGTGCAGAGCATGTGAATGCCATTCAAACCGACAGTTTCCCTTCCGCGCTGGATGCGTTCCGTGCCGCAGGCTATACCATCGCAACCACCTCCAGCCACAAAGGGCAGCCGCTGGCACAAACCGCATTGCCTAAGAAAGTGGTATTGGTGGTAGGGCATGAAGGTGATGGCCTGACGGACAGCACCTGGCAGCAGGGCGATTTGCCACTGTCTATCGGTGGCACGGGTAAAGTGGAAAGCCTGAATATCTCCGTTGCGACGGGGATTCTGCTGTCGGAATGGTGGCGGCAACATAGCATCACTGAAGCGTGATGCATTAGAGAATGAACTGGCAGACTGGGGGGGGGGTGACCTCCCGCGTCCAATGGCGCTGAGGAAAAAGATGGGGCCAGGATGAGCAGCATGGATGCTGCGAAAGTCCCCGCCGCGTCTGGAACGCGTCGGGGACGGTCCGTCCGGCACCAGCTGTTTCCGAAGGTATCGCGAAGCGACGACATTGCGCAAAGAGCCTGGGGTCGAGGGGAATGGGTGATTGCATTCCCCTCGTCGGGCGCGTGCCATGCAAGTGGCAGATAGACACGGGTGCGATCGCGCACGAAACCTTACTCAGTTATAAACATAACCTACGCTGTTATGTTTTAGCCTGCAGGCTAATGCTCTCAGTGGGCACCGCCACCACCCCCCCCCGGTAGTAAACGGAGGCCGCGCAAACCATACCAATATCATCAGCACCAGAAAGACTGCCGCCGCTGCCCAAAAGATCTCATTGGCCGAAATGATCAACCCTTGATTGGTGATCTGTTGGGCGATATAGGCGGAAGCCTGCTTCTCACTCATCCCCATCTCCATCAACTGCTGATAGGATCCCTGCGCTATGGGGTTGTAAGGGGTCACCGATTCAGTGAGATGCGCGTGGTGCAGTGATTCTCGCTGTGTCCACAGTGTCGTCGTGATCGAGGTACCGATGGAGCCAGCCAGCGTACGCGCAAAGTTCGAAAGGCTCGATGCCGCCGCCAGTCGCTCTGGGGGTAACCCGGAGAGGGTAATGGTAGTGAGCGGCATAAAGAAGCAGGCGACGGCGAACCCTTGCACAAATTGCGGCCAGGCCGACGCGCCGAAATCCATCCCCGGTTCAAAAGTATACGCACGCCAATAAAAGCACACGGCATACATGATGAAGCTGAATGTCACCAGCTTGCGCATATCCAAACGTGGTGCAAAGCGCCCAATGATCGGGGAGAGCAGCACGGGCATCAAACCGACTGGCGCCGAGGCAAACCCTGCCCAGGTTGCGGTGTAGCCATAGACGGTTTGCAACAGCTGCGGTAACAGCACGATGGAGCCGAAATAGAACATGTAGGCCAGGCTGATACACAAGCAGCCAATGGTGAAGTTGCGTGATTTAAACAGCGATAAATCCACCACCGGATGGTCGTCGGTCAGCTCCCAGACAATCAGGAAGGCAATGGCGACCACCGCCACCACGGTCAAGATGATAATCTCGTTGGAGCTGAACCAGTCCAGCTCTTTACCGAGGTCCAGCATCATTTGCAGGCTGCCGATCCCGACAATCAACAGTGCCAGACCGATGGTATCGATCGGTCGGATTTCAGTTTTGGTTTCGCGTCCCTTCAGGGTTTGCATCGCGATGACCACCACCAAAATGCCTAACGGCACGTTGATAAAGAAGATCCAACCCCAGTGATAATTATCGCTGATCCAGCCGCCAAGAATCGGACCACAAATGGGTGCCACTACCACTGTCATCGACCAGAGCGCGAGTGCAATACTGCGTCGGGCGGGCGGGTAGTTGCTCAGTAACAAGCTTTGCGACAGGGGGATCAACGGACCTGCCACGATCCCCTGAAGCACACGGGCGAAAATCAGCATTTCCAGGCTGGTGGACACGCCGCACAGCCATGAGGTGAAAGCAAACAATCCCGTTGACCATAAAAACAGGCGCACCTCACCAATACGTTTGGCAAGCCAACCGGTAATCGGAATGGAAATCGCATTGGCTACCCCGAAGGACGTGATAACCCAAGTACCCTGAGAGTTTGAGGCTCCCAGGTTACCGGCAATGGTGGGGATGGCCACGTTGGCGATGGTCGAATCCAGCACCTGCATAAAGGTCGCCAATGACAGCGCGACGGTCATCCAGGCCAGGGCCGAGCCTTCAAGCGGTTTTCTCTGCACGCTCATCTCCTGCGAGGTTATTCCGCATTAGCTCGAATGATGGTGTCGATCAGGGTATTGACCGGGGCCAGATCCAGCGTCAACGCATCGCTTTGATATGCCGGTGCGCTGCGCGGTGCATCGGAAAGCACTTTTCCGTCTACATTGGCCGTATCGACTTTCACCAGCGTGGAAAGGCCAATACGCAATGGGTGTTCCGCCAATTGCTGCGCATCCAGCTCAATACGTACGGGTAAACGCTGCACGACCTTGATCCAGTTACCGGTAGCATTTTGCGCCGGTAACAGGGAGAACGCGCTGCCTGTCCCCATGTCGAGGCCGACGACCTTGCCCTGGTACACCACATCGTCACCGTAGATATCACTGACCACCGTGACGGGTTGGCCGATACGCATATTGGCAAGCTGCGTTTCTTTAAAGTTGGCATCCACCCACAAATGGTGGGCGGACACCACGGCCATCAGTGCAGAAGCGGGGGTGATACGTGCCCCCACCTGTACGCTGCGACGAGAAATATAGCCATCCACCGGGCTGACAATGCGGGTTCTTTGCAGTGCCAACCAGGCGTCGCGCAGATCGGTCGCGGCCTGTTGTACGCCGGGTTGTTGCTCAAGCGGTGTATCGAGGATCATGGCGCGATTGGCCTGATATTGCTGCTTGGCGACTTCCAGTGAAGCACGCGCGCTGGCGACGGCATCGCGGGCGTGCTGCACATCTTCACGGCCGATGGCATTGACGTTGCCCAGCGCTTCACGGCGCGCAAGGTCGCCCGTGGCTTTATTGAGCTCCGTTTGATACAGATCGATGTTGGCCTGATATTGTTTGCTGTTGATCATCAACTGGTGCGTCTGGCGCACGCTGTTGGCCAGCGCGGTCTGCGCACGTTCGAAAGCCAGTTGCGCATCTGTCGCATCCAGTTCGACCAGAACCGCCCCCTGCTTGACGAAATCGGTGTTGTCCACGTTAACGCGGGTGACGCTGCCGCTCACCTGGGACATCAATTGCACCTGATTGCCTGCCACATAAGCATCGTCAGTTTCCTGATGGTGCCTGAGCACCTGATACCAGTAAACGAACCAGATGCAGCCAGCCAGTAAAAACAGCATGGTCAACAGGGTAAGTACCCGTTTGCGCTTGTATTTTTTATTCTTAGTAGGAGCCTGCGGCG
Source organism: Symbiopectobacterium purcellii (assembly GCF_019797845.1). Classification (NCBI taxonomy): domain Bacteria; kingdom Pseudomonadati; phylum Pseudomonadota; class Gammaproteobacteria; order Enterobacterales; family Enterobacteriaceae; genus Symbiopectobacterium; species Symbiopectobacterium purcellii. The sequence goes on along the minus strand of NZ_CP081864.1, from coordinate 3,562,761 downwards.
TTGGGTTTTCCACGCTTGAACTCATGGTGTTTTCCTCTGCTTCAAATGTCATTTTTTCGTTATTTTTTATCGGAATACGGCGGATAACGATGGCCGATTCTTACACATGCACTGCGCGGCAGAGAAGCGGCCAACGCAGCCTTTACCCATGATGCAACTTATCGCTCCGGCTGCCGTGAGGCAGCGGAACGTGGTCCGTTTAATGAACGGTCATGATACGAACGGGTATTGATCTAAAAACACCAGGCATCTGGCAAACACGCCAGTGCGTGTGAAGATGTATTTAAGGTAAGACAGTATTGTTATGGCTTTGTTGAATAAATCAGAACTTGTGACTACAGCTCCCCTAGCAGATCGATTGTTATGCGATCCGGATGCTGTTCGGCATGCCTAACAGCGTCATTTTGTTAAGCGCTTTGACCATCGCCATTGCCTCACCTACCTGCGCATCATAGTCACGTAGACTTAGATGATCGCCCAGAAGCGTTTTGAACCGGAATATCGCTGTTTCAGCCACTGAGCGTCTATGATAGCCCACTTTCTTTTTCCAGACATCGTTACTGCCGCTTAGACGCTGATCCGCAACCGCGTGATTACGCTCATGGTATCGGTCTGGCCAATATTGCGCACCACGTCGTGGAGGAATAAGAGGCTTTATCCTCTTCCTCAGCAGCACATCATGACAGTAGCGGGTATCGTAAGCGCCGTCAGCCGACGCTTCCCTGATTTTCCGGTGGGTCTGGTTTATCAGGCCCGGTAGAGCCTGAGCATCAGTCGTGCCGCTGAGTGACAAATCAGCACAGATAATTTCATGCGTCACACTGTCTGTGGCCAGATGCAGCTTACGCCACACCCGCCGTCTTTCTGCACCATGCTGCCGGACTTTCCATTCGCCTTCGCCAAAGACCTTCAGGCCGGTTGCGTCAATGACCAGATGGGAGATTTCACCACGGGTCGGCGTTTTTATGCTGATTTTAACGGTCTTTGCTCGCTTGCTGAGCAGCGAGTAGTCTGGGCATCTTAGCGGCAGCCCCATCAGTTTAAAAATGGAGTCAACGAAGCCCTGTAAAGCCCTTAGCGAAAGGCCAAACACGCGTTTCATCATCAGAACAGTGGTGATAGCCATATCTGAGTAGTGACGCGGCCGGCCACGCCGTTCAGGCGTTGTTTTCTCCGTCCATGCAGAAACGGACGACTCATCCAGCCATATTGTCAGAGACCCGCGCAGCTTGAGAGCTTTGTTGTACGTAGACCAGTTGGTGATTTTAAATTTTTGCTTTGCCATGGGGTGCAGATGTTGAAATGACGGTAGTGATCTGAGCAGATGCTCACCTAAAAGTTCTATTTATTCAACAAAGCCTATTGTTATTATCGGTCTGACGAGATCATGGATTATCGATCTTGTCCATTTCGTCCAGTCGCACCAGCAATTTACGCATCAATACTTCCAACTGCTTCTGCTCATCTTTTTCCAATGCCGACCAGAGGAAATGCAAACTCTGGTGCTGCGGTGGCAACAGACGATCGAGAAACGCTTTGCCTTCATCGGTCATATGCAGGTGTAAGCAGCGACGATCGCTATCGCTTTCACGGCGTTCAATCCAACCGCGCTTTTCTAACTCATCGGCAATGCGGGTGGCATTGGTCCGCGAAGAGCCCAGTGCGGCGCTCAATTCTGATGGTTGAATGCTACGTGATTCCTGAGATTCCAGCGTAATCAGTGCCATAAACAACGTTTCGTTGATGCCCTGTTCCCGCAAAATCTTGTTGCGGTGCTCCAGAATCTTGTTCTGCATATGCATGCACAAACGCACCAGCAAAATTTCCTGTTGAGGAAACTCTGGATTGCGCGATGCGCGCAGATTGATCATTTGTTCGATGGGGGAGAAGGAACTGTTTTTATCGAACTCAGGTTTTTTGTCACGCGCGCCACTTTCAGTGAGCCCGCGCTTATGTACAGATGGACTATCCATTTTTTATGTGAACCTCATTAATCACGATCAGTATAATAACTAAAGTTACTAATCGGGTAAACGATATTTAGTCGCATTGTGTCGTCGACTTTGTGACAGAACGTAAGTGACCTTGTGTTAGCTAACGTGAACCACTAATAACGCACTGCTAACACAATGATATTAAATAATTCCCAATGAAAGGTATTTAAAAGCAATACCGTAACAAAACGCGCCCAACAATGTGGAGATGACAATGCTGCGTGTCCGGTAGAAACAGAGCGTGAGCGTCAGGCAACCGATGAGTGTGGGCAACAACTTGTTAGTATGCTGTTGAATCTCAGGGACGCTGGAAACGATCAGCAGGGCGCAGATAGACGCGATACCAATGCTGTCGAGTACCGCGCCTACTTTGCCGCGCTTGAGTGAGCCGGAGGCTCGGCTGGCTCCGAGACGCAGTGGCAGGTAGCGGAATAAAAAGTTCACCATGCCAACCAGCACACCAATCAGTAAAATTTGGCTACTCATGAGGATTTTTCCCCCTGTTGAGTCATGACGGGCGGTGTGAGAAACAGTGCGGCGGCACAGCCGCTGCCGATGCCGACTAAGATCGCGGCCGGAATGGAGAACAGCAGTAAGCCAAGTAGGGCGCCCCCCAGCGCGCACACCACGACCCCACTTTGCCGCTTTTTAAAAGAGGCCAGCAGAAAACTGAGGAACAGTGCCGGCAACATAAAGGTCAGCGCCGCCTCGACGGCGGGATACGCTTTCAGTGGCCCATTACCGAATAACGCGCCGATCACTGTGCCGCAGGCCCAGGAAATCCACGAGGCGGCAGCAACGCCCAGCATCCAGTTTTCACTCCAGCGGCGATTGTTTTGTGCCAGCCGCGCTGTCGCCGCGGCGAAGACTTCATCGGTCAGCCCAAACGCCCACAACGGTGTTTTGCGTGTTGGCAGGCGCTGCAAAATACGGTGCCGCAGCGCAGGGCCATACAGCACATGGCGCACATCCATGGCCATGACGGTAAACGCCGCCACCCAAATAGACATCCCGGCACTGAGCAGGGCGGTAATCACAAACTGACTGGCACCGGCGTAAATCACGCACGACATAAAGACGGCTTCCCACGGCGAATACCCGAGTTTGACCGCATTCAGGCCAAAAGCGAAGGCGACGGGAAGATAACCGATCACAATCGGCAGGCTACTGATCACCCCTTCGGCAAAGGTGGCGTGCGGAGAAGCGTGTTCAATGTGCTTCTCCTGCTGTTGGCTTATCATTGGCTAACGTGTCGTTTAATAGAATGGGTGGTCAATACCCTACCGATAAAACGGCGGATGTGCCAGAGATGTGACACATCCTTATTGACGGCCCTGTCAGCCGTGTTTTCGGCCGGGAATCCAGATAAGCAGCGTCAGCAGGCTCACTGCGGCACCCGCATAGCAAACGCCTGCCCAGCCTGCAACCTGATAGGTAGCCGCAGACAGCAAAGAGCCCGCCGCGCCGCCGATAAAGTAGCTGGTCATGTATCCGGCGGTGAGCCGGTTACGCGCTTCCGGCATCATCTGGTAGATCACGCTTTGGTTAGTGACGTGCAAGCCCTGCACGGCAAGATCGAGCACCACAATGCCGACAATCAGCGGTAGCAGCGCCGTGGCACCCATGGCGATCATGCCCCAAGACAGCAACAGCAGCACCAGACCCACCGTGGTGGTTACTGTGGCTTTTCCCTTATCGACCAGACGACCGGCGCGGGTGGCCGCCAGTGCGCCTGCCGCCCCAACTAAACCAAACAGCCCGATAATCCCCTCTGAATAGTGATAAGGCGGTGCCGACAGCAGAAACGCCATCGAGGTCCAAAGAATGCTGAAATTGGCGAAAGAGAGACACCCAAGCAGTGCACGCACCCGCAGCACGGGCGTGGTGGTAAACAGCCGAAAAATGGAGACGATCAACTGCTCGTATTGCAGGTTATTGCTGGGTGGTAAACGCGGCAGCGCACGCCACAGTACCAACGCCATGATGACCATCAGTGCGCTGGCTACCCAATACACGGTGCGCCATCCTCCCAGCGTGGCGAGTGCACCGGCAATGGTGCGTGCAAGCAGAATGCCGAGCAGCAGGCCGCTCATTATCGTGCCGACCACCTTGCCACGCGTTTCGGGGGTTGCCAGCGTTGCCGCGAGCGGCACCAACAGTTGGGCTACCACGGAGCACAACCCTGCGACCCCAATGCCCGCAAGCATCAGCGGTAATGTCGGAGCCAGTGCGGTAATCACCAGCCCCAGCGCGGTTAACAGCGTCATGGTGACAATCAGCGCACGCCGTTCAAACATATCGCCCATCGGCACCAGAAACATCAAACCTACCGCATAGCCCACCTGCGCGGCGGTGACAATAAGCCCTGCCTGATTAACCGAAAGCGCAAAGGCTCTGGCGATGGTGTCTAACAGCGGCTGAGCGTAGTAATTACTGGCAACGGCTAATCCGGTTGCCGTTGACATGATAAGTGTTAAAGGAAGGCTGAGGCCGGTCTGGGCCTGTTGAGAAGACATGAATACTCACTAGCGTTCTGAAAGGTGTGGGCGTGATTGTAGCAAATCCGTTAAGCGTGAGGGCGTTTACCGGGAACGCAATCTGAAAAACAGGCCCGAATGGGCCTGTGAGTAGTGAATAACAACGTGCGGCTATAGGTTACCTTGCCGCGTCAGCGGCGGTTTTTACCCAACCATCAAACTGTGCCTGATGTGCTTTGATCCAGCCATCCACATGGCGTTCGATATCTTTCTGGCTGCTCTCTCCGCTGCGCATCCGCATATTCTGCGCGTTGATGTCAGCCAACGGCAGTTTCATGATGGCAAACAGCTTGGCCGCTGCCGGATTTTTCTCGGCCCACGCTTTGTTCGCTGCGATGCGGATATTATTCACGGGGAAGCCGTAGTCGTTGCCGTTAGCAAGCTTGGTGCTGGAGCCTTTCATTTCTCCCGGTTGAGAAGAGAAAGGCACCTGTAGCCAGACAACATCGCGCCCCGGTACCAGAACATCACTGACCCAGTAGGGTGTCCACGTGTAATAGAAAACCGGCTTGCCTTCTTTATAGCGGGTAATGGCATCCGCGATCATCGCGGCGTAGTTACCCTGATTGTGCTCGACCGTATTGCTTAATCCGTAAGCCTGAAGGTGATGATTGATGGCGGCTTCACAACCCCAACCCGGCGCACAGCCGATCAGGTCCGCTTTGCCATCACCGTTGGTATCAAACAGCTTGGCGATCTCCGGATCTTTCAATTGCTCAACGTTGGTTATCTGGTACTTTTCCGCGGTCTTTTTGTCGATCAGATAGCCCTGCGCTGCGCCGCCAACGTAGACGCCGTCGCGATAAAATTTGACATCACCGCCCGCCGCTTTGTACATGTCTGCTTGAAGCGGATCCCAGTTGGCTGCGGTGAAGGTGGCATCGCCGGAGGCGATGGACATATAGGCGACGTTGTAATCCACTTCGCGGATCGGTTGCACGTCGTAGCCCAGTTTCTCCAGCGCGCGGCTGACCAGCAGCGTCTGGAAGGTTTCTTCCGAAATGGTGCTCTGCACGGGCTGAACACGGATACCTTTGCCCGGCTGATCGGCGGCATAGAGCGGCGAGCCTGTCAGCGCGGCAATCAGGGCAACAGCCCCGAATCCGGTTTTCTGCATCATGGTTTATCCCTCTTTATGTGTAATGTGATTAACGCGTGAACGGGCGCAAGATCAGCCCCAACGGACCGGTGCGATACCAGGATTGATTGCCACGGCTACGGCGGTCACGTCCCAGAGACTGAGTCAATCGGTCCAGAATGATGGCAAGAATAACGATCCCGACGCCGCCCACGGCGGCCAGTCCCATATCCAGACGCCCGATACCGCGCAGCACCATCTGCCCCAATCCGCCCACGGCGATCATCGAAGCAATCACCACCATGGAGAGCGCGAGCATCAGCGTCTGGTTAACCCCCGCCATGATGGTGGGCATTGCCAACGGTAACTGTACTTTGAACAGCATCTGGCGCGGACTGGCGCCAAAGGACTCCGCGGCCTCTACCAGATCGGCGGGCACCTGCCGGATACCGAGGATGGTCAAACGCACAATCGGCGGCAGTGCAAAGATAATGGTGACCACCACACCGGGGACATTCCCGATACCAAACAGCATGACAATCGGCACCAGATACACAAACGCCGGTGTGGTTTGCATGGCGTCGAGCAACGGGCGCACCACTTTTGCTGCACGCTCACTGCGCGCCAGCCAGATGCCGAGCGGCAGACCAAGCAGCATGCAAAAGAACAGGGCGGTTAATACCAGCGCCAGCGTGACCATGGCCTGTGACCAGGCACCGATAGCACCGATGGCGACCAACGATATCAACGTTGCGGCCCCCATACCCAGTGATGACATCTGCCAGGCGATAAGGGAGAACACCACAATGGCAATCGGTGCTGGCATACCTAACAGCGCCTGCTGGAAACCGTTGAGAATGATGTCAACCGGCACGCGAATGCCTTGAAACAGCGGACGGAAATGCAGCACCAGCCAGTCGATCCCTCCGGTGACCCAATGATCCAACGGAATCAACGTGTCTTTGAACGGATCTAACAGCGAAAAGTGTTCCTGAGCCGGTGCCGGGGCGCTGTTCAGCCAATCAGCGCCAGACTGGGCGGCATCCTGAGCGGGCGCACCCCAGGCATCTGCGCTGTTAGTCGCGGCGTCACCCGAAGCCGATGCACTCTGTGCTGCCGATGACCAGGGATCGCCATTGCTGCTGGTGGCTGCCTGTTCGGCAGCATTGACCGGTGTTTGCGTGGTGTCCCACGGATTGGTTGCGTTAGTCATTGTTGCTGCCCTCCTTGTCTAATGCCTGTAACAGCATGCCCTTGGAAATAATGCCGATATATTCACTGTTCTCACCGATGACCGGTACGGCGCAGGGGGCCTGCGCAACCTGTGAAATCAGCTCGTTAAGTGACATATCTGCGGGCACGGGGGCAGGGTCGGGCAGCAAAGCCTGTTCCAGCGGTTGTTGCGCGTGTAGTGCTTTTTTCAGCGAATCGATAGACACCACGCCGATAAATTTTTTGCCTTTTTCCAGCACGTAGCCATATTCACGGTCATCATCCTGTAGGATCTTGAGCGCCGAGCGCGGCCCAACGCCGGGCGTTTTGCGGATCAAAGTGACGGGACGACGACGCGCAATATCTTTGGCACTGAACACGTGGCTGATATCCACGCCGCGGAAGAAGGTACGCACATAGTCATTAGCCGGGTTGTTGAGAATTTCATCCGGCGTGCCTACCTGGATCACTTCACCACCGTGCATAATGGCGATGCGATCGCCGATGCGCATGGCTTCGTCCAGATCGTGGGAAATAAATACGATGGTGCGCTGGTGGCGCGATTGCAGTTTCACCAACTCATCTTGCATTTCAGTGCGGATCAGCGGATCGAGCGCTGAAAACGCTTCGTCCATCAGCAGGATATCGGGATCGTTTGCCAGTGCACGCGCCAGACCGACGCGTTGACGCATCCCGCCGGAAAGCTCATCCGGATACGTGTTGGCATAGGCTTCAAGACCCACCTGTTGCAGCGCTTCGAGCGCTTTCTGTTCGCGCTGTGCTTTATCGACGCCCGCCAACTCCATGCCAAACGCCGTGTTAGCCAACACGCTCAGGTGCGGCATCAAGGCGAATGACTGGAACACCATGCTGATTTTTTTGCGGCGCAGGGCGCGCAGTTCCGTGTCTGATACCTCAGCGATGTTTTCGCCGTCGATCAGTACCTGACCGCGAGTCGGTTCAATCAGACGATTGAGAAGGCGTACCAGTGTGGATTTACCCGAGCCGGATAATCCCATGATGACGAATATCTCGCCTTCTTCAATGGCCAGATTGGCGTCTTTCACGCCGACAGTGAGCCCGGTTTTTTCAAAGATCTGATCTTTGTTTAGCCCTTTGTCTATCAGTTTAAATGCCCTGTCAGGGTGCTCGCCAAATATTTTATAGAGATGCTTAACTTCGAGTTTTATTGCCATGAAATGATAAAATTCCTCTGTGATTTATCGTTCTATATTTCGTCCTGATGAAGGTGAAAACACGCCATACCCTACCATACTCAGATTCTGAGGCAACCCTTGATGCCGAGGATGGTGCTATGAGGATATTCATTTTCATGCCGTCTGATAGGCCATTATCCATTATTTTATGCTGTCTGGTTTTTATATTATTTGTTGGTGTTTTTTATTAATTTTTTCATGTATTTAAATTTTTTGTGTGTTTTGAAAATCGGTGTTTTAAATGGTTTTTACGTTTAGGTATATTGTGGGTAATAATGGGTGTGAATGATGTTTTGATTTTTTTTGAAATTACTTATGCCATTGCAGTGATAAAGGTGATTTATATCGCTATTTGGTGATGGTTATTTTCGGATTACACTGAAAATGATTACCCCATCGAAAGGGGAAAAATGCCACTGTCAATACTTTATATTTCCCCGTTACACGCATTGAAATAGAGGATGCCAACAGGCATCCCCCGATATACCCGTCATACTTCAAGCTGCAGGTGCGTTGGCGGCGTTCTCTCACCCGAATCACTTACCTGAGTAAGCTCATCGGGATTAATGAATCTCATCCCTGAGATTCACCCTGTGGGCCAGCGCAAGCGCTGTTCAAAACGTAAACGTTTTGTCCTGCAACTCGAATTATTTAGGGTATAAGACTCTTTCACCGTCTTTACTGGCAGGAAATGGCGCTGACCACGCCGGATTGTTCCAGTGCCCAGGCGGCACGCAGACAAATATCTTCCCGCCATGGGGCAGCAATAAGTTGCACGCCAATCGGTAACCCTTTTGTGGTCATCAACGGCACGGTGACGACGGGAAGCCCGACAAACGAAATAGGCTGGGTCAACATGCCCATACTGGCGCGTACGGGCAGATCGGTGTGATTGATTCGCATCGTTTCCTGGCCGATAAGGGTGGCGCAGCACGGCGTCGCCGGGGCAATCAGCAGGTCCACGTGTTCAAACAGCGGTAATACCTGACGGCGAAAGACGTCACGAAAGCGCTGAGCCTGTAGATACCAGGCCGAAGGCAACATGGCGCCCGCCGTCAGGCGTTCACGTGAATGCGGCTCAAATTTTTCAGGCGCGTGGCTTAGGGCGGAGAGATAACGGTTGCCCCCTTCGCTGGCCGAGAGAATAAAGGCGGCGGTGCGAGCCAGCTCGGCCTGGGCGATGATCCTTTCTTCGCTGGTCGCCAGCGCGTGTGCCACACGTTGCACGGCAGCGCGCGCATCATCATCGCAGGCCTCACTAAAGTAACCAGAAAGCACGGCACTGCGCAGGCCGTGGGCGCCCTCCTGCAAGCGGGATGCGCTAGAAAGGAGCGGCTGCGGGCACTGAAAGCGATCGTCACTATCCATGCCCTGTAAGGCATCGAACACCTGGGCCAAATCCTCCGTGCGACGTGCCATTGGGCCGATATGATCGAGGCTGGCAACAAACGGGTGGCTACCTTCACGCGATAAGCGGCCAAACGTCGGCTTCAGACCAAAAATGCCGCACAGCGACGCGGGCACCCGAATCGAACCATTGGTATCGCTGCCCAGTGAAAAGTGCACCAGTCCCGCGCCGACCGCAGCGGCGGAGCCACCGGAAGAACCTCCCGCGATGCGGGTTGGATCGAGTGGATGGCGAGTCGGTCCGTAGTGACTGTTTTCGGTGGTGAAACCGTAGGCGTAAGCATCCATATTCAGCATGCCGTAAAGCAGAGCACCGCTGGCGCTTAACTGGCGCAGCGCAAACGCATCGCGCTTGGCGGGAGGCTGGTCGGCAAACAGCTGTGCGCCTGCCAGCGTGGTTTCTCCGGCAACGTCAAACAGGTTCTTTACCGCATAAGGCACACCTGCCAACGCTGGCAAAACGTCGCCGCGCAGTCGCCTCGCATCCAGCGCATCGGCCTCTTGTTGCATACGTTGGCCTGTGACCTGGGTATAGGCATTTAACGTTGGGTGTCGCTGCGCGATGGCATCCAGCGTAATGTCGGCGATCTCACGGGCGGCAAGTTCTCCACGTTGCAGATGTTGTTGCAGTTGGGTGATGGATAATGCGGTGAGTTCCGCCATCGACAACGGGAGGGTCATAATTGATAAACCCCCGCGATCTCTTCCCGCATCTCCAGCGGATAGTCCATCAGCGGCTGCGCCATCTCTGCGATGCGCTGTAACTGGAGCAGCACCGCGTCATGGCGCTCCGGGGGGAGTGGCAGATTCAGCAGGGTTTCCATCTGTTGCAGATACGCGCTTAGGGTTTCAGGGGTATGAGAGGTCATCGGTTCTCCTGTTATTTCACGATGCAGAGGCGTTAGCGTGAAACGTGTGTTGCAAGAGTTGTTCCAGAATGGTGTCGAGACAGAGCGGGCAGACGTTTTTTCCTATTGTATGTCGGTGATGGGCTTGTGTTAGTGTGATTGCAACGAAAGTTGCAGTGACACAGAGAAAACGGAATCACCATGACACAAATTGATGAGCGGCTACGCAGTCGTTACAGCACACTCTCTGGGCAGGAACAGCGCATTGCCGATTTTATCTTTACCCATTTCGACGACGTGATTGGTTATAACAGTGCCGAACTGGCGCGGCTGAGCGGCGTGTCGAAAGCGACCGTCAGTCGCTTGTTCAAGCGGTTGGGGTATGCCAGCTACCGTGATGTGCGTGAAGAGCTAAGAACCTTGCGCCAAAGCGGGATGCCGCTGGCTGAGAGCCGTGATGCGGTTCAGGGCAATACGCTGCTGGCGCGCCACTGTAAACAGGAAATGGCGAATCTGGCGCAATGGATCAACCGTATCGATCCGGCACAGTTTGGTGCCATTATCGATGCGTTGCTGCGGGCCCGACAGGTCGCGATCGTCGGTCTGCGCAATAGCTATCCGGTGGCGCTTCATCTGCGCCAACAATTGATGCAGGTGCGTGCGCAGGTGGCGCTGCTGGCCCAACCGGGGCAGACGCTGTCGGAGGAGATTGCTGACCTGGGACCGCAGGATGTTGCGGTGATCGTGGCGTTTCGCTGCCGTCCGCGCGTTATCCAGCCGCTACTGGCACAGTTGCAGGCGCGTCAGGTGCCCGTGGTACTGATCTGTGAACCGCAGGCCAATGGCTTATTTCCGTTTGCCACCTGGTCACTATGTCTGCCATTGGACAGCGTTTCCGCCTTTGATAGCTATAGCGCGGCCATGAGTCTGGCCGGGTTGCTCAGCAATGCGTTACTGCATGAAATGTTGCAACAGGGCCGTCAACGTATTCATCAAATCGCCGATCTTTATACCCACCTGGATGAATTAGAGCAGCGCTAAGCGAGCGCCAAAAGAGTGCTTTTGCACTTTTTTGGTGCTCGCTTAGCGCTGCATTTTTTGCGCGTTTCAACCCCGGCTCGCTCAACTTCCCCCTTGCTACGCCTGATTAGCACACTTTTTAAGAGTGGCATGCCCTTTGCTTAGTGAATGAAACGATAGTTTCACTTATCGCTTGTTAAGAACTTTTGGTTTCATCTGACTCTCAACCAGGAGATACGCAATGGGCATCAAAAAACACTTTATCGCGCTGGCTGGCGCACTGCTGTTAGTCGCACAAGCGGGCAACGCGGTTGCCGATCAGCTTCAGGACATTGAACAGCGTGGTGTGTTACGCGTGGCAGTACCGCAAGACTTCCCGCCGTTTGGATCAGTCGGCACCGATCTGCAACCGCAAGGGTATGACATCGACGTCGCTCGCTATCTGGCACAGGAGATGAAACTAAAGTTGCAATTGGTGCCAGTGACCAGCGCCAACCGTGTGCCTTATCTGCAAACCAATAAAGTGGATCTGGTGATCTCCAGTCTGGGTAAAAACGCTGAACGTGAAAAAGTGATCGATTTCAGCCGCGCTTATGCACCGTTCTTTCTCGGCGTGTTTGGTCCGCAGGCTGGTACGGTGAGCGATGCGCAGCAACTGGCAGACAAAAGCGTCGGCGTAACGCGTGGTGCCGTAGAAGACATGGTGCTGAGTGAAATCGCCCCGAAAGCGGCGCAGATAAAACGCTATGAAGATAACAACACCACGCTGTCGGCGTATCTGTCCGGGCAGGTGGAGTACATCGCTACCGGTAACCTGGTGGTGGCAGCCATTGCGGCGCAAAACCCTGCCAAGGCACCGGTTGCCAAATTTATGCTGAAAGACTCACCGTGCTATATCGGCATCAAGAAAGGGGAAGCGGCGCTGCAAGCTAAGGTGGATACGCTGATTGCCCAGGCGTTGGCGGATAACACCCTGAATTCGCTCTCTGAAAAGTGGCTGAAAGCGCCATTGCCCGCCAGCCTGCTGACTGAATAACCGGGTGCTTAAGGGAGACATGCCATGACCTATCAACTGAATTTTGCCGCGCTGTGGCCTTATTGGCCCGAACTGCTCGCGGGGCTGTGGGTGACGGTCCAGTTGACGGCCATGGCGACCTTTGGCGGTATTGCCATCGGCATCTGTGGCGCGGCATTACGCAGTGGCCGCCCCTCGCTGCCAAGCCGCCTGTGGGGGCTGTACGTTGAACTGATCCGCAATACGCCGTTTGTTGTGCAGCTGTTTTTCATTGTTTTTGGCCTGCCAACGCTCGGCTGGAAACTGACGGCGGGTGAAGCCGCGCTGCTGGCGATGCTGATTAACCTCGGGGCCTACAGCACGGAAATTATCCGTGCGGGCATTCAGGTTACGCCGAAAGGGCAGTGGGAAGCCGCGCGCGTGCTGGGGCTGACGCGCATGCAAACCTTTGTGCGCGTTATTTTGCCACCGGCCATGCAGCGCATTTATCCGGCGCTGGTGAGCCAGTGCATTATCGTGATGCTCGGCTCCTCCGTGGTGTCGCAGGTCTCTTATGAAGAGCTAACCTTTGCCGCCAACCTGATTCAATCGCGCACCTTTCTCAGCTTTGAGGTGTATCTGGTCACCACGCTGTTTTATCTGGTGCTGTCGTTGTTGATGCGACAACTGCTGATGATGGCGGGCCGTCGTTTACTCGGGAGAACGCACGGGTGATGAACTTTACCGATTGGGATATCGTGCGCAACCTGCTGCTGGCGGCGCGTTGGACACTGCTGCTCTCGCTGACGGCCTTTTTCGGCGGTGCGTTGGTGACATTGCCACTGCTGTTGGTGCGGCTAAGCCAGCGCCGTTGGGCGGTACGTTTTACGCATTTCTATGCCGGTGTGTTTCAGGGAACGCCGCTGTTGATGCAGCTGTTTCTGGCCTTTTTCGGCCTTGGCCTGTTTGGCATTGATGTCAGTCCCTGGACCGCGGCGGCACTGGCACTGACGCTGTTTACCAGCGCATTTCTGGTGGATATCTGGCACGGCAGCATCGTGGCATTGCCAAAAGGGCAGTGGGAAGCGTCGCGCTGTCTCGGGCTGAGCTTTGGTCAAACGCTGTGCCGGGTGGTTGCGCCGCAAGCCATGCGCATCGCGATCGCACCCACGGTGGGGTTTTCGGTGCAGGTGATTAAAGGGACGGCGTTGGCATCGATCATCGGTTTTATCGAACTGACCAAGGCCGGCACCATGCTGAACAACGTCACCTATCAACCTTTCAAGGTCTTTGGCCTGGTCGCACTGGGCTACTTCCTGATGTGTTATCCGCTGTCCTACTACAGCCGCTATCTGGAGAAGAAATTCAATGCCGCTCATCACCATTAATCAGGTGCAGAAATACTACGGCCAGAATCACGTCCTGAAAGGCGTCGATCTGGATATCGATATGGGCGAGGTCGTTTCCATTATCGGGCGCAGCGGCTCGGGAAAAAGCACGCTGTTGCGCTGCATTAACGGCCTGGAAGGCTATCAGGAAGGCAGCATTAAACTCGGTGGCGTAACCGTGACCAATCGCGATTCACAAGCGCGTGAAATCAGCCGTTCCGTGGGCATTGTGTTTCAGAACTTTAACCTGTTCCCGCACATGAGCGCGCTGGAAAACGTGATGCTGGCCCCCCGTTTGGTACTGAAAAAAAGCGAAGCGGAGTGCCGTGCTTTGGGGGAGCAGATGCTGGCGAAAGTCGGGTTGAGTGAACGCCTGCACTACTCACCGGCCAACCTGTCTGGCGGCCAGCAGCAGCGCGTGGCGATTGCCCGCGCGCTGGCGATGAACCCCAAAGTGCTGCTGTGCGATGAAATCACCTCTGCGCTCGATCCTGAACTGGTGGGCGAAGTGCTGAAGGTGCTGGAGCAACTGGCAGCAGAAGGCATGACGCTGATTTTGGTCACACACGAAATGAACTTTGCCCGGGAAGTGGGCGATCGGGTGGTGTTTATGCATGAAGGCACCGTGTGGGAACAAGGCGACAGCCGCGCGCTGTTCGCGAACCCACAGACCCCCGAACTCAAACAATTTATTGCGTCGGTGCGTGGTTTGACGGAGGCCTGAGCCCCGTTGCTGGCAGCGAACGTTCCTGATTTTTTTGGAGTTGTGCATGATGAATAACGACTTATACGCGCAGATCAATCCGCCTCACCGTTTACTGATGGGACCCGGTCCGATCAATGCGGATCCCCGTGTACTGCGCGCCATGGCATGTCAGTTGATTGGTCAATACGATCCGGCCATGACGGAATACATGAACCAGACCATGGCCCTTTATCGTCAACTGTTCCGCACGGAAAACCGCTGGACCATGCTGGTGGATGGCACCTCGCGCGCGGGTATTGAGGCCATTTTACTCTCGGCGATCCGCCCCGGCGATCGGGTTTTGGTGCCGGTGTTTGGGCGTTTCGGGCATCTGTTATGTGAAATTGCGCGCCGCTGTCGCGCTGACGTTCATACCATCGAAGTGCCCTGGGGGGAAGTCTTTACCCCGGATAAAATTGAATATGCTATCCAACGGTTACGCCCACGTGCCTTGCTGACGGTGCAAGGCGATACCTCCACCACCATGTTGCAGCCGCTGGCCGAACTCGGGGATATCTGCCGTCGCCATGATGTGCTGTTTTATACCGATGCGACCGCCTCGTTCGGTGGTAACGCGCTGGAGACCGACGCCTGGGGATTGGATGCCGTTTCTGCCGGGTTGCAGAAGTGTCTGGGTGGCCCTTCAGGTAGCGCGCCAATCACCCTCAGTCCGAAGATGGAAGCGGCCATACGCCGTCGTCGCTGCGTGGAGCAGGGGATTCGTACGGCGGAACATCGCGACGGTGAAGAGGAGATGATCTACTCCAACTATTTCGATCTCGGCATGGTGATGGACTATTGGGGCCCCGAGCGCCTGAACCACCATACCGAAGCCACCAGCATGCTGTTCGCCGCACGGGAGTGTGCCCGAGTGATGCTCGAAGAGGGATTGGATAAAGGCATCGCGCGTCATGCGCTGCACGGTGAGGCGCTGGTCGCCGGTCTGGAAGGCATGGGGTTGCGCATTTACGGTGACAAGCAACACAAAATGAATAACGTGACCGGTGTGGTTATCCCTGAGGGCATACAGGGTGAGCAAATTCGCCACTGCTTGCTGAATGATTTTGCCATTGAAATCGGCACCTCATTTGGTCCGCTACAGGGGAAAATCTGGCGTATCGGCACCATGGGGTATAACGCCCGCAAAGATTGTGTGATGCAAACCCTGAGCGCGCTGGAAGCGGTGCTCAACCGCCACGGTTTCCGCACGGTGCAGGGCGCGGCATTGCAGGCGGCATGGGATCGTTATGACGCCAGTGCCGGAGTTACGCGATGAGTTCGCCGTGGTTATCGCACTTTACGGCGCAATCGGCTGCCGAGCGGGTCATGTGGCGCTGCGATACTTTGGCAGAGATCAGCGAAGACAGCGATCAGCTAACGCGGGTTTATCTGTCGCCACAGCATTTGCGCGCCAATACCTGCGTGGGTGAATGGATGCGGGAAGCGGGAATGCAGGTATGGCAGGATGCGGTCGGCAATATCTGTGGTCGCTATGAAGGCAATCTGCCCGATGTGCCTGCGGTAGTGTTAGGTTCGCACCTTGATACGGTGCGCAACGCCGGGCGCTACGATGGCATGCTGGGCGTTTTGGCGTCCATTGAAGTGGTGCGCTTTCTGCATCAGCAACAGATTCGCCTGCCAGTGGCGCTGGAAATTGTGGGATTTGGTGACGAAGAGGGCACGCGGTTTGGTATTACGCTGCTGGGCAGCCGAGGGCTGACCGGTACCTGGCCTGAAAGCTGGTTATCCTGTCAGGATGCGCAAGGTATAAGCGTGTCACAAGCGTTGACGCAGGCAGGATTATGCCCGGAAGGCATTGGGCGTGCGGCGCGCACGCCACAAAGCATCGCTGCCTATCTGGAAATGCATATTGAGCAAGGCCCTTGTCTGGAGCACGACGACGCCGCATTGGGCGTGGTGACAGCGATCAACGGTGCACGCCGGTTAAACTGTGTTTTTCAGGGAACGGCGGGTCACGCCGGTACGGTGCCGATGACGCAACGTCAGGATGCGTTGGCGGCAGCGGCACAATGGATGGTTGCGGTTGAACAACTGACACAAGAGCAGGGGGCCGGTTTGGTGGCAACCATCGGCACGTTGCAATGTGCGCCGGGGGCGGCGAATGTGATACCGGGCGAGGTCCGTTTAACACTGGACGTGCGCGGACCGGAGGAGCAGGCTCTGACCACGTTGCTGGCGAACTTATTGTCTCATGGCGAGCAGATTGTGCAGGCGCGCGGCTGCCGCTTTGCGGCTGAAGAGTATTACCGCATTGCGCCAACGCGCTGTGATGATGGATTACAGCGGTTGCTGCGTGAGGCGGTTACACAGGTGCAAGGGCGTGCTCCCGCTCTGCCGAGCGGTGCCGGTCATGATGCGATTGCGATAGCAGAGCGTTGGCCGGTCGGTATGCTGTTTGTGCGCTGCAAAGGGGGGATTAGCCACCACCCGGATGAGTCGATCACCACGGCGGATGTGGGGCAGGCGCTGCGCGCGTGGCTGGCGGTGGTGCTTAATTTTGGTGAAAATAGTGACTTGCGAGTCGGCGTTTAAAGCATCAGGGGCTTTTATGCTACGTCTGCGTAGAGTTTCGTGCGCGAAAATGTGTGGTTTATCTCTGCCACTTGCGTAGCACGCGCGCGACGAGGGGAATGCAATCGCCCATTCCCCTCGACCCCAAGCTATTTGCGTAATGCCGTCGCTACGCGATACCTTCGGAAAACGCTGCCGCCGGACGGACCGCCAGCGACGCGTTCCAGACGCGGCGCTGACTTTCGCAGCATCCATGCAGCTCATCCTGGCGTCATCCTTTTCCTCAGCGCCATTCAACGCGGGGGGAAACCCCAAATACCTATGAGAAATAGCGGCCTGAGCCGTCTCACCTACTACAGAGTGAACCTGTCCGCGTCATGCCATGCCGGAAACGCTTCACGGTAGCTTTGCAGGGCTTCCAGAGACAGTTCTGCGCTGATGTGCGCGGACTGATTCTCCGGCGCTCGCGCGACGATCTCACCCAGCGGGTTGATTATCTGACTGTCCCCCTGATAACTGTGATCGTTGCCATCCGCGCCGACACGGTTGCATCCAGCTACATAGGCCTGATTTTCAATGGCGCGTGCTGCGAGCAGCGTACGCCAATGGTGCGCGCGCGGGGCGGGCCAGTTCGCCACGTACAGCGCCAGATCGTAGTCCTGGCGGTTGCGTGACCACACCGGGAAACGCAGGTCATAGCAAATCTGCGGCAATATCCACCAGCCACGCCATTCGATAATCAGGCGCCCTTGTCCGGCTTCAAAATGGTGATGCTCGTTGGCCATGCGAAACAGGTGGCGTTTGTCATAGTGGTAAACGTCGCCCAACGGTGAAACCAGCACAAAGCGGTTTACCGCGCCCTTGGGCGTGGAAACCGCAATGCTGCCGCCGATGAGCGCATTGGTCTCTTTGGCCCATTCTTGCAGCCAGGTTTCCACCACTGATTTTGACAGCCCCTTGCCCGCGGCATTCATGGCGAATCCGGTGGTAAACATTTCTGGCAACACGATAAGATCGCTGCCGCGCACCGTTTCCAACTCGGCATCGAAATGGCTCAGGTTGGCTGGCCCATCGAGCCATACCAAGGGCTGTTGTAGTAGCGTGATAGTTAAAGTCGACATAAGCGCTCCGCTGCTGCTTGCAAGGTAGATTCCTGTTTAGCAAAGCATAGCCGAATCAATTTGTGTGGGAAGGGATCGGCGCAGAAAACCGAGAGCGGAATCGCCGCCACGCCAGCGTGTTCCGTTAGCCAGCGACAGAAAGTGACATCATCGAGATCAGAAATGGCACTGTAATCCGCCAGCAGGAAGTAGGTCCCTTCACAGGGCAGCACTTCAAAACGGCTGGCGGAGAGCGCATTGACCAGAAAATCACGGCGTGCCCGATAGAATTCCGGCAGTTCCTGCCAGTGCTCTGGTGCATGGCGCAGCATATCGGCAATGGCTAATTGTGCCGGCGTATTGACGGAGAACGTGAGGTACTGGTGTACCTTGCGAATTTCTGCGCTGATGGCGTCAGGCGCAATGCAATAACCCACTTTCCAACCGGTCATGTGGTAGGTCTTGCCGAAGGAAGAGACTGCGATAGCGCGCTGGCGCAGTTCGCTGTGGCGCAGCACGCTGGCGTGTCCTTCCGGTGCAAAGCAGATGTGTTCATAGACTTCATCGCTCAACACGTAGATTTCCTGGTTGGCTATCGCCTGCCATAAATGCTCGAAATCGCTCTGACGCCACACGGTGGCAGACGGATTGTGTGGCGTGTTGAGGATCACCAGACGAGTACGGACGCTTAACAGCGCGCGAAACGCCGCCCAGTCCACGCTAAACAGCGGTGGCTGTAGCGCTACGCGTTTAACCACACCGCCCGCCAGCTCAATAGCTGGCGCATAGCTGTCATAGCTGGGATCAAAACAGATAACTTCATCACCGGGCCGTACCAGCGCAGCGATGGCGGCAAACAGTGCTTCGGTGGCCCCAGCCGTGACTGTGATTTCCTTGTCGGCATCGGGCTGCCAGCCATATTGTGCCGCAGTTTTTTCGCCGATCGCGCTGCGCAGCGGTGCAGCACCGGTCATCGGTGCATATTGGTTTGCCCCTTGGGCAACGTGATAGGCCAGACGTTGTTGCAGGTAATCGGGTCCGCTGAAATCCGGGAACCCCTGCGACAGGTTGATCGCCTGATGCTGCTGCGCCAACGCGCTCATTTGAGTAAAGATGGTGGTGCCCAATGCGGGCAGTTTGCTTTCGGGAAAAAGTGCGGCACTCATGGTAGAAATGAACTCCTGCAAACCTGCTGTATTGCGAGCCAATATAACACGATGCTAGTATTTGGCAATCAAGACGCATAGACGTTTAAACGGCTAAATTCCATTGACGTCTAACCTATAACAAAACGTACTAACCACGGTGCGAAACGCTGTGGTGAAGAGCACACCTGCACAGGATGAACGATGAGTGAAAACCCAGAACTGGCGGCGTTAGTCGCGGCCTGTCATTGGATTGGGCAAAAAGGATGGTGTCCGGCAACCGGCGGTAATATGTCGGTGCGTCTGGATGAAGACCGTTGCCTGATCTCTGAATCCGGTAAGGACAAAGGCAGTTTGCATCAGGATGATTTTTTACGGGTGAATATTGCCGATAACCATGTCCCCAGCGGGCGCACGCCGTCGGCTGAAACCGGTTTGCACACCTTGCTCTATCGCCGCTTTGCGTCAGTCGGAGCCGTGTTGCATACCCATTCCGTGAACGCGACAGTGCTCTCCCGCGTCGAGAAAAGCGATGCGCTGGTGCTGGAAGGGTATGAGATGCAGAAATCTCTGCAAGGGCAACATACCCATCTTGACCGCGTTGCCATTCCCATTTTCGCCAACGATCAGGATATTCCCGCACTGGCAGCTCGCGTGGCGGCGTACGCCGATACTCAGGCGCTGCGCTACGGTTTTTTAGTGCGTGGTCATGGGCTTTACTGCTGGGGAGACGATGTTGCACAGGCGCGCCGTCATCTGGAAGGGCTCGAGTTTCTGTTTCAGTGTGAACTGCAACGACGTCTGCTGGAGGCTAAATGATCAAGGCCATCGTGACGGATATTGAAGGCACCACCAGCGATATCCGTTTTGTGCATAACATCCTGTTCCCCTACGCGCGGGCGCGTTTAGCCGAGACCGTCGCGCAGGCTGACACGCAGCCAGAAATCGCCGAAACGCTGGCGTTGTTACGCGAAGAGCTCGGTCAGCCGCAGGCGCACGCGTTCACCTTGCTGGAAGCTCTAAATCAATTTATGGAGCAGGATCGCAAATCAACGGCATTAAAACGTCTGCAAGGCATTATCTGGCGCAATGGCTATCTCAACGGCGATTTCCGTGGCCATGTCTATGACGACGTTGCGCCGCAGTTGCGCAGATGGCGCGAGCAGGGTATCGTGCTCTACGTCTACTCATCGGGGTCGGTGGAAGCACAGCAACTGCTGTTCGGTTACAGCGATGCAGGGGACTTACGTCCGTTGTTCAGTGGTTACTTTGACACCCGCGTTGGGGCCAAGCGCGAAGCGGGCTCATACCACCATATTGCACAGGCAATTGGGCTGCCGGGAGAACAACTGCTGTTTTTGTCTGATATTCATCAAGAGCTGGATGCTGCTGCCGAGGCTGGTTGGCAAACGTGTCAGTTGATCCGTGATGAAGCTGATGTAGAAAGCTTCCATCGTCAGGTGGTACGTTTCGACCAGATTGACCCATCCCAGGCCACTCGCGCCGTTTAAGGAGCCTTGCCATGAGTGCATTAACCATTTTTAACGACAATGACGCCAGCCAATCGGTATGGGACAGCCGCGATGCGGAGGCCATCCAAACGGCGCTTGCCGCGATTGGGGTGCGTTTTGAACGCTGGCAGGCCGATCGTACGCTGAGCGTCTCTCCGTCAGCGGAAGAAGTGCTGGCGGCGTATCAGCATGAGATTGATAAACTGGTGGCAGAGAAGGGCTACCAAAGCTGGGATGTGATCAGTCTGCGTGCCGACAACCCGCAGAAAGAGGCATTGCGCACCAAATTTCTGTCTGAGCATACACACAGCGAAGATGAAGTGCGCTTTTTCGTCGAAGGTGCCGGGCTATTCTGCCTGCACCTGAACGGCAAGATTTACCAGATATTGTGTGAGAAGAACGATCTGCTGTCGGTACCCGCGGGTACCGCACACTGGTTCGATATGGGCGCCGAGCCGCATTTTACCGCAATTCGCCTGTTCGATAATCCCGACGGTTGGGTGGCGCATTTTACCGGTGATGCCATTGCCGATGCTTATCCAAAACTGGCATAGTCGTGCTGATTTTTCCTCCAGCCATTGGCTGGAGGAAGGGCATTACCGTAATGCCTGAGTGAAGATCCCTGCTTGCACCTGTTCGGGTGTGATCACGCCGCTATCCAGCACCCAACCGCTAATCAGCGAAGCGGGTGTGACATCAAAAGCCGGGTTATAGACCTGTACGTCTTGCGGTGCCCACTGACAAATGCCAAAGCTGCCCGCCACGCCGGTCACCTCGCTGGCGGCGCGTTGCTCAATGGGGATCGCCTTGCCATCCGGGCAGGCTGCATCGTGCGTCGTGTGCGGTGCGGCGACATAGAACGGGATACCATGATAATGGGCCAGCACCGCCAGGCTGTAAGTGCCAATTTTGTTGGCAATATCACCGTTTGCGGCAATGCGATCGGCGCCGACCCAGACGGCATCGACTTGACCCTGTGCCATCAGGGTGGCGGCCATCGAATCACAAATCAAACGATAGGGAATGTTTAATTCCCCCAACTCCCAGGCGGTTAGCCGCCCCCCTTGTAATAAGGGGCGCGTTTCATCCACCCAGACCCGCTCCACATGCCCTTGGCGGTGCGCATGGTGAATCACCCCGATGGCGGTGCCGACGCCCGCGGTGGCTAATCCTCCGGTATTGCAGTGGGTAAGCAGACGGCTGCCGGGTTTGACCAATGTCGCTCCGTGCTGAGCAATCTGTTCACACAGTGCGCGATCCTCCTCGATCAGACGCAATGCTTCCTGTACCAGTGCGGGAACATGCTGAGGCTGCTCCAGTGCCCGTTTCATACGATCCAGATTGTTCATCAGATTGACGGCAGTTGGGCGCGTGGCACGCAGGGTTTCCAATGCGTGCTCGAGTGCGGTTACTGGCATGCCATTTTCTGCCAGCAGCGCTAACAGCACGCTGGCGGAAAGCCCGATCAGCGGTGCGCCGCGCACCCGCAAAGTACGAATATGTTCAACCAGCGCCGCCACATCCGGGCTAGGGTGCCACACCGTTTCCTGGGGTAAAGCCTGTTGGTCGAGGATCCAAAGTTGATTATTCGTCACCTTCAGGCTCAGTGTGTTAAAGCTCTGCATGGGTCGTTAAATTCCTGTTGCGTATTGCGTTGATTTTCTTATTCTGCCAATATGAAAAACAGAAGTATAGACGTCCAAACGCTTTTATGTCTAAAACCGGATGGCGGATAGCGAATTAATCGATGGTCGAGTTACAAGAAGAGGTGGTGATGTCCCTATATCGTACCTTTAGCGCGGTAGATGCCGTTGAATATGCCCGTCAATTTGGTGCGGTGCCGGACCCGCATACGCTGGTGGTCGCCGATGAAATTGGTGATGGCAACCTTAATCTGGTGTTTAAAATCCGCGATACGCAGGGCGTGAGCCGTGTCATTGTGAAACAGGCGTTGCCTTATGTGCGCTGCGTTGGGGAATCCTGGCCGTTAACCCTCGACAGAGCGCGTATTGAAGCGGAAACCCTGCTGGTGCATGCGCAATATTGCCCACAGCACACGGTCAAGGTGCTGCATCATGATGCGGCGTTGGCAGTGATGGTGCAGGAGGATCTTTCTCATCTGCATATTTGGCGGCGCGAGTTGGTGGATGGTCAGGCCTATCCGCAGGCGGCGGCGCAGGTGGGGGAGTATCTGGCGCAGGTGTTGTTCCACACCTCTGATTTTTATCAGCATCCGCATGAGAAAAAAGCGGCGGTTTCACGTTTTATCAACCCTGAACTGTGTCAGATCACCGAAGATCTGTTTTTTACCGACCCCTATCGCGACCATGAGCGTAACCGCTTTGATACCGCGTTGCGCCCAACGGTGGAAGCGCTGTGGCGTGACGCGGCACTAAAGCGCGCCGTGGCGGCGCTCAAGCACCGTTTTCTGGCGAACGCAGAGGCACTGTTGCACGGGGACATTCACAGCGGTTCGATTTTTGTCGGGCCAACGACGCTGAAAGTGATTGATGCAGAATTCGGTTTCTATGGGCCCATCGGGTTTGATATTGGCACCGTGCTGGGCAACCTGTTACTGAATTTCTGTGGCCTGCCAGGGCTGCTGGCCCCGCGAGACGCCGCCGCTGCGCGCGATAACCGTTTACAGGATATCACCGCGCTGTGGCACGCCTTTTCCGTACGTTTTAGCGCGTTGATTGAGGTGTACGGCCGCGATCCGGCGCTGGTGGAATCAGGGTATGCAGAGCAGTTCCTCAAACACGTGTGGCAGGACACCCTGGGTTACGCCGGTACAGAATTGATTCGGCGCGCGATAGGCTTCTCGCACGTTGCCGATTTGGCAAACATCGTGGAGCCGCAGGCGCGCCACGCCTGCCAGCGTCACGCCGTTGAATTGGGTAAAACGTTGATTCTGACTGCAAGTGATATTCCCGATGCCGCTGCGCTGTTGGCGCGGGTGCGACAGAGCGGCGCGTAATGTAAAGGCACAGGCGGTAAACCGACGCATGGGCTGCCGCCGGTTTACCGCTGCGTTATCCCTGATGTGACAACATAAAATCAGTCAAGACGTTCAATGGCCAGTGCCACGCCCTGGCCGCCTCCGATGCACAGCGTTGCCAGCCCCAGCGTCTCATCACGCGCCCGCAGCGCATGCAGCAGCGTCACCAGAATGCGCGCGCCGCTGGCACCAATCGGGTGGCCGAGCGCCATCGCTCCGCCGTTGACGTTAACTTTTTCCCGATCGAATTTCAGCGTGTTGCCGACCGCCAGGAACTGGGCGGCAAAGGCTTCGTTGGCTTCGATCAGATCAAAATCGTCAATCTGCAATCCTGTCTGTTGCAGGACTTTTTGCGTGGCGGGCACGGGCCCCATCCCCATCAGCGCGGGGGCGACACCGCCGCTGGCATAACCGCGGATACGTGCCAGTGGCGTCAACCCGGCAGCCCGCGCAGCGTCTTCTTCCATTATCACCAGCGCGGCGGCACCGTCGTTGATGCCTGAGGCATTCCCGGCGGTCACGGTGCCCGCTTTGTCAAAGGCCGGACGCAAAGCTGCCAGCCCTTCCAGCGTAGAGTCCGCTTTGGGAAACTCATCGGTGTGGAACACGACCTCTTTTTTGCGCAGCTTGACGGTGACGGGGACGATCTCTGCATCGAACGCGCCGGATTGAATCGCCGCAACCGCCCGTTGCTGGGAGATGAGGGCTGCTTCATCCTGCATGGCGCGGCTGATGTCATAGGCTTTGGCGACGTTTTCCGCGGTGATGCCCATATGATAACCGTGGGTGGCGCAGACCAGGCCATCGCGCAGGATAACGTCTGACAACTGCCCATCGCCGAGGCGGTAGCCCCAGCGCGCTTTGGCATCAAGCAGGTAGGGGGCCTGGCTCATGTTTTCCATACCACCTGCCACCAGCGTTGTGGCCTGACCAGATTCAATCGCCTGCGCGGCTAACGCTACGCTTTTCAGCCCCGATCCGCACACCATGTTGACGGTGTAGCCGCACACCGTGTCTGCCAGGCCGCTTTTCAGCAACGCCTGACGCGCCGGGTTTTGCCCGAGGCCTGCTTGTAACACGTTGCCCATGATCACTTCATCGACACATTCCGCATCAAGGTTGGCGCGCGCGAGTGCCGCCTTGATAACGGTAGCCCCCAAATCGACAGCACTTACACCAGCAAGCGATCCGTTGAAACTGCCGATGGCGGTACGTACTGCACTCACGATAACGACGTTTTTCATGTTGTTTTCCTCTGTTTCATCACCGCGACGTTAAAAGAACGTCAAACCCACGACAAAAATCACCCCGGAGAACAGCAGCGCGGTGATGCAATACCCCATGATGTCGCGCACGCCCAGTCCAGCGATGGCAAGCGCAGGCAGCGCCCAGAAGGGCTGTGCCATGTTCATCCACTGCTCGCCATAGGCGATGGCCATCACTGATTTGCCCAAATCGGCACCTAACGCCTGTGCCGCCGGCATCACGAATGGCCCCTGGATAACCCAGTGGCCGCCGCCGGAAGGCACGGCGAAGTTGATCAGCGCAGAGCTGAAGAAGGTCATGACGGGGAAAGTGTCTTTATTGGCGACGTTGATGAAAAATTCGGTGATCAGACCGCCCAGCCCGGAATGTTCCATCATGAGCTGAATACCGGCGTAGAACGGGAACTGCACCAGAATACCGGCGGTACTGCGTGCCGCCGCGCTGATAGCCCGCATATAGGCCATAGGCGTTTTATGCAGCAGCAGACCGGCAATCATGAACATCATGTTGACGGTGTTAATGGTGATGTTGAACCCTTTCTCCGCAAAGTAGATGCCCAGATAAACGACACCCAGAGCGCCGATAATCAGTGCCAGAATGCGGCTCTCTTCCAAACGCTCAGAGGGTGGCGCATCGGCAGGCAAGGTTTTCTGGAAGTCGGTATCGTCCTTTAACAGCGCAGGATCGATGGAGATGACATCGCTGGGTCGCGGCGTCATCATGCGGGTCACAAACGGCATGACGACGATCAGGCCGAGCGTGATAAACAGGTTAAAACCGGTAAACAGGGTGTGAGACACTGGCACCAGACCGGCGATGTGCTCTACCGGGTTGCCGGGCGTTGCCGCCAGCAGAGGCATTGAGCCGGAGAAACCGCCACCCCAGGTGAGAAAGCCAATATAAGCGCAGGCGATCAGGAGCGGATAGTCCGATCCGGGCACACGGCGCGCCACTTCGCGTGCAAACATCGCGCCGACGATCAAACCGAAGCCCCAGTTGATCACGCAGGCGACAGAGCCGAAGAATGTCACCAGCATCACGCCCTGTGCCGGCGTTTTGGCGGCGGAAGCCGCCAGACGCAGCAGGCGTTTGACCGGTGGTGAGCTTGCCAACGCATGGCCGGTGACAATGATCAGCGCCATCTGCATGCCGAATGCCAGCAGATTCCAGAAACCATCGCCCCACAGTTTCACCATGCTGAGCGGCGTTTGTGGCGTGAGCCACAACGCCACGCCGAAGGTAATCAGCGTTAACAACATGGCAAAAATCAGCGGATCGGGCAGATAACGGCTGACGACGCGCGTCATAAAACGCGAGATACGCCCTATCATGCATCACCCCCGACAGTGGCTTGCCACATCGGTTGCAGCGGTTCTGCCACGTCGAAGTGCGCGTCGGTTTTGGCGCGAATGCTGTCCACGCCATGGCCCGGTGCGATTTCGGTGAGCCACATGGCACCGTTAATAAAACGGAACACCGCCAATTCAGTAACCAGCATATGGACGGCATGCTGTGCGGTCAGCGGCATGGTGCAGCGTTTAAGGATTTTGGCGGTGCCGTCTTTGGCGCAGTGTTCCATGGCGATGATCACTTTCTTCGCACCGGTAACCAAATCCATCGCACCGCCCATGCCGGGCACCATCTTGCCGGGAACGACCCAGTTAGCCAGATTGGCCTCTTCATCCACTTGCAGGCCACCCAGCACGCAGGCATCCACGTGGCCGCCACGGATCAGGGCAAAGGAGAACGCGCTGTCGAACATCGCGGCGCCGGGCAGAATGCCGCAGGGTTGCCCACCGGCGTTGACCAGATCGGGATGCGGCTCGGTTATCGGGCCAAGGCCAAGAAAACCATTTTCTGATTGCAGCGTGATATCAATGCCTTCTGGCAGATAGTTAGCCACCTGCGTCGGCAGGCCAATCCCCAGATTGACCACATCGCCGTCTTGCAGCTCTTGCGCCACGCGGCGCGCAATACGTTGTTTGGCATCCATGATTAACGCTCCTCGGGGGTAATGATGTAATCAACCAGGGCTCCGGGCGTGACCACCCGATCTGGCGCGATGTCGCCGATAGCGACCAGTTCATCCGGTTCGACCAAGGTGATATCTGCGGCGAGAGCCAGCAGCGGATTGAAGTTTCTGGCGCTGAGTTGGTAGGTCAGATTGCCGAGCGCATCGGCCTGATGGGCGCGAATCAGTGCCAAATCTGCGCGCAGTGGCCGTTCCAGCAGATAGGTGACTTTATCCAGCGTGATGCGCTGTTTGCCTTCTTCCACCACGGTGCCGACGCCGGTTGGGGTAAGCGCGCCGCCCAGTCCGGCACCGCCGCAGCGGATCTGTTCGATGAGGGTTCCCTGCGGCACCAGTTGCACTTCCATTTCGCCGTTAATCATGCGGCGACCGGTTTCCGGGTTAGTGCCGATGTGTGAGGCGATCACTTTCTTCACCCTGCCGTTGACGATCAGCGGGCCAATACCGGTATCGACGAACGCGGTGTCGTTGGCGATAAGCGTCAAGTCGCGCACGCCGGAATCGAGTAACGCGTTAACCAGACGGGGGGGCGTGCCAATTCCCATAAAACCGCCCACCATGATGGTCATGCCATCACGGAACAAGCGGCTAGCCTGCGGTAAGGTAAGATGTTTATCTTTCATTATTTTTCCCTTGGTATACGCCGAAGTGGGTACGGGCAGGGAATAGCAAGGCGGGTGCCAGCTGTGTTTTTCAGGCAATAAAATTTTTATTTATGATGTTTTTCAATTGGTTGTTTTTGTTGCTTTGGCTGTGAACGGTGTCTGGCAGGCGGTGGGAGGTGAGAAGGAATTTGCACAGTGCGCAAATTTCTTCTCAGGCAAAAGCGGGTCAGGTATCCGTTTTCGGAAGGAGGGTATCGATGCCGTATTCTTGCAGTTTATACATCAGCGCCCGGCGGCTGATACCCAACTGCAATGCGCTGTGGGTGCGATTGCCCTGGTGTTTTTCCAGCGTGGAGATAATCACCTGTTTTTCATAGCGCTTGATCGCTTCTTTCAGGCTGGATTCACCCTGGGTAAATGACAGCGGCGGTTTTTCTCCATCGGCGTTGCTGGTGGCGCAGTGCAGCTGTGTGGGCAGATCGTCGGCAAAAATCACCACGCCGGTGCTCATGATCACCGCACGCTCAATCACGTTCGATAATTCGCGAATATTGCCAGGCCAGTGCCAGGCTTGTAGAACCGCCAGCGCGGCCGGATCGATATCGATAATTTCACGCCGGTTTTCCGCACAGAACTTTTGCAGAAAATGGTTGGCCAGCAGCGGAATATCTTGCTGACGTTCGCGTAGCGGGGGGATTTCCAGATGGATCACGTTGAGGCGATAAAACAGATCCTGACGGAAATCGCCGCTATCGACCATGGCGACGAGGTTGCGGTTAGTGGCGGCAATGATACGAATATCCACTTTCACCGTGTTGTGCCCGCCCACCCGTTCAAACTCGCGTTCTTGTAACACGCGCAGCAGTTTTACCTGTAAATTGAGCGGCATTTCACCCACTTCATCCAGCAGCAGGGTTCCCTGATGAGCGCGCTCAAACAGCCCTTGCCGTTGCACCTGAGCGCCGGTAAAAGCACCTTTCTCATGGCCGAACAGTTCGCTTTCCAGTAACGATTCTGGCAGCGCCGCGCAGTTGATTTTGATAAAGGGGCCGTTAGCGCGCCGGCTGTTGTAGTGAATGGCGCGGGCGATCAGTTCTTTGCCGGTGCCGCTTTCACCGCTGATCAACACACTGGCCTGACTGAGCGCAATCTTGGCCGTGTCGCGGCAGATCTCCATCATCCGTGGGCTGTTGGTCAGTATATGCCCCCATTGCCAACTGTCGCTCAGCGCCTGATGCAAATGGCGAATCTCCTGCTTCATCGCCTGAAGTTGCAGCGCACGCTGAATGATGAGCGTCAGTTCATCGAGATCAAAGGGTTTGATCACGTAATCGAACGCGCCGTGGCGCAACGCTTCAACGGCGGTTTCCACGGCCGCGTAGGCTGTCATCAGGATGATGGGCGTTTTAGGGTGATGCTGGCGCATCTGTTGCAGCGCTTCGATGCCGTTGAGTCGCGGCATACGGATGTCCATCAATACCACGTCCGGCGTGTGATCGATAAAGGTTCGCACCGCTTCGCGGCCATCGCTGGCGCAAAATGTTTGCTGACCGGCAAGCGAAAACGCCGTGGTGAGCATACGGCGCACATTCTCTTCATCATCGGCGATCAGGATACTGTAGGTCTGTTTCATCGCGGCGTATTTCCCTGATGGTGAATCGGTAGCAAAAGGGTAAAGGCGGTGCCGTGTTCAGGGTCGCTACTAAGCTGAATGTCTCCCTGATGCGCATTGATGATGCGCTGGCTGAGCGCTAACCCGAGGCCGGTGCCCGACGCTTTGGTGGTGAAAAAGGGATCGAAAATCTTGTTTTTGTGTTGCTCGGGAATACCGCAGCCGGTGTCGCGGATGGTGACCGCCTGGCGCGCATCATCCACTTGCCAGGTTCGAATATGAATTTGCCCTCGCGCACTGATGGCTTGTACCGCATTGATCAAAATGTTGAGGATCACTTGCCGCAGCAGTTCGCCGTCGGCTTCGACCTCTTCGAGGTCTGGCGCTAAATCTTTGCTCACGTCAATGCGGGCTTGCAGTCCGGTGGTTTGGATCAATACCAGACACTCTTCGATAAGCTGGTTCAGGCTGACCAACTGCCAATAGCCCTGTCGCGGTCGGGCGAAATCGAGCAGTTGCTGAATTACCCGGTTAATGGAGTGGGTTTCTTTCAGGATGATGGCAATATATTCCTGATGGATTGGGTCGGTGTCCTGCTGCTTGAGGATCTGCACGTAGCCTTTGATGGCGGTCAGCGGGTTACGCACCTCATGGGCGACGCCCGCCATCAGTTCGCCCAGTGTTGCCAGACGCTCCGTTTGCGCCAGCCGCCGTTGCACTTCTTTACGCGCCGTGAGATCGGAGAAGATCACCAACGCGCCGACCAGTTCATTATGGGCATTATGGATCTGGCTGGTGGTCACACTCAGTTCAATGGTGCGATTCCGGGCGGGAAAACTGACTTCCAGCGCCACGTGTTCGGTGCCTTTTTGCAGCGTATCCAGCACCGGGCTGTCGAAATGCGTGTTGGAGAATATTTTGGCATACGGCTGGCCCAGTAGCTCATCCTGCCGGTAGCCGGTGATCTCCTGAGCAGCAGGGTTGATCGTAGTGACATTGCCGTGTTTATCCACGGCGATCACGCCGTCGGCGGCACTCTCGATGATCAAATCGTTGAGGGTTTTGGTTTCGCGTAACGCCTGCGCCAATGCATTGACACTGAGCGAGATCTTCCCCAAATCTCCCGATAAGGGCGGCAATCGGGTATTCAGATTCTGCGCCAGATCCTCCAGCCCGTGGGCGATCACGTCAATGCTGGTACTGAAACGGCGAGAGAGCAGAATGATCAGGCACAGGCTCACCAGCAAACCCAGCGCCAGCACCGAGACAATATTGATATCCATGCGCCGTGCCTGCTGGCTGATATCTTCCGATAACTCGTTGGCCCAGATATAACCAATGACATTGCCATCGCGGGTGATAGGCTGCATGGAATTCATGATGTTGCCACGCACCTGCTTGCCGGAATAGACCTTGGGCTGATTGCTGGACATCACTTCTCTGCCTGGGTGGTCGGCGTTGATCGTGACACCGACGTTGGACTGGAACTGTGCCGAAGGGGCATAGGTGATGATGGCATCCAGCGCGCGGTGGTAATAGCCAGCGCCAACACCGTTAAAGGCGCGCGTGATCCTCTCGGTGATCGGGGCTAATTCCTGATTGAGTGCCTGAATACGCTCAGCATGGGGGAGGGTGGCAAAATGCGTGAACCTGTCCCCCAGTGCTTCATCCAGCAGATGGGTAATGGCAGAGAGTTTTTTCTCTTTCTCTTGCAGCAGTGCCGCCCGGCCCTCGGTTTCTACCACGTAGCCAATAGTGAGGGTGGGGATCGTGACCATGAACACCGCAATCATAATGAGCTGGTTGCGTAGACGGCGCGGGTACATCCAACTGAGGCCTTTACGTAACCCACTGAAACGGGTGCTCATCGATCCTTTCCTCTCAGCTAAAAGAGGAATTATCCGGGCAATGGCCTTGGGCTTCTCGGAGGCGCTTCAAACTCCGCGCAGATACTGAGCAGGATAATGATATGTTCAGTGCGGTAATGTAGCGTTGAGAATGAAGAACGGAAAACGCCGGACTGCGCGGGCAGTCCGGCGGGTTATCAGGCGACAGCCACGGATTTCTTGGTTGCCGGTTTGGCCTGCGGTGCTTGAGCCGCCAGTGCCTCAGGTGCAAAATCATCCACATTGATGGCGCGCAATCGGCTCGCTTCGGCACGGATCAATATCTGTGCCTCTTCCGCGGTGATATCGCCTTCTGCCAAGGCTTGCTCTGCCAACTGATCGAGCCGCATGAACGGCAGGGATTTACCTAACGCTTTCGACAGCCGCTGGTGGATTGGTTCGGCGGCCATCACCTCCAGCAACGACTGTTCCAGCAGACCCACCGGGTTGTGCTCGCTGGCCGTCAGGTATTGACCGCGTCCTAAACGGCTGCGCGTGGCGCTTGGCGTTTGCAGCAGCTTGGCGACTTGATGATCCAGACGGTCGCTCGGCGCCGGGCTGACCTGACCCAGCGGGAATAGCGCGATGCGCATGATTGCCGCCACCGCACGGTTCGGGAAGTTGCGCAGCAGATCGTTTAAGGCCACTTCGGCCTGATGCAGGCTATCTTGCACGCCCCAGTGCACCAGCGGCAGATCGGCCTGCTGGCGGCCTTCGTCGTCAAAGCGTTTCAGCGTCGCCGAGGCGAGATAGAGTTGACTCAACACATCGCCCAGTCGAGCGGAGATACGCTCCCGACGTTTTAAGTCACCGCCCAGCACCGCCATCGACACATCCGCCAGCAGAGCCAGGTTGGCACTGAGGCGATTCATCCGCTGATAGTAGTGGCGGGTGGCATCTTTGGTCGGTGCATGACTCAAATGCCCATTACTGAGCCCCAGCCATAGGCTACGAGCCAGATTGCTGCCGACATGCCCGATATGGCCAAACAGTGCACGATCGAAGCTGTGCAGGTTATCGTCCTGTGCTGCCGCCATCTCTTTGAGCACGTAGGGATGGCAGCGAATCGCACCCTGGCCGAAGATAATCATGCTGCGCGTCAGGATGTTAGCCCCTTCCACGGTGATCGCGATGGGGGAGCCTTGATAGCTGCGCGCCACGAAGTTGGAAGGGCCAAGACAGATACCTTTACCGCCGGTGATATCCATGGCATCCAGCGCGGCGCGCTGGGTGCAATGATATTTCACGATAGCGGAGAGCACCGCCGGTTTGGCACCTTGCATAATGCCGACGGTCACCAGCGTCGCGGCAGCATCCATAACGTAGGTATTGCCTGCGATACGCGCCAGCGGCTCTTCAATCCCTTCCATTTTGCCGATGGAGATTTTGAACTGGCGGCGCAGGTGGGCATAAGCCCCGGTTGCCAGTGCAATGGATTTCATGCCCCCGGTCGAGTTGGACGGCAGCGTAATACCGCGCCCCACCGACAGACATTCCATCAGCATGCGCCAGCCCTGACCGGCCATTTTCGATCCGCCGATAATGTAATCGAGCGGTACGAAAATGTTTTCTCCTTGCGTCGGGCCGTTTTGGAACGGCACGTTAAGCGGGAAGTGGCGACGACCAATCTGGACGCCGGGCGTGCTGGTCGGGATCAGTGCACAGGTAATACCGATATCGTCTTCGTCACCCAGCAGGTGATCGGGATCGTGCAGCTTAAACGCTAACCCAAGCACGGTGGCAATCGGTGCCAACGTGATATAGCGTTTGTTCCAGGTTAAACGCATACCCAGCACCTGCTCGCCTTGCCATTCCCCGTAGCACACAATGCCGATATCTGGGATCGAGCCCGCATCGGAGCCAGCTTCCGGGCTGGTGAGTGCGAAGCAGGGAATTTCCTGACCGCGTGCCAGACGTGGCAGGTAGTGATCTTTCTGATCTTCAGTGCCGTAATGTTGCAACAGTTCGCCGGGGCCGAGCGAGTTAGGCACGCCAACGGTGATCGCCAGAATGCTGGAGACACCCGCCAGTTTTTGCAGTACCTGAGACTGCGCATAGGCGGAGAATTCCAGCCCGCCGTACTGCTTTTTGATGATCATGGCGAAGAAGCGGTGCTGCTTGAGGAATGCCCACAGCTCCGGCGGCAGATCGGCCAACTCATGGGTTATCTGGAAATCATTTGCCATGCGGCAGGCCTCTTCCACTGGGCCATTGAGAAACGCCTGCTCTTCTTCTGTCAATGTCGGCTGCGGGTAGTTATGCAGCATCTTCCAGTCCGGTGCACCGCGAAACAGTTCGCCTTCCCACCAGGTGGTCCCGGCGTTGATGGCCTCTTTCTCGGTGTTTGACATGGCGGGCATCACTTTCTTAAACACCCGCAGGGCCGGAGCCGACAGTGCCTTTTGGCGCAACGCGTTCACGACTAATGGCGCGAGCACCACCAGTAACGGCAACAACGACCAGTAGGACCACAGCCCACCAGCACCCATCAACGCGAAGTAGGCCACGAGCAACGCGGCGCTGAGCGGCAGATTCACCCGATGATAAAACAGGGCTCCCACCATTATCAGCAAAACAAGAATACTGACTGCGACCATAGTTCGTCTCCAGAGTTGTCATCGGCCGTTAATCCGATCCGTTCACGTGCGCCTGCGCGCATCCCACTCAATCCTGTTATCACTACGGCAAACATCTGCTAAGAGGTCTGACCTGTATGTGTATAGTGTGTAGTGCATCGCGTCTTTTTTATCAATTTATTTACAACGCAATTACAACTTAACTCACAAACTGGTGCGTTTTTACCCCGCTAGTGATAAACATCAGCAATTGTCTTGATTGCGGCATAGCATACTTCTCGCGGTTTCCACGATCCGTTACACTGCCAGCATTCCCTCTGCGCGTGCCTTCGGTGCGATGCAGAGTTATCGCCTGTTACCGAACAAAACGAGAGGATCCTATGTATCAGGACTTAATCCGTAGTGAACTGAAAGAGGCTGCGGCTACGCTGGACGCTTTTCTGAGTGACGACGCGAACATTCAGTCGATCCAGAATGCGGCAGTGCTGCTGGCTGATGCGTTCAAGGCGGGTGGCAAAGTGATTTCCTGCGGCAATGGCGGTTCACACTGCGATGCGATGCATTTTGCCGAAGAATTGACCGGTCGTTATCGTGAGAATCGTCCTGGTTACCCGGCGATTGCTATCTCCGATCCCAGCCATCTCTCCTGCGTGAGCAATGATTTTGGCTACGATTTCGTGTTTTCTCGCTACGTAGAATCGCTGGGGCGTGAAGGGGATGTGCTGCTCGGGATTTCCACTTCGGGCAATTCCGGTAATATCATCAAGGCCATTGATGCCGCGCGCGCCAAAGGGATGAAGGTCATCACCCTGACCGGCAAAGACGGCGGTAAAATGGCGGACACGGCGGATGTTGAAATTAGTGTACCGCACTTCGGTTACGCTGACCGTATTCAGGAAGTGCACATCAAAGCGATTCATATCCTGATCCAGTTAGTTGAAAAAGAAATGGCAAAAGGGCAGTAATCTCGCCAGGTTGCTAGCAGTAGGGGGTAGGAGGGGACATGTGTGAACTGCTTGGGATGAGCGCAAACGTTCCGACGGATATCTGTTTTAGCTTTACCGGGCTTATACAGCGCGGCGGCGGCACCGGGCCACACAAAGATGGCTGGGGCATTACCTTCTATGAAGGCAATGGTTGTCGCACGTTCAAAGATCCGTTGCCGAGTTTCAACTCTCCTATCGCCCGCTTGGTGCAGGAGTATCCGATTAAATCCTGCGCCGTGGTGTCGCACATTCGTCAGGCGAATCGCGGCGCGGTCACGCTGGAAAATACCCACCCGTTTACTCGCGAGCTGTGGGGGCGTAACTGGACGTTCGCCCATAACGGTCAGTTGAAGGGGTATCGCGGTTTGAAAACCGGCCATTTCCGCCCCGTGGGACAAACGGACAGCGAGTACGCCTTCTGCTGGTTGCTCAATCAGTTGGCGCAGCGTTATCCACGCTCGCCTACCCGTTGGCCTGCGGTGTTGCGTTTTATCGCATCGCAAGCTGACGTGCTGAGAAGTAAAGGCGTGTTCAACATGCTGCTTTCTGACGGACGCTTTGTGATGGGGTACTGCTCCACCAAGCTGTACTGGATCACGCGGCGTGCGCCCTTTGGCAAGGCCACGTTATTGGATCAGGATGTGGAAATCGATTTTCAGCAGCAAACGACACCCAACGATGTGGTGACCGTGCTGGCGACGCAGCCGCTGACGGGGAATGAAACCTGGCATCAAATTATGCCAGGTGAGTTCGTGCTATTTTGTTTGGGTGAACGCATAGCGTGATGGTTTTTCACTGCTGATAACGGATGGGTTAACCACATACTGTCCGTTATTTACTGTGATTAACGGTGGCTGATAATTCTGGTTGAAATACGCATAGCCCGGCTGAAGTTGACGCCAGAAACTGTTATACGTGGAATTACGGTGGCGCTGCATGTTGGTTTCCGTCATACGGAAAGGATATATCGCCAAATCAATTTTGGTTTGCCCATTACGCAACGCTGCTTCGGCATAACGGTAAATTTCGTCGATATAGTTGTTGGTCATGGCATAACAGCCAACAGAGACGCATTCACCGTGAATCATCAAATAGCGACCAGAATAGCCCTGCGCCCGGTCGTATTCATTAGGAAAACCAATGTTGATCGCTTTGTAGTAGTGGCTATCGGGTTTTAACTGCCGCAGATCAACCTGATAGAAGCCTTCCGGGCTTTTCAGATCGCCCTCGACACGCTTGGGCCCTAATCCGCCGGAATATTTGCAGATGGGGTAGTGGTCCAGCAGGCGATATTCATTTCCTACCTTGGCGTACAGTTCCAGTATCCGCTCTTCTTTGAAGATCTGAATATAGATCGGCGAACCTAATAATTGTTGTTTTAATTCTTTTGCTATGGGAGCCGGTTCACTGGCGACACTGGTAACAACGACGGATGGCAAAAAAAACAACATCGCAATAGACAGCGCGATTTTTTGCATTATTAATCCTGATGGTAAAAGCTGTGTGACAAACGATAGCCGCTGCCCTGCTCATCTTTTATGAGACAGGCGCAGTCACATTATCATTGCGTTTATTTTTATCAAGCGAGAAAAGCAGCAAAACGGCATTTTTACGTTAAGAAAACGGTGACACTGCTTTTTCTCTGCGTTTCTACAAGCGTATTGACAGGAAAAAACATTGTCACCTGATGTGTCAGTCCTATTTATGCGCGTTGCGCTTCAATGGTCATGATATCCGTGCTGAATGAGCCATCGGCTTGAATCGCAAAATAGTCGATGACCTCGGCGGACAAGGTTTTTTGCAGCGCCAGAATGGCGGTGGAGAAATGTGGCGGTGTACGCATAGGCGCAATCCAACTGCTGAACTCCAGCGGCAGCTTGTCTGCCTGAAGCTGACGTATGGCAAAACCGGACTCGGTCAGCAACGTCATCCACTCACCCGGCGCGTAGTTACGCACATGTGAGGTGTCACGTAGCATTTCCACCGTTTGCAGGTAGATATCCAGCACCGGATGGCCTGGCGAAACCACATCCATCAGAATCACCGTGCCTCCCGGCTTCAACACGCGTTGGATTTCACGTAAGGCCCGCCCGACGTCGTGCCAGTGATGTGCCGAATAGCGGCTAATGATCACATCGGCGCTGGCGTTGGCAAAGGGCAGAGACTCCGCAGGACCCTGTTGGGTGTGGATGTTGTTCAGCCCCTTCTGCTGGGCCGCCTGCGCCACGACGCTCAGCATCTCCGTTGAGAGATCGTAAGCCGTTACGCGGGCGACGTGCTGCGCGGCAACAAAGCTGGCATGGCCTGCGCCACACCCCACATCGATGATGTGGGCATCGGGAAACGCGGCAAGGCGCTGTGCCAGCCAGGTGAGATCTTTGCCTTGTGCGTGTACCGCGCTGTTTAAATAGTGTTGCGCCTGTGCGCCAAATTGTTCAACGACGTGCTGATGGTGATTCGGTGTAGTTTTCATGATTGCTCTCATGCTGTTGACGGAGGTAAGACGCAGCGCTACGTCGACCTGAATGACCCGAGTTATTGTTACTATAGAGAGCGCCTAATACGGGTAAAATATGAACATTTATACTGGTGTAGAATAGTGATGGTTTGATTAACACGATTCGCGTTAACCAACATAGTGCTCACCAACACGGTCAAGAGAACATGAGTAATGGCTCACTGAGTGGTCCAAAGGCGTTGGGCGCTTTTTTGCGTGCACAGCGTGAAATGCTTGCGCCGGAGAAAGTCGGGCTACCCGCAGCGGGGCGGCGATGTACCAGCGGTTTGCGCCGTGAAGAGTTAGCGCAGCTGAGCCGCATCAGCACCACCAGGTACACCTGGATAGAACAGGGGCGTGAGGTCTCCGTCTCTCCTGCCGCGCTGTCACGGTTGGCACAAGCGCTACAGCTTGCACCCGCCGCACGCGAGTATTTGTTTAACCTGGCAAATGTTAAAGATCCGGACAAACAATCTGAGGCTTTGCCTTTGGGCACACAGGTGACGGCGGCGTTACGGTATATGGATTGTCCGGCTTATCTGCTGGATGGCATGTGGAATGTGCTGGATTGGAACGGGCAGGCACAGGGACTGTTTCGTGGCTGGTTAGGTGAGGATCCGCAACCTAACCTGCTGCGTTTCATGTTTGTTCATCCGCTGGCAAAGCAGCTGGTGGTGGACTGGCCCGAGCGTGCTCGCCGTGTGGTGGCGGAATTTCGTGCCGAATCGAGCCATTATTCCCATGAGCGGATGCGTGAATTAATTATGCAATTGTGTCGTGATAGCCGTGAGTTCGAACGCTGGTGGACGCAACAAGCGGTGATGGCGCGTGAAGGTGGCGAGCGGCGCTTTCACCACGCCACCACAGGCCAGGCGATCGCTTATCAGCAGCAGACTTTTCATCCGGCATTGCACCAGGAATTCAAACTGGTGATGTTGATTCCTGCTGAAAGTGGCGATGGGCCCATAGCGCGTTAATCTCACTTGCATACTGTTTTTTATTACTGTATTTTTGTACAGTAATTGGAGGGCGTATGCGTAAAATTATTCATGTCGATATGGATTGCTTCTATGCCGCCATTGAAATGCGCGATATTCCTCTGGCGATTGGCGGCAGTGCGGATCGACGGGGCGTGATCAGCACCGCCAACTATCCCGCCCGCCGCTATGGCGTACACAGCGCCATGGCGACGGCGACGGCGACGGCGTTGCGTTTGTGCCCTCAGCTTAAGCTCCTGCCGGGGCGTATGGAGGTGTACAAAGCCACCTCGCGCCTGATTCGAGATATCTTTTCCCGCTACACCACGCTGATCGAACCCCTTTCGCTGGATGAAGCCTACCTGGATGTGACGGATAGCCCGTTGTGTAACGGTTCTGCGACACTGATTGCGCAGGACATTCGCCAGACAATCGCCAATGAGTTACAACTCACGGCATCCGCGGGCGTGGCGCCCATCAAGTTCCTTGCCAAGGTGGCATCGGAACAGAATAAACCTAACGGCCAGTTTGTGATTACCCCCAACAACATGGACGCTTTTCTGCTGGCGCTGCCGCTGGAAAAAATCCCCGGTGTAGGTAAGGTGACCGCAAAACGGTTGGAAGAGAAGGGGTTGCACACCTGCGCAGATGTGAGGCAGTACGATTTGGCCGAATTGCTGCGCCAGTTTGGCAAATTTGGCCGTGTGTTATGGGAGCGTTGCCACGGCATTGACGAGCGTGCGGTGTCTCCCGATCGTCTGCGTAAATCGGTGGGGGTGGAAAAGACGCTGGCTACCGATATCCACCACTGGCATGAGTGTGAGGGGCTGGTGGAACAACTCTATCAGGAGCTGGAATTGCGCCTGCGGCGCGTGAAACCGGATCTGCATATCGCCCGTCAGGGCGTAAAACTGAAGTTTGATGATTTTTGCCAGACCACGCAGGAACACGTATGGCCTGAGCTGAATAAGCAGGATCTGCTGCGGTTGGCACGGCAAACCTGGGAAGAACGGCGTCAGACGCGAGGTGTCAGGCTGGTTGGGTTGCACGTTACGTTGCTCGATCCGCAAATGGAACGCCAACTGCTGCTGAATTTGGAGTAACGGGGCGTGAAGTGAAAAACGCGCCGGTGGCAGTAAATACCCCGGCGCGCCTTGATTACGCTTTTTCTGGGATAGCTGCCAGCAGCGCTGTCAGCAGTTGCCAGTAACGGCCTACGCTTGCGATATGCACCTGTTCATCAGGTGAATGCGGTCCGGTGATGGTGGGCCCAATAGAAACCATGTCCATGTTCGGGTAGGGCTTTTTAAATAAACCACACTCAAGCCCGGCGTGAATAACCATGACGTTCGGCGTGGTGTCGAACAGTTTCTGGTACGTTTCCCGCACCAGTTGCATCACCGGTGAATGGGCATCCGGCTTCCAGCCCGGGTAGCCGCCTTTCGGTGCGGTGTGAGCGCCCGCTAACTGACCTAAAGCCGTCAACGTTCCGACCACAGCATCTTTACCGCTGTCAATCAGCGAACGGATCAAGCAGACGATTTCTGCCTGTTCTGCGTTCATGGTGACCACGCCCAGGTTGAGCGACGTTTCCACCACGCCTTTGACTTCATCACTCATTCGAATGACGCCATTCGGGGTGGAATTCAGTAAGGCCAACAGGCGATCGCGCGATTCGGCGGTGAGCGGCAGGGCATCGCTGGTGGTTTCTTCAAGAACCTGCGTCAGATTTTTCTCCACGGCAGCCAGTTCGTGTTGCAGCGTTGCCAGATACTGTTCTGCCAGCGTTTTCAGCGTGGCGACGTTGTCCGCCGGAACGGCCAGCGTGGCGAAGGCCTCACGCGGAATGGCGTTACGCAGGGTGCCGCCGTTTAAATCCAATACGCGAATATCCGTTTTCGCAGCATGCTGGAACAGAAAACGTGCCAGCAGCTTATTGGCGTTACCCAGACCCAAATGAATATCGCAGCCGGAGTGGCCGCCTTTTAACCCTTTCAACGTCAGTTTGAAGGTGGAAAAGCCGGTGGGCAGCGCTTCGCGCGTCAGCGGCAGACGGGTGATAAAATCGATCCCGCCGGCGCAGCCCATATACACTTCACCTTCTTCTTCTGAATCGGTGTTGATCAGAATGTCGCCCTGTAACCAGTTAGGCTGCAAGCCGAAAGCGCCATCCATACCGGATTCTTCTGTCATGGTCAGCAGCACTTCCAGCGGACCATGTTTCACGCGATCGTCGGCCAGCACCGCCAGTGCAGAGGCCATGCCAATACCGTTATCGGCGCCTAGCGTGGTACCGCGCGCTTTGATCCAGTCGCCGTCCACATAAGGTTGGATCGGGTCAGTGGTAAAATCGTGTACGGTGTCATTGTTTTTCTGCGGCACCATATCCAGGTGCGCCTGCAATACCACCGCTTTGCGGTTTTCCAGCCCCGGCGTTGCGGCTTTACGCAGCAGGATATTGCCCACTGCATCGCGCTCGGCGTCAATATTACGCCCTTTGGCCCAGGCTAAAATGTGCTGCGCCAACGCCTCTTCATGATAAGAAGGATGGGGAATGGAACAGATGGTGGCAAAAATATCCCACAAAGGCTGGGGAGCAAGTTGAGACAGTTCAGACACGATTAGCGTCTCCTCGTTAGCAGACCCGTCTGCGCATCAGGTGCGTAAGGACTGCAAGTTAAACGTTTCGGGGTGTGCCGCCGCAATCGGCACGTCAGTGACAGAATATCACTTTCCTTATCTTTTGATGCATCTTCAATTTGTATTACCGATGGTCATGGTGTTTTATGCTGTCAAAGATGGAAAAGTCAGCGCATTACATCGATACTTTGCGCTAAGTAACCAGTATGGTCGTTATTTTCCGCTTTGTGCTAGGGTGTCTTTACCCGGCAATTTGGGGGTGAAAGCAAGAAGTATGCAGCGATTACGTGGATAAATACTGGTTTTTATGCTGGCGGCTATCTATAATCTCGCGCAACCTTTTTTCCCCCTCAGACTCGAATTAAGCCAATTTAACGTTGGTCAGGATAGATTTTTATGAGCGAAAAGTACGTCGTCACCTGGGATATGTTGCAAATTCATGCCCGTAAACTGGCGCAGCGTTTGCTGCCAGCCGAACAATGGAAAGGCATTATTGCCGTTAGCCGTTGCGGGTTGGTTCCCGGTGCGCTGCTGGCGCGTGAATTAGGCATCCGTCATGTGGATACCGTGTGTATCTCCAGCTATGACCACGACAACCAGCGTGAGCTGACTGTCCTGAAACGTGCCGAGGGAGACGGTGAAGGCTTTATCGTGATCGACGATCTGGTGGATACCGGGGGAACGGCGAAAGCGATTCGCGATATGTACCCGAAAGCGCATTTTATCACCATCTTCGCCAAGCCAGCCGGACGTCCGCTGGTTGATGATTACGTGGTTGATATCCCGCAGGACACCTGGATTGAGCAACCGTGGGACATGGGCGTGGTGTTTATACCGCCCTTGGTTGGACGGTAATTGCCTTCCGGCATAGCGTTCAGACGCTGACTAATGTTATGTTAATTGCCCGGCTTTGTGCCGGGCAATTTTTTTTAAAGGCTCCAAGAAGCCTGTGCAGCACGTTCATTCCGAAACGCATCTACCGTGCGTTTTCGTGTTCTCAATCATGCCGTATCTAGGAGACTGCCGTGGTTAAAGCCAATCTCTCTGAGACACTGTTTAAACCCTCGTTCAAACATCAAGAGACATCAACGTTGGTCAGGCGCGCTCGCCACCATGAAGACGTTGAACGCCATTCCGCGCTGGAGGGGCACTATTCCAAGCATTGGTACCGTACGCTGAACCGCCTGATGTGGATCTGGCGCGGTGTCGATCCACGTGAGATTGAAGAAGTGCTGGCACGGATTACGGTCAGCACGGCGCAACGCAGCAATGAACATTTTCTGGATACCGTGGTGGGCTATCGCAGCGGCAACTGGATCTATGAGTGGGCCAAGCAGGGTGCCGCCTGGCAAACCAAAGCGATGGAAAGCGAAGAGACCCAGCACGATGGTCACTATTGGCTGAATGCGGCCAACCTCTACAGCATTGCGGCTTATCCCTATATCAAAGGGGACGAACTGGCAGAGCAGGCACAAACGCTGGCTAACCGCGCCTATGAAGAAGCGGCTAACTACCTGCCGTATCAACTGAAAGCGCTGGATTTTCCCATCGAGGGTGGCGGCAACCTGCGCGGCTTTTTGCATTTGCCTGAGCAGGGCGCTGCACCGTTCCCAACGGTGCTGATGTGTGGCACGCTGGATATGTTGCAAAGCGACTATTATCGCCTGTTTCGTGACTATCTGGCACCGGCAGGCATGGCCATGCTAACCATTGATGTGCCG
Source organism: Symbiopectobacterium purcellii (assembly GCF_019797845.1). Lineage (NCBI taxonomy): Bacteria > Pseudomonadati > Pseudomonadota > Gammaproteobacteria > Enterobacterales > Enterobacteriaceae > Symbiopectobacterium > Symbiopectobacterium purcellii. The sequence continues at coordinate 3,520,237 of NZ_CP081864.1, read as the reverse complement.
TCGGTTGGCTTTTCGTCGCGCTGGAAGTTAAGCGAAGACAGCAGTTTCCTGCACCGGCAGGTGCTGCGCGCACTGCCTGATATTCCTTGGGTTGATCACTGCCGCGTTGGTGCCTTTGGTTTTCGTTTCGGTGCCAATATCGCGGTACGACTGGCCTATCTGGATCCGGGCCGTTTGCGTGGTGTCGCTACGCTTGGCCCCATTGTGCACCATTTGCTGTGTGATACGCAGCGCCAGCATCAGGTGCCGGATATGTATATGGACGTGCTGGCCAGCCGACTTGGTATGGCGAATGCCACCGATGCAGCGCTGAAAACGGAACTGGGCCGCTACTCGCTCAAAACGCAGGGGCTGTTGGGCCACCGTTGCCCGACGCCGATGCTGGCGGGCTATTGGGATAACGACCTGCTGTGCCCGAAAGAAGAAGCGAACCTGATCGTCAATTCATCCACCAACGGTAAATTGTTGCCCATCAAGGCGGCGCCGATATACCGTAATTTTCATCAGGCATTGGGTCATATTAGCGATTGGTTAAAGGGCGCGCTGAACGCCTAAGCATCGGACTCACAAAGCAAGAATAACCTGAAGCGTAGCGGTTTAATTTATTGTTGCCATCTGTTAAAAGAGAAGCTTCAACCTGAGGAGTAAACCGATGACATTACCGAGTGGACACCCGAAAGCCCGGCTCATGAAAAGTTTTGCCTCATTGGGGCCCTATCTACGCGAGAATCAGTGCGACAACGAACGTTTTTTCTTTGATTGCCTGGCGGTATGCGTTAGTGTGAAACCTGTGCCGGAAAAACGGGAATTCTGGGGATGGTGGCTTCAGTTGGAAGCCCAGGAACAGACGCTCGTTTATTCCTACCATACTGGCTTGTACGATAAAACGGGCCGTTGGCAAGAAGAGAACATTAAGGATACTGAAGTGCTGACCAAAGTGCAGGAGACGCAACAGCAGTTTCATACGCGTCTGGCAAAGTTATTACACTCTTTGGAACCCGCCTTGACGCTCACCGAGCGACCGTGAAGCCTCTCTTTTGAGTCTGCGCCGCGTTACCGTTTGCGGGAGCGGGGCAGATTCGCGTAATCTCTGTTGCCATTATGAACGTGCTCTGTGGCAACGTTTTCACTATTTCGTGTTTTGACCAACATTAACGGCAGATTAATCATGAGTGGCAGCCAGACTTTGGTTGTGAAATTGGGTACCAGCGTGTTGACCGGCGGATCGCGCCGCTTGAACCGTGCCCATATTGTTGAATTGGTTCGCCAGTGTGCGCAGCAGCACGCGGCCGGACACCGTATTGTGATTGTGACGTCTGGGGCGATTGCCGCTGGGCGCGAACATTTGGGCTATCCGGAATTGCCTGCCACCATCGCCACCAAACAGCTGTTGGCTGCGGTCGGACAGAGCCGTTTGATTCAGTTGTGGGAACAACTGTTTTCTATTTATGGCATCCATATTGGTCAAATGTTGCTGACGCGCGCAGATCTGGAAGACAGAGAGCGTTTTCTCAACGCCCGCGACACGCTGCGTGCCTTGCTGGATAACCGTATTGTTCCGGTCATTAATGAGAACGATGCGGTAGCCACTGCCGAAATCAAGGTTGGCGATAACGACAACCTGTCGGCGCTCGCCGCGATATTGGCGGATGCGGACAAACTGCTGTTGCTGACCGATCAGGCTGGCCTGTTTACCGCCGATCCGCGTTCCAACCCGGAGGCCGAATTGATCCGGGAAGTGGAAGGCATTACCGACGAACTGCGCCTGATTGCCGGTGGCAGCGTTTCTAGCCTGGGCACGGGCGGTATGTCGACCAAATTGCAGGCCGCCGACGTGGCCTGCCGTGCTGGGATTGATGTGATCATTGCCGCAGGCAACCGCGCTGACGTGATTGGTGATGTGATCGGCAACGTGTCGGTCGGCACCCGTTTTCACGCCGTGGAAGCACCGCTGGAAAGCCGCAAACACTGGATCTTCGGTGCACCACCGGCGGGGGAAATCACCATTGATGACGGTGCGCTTTCCGCGATCGTTGAGCGTGGCAGCTCGCTGTTGCCAAAAGGCATTCGCGAGGTGAAGGGTAACTTTTCGCGCGGTGAGGTCATCCGCGTCTGTACCCTTTCCGGACGCGATTTGGCGCATGCGGTAACCCGTTACAACAGTGATGCGCTGCGCATGATTGCCGGGCATCACTCGCAGCAGATTGCCGATATTCTGGGGTATGAATATGGCCCGGTGGCCGTTCATCGCGACGACATGATTATCAATTAAGGAGCTCGCCATGCTGGAAAAAATGGGCAAAGCGGCTAAACAAGCCTCCTATCACCTGTCGGTGCTGAGTACGGTGCAGAAGAACCAGGCGCTGAACGTGATTGCTGACCTGCTGGAGGCAGAAAGCGCAGAGATTCTGGCCGCTAACGCGCTGGACCTGGCAGATGCACGGCAAAACGGCATGAGCGCCGCGTTACAAGACCGGTTGCTGCTCACGCCGCAGCGTCTGAGCGCTATTGCTGACGATGTGCGCCAGGTCTGCCGCCTGAATGACCCGGTGGGTGAGGTGATTGATGGCCGCCTGCTGGATAATGGATTGAAACTGGAACGCCGTCGCGTGCCATTGGGCGTAGTGGGCGTTATCTATGAAGCGCGCCCAAATGTGACGGTCGACGTCGCCAGCCTGTGCCTGAAAACCGGTAACGCGGTAATTCTGCGCGGTGGCAAAGAGACTTATCGCACCAATGCAGCCACCGTGAGCGTGATTCAACGCGCATTGGCACAAAGCGGGCTGCCAGCTGCTGCGGTTCAGGCGATTGAAAGCCCTGACAGAGATCTGGTCAATCAACTGCTTAAACTGGATCGTTACGTGGATATGCTGATCCCGCGCGGTGGTGCCGGACTGCATAAACTGTGCCGTGAGCAATCGACTATTCCGGTGATCACGGGCGGAATTGGCGTGTGCCATATTTTTGCCGATGAGAGCATTGATTTTGCCAAAGCGCTGACCGTGATTGAAAGCGCCAAGGTACAGCGTCCGAGCGCGTGCAACAGCCTGGAAACGCTGTTGATTCACCGCGCCATTGCCGCGCAGTTCCTGCCTGCACTGAGCGAGAAAATGGCACAAGCAGGGGTGACGCTGCACGCCAGCCCGGAAGCCTTGAACACGCTGCAAAGTGGGTCTGCCAACGTGGTTGCGGTGGAAGCCAAGGACTACGATGACGAATGGCTTTCTAACGACCTCAACGTGGCGCTGGTGGACGATATGGATGCGGCCATTGCTCATGTTCGTGAACACGGCACGCAGCACTCCGATGCCATTTTGACGCGCTCCATCAGCAATGCGGAACGCTTTGTGCGCGAGGTGGATTCTTCGGCGGTGTACGTCAATGCCAGCACCCGCTTTACCGATGGCGGCCAGTTTGGCTTGGGTGCCGAAGTGGCGGTAAGCACGCAGAAATTGCACGCGCGCGGCCCGATGGGACTGGAAGCGTTGACCACCTACAAGTGGATTGGCTACGGCGAAGATTTAATCCGCGCCTGACCGCTGCCTTAAGCCTGAAAGTTATAGGATTCTCCGTTATTAGCAGTGAAAATAATGAGAGAATCCTGTTATTCCTCCGGTCGTTTACAAAACCAGCAAACGGACGGCAAAACTATTGACTTGCTGCGGTGATTTCACTACTTTGTCACCCCGTAGTCCACCGTCAGTGCTCACTGACGTGTCTCAGGGCCGATATAGCTCAGTTGGTAGAGCAGCGCATTCGTAATGCGAAGGTCGTAGGTTCGACTCCTATTATCGGCACCATTGTATATCGCATTGATTTTATCGACTTTAATTGCAATCCCAATGGGATTGTCACCGTTGTTGTAGCAGCAATACTTATCTTGCCTGTGTTGCCGTTCATCCCCGGGGCCATCTCAACATGAGACTGCATCAGATTCACGCTCCAACAGAAAAAAACCACCTTAGAAATGCGTGAGCGGCTGCCGCTGATCTCTTGTTGGTTTGGCCGCGATATCTTAGTGAGTATCAAAAGAGCCAAAATGTTGGTAGCGCAATTAGGTCAAATGATAAAATAAAACATTGTATTGAATCACCTTTTGGTAATATATTTCTTCGTATCATGTTAATACCGTGGTCGATAGTTTTTTTATGAAAATGTCAGCCCCTCTTCTGAATAGCCATTCATCCAGTAACAAACTCCATCTTATCCCTTTCACTGAACAACATTTTTCAATATTGATTGGGTGGTTTTTTAGTGAAAAGGACATTGTTCAATGGGGTGGGCCAGATTTATCTTATCCTCTAAATGAAGAACACGTTAATTCGATGTTGAGTAAAACCAAGACCATTCCCTCTGACTCTTTTTGTTGGATGGCTGAAGATGATGCCGGCGAATTATGCGGTCATTGCCAACTGGTGTTTGACTGGCGGAATGGGATAGCAAAAATTTGTAGAGTTGTCATTTCGCCTCAACATCGGGGGCGTGGCTTTTCCCTTCCAATGGTTAGCATGGTTTTAGAAAAAGCATTTTCATATGCCGAAATAGAGCGCGTGGAGCTTAACGTGTACGCTTGGAATGAAATAGCCATCAAAACCTATTCCCGCGTGGGATTCATTGGTGAGGGTGTTCGCCGATCCTCCGTGAAAGTGGGCGATGAACGCTGGGATACTGCCATAATGAGTATGTTACGTGATGAGTGGGTAGCGTCTTCAGTTAGTGTTATTAAGTAGGGTGGGGTATTTAATTTTTATTAAATAGCTTATGTATGAAAAAGTGTGATGGTTAATATTTAATGTTGTAAGTATGGAGTATTGATGCGCCAACCTAAACAAGTGTTAGTTGTTCCTTATGCAATTTATGAGAGTGAGTTGTATTTGTATCTTCTGAAAAGAAAAGATATGGATTATTGGCAATGGGTAGCGGGAGGGGTAGAGGAAAATGAAACCCTATTACGTGCAGCGATGCGAGAATCATCTGAAGAATTGGGGATCATGCTTAAAACATCAGATCTTATACCACTTGAATCTCTGTGTTCTATCCCAAGATGTTATTTCAACAGTGATAAGGAATGGGGGCATGATTTTTATACCGTTACAGAATATTCCTTTGCGGTTAGGTTACCTATGAATTCTCAATTGAATTTTAGTGATGAACATAGCGAGGTGAGTTTGATAAAGTATTCGCAGTTGAGTAAATATCACACATGGGACAGTAATCGAACGGCAGCGTGGGAGCTAAATGAACGGTTTTTGAAGGGTACTCTTTGAATAATAGTGCATTTATTCGCGGTAGAAACCTCCTGATACCCTGTTTGGGTTCTGAATGGCGTTGGATTTTATGGTAGTTTCAACTAAACGTAGTGCGCTTTCTGTTTGACAATGATGCATGGGGTTACACATGGAAGACAAAGGAAAGATTTTCCGCAGGCTGCATGAGCTTGATGATGTTTTCGTTATTCCTAACCCCTGGGATATCGGCACTGCCCGGATACTCGAAACCATGGGGTTTAAAGCGCTTGCGACAACCAGTGCGGGGCTTGCTTTTTCACTAGGGGTTCAGGAAGGAACTGTTCCGTGGGAGCAGACTCTGTTGCATTGTCAGTCTCTCGGGAATGCCACTTCCCTGCCGGTGTCCGCAGATCTTGAAAAAGGGATGGGGTATTGCCCTGAAAGTGCCGCACAGACGATCGACATCGCCGCAGGTATCGGGTTGGCGGGATGCTCTCTGGAAGATCATACCGGCATCGTCAGCAAGCCTATTTATGATTTTAGTCTGGCAGTGGAAAGAATTGAGGCCGCGGTTCAAGCACGGGATGCACTGGAACATGATTTTGTCATAACGGCCCGTGCCGAGAATTTCATGTGGGGAATCACCGATCTGGATGAAACCATCCTGAGATTACAGGCTTTTGAAAAAGCTGGGGCGGATGTGCTTTATGCGCCAGGTCTCAGAGATATCACAATGATTAAAACGGTATGTCAGTCGTTAACGAAACCCGTTAATGTTGTGATGGGATTGCCGGGAGAGATATTTAGCATGGCTGAATTGGCCGATGCAGGCGTAAGACGAATCAGTGTTGGTGCATCCATGGCGCGGTTTGCCTATGGCATGTTTGTACAGGCGGCTCAAGAGATCATGTCAAAGGGCACGTTTACTTATTCCAAAGATGCTATTGGATTTTCGGAACTGGCATCGTATTTCGAGGGAAAATAATCCAGGCGCATTGCCCACCAAGGCACTCTAACGCTGTAGCCACTGTGCTATCACAAAAATCGCGGGGTATGTTTGATACTACATCCCTTACCCTGGAAGAAACGGTCGCTCACTGCCGCGCTTACCGTCATACTGGTTGCATGGCGTACCTGCGGTTAACCGGTTGCCATGCTCACTCATGGGCATAACTCAGCGCCTATTTTTAGGGCTACTTCCCTCTGCTCATCGTCAGTATGCCGTTTATGTTCACCATGTTTAGAACATATCGTACATAAAATATAGATGTTGTTTCCCTTTAGCTATAAACAGCAAGAAACAGCCTTGAATTGTGCGTATTTTAACCCGTTGACAGTGGTGGTGATAATTATAACTCTATGGTTTTATGATGTTTTCAATTAAAAGCACGATGTCCTAATCATGTTGTCAATAACAATGTTGACACTACGGAAAAAGCATGTAAATTGTATTTTAACAGCAGAGGAAATTAGGTTGCTGTTTATTTGAAAAGTGTTTTTTCGTTCTTTAATAATTATGCGATAAAGGCCATGAAGTGTATTTTTTTTATGGGTTTTCCAAACTGAGAGTGGGTAATATTCTCTTTTGGTAATGCATTCAGGCCACGTAGTCAGTCTCTACAATCGCAGGGTGTGAACGAAAGCGCGATGATGTAAGGCCATGTTTTTGTTGTTTTAAGTTGCGAATGTGTCTGGTCGGTTTTAGGTGTTGAATATCGCAACGGTAGTAAGGCTACGCATCAAATACTTTATATCGCGATGGGCGATGTACTTATTTAGCCTGCCATAGCTTCGTAGGTTGGTGGAGCAGGCAGAACGTTTAACCGGTAACTATATGGGAGGAATTTGCTATCTTTTCAGTACCCAATATTATCGTCGTAACGTGTACATCAAGGTTGTACAAATAGCAGTACTAAGTATCTAAGTGTGTTAATGTTAAACCTTAAGTTAAGTGTAACCTAAAAGCCCTGGCGAATGTTGCTAGGGCTTTTTTATTGATACTCAGCCCTTTTGATTAAAAAATCAATCAAGGTTTTGACCCTTTTGGATTTACCTGCATTTTTGGGATAATAGAGATACACCGGTGGATAGGTTCTCCAGTATGGTTTCATCACCGGAATAAATTTTTCCTTATCAGACTGTAGTTGGTAAATAGGTTCAAAAAGTCTCCCAATCCCCAGTCCGTTACGTATACCATCAGCCATAACGTCAATGTCATTGCTAATTAATTGGCCCGGCATATCAACGGTGAGTTGCTCTCCCTTATCATTCAGTATCAGTGGGAGGATGCGATTATTGGTAATAAACCGGTAACCAATAAGCCTGTGCTGGCGAAGATCAACCGGTGATACCGGTGTGCCAAATTCTTGAAGATATTCCATTGAAGCATATAACCCTTCACGAAAGGGTTTCATCAGTTGACGAGCGACAACGCCCCCCTCAAGAATGTCTCCGAAGCGAATTCCCAGATCAAACCTTTCATCAATGATATTTAGGGTCCCGTCATAAACGGAAATCTCCAGTTGGATCCCAGGGTACTGCTGGCAGAACGCGGCCATAGCGGGTTTGAGTATCAGTAGGTAAGCAAAGCGCGAGAGTGTAATCCTGATAAGACCGGAAGGTTTTTGATTCTGTTCTTTGATGTTTTCAAGCGCTTTTTCCAGCGAATTTACGGCATCGGATGTTTGCTGTAATAACTGTTGGCCTGCATCAGTCAGCTCAACGCTACGAGTGGTGCGAACAAACAGCGGGTGCCCAATGTGTTGCTCAAGGAGCTTGAGCGCCTTGCTGACTGAGGGCGGCGTAATTTCCAGTTTCCTTGCAGCAGCGGAGATGCTGCCCTCACGCGCAATACTCTGAAAGATGCGTATTTGATTGTAAATCACGTTATTCATACCGTCATCCCGATGCAAAGGGGGCTTTGATTATTAGCTATTGTCTAAGAGTCTTTGATCTATTGATACCCTAAAAAACAGGATTGAGCTTGCTTATACTGTGCATCCATTGAATGACCCACGGTGAATGAACTGAAAATGCCTAATATATTGATGATTTCAGGGCACCCAAATCTTGCGGCGTCTGTTGGTAATATCACTATCCTGCGGGAGGTTGCCAGTGCCTTGCCTGACGTTGAGATCCGCTGTCTTGATACGCTTTACCCGGATTTTAAAATCAATGTTGCCGCAGAGCAGGACGCGTTGTTGAAGGCTGATGTGATTGTCTGGCAGTTTCCTTTTTCCTGGTATTCACTGCCTGGGATCATGAAGCTATGGCTGGATGAGGTTTTTCTCCACGGGTTTGCTCACGGTTCGGCAGCCAAACTGGGTGGTAAAAAGCTGGTTCTCTCTTTTACGACGGGAGCACCGCAGGCGCTATATTCTTCCGACGGCTTCTTTGGACACGATGTTGAAGATTACCTCATTCAGTTTGAAACCACCGCGGCGCTATGCAATCTGGCTATGCAGAAACCGGTTTACACCTGCGGCGTGAGCTATTCAGATCGCGACCAAATCAAAATAGCACAACAGAAAATCATGGCGAAAGAGCATGCTTCACGCCTGATTACTGTACTGCACGCGTTGTCATCTGAACCAGAAATGGCGGTATAAAAAGAGGCAGGTAAATGTTTCTTATCACTATCACGGTAAACGAAAATATTACGGCAGAGCAACACGCGTCTCTTTTTCCTCGTCATGCTCAATGGTTTAAAAAATATTTTGATGCCGGTAACTTTCTGATGATTGGACCTTACACCGATTGTGAAAGAGCCGGCGTTATTATTGCCAGTGCCAAAGATCGTGATGAACTTATGGCGCTCCTGGCTGAGGACGCCTATTTTTCCGATCTGGCAAAGTACGATATCTGAGAGTTTTCTCCCAAAATGATCGCGGAAAATCTGCATCAGTTTCAGGCATCCTGAAACAATCGCGCTACAGGTGTGTTGGACTGGCGGTAATCGGCAACGGTTGAAACCCTGAATTAATGAAGGATTGAAAAGATGAATTGGGTACACTTTTTCAGCGTGGTAAAAAGGGTATTTGCCGTTACTTTTCTTTTACTGTTACCGCTGCGTGAAGCGATGAGCAACGAGCAGAGTGTTGTGAAAACACTGGTTATTGTTTCTCATCCTTATCCGGAACGCTCTGTCCTGACGAAGGGATTGCAGGAGGCGGCGGAGCGCGTTGCGGGCGTAACGGTTCGTAATCTTGAGACGATCTATGGTTTTGACACCCGTAGTATCAATGGCGAAGAAGAACGCCGGATTATGCGCGAGCATTCACGCGTTGTTTTTATCTTTCCTACCCACTGGTTTAATATTACGCCCATGATGAAAGCCTGGTTGAACGACACCTGGGGCAGCGTGGGACCCGGCGTGTGGCAGGGTAAAGACATGCTTATTGTTAGCACCGCTGCTGGAGGATCGTCTACTTACGGAGAGGCGGGGAGAATTGGTGTTACGCTTGCGGATGTCTTTTTACCCATGAAAGCAAGCGCTCTGCATGCAGGTATGACGTATCTTACGCCGCTTGTGTTTCAGAATGCCAGCAGCAGCAAGCTGCCTGATTTTCAGCGCCAATTGATTGAGCGCCTGAAAAGGTAGCGGAGGCGATTCTCTCTCGCGCAACGCTCACCTCAGGTGATGCCACCTGAGGTGATTGCGGTGAGCAAAATTTTTCACTGTTTGAAGATTAGCCACGATTCTCTTCAATGTAACGCGCCAAATCCGCCGGGGTTTTCAGCACGGTCGCGACTTCTGTCGGGGGAATCATGCACCCGTAAACGTCCTGCACTTCCAGCACCAGATCTACCGCCAGAATCGAGTCGAGAATATCTGACTCAATCAGCTCATCATGAAAGCCCACTTTGCGGGATAAGACCTTTTCAAACAGCGCGAGAATTTCTTGTTCCATCATTTTTTCCTGGTGTAATTAGTTGGTGCGGGCGTGAGAGTCCAGCAACTTACGATCAATTTTGCCGTTAGGGTTAAGCGGCAATGCATCTTTAATGATAATTTGCGAAGGCACCATGTAATGCGGGATTACCTTCGACAGCGAGGTTTTAATCGCTTCCGGGGCTAAATGCGTCACGCAGAATGCGGCAATGCGTAAAACGCCACCCCATGATTTCATCAACGGCAGAACCACCGCTTCGCTGATATCGGACATCGCCAGCAGTCGATTTTCGATTTCGTTGATTTCAATGCGATAGCCATTGAGTTTAATCTGGCTGTCATTGCGGCCCTGACAGTAAAGCAGCCCATCCACATTTTCGTAGCCCAGATCGCCGGTTCTGTAGCCGCGGAACATTTCGCTTTCCCGATGCAGCAATTTCTCGGCATTCTCTTTTGCCAGCCCGAGGTAGCCGCGCATTACGTTTTTGCCCCAAATAATCAACTCACCATCAGCGGTAATTTCCATTCTGGAATCCGGCATCATTACGCCAATCGGCAGCAAATCGTTTTCGTTGTGCAGGATGTCATCGGTGATTTCGATAACCGTGGTCGCTATGGTGGCTTCCGTTGGGCCGTAAGAGTTAAGGATTTTGGCGTGCGGGAAGCGGCGGCGCAGTTGTTTTACCAGCGCTTTGTTCAACACTTCGCCGATAAACACAAAGACGCTCAGGTCGGGCAAGTAGTCACTGCTAAACTGCGGTGAAAGCAGCCGTTGATAGGCAAAGGAGGGGGTGGAAACCCACACGGAAACGCCGTTGCTTTTCAGGCGGTCAAGCCAGTTTTCTGCGGCAATATCCTCTTTCGCATTCAGCACGATATGCCCACCGGTGGCCAGGTTTGCCAGCAGTGGAATCAGCGAGAGATCGAAGCTGAACACCGCATGGTTCATCAGCACCGGCACTTCCGGCAGCGCAAAATCCTGACGCACCCACTTCATGAAATGCCACAGGCTTTCACGCCCGATTTGCACACCTTTTGGCTTTCCTGTGCTGCCAGAGGTGAACATGATATAGGCGAGATCCTGCTCAACGAGCGCCTGCTCGGGCACGCCCGTGGCAACAAATTGCCGGGTTGCCACGTCATAATAGTAAGGGGCGCTTGCCAGTTGGCAAATCTCCTTGAGCCGTTCTTGTGGGTAGATGCAGTCCACCGGGATATACGGAATGTTGTGCAGCAGGCAACTGTAGATTGCAACGGCAAACTCAGCCTGCTGATGTCCGTAGATCACTATCGGTGGGCCAGCAGACCGCTGGCAGTGGTGGTAGCGTTTTGCCCAGTCTGTGACGGCAACAGAGAGTTGCTGCCAGGTCAGGGCTTCATCACTGCCACTAATCGCCGGTTGCTGTGGGTTGGCCGGGTCGAGTAAGGCCGCACGCAGAAAATCTTGCAGTTCCAGACGCTCGCTGTGTTGGTTCATAGAGGTGACATTCCGCTAAAAATATAGAGGGAGGCCGCGGCGCTTGCTAGCGTCAAAATTCGACCCGTAAACTCACTAACCGGATGGTCTAACCAATTGCTCAGCACCGGGCTGCGTTTCGCCGACCATTGCAGCATATTGTGAGCAACAGAGATGGCGCCAAATAATGCGCCGCTGATGACATAGTGTCGTTCCAGCCCGTTCCACGCCCCCATACAAAACAGGGTGCAGAAAATACCAATATTCTGCGCCAGCGTTTTGTTCTGACGGAAAAAGTCGAGCTTCATCAGATTCATATAAATCGGCATAAAGACCACATCCCTCAGCCATTCAGACAGGCTGATGTGGAAGCGTCGCCAAAAATCCTGCGGGTTCTTTGCCAGAAAAGGCATATTGAAGTTTGCCGGGATATTCAGGCCAAATAAGCGTCCGGCCCCGATAGCCATATTGCTGTAGCCAGCGAAGTCAAAATAGAGGTAAGCGCTGTAGGCCAGAGACATCACCACACCCACGCTTAACGTAAACGGCTGATGGCTCCACGGTTGAACCACCAGCGTATCAATGAGCGTGGCGAATAAGTATTTCTGGATAATACCCGTAAAAATTTGTTCCATGGACAGTAAAAACTGTTCACGGGTAAGTGTAAACACCGGTTTATTAATGTCATTAATCCATGTACGCCAGCGATACATCGGACCTGCCAGGATAATAAATGGCATAAACAGGTAGCAGAAATAATGCAGAAAACGGTGGCCGTCTTTTTTGCTGCGGTAAAGCAGTACGTCAACAGCACGGAAGGTCATGAATGACAAGCCAATCATGTTCCAGTGGTTGTTGAGATCTAATTTCACCAGGAATATAGGAAGCAATGTCAAACTGACGGCCTGCCAGGTTTTTAACCAGCCTTTATCTTTTAATGTGACCAGCAGATAAAACCCAAGAAAAACCGCTACCGGAATGAGGTAATCACCCTGGAAAATATACGCCCAGCCAAAGGCTGCCAGCACAGAAAACGCAGACAAATAGGTCAGCCGATAATGCAATACGCGGTTAACCAGCGCAAACAGTAGTGCTGATGAAAACAGAAGGAAAAAAAACGTTCCGGAGCTATACATCATTTCCCCTTCAGAATTTTTGGTATTCGAAATGCACTTTCAAATCCATGCTGTCATCAACAGAGGTCCACGCAACAACAGTGACCGCCAGAAAGAAATAAAGGAAAAAAAGGCGAAGGGCAGTTTTCATCGTTTAAAACTCTCAGCAATAAAGCGGTCTATGGCAACCCACGCCAGTTCAGTGGGATGCAGACGATCCCAGTTCCAGCCGTTCTGATAGGGCTGGGCATACATATCAAAATAGGGAACCCGATGTTGCTCCAACATCGTTCGGATCTGTTGATCGACGACCTGGAATTTCTCTGAGTTTTTGATCGCCCAAGGGTTAATCGGGTCAACCACCACCACAAACTGGGCGTTGCGCGCTTTCAGCAGTTTGACCGTCGCCCGCAGCGCTTCCAGTTGTGAGGGGATTGCTGGCGCGTTGTCCCACTCATCCGGCGTGTTATCGTCAGCAAAAATTGACTTATCCATCCACATCGTATCAGCGCTTTGCTGGCGTGATTTGTTGAGCTCGCGCGCGTGGGCCAACGCCATATCCCAATCTGGAGTGACGAGGTTGACGGGCTGTTCCGGCCAGGGTTTTTCCGGTTGTGGGGTAATGTTGAGCATTGCCAGCCACTCGTTTTTTACCATCTCGCAGAAATTAGCAAAGAGGTAACTCACTTCCTGCCAAATAATTTCCGGATACCAGCCATAGATTTCCATCTGGCTGAAGGTTAAGTGGCTGATATCTTCTTTATCAATATTGCGTAAGTATTTGACCAGCAAAGGACGCGCCAACATATCTTTCATCAAGGGATTAAACACAGATGAGGGAAAGTTGTTGGCAAAAATGGCTGGAGGAATACCTTCAGAATAAAAAGTATCCGGTGCTAAGATCAGCACAATTTTACTATTGGCGTTAATGTCATTTTTAAAACGCGAGAGCAGTAAAAAATGCGTGATGCTATCGATGTAGCTATCACCGTAAGCCACTAAAGGGCGATGCAACTGGTTATTGAAGTAATTATAAACCGCGTAATGTTCATCTTCGGAAGTAGAAACCTCAGATGCACCGATAAAGAAAATCGCATTGCCCTGTAAAGCATGGGAAATAGTCGCCATGTTTTGCTTGCGTTCCTTTGGCGTTCCTTCCATTGATTTAATCAGCGGTTGGAATGTCAGATCTGGATCAGCGGTTCTCACCAGCGGGGGAACGCTGAGGAACAGGATAGCCAGGATCGCCATCAGGATATGTAGGCAGAAAGTATTTTTGATTTTCATTATATAATTACATGATATTCATTTGTTTAAAGTTTGTTGCTTTATATCTTTATAGGGTGTCGGTTCCTGCGTTTTTTGCATTATATACCAGGCTTATCGGCGATGATGAGCGTTGCTGTGTAACGGTATGTACAGTGTTTGTCCTGCTCACATAATTTGATTAAATGGGCCAAATAATGGGCCTTCACCACGGTTGTTTGTTGGACAACATGCCGTGCGTCGTTGTGATGTTTGAAAATCCTTCTCAAGTATTCCCTCTCCGAAGAGGGAGGATTGTGTTATTTACGGATAACGCCCGTCATTTTAGTGAAGTTAAACCAGTGCCCCGCTTCGGCGGCCATCATGTCGCGATCGCGTATGGCATAGGGGTGGGAGCACGCCAGCCATGCTTGCCAGGCCTGTTCGCAACGGGCGCTCTCGGTGCATTCCGCTATCTGCAAATAGGCGCTTTGCTGCCAGAGTTGCCGCCACCAGTCGACGGTAAAGAAGTTCATACTAGACTGCCAAAAGGGGACCAGTTCAGGAGGAACACCGCGAACGAAAGGCCTTTGTAAACCCGGAACAACGATCGCGACGCGGCCACCGGGTTTGATCCACGGCGCAAGGTGGCTGTCGAAAAAGGCTGAGCTGGCGCCAAAGTAGTGGTAGGCATCAATATTGAGCAGCGCATCGAAGTGGTTTTCGGGAAACGGCTTTACCGTGGGAAGGTCGGCAACATCCATATGTAATGGGGTTATCCGGTTGGACAATCCATATTCACTGAAACGGCGTGCGTTATCTTCGGCAGCAATCCATAAATCCATTGCGACCACTTCAACACCATAATGGCTTGCCAGATAGAGGGAGGTCAGGCCAGTGCCGCAGGCTAAATCGAGCACCCGCATTCCGGGTTTTAACGCCAGAGCGTCGCTGACTTCTTCTGCCAGCAGTAGCGCGCTTGGCCCCATCAAATTGGCATTGATAAATTCAGGCGAAAACAGTGGGTTCATGATCCACTCCTTAGCGATTGTCTGATTGGGCGCGGACGTTTCTCAGCCCGGAGGTATTTATGCGATACGGCTGACCCTGCACAGACTTGATCAGCTTTTTGGTTTTGAGTTTTTTGAAAACGGCGAGCGTGCAATCACTCAGCAGCAAACCTTCGCGGCTGTAGCATTCGACGGCGGTGATACGACCAGACGTGTCGCGGACGTGAGCAATGCGTCCTCCTTTGGCGAGAACGTGCAGCGTCCGTTGTTCCTGACGGGATAAATTCATGCTGGAAACCTGTTAATCATCATAGGCAAAACGTGCAAACACCTTGCGGTGTCCGCATTCGATTTCAGCGCAGTGATAATCAGCCCGGCCTGAATAGGGTCGGCAAACTGATTATCGGATGATTACATTCTCCAGCATCAAAGCCTCGGTGAGCGTCGATAGGACATTACCGTTAAAGCATAGCACGCACGCTTTGTAAGGAAATAAACAAGCCTGAAAAGTGTGATTCGGAAAAGCATTATCGCTACTTTCCCGGTTGTCAGCGCAGAGAAACCAGGCACATCGCCATTATTTCTTGGGTGTTTCGGCAACCCGATGCGCTTTTACGTAGTCGAGAAAAGCCCGTAGCGGGCCCGGCATATATTGTCGATTCGGGTAGTAAAGTTGCAGGCGGGGGAATTCGGGTAGCCATTTCTCCAGCACCGGCACCAGTGCGCCGTTTGCCAGATGTGTTTTCACCTGGTCATAATACAGGTAACCCACACCAGCGCCGCACAATACGGCTTCGAGCGTCGAGTCCATATCATCCAGTATGATGCTACCGACCGGCGCAATCTCCACCTTTCCCTCCGGGCCTTCAAATTCCCAGTGATAGATACGACCGCTCTGTAAACGAAAAATAATGCTTTGGTGATTCACCAGATCGTGTGGATGCATCGGGGCAGGGTGGTGCTCAAAGTAGTCGGGCGTGGCGACCACAACCCGTTTGATTTTTGGGCCAATCGGGAGAGTGATCATGTCCTTTTCAACGGTAGTATCCAGGCGGATCCCGGCATCAAACGATTGTTGAACGATATCGACGAGTTTGTCGTCAGTGGTGATCTCTACTTTGATATCGGGATACTGACGGCTAAACCCAGCGATCATCGGCATCAGCACCAGACGTGAGGCTAATCGTGAGGCGTTGATTCTCAGCGTACCCATCGGCGTGTCGCGAAAGCAATTCATCTCATCGAGCAGGGTATCGAACTCGTCAAACACCGGACGCAGACGCTCAAAGAGATTAACCCCTGCCTCCGTTAACGCCACGCTGCGCGTGGTGCGGTTAAACAGACGAACTTTTAACCGCTGCTCCAGTTGCTTAACGGCATGACTAATGGCTGAAGGGGAAAGCCCTAACTCGTTGCCCGCTCCCCGAAAACTTTTGTGACGCGCGACGCTAATGAACGCGGTGAAGTCGGAAAAGTTAAGCTGCATTAGTGAAAATCCTTCATCAACCCATCTCAAATACTACGTTTTACAGAATTATCTCCCTTCCGTAAAGTAGTCGTCACTCCTTCATAAGATAGGGTTAACAGCATGAAAAAAAACAATATGTATATTATCTGGTCCCATCCGCGCCGTGATTCTTTAACCGCGCAGGTGGTGCAGGAAATTCAGGGGGAAGCGGTGCGTCAGGGGATTAATGTTTCCACGCTTGATCTCTACCGCAGTGGGTTCGACCCGGTGCTCAGGGAGGACGATGAGCCGGACTGGAACAATCCGCAGAAAAGCTATTCGCCAGAAGTGCATCGCCTGTTTGGTGAACTGGAAGATAAAGACACGTTGGTATTGGTGTTTCCGGTGTGGTGGTATGGTTTTCCCGCCATGCTTAAAGGCTATCTGGAACGCGTTTGGAATTACGGTTTGGCCTACGGAGAAGACAGTGTGCTGAAGCACAAAAAAATTCGCTGGCTGGCACTGGTTGGCGGTTCTCAAGCTGGGTTTATCAAATTTGGCTGGGAAAAGAATATGACCGACTACATCAAGGGCAGTATGGGGTATTTGGGCGTTGAGGACGCAAACATCGATTTTCTCTATAACACTATCGGTGTTGAAGAGGGGATTGACGATCGTGAAGGCCATTATCAGCAACTTTTCACTCAGGCGCGTAGCCTTGTTGGTTCTGTGCTGGAGTGAGGTGTGCAGGCACGAAAGTGCCTGACGTGCTGACAAATGTTTTGGCAATCACCTAAAATGACGAAGATGCTATTAAGGGAAGAATATGAAGATTCGTCATTCAGCACGCGCGTTACTCATTGATAACGATAATAATGTCTTACTTTTTAAGTTCAGATTCAACACTATCAAAGACAATATCAATGCCAGTATCAAGGCGTTTTGGATCACGCCCGGTGGCGGATTGGAAGGGAATGAAACCTTTGAGCAGGCGCTTGCCAGAGAGTTGATGGAAGAAACCGGCTTAATCATAAAAGAGAAGCCAGCGTGGGTGTGGTCAAGAGAGGTGGTTTTTGAGCGCAACGGCAGCCCGTTTATCAGCCATGAACGCTATTACCTGGTTAATGCCAGCTGTTGCGAGAGTGGCGAGCCGAATCTGAGTGAGAATGAAAAAAGCGATCTGCTGCAAAAACGCTGGTGGAGCATCGATGAGATGCTGGCCTCAGAAGCCGCGTTTCGGCCTGTTTGCTTAGCTCAGGAACTACACCGCATTCTGTTGAACGGTATTCCGTCGTCGCCCAGGGTTATCCCTTGAGGTTGTGTGGGGCGCCTTATCCGCCCCGTCACGTCAACCATTGCCATTTTCGCGCCTGATTCACCGCCTGAATGCGGCCATTTACCTGAAGTTTTTCATAGAGCTGTTTCAGGTGCCATTTTACCGTTTCCGCTGAAATGCCCAGTGTGCGGGCGATCTCTTTGTTTGAAAAGCCATCTGCGATCAGTTGCAATGTCTGGTGCTCGCGCTCGGTTAGCCGTGACGCCATCGGCGAGGTGTTTTCAGGCAGAGAAGGGGCAAGCGTGGCCCATAATGCGGCTATTGCGCGGTTGAACATCGCATCCGACGTCTGCTGTTGATGAATATGATGCAATAGTGCCAGCAATTCCGGTCCTGCATCCAGCAGGCTGCGATGCAGATGTTGTTTAACCGCGCACAGCATTGCCGGTTTGCACACCGTTATGGCTTGTTCAGTTTCTCCGGTACGCCATAGCACGACCGATAGCAACAGCCTTGAACGCGTGGCGGCAAGCGACTCGCCGCAGCGCTCTTGTTCGAGCATGATGGGGTGAAGCACCTCTGCTGCCATCACCAGATCGCCTGACGCAATCAGTAAGCGAGCCCGACTCTGTTCACTATACCAGCGCAGAGCGTCATTTTGTTCTCCGGCCATGTCTTCGATCAGTCGCTGTAACTGGCTCAGCAACTGAGCCGCTTCTGCGTTATCTCCAGACTGGAGCCGGAAAGTGATGCGCTGTGCTAACAGGGAAACCCGAGCGTGTCGCCATCCTCGCTGAAGCGTCAGGTTTTCAGCGTGCAACAACAGGGCGTTAGCCTCTTCCTCCCGACCGGTTAATTGAGCCTGTTGTGCCAGCACGAGGTAACAGCGGCTGAAACCATCGGGGGGCAAACGTCGTCAATCATTTGCAGACGCGGCGTCAGCAGGGCAGTGATACGTGCTACATCCCCTTGCTCCCAGGCGATCTCTGCCAAAAGCGGGGCCAGTGTGGCACTGCTGCTGGAGTAGGGACCGGTTAACGGTTCTGCGCGTTGCAATGCCTGTGACGCGTGGCGCTCTGCATCCCCGAGGTTGCCCTGTCGCAGAAGCCCTTGGGCGATGACATAGGCGCGATATACCTCAACAAAAAGATTGCGGTTTGCCGTTTTGGTGTGGGTTATCAGGGCTTGTACATCCAGTGCGCGCTGGGGGCGCGCGTTTGCCAGATGGCAATAGCTCAGGATGTTGCACACCAGACCATCCACCCAGATATCCCCGCAGGGAACCTCGCGCAGCAAGGGCGCAACCAGCGTCATGCTGTAGGCAATGTTTTCCGCGAAGGCTTTGCAGATGGCACGCACCACGCGTAATCTTAACCACGTGGTGTGGTCCAGCGCGTCTGGATGATTAGTCACAAACGTTTCAATGGCATCAAGCAGTTGGCGGGCATCGTTAAACTGAAAATGGTGAGATAAAGCCCATGCCAGATTGATTTGCAACGCGATACGTGACGGTTCGACATTAGCCGGTAAGTAGCGAATCCAGCGCACCAGCGTGTTAATGTCTCCCTCCTCAGCCAGCGATTGCGCGCCAGCTTCAGCATGCGGGGTGCCCGGTTTTCCCGCCGCCAGCGCATGGCGTATCGCTTCCGCCCAGAGCTGTTGAGCGGCAAACCAGTTACCGGCGCGTTCATGTAACCGGTGGACAGTATTACCCATGCGATGTTGCAGACGACGTTGTAGCGCATCACGCATCAGAGGATGGTAACGAAACCAGAATCCGGCTTCATCCAGGGTGGAGAGAAACAGGTTATGTTGCGCTATCCAGGTCAGCATCGCCTCGCCGTTATGGTATCCGGTGACCGCATCGCACAGATCGGGATGGAGACGGTTAAGCATCGAGGTTTGCAGTAGAAAATCCAGTACATCAGGGGGGGAGGGGGGCAAAAATCACTTCCTCCATATACCGGCTTATCGACCGTGAATTGGCATTCAGATATCTCAACCCATAGTGCGCGGGGGGAGTGTCACCCAGCGACAATGCGGCCATTTTCATGCCGGCAATCCAGCCTTCGGTCACAGCGATCGCCTGCTGTATCTCTTGTTGTTTTAGCAACGTAGTGGCTGATTGCGCAAAGTAGCTGCTGGCTTCGTCGAGGTTGAAACGCAGTTCATCGTGGTAAATTTCAACCAGCTGGTCTTGCACCTGAAGTCGGCCCAGTGCTACCGGCAGTTGGCTGCGGCTACCAATGATCACATGAAGGGATGCCGGAGCATGAGTAAGAAGATAACTCAGTCCATCGTGAATATCCGGGTGACTGATGCTCTGGTAATCGTCAAGGATGAGGTAGAGCGGATGTGGGCAACCGTGTAATTGATTGACCAACTCCGCGACAAACAGCGAAAAATCGACGGGGACATCGCCCTGAAAATAGCGTTGAAACGCCGTGCTCCAGCCGTGATACAGCGGCCGCAGCGCCTCCAGCAGATAGCGGGAAAACATCAGCGGAGTATTGTCATCGTCTTCAAGACTGAGCCATGCCAGCGCATCCCCCTGCCGCTGTCGATGCTGATACCACTGGGTTAACAGCGTTGTTTTGCCAAACCCCGCAGCGGCACACACTAGCGTTAGGTTGCTGGAAAGTGCACGATCAAGGCGTTGCAGCAAACGCTCGCGCTGTAATAACGCGCCAGGCGATCGCGGAGGCGTAAACTTGGTGAGAATGAGCGGTAGCTTGCGTGTGAAGTGAAAAGGTTCTTGGGTAACCAATGTTGCAGAGGATGTCTGCACCGGGGGCAAAAACGCCATACTGCCGCTACCTCATTATATCGTCAGTGATCTGAGTGTACCGAAGGACAGCCGGTAGAACCACGTTTACTGATTGATAATCGTGGCACTCTTCCCTTTTTCTCTCTCATTGCCCCCCCAACAGTGGGGGTAGGCCATGCTTATGCGTGCCTATAAAGTAAATCATCTTGTGCATTGTTAATCACGACGAGGTGAATACAGAGTATGGCTATCGAAAATAAAGTCGCGTTAGTAACCGGTGCTGGACAGGGTATCGGTCGAGGTATTGCTCTGCGTCTGGCTAAAGATGGCGCATCTGTGATGCTGGTGGATGTCAGTGCTACCGGTATTGAGGCCGTAGCCGCCGAGGTGGCCGCATTAAGGCGTAAGGCGGCGACGTTTGTCGCTGATATTTCCGATCGCGATCAGGTGTATGCCGCTATCGATCAGGCTGAACGCCAACTGGGTGGTTTCGATATTATCGTCAACAATGCAGGCATTGCTCAGGTGCAGCCATTGTCCGATGTAACACCGGAAGAAGTCGATCGCATTATGCGCATCAACGTTCAGGGCACGCTGTGGGGGATTCAGGCTGCGGCGAAAAAATTCATTGAACGCCAGCAGAAAGGCAAAATCATTAATGCCTGCTCCATTGCCGGGCACGATGGTTTTGCGATGTTAGGTATCTATTCTGCGACAAAATTCGCTGTGCGCGCGTTGACTCAGGCTGCTGCAAAGGAATATGCCAGCCGCGGCATTACGGTAAACGCCTATTGCCCGGGCATTGTCGGGACGGGAATGTGGACAGAAATCGATAAGCGGTTCTCTGAAATTACCGGTGCCCCTGTCGGTGAAACCTATAAAAAATATGTTGAAGGTATTGCGCTCGGTCGTGCTGAGACGCCGGATGATGTCGCCAGTCTGGTCTCCTATCTGGCAGGGCCCGATTCAGACTATGTCACCGGCCAGGCCATTCTGATTGATGGCGGGATTGTTTACCGTTAAGCCATGTTACCCGAGTCGCCGTGTGCTCAATGCGGCTCGGGACATTCCCTTCCTTGTTTGCCTTCTCTCACGCCACAAACCCTCGCTTTTTACTGATTGGTATTTATGATGATGCTTTTGCGGTTGATGCAAACGGCCAGCCATACGCGTTGCTTTCGGCGCAGGGCTATCCGTAAAAGGAAAGGAATATGGAGACACATCATCAGTCTCTGGTGGAATGGTTGCCGGGCTTTTTTCAACAATGGTCAGAAAATGCGTTAGCGCTCAATGCGCCCACAACCACTGAAAAAATAGACATCGATATAGGTCAGCTCATGACCTTTTTTAGTCGCTTATCAACGCCGCTTCAGGCCGTACAGCATCGTGTGTTGTCTTTTGATCCCTGGGCGATTGCGGGATTAAAGCGCAAGGAAGTGCGTAATTCAGCGGTGCTGGCCTGGCTGCTCAACCCGCAAGGGTCGCACGGTTTTGGTGCTGTTCCTTTATATGCCTTGCTGGCCTCAATACGCACAGCAGAAAATCAGGCGTTTCCTGCTGCGTTTACGCGCTTTTGCCGCGTGCGGGTTGAATCCAATCCGAACGGTGACAGTAAAAATCGGGTTGATATTGAGATTGATGCCGATAATTTCTTCGTTTTGATCGAAGTGAAGATCGACGCTTTCGAGCAGCAAGAACAAATCGAGCGCTACTGTCTGGAGGCTGAAAAGCGTGCGACAAAAAAGCGTCCTTGGGGCGTGGTGTTTTTAACGCCGCAGGGTAGACAACCTAAGAGCATGAGTGCGGATAATCCCCATTTTATTTCTTGTCTGTCGTGGCGCGATCTTGCGACACGTTTTGAAGAACCCATGTGGGCGGATTACCGCAAAGTGGGCACTCTGCATGAAAGCGCCTCTATGAGGCAAATGGCGGCGCATTCTGCTTTTTGTTTTCTTGAACGTATGCGTAATTTTTAATCAAAGGGAAGATCAATGACATCAACGACTAAGGAAAAACGGTTGGCAGGAACCCTCATTTTATCGCAGTTCAAGATGTTTAATGAGGCTGTTGTGGTTTTTGAAACGCAAATAGAACCTGCTTTTTGGCAAGGATTTGACCACTGTATTCAGCGTTTCATCAAGGATAATGGCTGGGAAGGCGAAGTCGGTATGGTGCAAAAGGGATTCAGCTGGTTGGGACCTAAAGCATGGAAATCAGAAGACGACGATTGGAAATATTGGTTTGAAACGCATACCGCTGGGGGCGATGGTGCTGATTATCGTTTGGCGACTATCGCTGGGGTGGGGACAGAACAGGCCGAGTTCGGTTTTTGTTTCGAAATAAGACCGCGCCGTTTTGGTGGTGCAAAAAAACTGGGTGCCTATATCAATGCTCTCGATCCCAAATGTCGCGAGCAACTGATTGGTATGGATTTTGAAGATTTAACCAAAGGAAATTACTATCTGCCCGTTACCGTGGATATCAATCTGGTGACCGAATGTTGGCAAGAATACGGTGAGTTTCCCGAAGATCATGAAGTTTTTAATAATCTCAGTGCCGCTTTGGAAACATTGGGGGAAGCCATTTTCATTTTTGATGAGATGTTTTCCGCTTTTGCTGAATCTGATGAGTAATGCCTGTATTCGGGTAATGATGCCTTCTCGTGCCGGTATCACGTTGGTATGTTTCACTTTTCAGTTCATGAGGCACTCGCCGGCGCTTCCCTGTAGGCTCCGGCCTGCATATAACCGATACGATCGCTCATCATCATCGCTTCTTGCTCGCTGTGCGTGACCATCAGGGCCGTTTGTCCTGATGCCTTGAGGATGTCACGCACGTCCTGCCCCAGCCGTTGACGCGTCTCGGCATCCAGGCTGGAAAATGGCTCATCCAGCAGCAGAATGCTGGGCTCTGGCGCCAGCGCGCGAGCCAGGGCGATACGCTGCTGCTGGCCACCGGACAGCTCATGAGGATAACGCTCTGACAACGCGCTTAACCCAACGAGCTCCAGCAGTTCACGCACACGGGACTGTATGACGGCGCTTGGCTGTTTGCGCAGCCCAAAAGCGATGTTCTTTGCCGCCGTCAGATGAGGAAACAGGGCATATTCCTGAAACACCATGCCGACGTGGCGTTTTTCCGGCGGCAGATGAATGCCCGGCCCGGCAACGCAGGTGCCCGATACCTGAATACGGCCTGCGCTCAGTGGTTCAAATCCGGCAATCGCACGTAATACGGTGGTTTTTCCACTGCCGGATGCCCCCAACAAACACGTGAGTTCACCCGCCTGCACCGTGAGCGAAAAACCGCTGAGGACATGATGTTGCTGTTGTCCATGTCCGTAGGCAACATGGATGGCTTCCAGAACCAGTGTGGCGTCAGACATGTCGCGACGATTCTCCTTGATAAGCGGTGTTGTTCTGTTGCGGTTCGTGAGGTTTGCGCGCGGTGCTGAACTGGCTGTGCGCCAGCAAAATCACCGGTAGCGTGCCTGCCAGCACAATGAGCAACGCGGCAATCGCCCCTTCTTCGTAAGTGCCGCGTGCCGCTTCGGCGTACAGCACGGTTGCCAAGGTTTCGAAATTGACCGGTCGCAGCAGTAACGTTGCGGGTAACTCTTTCATCGCATCCGCAAACACCAACAAGGCGCTGGTGACCAACGCCGGGCGTAATAACGGCAGATGCACACGAAAAAAGGTTCCGGTGGTGTTCTCACCTAACAGGCGTGACGCTTGTTCCAGCGCGGGAGACAGGCGCGTCAGGCCAGCATCCGTGGCGCCGATGGCGATAGTCTGGAAACGAATCGCGCAGCAGACAACCAGCAGCATGCCACTCGATAGCAAGGGCAACCCCTGATACGCCAGCAGGCTTGCCAGCCATTTATCCACGGCCAGCCCGGGTGTCAGTAACCCTATTGCCAGTACGGTGCCCGGCACCGCGTACCCAAGAGAGGCAACGCGCAGCGCTGCGCGGCGAAAGCCACCGCCTTGTGAACGGATGGCGGAATGGCGAGCAAACCAGGCGACAATCATGCCGGTGATCAACACCGTGAGCGTGACGCCGAGCGCCAGCAGCAGCGAGTTTTGCAGGGACAGCCACAGCCCGTGGGAAAGGGGCGTCTCTTGATGCAGTCGTTTAGCACTCTCCCACGCGAGAAACAGTGCCGGGGCGATAAAACCGAGTAGCACGGGTAAGGCCGTTAGACTAAAGACCAGCATCCCCTTTACGCCCGATAAGCGTATTGGCGTTACCGTGCGCTGCGAGCGGCTGCTGCCGTAGCGCTGGCGGCGGCGACCATAATATTCCAGCGTCAGCAGTAGCATCACGCCCATCAGCATTAACACGGCAATTTGTGCCGCGGCCGGTAAATCAGAGCGCGTCACCCAGGTGGTATAGATGGCGACCGTTAGCGTATTGACGCCAAGAAATTCGGATGCACCGATATCATTGAGCGTTTCCAACAGGGCCAGGCTGACGCCCACGGCAAGGGCTGGCCGCGCCATCGGCAGCGCGACGTGCAAAAATGCCCCAGTCGCACTCCTGCCCAATGTGCGCGCCGCTTCCAGCAAATGGGCTGGCTGACTGATAAACATGGCGCGCATGGTGAGGTAAACGTAAGGATAGAGCACGATGCCCAACAGGATAATGGCGCCGGTCATGGAGCGAATATCTGGCAAACGAAACTGGCGTGGGCTGTCGTAGCCGAGCAGGGCACGCAGTGCGGTCTGAACCGGGCCGATAGGGTGCAGCAGATCCAGCCAGGCGAAGGCCACGATATAGGTTGGCATAGCCAGTGGCAACAACAGTGCCCAACTGAGGATGCGCCGCCCCGGGAAATCATACAGGGTGACCAGCCAGGCACAGCCAGCGCCGATGACGGTCACCAGCACGGCAACACCGACTAACAGAATAGCCGTGTTACGCGCCGCGACAGGCAGCACATACTCAAACAGGTGTGCCCAGTGGCTGAAATCCGTGTCGGCCGCTAGCCAGAGCAGCGACAGGATAGGCATCAGCACACCGAGCGCAATGGCACAGGTGATGATGCCGAGCGGTGAAAACGGTGCGCGCAGCGTATCGAACAGGCTGCGCGTCACCGCTGCATCGTGGTGCTTATTGATCAAAGCCAACTTTATCGACCAACTGGCTGGCTTGTTTACGGTATTTCACGATATCGGTTAATGGCAGGGGATCGACGTTCAGTTCACCAATGGTGTCACGAATAATCGGGTCCAGCTCAACGCCCTTGCGAACCGGGTACTCATAGTTGGCCTTGGCATAGAGTTGCTGGGCCGGTGCTGACACCAGATATTCCAGCAGTTTCACTGCCTGCGCCTTATTTGGTGCATAACGGCTGACCGCTGCGCCGCTGATATTGACATGGGTACCGCCTTGCTCGAAGGTCGGTTTCACGACTTTGATCGCATCGCCCCATTGGCGCGCATCCGTACCCTCTTTGGCGTTCTTCATGTGGCCGACATAGTAGGTGTTGGCCAGACCGATATCACAGATGCCGCCAAGAATATCGCGTGCCACATCACGATCGCCGCCGGTGGCTTTGCGTGCCAGATTGGCTTTGACGCCGCGCAGCCATGCTTCCGTTTTGGCTTCACCGTGGTGCGCGATCATGGCCGCAATCAAGGCCGTATTGTACGGATGCTGTCCGGCGCGGATACACACTTTGCCTTTCCACTGTGGATCGGCCAGCGATTCATAGGTGAAGCTGTTGAGCGGCAGCGATTTTTCCGCATACAGCACGCGACCGCGCATAGATAAGCTGAACCATTGATCGTCGGCACCGCGCAAGTTGGCCGGAATGGCGGCTTCCAGCGCTGCCGATTTCACGGGCTGCGTCACGCCGGCTTCGACCAGATCCACCAGATTACCAATATCGACGGTCATCAGCAGGTCCGCCGGGGAGTTTTGCCCCTCGGCTTTGACTCTCTCGAGCATGCCATCTTTGATAAAAACCGTATTGACCTTCACGCCACTGTCTTTGGTAAAGGTATCCAGCAACGGCTGAATAAGGCCCGGCTCGCGCGTGGTGTACAGCGTTAATGACTCTTCAGCCAGAGCGGGAGCGGCGTAAGCGGCCAGCAGCGCGGAAGCCAGCACCAGACGACGTAGACCGCGACGGGCAGAGGAAAGCAGGATAGCCATATTATTATCTTCTCCAGAGTAAAAACCTTAGTATTTATAGGGAATTATCACGTGGTGAAACATTTTCTAATGGGAATCAAAATATAGATGATAATCAGTCTCGTTTTCAACTCATTAATGCGCAATGCGCGGGAGGATGCGTAGAGTCTTGATGCATGACAAGGCGGAGTCGGTATCACTCTTTTTATAATCTCGCCCGTTTCTCCTCTCACTGGTGCGAATTATGTCTTTCCAACTCAATCTGAACTGGCCCGAATTTTTAGCCAATTACTGGCAAAAAAAGCCGGTTGTATTAAAACGCGCGTTCCCTGATTTCGTCGACCCGATCACTCCCGACGAGCTGGCTGGCCTGGCGATGGAACCTGAGGTGGATAGCCGACTGGTGAGCCATAAAAATGGCCAGTGGCAAGCCAGCAATGGGCCGTTTGAGCATTTTGATGACCTGGGGGAAACCGATTGGTCGTTGCTGGCGCAGGCGGTCAACCATTGGCATGCACCGTCAGCGGAACTTGTTCGCCCGTTTCGGGTGCTGCCGGACTGGCGGCTGGACGATCTGATGATCTCTTTCTCCGTGCCGGGCGGCGGCGTTGGGCCGCATATCGATCAGTACGACGTGTTTATCATTCAGGGCATGGGCCGTCGTCGCTGGCGCGTAGGCGATAAGCTCCCTTTGAAACAGCATTGCCCGCACCCGGCGCTGCTGCACTGTGAGCCGTTTACGCCGATCATCGATGTCGAAATGGAGATTGGCGACATCCTGTATATTCCGCCGGGCTTCCCTCATGACGGCTTTACCTTTGAGACCACACTCAATTATTCCGTGGGTTTCCGTGGACCGAATAGCCGGGATTTGATCAGCAGTTTTGCCGACTATGCGCTGGAAAACGATCTTGGCAGTGAGCACTACAGCGATCCGGATTTAACGCTGCGTGAACATCCTGAGTGCGTTGAAGCGCACGAGTTGGAACGTTTACGCACCATGATGATCGAAATGATCAACCAACCGGACGATTTTAATCACTGGTTCGGCCGTTTTATCTCCACACCGCGCCATGAACTGGATGTTGCACCGGTGGAGCCGCCTTTCGAACAAAGCGAAGTGGTCAACGCTCTGCTCGACGGTGAAGTGTTAACGCGTCTCAGCGGTTTGCGGGTGTTGCGCGTGGGCGATAGCGTGTTTATCAACAGCGAAAAGCTGGAAATGCCCGATGCGCAGGTGGCGGACGCGTTGTGCCATTACACTGAAATCACCCGTGAAACCTTGGGTGATGGACTTCAGAATCCAGCGGTAGTTGCTGAACTGACGGCGCTGATTAATCAGGGGTACTGGTACTTCGACGAGTAATGATGACGTTAGCGCCCTCGCACGGTCTTGCCCGGTGAGGGCGCTACCCATCGCCGAAAGCGGACCCGGCGTGCCAAAGACCGGAAGAACAGGCCAGTATTTTGCATGACAGATAACGGCTGTTTTTCATTCGCGACAAAGGAGCTTTCGATGAAAACTGTGGTTGTTTTTCGACATGTGCCTTTTGAAGACCTGGGCACACTGGGCGATACGCTTCATGAATGTGGTTATCAGTATCACTATATCGATACGCCCATCACCGCTTTGGCGACGTTCGATCCTCTGCACGCCGATGTGTTGATTGTGCTGGGGGGGCCGATCAGCGCCAATGATGAAACGGGTTACCCCTTTTTGAGCCAGGAACTGGCGATTATTCGGCAACGGCTGGCGCAGCAGCGCCCGGTGCTGGGTATTTGCCTGGGGGCTCAATTGATGGCACGAGCGCTTGGCGCCCGCGTGGCACCGATGGGGGTGAAAGAGATTGGTTATGGCCCCATCCAATTGTCGTCAGCGCCGCAAGCCGCTGTGTTGGCTCCGCTATCGGATATTCCTGTGTTGCACTGGCACGGCGATCGCTTTGAGATTCCGGATTCAGCGATACGGCTGGCGGGCAGCCAGGTATGTGATAATCAAGCCTTTAGTTTGGGTAAACATGCACTTGGCCTTCAGTTCCATCCTGAGGTGAGCCAAACCGGACTGGAAGGGTGGTTGGTTGGGCACGCCTGTGAGCTGGAATTAGCCGGACTTTCATTGGGCGAGCTGCGCCAGCAGGCGGCGCACGCTTCCGCGTCGTTGGCGCTGGCGGCACAACAGGTGATGACGCGCTGGCTGGATCAGCTGCACACCTAAAATTTCCATTGCCGAACATCTCGCTGGTAAAAAGTTCATTAATGAACAGCCAGCGGGAATATCATCTTTCTCTGTCTCTCATTGTTATCGCATTATTCCTTCTGCCAATAAAAAATAACTGCAATAAATTCAGCCGATAGGCTCAAATCGGTCGCCGATTTTAGTGCTTTTTCTCCTTTATTTCTCTGAGTGGCCCCGGTTTTGCAATTTCTTCCTGGCATACCCAGTGATACTTACTCAATGTTTTTATTTATGGGAGAGAAAGAATGACGCGTAAATTGGCTATTTATGGTAAAGGGGGGATCGGTAAATCGACCACCACACAAAATACGGCAGCTGCTTTGGCCTATTTCCATGGCAAAAAAGTCTTTATTCACGGCTGCGATCCTAAAGCGGATTCAACGCGGCTTATTTTAGGGGGGAAACCGCAAGAAACATTAATGGATATGTTACGCGATCAGGGTGCTGAAAAAATTACCAATGAGATGGTGGTAAAAACCGGCGTGTTTGATATTCGCTGCGTGGAATCAGGTGGTCCAGAGCCTGGCGTTGGCTGTGCCGGACGCGGCGTTATTACCGCTATCGATCTGATGGAAGATAATAAGGCCTATACAGACGATCTGGACTTTATCTTCTTTGATGTCCTGGGGGATGTGGTGTGCGGCGGGTTTGCCATGCCTATCCGCGATGGGAAGGCACAGGAAGTGTATATCGTCGCTTCCGGTGAAATGATGGCCATTTATGCTGCCAATAATATTTGTAAAGGGTTGGTGAAGTACGCCAAACAGAGTGGCGTTCGGCTGGGAGGTATTATTTGTAATAGCAGGAATGTGGACGGTGAAAAAGAGTTCATCGAGGAATTTACCGCCGCCATTGGTACCAAAATGATCCATTTTGTTCCGCGTGACAATATTGTTCAGAAGGCTGAGTTTAATAAGAAAACGGTCACGGAATTTGATTCAGCGGCGAATCAGGCACAGGAATACCGAGAGTTGGGACGCAAGATTATTGAGAATGATGATTTTGTCATACCGACACCGTTGTCCATGGATCAATTGGAAAAAATGGTTGTGAAATACGGAATGATGGATTAATTCCGCGCACTGCCATATTCCCTTATTCGCTGCCGTTATTCTGCCTTGCCCTTATGGGAGAAAAATTATGCCGTACCATGAGTTTGAATGCAGTAAATGCATTCCTGAACGTAAACAGCATGCCGTGTTGAAAGGTGAGGGTGAAGATATCACCTCTGCGTTGCCGCAGGGATATCTCAACACCATCCCGGGCACCATTTCAGAACGAGGTTGCGCATACTGTGGGGCCAAGCATGTGATTGGCACACCGATGAAGGATGTTATTCACATCAGTCACGGCCCTGTCGGGTGCACCTATGATACCTGGCAGACCAAGCGCTATATCAGTGATAACGACAACTTCCAGCTGAAATATACCTTCGCGACCGACATGAAAGAAAAACACATCGTGTTTGGCGCGGAGAAGGTGCTGAAAAAGAACATCATTGAAGCCTTTGATGCGCATCCTGCGATCAAACGCATGACGATCTATCAAACCTGCGCTTCGGCGCTGATCGGTGATGATATTGCTGCGATCGCGCAGGAAGTGATGGATGAGCGCCCCGATGTCGATATTTTTGTCTGCAACTCACCCGGGTTTGCCGGGCCAAGTCAGTCTGGTGGTCATCACAAGATTAATATCGCCTGGATCAATCAAAAAGTGGGCACGGTTGAACCGACCATTACCAGCGATTACGTCATCAACTATGTGGGTGAATATAACATTCAAGGCGATCAAGAGGTGATGGCGGATTATTTCAAACGCATGGGGATTCAGGTGCTCTCTACCTTTACCGGTAATGGTTCCTATGATGACCTGCGGGCGATGCACAAAGCGCACCTGAATGTGCTGGAGTGCGCCCGTTCAGCGGAATACATCTGTAATGAGTTACGGGTGCGTTACGGCATACCGCGTTTGGATATTGATGGTTTTGGTTTTGGCCCACTCTCTGATTCGCTGCGCAAGATTGGTTTGTTTTTTGGCATTGAAGACCGGGCACAAGCCATTATCGACGAAGAGGTGGCCCGCTGGAAACCCGAACTGGAGTGGTATAAGGCGCGTTTGCACGGGAAGAAAGTCTGTCTGTGGCCTGGAGGTTCCAAGCTGTGGCACTGGGCGCACGTTATCCATGAAGAGATGGGCGTGGAAGTGGTCTCGGTATACACCAAATTTGGTCATCAGGGCGATATGGAAAAAGGGATTGCACGCTGTGAAGCCGGGGCGTTGGCGATTGATGATCCCAATGAACTGGAGTCACTGGAGGCCATGTATACCCTGAAGCCGGATGTGATCTTTACCGGAAAACGGCCCGGTGAAGTGGCGAAGAAAATTCGGGTGCCCTACCTCAATGCCCACGCTTATCACAACGGCCCTTACAAAGGGTTTGAAGGCTGGGTGCGTTTTGCGCGGGATATTTACAACGCCATTTATTCGCCGATTCATCAGCTCTCGATGCTGGATATCAGTGAACATGCGATCCCAGCCGATCGCGGTTTTGCTACGGCACGGATGATTTCGGATACCGCGTTGAGTGAAGACATCCGTCAGGATCCCAACTTACGGGAGTATACCGGCGGCTTTGACAGCGTGACCAAATTACGTCAGCGCGAATACCCCGATTTTTCCCAAGACAAGCCGCAGCGACAGGAGGCGGTATGACCCAGGAACAACAGGTTGAAGCGCTGGTGGATTACATCATGAAGCACTGTCTGTGGCAGTTTCATTCCCGCAATTGGGATCGGGAAAAGCAGAACGCTGGTGTGTTAGGTAAAACCCGACAATTGCTGTGTGGTGAAGCGGTAGATCTGTCAACGCCTGCCGATCGCTGCTACTGGGCGGATGCGGTGGTGCTGGCCGATACC
The DNA here is from genome assembly GCF_019797845.1 of Symbiopectobacterium purcellii. Lineage (NCBI taxonomy): Bacteria > Pseudomonadati > Pseudomonadota > Gammaproteobacteria > Enterobacterales > Enterobacteriaceae > Symbiopectobacterium > Symbiopectobacterium purcellii. The sequence continues at coordinate 3,488,513 of NZ_CP081864.1, read as the reverse complement.
TGGCGTAAGCGTTTCAAGTGGCTGGCGGAGATGCCCACTGACGCTATTGCCACGCTCATGCACGCTTTACATCAGCGTCTTGATTATTTAACCATTACCGGTTCGTTGAATGCCGAACTGACCGACCAGCGCTATTAATGAGGTTAGCCATGTCCTGTGAACTGAAAGCGAAAGATCGCACGGGGGTCATCAACCCCATTTTTACCTGCCAACCGGCAGGGGCACAGTATGTGAGTATCGGCATCAAGGATTGTATCGGTATTGTGCATGGCGGTCAGGGATGCGTGATGTTTGTCCGTTTGCTGATTTCTCAGCATCTGAAAGAGAGCTTTGAAATCGCTTCATCCTCGGTACATGAAGACGGAGCGGTGTTTGGTGCGCTGGATCGCGTAGAACAAGCGGTCGACGTTTTACTGATGCGTTACCCTCACGTCAAGGTTATCCCAATTATTACCACCTGTTCCACAGAGGTGATTGGCGATGATGTGGACGGCGTGGTGCGCAAGCTCAACGATGGGTTGCTTAAAGAGAAATACGCCGGTCGCGAAGTGCATCTGATTCCTATCCACACGCCAAGTTTTGTGGGCAGCATGATCAGCGGGTACGATCTGGCGGTACGCGATATCGTTAAGTATTTTGCCCGAAAAGGGGAGCCTAACGGCAAACTCAATCTGATTACCGGTTGGGCGAACCCCGGTGATGTGACGGCGTTGAAACATCTGCTCTCGGAGATGGCGATTGATGCCACTGTACTGTTCGAGATTGAAGATTTCGACTCACCGTTGATGCCATCCGGTAATACCGTGTCACACGGCAATACGACCATCGCTGATTTGACCGACACGGCCAATGCCAGCGCGACGCTGGCACTCAATCGCTATGAAGGGGGCAAGGCGGCGAATTATCTGGCAGATAAGTTCCAGATCCCGACCCTTATTGGCCCGACGCCGATAGGTATTCGTAACACGGACACGTTGTTGCATAACCTGAAAACCCTGACGGGAAAACCCATTCCGCCTTCACTGGTGCGGGAGCGTGGGATCGCCCTGGATGCCCTGACAGACCTGGTGCATATGTTTCTTGCCGACAAACGGGTAGCGATTTACGGCAACCCCGATTTGGTGATCGGGCTGGCGGAATTTTGTCTCGATCTGGAAATGAAGCCTGTGCTGTTGCTGCTGGGCGATGACAATGCCGGGTATGTCAACGATCCCCGCATTCACGCGCTGCGCGATGGGGTGTCCCATGATATGGAGATCATTACCAATGCGGATCTGTGGGAGATGGAGCAGCGTATTACCCAAAACGATCTGCAATTGGATCTGATCCTCGGGCACTCTAAAGGCCGTTTCACCGCGATTGATAACCAGATACCCATGGTCAGAGTCGGTTTCCCTACCTATGACCGGGCGGGACATTACCGCCATCCGGTTGTCGGGTACGCCGGGGCTATCTGGTTGGCGGAGCAAATGGCAAACAGCCTGTTTACCGACATGGAATACAAAAAGAACAAGGAGTGGTTGCTTAACGTCTGGTAAGTCGGCGGTTTCCGTTCTTGCGACATGTCATCAGGCACCGGGAATCGGTGCCCTGTTCGGGAGGAAATGATGTCAGGATTGCTGTTTGAAAGCGATGAACAACGGTTCATGCGGTGTTATGAACATGCGCGTGGCTATCACCGCCGCGCCCTGTTGTTGGCACCACAATCATCGTCTGTCAGTCTGGTGTTTAACGTGGCATCGCTGGCGGTGGAGTGCTACCTGATTGCCCTGTGTGCGCTGCATAACATCATGCCGATGAATCACAACTACCGTAGCCTGCTGACCAGTGCCTCGGAGAAAGTGAAGTTTACCTTGGCGTTAAGCGAGGATATTGCCGCGCTGGATGCACTTTTCGGCATTTGCTCCATTGATGATTACTACCATGGCACGCCGGACGAGCAGGATAAAGCGCGGATTCTTTCCGTGTGTGAGGCATTGGATGCGCTGATTGTGGCGGAACAAAAACGCTCACCGGCGCTTGACCACTTGCGGGAGAACAGAGGATGAATACGCCTGTTAACCCGGCGCTGGCCGATTTCCCCCATCACGACATGCGGCGAGATGAACGTGAGATCACCGATCCCACCGTACTGGATGCCATTTTGCGCGAAGAGCGCGTGATGTACATTGCGCTGGCTAATAATGATGTGCCCTTTCTGGTGCCGGTTTTCTATGTCTGGGATGGCACCGCTCTCTACTTTCACTCCGCGCGCAGTGGCAGCAAGATTGAATGGCTTAAACGTAACAATACCCTGTGTTTTGCCATTTCTCATTATGGTGGCGTGGTAGAGGATGCGCTGGCCTGTAACTTTGAGGCGCGGCATCGAACGGTGATTGGGTTGGGGAAAGCACAGTTCATCAACGATAATCAGGAGAAAATCCCCATTTTGCAGCGATTGATGGCGGGGTTTACCGATCGCCACTACGCGTTCCCTGACGCCAATCTGCAAGCCACGCTGGTGATACGCATCAACATCGACGCCATGAGGGGGAAACAGCATGGCTTTTGATAAGGGCCGGTTCCCCCCGCTTTATATCGCCGCGTATCTCGACCCTCAGGGAATGATAACGGCGCTCGGGCAGCCCGGCGTGGCGACACTGTTTGTCCCGTTACGTTCTGGCTGGCAATGCTGCCGTGAAGTCCCTTGCCCATCAACCGCATCAATGTCATTGGCGGCTTTGCGTCAGCAAACCGTGACGATGCTGGAGGCGTTACCCGAGTGTCGTCACATTGTCGCGCGGGAGATTCAGGGCGTGTTGCTGGCCTGGCTTGATGGCAGAGGGATTACCATGTGGCGAGGCAGCGGCAAACCGGCTCCGCTTCTCGATGGTATCGCGGAGCGTATCCACGCCTCCTCGCCCGTGACGCCACTCCACCCTGAGACCTATTTTCAGCCGGGCAAACAGAGCGGGGATTTTCACTTCAATCTGATAGAGGCACTGGCAAACAGCCATGAGGGGCACACCTCACGGCGGTTATTACAACCCTTCCTGCAACAAAAGCAATTTCGACGTCTGGATGTGATTTGCGATCATTTACCGAAGTGGTTTGCCACGCTTGATGCGCGTGAATTCAGCATTGTGAGTGAGCCGCGTGCAGATGGAACATTTTGTGTCGTGGTGATGCCACGGCATGTCTGAAAACGTTCGTTGACGTCCCAAATAGAACAGGAATGTTCTTAACAGAACATATTGCCGGTGCGTTGGGGGGGAGGTGGTTTTTATCTCATTAATTATCAATTAATTATAAAAAAGTTGATTTTGCCTGCATTGGCGCTGATTTTGCAGGTTTTTACCGGGACTGTGCATAAGAGCCTGCGACTAGGATACCAATGCTTCTGACCTGATGTGATTCACTCTGCTACGTAAGAATGGGGATTTGTCGGGAGAGATAAAATGCGCCTGGAAAGAAAACGTGGTGTGACGGATATGCTGTCACCCTTGGAGACACCGCTGTCTTTCAGTTGTAAATTGGGTGAATGCCGCTCAGAACTGATGCCGCTGCTGTCTGAAGTCAGCAAAGTGGTGAGCACCGAGGGCGATCTTTCCAAAACCCTCAAACTGGTCCTGCAATTGATGCAAAAACACATGCAGGTGATCCGCGCGATGATCACGCTGTACGACACCAGCAGCGATCGCATTTATATCCATGAAAGTTACGGACTCTCACCGCAAGAAGTGGAGAAGGGGGTCTACCTGCCGGGGGAAGGGATCACCGGACAGGTGATCGAAACGCGCCAACCGGTGATTGTGCCGCATGTGGCCGACGATCCTTTATTTCTCAATAAAACCGGCAGTCTCGACAAAACCCGCGACGGGGCGTTTTCCTTTATTTGTGTGCCGATCATTCGCAGTTCCAAAGTGATGGGAACCATCGGCATCGAACGGGTCTATCACAATCATCAACTGCGCTACCTGGATTTGGAAGTGTTGAAAGTGATTGCGGCAATTATCGCGCAGGCCGTTGAATTGCACTTGCTTGAACAAGCGCATCAGAAAGTGCTGCTCGCGGCATCCTTGCAGCACCACACCACAGATACACTGCGCCCTGCCAATATTATTGGCAATTCGCGGGCCATGCAGTCGGTTTATCGGCTGATTCGCAAGGTTAGCCCGGCGCGTACTACGGTACTGATTTTGGGGGAGAGTGGCGTTGGCAAAGAGCGGGTATCCGCGGCGATTCACCACAGCAGCCTGTGTGCAACTGGCCCTTTTATCACCTTCAACTGTGCATCCTTGCCGGAAAGCGTGCTGGAAAGTGAGCTGTTTGGGCATGAAAAAGGTGCCTTTACCGGTGCGATATCGCGCCGTGCTGGGCGTTTTGAAGAAGCGAATGGCGGAACCCTTTTTCTTGATGAGGTAGGAGAGTTGTCGTTATCGGCACAGGCCAAGCTGTTACGTGTGATTCAGGAACGCAGTTTTGAGCGGGTGGGCAGCAATGACACGCTTCATGTCAATGTGCGTATTCTGGCCGCCACACATCGCGATTTGAGTGAAATGGTGAGTAAGGGGTTGTTTCGTGAAGACCTTTACTACCGTCTTAACGTGTTTCCCATCACCATTCCGCCATTGCGTGAACGGGGCAATGATATTCTGATTCTGGCTGATTACTTCAATGCCCGTTTTGCCCGAGATCAGGGCGTGGAAGTCCCGACCATCGCCACGCCTGCACTGAATATGTTGCTCAATTACGATTGGCCGGGAAACGTAAGGGAGTTGGAAAATGTAATGGAGCGGGCGGTATTATTATCCGACGACGGTGTTATTCATAGCTACCACCTTCCGTTGTCGCTACAGCCGATTTTGGAACACCTTGTGGTGGAAGAGGGGTTGGAGGCTCGGGTCTCCCAGATTGAGTACAATGCCATAGTTGAAGCGCTCTCAATGTTTCAGGGAAATATCTCCCGAGCGGCGGAACATCTTAATATCACGCGTCGTGCATTAGGACTGCGGCTGAATAAGTATCGCCTCAACTATAAGCATTATCGTAACAGGGCATGAGTACCGCGGTAGTGGCACTCACGCCCTGCTAGGTTCTGCTGTTCCACCGCGGCACGGTACTGATTGCATCCCGTATTAAGGCAGCATTGCTGATACATTCAATATATTGTTTTTATTCTATATTTTCTATTGATGTCTTCTTTTTCTTCCAGGCTATATCGCTCAAAACGTTATCAAAATCTGATATGCCTTTCGCATTCATTTTTTGTTTTCCACTGACATCAGCATTGAAGTATTTTTCTTTTACATTACTAATATCTATAGGAAAAAATGACTCTGATGCCGAGTCCCATAGAATATTTTGAGAATGAAGATCTTGATGTATGATGCCGAGGCTGCTCAACCTCTCGATCATATCCACAAATTTCACATCGGCATCATGTGGTAATGTACCTCGCGGTACAGAAAGCAGTGTTTGACCAGGAATTTTATACATTCTGACGCAGGAGTTTCCTTTGTCATTGACAAAGTGCATGGCAGCTTCTTCACCATAATATCGTTGAAACATCTCGGTTTCATGTTTGGATATTTTCTCTGCCACAAGATGACTCGGTGATTTATATACTTTTATAAGATATCTACTGTCATCCGCATCAACAAAAACCTCGCCAAACACACCTTCGCCCATCTTATCTCCTAAATTAAAGCCAGCTTTATTGTCGGGTAAATCTAACTTCGCCTTCTCCGAAAGCCGGGACGATGAAGAAACATACTCCAATGGTGTATCTTTCTTGAACATTCTTGACCACAAAGGCGGCTTTCCCGTGTTCTTAATCTCCAATGCAAATGAATAATCACTGAAGAGTCCACTTTTAGTGAGGTTGTACTGAGAAAGCAATTTTTGTGCAGACGCTTCGGTGTAACCATCAACGTCCTTGAGTAAATCGAGTGCTGTTTTTCTTTCTTTACCACTTAGCCCAACTTTTAATATATTATCTAACCTCTCGTTAATATTTTCCTTGTAAAACTTATTTTTCTTAAACCGAAGTGTCATCTTCGGGATTTCCACTGCATTAAGCAGCAAAAAACGGTTACTATCCACCTTTTTTACATGAATAAATTGGTTGTTGATATTCAGATAGCTATTATTATATTTGTCCCATCGTAACCCATTTTTATCCGGAGAAGAGAGATGCGTCACATCAATATTATGGGTGAACATCTCTGACGTAATCTGCTTTTCAAGCGAGCTTGATACATGAACAGATGTTGGGCGCTCGAATACCCAGCGACCGCCGTCCCATGAAACTAAATAGTGTTCTTTCTCAGGGTGATTAATATTATGAACCTCATAATGAACGCCTCGACCGGGAGAAACAACTTCTCTCACTGGCACAATTTCTCCATTCATTTCAATATACCGTCCCCAGGTATAATGTGAGGTGTCGTCAATTTTCTCTGCGCGATAAATTTTCCCCGAACCATAATACTGCGCGTTATTATTGGTATAGGGAATGTAGTTGAAGTCTCTGTCTGGTTCAATGCGGATCGTGTTAATGATATTTTCCTGTTCGCGGGTAAATACCGGATGCCGGTTATGCGTACGCATGTGCCAGGTTTTCGATAACGGTTCAAAATATACCGGAATATACTCGTGAGAGCCTGACGCTTTTCGCAGCACGACCTCAAACTTACCCTCTCCATTTTTTTTCAGGTCGTAGTATTCGCCGTACAGCGATATCTGCTTTTTCCCTTCCCTCACTTCAACATTAAGATGGGTGGCATCGAAGGTGTCCGCATATCGCCACGTGAGTGCGTCCTCATCGACAATCACCTTTCTCTGTAATAACTCAGGCTTTGTGGCATAAGGATGGTATGTCATAAATTCATTGGGTTTATCCGTCGGTTTCAGAAAAATCGTTTGGCCTTCGGTATGGATAGCGCTATTACCCGGTTGAAGCTCAAGTAAAATTTCTTTCTTTATCCCATTTTTCGGATCCCGAACATAATATGCCGCTCTGTTCTGGCTCGGCGTAATATGCCGCAATTCAGTCGGTTTCATTTTACGGGCAACACCACGGGATTTGAACGCGATACTATCAACATCGAGAGATGTCGCGATCTCAGCAATACTTAGTCGGAAAAAGCGCTCAGCACAAATTTTATCGCCTTGATTTTTATAGTACTCACGGCGTTTTGCATTCGCAATGAGGTTACCAACTAATGGTTTTATTCCCAGCGTCAGCAGATCCGCCACAATATTTAATCCATCGGCTGCACCCCGTGCTTCGGGCGTCGGACCGCCTTCTGTATCATCATAAATCATCCGAAAGGGGTTCTCTGCTCTCTGGGCTTGAAATAAAAGCAGTTTTCCTTCATTCTCGCCTTTAGTATTCAGTATTTCTTCTTCAACGGCGCAGTGTTCTTTTATATGGTCTGCGGTTCGAGGATCGAACTCAGGCATCAATGCTCGCTTCATTCGCGCTGTGCTATCAACCTGTGGGGTAATAAAGAGAGGACCGATTTTTGCCCACTGTTTCAATGACAGCTCAACATCCTGACCTTCTTCGGCGGTTAATGGTCCATCAGACACCAGATAGTGCTTAATGGCCGCAATCAGCGCATTCTTTTTTCGATCATCAGAGAGAATGTGGCTATTTTTAATAGAAAAATTAGGTTTAGCAAGCGATGCGTCATTACTCATAATGGAAAGTGGATTCTCTTTATAAGCAAAAGGGGGGATGTCAGAACGGTGTAAAACATTAAACAACAGCATGAGTTGAAGGGGTGTTGCCATGTCACCTATTCGGCCGAAAAACGGCGTTGACAATGGGTTCAATATTCGCGATGAATTTTCAATGTGGCTAATTTCGTAAATAAAATAATGAACATTTACAGAGGGGTTTGAATTAATTGATTCTAAAGCTTTCTCATGCTTATTCTGGCACGCGTTATCGTAATAACCTGCGGTGGATAGATGATGCTGTATAGCTGCAATAGACATTCTTTGACTCCATTCGAAAAGAATGGACTATAGGCGTCGTATTTATATCATCGTTATTAAAAAATAATCTCAATTAAGAATTAACGTAATTTTCGGCCTTCTTTTGAACCTGTGTTTATTATTCAAACACGTTATAGATATGAACAATTCTATTCTCTTCATTCATTAAAAAGCCAGCGCGCTCGCGCAGGCTTCTTCTTGGTTAGCGTAGATTAATCGTTAATTTGCGCGTGCATTTCCTGCTCCGAGATTACCTTCTCGGTCGGGTCTGCATTGCGCGCCACATAACATACTGTCTGCGTTTTCAGTCAACAATAAACAGTTTTGCCCCTTTGGGGGAGGTAGAGCGATGTGCTTCTGCCTGATCTGCAACTTGATAGCTAACACCGGGCGTTAAGGTAAAGGTTCTGCCGTCATCCAGTTCGCTGAACAGCTCACCCTCGAGGCAAAGAAGAATGTGTCCTTTTTTGCACCAGTGATCCGCGATGTATCCCGCGGAGTACTCCACCATTCTTACGCGAATATCGCCGAAATGTTGTGTGCGCCATAATGCATGGCCGACGTCTCCGCTGTGCGTTGTCGGTTCAATCAGTGACCAATCGGTGATACCAAACGGAATATTTGCCATGTGCATCTGGAGGTTACCTTATTATGATTTGCGTGCAGGACCCTCATTGTTAGCAGATATCGTTACCCCACTTCAAGTGAAGTCATCATTACCTTTTATTTTCGCCTGCGCATCACTGCGTGGGGGGATGCGCAGGCGCGTCTCGTTGATCGTCATCCGGGGCGGCGACCACCCGGTTTCTCCCTTGGTTTTTGGCCGCGTAAAGTGCGGTATCCGCATGGTGAATCAGTCCGCTGGCAATCATATGCAGTGGCCGGTCTTCCGGGCAGGTCTGATCGCTGTTCAGGGTTGCAACGCCGATGCTGATAGTGAGATAGCCCGTTGCGCTGGCGCTGTGGGGTAATCGCAGTGCATGAATATTTTCTCTCAGACGCTCGGCAACCGTTACCGCTCCTGCTTTGTCGGTATGCGGCAAAATCACCAGAAACTCTTCGCCGCCGTAGCGGCTAACGTTATCGTCGCTGCGCAGCCGGGAAGAAAGCAGCGTTTTTGCTACCGTGCGCAGGCAGTCATCCCCGGCCTGATGGCCAAACGTATCATTGTAGTGTTTAAAAAAGTCGATATCGGCGAGGCACACCGAGAGTGGGATGCGTTTCTGTAGGGTGTGAGTTATTTCTTCAATCAGGCATTCGTCCATCTTGCGGCGGTTAAACAGCCCGGTAAGGTGGTCATGTTGCGCATATTGTTGCAGTACTTTATTGGCGTCGGCGAGCTTTTGCTCTGCCTGACTGCGCCGGGTGATATCGACCCAGGTGACGGAAAGTCCCACTACGTTCTCACTGGCATCCCGCACCGGCACGGGCTGGGTGTAATAGCAGCGATCGAGCCAGGTGACCTCACTGCTGGGGATATCCCACCCTTTGTCGGCCAGTGTGAAATCGGTTTCAAACTGGGACCAACAATCAGGCATCACGGTGGATACCTGGAGCTCCGAGGCAGGTTCATCGGTATGATTTAATAAACGCATCATGGCCTTGTTGGACATCACAAGGCGACCTGCGCGATCGATCATGCAGAGGGCAACGGGCGTGGTGTCATAGATGGTTTCCAACTGCAAAACCCGTTCACCGAGCGTTGATATATTGCGATCAACGCCGCGATAACCGCGCAACTCACCGTCGGGACCAAACAGCGGAATGCCGCTGGTTTCCAGCACCACAATACGGCCATCAGCCCGCCGATTGCGATTCACCAACCCAGAGAAAGATCTTTTGGCCGCAACAATTTCACCGAAGGTTTGCCCAACCCGTTCTGCTTCGCCGGGAGGCATAAAATCAAACGGTGTTTTGCCTATCACTTCTTGCGGTGTAAATCCCAGCAGTTCGGTGACCACCTCAGAAACCCAGGTATAACGGCCCTGAGCGTTGACTTCCCATACCCAATCAGAGTTGTGATGGAGCAATTCAAAAAGATGGTTTACATCGACCTCATCGAAGCCCAATGGTTTTTCTTCATCATTTTTCATTATTATCTGTACGTCCAAAATGTATGCAGGCAATTGGCGCAATAGAATAAGAATACACGTTACGGAGAGGAGAAAGTATCTGGTATTGATGAAATGGATTTAGAAATATTACAGAGGCAGCCTTGCCTCAAGGTCCTATGGACTGCTTTGAGGGGAAGTGGGTTCGCTCATGAGTAATATTGATCATGACCCCCTTGCTGCGGTACGTTAAACATCGTGCGACGCTCCTCGCCATGGGAGCAGGACACCTCATTCTTAGCAGGGCAGGAGCAGTATGGACAGTCTTTTTGTATACGGTACGCTGATGCCAGGGTGTGAAAATGCGCATCTGTTGGAATCGATAGGTGGCTCCTGGGTGCAGGGCTCCGTATCTGGTTCACTGCTTGACGCAGGGTGGGGGGCCGGCATGGGGTATCCGGGGATTGTTCTCGATAACACCGGAAACCGCGTTGAGGGGTATCTGTTTTACTCAGCGCGTCTGACCGAACATTGGGATGCGCTGGATGAATTTGAAGGTGAGGAGTATGCCAGAGTGGCGGTAGACGTCACCACCACAGACGGAGATATTGTCACTTCTTTCATCTACACGGTCGTACCTGAAGCACGCTAGTGCGGCGGGATTATTGCTGTCTTTCCACATGTGACGGTGGGTTTGCTATAAAAAAAGCGTTTTTTACCTAGCTCGGGGCCCCTGTCACGCGTCTTAGTCCTGTCAATGTTGATTCGGATTAAGTTCATTTAACTTTAATTATCTTTATGAAATAAAATATAAAAAAAGCTATTACCTCTTATAATTTGATGGCGGTGCCGGAAGCAAGAAGGCCAACCATTATTATCTCATCAGGAATGACATTGGCGAGACTTTATACTGCATCGAACGTTTGGATGCAAAAGAGCTAATCAATGGAAGATATGGGGCAATACCGTCAGCTTAATGTTGGCGAGGAATATCAGTTCTCTCAGTACGCTTTATTACTGGCACAGAACAGCGGGCAAGAATGTTACCTTCGCTTTCGCGACAAAGCAAATACGGTGGAATGCATAATTCCTGCTAACCAGCGCCGTTTGCTTGCCATCGCACCGGCTTCAGTGACCGTTGAGCACGGTGAATTACATTGTTTATTTCTTGATTTTACGTTGCTGGCAAAGCTGCAAGTGTTTATCGATAAATCAATGAATAAAGAAAGTACTCACTGTCCAAGAACGCTGATGGCCAGCATGCCAACGACACTCGGCAATGAACCTGAGCAAAAGGAGATGGAATATTGGCTTTTGCATCAGACGTTGTTGGGAGCTGAAGATATGGCGTGTTTTTCCAATGTATTGAGACAATCTGAATGGTATGCCCTGGTTGAGTTTCTTTTTGATTCATATCGAAGTAATTCGACCCAACGTTTGCAGACGCTCTGTGCGCGTTATGGACTCTCAGTTTCTCATTTTCGACGTTTATCGCGGCGCGCATTGGGCAATACGGCAAAATCTGAGCTACGTGATTGGCGTTTGGGGCAGGCACTGTTTGAATTGATTAATGGCGATAATAATTTAACGACTATCGCAATGAATCATGGATATGCATCACTTTCTCATTTCTCCAATGAGGTGAAAGAGGTGATTGGTGTTTCGCCAAGGAATTTGAAGAAATTATTGCAAGCGAGTTAACGTAATATGAGTACAGATTTTTCGACAAAAATACGGGCATCAATAGCCATATTACTGTTTGCCTTAATGCCAATACAGGCATTCGCAGAAACAGTAAATGAAAATAATCAATCCTCTCGCCAGGGAAGCGGATATATGGCTCGGCAAGAGAGTGTGAATGGCATTTTTGATGCTATCTCTGCTGCTATGAGAAAACCCGTCATTTTAAGTAAGCTGGCTGCACGCAAGAAGGTCACCGGTGAGTTTGATCTGAGCCTTCCGAAGGATGTACTGGTATCGGTATCCGAACAGCTTGGGTTGATTTGGTACAGTGATGGCCAGGCCATCTATGTCTATGACGCAACGGAAATGCGTAATGCAGTTATCGTATTGCGTAATACGTCATTCAGCACGGTTGAAAGCTTTTTGAAGAATTCAGGTCTGCACGATCCTCGTTTTCCTCTGCGTTCGGATAATCGTAATGACACGTTTTATGTGTCTGGACCGCCAATCTATGTCGATCTGATCACCAGTACGGCGAAATATCTCGATCAAAAAAACGATACCTTCGACGGGCGAGAGAGCATCGCCGTGATTCAGCTACACAACACCTTTGTCGAGGACCGTTCCTTTAAATACCGCGATGAGAAAATCGTCATTCCAGGCATTTCGACGGTAATAAATAAAATTATCAGCAGCGGGCCGACAGCGGGAAGGAGCATGCAGGTGGTGCCGCGTAAACCGGTTAAAAGCGAGCTGGATACCTCCGATCTGCCACAGGATTTGCTTGACAGCTATGCCCATGAAGATGCGATGGCTGCGGTGAATATTGCACATACTGCCAGTGAAGTGAGTGTTATTGCTGAACCGGGAACCAATAGCATTCTGGTGCGAGGAAGCCCTCAGCAGGTTGAATATATTCGTAGTCTGGCGAAAACCCTGGATGTTGCCAAGCGACATATTGAACTTTCCGTTTGGATTGTGGATTTACAAAAAGAAGCATTCGACAACCTTGGCGTTCAGTGGAGCGGAAATCTGAATGTCGGAGGCAATCTGGGTATTTCGCTTAACGGTGGCACGAGCACCATTGATGGCGCCAGCTTTATGGTTACGGCATTGGCGTTGAGTGAGAAGAAAAAGGCCAACATTGTTTCCCGCCCCATGTTGCTAACCCAGGAAAATATTCCGGCCATTTTTGACAACAGCCGAACCTTCTATGCCAGCCTGGTGGGTGAACGCACCGCCCAGTTAGAAAACGTTACTTACGGTACCTTGGTCAGCGTGCTTCCTCGTTTTACCGCGAACGGCGAAATAGAAATGATGCTGAACGTTGAAGACGGTAGCCAGTTTGATACAACCAAAACCAACGATTCCACATTGCCTGAAGTTGGCAGAACCAATATCAGCACCATCGCCCGCGTGCCGAAAGGAAAGAGCTTGCTGATTGGTGGGTATACCCATGATGAAAGAAACACGGTGGAAGGAAAGATTCCGTTGTTAGGTGACATTCCCCTGCTTGGTAAACTGTTCCAATATTCTCGTGACCGAGAATCAAGCATGGTTCGGGTATTCCTGATTCAGCCAAGAGAGATTGATGCGCCGTTATCACCGGATGCACATACGATGATTAACAATATACGCAAAGATCTGGGTAACGATCAATTGCAAAACTGGATGACCAATTATTTGGACAGCCAAAAATGGCGATAAGCGTAGGTCCCGGCAGTTCTACTCTCCAGCTTCAGATGGCTCGGCGAGAGAAACAGAATGCAGAAAAAAATATTTCTGCTGAACAGAATAATGTTTCTTCTGGCGATGAAATGCAGTATATGGAAGATCTTTCTCCCGCAGCCAGAGCGCAGAAGTTGTATAACGCTGCGGATGATATGTCTGCGGTTGCGGGACGTTTTCGCCAGCGCAGGGAATATGAAAAGAAATCAAGCGCAATGGAAGAAAGCAGCTTTGATCGTGTGTTGGATGATGATGCTCAGCCGAAGGTGAGCAAGCTGATTCAAGCCCTGAATGGGAAAGAAGGGGCGGCTATTATGCGTTTTTTACAACAGGCGCGCGCATTATTTCCAGATGAGAGCGATCTGGTGATGGTTCTACGCGAGCTGTTGTATCGACGCAATCTGGATGAAATACGCCGGAAACGCCTTAAAGCGCTGCTGTCTCAGGTTGAAAAAGAAGCGGATCCCAAGCGCTTAAAAGCCGGAATTAATGTTGCGTTAAAGGCTCGGTTATTAGGTTCGACGCTCAAGATGACGCCTACATTACTGCGTGAGAGCTATCGCAGCTTTTTAGCCAATGATGATACCGATCTAATGCAGTACCAAACGTGGATATCGACCTACGGCGTTGAAAATCGCGGGATACTGACTACGTTTATGGAAGATGCGCTGTTGGCAGATATTGACGCGGCCGATCCCAGTTGTAGTCATTCGGAGTTTTTCTTTCTTCAGGAAAGAATAAAGCAAATTAAGCGTATCCGATCGAGTGATATTTTGTTTGTGCAAGGGTTACTCAAAAATCCTCTCATTCGCGATATTGATGAGAAAGAAGCGACCTGGCTGCTATTGCTCTTTGGCATGATCGAACACACTGATGATGTGGATATGTTGCTCTCGCAAACGGTAGGTCACCATTTACGTTTTGCTGAACATAAGAATCGAGCGATAGTTTTACAAATGATCTACTACTATTGCAAAAAATTACCTCATGAAGTTTTTTTTTCAGAGGAAGAAAGAATAAAATTATTGATGTGTTTTGAAGACAGACTCAATGCTGCGTTATACCACGAACGAATTGAACAGCGGAAAACCGCACAGTGATTTCTTTACATAAGTTGAATAAAATAGGTTGATGGGATGATTGACTTTTTAAATCGGGTAAGGAACCATCCGGAACTCTTTATTCTTATATTGATTGTTGTGATCATTTCTATGTTGGTTATTCCTCTGCCAACCTATTTGGTCGATTTCTTTATTGGGTTGAACATTGTTTTATCCATCCTGGTTTTTTTAGCGTCATTTTATATTGATAAAATACTGAGCTTTTCAACATTCCCCGCGGTGTTGTTGATTACGACGCTGTTTCGATTAGCGCTATCCGTGAGTACTAGCCGTCTGATATTAAACGATGCTGATGCGGGGGACATCATTTCCACATTCGGTGAGTTTGTTATTGGGGGAAGCCTGGTTGTTGGTTTTGTGATTTTTTCGATAGTCACCATCGTGCAGTTTATGGTGATAACCAAAGGTGCCGAACGCGTCGCCGAAGTGGCAGCACGTTTCTCTCTGGATGGCATGCCAGGCAAGCAAATGAGCATTGATGCAGATTTGCGCGCGGGTTCCATCGATGCGGAAGATGCCATGTCACGACGCAGTGTGGTCGAGCGCGAAAGCCAGCTCTATGGCTCTTTTGATGGCGCGATGAAGTTTATCAAGGGCGATGCGATTGCTGGAATTATCATCATCTTCATCAACTTCATTGGTGGCATCAGTGTCGGTGTGTCAATTAATGGCATGGACATGTCAACCGCGCTTTCTACCTATACGATGTTGACGATCGGTGACGGCCTGGTTGCCCAAATCCCAGCACTATTGATCGCCATCGGTTCGGGTTTCATTGTGACGCGTGTTAATGGCGATGGCGACAACATGGGGCGCACCATTGTTGATCAGTTGTTCACCAACTCATCGGTACTGGTGATTGCGGCGATTATTGCCTTGGGCATCGGCAGCCTGCCGGGATTCCCTTTTTCTGTCTTTATGATTTTGGCATTGCTGCTCGCCGGACTTTATGGCTATCAACGTTGGAAAAATAACAAGGCACAGGTCGATCTTGAGGGGACAACGTCACACCAACCTTATGAAGGGGATGTGTTAGCCGAAGGGGAAAGCTCACTGGGTATCATTAATAATCTGAATAATGTTTCAGCAGAAACGGTGCCCTTGATTCTTGTCGTTAACAAAAGTGATGAACAAATACTGGGAAAGGCGAATATTACAGAACGCTTTCGCAGTCAATTCTTCATTGATTATGGGATAAACCTGCCGGAAATAACGGTGAGAGCGTCCGAGCACATAGAGCCTGAAACTGTGTCTGTGTTAATCAATGAAATCAGCGCAGAGCGTTTTCAAATAAAATTCAATCAGTACCGCGTTGTGAACGGTTCTGACGAGCTGCTACAGCTTGGAATACCGGTGTCTACCATTGAGAACATGCAATGGATTGCCGAAGAACAGCGGGAATCTGTTGCGGCATTAGGGTATCAACTGCGTAGTGGCATTGATGAAATGTATTACACCTTGGCGGCCGTGTTGATTCGTCATGTTAACGAGTATTTCGGTGTTCAGGAAACAAAGCATATTCTCGATAAAATGGAAGAGAAATACCCTGACTTGATGAAAGAAGTGATGCGTCATGCCACTATTCAGCGCATTTCTGAAGTATTACAGCGCCTTTTGAGTGAACGTATTTCAGTGCGTAATATGCGGTTAATTATGGAAGCCCTTGCCCAATGGGCGCCGCGTGAGAAAGAGGTTATTTCGCTGGTCGAGCATGTTCGCGGTGCTCTCTCACGTTATATTTGCCATAAATTCTCTGTGGGAAATTCGCTTCGCGTGATTATGTTATCCGCGGAATTTGAAGACCAGATTCGCCAGAGTATTAGAAATACCTCAACGGGTGTGTTCCTTCATCTTGAACCTGCTGTAGCGGATGAGCTGATTGATCGGTTTGCACTGGCCATGGAGAGTGTCGCGATGTCTTGTAAAGATTTAGTCGTGCTCTCCTCGGTGGATATACGCCGTTTCTTAAAGCGTTTTCTCGAGTCACGCTTTAAAGATCTTGAAGTTATGTCGTTCGGTGAAATAACCGATACGGTGTCAATCAATGTGGTGAAAACCATTTAATTAAGGAAGATCTGAAATGTATATTGATATTGTAAAGTTGGTTCGTGATGCGCTACTGCACAGTGGGGTGGATGAATCCATTCTGAGTGATTTTGATGGTCATTCAACCATTGTGCTCGATTTTGAAAATTATCCCAGTTTGTTAATCAGCAATGTGGATGGGCAGATATGGATTTGGTCACAGCTCAGTGAAAACACACCTGGGTTATTGCAGCATAAAGCAGCCCAAATCCAGGAAAAAATTATGGAAGGGTGCCACTTTGCGATGACCGGGCAATTACAGATTGCCATTAACAATGATGCCATTGAATTAAAAGGGCTGGTACATCCTGACTATCTGACTGACGGTGCTCGCTTTGCGGATGCCATGGACGAATTCTTCCAATTGCAAGAAGCCTTTTTGGGAGTGATTCGCTAATGGCGAACCGACAGCTCTTACGTCAACAAGCACATCCTTTGCGCCTGTCTGGCTCCATCATTGAAGCGCGGCTGCCCGGTGTGACTGTCGGGGAAGTTTGCGAAGTTCGCCAAGGCTGGAATCAGCCAGATATTCTGGCTCGCGCTCAGGTATTGGGGTTTCATGGCGATACGACACTGCTGAGTTTGATAGGCAATGCGCAAGGTTTGTCGCGAGAGGCGGTAATTTGTCCTACAGGGACAGGGCTGTCGGTTGTACTGAGTCATGACCTGCTGGGTTGTGTACTGAACCCATTTGGTGAAGTTGTCGAGCGATTAGCAGGTGAGGAGCGAGGGTTTACCTGGCAGCGTCGTACCATTGATGCACCACCTCCGATTTATCAGGACCGGGTGGGCATTCAGCAGCCGTTTTGGACCGGGATCCGGGCCATTGACGGGCTGATTACCTGCGGCGTAGGTCAGCGCATGGGCATTTTTGCATCGGCGGGGTGTGGGAAAACGACCTTGATGCACATGCTTATTGAGCAATCACAAGCGGATGTTTTTGTGATTGCGCTTGTCGGTGAGCGTGGGCGTGAAGTGACGGAATTCATTGAAGCATTGCGCGAATCCGATCGTCAGAGCCAGTGTGTTTTGGTTTACGCGACTTCAGATTATTCATCGTTGAATCGTTGCAATGCTGCGCAGGTTGCAACCACGGTTGCTGAATATTTTCGCGACGCAGGCATGAATGTTGTGCTCTTCCTGGATTCGATTACGCGTTATGCCAGGGCCCTACGCGATGTGGCGCTGGCTACGGGAGAATCACCCGCACGGCGTGGTTATCCTGCCTCGGTCTTTGATGCCCTGCCCAAGCTATTGGAACGCCCGGGCGTCACCCAAACAGGAAGTATTACGGCCTATTACACCATTCTTTTGGAAAGCGATGACGAGCCCGATCCTATTGCAGAAGAAATTCGCTCAATTCTTGACGGACATATCTACCTGAGCCGTAAGTTGGCGGCCAAAAATCACTATCCAGCGATTGATGTTCTGAATAGTGTCAGTCGCGTCGCTAATCGGGTTTGTGACAGTGAACATCTTCATTACGCGGGCGAACTGCGTCGCATTTTGGCAAAAATTGATGAGCTGCAACTCTTTGTCGATCTAGGCGAATATCAACCGGGCGAAAATGAAGAGAATGACCGCGCCATGAATAAACGAGATCGCTTGTTTGCCTGGTTAAAACAGCGTGTCGATGAGCGTGCTGATTTCAATACGATAACCGATGAGATGAAACGTCATGCTTCGTGAGATGAAAACGTTGGTGGGGCATGTTGCCCTAAAAATTCAACGTAATGATGTTCTGCTCAATAGAAAAAAAAGTGAGCACAACACATTAATCACCCAGATAGACAGCTTCGAAAAAGAGATTTCGGCCATTGAGATGCTCAGCCGAAGTTTGTATCCCGGAGGCGAAACCAATAAAGCGAAAATCTTCGCGATACAGCGGCGACAGGGCGCACTCAAGAGGAAATTGGCGGACATTAAAGTCCAAAAATCTCAAAAAATGCTTGAACAGGAAAAATGTGAGCAAGAGCGCCTGGCGATATTCGAAAAAAGGAAACTGCTTGATAGAAAGATAAAGAAGTATGAATCGCTGCAACAGCAGGCGCGAAAAAATAAGCGTATCAGCGATGCCAAAATTGAAGATAACGAGATAGAGGAAAGAATATCATGGCGACGTTAAATGGAGTGAAAGCCATTTTTTCTGGCAGTAACCCCGGCAGGGAAGAAAATGCGACGCAAAGTTTAGAACACATTGTTTTAAATGCCATAAAGCAAAAAGCAAAGCAGGTGAAGAAAGGGCACGAGGACAATGCTTTCCCTCCTGTCGCGCTTTCTCACGCCTCGCTATCCGCAACACTGCCGGAACTGCATGCTAGTTTGGGCAAATGGCGGGAAAGCGGACGAGGAAAAATCAATCTGCCGGTGCAGTCAGAGACGCGCGCTGAGGTAAGCAAGACAGTAAACACGCGCGCGACAGAGGCCCCACTCGATAAAGGGGTACCCACGCGCAAAACAACCGTACACCATGATTTATCCGCCCTTTCTGCCAGCGTGGGGGAAAAGACAGGCGTAGCCAGTGGGGTGCACGGTCTGTCAGCTGCCGTTGCACTTCAGGAACGTCGTGATACGCCACTTTCCCACGCGATAGTCAGTCAGGTAACTGATACGGCGGTTTTTCCTTCTACGAGCATACCTTCAGAAGCGCCAGGCCACAGGACGGAAAGAGAGCAGACGCCCTCTGGTATTCCGCTAACCAGCGATGCACAACACCGTATGTTCACGGGTGATACCGCTGCACGTAGTGCTGATAACGCGTTCGCCGGGGCGAGCCGACAGCCACTTCCCTCTGAGGCGATACTGAGAAACATCGGCAACACCGCGCTAAATGAGGCTGCGTCAGAGAGTCAATTATTGTACCGCTTTTCGGATTGGGGATATGGTCATCAGGTCAATGTGCTGCTCGGCGGACATGCCAAAGCACCGCATGTATTGCAGGTTTCTGATCCGTTAGTGCACCAGCGATTAGCGGATTATGAGGGCCAGGGACAAAGCGACCCGGAATGGGTGTTTTCTGAGGACGATGAGCAGCCAAAGAAAGAGCACAACACCTTTGCCGATGAGGAAAATGCGTGATTGGCCAACACCTACGCAGCTATTCAAAGCGCGAACTGTCCGAGCGTCGCAGAGTGAAAACGTGGCAAGACCAAGGCTTTGACGTGTGTCAGCATCTGGTACCCGGCAATCACCTGCTGCATTTTATCGCTGATACGGGGTGGGAGGGCATTATCGATCTGGAGAGATGGTTTTGCCACCGAGTGCCTCAGAGTGCGGCATTGTCGAGCGCATCGTGGTCGCCCGCGCAGTTAGAGACGTTGTTCATTACTTGCATACAGCCTATTAATGGGTTGCCGCAAGACCTCGCATATCAACGTTTGGAAAGCAAAGGTCGGGTGGCGGCATCGTCTGTTCCAGCGCAGGCTTACGCCTGTATGGCATCGCAAGGGCGCGTATGGTTGCATACCTTTCCTCCCCACGCCCCGTTGGAAGAGGGGCGTCGCTATTTGAAGGCGGACTCTCTGCCTTTATCTATCCAGTTTCAAATTGGCTACAGCCATATCTCCATGGCGTTGCTGAAACGCATTCAGCGTGGCGATGTGATATTGGTTAATCATGAAGAATGCACAGTTGCCTCGTCAAACCATGTGTTGGGGCGATTTATCAAAATTGAAGAGGGATTTATGTTTGATGAAACGGACGTTACTGCAATGTCAGAAAATGAAAGCGAATTATCGTTGCCAGAACACATAAATGAGGTCGCTGTTGCCCCGGTACGATCGCGTGACGAGATTAAAATAAAGCTCGATGTGGTATTGCAACAAAGCACGCTCAGCGTTGCGGAATTAGAATCCTTTTATCACGGTCAGGTTATTCCATGTCATCCTGATGCAGAGCAGAATATATCCATTATGGCTAATGGTGTACCCGTTGCCAAAGGTGAGTTGGTGTGGATTGAGGATAGTTTGGGTATCGAAATAAAAGATATTTATCAAGAGGCTGGTGATGTCTCACGGCAATGATATTTCTCTGATTGCGATACTGGCATTTTCAACGCTGCTTCCTTTTTTGATTGCATGCGGGACTTGTTATATAAAGTTTTCCATTGTTTTTGTCATGGTTCGTAATGCATTGGGACTTCAGCAAGTCCCTTCCAATATGACATTGAATGGCGTAGCGTTGATCTTATCTTTTTTTGTCATGTTACCCGTGGTGAAAAGTGGCTATGAGCAATTTCAGCAAGCCAATGTCGATACGAGAGACAGTCAATCAGTTTTACATTTTATTGAGAATGGACTGGATAGTTATCGGGATTATCTTGAGAAGTATTCTGATGCTGAATTGGTTCAGTTTTTTGAGCGGGCCCACCTTCAACGCGGAGATAACCCCGATAGTGAAGTGCATGAAGAGGAACGTACTTCTATCCTGGCATTATTACCCGCTTATGCCTTAAGCGAGATAAAGAGTGCATTCAAGATAGGTTTTTATCTTTATCTGCCCTTCGTTGTTATCGATTTACTGGTCTCCAGTATTTTGCTGGCGCTCGGCATGATGATGATGAGTCCCGTAACCATTTCAGTACCCATTAAATTGGTACTCTTTGTTGTGTTAGATGGATGGACGCTATTATCCAAAGGATTGGTAACACAATACCTGGAACTGGCGTTATAGCCGTGGAGAATCATCATGGATGAAATAACGTTCGCAGGCAATAAAGCGCTTTACCTGATTTTGACAATGTCGGCATTACCCATTGCTGTGGCCACCATAGTGGGGCTGTTGGTGGGTTTATTCCAGACAGTAACTCAGCTTCAAGAACAGACATTGCCTTTTGGCGTCAAGTTATTGAGCGTGGTGTTGTGTCTATTTCTTATTTCCGGGTGGTATGGCGATATTATGCTTAATTATGCTCGTGAAGTAATAAGAATAGCACTTTCGTGATAAGCAATATGTTTACTGGAATGTTTTTTGACCTTCACACCTGGCTTTATGAAATGGCTATGGTATCAGCTCGTCTGATGCCTGCGTTTATATTGCTGCCCTTTTTCAACAATAATACGTTGACTGGTGCTATCAGGTTACCCGTTGCCATGCTCACGGGCAGTGTGTTGTGGCCGCATACGGGAGAAGCGATGGCTGGGTACGATAACATCTGGTTTTTAATTTTAATCGGTAAGGAGTTGGCTGTTGGTCTGATCATCGCTGGTTTTCTGTGTTTGCCGTGTTGGGTTATGCACGCGACGGGCAGTTTTATTGACAATCAGCGTGGTGCAACCCTGAGTAGCATCATTGATCCACTTTCAGGCGTGGATACTTCCGAACTGGCTAACTTTTTCAACCTCTTTGCTGCGGTTATTGTGCTGCAAAGCGGTGGTCTGTTGTTAATGCTGGAGGTTTTCGAGAAAAGTTATCAATTATGGCAACCTTATCAGTTGGATATGCCTGCATATCGTACCGTTATCGGGTTCCTGACTTTGGTCGTGAAGAATGGCGTTATCCTTGCCAGCCCTTTGATTATTATTTTTTTGTTGTCTGAACTTTTTTTGGGGTTACTGGCACGGTTTGCCCCACAGTTGAATGCCTTTTCGCTGGCATTGACGGTTAAGAGCCTTATTGGATTCTTGTTATTACTGCTCTATTTCCCCCCCATATTGCCCGACCGCATTATGGATTTGCGCCTATATCCCGTTGATCTACTTGGCTGGTGATGCAGTGGTTAGCAAGTGGGAACCTGAAGTATAAAGGGAATTTATGTCTGGAAGTAAAACGGAAAAACCGACTGACAAAAAGAAAAAAGACGCGGCGAAAAAAGGTCAGTCATTTAAGAGTAAAGATTTGGTCATTGCTTGTCTGATATTGCTGGGCGTGCAATACCTGGTTAATTTTTCTGGTGTCTTCGAGTTGATGTCCATGTGGCGACTCGTCATCGAAAATGGTTTTACTCATGATACGCTTGGCTATGCTGAAGCGGTGTTTTGGACGGGGCTAAAGCTATTCTTACCGTTCTTATTACTTTGTATCGCTGCCTCGGTGTTTCCAACGTTATTACAAACCGGTTTTATGCTTGCCAGTAAAGCACTAAAACTGAATTTTAATGCGTTAAACCCGGTTAACGGTTTCAAGAAATTATTTAGTTTACGCACATTAAAAGATGTCGTGAAAACCTTACTTTTCCTGACGAGTTTTATTGTCGCCGCTATGGTATTTTGGAATAAAAATAAACATATGGTTTTCTCTCAGCTTAATGCTGAGCCTGTACATATATTCCTGGTGTGGGGGAAGCTTTTTGGTGCATTAATCTATCTGTGTTTATCCTGCGCGCTATTGGTGTTTGTATTGGATGCGCTTGCTGAGTATTTTCTTCATATAAGAGATCTCAAAATGGATAAGCAGGAGGTTAAGCGAGAATACAAAGAGCAAGACGGTGATCCAGAAATCAAATCTAAGCGTAAAGAGTTGCATGCTGAACTGTTGTCGGAACAAATAAAAACTGACATTGAAAAATCAGCGGTGATTATTGCTAACCCAACGCATGTTGCGGTTGGGATCTATCTCAATATGGAAGTGGTGGGTATTCCCTTTATCTCTGTACTGGAGAGAAATCAGAGAGCGCTTGCCGTCAGAGCTTATGCCGAGAAGGTGGGGGTTCCTGTTGTTGAAGATATTAAGCTGGCACGACGAATCTTTAAAACACACCAGCGATACTCTTTTGTCAGCATTGAAGAATTGGATAACGTCATTGGTATCCTTGTGTGGTTGCAACAAGTTGAAAATGCTTGGAAAAGTGAGAATGACTCACCCGCGTAAACACACGGTGAATGAGCGTTCTTTATGTGAATATCAAATAAACGCATGGTTTAATAATGGTCATCAGCAGTAAGCGGTGACCCTACTGAGGAGAGTGAAAATGGAACAAAATACTGGTGCTATCACCGAGCAGGAAGCAACGCTATTAATGACGGCAACATTGGAACATGGGGCTACATTAAAAGAGATTCATGGCATTACTGATGACATGATGGAAAATGTCTATGCGTATGCTTATCAGGCATACAAAAATGGCCAGTTAGATGAAGCGGAAAATTTGTTCCATTTTCTTTGCCTCTACGATCTTAAAAATCCAGATTACTTTATTGGTTTGGGTGCCGTGAATCAGGTAAAGAAAAATTACAGCAAGGCGTGTGATTTTTACTCATTAGCCTATGTCATGGCGGATAGTGATTTCAACCCTGTCTTTTATTCTGGGCAGTGTCAACTGCTTATGGGGAATGTTGTTAAGGCATTACAGTGCTTTGATATTATTTGCTCACGGTGTGAGGATTCGTCTTTAGTTGCTAAAGCTAAAGCGTACATGAGTACTATTCGTCAAAATATGGGAGAGAGTGAGGCGTTAAATGACGCTGAGCCCTCTGAGGAAACCGTTTAATTTCATAGGTCTTAAATAAATGGATGTCTCCAAAACAGGTAAAGCGATAAATCTTGCGAATTTGCCATCCAATACTGGAAAAGTAAGTGAAGCAATTTCAACGAAGACTCATATTTCTCAGGTAAAGGGAAAGGCTATTGACCAATTAGCCCAACAGCGTGCCAGGGAAATGATTGCTGACGATGTCTCGGCACAAACAGCATCTGCAACCTCGGAGAACGTTGAGTTACCCGCAATCCGCCAATCGACACCGTTAACCAGCAAAGCGAAAATGTTGTTTTTTATGGCGCAGTATCAGGATATTACCAATGGGATGGACGCGACGCAGCGTGCCAATGACTTGGCCGTATTTTTGACCCAGTCAGAAGCGCGCATGGATAAAGCACGTGAGCTGTCCGCGCATCTGGATGCGTTGCACCAAACCTACGATGGTCTTGAGGCGGAGTTTAACGAGGCGCAAAAAGGCGTTGATGGTGCAACAGATGATGTGACGCAAGCGCAGCGTAAGCTTGATGAGGCGCAGAAGTCCCTGGATGAATTGTTAGAACAATTAGGGGTTACAGACCCTGATGATCCGTCGCTGGCAGATAACCCTGATGTAACGCAAGCGAAGAAGGAGATTACTGATGCGCAAAAAGCGCTAGGCCACGCTCAATCAACGTTGTCCGATGCGCGCGCGGTTGCGGAGCAAAAGCTTTCTGCGATGCAGAGCGTCCTGAATGACATTAATGCCAATACGGCAGAAATGAATAAAAAGTACAACGATGTGGACCTGACATCAAAAGGTAGCGTCGTATCCAGCAATTCAGTGGTGCAATCAGAGAAAGCGCTGACTAAAACGGCGGTCATGATTATGCTGATCACCGAATTTATTATGCAAATTGAAGATGCATCTGCTGAAAAATTAAAAAATGATCTTGAACTGAACCGCATTCAAACCAAAGCGCGTCAGGCTGAAATGCAGCGTAAATCTGATGAATACGAAGAGCAGGTTCGTAAAGCAGAAGAAGCGCAAAAAATGGCCAGCTGTGTTGGTAAAATATTAGGCGGCCTGGCGATTGCGCTGGGGGCAATTACTACCGTATTTGGCGGTGGTGGTCTGGCACTAATGGCTGTCGGCATTTCCTTGATGGTCGCTGACCCCATTGTTGCGGCTATTACCGGAAAATCATTAACTGAAATGGTAATGGATCCCCTCATGGAGCATGTCTTTATGCCTCTTATGAATATTCTGGGCGATATTATCACGCAGATTTTTGATAAAACACCACTCGGCTTGCTGCTAAATGCTATCGATAAAGCGACGGGGGCTAACATGATGGATACTATCCATATGGTGGTCACTGCCGCTGTGGCTATTGCTGCCATTGTTGCTATTTCTTTAGTGGCTAAAACAGCAGCCAAATTCATGATAGAAAAAATGTCCCAGGCAATGACCTCTGCCATTATGCAGTCAATCAAGCAGGCAATAACGAAGGTCATTAATAAAATTATGCCGCAAATGGTTAATAACTCTATGAGACAAGGGAGTGCGGCATTAAGTCGAAGCATGCAATCTGTCACAAAACAGGTTGGGAAAGTTACAAAAGAGATCAATAAAAAGCTGGATAAGATTTCAGATAAAGTAAATGCCAATGTCATGAAGATTTTGAGAACAAACGATCCTGAAGATGCAAAGCGCTTGGGCAACATTGCGTTGAAACGATTGGAAATGTTGGAAAATGGCGTTCACACGGCGATGCCTGTTGTACAAAGTGGAATGAACATTAATATTTCAAATATCAGGCTCCAGGCAACAAAAGCCATTGCCGATTTTAATTTGGCCGCAATGGATGTCAGCATTTTGCGCGATCTTATTAGTAAAATTCTTACTAATCATGAAGAGGACTCCAAAGCATCTCAATCGGTAAATATGACGTTGTCTGACATGTTAAGTAATAAAGCCAACACTGGGAAGAGTGTTGTAAGAAATATCAGAGCCTAATAGGAGGCGTTATGACAGTATCTATTGCAAATCCCAATAATACCGTGTTTCAACCGCGAGCGACTGCTCTTCCTGATGAGATGCATCGCAAAGGTATGGATAATACCAGTTTCATCGAGAAATCAAGTTCCAAACCTTTGGATACCGCTGACTTAAATCAGAACAGAACGGTGTTAGTACAGCATGCATCCAGCCATCTTGTCGGCATTGATATTCGAATTCCTGATATCACTAAGCCCGTTTCTGACACGGATGTGAATTTGTTGAGCAAACAAATTTCTCTGTATTCTCAAAGTGGTTCTCTGATGCCTGCTCAGAATGAAAAAGTGTCTGCGCTACCGGAGAAAGAAATCGCTAGCCGGTCAGAGAAAATCATGTCTACGACAAGCTTTCTCGGTGGCTATAACAGCATGCGTCTTGCCCCGCTAATTGAGTTGGCGAAAACCGCATTATTGAGCAAACATGCTGAACAGGTCATGAAAACCAAGATGCTGGAAACAAGCCAGAAAAGCCTTGAAAGCTCTGTCGAGCACAGTATGCAGGCTGCTCAGGAGCAGTTCAAAAAGGATCTTACCAGTGGCATTGTGACAATTGGTATGTCGGTGGCCGGTGGAATCAAGTCCCATAGAGGGCATAGCCAGGCTATTAAAGGCTATGAGACTCAGGGAGCCAAAATTACGGACCATAAAAACCTGGGTAACGATCTCAATGCGCACGCAACGCTTTCACGCGGGAAGGATATGAACGATCCGATGTGGGCGAATGATATGACTCGCATGAAGCAATCTCCCAATAGTCAACACGTGAAAGCGGAGAGCGAGAATTTTCAACTCCAAACCACCCTAAGCGCCTCAAATCAACAAATTGATGTGGGGAAAGCGTTACAGAGTGGCGCTTTAGCAATGGGAACCATTTCTTCCGCTCAGATGATAGTGAGTCAGGCTGAGCAGAATGGCCTACAGCAATTGCGGCAATTTGATAAAGAAGTCTTTATGCAGGAGAGCCAACGAAACGATGAAAGAGCTCAGGATGCTGAAAAACTCAAGTCTGCATTGTTGGAAACGCTCGAAAATATCGCGAAAGGTATCAGCGATACTGCCAGTGTGGTTGCCAATAATACCAAAATGTAATTGCTAAACATTGATAATGATATAAAGCCGCCTGTTGATACAGGCGGTTTCTTCAGAGGAAAATATGGAAATATTATCTACTACCAGGCCCTCATTTCGGGTTGATAGTTATTCACAGGATCAATCTGCTAATCATTGTTTTTTGCAGGAGCCGGTCGCTGATGAGATGAATATATCCCCCCGCAGTGATGGTACGCATCGCATTCTTCTCGGTCCTTTCTCGTTTATCATGGCTGAGGGGGCAAAGCTGGAAGATTTTTTAAAAAATTTAAATTTCAGTGGCTTTCTTGATGAAATGAAGACTATCCAGGCACGGAGAGAGCTTCTCAGTCATGATGTACAAAAAAGAATGTGTGTTCTCGATGATCTGTATTTGCAGAATCCTGAATTGAGAAATAAGGCGCTGTCGTCTGATACAAAAGAGCTGGTCTATTCGACGCTGACAAAACAGGGGAGTACTTCCTACGCAGCGCTCATGTCCAGCGTCTCGAATTCTGACGTGTTTAGTACCTTATCAAGTAAAGAGATTAATGACCTGATCGCTAGTGCAATTGGGGAAATGTCTGAAAGCTATTTGGATGTTTTTCAACAAGCTGTTGAGAAGAATTCGCAGTTTTATAAGGACTTTTCTGATTTTATATCCACGCTGCCACAATTCATTTCCGCCGATGGTGATAAAACCATTCTGCATGGCACAGAATTCAGAAAAAGTCTCAAAGAATTGATGGACAAATATCCTGTTCCAGGTATGTCAACGACCTTATTTCCTGTTCAAACGGGGTCTACAGTTCAAGGCGCTAGCCGTGAGGAGTGTGAAGCCTGGGCAAGAGAGTTTGGACTCAGCACTGATGACTGTATTTTTCAGTTACCCGATGGCACTTATATTGTTCATATTGATATTAGTCCCTTGGAGAATATTTATAACTCAGTGGAAAATAAAGATATGTCGTTCAACGCAGCACAGTGGTCTGCATGGCAGACTGGCGTTGATATGCAAAAAGATCATATCCAAAACAGCATGCAAACATTAACCCAGAAATTTGCAAACGCACATTCGACGTTTGATAATTTAGTTAAAGTATTGAGTAGCACAATTGCAAGCCTTTTGGATTGTGATAAGCAATTCTTTGTCTAGGGAGGTAGCATGATGAATAATAAAGTTATACATATACACACAGTACGTAATTCTTATCCTGCTGTTAGAGGAGTAAAGGAAAATGTTAAATTTAAATCACTAAAAAACGTGCGTCAATCCAATAAAACATACCGAGCCTCTGGCGGGAAGTTCAAAGGCAAAATAGGCTTGATAAAGCAAATGGCTCAAGACCCCGCTCTGTGTATTAAGAAAGATTTTATGGGGGTTAGGAACAACGCGAATCGCAGTGAAGTGTTAAACCAAAATGTGGAGGTTCCGAAGTCTTGTGCTGAAGATGCGGTAGGAATCAATAATTTCCTTAACTCACTTCCTAACAGTATAGATTTTTCAAAAAAAATGGAACAGGATGCGATTGAGTTTTGGAAAAGTAAAAAAGATATCAAGGGATTTGGTGATTTTTTATCAGTACTCACTGCGCCTGGTAGTAATAATCAAGCTATACAGAAAGTTAAGCTAGCATTGGTTATGACTCAAAAGTTACATGATTCATATGCCGAAAACGATACGTCGAATATTGATGCTGTAAAAAAGAATGTTAAGTTTCTTGTCGATAATGTAAATAAGTATAAGTTGGGTTTTAATTCACCAATTGCGGGTTCTTCGAGAAAAGGCTTTAAAGCACTCAAGTCATTTGATAAATTTATGGATGGAATTTCCGATGCGGCAAAATTAAAAGGTTTGGATTATAATAAAGAAATTCATATCATGGTTATGAATGAAATTAAGTCTTTGCCGGATAGTCATTTGCGTGATGTACTCCATAAGGAGTGGGAGAATGGCCCTTTCCGTGAGTCAATCCGAGTTTTTGAAAAGATGGAAAATGTTATTAATTCAACGAGTGGGTTCCTGCGTGCGGATGCTCTTTTCTCTCATCACCCCATCAAGTTAGATCTCTTTAAGGACTACTTGAAGCGTACCCCTCAGGCCAAGGCAGGCGAAAATCCTGCTAGCGATCGGGGAGCGAATCAAGCGCTTCATGCAGCATCATTCACTCGGCCACGGGAGCAGTTTGCTACAACGTTAAGCAAAGCCAAAAGTAACGCAGCGCTTGTGCAATCTTCTGAACCTCGGTCGCAAGAGGGGGTTCGTCCTTCGATTGAACCTTATATCGGGCCAAACCGAACAGGACGCACCGGCGCCGCAGAGTTTAAGCGTTATTGGCAATCAGCAAAACTAACTAATCCGAATTCTCACGTTAGGGCAGGCGAAAATCCTGCTAGCGATCGGGGAGCGAATCAAGCGCTTCATGCAGCATCATTCACTCGGCCACGGGAGCAGTTTGCTACAACGTTAAGCAAAGCCAAAAGTAACGCAGCGCTTGTGCAATCTTCTGAACCTCGGTCGCAAGAGGGGGTTCGTCCTTCGATTGAACCTTATATCGGGCCAAACCGAACAGGACGCACCGGCGCCGCAGAGTTTAAGCGTTATTGGCAATCAGCAAAACTAACTAATCCGAATTCTCACGTTAGGGCAGGCGAAAATCCTGCTAGCGATCGGGGAGCGAATCAAGCGCTTCATGCAGCATCATTCACTCGGCCACGGGAGCAGTTTGCTACAACGTTAAGCAAAGCCAAAAGTAACGCAGCGCTTGTGCAATCTTCTGAACCTCGGTCGCAAGAGGGGGTTCGTCCTTCGATTGAACCTTATATCGGGCCAAACCGAACAGGACGCACCGGCGCCGCAGAGTTTAAGCGTTATTGGCAATCAGCAAAACTAACTAATCCGAATTCTCACGTTAGGGCAGGCGAAAATCCTGCTAGCGATCGGGGAGCGAATCAAGCGCTTCATGCAGCATCATTCACTCGGCCACGGGAGCAGTTTGCTACAACGTTAAGCAAAGCCAAAAGTAACGCAGCGCTTGTGCAATCTTCTGAACCTCGGTCGCAAGAGGGGGTTCGTCCTTCGATTGAACCTTATATCGGGCCAAACCGAACAGGACGCACCGGCGCCGCAGAGTTTAAGCGTTATTGGCAATCAGCAAAACTAACTAATCCGAATTCTCACGTTAGGGCAGGCGAAAATCCTGCTAGCGATCGGGGAGCGAATCAAGCGCTTCATGCAGCATCATTCACTCGGCCACGGGAGCAGTTTGCTACAACGTTAAGCAAAGCCAAAAGTAACGCAGCGCTTGTGCAATCTTCTGAACCTCGGTCGCAAGAGGGGGTTCGTCCTTCGATTGAACCTTATATCGGGCCAAACCGAACAGGACGCACCGGCGCCGCAGAGTTTAAGCGTTATTGGCAATCAGCAAAACTAACTAATCCGAATTCTCACGTTAGGGCAGGCGAAAATCCTGCTAGCGATCGGGGAGCGAATCAAGCGCTTCATGCAGCATCATTCACTCGGCCACGGGAGCAGTTTGCTACAACGTTAAGCAAAGCCAAAAGTAACGCAGCGCTTGTGCAATCTTCTGAACCTCGGTCGCAAGAGGGGGTTCGTCCTTCGATTGAACCTTATATCGGGCCAAACCGAACAGGACGCACCGGCGCCGCAGAGTTTAAGCGTTATTGGCAATCAGCAAAACTAACTAATCCGAATTCTCACGTTAGGGCAGGCGAAAATCCTGCTAGCGATCGGGGAGCGAATCAAGCGCTTCATGCAGCATCATTCACTCGGCCACGGGAGCAGTTTGCTACAACGTTAAGCAAAGCCAAAAGTAACGCAGCGCTTGTGCAATCTTCTGAACCTCGGTCGCAAGAGGGGGTTCGTCCTTCGATTGAACCTTATATCGGGCCAAACCGAACAGGACGCACCGGCGCCGCAGAGTTTAAGCGTTATTGGCAATCAGCAAAACTAACTAATCCGAATTCTCACGTTAGGGCAGGCGAAAATCCTGCTAGCGATCGGGGAGCGAATCAAGCGCTTCATGCAGCATCATTCACTCGGCCACGGGAGCAGTTTGCTACAACGTTAAGCAAAGCCAAAAGTAACGCAGCGCTTGTGCAATCTTCTGAACCTCGGTCGCAAGAGGGGGTTCGTCCTTCGATTGAACCTTATATCGGGCCAAACCGAACAGGACGCACCGGCGCCGCAGAGTTTAAGCGTTATTGGCAATCAGCAAAACTAACTAATCCGAATTCTCACGTTAGGGCAGGCGAAAATCCTGCTAGCGATCGGGGAGCGAATCAAGCGCTTCATGCAGCATCATTCACTCGGCCACGGGAGCAGTTTGCTACAACGTTAAGCAAAGCCAAAAGTAACGCAGCGCTTGTGCAATCTTCTGAACCTCGGTCGCAAGAGGGGGTTCGTCCTTCGATTGAACCTTATATCGGGCCAAACCGAACAGGACGCACCGGCGCCGCAGAGTTTAAGCGTTATTGGCAATCAGCAAACAAAACGATTGCTGAAACCGATACCCAGGCAGGACGCTATGAAAAGGCGCTGCAGACAAGATCGAACCCCGCAGGGGGCGAAAACCCTGGTGAGCGTGATGGCAGCAGAGGCAACATGAAAGCGCACAATGTGTTTGATACACAGCCTCAAAAAACCACTGCTGCACCTGCACAGGCAATGCGTCAACAACCGTCGTCGATGGATGCTGCTGTTATCAGCACGCAAAAGTCTAATACCTATATGGGACCACACAGAACGGGTAGGACCGGCGCAGCAGATTTCAAAAAATATGCATCGAATTCAGATGCATCTACAGTAGGCCATGCGCTAAACGGGCCAGGCAGTATCGGGCGTGATGCTGAACCTTTAGCCAAAGCGGCCTCGAGCAGCACCATTGAAAAGCGGGCTGTAGACAAAACGGATGCAGCTACCCCAGTGGCCAGTGGCGTTGAACACGCTGCGCGTGTTTCTCAACACAAAGCGCGCGTTGAACCTGAAACCATGAAGGTTGAAACTACAGATGATGTGTTAGCGGCGGATTCTGCGTCCGACATCAGCGCTGCCAGAGAGCCCTCTTTGGCCAATCGTCACCAGGTGGCATCTTCGGGAGAAAATAAGACGGTTACTGCTGCGGGCAATGCCCCCTACAAAGGTCCTTTTTGGACAGGAAGGCAAGGTGCTACGGCAAAGCAATCTTATATCAATACTGACGGGGTTACTAAAAAGTAAACCGTTAACATCCTTTAGGGATGAGAAGTGGTCGTCCTGTCGGGTACAAGCGACCTGACGTCATTTTAATTGGCTTATTCTGTGAGATTTAGAAGGAATAGTAATGAATCAAAACGTTGAGGAACGCATCAATAATGTGGTTTCTTCTATTATAAATTGTTCTTCTGCGGATGTATTACCAGAGAAACATCTATATTACGATCTATTGGCTGATTCACTGATGATGATGGATCTGATGTTAGTGCTAGAACAGGAGTTTGCACTTAACATTAAAGATGATGGGCTGGACGATGTAAACTATGTTAAGGATCTCTATCGACTGATTCATGAACAATGCCATTAATATAAATGTGGGTCGGGGTGTTACTCGGCCCATTACTCATTCCTTGTCCCCCCCTCTTTACTTTCTCAGTCGCTTGTCCTTTCTAAAAATAACCAATTATATTGACGATATGTACTCTTTTCTATGTGGGAATATACACTCTCATTATTTTTCTTGACAATCATTAGGTTACTGGCTGCCAAATCTGATGTGAAATCAATTTTCCATTATTATTGAATCAAGATGTTGGTAGCTAGCTGGTATATCTTGTCAAAAATGAATGTAATGGTATCGATTTCCTTGAGAATTTAGCAATGTTATTGGATGAAGATAGAAATATCGATAAAGAAAAAAGGATAGTCGTTAGGCTGCTTAACGGCGTTTTACGTGGATGTGAGTTTGCTTTGCTTGAAGGGAACACACTTTTTCTTTCAACTGATGAAAAAACGATTAGCAAGCAATATAATGGCACGCAGATGCCTGATAATACTATTTATATTCCGGCTGAACAGACGGATGTAAGTTTCGAGATAATCGTTAAACTGAGTGATTCATGCCATGTTTATATGCGTGAGATCTCAGACGATGGCTCACCAATGACTGCATTGTCAGAAAATGAAGTTATCACCGTCGGGATGCAAAAATTTGCCTGGCGAAATCAGTATTCTGAATTCTCGGACGACATCTTATCCGGGGAATATCCGGACAGCGCCAAGGCACAAGCCTCAGCGACGGCTGAGGTTGTTAAGAATACTAAAAGTGTATGGTATGCGTCGTTGGCAGCGGTTGCCTTATTGAGTGCTGTATTCGCTGCGGGTTATGGTTACCTGACGGGAACGCAGCGCCAGCTTGATAATGTCTCAACATTATTGAATTTTGCATCCGATGATTATCAGATAGTTTATGCTCGTGATAATTGGATTTATGTTTTTGCTGGTAGTGAGAAAGCGAGTGATTGGGCTATTCAAACCATGGTCAGAAATCCGCTGCGTCAACAGGTTATTGTTGTCAATATTGCCAGTGAAGAGGAGCGAATTTCGCGTTGGGTGGAAACCTATTGGCCTGCACTGAAGTTCTATCAGGTACGGTTGAGTGATCCTCAACACCCAATGCTTAGAATTAGTAAAGAAAGAAATGAATTAAGTGAAAAGGTACGCGGCGATTTTATTGCTGCACTTAAAGAAAAATTTCCCTATATGGATTCAGTAAGATTCGACAATCTGGAGGATAAAACAATCAGGAGCATTGCCAATCAAGGATTGAAAAAAATGGCGCTCTCTTTTCGTGAAATAGACAATGGCGATACTGTCACCTTTGTTATATTGGGCGTCATTGAGGATGGTATGCTCGAAAGTATCAAAAACTTTGTCAATCAATACTATCAACAGTGGGGAGTGAGATATGTTCACTTTTCTGTTGAGCTGGAAACAGATTGGTTCAAAGATAAATCATTTAAATTTGGCGAACAAAGCTACATAAAGCTTGGCGCTGGACATTGGTATTTTCCAAAAACATAAGTAAGGATTTTATATGAGCGACATAAGTGCAGAAAGTACATGGAATGGGTTTTTGTCAAATAAATCGTCAACCTTTGACAATGGTGTAGTAGAGCTTAATTCTGAATTGGAGTTGGCGCTGAAAGAACTGGCAGCAGACCCTTCTAACCCAGAGCTGCTGGCGACTTATCAGTCTCGTTTGTCAGAGTATACGCTGTACCGTAACGCGCAATCTAACGTTGTGAAGGTATACAAAGATGTGGGCTCTGCGATTATTACCAACTTCCGTTAATGCTGTTACCAGGATTAGGCTATGAATCATAACACCAGTATGGTGACACAGTTATCTGGCAATTGGCATGATATTACCATGCCAGAATCTGCCCATGTGTCGCTGGAAGATCGTTTGCTTCGCGCTTATGCGCGGGAATCGGTAAATATGTCTGCGGAACAGCGTAACGTGATTTCGTTGTTGGAAAACACCAATGCTTCCACAGATCCTGAAATGTTGGCAGAACTTCAACAGCGAACTTCTGACTATAACTTACATGTATCACTCATCAGTACATTGACGCGTAAAGGGGTCAGTACTGTTGAAACATTACTACGTTCATAATCATGAATAAATACCTGTTATTTCCCATACTGGCAGTTTTTCTTGTAGGTTGTAAGCAAGATGTTTTGCTGAAAGGGTTAGATCAACAACAGGCTAATGAAGTTATTGCGCTTTTACAGCGCAATAACATCAAGGTTGATAAAAATGAGATCAAAAAAGAGGGATATAGTCTCTCTGTCAGCTCTCAAGATTTTTCGGCTTCTGTTGATTTAATGAATACTTATGGGCTGCCACGTCCACCAGCGATCGATATTGCACAGATGTTTCCTGCTGATGCGCTTGTTTCTTCTCCGCGCGCTGAGAAGGCTCGCCTCTATTCCGGCATCGAGCAACGACTTGAGCATTCGTTGCTGTCAATTTCTGGGGTCGTTTCTGCTCACGTACATGTGAGCTACGATATGAGCTCCAGCGATGGCGATAGGAGAAGATCGGCCGTTCATATTTCAACGTTGCTCAATCATGATAACAGCATTACAGATACCACCTTGTTAATCAGTGACGTAAAGCGCTTTCTTAAAAATAGTTTTGAGGATGTTAATTACGACAATATTTCTGTTGTGTTATCTAAAATTAATGACGTTCAGCGGCATGCACCGGTATCCATTCAAGCTGCAAAGTCTAACACACCGACATGGTTAATAAGCCTTGGTGTGGTAACCGTTGCCTTGTTAGCCGCGATGCTGTTGTTCATTAGTCAACGTCAGCATGCATTTTTAGATAAGTTAAAGAAGCGTGTCCTGACGCAGACGAATAATAAAACTGCATCGGATGATCCTAAACTCAACGTAGATGTCCCAGAAGATAGAAAATAGCGGATATCTGAATGTCATGGAAAGAGTAATGGATAAAGAGCAAAGGGAATTCAGTAATAGCCTGAATATCATATATAATCCGTTATCCTGGATTCACCCAAAACGTTTTTCACTGCCCCCTGTGTTTTCGTCGCC
Organism: Symbiopectobacterium purcellii; assembly: GCF_019797845.1. Classification (NCBI taxonomy): domain Bacteria; kingdom Pseudomonadati; phylum Pseudomonadota; class Gammaproteobacteria; order Enterobacterales; family Enterobacteriaceae; genus Symbiopectobacterium; species Symbiopectobacterium purcellii. The sequence continues at coordinate 3,452,720 of NZ_CP081864.1, read as the reverse complement.
AGGGTGTCATCGAATTATAAATGATATTTTAATCGAAAACTTTTCCCTTTCGGTTGAACCGCTCGATCTGAATAATGAAAGAGAGCGATATTTAGCTGCGCATTGGCATTTGCTAACCAAGGCGGCCTTTATGGTGGCTTGTCAACGCTATAAGAGCAATCTGTTTCAGTGTGGAATCTGGTGGAAGCTTGAGAAATCTGTCAGGCAATTTTCATTGTTGAATCTGCTTGAAAGTAATCCGGTGAGTACATTTTCTTATTCCCTGGAGCAGTATTCATTGTGCGCTAAACAAGAGATTGACTTATTCTCCGCTTCTGTCTCCACGGCAATGAGAGAACGACTGCCATTATTGTTTTTTGCAGACAACGATGTGGAGAACGTACCGCCGATACCAATCGGTGATAATGAATTCGCAATGAGGATGGCTATTCAATATGCTCAAAGAAGTTGAGACATCATATGCCAATATGCTGCAAGAAAATGTGCTGCTAACAAACAAAAATCGTGTAGCACATAATCTGAGAATCAGCGTCGTGGCGCAGGCCAGGGAACATGCCAAAAAGATCATCAGCGATGCCAGTCGTGACGCCGAGGCAATACGCCAGCAGGCCTATCGCAATGGTTATGAACACGGCGTGGTGACGTCAATCGAAACAGTAACCGGTTTTATTCAGGATAAACAAGGCATTGTGAATGAACTCTATGGACAGGTACGCCAACGGGCAAAGCGCTTGTTGAGTGACACTGTCAATAAGGAAAGCGTGATCTGTGCCTTGTTTGAGAGTTGGGCCGATGAGATTGATGGCCGAGATGACAAAACGCCTTTTTATATTCTGCTGCCCAGCGACAGACGCCGCTATAAACGCAGATTAATGGCCTATATTGATAGTATGCACCGGGGAGGCGTTATTTTTGAGTATCATCAAGATTTGCGATATGTATTCAAGTATCGCGATCAACTGGTTGAATTTTTACCAGAGACGTTTGTTGATAATCAAATAGATACATTTTTTGACACGCAATCAATGCATGAAAGTTGTGAACAGCTTTCTCAGCAAACACTGGAAAAGCTTTACGCGCAACTTGGGACGTATTCACCGTTGCGTGAGATGTTGATATCGGATGATGATGATAATTAAGGAAAATAAGTGATGACAACGATTAATTCTTTATTAAATTCCACCACTGTGCTTTATGAAAATGATGGAAATATCAAAGAAATCAGCGAGATGGTCAAAGAACTAAGCGATGAGGAGCGCAATAATTATGCCATGCGGTTTATGTACAACGAGTGGATGCAAAAAGTCTTGTTATCAGATGGGCTCGATCCTGATGAAAATTATGACTGGTAAGCCCGTTTTTTTCGCTGCCAGCACTTTATTCTTATCGCTGTTGTTAGTAGGATGTCAGTCTGCGACACGCTCAGTTCCAGATAGCGCTGGGAGTAATAGCAGAAACAGTATCAGCCTTGACGGTGCAGGAAAAGCATGTCGTAGCGATCCCCTTTATAGTGCTTCAGGCGGGCCCAATGAGCTCTACGCTGAAATGACTGAATGCGTTCGTGCTCAGAAGTTCGACCGAGCCGTATTCCTTTATGCCCTGGCGGGAAGCTACACATGGTTCGATGCAAACCGTATTGGTACACAATATGCCAAGATGGCACATGGAAAACTCTTAGGTGAAGCCTTGGCGCAATTGTCCGAAAAGCAGGTGAGTCAATTTTGGGAGCGGATTCGTGCGACGATGCAAGATCCCGCCAAGAAATCCATGATATGTGACAGGGTGAAGCAGGCTGGCATGCCTTCGCATAGCATAGATTACATGCGTGTTGATAAGTCTTCGAGCGTGCCTGCCAAACCGAAAGAGCAGTACCAGTGGGATATGGCTGTCGATAATTACCTATTATGTAAGTAATATTGCCACTTGGCGATATTAAATTTTAATTTTTCCTATCTTTGTAGTATTTTATATTTATGAAGGTGTTGTTTTTTTTACTCGGGATTTTTAGTGCATTGGCCTGGACTTACCAATGAATTCGGTGATTAAAACTATCGATTCTCGTATATTATCTGTGACGTTGGCTCTGCCACTTTTGTTCTGCTGATATGCCTGAAAACGTTTTAAGCAGTATTTCATCTGTTTGCCCTAAAAAACCGAAGTAAAGTCATTACCGCTTGTGGGAATAGCACCTGTTAGGTGAGTTTATGTGTTATTCCTTTATTGCGCAAAGTTATGCCTCTATTTCGTAAGGAATAGTAAAAATGGAATTTCATCAATTTATATTTGAAGGTTTTTCTTTTCATAATGGTCAATTACTGACAAAAGATAAAGGCGCTATCTATTTAGCGCCTAAAGAGAGTGCGGTATTGTCCTTTATGCTACAAAACTCACATACCGTTATTTCAAAAGATGCAATAATTGAACATGTGTGGAAGGGGGGATTGGTCTCCGATGAGTCGTTGACGCGGTGTATTTATGTCTTGCGCCGCACGTTGGGTCACTCAAGAAAAAACAGATTCATCGATAACATCTACGGCAAGGGCTATCGTTTTGTCCCTGAGGTTCAAATCGCCAATCTCCCTACGAAAACGGCTCAGCCTGCCTTACCCGTGAGCCACAATGACATGACCGTCTCTGATGCTCCCGCTGAAAATAGAGCATGCAATATTGCATTGTTTATCTTTGAAATGCAGCATCGGTACCAAGCTATTTCACTTCACGATCAATTGATTGATTGGTTGCATTGTCTGGATTTGCCCATTAACGTTGTTTCGTCTTGTCTGACGCGTAGCGTCCAGGATTACAGTAGCTATCTGTCTGCAATCGAAAAGTCACAGGCAGACTATTATATTTCTGGTATGGAAATTCGGCATGGTGAAAAATCTATCATCCGTATTGAACTGACGCGTGCAAAGGACCACTCGGTGTTATATCGAGAAGGTGTCCATTTCACGAGCGATCATCACATCAATTACCGGCTGTTATGCAGGGCTATTCTTACGCTTCTGTCTGCGATTGATCCATCGATGGGGACGGATCCGGCAACGATCAATGCGCATCCTTTGAGCGCTAAAGTGGCGCAGCATGATGCATTGCAATTCTCACTTTCAGCGCTTGAGAAATTTATTCCTCAAGCAGTGAAATTAAGACGACATGGTGAAACCAGTATCAGTGACAGTATCAGTGAACTGTGTCGCATTGCCGGTTCTTACTATGCAGTAGCCAATCTGGGCTTGATGGATTATGAAAGTGTCCGACATGAAATGATGATCATTGTCGGCAAGATATTAGCGATTGAGCCTAATAACGTCATTGCCCTTTCTTTACAAGGGTTATTGCTTTGCGCTGAAAATAACAAGGAAGCAGCAAGTAAATTTCATTTGGCCATGTTATTATCACCCACTGTTGCAGAGGTGTATTATTATTATGCTTGTCATCTGGTGCGACAAGGTGATTTAGATAAAGCAATGCAGATGAATAATATGTGCATGGATCTCAATGACGCCTTTTATTCTCCTAAAATATTGTGTGTGATCATCAATTATCTCCTCGGTAATATCCAAGAGGCCGTGAGGTATGGCGAAGATACACTCAATACTGATTCCCCCGGAAATACGATAATGCGGGGATTGCTGGCGTTACTCTATGCGCGCCTTGGGGAGTTATGTAAAGCTCGGGCCATGGTAAAGGATATTGAAAAATATAAATGATCTTGTGAATTTATCGAGTATTGCTATAACGAAGTTGCTGGCGTTGTGTACCCAGGCACAACAAAACATTCAGCAATAAGCGCTGAACAAATGGGATTCTCGAGAGCCCATGCTGGGAATTCATTTTCCTTAGTATCTTGGATGATGTAAGGCCTGTGCTGATAATGAAGAGAGGGGGTTATTATTGATTTTAGTCTGTGAATTGAGATTAAATACCATTTAAAAATAGTGATGTCATCATTCGGTATTGTCTCCTTTCTTTGGGATTGCATTTATGGGGATGGTCGGGCGTGTTGATAGGGGATGGCCTGAATTTGTTAACTTACCGCCGAGTTTTCTAGGAAAGAAATCTCATCTTTCAACGCAAACTAAATGTGTATCACAATAAAATGATTAAGATACACGGTTTAATGCTATTTGTGCTATATAGCGATGTGAAGTTATAAAAATATAGGTGGATATTATATGGATATACATTACATCTGCTCTGCGTTTAAAACTGCCTACCAGATAGAAGATCTTGATTTCCTCGAGTTTGAAAGTAGTTTAGTGTTGTTTTCAAAAGAAAAAAGGATGATCTTCGAATTCCACTGCCAACCGGATAAAGCTGATGTGAAAAAGTGCATAGATGCATGGCTCTATCAGCGGGTTTTTGTACAAAGGATGCAGAAAAATTCTGAGCATGGGCTGGAAGTGAAGGAAATAATTAGGAAAATGACACATTAATTTTATTTAAGATTCAAGGTCGGGACGTGTTTTTTTTACTTAAAATTCAGTCTGTTATTTTAATTCTTGATGTTTCTTAATGAGAATGTTGATTTTTAATAACGTATTCTTTGGCCGAAATGAACTCAATGCAAGGTAATTGCTATGTTTATCATGATGATGAGCGTGTTTCATTCTTTTTGATATCCATGGCTGTGTTGCGTAAATGTAATCAAGAAACGCGGTTTGTTGACGATATTGCCTCTAGGCATCTATTCCTAGACCAAAGAGGCAAACCATGTTCAAAAACGTTAAAGTCATCACAGGGATTTCGATTGCCTTTGCTGTCTTTATTTTATTACAGATAATCACCAGCATACTGTTTTACTCCTCAGTAAATAACGATAAGCAAAACTTCCAAAAATCTGAAATCTTGAACTTTCAGCAAGAACAGCTTACTGATAGTTTTCAATCGCTTGTAAAGACTCGCGTTGTCATCACTCGCGTGGCCATCCGTTTTTTGAAAAACCAGAAAGATGAGAAATCCATTGCGGCAATCAATGCGCTTCTGGCAACCGCCAGCACGACGCTTGATACGGCCGAAAAACAGTTTAATCGCTATCAGTCTTCCCCCCGACTCGAAGGGCAAAGCGATGCCATTGCCAAAAAAGTTGAGAATGATTATCGCCAACTGCATGATATTTTTAAAATGTCGATCCAGTATCTGCAACGTGGCGACTATGACGCCTATGGCAATCTTGATGCTCAACTGGCGCAAGACAATTTAGAGCAGAGCTATAACACCTGGAGGGAGCAGAATAACAGGTTGGTCAGTGCCGGGCAGCGTGAAAATCTCTCCAGCTTTGTGTCAATGCAATGGACGATTGGGAGCATTGCGCTGGCATTGATTTTGGTTGTTGTGAGCGCGTGGGGTCTGCTACAACGCATTCTCTTCCAGCCGCTGAGCCGCGTTATCCATCATATTCGCGCGATATCCGGAGGCGATCTTACGCAGGCCATTGAGGCAGAAAGTAAGAATGAAATTGGCCAGCTCGCTTCACGTTTAAAAGAGATGCAAAGTTCCTTAATCACTACCGTGGGAGACGTTCGCACCAGTTCTGACAGTATCTATACCGGGGCCAGCGAAATCTCAGTGGGCAGTAACGATCTGTCGTCAAGAACCGAGCAGCAGGCTTCCGCATTGGAAGAAACGGCTGCAAGCATGGAACAGTTGACGGCAACAGTAAAACAGAACACCGACAATGCGCGACAAGCAGCTGCTTTGGCTAAAAATGCATCAGAAACAGCGCAGAAAGGTGGGAACGTCGTGAATACCGTTATTACCACCATGAAAGACATCTCTGAGAGTTCTACACAAATTGCGCATATTACCAATGTGATCGATGGCATCGCGTTTCAAACCAATATTCTGGCTCTGAATGCGGCGGTCGAAGCGGCGCGTGCCGGTGAGCAGGGGCGCGGGTTTGCAGTGGTGGCCGGAGAGGTGCGCAATTTAGCCCAAAGAAGCGCTCAAGCAGCAAAAGAGATAAAAAGCTTGATCGAAAATTCGGTTAGCCGTGTCAACACGGGGTCTGAGCAAGTCCAGGATGCGGGGGAAACCATGAAAGAGATCGTCACTGCGGTAACGCGTGTGACTGATATCATGGGCGAGATCGCTACCGCGTCAGATGAACAGAGCAGAGGCATTGAGCAGGTCAGTCAGGCTGTCGCAGAAATGGATGGGGTAACTCAGCAGAATGCGGCATTGGTAGAGCAATCTGCGGCAGCGGCAGTAGCGCTGGAAGATCAGGCTAACTATCTGCGTCAGGCCGTTGCGACCTTTAAAATTACTGAGGCAACGCGCGCTCAGGGGACGGCACAATCCTCGCAACGGGTGGTCTTGCCCGCCTCATTACCGGCATCCGCAAAGGTGCAGACCAAATCAGACAGTGGCAATTGGGAAACGTTTTAAACCTGTTGAACGCTGACCTTTTTCCCACCGTAGTATTCAGCAACTTACGGCGTTAGCGAGGGGGGATTTTATTCCCCCTTCTTCTCGGTCATTTGACCTATTTGCAGCATTTCATCCGCCCACAACGTGGCATCAAGCACGATGTGTATCATCTGTTGCTCGGTGATCTTCAGTTCCGTGATAAGCGTATTAACGTCTTGCCAATTCTGTTTTTCATATTCCGTTGCCAACATCAGGTAACGTGCATAGGTGCCGGTGTTTTCAAGCAGTGCCTGTTTTACCTCATTAGGCAGCTCTATTTCCGAGAGTAAAAGTGGCATCGGGCAGTCAAGGATGGCTTCCAGCGGGGAGAACAGGCCGCATAAAAACGCATTGATCGGGTCATCTTTCTTATTCTGATGTAGCGAAATCAGTTCACAGCACTTCGCTCTTAACAAACTCAACCGATACAGCTCAAAGGATTTATCTTTATCGCTTTGGCTGGTTATCGTGACCAGTGAGAGAAATCGGCGTAACTCTTTTTGTCCCAGCAGCATGGCAATGTAGCGGAAATTAGCCTGAAGTGGCATCAGGCTTAATTTGCTGCGCAGCCTGATATTATTGACATACCGCATTGCTTTGTAAGCGAGTGATACATCTTTGCTGAGCAGTTTTTCGATCTGTTCATAATTTAATTCTTGTTTGTTCACTTCGCTAAGTAGCTGTACTACGTTGTAATTATTCACAGAGAGTCGACGTGACTGGATGATCTCTGGTTTGCTAAAAAAGTACCCCTGAAAGAGGGAAATGCCTAATTGCTTTGCCTGTGAAAATTGTTCATGCGTCTCCACTTTTTCCGCGAGAAAGGTGATGTGTCGGTAGGGCAGTTTGTTGATGTAGGATGCAATGTCAGCAAAGGATGACAGCGTGAGATCGAATTTGAGCACATCAATGTAAGGTAGAAAACGATCCCATTCAGGTGCCATCAAAAAATCGTCCAGCGCGAGCTTAAAGCCTCGCTTTTTCAACCGTTTTACCGAGGCCAGCAAGGTGTCATCAGGCGGTGCATTTTCCAGAATTTCCAGTACCACCTTTTCTGGCGGTAGCGCCTCAACGAGACCATTGGTGAGCATCTGATGTGGAACGTTGATATAGCTGATGTGATCGTCAACCAGTCGACTTAGTGAATTCGTTAAAAACTGTTCCGTTATGATTTGTGCGGTGGCGTATTCCGGGGTGACATCAGGGAACGAATTGCGAATACCATCTCGGAAGAGCAGTTCATAAGCGACGGGCTGGAGGTTCTTATTTAAAATAGGCTGACGCGCAACAAATGAGTACATAGTAACCCTCTAGATAGGCTTAGTGACTATTTTATTATTTTTCAATTGACTAATCTTCTTTCTAGACGTTTAACCTGATTCCTATCTGGCAGTGCCCGACCCTGGACAATTTACATGTCACTAACCCTATATCGGCCAGAAACTGCTTTAATATTAGTCTTGTCAGGTAAGAATTACCGTAGTCTTACAAATATTTGACGTTGTTAGGGGATAGAACGCACCGAGAATCGGCGTGCAGTGGCGAAACACATGCCATGTATGGACAGGGGAAAGGGGGGGAAGGAGGCTGTCACTGGCAGGATCATGACGGCGACGACAACCTCCTTGGCAAATATCAGGCAATCTTTCTACTTTGTAGTGCGATACCGAGTGGCGGTGTCGTGACTGTCGGGTTTGCTCCGCCAGAGGGGCGTGACGCATTTACCTGGAATACGCTCATCAAGGAGACCAGGTGCTGCGCCTGATCGCGTAAACCGTCGGCAACGCTGCTTGATTCTTCCACCAATACCGTATTTTGCTGGGTGACGAGATCCAGTTGAGTGACAGCATCATTAATTTGTCTGACGCCTTGCTCCTGTTCTTGTGTGGTCACGCCAATCTCATTCACGCTCACCGCGACCTGGCGCGATTGTTTTACCAGTTCGTCAATGGTAGCCCCGGCCTGACTGACCAACTGTGAACCGTTATTAACACAGCTTACGCTATCCTGGATAAGCGTTTTAATTTCCTTTGCCGCGGATGCGGAACGTTGTGCCAGAGAACGAACTTCTCCAGCCACTACGGCAAAACCGCGCCCTTGTTCCCCGGCTCGCGCGGCTTCCACTGCGGCATTGAGCGCCAGTATATTGGTTTGGAAAGCAATACCATCAATAACGGCAATGATTTCATTGATCTTGTTTGAGCTTTGGCTAATTTCACTCATGGTTTGTACGATATCGGCGATGGCTTCACCGCTTTTGGCTGCAATACTGCTAGCCGTATCCGCTTGTTGCGTTGTGCTACGCACGGTGTCCGCATTTTGATGAATGGTTTGGCTGATTTGCTCAATCGATGCGGCGGTTTGTTGCAGGCTAGCCGCTTGCTGTTCAGTACGTTGACTCAGATTGGTACTGCTTGCTGCAATGTCGTTAGCCCCCACAGAGATAGATTCACTGCTCTCGCGGACTTCCAGCACGATATTGCGTAAATTATCGCGCATCTCTTGCATGGCGGTGAGCAGGCTGGTTTGATGCCCAGAGGGAATCGTAATGTGTGTGGCCAGATTACCTTGCGCTATTTGTTGGACAACCTGCATGGCGTAAGTCGGTTCGCCGCCCAGTTGCCTTTTAATATGCCGTGTCGTCAACCCGGCAATGGTCAGGCCCAATAGCGCTGCGATAGCGGCCAAGATCAACTGTATATTGCCAGACAGGCGTGCTCCCTGGGTCGATTCGGCAGCCGCCTGCGTGGTGCTGTCTTGTTGTTGTTGGATCATGGCTGAAATTTCTTGAAACAGCCGCATTTGTATCGGCTGTAACTTCTCTATCGCAAGGGATTGCGCATCCAGCAGTTGACCATTTTTTGCCAGATTCACGGTTTGCTGCGTGATTGCGATATAGTCAGCGTAGGTTTTGTTAAAATTATCGAGGGTGGCGAGCAAGTTCGGCAGCGAGATTTCTTCTTTTAACCGAGTCAGTAGCAGATTGTTGCCTCCCAACATTTGTTCGACGACGGCTTCGCTTTCTGCCTGACTGTTAATATCATCCTGGAATGCCATGATTAATGCGGCTTTGGTGGCACTGTTTAAGTTATCCTTTAAATCCTGCATTGAAATAAGATTGGTTAAATGGTGTTTCTCATAATATTCAATGTGATCGCTTGTTTTACTCAACGCAACCCGTCCAAAGGCGGCAACCAGCAAGCCGATGACAATAATGGCAGAGAAGCCAGCGCCTAGTAGAACACCGAGAGAGATATTTTTCATTGACCGCATATATTCCTCATGATGCTTTTTGATAATTATCGTTTTATGGCGACGATTCGTGTGGTATTACCACTCCTTTCACCTGTTGTTATCATACCCAACGCGCTGATGTTAGATAATACGAAATAGAAATGGCTCAATGCGTGTCAAATACGCTCTTTGTTACGTGTTTTTTTCTGTAATGAGGGGGATTTGTTTCTTTTGTGTAGTCGGGCGCGCGGCATTTCGATTGGGGGGCAATCAACAACGGCGATGTTATATGCGGTGTTGGAATAAATACCCGTGTTGTTAGTCCATAACGCTCATTGGTTATTGCTCTTTATCGTACCTGTACCGACCAAATTATGACAAAGTAGAATAATCGCGCGTCGAGGTATAATGGCACGTGTATACCCGTCATACTTCAAGTTGCATGTGCGTTGGCGGCACTCGCTTACCCGAATCACTTACTTATGTAAGCTCATCGGGATTCGCTTCCTTTCTGCCTGCAACTCGAATTATTTAGGGTATATATGTTGTACTGATTGCTATCGGTTTTATTGATAATGTCGTACCCGTATACCGGCTATACCAGCGCGTCATGGCGTAATAAACCTAATAATGGATGAAAAATGAAAGTATTAACGTTTGGGGAAATGATGTTGCGGCTTAAGCCGCAGGGCAATAACCGTATTATGCAGTCTGATGCATTTGAAGCGGCGTACGGTGGTGCAGAAGCTAACGTGGCGGTTTCTCTGGCTCTGCTGGGCAATGATTCTGCTTATCTTACCAAGCTGCCGGAAAATTTGCTGGGCGAGACGGCGCTCGCGACGTTACGTAAATACGGCGTTGATACGCATAAAATATTGCGTGGCGGTCCCCGCCTGGGAATCTATTTTTTTGAAAAAGGGGCCAGCGTCCGTTCTACCAATGTGGTTTACGATCGCGCAGGCAGTGCATTTGCTACGGCCAACCAAACGGAGTTTGATTGGGAAACACTGCTGCAAGACGTTGATTACTTCTATTTTTCGGGCATTACGCCAGCAATTTCTGCTGAATTGGAACATGCCGTGACCACCGCTTGTGTTTACTGCCAACAGCATAACATTCCGGTGGTGTGCGATATGAATTATCGCGGCAAAATGTGGTCTCCGGAAAAAGCGCAGCGCGTCATGTCAAAACTGATGAACTACGTGAGGATTTGCATTGCCAACGATGAGGATTTTGAAGCCACGCTGGGTATAAAGGCCTTTGATGGCGATATGTCACGTGGCATCGAACAGATTGATGCGTTCAAAGAGGGGATGATGGAGGTAACGCGCCGTTATCCGGGATGTAAAATGGTTGCCAGCGTACTGCGCAATATTCGCTCGGTCGAAGACAGTCAATGGATGGGGCTGTTGTTGAGCGATGGCGAGTTTCATGAAACGACGCGCTATAACCTGCATGTGATGGAAGGTGTTGCGGCCGGTGATGCCTTTGGTGCCGGGTTGATGCACGGTATCCTGCATCAGTTTGACGCGCAGGAGTCCATCGATTTTGCGATTGCGGCCAGCGTTTTGAAATTGACGATCAGCGGTGACTTGAACCTGGTACAGGAATCGGAGATCCGTGGCGTGATGAAAAAAGGTGGGGGCGCGAGCCTCAGCCGCTAACGGTTTTTGCTGCGATTCGCAAGCCGCGTGACGTTCTGGGCATGAAAGTTATTGTGCATAACGTTAATTGCGCATAAAACCAAGGGTGTGTGGGTTCAACACCCCTTGGTTTTTTACGTTGAGGTAAGGATGAATAATAACGTTTTGGTCGTGGTTGATATGCAGGTCGGCGTGTTGGCGATGCCACGCTACGATAGGGCGGGTAAGGCCGCATTGATCAATCAGCTGATTGATGTTGCCGACGTTGTTATTTTCATCCAGCATGCCGAAGGGGACATGGGCGTTGGTAGTGATTTATGGCAGATCATCCCAGAATTACACCAGCCAGAGCATGCGCACTATGTCACTAAAACCGCCTGCGATGCGTTTTGGAACACGACGCTGGATGCACTATTGCAACGGATGGGAACCCGTGCCTTTACCGTTTGCGGCTGTGCAACCGATTATTGCGTAGACACAACAATCAAAGTGGGGGCCAGCAAAGGCTATGCGATCACCGTGGCAGCAGATGCGCACACCACGGCGGATCGTACTTATGCCAGCGCCCAGGAGCTTATTGGTCAGCATAATGAGGTGTGGGCGGGACTGAGCCTGCCTGGGAATCCCATCGCTGTTATCCCCACCGCAACCCTTCTGAGCGCATGGCGTTCGCCGCGCTGAACTAGCGCGCCTGGGCTGTCAGTAAATCAATCTGCGCGGCGGCGGCGACACGGTGTAGGTATTCATTCACACGTGGCCCATAGTGAAGACCTTTCACGATAGTCAGCGATCGTAGGATTGGGAACAGGATAAAGTCCGTGGTGGAGACCGTTTTGTCCGCTGGGAGTAAGGTTTCCAATTCTGCCAATTTTTGCTCTACGTCGCGAATCAGCGCGGGGGTCTCTGCCAGAAGCGCCGATAAGTCGCCAAACGCTTTTTCTTCACGTTGTCGGAACGCCTGACGAGCGGGTTGTGTTGCCAGCTCGGCAAACTCACCTTCGGTGAAACGCGGAACTGCCAGTTTAAACACAACGCCAGAGGCTGATTTGCACCATGCTTCAATCGCACTGTCCACCGGTTGGTCTGCGACCTGCGGTGCTTTCAGGCTATCCACATAGTGAACAATGTCCATGCTTTCAGGCATGAAGCTGCCATCCTCTTTTTGCAGAATAGGGACGACCTTGCGACCAACCATTCGCGTTGGCGTTTCCACATCCCCCTCCATGATGATCGCCAGTTCAAACGGAGTGTTCTTCAGTCCAAAAATCATTCTGGCTCGCACACAGAACGGGCAATGCTCATAGGTAAATAATTTCATGCATGGTTCCTTGATGATGATAAAACCTGTCTGTCTGACGCCCTAACGCGTTATTGGTCAGACTAATACCAGAAACAGGGGGAGGTAAAGTCAGTGCGTGCGGATCGCCGCTGTTGACGTTCAGAATGTAACTGCATATGAAACAGCAAGGAAAAGGATAACGACGGGGTTGCACTGCTGGCACGGCGAACACAGGGATAGTGATAATTCCCTGATGATGCAAATCGTTATGTTTGAAAACCACGCTTTACATCCCTCGGGCTAACCTTACTTCGCACAGACACTTCTATACATTTCATCTGTTATTGTCTCTACATCCCTTTTCAATGTTGTGATTTCCATCCCTGTCAAGAGAGTCACTTTTCCCGCCCTCGAGGCGGGTTTTTTTTATCTGTTATTTGGCTGGCAGGGTCGTCACGATTTCCAGCATGCCGTTGATGACAAATTGAACCCCCATACACACCAGCAAGAACCCCATCAAGCGAGCAATGGCCTCAATACCGCTTTTACCCAGCAGGCGCACAATGTAACCAGAACTGCGTAGGCACACCCAGAGGATCACGCTGGTCATCAGGAAGGTGAGTACGGGTGCAACCGCGACCACCCAAGGGGTGATGGCAATTCCGCTTTTGATTTGCGACGAGGTACTAATAATGAGCGCGATGGTACCAGGTCCTGCTGTACTGGGCATGGCCAGTGGAACAAAGGCAATGTTCACCCGGTTTGCCGAAGGGCTTCGGTTAATTTCATCCGCCTTGCTGGCGGCTTCAGGCCCGTGTTCTCGTTGGTGGGGGGGTAAGAGCATTCGAAAACCGATGAAGGCCACGATCAGTCCACCGGCGATGCGCAATCCGGGAATAGAGATGCCCAGCGTATTCATGATCAGTTGCCCACCATAAAAGGCCACCATCATGATGATAAATACGTACAGTGAGGTTTGAAATATTTGCCGGTTGCGCTCCCCCTCACTCATGTCGCTCGACAACGCAAGAAATACCGCAATGGTGGTCAACGGGTTGGCCAAGGGCAAAATTAATACCAGGCCCAGACCAACGGTCTTAATGAGTTCCAGCATAGGGCCTCCAATGCATATTGGGCACTGCTCTTTTGGCGATAACGCAGACAGTGGCAGCGTATTCAGGCGAGTTACGCTGACGGTAATTGTTGCTCATCGGCCATCTTTTTAAAGCGCTCCAGCGTTTGTTTCAGCATATCGTTTGAAAATAACGTAAAGAGCTGGCCTACTTTTCTGCCAATCAGTCCACCCGGCGGTGTAAATCGAATCCACAAGGTGACATTCACTTCGCCATTGGGGGCGGGTGAGAATGTCAGCCTCCCTTCATTCGGAACCAGTGCGCCAGGGAGGGAACGCCAATGCATGGCTTCTCCCGGTTTCTCTTCCACGATGCGTGCTCGCCACTCTAACAGCGAACCGAGCGGCGTATTGGCGCGCCACAGGGAATCCGTCTGGTTAAGGATAGTGATCGTCGCAAAATGGCTCATCAGCACTGGCAGCGTTTCCGGCTTGCGCCACAAGGCATACAGTGCATCGGCAGAATGCGCGATAGTGATGCTCCCGCTTAAGGCATCAGGAGCGCGCTTGCTGGCAAAACCTAATGATTTAAAGAAAGAAGATGGCACGCAGGATCCTCAGTGATGTGGACTTACAGCTTACAACATTGCTGGTTATTTTTGCCGCTTCTTTCCACTTAGGCAAGGTTTACCCTGTTTCTGAGAGCGGTGAAGCTAACGTAAAGGTAAGAACATCAGACGTTCACTGTAATAGATGTCGCCCAGTTTCATCGCATCCGGCTCCTGCCCATATTGGCAAAAACCGGCCTTTTGATACAAGCGATACGCTGCCAAATTGGAGGACGTCACGCTCAGTAGCAATATGTGAGCCCGCGTGCGGGCGTGCGAAATGGTGTGATTGAGCAATTGCAGGGAAACGCCATTGCCCCGGTAGTCTGGTGCCACATACATGCCCCACACAATAGCTTTGTGGGCAGATTTCAGCTTCTGGGGACGTGTATAGCAGCACAGGCCAATCAGGCGCGCTTCGGGAGTGAAAGCACCGAAAATGACATTCTGCCTGATGCGTGCATCGAACCATGCGTCACTTTTCTGACTTTCTTCCTCCCAGGACGTCTGATAAGCATCAGGGTGATTCAACAGGCTTTCGAGTCGTAGCTGTTTGAAGGCAGGACAATCTGCCGTTCGTAGGCGTCGGATGGAGGGAAACGTCATGAACATTCTCCGCATCAGAGGAAAAAAGCCCCGAGGCGGGGCAGCATGTCGTTTACAAGCTATCATCTGTTATTATTATCTGCACACGATAATCGCGCGGTGTGACATTTTTATGACGGGTGAGTGGAGCGGATATAAAACAGCGTGAAGGAATACCGCATTTATTTTGTTATTATTTTCTGTTTTGTTGCGATATATCAATGCTGTTATTTTCGCTTGCTTTTATCGGTGATAAAACGCACCTGTATTTCGCTGAGATAATTAACATTTAACCTTACTCTTTACGGATTATTTACTTATTTTCCCTCTCGTGTTAATTTCCCTCCGCTTTTTTTGCGATAGGGGATTAATAACATGAATAATCCATTCACAGCGGCATGGAGTCGCAACGGTAACCTCCTGTGCCATGGGCACTGGATTATTACGTTTCAGTCCATGGCCTTTACCCTGCCTATGTCGTTTCAGGAAAAACATCTGGGAACGCTGGGAATATATTCAATCATCGATCCTGAGGATGAATTATATCGTGAAGGATTGGATGAAGATGAGTGGATTGTAGAAAATGTAGACTGGTTAGCCGACTGTTTCGAAAATAACCAGGTTCCTATTGAAGAGTGCTATTTCCGATTTTTTTATCAGGCAGTCAATCCGCAGGATTGGCGTTGTACCAGCTGCGCAGGTTGCATGTAATTCCACCAAACCCAGTGAACCCTTTTGTTCCCCTTCGTGTTTTAATCCCCACGGCTATCTCTGCTCTGCCGTCCCCTTTACTTTCTTATCGAATTCTGGAATAAGGCACGCAACAGCGTGGCAGGGTAGGGCGAACCCGTGTGAAAATGATACGCTGTGATGCTATACCCGTCATACTTCAAGCTGCAGGTGCGTTGGCGGCGTTCACTCACCCGAATCACTTACCTGAGTAAGCGCATCGGGATTCGTTCGCTTGCCGCGTTACGAGACGCATAAAGGCGTCTCGACCTAAAGGGCCAGCGCGAGCGCTGTTCAAAGCGTAAACGTTTTGTCCTGCAACTCGAATTATTTAAGGTATATACCCTCAATCAGCGTGGATACGTGGAGTGAACATGGAAACCGAGATTTTGCAGTTAAGCGCCCAGATTGGTGCGCGCTTGACGGCGTTGGGTGCAAAGGTGACCTGTGCAGAATCCTGTACGGGAGGCTGGATAGCGAAATCGATTACTGATGTAGCGGGGAGTTCCGGCTGGTTTGACTATGGATTTGTTACTTACAGCAATCAGGCAAAACAGCGCCTCATCGGTGTCAGTGAAAATACTCTCACCCATTATGGTGCGGTGAGTGAGCAAACCGTGCGGGAAATGGCGCAGGGTGCCTTGCGCGCAGCGGGGGCTGATTATTCACTTTCAGTGAGCGGCATTGCAGGCCCTGACGGCGGTTCTGATGAAAAGCCCGTTGGCACCGTCTGGTTTGGCTGGTGCGACAAGCACGGTAACCTACTGGCGCGTGAAATGCTGTTTCTTGGCGACAGGCATGCTGTACGACTTCAGGCCGTGCGTTTCGCACTTCAGATGCTTTTGGATGGATTTCTGCAAAAATAATCTTGATGCTGTATGTGTATACAGTATAATGCTGTTAATGATTCGGTGACACGCCTGTTTGATTACATACCAGTGTCAGTCACATAAAGCGCGCGGCCGTGTAGCGAGAGCGTTACGCCGCATGACAGGAGTAGAAATGGCTATTGACGAGAACAAACAAAAGGCATTGGCGGCTGCGCTGGGCCAGATCGAAAAGCAATTTGGTAAAGGTTCTATCATGCGTCTGGGCGAAGACCGCTCAATGGATGTTGAAACGATCTCTACCGGCTCCCTGTCACTCGATATTGCCTTGGGGGCCGGTGGGCTGCCAATGGGGCGCATCGTTGAAATCTACGGACCAGAATCGTCAGGTAAAACCACATTAACGCTGCAAGTTATCGCTGCTGCGCAGCGTGAAGGTAAAACCTGCGCATTTATCGATGCTGAGCATGCGCTCGATCCGATTTATGCCAAAAAGCTGGGTGTAGACATCGATAACCTGCTGTGTTCTCAGCCTGACACCGGCGAGCAGGCGTTAGAAATTTGTGATGCGTTGACGCGTTCAGGCGCGGTTGACGTGATCATCGTCGACTCCGTGGCGGCACTGACGCCGAAAGCGGAAATCGAAGGTGAAATCGGTGATTCTCACATGGGGCTGGCGGCTCGCATGATGAGCCAGGCAATGCGTAAGCTGGCCGGTAACTTGAAGCAGGCGAATACGCTGCTGATTTTTATCAACCAGATCCGTATGAAAATTGGCGTTATGTTTGGTAACCCGGAAACCACCACCGGGGGTAACGCACTGAAGTTTTATGCTTCTGTACGTCTCGATATCCGCCGCATTGGCTCCATCAAAGATGGAGAAGAAGTGGTGGGCAGCGAAACCCGCGTGAAAGTGGTGAAAAACAAAGTGGCGGCACCCTTTAAACAGGCTGAATTCCAGATCATGTACGGCGAAGGGATCAACATCCACGGTGAGTTGGTCGATCTTGGCGTGAAACATAAGCTGATTGAGAAGGCGGGTGCCTGGTATAGCTACAACGGTGACAAGATCGGGCAAGGCAAAGCGAATGCTTGCAATTACCTGAAAGAAAACCCGGCAGTGGCGGCCGAATTGGATAAAAAGCTGCGTGAAATGCTGCTGCACAATAAAGATCATGTGCCAGCACCAGCAAGCGAAGCGGGTTTCTATGATGATGCAGAAACTGCAGGCAATGAAAATAACGGCGAATTTTAAAACGCGTTAAGTCACTTGCAAGGAGCATGACAAGCAGTATCTACCGTTTGTTGTGCTCCCTCACCAACATGTACCTTCAATGACACCATCAACCCCCTCTGTCAACGCACTGACCATCGCCATGCGCCTGTTAGCGGTTCGCGATCACAGCGAAGGGGAGCTACGTCGCAAGTTGACGGCTCGCGTTGATCCGTCATTTGACGCTGTGGATATTGATGCCGCCTTGGCATATTGTCATGAGCACGGCTGGTTGGATGATGCGCGATTTGCCCTGCGCTACCTGCATGGGCGAAGCCGAAAGGGCTATGGCGCTCAGCGTATTGTGGCAGAATTACGTCAGAAAGGCCTTTCGCATTCTGTCATTTCATCCGCATTGCTGGAATGTGAAATTGACTGGTTTGCCTTAGCGCAGCAGGTCGCAACGCGTAAATTTGGTGATGTGCCGCCAATTGACTGGAAAGAAAAAGCAAAACAGCAGCGATACTTGTTAACTCGCGGCTTTTCGCATGATGAAATTCAGGACATTTATACGAATTTTTCGCATTGAATGCATCCGGTGTTTTACTTCCCTCCGAAGAAAATTTATCTTATTCCCACTTTTTGTTCGTGAGTTGCACGGGTAGCGTCACTCTGCTGCACTAGCCTTGCCCACGATCTGTTCTTTTAGTTTCATTCCAGGACAATTATGAGCAAGAGCACCGCTGAGATCCGTCAAGCGTTTCTCGATTTTTTCCAGAGTAAAGGACACCAGATCGTTTCCAGTAGTTCGCTGGTGCCGAATAACGATCCGACATTGCTGTTTACCAACGCGGGAATGAACCAGTTCAAGGATGTTTTCCTGGGGCTGGACAAGCGCAACTACGTGCGTGCTACCACGTCACAACGCTGCGTGCGTGCAGGCGGTAAGCATAACGATTTAGACAACGTCGGGTACACCGCGCGTCACCACACGTTCTTTGAAATGCTGGGTAATTTCAGCTTCGGTGACTACTTCAAGCGTGATGCCATTCAATATGCATGGGAACTGCTGACCGGTGCGCAATGGTTTAACCTGCCCAAAGAGAAATTATGGGTAACGGTATATGCCACCGACGATGAAGCCTATGACATCTGGGCAAACGAAGTCGGCGTACCCGCCGAGCGCATTATCCGTATTGGCGACAATAAGGGCGGTCAATACGCGTCTGATAACTTCTGGCAGATGGGCGATACTGGCCCGTGTGGTCCGTGTTCGGAAATTTTTTACGATCATGGCGACCACATTCAGGGCGGCCCTCCGGGAAGTCCGGATGAAGATGGCGATCGCTATATCGAGATCTGGAACCTGGTATTTATGCAGTTCAACCGTCAGGCTGATGGCACCATGGTTCCGCTGCCTAAACCGTCTGTCGATACTGGGATGGGGTTGGAGCGTGTTACTGCGGTATTGCAACACGTCAACTCCAACTACGAGATCGATGTCTTTACCACATTGATCCAGGAAGCGGCGCGCATTATTGGTACGCAGGATTTGAGCAACAAATCCTTGCGTGTTATCGCTGACCATATCCGCTCCTGCGCATTCCTGATCGCGGATGGTGTGATGCCATCTAACGAAAACCGTGGGTATGTGCTGCGCCGTATTATTCGTCGCGCAGTGCGTCACGGTAATTTCCTCGGTGCCAAAGACGCCTTCTTCTATAAATTGGTTGCACCATTGATTCAGGTCATGGGTGCTGCGGCTGATGAATTGAAACAGCAGCAAGCCGCCGTTGAACAGGCGCTGAAAGCGGAAGAAGAGCAGTTCGCTCGTACGCTGGAACGCGGCCTTAGCCTGCTAGACGACGAGATCAAAAACCTGAAAGGGAACGTGCTGGACGGTGAGACGGCGTTTCGTCTGTATGACACTTACGGTTTCCCGTTCGATTTAACGGAAGACGTGTGTCGTGAGCACGAACTGACGGTGGACAAGGACGGTTTTGAGCGTGCGATGGAAGCACAACGCCAGCGCGCGCGTGAAACCAGCGGGTTCGGTGTCGATTATAACACCCTGATTCGTGTAGATGTTGCCACGCCGTTTACGGGATACGACAAGACGCAGCAGCAAGCTACGGTTATCGCGCTCTATCAAAACGGGCAAGCCGTGGATGCGATCAACGCCGGTGAAGAGGGGGTGGTTATCCTCAACGAAACACCGTTCTATGGTGAATCAGGCGGTCAGGTCGGTGATACCGGGACACTGCATAATGCCAACGTGCGCTTTACCGTTGGGAACACCCAAAAGTTTGGCCAGGCAATCGGTCATCTGGGTGCTCTGACGCAGGGTACGCTACGCGTCAATGATACGGTGAATGCTGACGTCGACAGTGAGCGTCGCGATCGTATTCGTCTTAACCACTCCGCCACTCACTTGCTGCACGCTGCACTGCGTCAGGTACTGGGCGATCACGTTGCGCAGAAAGGCTCGTTGGTTAACGATAACTACCTGCGCTTTGACTTCTCGCAACCGGAAGCCATGACGGCAGAGCAAATCCGTCAGGTGGAAGATATTGTCAACGCGCAGATTCGTCGTAACCACGACGTTGACACTAACGTGATGGCGTTGTCGGAAGCAAAAGCGAAAGGTGCAATGGCTCTGTTCGGCGAGAAGTATGAAGACCATGTGCGTGTATTAACCATGGGCGACTTCTCCACTGAGCTGTGCGGCGGTACGCACGCCAAACGCACCGGAGATATCGGTCTGTTCCAGATTATCTCTGAATCCGGTACCGCGGCGGGTATTCGACGCATTGAAGCCGTAACGGGGAGCGGGGCATTGGCTGCACTGCATCGTCAAAGTGACGTATTGCAGGATGTGACCCAACTGGTCAAAGGCGACAGTCATAACGTGGCGGAAAAAGTACGTTCCCTGCTGGATCGTACGCGCCAGTTGGAAAAAGAGCTGCAACTGTTGAAAGAACAGCAGGCAGCCCAGGAAAGTGCCTCGCTCTCCTCGAAGGCGAAGGAGATCAAGGGGGCGAAACTGTTGGTAACACAGTTAGATAACACCGACCCGAAATTATTGCGTACTATGGTGGACGATCTGAAGAACCAGCTCGGTTCAGCCATCATTGTGCTGGCAACTGTTTCAGAGGATAAAGTCAGTTTGATTTCCGGTATCACGAAGGATTTGACCGATCGGGTTAAAGCCGGTGAGCTGATTGGCTTTATTGCTCAGCAGGTCGGTGGTAAAGGGGGCGGGCGTCCTGATATGGCACAAGCCGGTGGGAACAACCCTGCAGCTTTACCTTCAGCGCTATCTAGCGTTGAAACATGGGTAACGGATAGGCTATAACTATAAATAGTGTGTTATCTCAACGAAACGCCAAAATATTTATTTTGGCGTTTTCCCCTTAGAGCAGGGACGTATTCTGGGGGGAAATAGCGATCTGCCGAGCTTGTGTTGGTTAGCGGAGCATGCCGTAGCCCTTTGTTGTGATAACAAATGTCGTGATAAAACAGCGAAAACGGCTGACATCGACTAAACTAAAAGTAACGATACACTGGAGTAAGATGGCGGAGTGCGTTTCCCCATTTAGGTTTATGTTTTCACGGCGCATGATGGAGAATGGCGGGGAGACAAAGAGACCCGACTCTTTATAATCTTTCAAGGAGCAAAGAATGCTTATTTTGACTCGTCGAGTTGGCGAAACCCTCATGATTGGCGATGAGGTGACGGTTACCGTGCTAGGGGTAAAGTGCAACCAGGTTCGTATTGGTGTTAATGCGCCGAAAGAAGTTTCTGTTCACCGCGAAGAGATTTACCAGCGGATCCAAGCGGAAAAGTCGCAACCGACGTCCTACTGATTTACCAAGCGTCTCGCCATTTCGGCGGGACGCGTTCGTTTTAGCTTCCCTGTACATCCTCCCATGCCGTTTTAGTTGCCGATGAGTGCGTTTTTTCAGAGGCATCAATAGCTGTTGACGCTGTTGATAAAATAGACTTTTCGCTGTGAATCTGCGTGTGTTGGGTGTGATTTGTTCAAACAACCACGAGTTAGGAAAAATTGTTTGACTTATAAGTCCGGGAAAGTAATATGTGCGCCACGCAGTACCGGTGAGCACGATGAAGGAAACATCATCATCGCAGTTTAAAGGTAAGCGTATTGGTGAGGTGGCCGAGAGGCTGAAGGCGCTCCCCTGCTAAGGGAGTATGCGGTCAAAAGCTGCATCGAGGGTTCGAATCCCTCCCTCACCGCCATTTACTGCGCATCCATAGCTCAGCTGGATAGAGTACTCGGCTACGAACCGAGCGGTCGGAGGTTCGAATCCTCCTGGATGCACCATAATGCTGATGATAAATGAAGAAAATCGTTCTATCGGTCAAGGGTTATGTAAGCAGTGAATGTTGAGGTTTTTGCACGTCATAAGCAGACGTCGCTTGATACAAAGAATTTTTATGCATCCATAGCTCAGCTGGATAGAGTACTCGGCTACGAACCGAGCGGTCGGAGGTTCGAATCCTCCTGGATGCACCATTCCTCTTGTTGTGACGTTGATTATCTTCCGCTTGTTCTCTGATTTCACCCTCGCGTTACCTACACTCGCTTCACATATTTCAGCCAACGGTTGATACCCAAATAACCCTGCTTTTTGTAGTTTTATTGAACCAGCGACATCATTTTGACTTTGCGCTAAAGTAACGGCTCTTTTGCGCTATTCACGGAGTCACGATGTACGATCGTTATCAAGGTCTGATTTTTGATATGGATGGCACCATCCTCGATACCGAGCCCACACACCGCGCTGCCTGGCACCAGATTCTGGGCAAATACGGCATGACCTATAATGCTCAGGAGATGGTGGCGTACAATGGTGCTCCCATTGAGAAAATCGCAGCAGTGATCCTGGCCCGGCATAACGTGGATATGGATCCAAAGGCACTGGCGACTGAAAAGCTGGCGCTGGTGGAAGAGATGCTGTTTGATACCGTTAAGCCGCTGCCCTTGATTGAGGTAGTGAAAGCGTATCAGGGGCGTCGACCGATGACGGTTGGCACCGGTAGCCCACGCCATCTGGCTGACAGGCTGCTACGTCATCTTGGCTTGCGCGACTACTTTGTTGGTATTGTCGGTGCCGAGGATGTGCTGCATCATAAACCGTTTCCTGACACCTTCCTGCGCTGCGCCCAGCTCATGCAGGTAGCGCCTGAAACCTGTGTCGTTTTTGAAGATGCGGATTTTGGCATTGAGGCTGCGCAGCGTGCAAACATGGCTGTTGTCGATGTGCGCACGCGGTGAGTGCCTTTTGGGGGCTGGTTTCTCTCTTCTGGAGTAGTTTTCTCAGTGCGACATTATTGCCCGGCAGCTCTGAAGTGCTGCTGGTCTCTTTATTGGTGGCGAAGGTTACCGGCGCGGTGCCGCTGATTGTGGTGGCGACGATAGGCAACACGCTGGGCGGCATGACCAATCTGGTATTGGGGCGTATTTTGCCACAGCCAAAACCGCGTACCGGCACGTCGACGGCACTACGCTGGTTGCAGCGTTATGGTCCGGCAGCGTTGTTGTTGAGTTGGGTGCCGGTTATTGGTGATGTGCTGTGCGTGGCTGCGGGATGGCTGCGCATGCCCTGGTTGTATTCCACGCTTTTTATCTGTATCGGGAAAGCGCTGCGTTATATCGTGGTGGCCATCGTGGCATTACAAGGAATGACTTTGTGGTCATAACGTGTAGCACTGTATTTTAGTAGAGATGATACGATTTCATTATGCGAACAATCATTACATCTAACAGCGGGAGGTCGATTTGATCCCGGATATATCACAAGCGTTGACCTGGCTTGAACATCACCCTGATGCGGTGAAGGGGATTCAACGCGGTATTGAACGCGAAACGTTACGCGTACAGCCCAATGGACATTTGGCACAGACAGGACACCCAGAAAATTTAGGGGCGGCATTAACCCATCCCTGGATCACAACGGATTTCGCAGAAGCCTTATTAGAATTTATTACGCCTGTTGATCAGGATGTCGATCACCTGTTGGCATTCTTACAGGACATTCACCGCTATGTCGCGCGTAACATGGGGTCTGAGCGGTTGTGGCCGTTCAGCATGCCGTGTTTCATTCCCGATGAGACCAATATCGAGCTGGCTCAGTACGGCACATCGAACGTTGGCCGGTTTAAAACGCTCTACCGCGAGGGGTTGAAAAACCGCTATGGGGCGTTGATGCAGACTATTTCCGGTGTGCACTACAACTTTTCGCTGCCGCTGGCATTCTGGCAAGCGCGTGCGGGCGTGGCTGACGCTGAAAGTGGCAAACAGGAGATATCTGCCGGCTATTTTCGTTTGATCCGTAACTACTACCGTTTCGGATCGGTGATTCCTTACCTGTTTGGCGCATCGCCTGCCATCTGCTCTTCTTTTTTACAGGGGAGAGAAACGGCACTGCCGTTCGAACGTGGCGAAAACGGGCTCTATTATCTTCCCTACGCCACCTCGTTGCGTTTGAGCGATCTGGGCTACACCAATAAATCGCAGAGCAACCTGGGCATCACGTTTAACACATTGGATGAATATGTAGCAGCACTGAAGCGCGCGATCAAAACGCCGTCAGCGGAATATGCCGCGATGGGTGTTAAACAAGGCGACCGCTACTTGCAGCTCAATACTAACGTGTTGCAGATTGAAAATGAGCTGTATGCGCCGATCCGTCCTAAACGTGTAACGCGCAGTGGCGAAACACCCTCTGATGCGTTGATGCGTGGCGGCATTGAGTATATTGAAGTGCGCTCATTGGATATCAATCCCTTTACGCCGTCAGGCGTTAGCGCCGAGCAGGTGCGTTTCCTCGATCTGTTCCTGATCTGGTGCGCATTGGCTGATGCGCCGGAAATGGATAGCGCTGAACTGCAATGTACCCGTAAAAACTGGAACCGCATTATTCTGGAAGGGCGTAAACCGGGTTTGACCGTCGGTATGGGATGTGAAACGCGACAGCATCCCTTGGCTGAGGTTGGGCATGCGTTGTTCCGCGATCTGCGCCGTGTGGCAGAAGTGCTGGATAGAGAACACGAACAGCCCTATTATCAGCAGGTTTGCGACGCGCTGAGCGTAGGGTTCGATAAACCGGAAAATACGTTCTCTGGGCGTCTGTTACCGTTATTGAAAGCGCAGGGCTGCGGTAATCTTGGCTTGACGCTGGCAGACCGCTATCGTGAGCAGCTTAGTCAGGAGCCTTTGGCCGTGTTGACGGAGGCGCAGTTTATTGCCGAGAGCGAACGTGCCTGGCAAAAACAGCGCGCGCTGGAGGCGCAGGATACGCTGTCGTTCGAGGACTATTTGGCAGCGACTCAGGCTTAAGCGGACAGTAGATAAAGAAAAGGCCACGGTATAAGCCGTGGCCGAAAAACATCTCTGAGAAATAGGGATGATGATAATAAATGCGCGTCTTTCATAGAGCCAGACTCGTTGGGAACCAAAAAGTTTCTTGGAAAGATGAAAAAAGTCATTTTTTTTATGAGGAGGTGGCAACATGCCGTTATTAGATAGCTTCACCGTAGACCATACCCGCATGGCAGCACCGGCGGTTCGAGTGGCTAAAACCATGACAACCCCTCATGGCGACACCATTACCGTGTTCGATCTGCGTTTCTGTCGCCCGAACAAAGAGGTGATGCCGGAGCGTGGTATTCATACGTTGGAGCACCTGTTTGCCGGTTTCATGCGTAATCATCTCAACGGTGATGGCGTCGAAATCATCGATATTTCTCCGATGGGCTGCCGTACAGGATTCTACATGAGCCTGATTGGCACACCGGCAGAGCAACGCGTGGCTAATGCCTGGAGCGCGGCGATGGAGGATGTGCTCAAAGTGACCGATCAGCGCAACATCCCTGAACTGAACGAGTTTCAGTGCGGCACCTATGAGATGCACTCTCTGGAAGAAGCTCAGGACATTGCACGCCATATTCTGGCGCATCCGATTGGCGTCAATCAGAACGACGATCTGGCGTTGCCAAAAGATAAACTGGCCGAGCTGCATATCTAGAAAAAATAAAAAAGGCACCTTTCATCAGGTGCCTTTTTTTTGCATGCCGTTACGGATGACGCGTGTTACTGAGCAACGATTACTGTGCAACAAAGTGCTGGATAACCCGGCTGCCGAAGTAGGCCAGCGTCAGTAACAGCGTGCCCACCATGCTGAACCATACCACGCGGCGCCCGCGCCACCCTTCATGGTAATGTCCCCACAGCAGCAGAATATAGTTGAACCAGGCAAACAGGGAGAACAGCGCCTTGTGCAGATTCTCTTTGTTATCGATAATGTTATCCATGTAAAACAAGCCGCTACATAACGTCATCGTCAGTAGGATCACGCCAATTTGCGTGACATGAAACATCTTGCGCTCAATGCTCAACAGTGGCGGCATTTCAGAAACGATGCTCAGCTTTTTATTTTTGAGCAGGTAATCGATCAGTGCTAATTGCAGCGCATACAGTGCGGCAATAATCAGGGTGGCATAAGAGAACAATGCCAGCCCGATATGGAACAGCAACCCCGGTGTTTTTTCCAGATGCGTGATAAATTCACCGGGCATAAAGCTGGCAAAAGCCAGATTAATAAGCGCAAACGCGTAAACGATAGGCAACAAAAACCAGCCACGATTGCGCGACGCAACAACCGTCATCACGGTACATATCATCAGGCTGATGGTAGAGCCGATATTTAACAGGCTAAGATTTTGCCCGGTTTGCACATCAAAAATGCGGTGATAGAGCGTAATGGCGTGGCAGATCAGGGCCACTGTCGCAGAGATCATCGCCAACCGACGGTAGGCACTCTGTTTGCGCAATAGGCCAGGAATAATCAGTCCCAGACTGATTGAATAGGCGACTAACGCTGTAATGGCAAAGAGTGGCATAGTGATCAACACATTGAGCGGCTGTTGAAGTGATAGGGAA
Source organism: Symbiopectobacterium purcellii (assembly GCF_019797845.1). Lineage (NCBI taxonomy): Bacteria > Pseudomonadati > Pseudomonadota > Gammaproteobacteria > Enterobacterales > Enterobacteriaceae > Symbiopectobacterium > Symbiopectobacterium purcellii. The sequence continues at coordinate 3,426,156 of NZ_CP081864.1, read as the reverse complement.
TGCCAGTATAGCGGTTGTCTCGTCACGCACCAACCGGTTATCGTCGTGCTTCACAGCAATCGTTTCGTCTTTCATGGTATAATCAGCCATATTTGTCCAAAGTGTCGCGTATGCGGCCCGCCTTTCGTTGAGCACAAGATAATGTTTGATAACTTAACTGACAGACTCTCGCGCACATTGCGCAACATCAGTGGCCGCGGACGGTTGACTGAAGACAACATCAAAGACACCCTGCGCGAAGTGCGTATGGCCTTACTTGAAGCCGATGTGGCGCTCCCCGTGGTGCGTGATTTTATCAACCGGGTCAAGGAGAGTGCTGTCGGGCATGAGGTCAATAAAAGCCTGTCGCCGGGTCAGGAATTCATCAAGATCGTCAAAAACGAACTTGTTGCCGCGATGGGCGAAACCAACGAAGCCCTGAATCTGGCGGCACAACCGCCCGCCGTGGTGCTGATGGCGGGTTTACAAGGTGCGGGTAAAACCACCAGCGTGGGTAAGCTGGGCAAGTTCCTGCGTGAAAAGCACAAGAAGAAAGTGCTGGTGGTTTCCGCAGACGTATACCGCCCTGCGGCGATCAAACAGTTGGAAACGCTGGCACAAACGGTTGAGGTGGATTTCTTCCCCTCCGACGCGCACGAAAAACCGCTTGATATCGTCAACCGCGCGCTGCAACACGCCAAGCTGAAGTTTTACGATGTGCTGCTGGTGGATACGGCCGGTCGTCTGCACGTAGACGAAGCGATGATGGACGAAATCAAGCAGGTGCATGCGGCGATCAAGCCTGTTGAAACGCTGTTTGTGGTTGATGCCATGACCGGTCAGGATGCAGCTAATACCGCAAAAGCCTTTAATGAGGCACTGCCGCTCACCGGTGTGATTTTGACTAAAATTGATGGTGATGCGCGCGGTGGTGCGGCGCTGTCAATTCGTCATATTACGGGCAAACCGATTAAATTCCTCGGCGTCGGCGAAAAGACTGAAGCGCTGGAGCCATTCCATCCGGAACGCATTGCGTCGCGTATTCTCGGTATGGGCGATGTGCTTTCCCTGATCGAAGATATTGAAAGCAAAGTTGATCGTTCTCAGGCGGAAAAACTGGCGAAAAAGCTGAAAAAGGGTGACGGTTTTGATTTAACCGACTTCCTCGATCAACTGAAGCAGATGCGCAACATGGGTGGCATGGCCAGCATGATGAGCAAGTTGCCGGGCGTGGGACAATTGCCGGACAACGTAAAATCCCAAATGGATGACAAAGTGCTGGTGCGTATGGAAGCCATCATTAACTCGATGACGCAACAGGAGCGCGCCAAACCGGAAATCATCAAAGGGTCACGTAAACGTCGTATCGCCACCGGGTCAGGCATGCAGGTGCAAGACGTCAATCGCTTGTTAAAACAGTTTGACGACATGCAACGCATGATGAAAAAGATGAAAAATGGCGGTATGGCAAAAATGATGCGAAGCATGAAAGGCATGATGCCACCGGGTTTTCCGGGGCGTTAACAGCGATTTTTTTGCTCTTGGCGGCGCAAGTTGACGCTTTAGATTGCTTTTTGCGCCAAAATGAGTAAAATTTTCGGGCTTTTTATATGACACCTGGGCCCCGTTCCTCGATGGGGCCCGGCTGTTTTATTAACTAAAGAGGATGTTATGGTAACAATTCGTTTGGCACGTGGCGGCGCGAAAAAACGCCCGTTCTATCAAGTCGTCGTGACTGACAGCCGCAATGCACGCGACGGTCGTTTCATCGAGCGCGTCGGTTTCTTCAACCCGATCGCAGCCGGTAAAGCCGAAGCTCTGCGTCTGGATCTGGACCGTATTGCACATTGGGTTGGCCAAGGTGCAACTATCTCTGATCGCGTTTCTGCGCTGATCAAAGATGCTAAAAAAGCTGCGTAATCTGCTGCGGTGGTGACAATGAGCAAGCAACTTAACCCGTCATCCCCTGTTAATCCCATCGTGATGGGGAAAATGGGGTCAACGTATGGTATTCGGGGTTGGCTCAGAGTGTTTTCCTCCACCGAAGAAACCGAAAGCATTTTTGATTATCAGCCTTGGTATATCCAGTCTCAGGGATCCTGGCAAATTGTCGAGATCGAAAGCTGGAAACACCACAATCAGGACCTGATCATCAAAGTAAAAGGTGTTGATGATCGCGATGCGGCAAATTTATTAACGAACGCTGAGATCGTTGTAGATTCTGCCCAGCTTCCTGATTTGGAGGAAGGTGATTATTACTGGAAGGATCTTTTTGGCTGCGAAGTCATCACATCCGCGGGATATCAGCTGGGAAAAGTCATTGATATGATGGAAACCGGTTCTAACGATGTGTTGGTGGTCAAAGCTAACCTGAAAGATGCCTTCGGCGCGAAGGAACGGTTGATTCCGTTTCTGACCGGACAGGTTATCAAGCACGTAGACCTTTCTACGAAAACGATTGAAGTAGATTGGGACCCGAGTTTTTGAGCTCTGAATCAAACGAACGAACTGAGTGGAACGAGAAAATGTGGATTGGGGTGATTAGCCTGTTTCCCGAGATGTTTCGCGCAGTGGTTGATTATGGAGTCACTGGTCGGGCAGTAAAAAATGGCCTGCTGAACGTAACGTGTTGGAATCCTCGTGATTTCACTTACGATCGGCATCGTACCGTGGACGATCGCCCTTATGGTGGTGGACCCGGTATGCTGATGATGGTGCAACCCTTGCGGGATGCCATTCATGAAGCAAAGGCCGCGGCAGGCGACGGTGCCAGGGTGATTTATTTATCACCGCAGGGCCGTAAGCTGGATCAAGAGGGCGTACGGCAGCTCGCAACGCATCAGAAGTTGATTCTGGTGTGTGGCCGGTATGAAGGGATTGACGAGCGCGTAATCAGAACCGAAATTGATGAAGAATGGTCAATCGGAGATTACGTTCTCAGTGGCGGTGAGTTGCCAGCAATGGTGCTTATCGACTCGGTATCTCGTTTTATTCCCGGCGTGCTGGGGCATGAATCTTCTGCGGAAGAGGACTCCTTTGCGGATGGGCTGTTGGATTGTCCGCACTTCACTCGTCCTGAAGTGCTGGAAGGTGTGGAGGTACCCCCGGTGTTACTGTCGGGAAACCATGCTGAAATACGTCGCTGGCGATTAAAGCAGTCGCTTGGCCGAACCTGGCTTAGAAGACCTGAACTTCTGAAAAGCCTAGCTCTGACTGACGAGCAAACGGCGTTGCTGACTGAGTTCCAGCGTGAACATCAGCCCGAGCAACGAGAGGATTAGGGCGTTGCACTTCGGTGCGCGTACCCATGTATCAGTTTACCTAGGGTAAGAGACATATTATGAGCAACATTATTAAGCAGCTTGAACAAGAGCAGATGAAACAGGACGTACCTGCATTTCGTCCGGGTGATTCCGTTGAAGTGAAGGTATGGGTCGTTGAAGGTAGCAAAAAACGTCTGCAGGCATTCGAGGGCGTGGTTATCGCTATTCGTAACCGCGGTCTGCACTCTGCATTCACTGTTCGCAAAATTTCCAACGGCGAAGGCGTAGAGCGTGTATTCCAGACTCACTCTCCGGTTGTTGACAGCATCACTGTGAAACGCCGTGGTGCAGTACGCCAGGCCAAACTGTATTACCTGCGTGAGCGCACTGGTAAGTCAGCTCGTATCAAAGAGCGTCTTAACTAAGAGTTCGCTAACGCGACATCCAAAAGCTTTTAGTTATAAAGGGTTTAGCCAATGGCTAAACCCTTTTTTTATTTGTTGAAATACGTTATTTATCCGTGTCCTTCAGTGACAAATTGTGCACACCTCATTTTACTTCTGGATACCTAGAACATTAGGGTCAATACCTTCTGTTAATTATTTTTATAAATATTATATTTCCTATTCTATTCATGTTTTTAGAAGGGGGTAAAATGATTAATCAGACTTCAACTTTATCATCTTACTGCAATAGCTTGAACACATATAAACAAGATGTCATTGGTGATCGGGTTAGTGTCTTTAGAGATGTTGTAGATTCGTCAAAAAACAAAGTACATCTCAGTGATGATGCGAAAAAAATATTGAACGTGATAACGCTAGGTTTGAGTTATTATATCATTCAATTCATAGAAGGACGTTTGAGTGAAACCGCATTAGCTGACTATATAGAAATTACGGAAACATTGATAAATGCCTTTGATACTGAGCCGCAATATATAAAGATCCCTTTAGGAAAAGGAAAACACATTGAGTTTAATCAAACAGCAAGCGAGGGGGAAAATTTCGAAACGATAGTCACTGAAATACACCCTAAAATGTTCAGGGCACTGAAATATAAAGATCAAGAATTAAAAATTAACAAATCATTGTCACAGATAGCAGAAATGTTGGTAGCCGATGTAATACATAACAAAGAGAGACTAGAGAGTCGATTTACTAGTCTTATCACTCGCGCTGAATTTATACATGAACGCTTGGTGAAAAAACAAGAAGAAAGTACAGTGGCTCCGGATACGAACTTGTGCCATGATATTACTCATCCGATGAAGTATGAGAAAAAAACAGTATGTGCTAAATTAAATGAACTGCACACTGATGGAACGTCCTCATTGGCCTATTTAAGTAAAGGAAAGACGTTTTTGGGGATGAAGTTTGATGAGCATAAAGTGTTAGGTGTAACATCCTTGAGTGGAAAGAAATACATCTTTAGTCTTTCTCATGGAGAACTAAAAAATATAGGTCATGAGGATGGCGTCTGTTATTTTAAATTAAGTATCGGGCGGAAAAAAAAGTCTGAAGGTTTACTAATGGTTTATAATGAATTGGTCGATATAGCAAATAAATACGGACTTACGGACCATAATATTAAAATTTTTGCTAAAGAAAAGAATCCTGACTTGAATTTCAAAATAAATAATTCAGGAGGGTATTTGAAACATGTTGACGATAACAACCCATTTTTGGAGAATAAAAAACCGTTAAGTTATAAGACTCGTTAATGTCGTATCTATCCTTGTAACCTGTAAATCAATGAGCGCTAGAAAACGTCATTCTCAGTAATATTATTTAGTACCATCAGTTATTACTGGCAATGTTTTTTTGCCAACTGGATTTGAGTTGATCAGCATTTTCTACACTGTCACAGCTGGCGGGAAAATCTTTTCCCGCTTTTCCCCACTCCTCCAGTCGGGTTGCATGGCACAATGTGGCTTGTCCATCCTGATAACCCTGTAAGTAATGTGAGCGATCAATGGCTGTATCACCAGACCATTCCACCAGTGCATCGTTGTCTTTCACCACGTTTCCGGCCATGGCATCGTTGAGTCCCATGTTATACCAGACGGAATGGGACTTTTCCGGTGACGGTGTTTGAGAGGTTTGACAACTGGCAAGCAACAATGTCAGGCATAACACGTATCCGAGTCTCATCCCATTATCCTTATCAGAGGGCGGTTTCTGTCGGTATCAAGCAATACCCAGCTTCTCTTTCAAACTTTTTAAATAGCGTCGGCTCACAGGAATATGTTTACCGGTGTGGGTAATGACTTCTGCACCACCGTTATCCATCAACTGTATCTCCTGAAGCAGCTCTGTGTTCACCATATATTGGCGATGACAGCGTACAAAAGGCGTTTTCTCTTCCAGCGTTTTTAGCGATAGCTGGGTATAACCTGACTGATTAAGCCCTACTACATGGACGCCACTCAGTTCTGAACAGAGGTATTCCACTTCCTCAATTTTAAGAAGAAAAATACGGTTGTGGCCGTGGCACGGGATATGCCTCAGTTGGGGATCCGCAATAAGTTGTACATTTTTATTTACGGAGGTGCCGCGACGAAGATGATTGAGGGTTTTTGCCAGGCGCTGGTTGTCCAGCGGCTTAAGCAAATAATCAAAGGCATGTTCCTCAAAAGCGCGCACCGCGTATTCGTCATAGGCGGTGACAAAAACAACGTAAGGCATGCTGTCAGGATCGAGCATGGCAACCAGTTCCAACCCACTGATTTTCGGCATCTGGATATCAAGAAAGATCACATCCGGTTGAAGCCGGTTAATCATCGGTATCGCTTCCAGTGCGTTGCTGCACTGCGCTATCACCTCAACATCATCTTCTTTATCCAGTAGTAGCAACAACTCTTCACGAGCCAGTTGCTCGTCATCAATTAGGATGGCTCTCAGCATGCTTTCCTCCTGTTGCATTGATTCTATCACTATTTGCATTGAGATAAGCGAGGAAAGCCGGTGGCAAGCAAAGCAAACGTGTTATTCAGGTGTGTAATGTATTAGTAATTTTAAATTTACACTCTATGGGTTGAAAACTTTACATGGTGTGGTATCTTGAACTCAATGTGGCGGAGGAAAGCGCGCTACGCTACTCAAGAACTGTCCAGGAAAATGAACATGCAAAAAGATTCGCTCAACAACATCAATATTGCCGATGAACAAGTACTGATTACGCCCGATGAGCTTAAAGCAAAATTTCCCCTCAATGTGCAAGAAGAGCAGGCCATTGCCACGGCGCGCCGAACCATTTCCGATATTATCCACGGTCGTGATAACCGTTTATTGGTGGTGTGTGGACCCTGTTCCATTCACGACACGGATGCTGCGTTGGAGTATGCCCGCCGTTTGCATACGCTATCAGCAGAATTGAGCGATCGGTTGTACATCGTAATGCGCGTTTATTTTGAAAAACCGCGTACTACCGTTGGTTGGAAAGGTCTCATCAATGACCCTTATATGGATGGCTCCTTCGATGTAGAGGCGGGTTTACACATTGCACGCGAGCTGCTGCTGAACCTGGTAAATATGGGGCTGCCTTTGGCGACAGAAGCATTGGATCCCAACAGCCCACAATATCTGGGCGATCTGTTTAGCTGGTCAGCGATTGGTGCGCGTACCACTGAATCGCAGACGCACCGCGAAATGGCTTCTGGTCTCTCGATGCCGGTGGGTTTCAAGAACGGCACTGATGGTAGCCTGGGTACGGCCATTAATGCGATGAAAGCAGCAGCAATGCTGCACCGTTTTGTGGGGATTAACCAAACCGGCCAGGTGTGCCTGCTGCAAACCCAGGGTAACAGTGACGGCCATGTTATTTTGCGTGGTGGCAAACAGCCTAACTACAGTGCACAAGACGTAGCGGAATGTGAAAAACAGATGCAGGCTGCGGGCTTAACGCCTTCACTCATGATAGATTGCAGCCATGGCAACTCGAATAAAGATTACCGTCGCCAACCGCAGGTAGTGTCATCCATTGTTGAGCAAATTAAAGCGGGTAACCGTTCCATTATTGGCATGATGCTGGAAAGTCATATCCATGAAGGTAATCAGTCATCGGAGCAACCGCGTTCGGCAATGCAATATGGCGTATCGGTGACGGATGCTTGTATCAATTGGGAAAGCACCGATGCGTTGCTGAGATCGGTGCATCAGGAGCTAGGGGCGGTACGCCGTTCATCGTTGGGAGAATAACAGAACATGGTTGCAGAACTGACCGCGTTGCGGGATCAGATTGATGAGGTGGATAAGGCGCTGCTGGGGTTGTTGGCGCGTAGGCTGGCACTAGTGGCAGAAGTCGGAGAAGTAAAAAGCCGCTATGGTCTCCCTATCTATGCTCCCGATCGCGAGGCTGCGATGCTGCGTTCTCGCCGTGAAGAGGCTGAGGCCCTCAACGTGCCAGCGGATCTTATTGAGGATGTTCTGCGCCGGGTGATGCGAGAATCCTACGCCAGTGAAAATGAAAAAGGCTTTAAGACCCTGTGTCCGCAACTGCGACCTGTTGTCATTGTGGGAGGGCGTGGGCAGATGGGACGTATGTTCGAAAAAATGTTGCGTCTGTCCGGCTATGAAGTAAGGCTGTTGGAAAAAGAGGACTGGCCGCAGGCTGAGAGCCTGTTGGCGGATGCTGGCATGGTGATCGTTAGCGTGCCCATTCATGTGACAGAACAGGTGATTGCACAGTTACCGCGCCTGCCGGAGGATTGTATTCTGGTGGATCTGGCGTCGGTGAAAAATGGGCCGTTGCAGGCGATGCTGGCGGCACATTCTGGCCCGGTCGTGGGCTTGCACCCGATGTTCGGACCAGACAGCGGTAGCCTTGCCAAGCAGGTCGTGGTGTATTGTGACGGTCGCCAGCCTGAAGCTTACCAATGGTTGTTGGAGCAAATTCAGGTATGGGGCGCCCGGCTGCATCGCATCAGTGCGGTTGAACACGATCAAAATATGATGTTTATTCAGGTGTTGCGCCACTTTGCCACGTTTGCCTACGGGTTGCATTTGGCGGAAGAGAATGTGCAGCTTGAGCAGTTACTTGCGTTGTCTTCACCGATTTACCGGTTTGAGTTGGTGATGGTCGGGCGGTTGTTCGCACAAGACCCGCAGCTTTATGCCGATATCATCATGTCATCCGAAAATAATCTGGCCTTGATCAAACGCTATTACGCCCGTTTCGGCGAAGCGATTGCACTGTTGGAAAGCAAAGACAAAGCGGCCTTTATCGCCAGCTTCAAGAAAGTGGAGCACTGGTTTGGCGATTATGCCCAGCGCTTTCAGGTGGAAAGTCGTGCCTTGCTGAAACAGGCTAATGATAGCCGCATTTAGATAGCCGCGATGGTGCTCCCAGCCAAGCGGCTGGGAGCGCTATACTCAGTGCATCTCAACGGGAACGACGTTCTCACTGGGGTAACAGCCGAGCACTTTCAGCGAGCGCGTAATGCCCGATAGCTCTTTCAGTGCTTTTTGTAAGTCATCCCCGCGCAAGTTAGCCTGCACATCAATATAAAACATCTCTTCCCAGGGATTACCGTAAATAGGTCGAGATTCCAGTTTTGTCATAATAATGCTGTGTTCGCGTAGCACCAGCAGTGCTTCCACTAATACCCCCGATTGCTGACCCGTCGCCATAATCAAGGTGGTTTTGGCAGGGACTTGCTCAGAGACATCAATCGGCTTACGTGCCAACACGATAAAGCGGGTGGTGTTTTGGGTCTGGTTTGCCAGGTTATGTTCCAGCACGCGCAGTTGATAAAGTAATCCACCGGCCTCGCTGCCGAGCGCAGCGGCGTGGGGAGAATTCAATGAGGCAACTTTTTCCATCGCAGCCGCGGTGCTTTCACAATACTCGATTTTCCACTGTGGATAGCGCTGGATAAAATGGCTGCACTGTTGGAAGGGTTGTGGATGGCTGTAGACGGTCGTGATTTGGCTTAAGTCAGTGTCGGTAGCGACCAGCATACAGTGATCGATAGGGTGGGTGAGTTCGCCCACAATCGACAGCCCGGTATGTTGCAGAAGGTCGTACACATCATTGATTGCACCCGACGTGGTATTCTCAATGGGCAGAACGCCGTAGTCCGCCTGACCGGTTTCCACCATCGCGAAGATATCCTGAAACTTCTGGCAGCCGCACTCAACCAACTGTTCAAAATGGCGTGCAGCATATTGTCGGGCCGCCAGATGGGAGTAGGAACCTTTAGGGCCAAGAAAGGCGACACGCGCCGAGTGGGCTCCGGTGGGGTTAAGATGGTGCTGCAACAGCGCCTGCTGCGTTAGCACTGAGTCCTCAATAATCAGTTGGAACAGGCGCGTGATATAGTGCCCATCAAGATGATGGGGATTTGCTGCCTCGATAAGCTTATCCAGCAAATCTCTTTCTCGTTCTTTGTCGCGAATCGGGCGATGCGTATGTAATTTTGCGCGTGCCACTTCCAATGCCAACTCTCGCCGTTCGGCCAGCAGTTCAAGCAGTTTTAAATCCAACTCAGTGATGCGCTCACGTAAGGCCAGTAAAGGGTTGTCTGTCATGGTTGTGTTACCTGTAAGCTCATTTTTATCCATACAGTGCGTATAAATAAGTGCATAAAAAAAGCCCCCTGTTCAGGAGGCTTTCTGGTTCGTCTTCGTATTCTTTCAATATGACGAATCGCCTCCCAATCAGGGGAAGGTAAAAAAGAATACGAAGAAAAACGGTGTATGGCTCATTGGTTACCTGTTAAGCGCCAGCGCTTTCGTGGGGAAAAATTACCCCTGTAAAGTAACTGTTGGCTTTTCGTTCTGTCAACTAAAAAGCGAAGGCGTCTTATCCTCAGAAACAAAAACGCGCCCTGACGGCGCGTTGTTGGCTACTGTTATTTGAAGATTTGGGTTACGACAACTCAATATCTGCGTCTTTGGCACCGGCCGTTGTTGCCCGACGTGCTTCTCCCTTATGCTGCATCTTGTTCAGTTGGCGCTCCAGTTTCGCGAGCAGCTCATTAATGGCAGCGTACATATCCTCGTGCTTGGCGCTGGCAACCAAGGGACCATTGGGCGTACTGATGGTCGCGTCGGCAACAAAACCCACCGGTTCTTTGGATAAAATAATATGTGGGTTAATCAGGTGAGTTTGCCATTTATCCAGCTTGGTTAGACGGTCTTCGACATGCTGACGTATTGCGGGGGTGATTTCCATTTGCTTACTGGTAATGTTGATCGTCATATAACATACCTCTCTGCTTTTGCCGTCTCACTTAGATAACTTCAGCATAGCGGTAAATGGGATAAAAATCGTGATCTACATCACTTTTATTTGGCTGGTCGGATCACCTCGTTGCAATTTGTGAGGCACATAGAGGAAGCGTGACGCAAGGCTTGAGACCTGATGCAACTGGTGGCATTATCAATGAGATCGATGGCGTCCAGACAGGGTCAGTGGCGGGATGATGCTCGGATACTGTTCCGACGTTGGAATAAAAAAACGGCAAACCAAGGTTGCCGTTTTTTTATGTTTACGCGTGTGCTTAAGGCCGGGCCGTGTTGCTTTCTGGTTTAGCGGGATTAGCCTCGACGATTTTCGCGACTTTATCCGCCTGACCCAGCAGTCGGAGTTCTCTGTAAGCATTTTCCATCAACGGAAGCGCTCTTTTCGTCGCTTGCGTGTCTGGGAAATCACGCATCATTTGTTCTACACGATTAACAACGGCGACGTAGGCACCGCGTTTGGTGTAATATTCGGCGACGGAGAGTTCGTATTTAGCTAAACGTTCTTTCAGGAATACCAGACGTTTGCCCGCATCCGTGGCAAACTGGCTGCGGGGATACGCTTGCAGCAACTGGCGGAAGTCACGAAATGCCGCGCGTGCATATTGCGGATCGCGGTCAGAGCGGTCAACGCCGAAGAACCCCTGAAGTGCGCTATCATCCTGAGCCATGTTGGTTAAACCACGCATGTACAGCACATAGTCCACACTCGGGTGTGTCGGGTTAAGCCGCAGGAAACGGTCGATTGAGGCTTGCGCCATCGCCAGTTCTGCGGACTTGTAGTAAGCATAAATCAGGTCAAGCTGCACTTGCTGAGAATAGGGCCCGAAAGGATATCGGTTATCCAATGCTTCCAACTGCGTGATTGCTGCTTTAAAGTTACCGTCCTGCAATTTTTGTTGAGCGGTAGCATAAATTTCAGAAGGCGGACTGTCGGGAACCGTATCCTTGGAGCTGTTGGAGCAACCCGCCAGCGCCAGGCTCAACGTGGCTGCAGCCACCAGATATTTCATACGCATCATAACGTTTTGATTATCCTCAGAGTGTTATGCCGGGAGACTGGCCGTTACGCTCCCGGGTAAGACTAGCTACAATAGTACATTATTTTAAACGGCATCGCCGCGAAAACCCAACGTTAACGAAGAAGCTGCAACTATGGCACAACAAGTACAACTCACCGCAACGGTGGCTGAGTCTCAACTCGGTCAACGGTTAGATCAGGCTTTGGCCGAATTGTTCCCTGATTATTCACGTTCTCGCATAAAAGAATGGATCTTGGACGATCGGGTACAGATTAACGGCAATGTGATAAATAAGCCAAAAGAGAAAGTGTTAGGCGGTGAAGCCATTACGATTGATGCCTTGATCGATGAAGAGGTTCGCTGGGAAGCACAAGATATCGCACTGGATATCGTTTATGAAGATCAAGACATTCTGGTGATCAATAAACCTCGCGATCTGGTGGTTCACCCAGGTGCGGGCAATCCGGACGGTACCGTGCTGAATGCGTTGCTGCACCATTATCCCGCTATTGGTGACGTACCGCGTGCCGGTATTGTGCACCGCCTGGATAAAGACACCACGGGATTGATGGTGGTAGCGAAAACCGTGCCAGCGCAAACGCGATTGGTGGAATCGCTCCAGGCGCGTGAAATCACGCGTGAGTACGAAGCTGTTGCAATTGGTCGCATGACGGCGGGCGGCACGGTCAATGAACCGATGAGTCGCCATCCCACCAAACGCACCCATATGTCAGTGCATCCCATGGGAAAACCGGCAGTGACCCATTACCGCATTATGGAGCATTTCCGTAACCACACGCGTCTGCGTCTGCGTCTTGAAACCGGTCGTACACACCAGATTCGTGTTCATATGGCGCACATTAACCACCCGCTGGTGGGCGATCAACTTTATGGCGGCCGTCCTCGCTTGCCTAAGGGAGCATCAGAGGAACTGGTGACCGCACTGCGCTCATTCGATCGTCAGGCGTTACACGCGACCATGCTGCGCCTTTATCATCCGATCAGTGGGATAGAAATGGAGTGGCATGCTCCAATACCACAAGATATGGTTGATTTGATTGAGGTATTAAAAGCGGACGCTGAAGCGTTCAAAGATCAATATGACTGGTGATGAGAGGCTGATGACGAGCGAACTGATACTGCCTGACTGGCCTGCACCGCAACGTGTGCGCGCCTGTAGTACCACGCGAAGGGGAGGCGTGAGCCAAACGCCCTATGATTCGTTGAATCTTGGCGCGCACGTGGGCGATCGGCCAGAGACGGTATTGGATAATCGTCAGCGACTGGTCACACTGGCGGATCTGCCTGCTATGCCACAGTGGCTAAATCAAGTGCATGGAACGCAGGTGGTTTCATTAGCGTCTTCAGTGTCAGGCGTACCGACCGGCGATGCAGCGTACACCAATCAACCCGGTCTGGTGTGTGCGGTAATGACGGCAGACTGTTTGCCGGTGCTATTTTGCTCGGAGAGTGGTGATGAAGTGGCTGCCGCGCACGCGGGTTGGCGCGGCTTGTGTTCTGGTGTGCTGGAGGCAACATTGCATCATTTTCGCGCCCCCAGCTCGTCCGTGATGGCATGGCTTGGGCCGGCGATCGGGCCGCAGGCGTTTGAGGTTGGCCCAGAGGTGCGTGATGCGTTTATTGAACAGCACCCTGCTGCCGCAGACGCATTTATCGCTAAGGGTAACAAGTTTATTGCCGATATCTACCAGCTAGCGCGTTTGCGCTTGCAAGCTCAAGGTGTGACGAAAATTTTTGGTGGCGATGCCTGTACTGTGACTCAGGCCGACAAATTTTTCTCGTATCGCCGCGATGGAACCACTGGTCGTATGGCAAGTTTAATCTGGCTGATATAACCTACTGAATTAAGACGATCCATGGTAAGTAACTGCATTCCTCCTATTATTACTGGCAAAATAATCTTGAAATTTTGAGGGATGACCTGATTTAATCTCCAGTAGCAATTTTGACCAGTATGTATGGGAGGAGTTATGCGTCTGGATCGTCTTACCAATAAATTCCAGCTTGCCCTTGCGGATGCGCAATCTCTTGCGCTCGGTAAGGATCATCAGTTTATCGACCCGTTACACGTCATGAGTGCGTTGTTGCAGCAGGAAGGCGGCACGGTCAGCCCGCTGTTGACCACGGCAGGTGTAAACACGGTTCGCTTTAAAAACGACATTGAGCAGGCCATCGCACGCTTACCTCAGGTGCAGGGCGTTGATGGCGATGTGCAACCCTCCAATGAATTCGTCCGTACTCTCAATCTGTGTGACAAGATTGCACAGAAGCGCGGCGATGCATTTATCTCTTCCGAGCTGTTTTTGCTGGCGGCGCTGGACACGCGCGGCACGTTGAGCGATCTCCTTGCGCGGGCTGGAGCAACCAAAGAAGCCGTCTCTAAAGCCATTGACCAGGTACGTGGTGGTGAACAGGTGAACGACCAAAATGCGGAAGATCAACGACAAGCGCTAAAGAAATTCACCATCGATTTAACCGAACGCGCTGAACAGGGCAAATTGGACCCGGTGATTGGCCGTGATGAGGAAATTCGCAGAACCATACAGGTACTGCAACGCCGTACTAAAAACAACCCGGTGTTGATCGGTGAACCTGGCGTCGGGAAAACGGCAATCGTAGAAGGATTAGCACAGCGTATCGTCAACGGCGAAGTGCCTGAAGGGCTGAAACACAAACGTGTGCTGTCGTTAGATATGGGGGCATTGATTGCCGGTGCCAAATACCGTGGTGAATTCGAAGAGCGCCTGAAAGGCGTGCTAAACGATCTGGCAAAACAGGAAGGCAGCGTCATCCTGTTTATCGATGAGTTGCATACCATGGTTGGCGCGGGTAAAGCGGACGGTGCAATGGATGCGGGTAACATGCTGAAGCCTGCATTGGCGCGCGGCGAGTTGCATTGCGTCGGTGCGACCACGCTGGACGAGTACCGGCAATACATTGAGAAAGATGCTGCTCTGGAACGCCGATTCCAAAAAGTGTTTGTGGCGGAACCCAATGTTGAAGACACCATTGCGATTTTGCGTGGGCTTAAAGAACGTTATGAATTGCATCATCACGTCCAGATCACTGACCCGGCGATTGTGGCGGCGGCCATGTTGTCGCACCGCTATATTGCCGACAGACAACTGCCGGATAAAGCCATTGACCTGATTGATGAAGCCGCATCAAGCATTCGTATGCAGATGGATTCGAAACCGGAATCACTGGATCGCTTGGACAGGCGCATCATCCAGTTAAAGTTGGAACAGCAGGCGCTGAAAAAAGAATCTGACGAGGCCAGCCAAAAGCGGCTGTCCTTGCTGAACGAAGAGCTGGAGCAGAAAGAACGCGACTATTCCAAACTTGAAGAAGAGTGGAAAGCGGAGAAGGCCTCTCTCAGCGGCACGCAAAATATCAAGGCTGCGTTGGAACAAGCGAAGATCGAACTGGAGCAGGCGCGTCGTCAGGGCGATCTCGCCCGCATGTCGGAGTTGCAGTATGGGCGTTTGCCCGAGCTTGAAAAACAGCTAGCGGCGGCGACGCAGGCGGAAGGGAAAACCATGCACCTGCTACGCAACAAAGTGACCGACGCCGAAATTGCTGAAGTGCTTGCAAGATGGACGGGAATACCCGTCGCGCGCATGCTGGAAAGTGAACGAGACAAGCTGCTGCGTATGGAGCAAGAACTTCATCAGCGCGTTATCGGGCAAGATGAGGCCGTCACCGCCGTGGCGAACTCAATTCGTCGCAGCCGTGCGGGCCTTTCCGATCCTAACCGGCCCATTGGATCGTTCCTGTTCCTGGGACCGACCGGGGTGGGGAAAACTGAGCTGTGCAAAACGCTGGCGGCTTTCTTGTTCGACAGCGATGACGCGATGGTGCGCATCGACATGTCTGAATTTATGGAAAAGCACTCAGTGTCACGTTTGGTGGGCGCTCCTCCGGGATACGTGGGGTATGAAGAAGGGGGATACCTCACCGAAGCGGTTCGGCGGCGTCCTTATTCCGTGATCCTGCTTGATGAAGTTGAAAAAGCCCATCCGGATGTGTTCAACATTCTGTTGCAGGTGCTTGACGATGGGCGCTTGACGGACGGCCAGGGCAGAACGGTGGATTTCCGTAATACGGTTATCGTGATGACCTCGAACCTGGGTTCCGATCTTATTCAGGAACATTTCGGTGAAATGGATTATGTCGGGATGCGTGACATGGTTCTGGATGTGGTCAGCCATCGTTTCCGTCCGGAGTTTATCAACCGTATCGATGAAGTCGTGGTATTCCACCCATTGGGCCAGGCACACATCATGTCCATCGCGCGTATTCAGTTGCAGCGGTTGTACAAACGACTGGAAGAACGTGGCTATCAGGTCACGATGACTGAGGCGGCATTGCAACAATTGGGGCTGATTGGGTTTGACCCGGTTTACGGTGCTCGACCGCTCAAACGCGCTATTCAGCAGCAGATTGAAAACCTATTGGCCCAGGAAATCCTTTCGGGCAAATTGATTCCGGGGAAACCGGTCACTTTGGATGTTGAGGGCAGTGAACAGCATATTGTTGCCAGGCAGTAATTAACGTAATGTTTTTTATGAAGAAAAAGCTAAGCGGCACCGACGTGCCGCTTTTTTTATACGGGGTGACTGTGTTAAAAATAAGCGCTTAGAATTTTTTTTGCATTTAGCGCTTGTCAGCGCGAAAGAACTCCCTATAATGCGCCTCCACTGACACGGCAACAGCGACACGCGGTTGTGGTAACAGTAAGAAGTAAAACAGGAAAGCCGAACGCGAAATTGAAAAATTAACGTTGACTTTTCAGCGGTGCAGCGTAATATACGCCTCCCGCGCCACGGTTGATGTGGCAACGCTCTTTAACAATTAATCAGACAATCTGTGTGGGCACTCACAGGACTTTATCGTAAAGCCTACGGGCTTAAAAAAATAAAAGTCTTGAAGAGTGAACAAAAGTTAATTCATTACGAACTAACAGTAATAATTCTTTGAGCATCGCTTCTCTTGCAGAAGCAAATCAAACTTTAAATTGAAGAGTTTGATCATGGCTCAGATTGAACGCTGGCGGCAGGCCTAACACATGCAAGTCGAGCGGTAGCACAGGAGAGCTTGCTCTTTGGGTGACGAGCGGCGGACGGGTGAGTAATGTCTGGGAAACTGCCTGATGGAGGGGGATAACTACTGGAAACGGTAGCTAATACCGCATAACGTCGCAAGACCAAAGCGGGGGACCTTCGGGCCTCGCGCCATCAGATGTGCCCAGATGGGATTAGCTAGTAGGTGGGGTAATGGCTCACCTAGGCGACGATCCCTAGCTGGTCTGAGAGGATGACCAGCCACACTGGAACTGAGACACGGTCCAGACTCCTACGGGAGGCAGCAGTGGGGAATATTGCACAATGGGCGCAAGCCTGATGCAGCCATGCCGCGTGTGTGAAGAAGGCCTTCGGGTTGTAAAGCACTTTCAGCGAGGAGGAAGGCAGTAAGGTTAATAACCTTGCTTATTGACGTTACTCGCAGAAGAAGCACCGGCTAACTCCGTGCCAGCAGCCGCGGTAATACGGAGGGTGCAAGCGTTAATCGGAATGACTGGGCGTAAAGCGCACGCAGGCGGTTTGTTAAGTTGGATGTGAAATCCCCGGGCTTAACCTGGGAACTGCATTCAAAACTGGCAAGCTAGAGTCTCGTAGAGGGGGGTAGAATTCCAGGTGTAGCGGTGAAATGCGTAGAGATCTGGAGGAATACCGGTGGCGAAGGCGGCCCCCTGGACGAAGACTGACGCTCAGGTGCGAAAGCGTGGGGAGCAAACAGGATTAGATACCCTGGTAGTCCACGCTGTAAACGATGTCGATTTGGAGGTTGTGCCCTTGAGGCGTGGCTTCCGGAGCTAACGCGTTAAATCGACCGCCTGGGGAGTACGGCCGCAAGGTTAAAACTCAAATGAATTGACGGGGGCCCGCACAAGCGGTGGAGCATGTGGTTTAATTCGATGCAACGCGAAGAACCTTACCTACTCTTGACATCCAGAGAATTTAGCAGAGATGCTTTAGTGCCTTCGGGAACTCTGAGACAGGTGCTGCATGGCTGTCGTCAGCTCGTGTTGTGAAATGTTGGGTTAAGTCCCGCAACGAGCGCAACCCTTATCCTTTGTTGCCAGCGGTTCGGCCGGGAACTCAAAGGAGACTGCCAGTGATAAACTGGAGGAAGGTGGGGATGACGTCAAGTCATCATGGCCCTTACGAGTAGGGCTACACACGTGCTACAATGGCGTATACAAAGAGAAGCGACCTCGCGAGAGCAAGCGGACCTCATAAAGTACGTCGTAGTCCGGATTGGAGTCTGCAACTCGACTCCATGAAGTCGGAATCGCTAGTAATCGTAGATCAGAATGCTACGGTGAATACGTTCCCGGGCCTTGTACACACCGCCCGTCACACCATGGGAGTGGGTTGCAAAAGAAGTAGGTAGCTTAACCTTCGGGAGGGCGCTTACCACTTTGTGATTCATGACTGGGGTGAAGTCGTAACAAGGTAACCGTAGGGGAACCTGCGGTTGGATCACCTCCTTACCTAATGATACTGATTCTGTGAAGTGTTCACACAGATTGTCTGATGAAAATGCTGAGCAAAAAGCACCTGTTGATGAATGAGTCTCTGACTCATGCTGATACGAACCGATTAGAGCTGTTGTGTTAATCGGGTTTTCGTGTCCCCATCGTCTAGAGGCCTAGGACACTGCCCTTTCACGGCTGTAACAGGGGTTCGAATCCCCTTGGGGACGCCATACCGATAATGAGTGAAAGACATTATCACCGGTTCTGCGGAACCGACAATAACGTAAAGATGACTTACGAGTCGTGTTTACGATATTTGCTCTTTAACAATCTGGAACAAGCTGAAAATTGAAACGAGCAATAGTGGCTCACTACTACTATTGTGATTCTCTCAAGCTTTCACACCTGAAACATTTTCGGGTTGTGAGGTTAAGTGAATAAGCGTACACGGTGGATGCCTAGGCAGTCAGAGGCGATGAAGGGCGTGCTAATCTGCGAAAAGCGTCGGTAAGCTGATATGAAGCGTTACAACCGACGATACCCGAATGGGGAAACCCAGTGCAATTCGTTGCACTATCATGTCATGAATACATAGTGGCATGAGGCGAACCGGGGGAACTGAAACATCTCAGTACCCCGAGGAAAAGAAATCAACCGAGATTCCCCCAGTAGCGGCGAGCGAACGGGGAAAAGCCCAGAGTCTGAATCAGCTTGTGTGTCAGTGGAAGCGTCTGGAAAGTCGCACAGTAAAGGGTGATAGTCCCGTACACGAAGATGCACAGGTTGTGAGCTCGATGAGTAGGGCGGGACACGTGACATCCTGTCTGAATATGGGGGGACCATCCTCCAAGGCTAAATACTCCTGACTGACCGATAGTGAACCAGTACCGTGAGGGAAAGGCGAAAAGAACCCCGGCGAGGGGAGTGAAATAGAACCTGAAACCGTGTACGTACAAGCAGTGGGAGCACTCTTTATGGGTGTGACTGCGTACCTTTTGTATAATGGGTCAGCGACTTATATTCTGTAGCAAGGTTAACCGTATAGGGGAGCCGCAGGGAAACCGAGTCTTAACTGGGCGTTAAGTTGCAGGGTATAGACCCGAAACCCGGTGATCTAGCCATGGGCAGGTTGAAGGTTGGGTAACACTAACTGGAGGACCGAACCGACTAATGTTGAAAAATTAGCGGATGACTTGTGGCTGGGGGTGAAAGGCCAATCAAACCGGGAGATAGCTGGTTCTCCCCGAAAGCTATTTAGGTAGCGCCTCGTGAATTCATCTTCGGGGGTAGAGCACTGTTTCGGCTAGGGGGTCATCCCGACTTACCAACCCGATGCAAACTACGAATACCGAAGAATGTTATCACGGGAGACACACGGCGGGTGCTAACGTTCGTCGTGAAGAGGGAAACAACCCAGACCGCCAGCTAAGGTCCCAAAGTCATGGTTAAGTGGGAAACGATGTGGGAAGGCATAGACAGCCAGGATGTTGGCTTAGAAGCAGCCATCATTTAAAGAAAGCGTAATAGCTCACTGGTCGAGTCGGCCTGCGCGGAAGATGTAACGGGGCTAAACCATGCACCGAAGCTGCGGCAGCGACACTTAGGCGTTGTTGGGTAGGGGAGCGTTCTGTAAGCCGTTGAAGGTGAACTGTGAGGTTTGCTGGAGGTATCAGAAGTGCGAATGCTGACATAAGTAACGATAAAGCGGGTGAAAAGCCCGCTCGCCGGAAGACCAAGGGTTCCTGTCCAACGTTAATCGGGGCAGGGTGAGTCGACCCCTAAGGCGAGGCCGAAAGGCGTAGTCGATGGGAAACAGGTTAATATTCCTGTACTTGGTGTTACTGCGAAGGGGGGACGGAGAAGGCTATGTCATCCGGGCGACGGTTGTCCCGGTTTAAGCGTGTAGGTGGGTGACTTTGATAAATCCGGGTCACTGTTAACACTGAGGCGTGATGACGAGGTACTACGGTACTGAAGTGACAGATGCCCAGCTTCCAGGAAAAGCCTCTAAGCATCAGGTAACATTGAATCGTACCCCAAACCGACACAGGTGGTCAGGTAGAGAATACCAAGGCGCTTGAGAGAACTCGGGTGAAGGAACTAGGCAAAATGGTGCCGTAACTTCGGGAGAAGGCACGCTGTGCGAGGTGTAGGGATTTACTCCTGAAGCTTTGCGCAGTCGCAGATACCAGCTGGCTGCAACTGTTTAATAAAAACACAGCACTGTGCAAACACGAAAGTGGACGTATACGGTGTGACGCCTGCCCGGTGCTGGAAGGTTAATTGATGGGGTTATCCGCAAGGAGAAGCTCTTGATCGAAGCCCCAGTAAACGGCGGCCGTAACTATAACGGTCCTAAGGTAGCGAAATTCCTTGTCGGGTAAGTTCCGACCTGCACGAATGGCGTAATGATGGCCAGGCTGTCTCCACCCGAGACTCAGTGAAATTGAACTCGCTGTGAAGATGCAGTGTACCCGCGGCAAGACGGAAAGACCCCGTGAACCTTTACTATAGCTTGACACTGAACCTTGAGCCTTGATGTGTAGGATAGGTGGGAGGCTTTGAAGTGTGGACGCCAGTCTGCATGGAGCCAACCTTGAAATACCACCCTTTAATGTTTGATGTTCTAACCTGGGCCCATGATCTGGGCTGGGGACAGTGTCTGGTGGGTAGTTTGACTGGGGCGGTCTCCTCCCAAAGAGTAACGGAGGAGCACGAAGGTTAGCTAATCCTGGTCGGACATCAGGAGGTTAGTGCAAAGGCATAAGCTAGCTTGACTGCGAGAGTGACGGCTCGAGCAGGTACGAAAGTAGGTCTTAGTGATCCGGTGGTTCTGAATGGAAGGGCCATCGCTCAACGGATAAAAGGTACTCCGGGGATAACAGGCTGATACCGCCCAAGAGTTCATATCGACGGCGGTGTTTGGCACCTCGATGTCGGCTCATCACATCCTGGGGCTGAAGTAGGTCCCAAGGGTATGGCTGTTCGCCATTTAAAGTGGTACGCGAGCTGGGTTTAGAACGTCGTGAGACAGTTCGGTCCCTATCTGCCGTGGGCGTTGGAGAATTGAGGGGGGTTGCTCCTAGTACGAGAGGACCGGAGTGAACGCACCACTGGTGTTCGGGTTGTCATGCCAATGGCATTGCCCGGTAGCTACGTGCGGAAGAGATAAGTGCTGAAAGCATCTAAGCACGAAACTTGCCCCGAGATGAGTTCTCCCTTGTCCCTAGAGGACGCTAAAAGGCCGTTGAAGACGACGACGTAGATAGGCTGGGTGTGTAAGTGCAGCGATGCATTGAGCTAACCAGTACTAATGACCTGTGAGGCTTAACCTTACAACGCCGAAGATGTTTTGGTGGTTGTGAGTGGTGATGAAGAGAATCGTTACTCGTAATTCAGCTTGTTGACAGATTGGTCTTGCTGGCTCGAAAGGACGGGTGAGATGAAACAGAATATGCCTGGCGGCGATAGCGCGGTGGTCCCACCTGACCCCATGCCGAACTCAGAAGTGAAACGCCGTAGCGCCGATGGTAGTGTGGGGCTTCCCCATGTGAGAGTAGGGAACTGCCAGGTTTTTATATCGATTATCAGACGGTGTCTGGTAATGAAAAAGTATCGGTGGAGCGGTAGTTCAGTCGGTTAGAATACCTGCCTGTCACGCAGGGGGGCGCGGGTTCGAGTCCCGTCCGTTCCGCCACTAAAAAGAAAAGCCCTGAGCGATTGCTCAGGGCTTTTTACTTTCTCCTGTCATTTGCTTGCTCTGTAAAGATCTGTTATGCAGTGCAAGTCTTGCCGAATATCCCTGTCACTCAGGCCATTCTTTGCTTAAAGTAATAGCGTGTAGCACTGAAGAGACAAGCAGGTTCGTTGTGCGAAAAAAAACCTATGCGGTAAGGTACAGTGCGGGGCAGCCCGTAGAGAGAATTTTTTCCTCTGGTATACAGTATCCTGTTATGCAGGCACTGCCAGAGGAGCCGTTGCTTGAAAAAAACGATGTACTGCGTGTATTGGTATGGAACATCTACAAACAGCAGCGCCTGCACTGGCTTTCTGTATTACAAAACTTCGGTAAAGATGCGCATCTGGTTTTACTGCAAGAAGCACAAAGTACGCCTGAGCTGATTCGTTTTGCAACGGCGAACTATGTTGCTACCGATCAGGTTCCTGCCGTTGTTCTCCCGCAACACCCTTCGGGAGTGATGACGCAGTCTGCGGCGCAACCGTTATATTGCTGTCCGCTAAGAGAGAGAGAACCTCTGCTGCGCCTGTCTAAGTCGGCGCTGATTACGGTTTATGCATTGCAGAGTACTCAGCAACTGATGGTCATTAATATCCATGCGATTAATTTCAGCATCGGTGTTGAAGTCTATGGCAAACAGCTAGATGCGATTGGTGAACAGGTCAAACGTCATGCCGGACCTGTGGTCATGGCTGGGGATTTCAATGCCTGGAGCCGGCAGCGTATCAATGCGCTCTATCAATTTGCCAGTGAGATTGCTTTGCGCGAGGTTCGCTTTGTCGACGACCAGCGGCGTCGGACGTTCGGCCGCCCGTTAGATTTTGTTTTTTACCGTGGTTTGCATGTCATGCAATCTTCTGTTTTGGTTACCCAGGCGTCTGACCATAACCCGTTGTTGGTTGAATTTCAGTTGCCAGCATGACGTTAAAACAACACGAAAAAAACCACGATGGTTAACCACCGTGGTTTTTTTATAGGCTAAACAGCACTTAAGAGTCTGGTGATGTTGCCGTATTCACGAACAACGTTAACCGATCTCCAGGCTGAATATTCGCCTTTTTATTGATGACTGAATTCCACCGCATGACATCTGCGATATCTACCCCATGGCGTTTAGCGATACTCGCGAGAGAGTCTCCTTTACGCACCTGATAGGTAATGGAATTACTGTTACCTTTTTTACTGCCGGTAGAGGCTTGTGCCACCTGAAGCGATTGACCAACCTTCAGCGCGTTAGCGCTGGCCAGATTGTTCCACTTGCGCAGATCCTGCGCGCTGACCTTCAGTTTCGCCGCAATACCTGACAGGGTGTCGCCTGAACGAACCTTGTATTCGGTACTTGTGGATAGCTGCGCCAGTTTAGTGGGTTGTACAGCGGCGATATCGCCATCTGCCAACGAATCCTTCAACTGCTCAACATGAGCTTTAGGCACCATAATGTAATGTGGCCCGTTCGGCGCGGTCACGTCACGTTTGTAGCCCGTGTTGTAGCTCTTCAGTTTTGTTAGCGACAATCCCGCCATTTCAGCAGCTTGCGTCAACTCCATCTGTTGACCCAGGTCTACCTGCGCCAGTGCTCGACTTTCGTTGGGCTTAGGTAACTCAATGCCGTATTTTTTGCTATTCTTAAGAATATCGCTCAAGGCCAACATTTTCGGGACATAAAGTGACGTTTCACGTGGTAACGCCAATGCCCAGTAACTTGTTGACCTGCCTTTTGCCTTATTTGCTTTTACTGCTTGCAATACACGACCTTCACCGCTGTTATAGGCGGCGATGGTAAGTAGCCAGTCACCATCAAACATTGTGTTGAGGCGCTGCATCATGTCTAAGGCAGCCGTCGTTGATGCAACAACATCGCGACGACCATCATACCACTGGTTCTGTTTCAAACCGTAGTTACGCCCAGTGCCTGGCACAATCTGCCAGAGCCCTGCGGCATTGGCGGATGATGTGGCCTTGGGATCAAAAGCGCTCTCCACTATGGGTAGCAGTACCAGTTCCATCGGCATTTTGCGCTGCTTAATCTGCTCGACTATCCAGTACATGTACGGCTCTGCCCGTAATGTTACATCGTGGAGATAGCTCTTATTTTTTAAGTATCGTGTTTTTTGCTCGCGGATCCGGATGTTATCCGGAACCTCCATCTTCAGCTCGTCGCTAATGAAGTTCCACAGGTCGCGCTGCGCTAGGCCATTATTATCCAGCCAGCGCGCGGATGTCTCTCGACTTCCTGTGTACTTTCCTGCTTCACCTTGACCTGCTGAAGACAGACTCTGCCCATGTTGTTTCGGTTGAGAGGTGTCTTGGTAGACCCCTTGGCAACCTGCCAACAAGACTGAGGCGATAATAATCGCTTGAGCCTTCATATGTGTGTCAATAGTTTGCTTAAAAGACGAGCAATAATACTTTGATTAGCCGATCAGCACAACAAAAACCTTCAGAAGCAATCTTTCTTACCCCGTAATTGGGCGAAAACTTGCCAATCCTCTATGTTACCGGGTTTTATTTTTAATTTTTCTTTTAAATCAGTATCATGGCACCTAAGGAAAAGGTTGATTTTTCGTTCAAGACCAAGGGTGGTTGGCAATGTTGATTGAGATTTATCGCGTAATAGCCTGATTTCAGAAAGGTAAGCGGTAATATTGCATTCTTCAGGCCAGATAGTGTGAGCAAACTCAAGATTTGACAGGGTGTACTCATGTGCGCAGCAAATACGAGTGTCATCGGGCAGTTTTGATATTTTATCAATTGATTCATGCATTTGCCTTGGGGTTTCTTCGAAAATTCGCCCACAGCCAGCCGAAAACAGTGTATCTCCACAGAATAAATAAGGGGCTGAGTAGTACGAAATGTGACCTAAAGTGTGACCTGGTACAGAAAACACGGAGAAATCCGAATTAAGTAACTTAATGTGATCGCCATCGCGCAAAATGTGTGTCGCACCACGCTGCGCGGTCTCTTCGGGTCCATAAACCGGCAAGTCAGGGTAAGTCTTCTGGATATCAGGCACCCCCGCGACATGGTCACTGTGATGATGGGTGAGCAACACCGCTACCGGCGTGAGTTGATGTTTATGTAGCGCTTGCAATACTGGTTCTGCTTCACCGGGATCGACAATGACACAACGGTGCTGTGCGTCATGTAATAGCCAAATGTAGTTGTCCGAAAGTGCTGCAATACTGATAAGATTCATGTGATACCTCATTTATACCCGTCATACTTCAAGCTGTATGCACGTTGGCTGCGTTCACTCACCTGAATCGCTTACCTGACTAAGCTTATCGTGATGAATGAACCTCATCCCTGAGGTTCACCCTGTGGGTTAGCGCAGGCGCTGTTCAAATTTGTTCCTTACTTGCCGCCTTCCTGCAACGCGAATTATTTAGGGTATATTACGTGTTCTGAGATAGCTATTGGGTCTGAGGGAGAATACTAATCTATGAAGCCAGCGCATACGCCTCAGGCTTATTCTTTGCCAACGTGTTGGGAGGATATCCCTTGGGGCGCACATTACCAGCAGGCGCTTGAACATGCATTGGCAGCGTGGTGGCCGCGTGTGTTTGGCTTCCACCTACTGAAAGTGGGCGCGCTCAGCAACGCTATCGCGACGGACTCGTGTGCCATTTCTCATCAGGTTAATATCAATCCGTACGCTGCTGATGGTGTACATGTCTTGGCTGACCCTTACCAACTCCCCTTTTCTGAGAAGTCTATCGATGCCTGTTTGCTGGCGCATACGCTCTCTTATTCGTCGGATCCGCACCGTATTTTACGCGAGGTGGACCGGGTATTGATCAATGACGGCTGGTTATTGCTGAGTGGGTTTAATCCAATAAGCCTGCTTGGGGCTGGAAAGCTGACGCCCGGTCTTCGTCAATGCCAACCCTATTGTGCACGCATGTTCACGCAGATGCGTATGGTCGACTGGCTCAGCTTGCTCAATTATGAAGTGCTGTATCAGGGAACCTTCCACGTGGTGCCGTGGAAGATACCGCAGAAGATAACAACATCAGCGCCACACTCTGCGCCCTTAGGCTGTCTGATGCTCCTTGTTGCGCGAAAACGTACCATTCCGCTTACCATGTCTCCCTTGCGCCAGAAATTCAACAAACTACCGGTGCGCAGGGCTGTGGGGGCAACCAAGAGTTATCGTAAAGGATACCGGCCATTTTAAGCGGGTTATTCCGGCTGATACCCGGTATCGTCCTGCGTCGGGTGCGACGCCGCCTGGCGTGCCAGTTCATCACATTTCTCGTTCTCTGGATGGCCCGCATGGCCTTTGACCCACTCCCAACGCATCGTGTGTCGCTGAATGGCGGTGTCCAGGCGCTGCCAGAGATCGATATTCTTAACCGGTTTTTTATCGGCGGTTTTCCAGCCTTTAAGTTTCCAATTGTGGATCCAGCGCGTGATACCCTGCCGCACATATTGGCTATCGGTACTCAGTACCACCGTACACGGCGTGGTCAATGCTTCCAACGCCGCAATCGCCGCCATTAACTCCATGCGATTATTGGTCGTCAGGCGATAACCTGCACTCAAGGTTTTTTCGTGCTGTTTGTAGCGCAGCACAACGCCATAACCACCTGGGCCGGGATTTCCCAGACAAGAACCATCGGTGAAAATTTCTACCTGCTTTGTCATCTCTGGTAGACTCTGCCTTAATCATAAAAACCGTAAGTCTGACATAAAACGAAAGCGATGAGCACTGCAATTACACGACAGATCGTTCTGGATACCGAAACCACGGGTATGAACAGGCTTGGCGTTCATTATGAAGGCCATAAAATTATTGAGATTGGTGCGGTGGAGGTCATTAATCGCCGCCTGACGGGGCGCCATTATCATGTGTATATCAAGCCTGATAGACTGGTTGATCCGGAAGCGTTCATGGTGCACGGCATCAGCGATGAGTTTTTACAAGATAAACCTGCCTACGCTGAGATAGCTGAGGAATTTATTGAGTTCATTCGCGGTGCGGAACTGGTTATTCATAATGCCACGTTTGATATCGGCTTTATGGACTATGAATTTCGTATGCTGAATCGGGATATCCCGAAGACAGAGACGTTTTGCAAGATCACCGATAGCCTCATGGTCGCGCGTAAGCTGTTTCCTGGTAAAAGAAACAGCCTGGATGCATTGTGCGATCGTTATCAGATAGATAACAGCAAACGAACGCTGCACGGGGCGTTACTCGACGCCGAAATCTTGGCTGATGTCTACCTGGCCATGACCGGGGGACAAACCTCTTTGGCGTTTGCCATGGAGAGTGACACCCAGCAAGTGAGTGCAGAAAGTGAGAGCGTACAGCGAATTGCGCGCCAAGCGTCAACGTTGCCCATCATTTATGCTAGCCCGGAAGAACTGGCTGCACATGAAACGCGCCTCGATCTGATTGCCAAAAAGGGAGGCAGTTGCTTGTGGCGCCAATGATCATCATCCGGTTGATGATGATTACAGCATGACGCTGGAATTATAAACAAACAGTATGAATTGATTATAAAAAGCATTGACGCCATACCCAGATCACCTTAGTATTCATCCCGCTCGCAAGGGCATGTTAATGGGGAGCGGTAGTTCAGTCGGTTAGAATACCTGCCTGTCACGCAGGGGGTCGCGGGTTCGAGTCCCGTCCGTTCCGCCAATAACTAGAGAATGCTGATATAAGTTCGCTTATATCAGCATTTTTTTTTGCTTTCTCGCTGGGTGCTGAATTTATCAACAGTAAAGAAAACGAAATGGTGTAGTATTTCCTTCGATGAAAATGCAATGTATTAGCTACGATACTGGCTTTTAGCGCGGGTGAGATGAAATTTATTCATTGGTTCGTGTGAATGAGTGGGTTCGCTGCCGTGTTAGATATTATCGATTATAAGAATTTTAAACAGATAATTTATGTTATATTTTCTCTGTCTATGCCATGCCCCCTTTACTGAAAATCATGTGCATGACCTTCTGTCTGCGCGTGTTATTGCCGTTGAATGCTAATAAATTAAAAATAAAACAATATATTATCTCTGGTTGAGTGGTCTGGTATCACATGAGCAATGTTTATGTGGGCCGCTATCAATTCCATTACGCGACCTGCTTGTGTGTTTTTATTTATCGTTTCATTTCTCCTATCGATATTTTATTCTTTTTTCTTTGAATGTTTAGTGTTTATGACTAAATGTTGATTTCTCATTCATTTTATAATGAACCTATGTAGATAGGCCGTTTTTTTTATATTTTTATGATTAAGCATCTGTCTAACTTATTTTTGTTAGTTATTCTTATCATCTTTTTAAAGAAAGGTAATATTAATTGTTGTTTGTTTTATGTGTGTATTTTTCATAGGTAAGAAAAATCTTATTATTTTTTCTATTCTTGCTAGTGCTTTGTTACTTGATAGGTTGTGGCAATTGTTCTTTGGGTTTTCTTTATAAATATTGCCATTGTTAATGGCGAAAAAGAGATGCTATAAAATCCCCGCAATATAATGAGTGTTGAACATTACCAAGTCGAAAAGACCTGGTGAAAATAATAGCATTAATAAATGGAGAGAATTGGATATGCATTCTTTAGCAAATTATTTTCAGGGAAAGTCTATCGTGGGTTATATGTATTTTACTGAAGTAATGCAAAATTTTAAAAATGATCAGCGCGGGGTAACCGCTGTTGAATATGCTATTGTAGCCGCGGGTGTTGCTGCGGTGGTTACGGTTATTTTTGGTGAAAGTGGGCCTGTTAGAGATATGTTGTCAACAATTTTCAACAAGATCAAAACGAAAGTGGATGCTTCTATTTAATAGAGGTTATTGACTATCCTCTGGAAAGTTGAAGTGATACTTTAACCTGAAACAGGTACTTTATATCTGCATGTTTTTATTAAAGTGCCTGTTTCGAAAGCCTTTATTGATCTCATGCGGTAGCTATATGTCAAAAAAAAGAGGGGATTCTTATAATGGGTATTATACCTGATTGTTATTTTATAACAACAGAGAAAGCGGATTAGCGTTGAAATGAAAAAGAGCGCATTGATTATTTACCTGTTAATGATTCTGACTGGCAGCATTGGTATTTTATTCTATATGAAATCCGCACGTACGCCGACATCAGGAACGAGTGACATGCGGGGAGATTCTTTAGCAGAAACCATTGTCGTGGCCGTCGCCCAGCGAGACCTGTCTGCCAACAATGTTCTGAAGAAAGATGATTTTCAATTGAAAAATATATCTGTATCACCAGAAAGCACTGATATGCAGTTCAATATAAAACAAAATGACCTTATTCATTGGGCACTTAAAAGTGCGGTAGCCAAAGGCACCTACCTTCAACCAGCGGCGTTGGTTGAGCCAGGCAGTGATGATTATATCGCTATGTTTATCATGCCAGGAAATGTGCTTTACCCCTTTGAGTTAGATGCTTCTGAGCATTATCTGTTAACCAATTTAAAACCAGGTGCCAGTGTGGATATCTATCTTTCCTATGGACTCCGTCAAGACGATAACGGAAGTGAGGACATTATCTCGCCCGCGAGGTCGATTCGCGATACCCGGCTTAAACCCCTGATGATCAATAGGCGTGTATTGGCAATTCGTCGGATAAACCAGGATGAAAAAGAGAAGTCTCAAGAAAGTAGAAGCCAACTCCTGGTTGAACTGAGAGATTCAGAAATCAAACTGCTAAAAGGATTAGAAGGCAACGCCAAAATACTGCTATTTCCCACGGCCAGAAACCCGATTGACTTGCGTTCGAGAGGTAGTGAAACTCTATCCGGCAAAGAGGCAACATGGCCCGTCAGCAGTGCCCCCCTGTTTGATGAACCTCGCTCGCGGCCCACACACGAGTGGCGCGGTTAACAGGTATTGCCTGTTGGGGCATAAGGAAATTTTAACAGAGGAACAAGTTTGATGATGAAGCGCTTCTCATTTCACGCTCGCCTGATGCTAGCACTGATTTTATTGTGTCCGTTAACTGCAATGGCCGATCAACTCTTTTTAAAGCCTGGGCAGTCAAAAACATTACGAACCAAAGGGCGTGTTAATACGGTATTTATCTCAGATCCCTCAGTAGCGGACTATAAGGTATTGAATGAAAACACCATCGTATTGTATGCGAAAGTACCCGGTATTTCAGAGGTCACTGCCTATGATGCTGACACAAAAATTTTGGCTGATTTACAAATAAATGTTGATTCCTTCCTGGGGGATATCAATCAGCGCATTGTGGTTGAGTTTCCCGGTAGTCAGGTGGTAGTTAAGAGTTTTATCAGCAGTGAAGGTAAATCTTATATCCTGACGGGGACGGTACCCGATGAGGAAACCCGTGGTGCGGTATACCAGTTAGTGGGCAGCGTCGTAGGAAAGGAAGGCCGAGATCTGAAGGTGAATCATGGTTCTGAAGGTCAAAACAGTTCAGAAGTTTTCTTTATGACAAACAAAATCTATAGCAATGTAATAAACAGATTACAATTACCCTCATCCAATCAAGTTAATGTAAAGCTCAGCGTTGTTGAGGTAAGTAAAAAATTCACAGACACTTTAGGGATCGAATGGAGTAATTTAACCCTCAGTGGACTGATTAAAGGAAATGGGGTTATTAATGATCCTGGTGTTTTTAGTTTGATGGGTCTTAAACGTGGATTCGATGCAGAAAATATCAGCACGACAATCAGTGCTGTTAATAATGACAGTTTGGCTCGAGTACTCGCTCAGCCCAATCTCACCGTGTTGTCCGGTGAAGTGGCCAGCTTTTTAGTCGGTGGTGAAATCCCGCTCTTAGTACAAGGTAAAGAGAGTACAACCATACAATATAAAGAATATGGTATTCGATTAAATGTTGCTGCTAAAGTTGAAAAAAAACAGAAAATAAAACTGTTGGTTTCTAACGAAATTAGCAGTGTTTCAGGGAGTTATGCATACAATAATTACAGTATACCTCAGATAAAAACGCGGCGTTCCAGCTCTACGATCGAAGTGGCCGATGGTGATAGCTTTGTGATTGGCGGTTTACTCAATGAAGAGGATGTGGAATCACTGACCAAGGTTCCTTTCATTAGTGAGATTCCTATTCTTGGGGCGCTGGCGCGTAAATCTCACACGGAAAGAAATAAAACAGAATTGGTGGTCTTTGCGACGGTCGATCTGGTTAAACCCGTGTCTTCGGCATCACGACAGAAAATTAAGTTACCTGAATATCACCGTAGCTCATCCGTTCAATTATTTTTTAATAGTGGTGTAGATAAAAATACCCGTGAAGGACGGCTTGACAGTGATGCCCGCAGTTTTATGGAACGCGGTGGTTTTGCCAAATAGTCATGATTAACCAGGGTGCTATACATTGGAGTTGCACATGAAATTATTTTTTGATACCAAAACGAATAATAAAAATACAACATTGAAGTCGCAGAAGAAAAAATTTGCACAGCCAATTTTAATTATTTCACCACGACCTGATGTGATGTCTGAAATCGTCAGTCAGTTGTTAATGCATCATTTAGCTGATGTCATACCGCATGAAGCGAATTTTTTTACTATGAATGATAATCCCGCTGCCAGCGATGCCATCGCAGTGATTGTCGATATTGGCGACGTGGATAATGTTGAACTTATTATGCAGATGGTTGCGCTACTCATTCCGGTTTCGGCAAAACCGATTTTGGTGGGCAATAATGACTCAATCCGCTTTGCACATGCATTGATGATGTCAGGAACCAGCTATCTGCATATTGGATCACAGTTAGCGCAATTGCCCGATCTGATTCGTGACCCTATTCCGACTGCGCATAACCGAGTGACAATGAAAATCAGCGTTCTGGGATGCAAGGGAGGGGCAGGGGCATCCACCGTGGCGCATCAGCTTTTTAAAGCCGCGGGAATGCTGACCTCAATACCCATGCTATTGGTGCAGGGGTGCAGCGGCAGTCGGGATTTGGATTTATTGTTAGCTAAAGCGTTACCCAACGACGGCAGCATTGCCGATCTTACCGCTCATCAGTCGGTAAAGATGGAAACGTGCGATGCAGCATGGCTGTACGAGGATACCGCGTTTAATCGCTATAATCTGGCTTTCTTTGATCATGGCATTCATACACACCTCGAACAGCAACTGGAACAGGCATTTATACAATCCCATGTCATTGTGTTGGTAATTTCACGGGCGTTAGCCTCATTGCGTGTGGCGAAAAATATACTGGAAGAGCATAAACGTTTCTTGCTGGCAAACCCGCTGAAAGAAACGCGTATTTTTCTGTGTTTAAACGAGAGTCATCCCAAAAATACGGATGAGCTTGTTAATGCTGATATTGAAGAATATCTCGGGCTCGCTATTTTTAGCGTAAATGCCTACAACGTTCATCATAATCAACTCTCCTCAGAGAGTTCACTTTATCGACTTGCTGCTCACCTGTTAGGCAAGTCGTTGGGCCCTAAGCCTGCTCGTAAAGTTCTGTTTTCCCTGCCGACTTTTCGTCGTACTGCGCGTCAAAATGCGGTCGTGTGATTTTTGGTCTTTTTGATAGCTGAGCGTGGGACACGGAACAAGTGAAAGAGGGAAAAGGTGATGAATATTGAAACTGAAATGACCAGCACACTGCTCTATTTCCGCGAGCAGGTGCTTAAAAATATCGATTTAGAGCGCATTGATGAGTTGAAAAATCAGCGCGAATCGTTGTTGCGAGAAGTTAACGACGCCATTCAACGCGTGATGAATAACACAGGACAATATCTTTCAAGCCGGGTTTGTAACTGCTTAAGTGAGCTTATTGCCGATGAGATTACGGGGTATGGACCGCTGCGTGAGCTGATGGAAGATGAAAGTATCAGTGACATTCTGGTTAATGGGCCTGATCGTATTTTTGTTGAGCGAGCGGGGAAATTGGAATTAGTTGATAAGCGTTTTATTAGCAACGAGCAGTTGATTGATATTGCCCGTCGACTGGTTGCGCGGGTGGGGCGCCGCGTTGATGACTCGCAACCGTTGGTCGATGCGCGCATGCCTGACGGTAGTCGCCTGAACGTGGTCATCGCGCCTGTTGCACTGGATGGTGCCTCGATCTCAATTCGTAAGTTTGGCTCCGGGCAGAGAACGCTGGCCAATCTGATTGAGTACGGCAGCATGAATGAGATGATGGCGAATTTTCTGGTTATCGCGAGTCGCTGTCGCGTCAACATTATTGTCTCTGGCGGGACCGGATCTGGGAAAACAACCCTGCTAAATGCCATGTCCCACTATATCGATGAAGGCGAGCGGGTACTGACGCTGGAAGATGCCGCTGAGTTGCGTTTACAGCAACCGCATGTTGTCAGGTTGGAAACCCGCATGGCCGGTGCCGAGAACCAAGGCCAGGTTACTATGCGCCATCTTGTCGTCAATGCACTGCGTATGAGGCCCGATCGCATCATTATCGGGGAGTGCCGAGGAGAAGAAGCGTTCGAAATGTTGCAGGCAATGAACACCGGCCATGATGGATCCATGTCAACCTTGCATGCCAACTCACCGCGTGATGCTTTAGCGCGTCTGGAAAGTATGGTCATGATGTCAAGCGCGGCACTTCCCCTTGCAGCAATCCGCCGTAATATCGTATCGGCAATCCATATCGTTGTTCAGGTATCGCGCTTGCCTGATGGCTCACGTAAAGTCATTAATATTACAGAAGTAATGGGCATGGAAGGCGATAATATTATCTTGCAAGATATCTTCAGCTATTCCGCGCAGGCCGAACGCTCTGAAACAGGTGCCATTCAGGGAAGTTTTACCTCTTACGGTCTATTACAGCGATCAACCGTATACCAACAGGCAATAGTCCATGACATGCAAGAGCCTTTGAAACAACTGTTCGGAAATAAATTACCATGATCTTCATCTTCATAAGCATGCTCCTGCTTGGCTTGCTCCAACTTGTGCTCGAGCATCGGAAGAAAAAAAATATTCAACGCTTACGCCACGTTGCTACTGTACCGAGAACAAACAAGTTAACCTACCAACTTAAGCAGCATGCATTATGGCAACGTTTGGTGGCACTTTTCAGTGATATTTCTCGGTATTTACTCGGTAAAAAGTATGATCTGGCGTTAAAAAATGGTTTGGTTGTCTTCGCAGTTCAAGGGGTAAGCATTTATAGTAGCCTGGAGTATTTACATATTGATTTACTTATTGTATCGCCGCTTATGGTGTTGTTGACATTGTATATACTTTTCCAACGGAGTAAAAAAGCGGCGCGAGTAGCATTCGAAACCACATTTTCGGAGGCGTTGAATATTATTAACAGCGTTATTAGTGCTGGGAATTCAGTGATGCTCGGCATTGAACAGTGTGGTGAGAAGATTGCAGGTGTTGTTGGAGAAGAGTTTAGAAAAATATCTCAGCGCCTTGAAATTGGTGAGGATATTGAAAGTGTTTTAATGGAGTCGTATCGACGTTTACCCTATAGAGAGTATTATTTTTTTATTGTCACTGTTTTGGTGAACATGAAAGGGGGAGGGCAAATCAAAGATGTCATGACGCGGTTAGCAACCATGATCTCTAATGGAAGAATTATTGATAGAAAAAAATTGGCCATGACATCTGAAATCCGAATGTCTGTGAAAATATTAACAGGAATTCCGATTTTTTTCTTCTTTTTCATAAAGTTCACCTCTCCAAACAGTTTTGCCATATTGCTTTATGATCCAATAGGTAAGTACATACTTTATTATGCGGTAGGTAGCATTTTCTCGGGGATTTTTATCCTTTGGTTAATGATGAATAAGTTATAGGTGAGTTATGTTTTATCTATTTTCACTGCTTATAATGACTCTGGGTCTGGGTGGCATTCTTATCCATTTTCTAAAAGGCAAGAATAAAAACAAATCATTAATGTTGTTGGATGTATATAAAAATTCACGGAATGACACTGAAGCCCAGGATAATGCATCGCATGTTGAAAAGATTTTGATAAAATCAAGCCGTTTAATTTCGATTGCATCATTGTTAGATAAAAATGTAATACTAAAAATGCTAACCGTCGTTACGCTGGGTGGAGTGTTATTTTTTCTGAACATAAGTGGCATCCTCCAAGTGTCAATGAATGTTTTACTCATTTGCTTTTTAATCCTGAGTGTATCAGTCATTGTTTTACCTGATGTGGTCAAAAAGCGTATTATTGTAAAACGGTTAAAAAGCATATCAAATGATTTACCTTTTATTATTGATATGATGGCGGTTTGTATTCAGTCTGGAATGACGGTTGAAAAATCCATGCGATATATTAGTGATAATACCAAGCATGTTAATAAAGATATTGCCAAAATTCTGGAACGTGTCATGTTAAAAACAGAGGTTAGTGGAATCAATGCCGCGTTGGAACAACTTTATCAAGAGATAGCCAGTAATGAAGTGAGGATGTTTTGTACGACATTACAGCAGAGTATAAATTTTGGCTCATCCATTTATAAAATGTTGATCGCTTTAGGTAAAGAAATGAGAGATATACAGTTACTCGATATGGAAGAAAAAGTGGCAAGCTTGTCGGCCAAAATGACCATGCCGATGATTGGCTTTATCATGTTTCCATTGTTGGCAATAATTGTCGGACCAGGTTTGATAGGGATGATGGCATTATGGGGAAATTAGTTCATGTATTACTATTACTTTCAGTTTTTTCTCTCACAGGATGTGTAACCAAGAGTGGAAATCACAATGCTATTGACGAGGAGCAGAAGGAATTTATTCTTACCAAGATGAATGATTATCAAGGGCTAATTAAGTTATATCGTGAAAAACTAAATCGAAAAGAGGATGCAAAGATACGGTATATTTTGGCTAGTCATTATCACTCTGCGATGGATTATGAATCATCACGGCATTATTTAGCACCGTTGCTGGCCGATAATCCCAATGAAGATATTCTGTTACTTGAAGGCAAGAATTTGCTGGAACAAGGACGCATTGCTGAAGCGCTTGAGTGCGTTAGGGCGGCTTTGAATAAAAACCCTGACAATGGGGAAGCGTTAAACACGCAAGGTGTGTTGTTGGCGCAGCTGGGAAATTACCTTGGTGCCAAGGTAGCGTTTGATAGCGCTCGAGCGCATTTTGTTGATGAAGATAAAGTCATTAATAACCTCGCGATGTTGGCCATTATGCAAGAGGATTATTCTACCGCAAGGGGTTATCTGGCCCCCTTGTATGCGCGAGGGTATACGGGTGAAAACTTATTACATAACTTAGTGTTTGTACTGGTGAAACTGCGGGATTTTGAGGGTGCAGAAGCGGTATTGAATCGAGCTAAGAACGTTGATATCCGTGAAGGCTTGCTTGAATCGTTATCAAAAATCAAGCCCCGCTCTCAACGCCAGTTACAGCAACGCGAATTGCTGGCTAAACAAGATGTATCGATAAAAAAAGGCCAGGATGACGAAGATGCTACGCCCACATTATCGTTATCTAAAGAACCGAATAACGAGATTATTGCGGTCCGGGCGGGACAACATGAAAAATATTTCCGCATGGCAATGGAGTCACGGGAAAGAATAGCCGTTAAAGAACTCGGTGATAGAGCGCCGAACCAGATAATCTATGAATTACAAGGCGTGACGGCGAGTGATGACATATTACATATAGGAAATAACTTGATGGCAGAGGGTAATGTAAAATCAATTTCAATTGTTCATAAAGACAAAAATACCATTTTGTTGACGTTCTTATTAAAGAAAAAAATGGATAAATTGAAGGTGTTTCACCTTGACGCGGAGAAATCAGCGCCTGAGAGATTGGTGTTTGATTTCTATCACGGCTAATTTTCATCGAGGGTATTCTCTGAGTGGTATCCTCAAACGGGTTTTTATTGTATTAGGTTGATTACCGGATCGTCTGCTGATTCGTTACACCATACCATTCAGTGAATTATAAACGCCTCTGGCATTTTCAAGGGATGATGTAAAGTGAAAGTAGAAGGGATGCTGACAATTGCTATTAGTATAATGTTGCTGTTCGTCTGTTATACGGATATTCGTTGTCGGAAAATTACCAATGCGACGACATTGCTCATTTTTTTGCTCTCACTTTTATTAGCCTTTCATCATCCTGAGGATCTTTCTTTAACAGTGCTGTTGCTATTGTTTTGTATTGGCTTTGTTTTCTCTATCGTCGGCGTAATAGGTGCAGGCGATGTGAAACTGGTATGTGCATTATCAACAGGGCTCTCAACGACAGAGATAGGTAGTTTTTTATTTTTGATGGGAATGGCGGGGATCCCACTCACGTTACTCACGTGTTTATATTATAGACTGTTCTCAAGAAATAACGCTATCACTATACCCTATGGTATTGCTATTTGCTCTGGCTATTGGCTCTTGTGGGCTGTGTAAGTAAAAGGAATAAAGAATTGAACAACAAAACATCATGGTATCGTTCCAGCAGCGGAAGTGCTGCGCTTGAGTTTTCTTTACTCTTTATCCCCTTTGTTATGGCATTTCTTTTTCTCGCAGAGCTGTGTCGGGTGGTTTATATCTCATCCGCTTTGGATTTGATTCTGGCTGAATCCAGCTATCGAACATCGCTTCGGCAGCCTGGCAGTGATTATCACGCTTATTTTACGAAAGCCATGAATAAGCGTTTAGGGGTATGGCCATTATTTACTGGGAATATAGCGGTTAGTTCCTCTGCACGTTATTGTAATAATATCAATGTATTAATTGATAATGGCAAACATTGCTCATCGACTCATGCAACTGGAAAACCGCTGGCACTGTATCTCGTTAATATTCATTACCAGCCTCTCTTCTTTCTATTTCCGACAATGATGGTTGAACAGCAGTGGAAGAGAAAGGTTACTTTTGTTCAGGAATTTCAGCGAGGAGAATTGTAATATGTCTTCGCTTTACAGAAATAGAAAACTTTTGTCTGAGATAAAAAGTGAAAAAGGAAGCGTAGCAATTGAGTTTTTTTTCTACTTTTTTTCTATTGTACTGCTCTGTTTTTTATTAGTTGATTACAGTCGATATTTTTTAAACAAAGGTTACATGGAACGGGTTAATCATTCTCTTGCCACCGTGTTACGTGAACGTACTGCACTTTATCATGGGAAAGAGATCTTGACGCAGAATGATGTCAACCAGTTAGATTTGCTGGCAAAGATGCTCTTGGCTGAATCTCGTATCGGGGAAAAGTATAATCTCTATGTGGATGTTATCTACTTTGATGAAGATGTAAAGTCAGAAAAAAAGATAAAAGGTAAGCCAATATCGTTCACTGTACTTCATGCGAATAATGGCAATTGTCCAAAGTCAGAGTTTGCGAAGGATTTCACTAAACGTATTCCGCTTTCCCCTTTTTCTCATGCTGATACTGGGGCGACGCGAACTGAGCATTGGTTACCTATATATCAAGTCACTCTCTGTACTCAAAGTCACTATAGTTTGTTAATGAAAATATTACGTTCGATTGGACCATCTCTAGGAGATATCTCTGTGAGTAATGCGGTAATCCCTCGGTGAGTTTTTGGCGTTTAATAATTATTTCAGGGAGCGTTATGAAGATAAAATATGCTGTTGATTTCTTTTTGTTGGTATTCCGCAGGGAGTCTGGGGCAATGGCATTGCCGTTTGCTATTATGTTTCCAATGTTATTGATGTTTTTTTCTTTTGCCCTTGATGGGGCGCATTTCCAGTCAAACCGTGCCCGATTGGCAGATGCGATGAATCAGGGGATTTTAGCCATTGCGATAAACGATCGATGTGATTACGTTGCGGATAAAGAATGCGCTGTTAAGCATGGAAACAAAGATGCCAATGAAAAGGTTCTGAGCCACTATCTGAATTATTATCTGCCCTATGTGACGTTTACTAAGAATGATCTTGACGTTATTGTCAGTTTGAATCGTGATAATTCAGAAAAATTAACCTCAATTGATTATAATGCATCTGGGATTGCGACATTACATCCTATTTTCAAAAAATATAATGAGGTTGGATTTAACGATGATATTCATATACGTGCAGACAGTTCTGCTGGCACGGTAAGAAAATCTATGGAAAATAAAAATATTCCTACGGATTTTGTTTTTGTTGTAGACGTTTCCGCCTCAATGGCTGAGGATATTAATGGGTCAACGTCTGCTGTTAAAGGTGGTAAAAAATATGATATTTTGAAAAATGCGGTAGTGGATTTTTCTCAAGCCATTCTTAATGGTAATGAGAAAAATACCATTGGCATTGTTCCTTTTAGTATTGGTGTTCCTGTTAAATTGAGTAAAAATGACCTTTTTGGTGGAAAAGAAATTGGCTGTTCTTTTGTCGGTAAACTTAAAAAAGAGTATGCGAAGGTCAGTAATAAAAAGATTGATTTTAACTTTTGGTATAACAAAAAATTCAATAAGAATAATGAGAGTTTTGAACAGCAGGATAAGACAATCACCTCTTATTACAAATCAATCGTCTCACCGTTTTTGGGACTCACCATGGATCAAATGGTTAATGATAAAAAGTGGTGCACTGAAATATCTAAGGTAAATGATTCTTACAGCTGTGATGCTGATCCTCGTGCTAATTTGCGGGCGCATCATGACGAATATACTCTTCATTATAACAAGGTTAAGGAATTATCCGCATCAGCAAAAAATAATTTAAACGTTGTAAATCTTGACACTATTGATTTCGATGGAACTTTGACGGATGATTATTTGTTTTCAGATAAGTCAGTGACTACGTATACTTACTTTCCTTATTATGGAATCGATAGCATGTTTTATCACATGTGTCTTGGTTCTGTGCCAGGAGGGGTAAAGTCAATCATTGAATCTCAGGCAATGACGAAAACTGATATTGCTGGGTTGTCGCGAGACAGCGTGTCTCCGTACTCTTATTTAATTGAATTGACCTCTGATGCTAGCATTATCTCTCAATTTAAGAAAATGGCGATTCTTGGAGGAAGCACTGATAGTACCAGTGGTTTGTTACGATCGCTACCTGTTATCGCTAAGGGTAATAACCCTAAAAAGGTCATTATCATGGTTACTGATGGCGAAGATAGCGGTGGACCGAAAGAATTGGCTACAGCGCTTCATCAGGAACACCATATTTGCAAAAAAATAAAAGAGGGTTTATTAAATCACAATAAAATCCATAAGACAGTTGCGGTGGATATATTTTTTATTTCCTTGGATAAGAATGGAGTTGATGGTAAGAATGTTAAGTTTTGGCGGGAATCCTGTGTTGGAGACGATAACGCTTTTGTTGTGAGTGATTATCACAGTATGGTGAATATACTGGCAAAAATATCTAAAAAAGAAAAAATAAACTTTATCGATAAAAGTGGTTTTTAATTGATAGGCTTCGTCTGTATTGGGGAGAGATATGAGAACAATAGTCATTGCGGATACACTCTATTATCGCTATATAGGGTTGAGCGATCTTTTTTATAAAAAATTCGACGGCAATCCTGATGTGGATGTATTCGATCATTACAACGAAAAAAAACTAACGCGTAAGGGGGAATACCGTAATGCGCTGGTGATTGGTAACCAAACCTTTCATGAGATGGAGAGGACCAATCGATTATTGCTCGCCAATAACAGCGACATCATTGTTTATCGAATTTTTTTTTCAGATATGATCAAACTACGGCGGTTGAAGCGACATTTGGTGCTGAGTCCTTATTGTATCGTGGTGTCTTCAGATATCGCTAATCGTGATTTATTTATGCTAAGCCATTCTTGGCTGGGGTGTTTAGACAAAGAGAAATTCGCCTATGTCAGGTTTAATTCACACGAGCGACAACTGTTACAGTATTGGGAAGAGATAACACATGGTCATATTCCTGCTGGCCTTAAGAATATAGCCTACTCCGTTATTAGTCGTTTAAAGCGAAAGATGGATATTCGCAGCGAATACTCTCTTTATTTGCTGTGGCGGATAACGCATCTGGGGATTTTTTCTTTGAACAATTTTTCAATCGGCAGTAACCGAAACCGGGTCAGAGCGCCTGTACCGCGTAAACTGTCGGCTACGCCCTCAATTCCCCACGGCTATTTTTTTCTGCGCTAAGTCTGTTGCGTCGTCTGAAGGGATGGATGTCCGGGGAGCGTCGCTCCCCGGGCCACGTTCTGTCGCTTAGAAATCCCAGTCATCATCTTCGGTATTAACTGCCTTACCGATGACGTAGGAAGAGCCTGAACCGGAGAAGAAATCGTGATTTTCATCCGCGTTGGGTGACAATGCGGAAAGAATTGCCGGGTTGACATCGGTCATGTTGGCAGGGAACAACGCTTCATAACCAAGGTTCATCAATGCTTTATTGGCGTTGTAATGCAGAAACTTTTTCACATCCTCCGTCCAGCCCACACCGTCGTATAGCGCTTCAGTGTAGAGGATTTCGTTGTCATAGAGATCCTGCATTAAATCGAAAGCGTAGTCCTTTATCTGCTGTTGCCTTGCCGTGTCAACGATGGCGAGGCTCTGTTGGAATTTATAGCCAATATAGTACCCGTGCACGGCTTCATCGCGGATAATCAGGCGGATCAGATCGGCGGTGTTGGTCAGCTTGGCACGGCTGGACCAGTACATCGGCAGATAAAAGCCGGAATAGAACAGAAAAGATTCGAGAAATACGCTGGCAACCTTTTTCATTAAGGGATCGCTACTGCGATATTGTTCAAGAATCAGCGTTGCCTTTTTTTGCAGCGTGGCGTTTTCTTCACTCCAGCGATAGGCGTCATCCACTTCGCTGGTCAGACAGAGCGTCGAAAAAATCGAACTGTATGAACGGGCGTGTACCGCTTCCATAAAGCTGATGTTTGACAGTACCGCTTCCTCATGCGGGGTGACGGCGTCGGGCATCAAGGTAGGGGCGCCCACGGTATTTTGTAGCGTGTCGAGCAGCGTAAGGCTAGTAAAAACGCGGATGGTTAGCTGGCGTTCCTGCGGGGTTAACGTGCCCCAGGAGGGAATGTCGTTCGACAGCGGCACTTTCTCCGGCAGCCAGAAGTTACTGGTCAGACGGTTCCACACTTCCAAATCTTTGTCGTCTTCGATTTTGTTCCAGTTGATCGCTTTTACACGTGTGAGCAGAGTCATCGTTAAATTCCTTCGAGAAACCTATCAGAGCGCACAGGAGACACAGCCTTGCACTTCGGTGCCTTCCAGCGCCATCTGGCGTATGCGCACGTAATAAATGGTTTTAATGCCTTTCTTCCAGGCATAAATCTGTGCCTTGTTGATATCCCGGGTGGTGGCGGTATCGCGGAAAAACAGGGTTAACGACAGCCCTTGATCGACGTGCTGGGTGGCGGCGGCATAGGTGTCGATGATTTTTTCCGGGCCTATCTCGTAAGCATCCTGGTAGTAATCCAGGTTGTCATTAGTCATGTAGGGGGCAGGGTAGTAAACGCGCCCAATCTTGCCTTCTTTGCGGATCTCAATGCGCGACACGATGGGGTGAATGCTGGGGGTTGCATGGTTGATGTAAGAGATCGATCCGGTTGGCGGCACCGCTTGTAAGTTTTGGTTATACAGCCCGTGCGCCATCACGGAATCGCGTAGCTCAGTCCATGCTTGCTGTGAAGGAATAACAATCTGCGCGGCTTCGAACAACTCACACACGCGTTCTGTTTCCGGCTGCCAGGAACGTTCGATGTATTTGTCAAAATAGTCGCCGGACGCGTAGGTCGATTGTGCAACCCCTGCAAAGGTGTGCCCACGCTCAATCGCCAGTTGGTTAGAGGCGCGCAGTGCATGATATGCCACGGTGTAGAAGTAGATGTTGGTAAAATCGATGCCTTCCGGTGAGCCATAAAAAATCCGTTCCCGAGCCAGATAACCGTGCAGGTTCATTTGTCCGAGGCCAATGGCATGGGAGTCATCATTGCCTTTGGCAATGGAGGGCACGGAAGCGATGTGGCTCATGTCAGAGACCGCTGTCAATGCGCGAATGGCAGTTTCCACTGTATTGCCGAAATCAGGGGAATCCATGGTGTTGGCGATGTTCAACGATCCCAGATTGCATGAGATATCCTTGCCGATATGGCGATAACCTAAGTCGTCATCGTAAAGGCTGGCTTCATTGACTTGAAGGATCTCCGAGCACAGGTTGCTCATGGTGATTCGGCCATGAATCGGGTTGGCGCGATTCACCGTATCTTCAAACATCATGTAGGGGTAGCCAGACTCAAACTGTATTTCGGCCAGAATCTGGAAAAATTCACGCGCCTTGATCTGTGATTTGCGGATGCGTTTATCGTTTACCATTTCATGGTACTTCTCGCTCACGCTGATTTCCGAGAAGGGCACGCCATATACCTGTTCCACATCGTAGGGAGAGAACAGGTACATCACCTGATTGGTTTTCGCCAATTGGAAGGTGATGTCCGGAATCACGACGCCAAGAGAGAGCGTTTTGATCCGGATTTTCTCATCGGCGTTTTCGCGCTTGGTGTCGAGAAAACGCAAAATGTCGGGATGATGCGCATTGAGG
This sequence comes from Symbiopectobacterium purcellii, assembly GCF_019797845.1. Lineage (NCBI taxonomy): Bacteria > Pseudomonadati > Pseudomonadota > Gammaproteobacteria > Enterobacterales > Enterobacteriaceae > Symbiopectobacterium > Symbiopectobacterium purcellii. Next base: position 3,382,915 of record NZ_CP081864.1, on the reverse strand, counting down.
TAGACAGCACCCGCGCCTTGCCGTGCACCCAACTGGTTGGCATAGGAAAAAGCATCTTCCAGCATCTTCATGATGGGGATGATACCGGAAGACTGATTTTCAATACGTTTGATCGGTGCGCCGGTTTCGCGAATGTTGGTCAAGGTAAAGGCAACGCCACCGCCACGCTTGGAGAGTTGCAGCGCGGAATTGATGGCACGCCCGATAGATTCCATGTTGTCTTCAATACGCAACAGAAAACAGGAGACCAACTCACCGCGCTGTTTTTTACCGCAGTTGAGAAAGGTAGGCGTCGCGGGTTGAAAGCGACCGCTGATGATCTCATCGACCAGTGCGCTGGCAAGTTGGGCATTGCCTTTGGCCAGCGCCAAGGCAACCAGACAGACACGGTCCTCATAGCGTTCCAGATAACGTTTGCCATCAAAGGTTTTCAGCGTATAGCTGGTGTAATACTTGAACGCGCCAAGGAAGGTTTGAAAACGGAACTTGTGCGCATAGGCTTGCTGAAACAGACTCTTGATGACGCTGAATGGATACTGTTCCAGTACATCAGCTTCATAGTAGCCTTCTTCCACCAGATAGCGCAGTTTCTCCTCCAGATTGTGGAAGAACACCGTATTCTGGTTGACGTGCTGAAGGAAATAGCGTCGTGCCGCCAGCCGGTCTTTTTCAAACTGAATGTGCCCGTCAGCATCATAGAGATTCAGCATGGCATTGAGCGCATGGTAATCAAGCGCGTTATCGCTTTTTCCCTTCATGGGGGTGTTGATTACGGATGTTGTTGCCAAAATTGGGTTACTCCTTTGCGCACATTGATGACATCTTCCGGTGTGCCGAGCAGTTCAAAACGGTACAAATACGGCACCTGGCATTTCTGCGCGATAATGTCGCCAGCCAGACAAAACGCGGTGCCAAAGTTCATATTGCCAGCGGCAATCACGCCGCGCAGGCCGGCCCGGTTGCTGGCGTCGTTGAGGAAGCGAATGACCTGGTGCGGCACGGCACCTTTGCTGCTTCCTCCGCCGTAGCTGGGCACAACCAGAATGAAAGGTTGTGCCACGTTGAGTACCGGCTGGTCTTCTGCTGTCGGAATGCGCAGGGCGGGCAGACCCACACGAGCGATAAACCGATGCGTGTTTTCCGACTGACTGGAAAAATAGACCAGTGGATTCATTACGCCCCCTTACTGCAACTGCGCTGAGCGTAATGCGCCGAGTTTATCCGGGCGAAAACCGCTCCAGTGGTCGTCCTCTGTCATCACGACCGGCACTTGCTGATAGCCCAATGCCCTTACCCGCTGTAACGCCTGCTCATCTTCCGTCAGGTCGATAAGCTGATAAGCGATACCCTGTTTATCCAAAGCACGGCACGTCGCATTGCACTGAACACAGTGCGGTTTAGTGAAAATAGTAATGCGCATGATTCGTATTTACCTTTTGGGTTAAAGTCAGTATGGTAAAGCGGCCTTGTGACACCCTGCCGCTGCCGCCTTTCTGCGAAACGCGCCTCATTGATAACTGTGGCGTGTTTAAATACTAGATGTAGATGTTTTTAATTTCAACCGTACAATATATGGTGCTTAGTGCGGATTTATTTAGGGGGCTACCGGCGTGGAGGAGGAGGGCTGCGCCACCAAGGGGAAAACGGGGGTGTGGTTGAGAATAAAAAAACGGGCCGCTGTCGGGCCCGCTGGTGCGTCATCTACAAAACCGGAAGATTCCTACCGTAGTAGATCTCGCGCATTTCATGATAGAGCAGATCGGTGATTCTTTTACGTTCAGCCGCTTCCAAGTTTTCCGGCGCGGCGTTGAACAGGTAGTGTCGCAGATCGAAATCTTTGAGCAGCATTTTGGTGTGGAACATATTCTCCTGATATACATTCACGTCCATCAGGTGATACAGCGACTTCATGTCTTCCGACATAAAGTTCTGAATAGAATTGATCTGATGATCGATGAAATGTTTCACCCCATTGATATCACGCGTGAAGCCGCGTACCCGATAGTCAATGGTGACAATATCGGATTCCAACTGGTGAATCAGGTAATTCAGCGCTTTTAGCGGGGAAATCACGCCGCAAGTTGACACCTCAATATCGGCGCGAAAGGTGCACAGGCCGCCCTCCGGATGGCTTTCCGGGTAGGTGTGTACACAAATATGGCTCTTGTCCAGATGCGCCATCACGGAATGGGGCAGCGGTCCGGGATGTTCGGAGTTATCAACATCGCGCGGATCCATCGGCTCCTCACTGACCAGAATGGTCACGCTGGCGCCCTGAGGATCGTAATCCTGCCGTGCGATGTTCAAAATATTGGCACCAATGATGGTGCAGGTTTCCGTCAGGATCTCTGTCAAACGATTGGCGTTATACTGTTCGTCAATATAGGCGATATAGCCGTCGCGATCGTCAGCGGTTTTGGCATAACAGATATCGTAGATACAAAAACTCAGGCTTTTGGTCAGGTTGTTAAAGCCGTGCAGTTTCAGCTTGTGCAATTTTCGTCACCCCCTTATGGCTATAAGCGTCAAGCTAATGCATTCAGTAGATATTGTGGCAGCGCAAAGCTACCAGTGTGGACAGCCGGATTGTAATAACGGCAGGTGATGCCTGAAGCGTGATAACGTGCCGCAAGCGTGTCCTGTGCTACCAGGCGCAATGTCGGATCGTTGCTGGCCCAGGCAAAGGTCATGATGCCACCGTAATAGGTGGGGATCGCCGCCTGATAGAAGGTGACATCCGAAAAACTACGGTTGAGTAAGCGGTGGCTGTTGATGGCTTCATCCTGTTGCAAGAAACAGACGCCATTTTGCGCGACAAACAGGCCGCCAGGATTCAGGCTGCGGGCACAACCATCGTAAAATGCTGAGCTGAAAAGGCTTTCTCCGGGGCCGATGGGATCGGTGCAATCAGAAATGATCACATCAAACCTATCGCGGTTTTGGCTGACAAAATCAACGCCATCGGCGATCACCAGCGTTAAACGCGGATCGTCATAAGCCCCGGCACTGTGGTTGGGAAGATACTGGCGACAGAAACTGACCACCCCCGCATCAATCTCCACCATGGTGATATGTTCTACTTCTGGATGGCGACACACTTCGCGCAGGATACCGCCATCGCCGCCGCCGACGATCAACACGCGCTTGGCAGCACCATGGGCCAGCAGAGGAACATGGGTCAGCATTTCATGGTAGATAAATTCGTCGCGTTCGGTGGTTTGCACCACGCCATCCAGGGCCATTACGCGCCCCAGCGCCGCATTTTCGAAAATAATCAGATCCTGATGGGCGGTTTTTTCATGAAACAGCACCTGGTCAATGGAAAAATATTGGCCGAAGCTGGCATGTAACGTTTCATGCCACATCTCTTTTCGGGACATGTCAGGGCTTCCTCTGCGATAACCGCCGTGAAAATGAGCGCGCCATCATAGCTAACTCGCTGATGGCTTGCACGGCGAAATTTCAGGCAGTGCGGGAAACGTTAGGCGAGCACTATTTTGCGTAAGCGAGCATGCCGAGCGAATTTTGCGCCAGCGATTGACACTTTTTGGGCGTTGGGATGGGGATGTTGCTCAAATCGCGGTAGCTATCCTCACCCAGGCGGGTCATATCAAAATCACTGTAATTGGTGAGATTCCAACGGTTTTGTTGCGCAAAAGCGATCAGCACACGTCGAATATGATCGTTGGGAATGTCTTGATAGCCACAGTTGTTCTTTAAATAGACGAAAATGGCCGTCAAGTCAGCGAGATCTTCCGCCTCAAATTCATTCAGTGCGTTACTGGCTGACGAAAATCCCATCAGACTCATAAGCAGCAGTGCCAGCGCAGAGCGTTTCATGATTAAACCTGTATCAACAATCGTAAAATGACGTTATCACAGATGGGGTAAGTGGGTTCAAGGTTTATTTTACGCGTTCACGTTAGTAAAACCCGTTATTCCCTGATGTGCCAATCGGTACGCTTGAGACCAATGGCCGGATTAAGCCCTATTTATTCACTGTTGATAACATGACGCCGTGCGCAGCCTCTGTTATTAATAGATGATGGTCAATAGGATTTATCGTTGCTGGTGTGATGATATCGGGTCTCTGGCGTATCAGTTACTGGATGATTAACGGAGCATTTTTGCTTCCCGTGGGGATCGTCTTCGCGTTGGCATTTTGGCCCGAGGCTGGCGGCATGCTGGCACTCTGGCAGCAGGGGATGCCACTTTATCTGCTTCACACCACGATTCTTGTCTGCGGGGCGGTGGCGCTGAGTCTGCTGATTGGGCTACCTGCTGCCTGGGTTATGGCCTATTACCGCTTTCCCGGCAAACGTGGCGTCGCTTGGGCCTTGTGCTTACCGTTGGCGATGCCCGCCTTTTTGATGGCTGATTTTTATGCCGATATGCTGGGACAACATGGCATGCTGTGGTCCCTGTTTGATCTTCCTGCGTTCAGCGAGGAAAGTGCGCACAGCCGGACGTTGTCAGGTGCGAGTGTCGTGCTGGCGCTGGCCTTTTACCCCTATGTTTATCTGCCGGTGCGCCATGCGCTGGAATCCCAACCTCCGCACTGGTTACAGGCCGCACAGCTACTTAAACTGACGCCACGCCAGGTCTTCTGGCGTTTATCCTTCCCGCTGGTCCGCCCGGTTATCGGAATGGGGGCCATGCTGGTGGCGGTAGAGGCCTTGAATGATTATGGGACCGCGCGCTTGCTGGCACTGCCTACGCTGACAACGCGTCTGATCGATGCGGGCGTGTTGCAAGGTGATACTCAGGCCGTCGCCCATTGGACGCTCTCTCTGTTGCCTTTTGTTGTGCTGTTAACCTGGCTTGGGCTGCGCTTTGCCCGCCAGCAACGACAAAATACCTTTCCGGGGATCACCGATTACATCGTAAAGCCTGAGCTGACGGCCGGTAAGGCGCGCTTGGTCACGTTGGTATGCTGGGGGCTGGCGCTGTTGGCGTTCGGCTTGCCGCTCGGTCGTTTGCTGTATTGGCAATTAGCGAATATACGCGATGGCTGGAACGCCACGCTGCTCGACGCGTTGTTGAACAGCCTGACCATGGCATCGCTGGCTGCTGTGATTCTGTGCGCGATGATGATGCCTTTTCTGCTGTTTATTCGTCTGGCGGGGTTACGTGCCGGACGCGTTTCTTTTGCTCTGGCACAGTGGGGTTATGTGTTTCCGGCGGCTGCGTTAGCGACGGGCATTGCCATGCCGCTGATTGCGCTGGATAACGGGCTTCGTTCTCTGGCTATGCTGGCGGAAATGCCGTTTGTGCCCCCGCTGTTTTCCAGCGTCTGGTTAATTATGGTGCTGGTTTACTGCGCCAAATTCAGCCGTTTTGTGCTGGAACCGCTCAGCGTAAGTATGGCGAACATTCCGAGCATACTCGATCAGGCCAGTGCGACGGCAGGGCTCACGCTCTGGCAACGCGGTGCGCGCGTCTATTTCCCGTTACTGAAACCTCAGGTGATGATGGGCGTGGTAATTCTGTTTTTCGAAGGTATGAAAGAGTTAAATGCCGCATTTTTATTCCGCACGTTCGGGTGGGAAACGTTGCCGACGTATGTTTTTCGTCTTGCTGCCGATAACCTCTTGCACTGGGGAGCACTGCCAGCGCTGTGTCTAGTGGTGATTGGCGGTGTGCCGATGTTGTGGTTTCAATGGCTTTGGAAAGGAAATAATCGATGACGCCCACCACGGTTTTGGCGGTGCAAAGCGTGTCTTGTCATCTCAGGCAGCAGCTTGTGCTGGACGCAGTAACGTTTTCAGTGCGCGAGCAGGAACTGATTTGCGTCTTGGGTCCGCACGACAGCGGCAAGACCACGCTGTTGCAAGCGATCGCTGGCTTGCTACCGGTGACAACCGGGGAAATAGCGCTGGTCGGTGAGCGTATGAGCACCCCGATGACCTCTGTCCCTGCGCATCAGCGTCCCGTTGGGCTGGTTTTTCAAGACTACGCCCTGTTCCCGCATCTGACCGCGCAGGAAAATCTGGCCTTTGCCTGCCCACGGCCCATGACGCAAGAGCATAAAGAGGCGGTGCAAGAGATGCTGACGCTGTTAGGGCTGACCGAGTGCGCGGTGCGCTATCCTCGCGATCTCTCTGCCGAGCAGCAGTTACGCGTGGCGTTGGGGCGTGCCTTATTGTGTAAGCCGCGCCTGTTGCTGCTGGATGCGCCATTCCCGGCGATGGATAGCCAGCAGCGCGACCGGCTGATTGCGGAAATTCGCGATTTGCTCAAACAGCGCCAGATTGCTGCCATTCTGGCAACCGTCAGTCGCGAAGAAGCGTTTGCCTGGTCAGATCATGTGGTGTTATTGCATGAAGGCAAGGTGATGCAGCAAGGCAATCCTTACGAACTCTATTATCGACCGGTGCAGCGCGCGGTGGCTGATTTTCTGGGCAACACCAACTATCTGCCGATCACGGTGCTGAGTGAACATCAGTGGCAAAGTCCGATGGGGGATTTTCATGCCAATTATCCGCTCGGGTTTCCGACTGGCAGCCAGTGCGACTGGCTGGTGCGACCGCAAGAAATTGCGCTGGCGCTCGATCCGGATGGCGCCGCGCTGATTGAAGATCGCGTGTTTCTGGGAACCTCAAACGTGTACCGGATTCGGCTGGCGGAACGCGTGCTGACGGTACAAACCAGTAACTGGTTTGAGCCGGGGCAGCAGGTCAGAATCAGTATCCGGCCGGATCAGCCGATCCTGTTTCCGGCATTGCCACCCGACGTGAGCGTAACGGAATAACCTAATCCGTGCCTACCAGGATCAGTATGCATTCAATAACACCCAAACGATGGATCGCCGAGCTGTTATTACTCTGTGTGGCTGTCGGGTGGGGGATCGGGTTCCCCGTGATGAAACTGGCCGTCAATTCGCATCCCGTCCTGATGGTCTTAGGGCTGCGATTTGTACTTTCAACCCTGATATTACTGCCACTAAGTGCAAGAAAGCTGAGCGTGATGCCCCTTAATACCCTGGGCGCGGGGATTGGTCTGGGGCTGCTACTGGGTTGTGCCTTCATCTTGCTTATTTCGGGGTTGCAGATAACGACGGCATCGAATACCGGATTTCTTTCCGGGTTAAGTGTTATCTGGGGTCTGTTACTTTCGGGGCCATTGGCGGGGCGATTGCCCACGCTAGATGCGGTTCTGGCGACCTTTTTTGGCCTTGTCGGACTATACCTGATGTCGGATATCAATGGTTGGCAATTGCAATGGGGCGATGTGCTGGTGATTGTTGGCTCTATATTTACCGCCGTTCACATTATGGTGCTTGATAAATTGAGCCACCATCATGACAACATGACGCTGACCTTTTTACAAATTGCGACGATGGCGCTAGTGATGATGCTGCTTGGCTATTTTATCGACGGTGTCGCGTTACCCGCGGTATGGGACCGTGACCTGATCGTTGCCCTGCTGGTCACCGCACTTTTCTCAACCGCCATCGCGTTTTGGGTTCAAACCCGCTACCAGCGTTACGCCACGCCGTTACGCGCCATACTGATCTATAACCTTGAACCTGTATTTGCTGCATGTTTTGCGGTGTGGTTATTGCATGAAACGCTGTCGCGCAATGTGCTCTTTGGCGGAGGGCTCATCGTACTGGGGATGAGTTTGCCCGCGATTATCACTTTGCTGAATCAGCGCGTTAGCAAAAGGCGCACCGCATAGCCGCGCGGGGGTTCCGAAAAAGAGAACCCCTTGCTGGTCAGGTGTGCCGGGGTATTCATTTCGCTGAGAGGGACATGTCAGGTGGTGGCGCTGGCAGCTCGCGAATCATCACTCTCACTTCATAGTTTTTGTTCTCCGCCTGCGGGGCATTGGCAATCAATTTACCCAGCGCTTCGGTAGGCTGGTGAGTTTGCATCGACGCCTCGTAAAGCGGCGGTGCCGGGGCGGCGGCGGAGCTCACCTTTGGCAAAGGGAGGGGCACCCACAGGCAGTGGCCGTGGGCTGTCTGGTGCTGCCTGTGCTATCCAAGAGATGCCTAACAGCAGGGCAAGCAAAAGCGCAGGGTGCGGACGCGTCATGTTCATAAAAGACCTTTCTCGTTGATTGAGTGTAGGCCCTATCAAAGCCGCTCTGGCTGGGGGCGTGCAATGCGTTTTACCCAGTTTTATGCTGCGATAACGCTTCACTTACACTTCTGTCATTTTGCGATCGTCTGGCAATGAGCGGCGCATATGCCTTTCCCTGTATCATTGAGAACCCTGCCCTGTGGCGTTATACTGCGCGCCTCAACGAGACCGTGAGCAGGCTGCCAATAAGCTGCGTAGCGCTGTGGTGTCGCCCTTTATTAAAACGAGTGATGTGTATGATGAAACATACTGTGGACGTCATGATTGCCGAAGCGGACGTTCGCGCGCGCGTAAGCGCATTAGGTCAGGAAATCAGCCAGCACTATCGTGGCAGCGACAGCGATCTGGTGTTAGTCGGGCTGCTGCGCGGTTCATTTATTTTCATGGCCGATTTATGCCGTGCCATCGATGTCTCCCACGAAGTGGACTTTATGACCGCGTCCAGCTACGGCAGCGGTACCAACTCTACGCGAGACGTCAAGATCCTCAAAGATCTGGATGAAGACATCCGTGGTAAACATGTGTTGATCGTGGAAGACATCATCGATTCCGGCAACACCCTGAGCAAAGTACGCGAAATTCTGCGTCTGCGTGAACCTGCGTCGCTGGCGATCTGTACCTTGCTGGACAAGCCGGAGCGTCGGGAAGTGGACGTGAAAGTGGAGTGGGTCGGTTTTTCTATTCCTGACGAATTTGTGGTGGGATACGGCATCGACTACGCGCAGCATTATCGTCATTTGCCCTATATCGGCAAAGTGATTCCGCAGGAATAAGATCCTATCCCATTAGGCTATGTTACTTGCTATTTTAGCCCTGAGCAGTGCTCGAAATCCTCACGTACTCCGTTACGCTCCGGTTTCTGCGCGCTGTCCGTGACCAAACTGGCTGCGCCAATTACGCCTGCTGGGGTAGGCTCTACGTGGTCGCGCCAGATCGAGGGGCACATAAGGTGCCCCTGTAATATCATATTAGGGAAGAGATGGCGCGGCGATAGCGCTGTTCCAGCGTTTCGCGGCTGGTGGCAGTCACCTCCAGATCGCTTAACAAACCGTCCTTGATGCCGTACACCCAACCATGGATCGTGACCTTTTGGCCGCGTTTCCAGGCGGATTGCATGATGGTGGAGTGACCCAGGTTGTAGACTTGTTCTACCACATTGATTTCACACAGTTTGTTAAAGCGTTCTTCGGGCGGCAATTCTCCCAGCAGCGAGCTATGCTTGTACCACAAATCACGGATGTGCAGCAGCCAGTTGTTGATAAGCCCCAATTCAGGGTTTTCTACCGCCGCCTGCACGCCGCCGCAGCCGTAATGCCCACAGATGATGATGTGTTCGACTTCGAGCACTTCAACGGCATACTGCACTACGGAAAGGCAGTTTAAGTCGGTGTGGATAACCAGGTTTGCCACATTGCGGTGAACGAACAGTTCGCCGGGCGCAAGGCTGGTCAAGCTTTCCGCGGGGACGCGACTGTCAGAGCAGCCAATCCACAAAAAACGGGGTTTTTGTGCCAACGCCAGACGTTCAAAGTAACCCGGATCTTCTTCAACCATGGTGTTGGACCAACGCTGGTTGTTGGCGATGAGCGTTTCAATATCTTTCATGAAAGTAAATGGCCTGTGACAAAAAAAGGGCAGTGAAAGGTAATATAAGGCAAGCGTGAATGTTTTAAAATCGAAACTGAGTCACTCATTGATAATAGGGCTAGTTAACTTGTTATGACATATGCACTGGAACTGGAGAAACTGACCAAAACGTACCCTGGGGGCGTCAAGGCAGTGCGCGGTATCGATCTGCGCGTGGAGGCTGGGGATTTTTATGCGCTGCTGGGACCGAACGGCGCAGGGAAATCGACCACGATTGGTATCATCAGCTCACTGGTAAACAAATCTTCCGGTAAGGTGCGCGTTTTCGGCTACGATTTGGAACGCGACATCGTTAACGCCAAGCGCCAACTCGGGTTGGTGCCTCAAGAGTTTAACTTCAACCCGTTTGAAACGGTGCTGCAAATCGTTACCCATCAGGCGGGGTATTATGGCGTGTCGCGCCAGGACGCCCTGCAACGGGCGGAAAAATACCTCAAGCAGCTCGATCTGTGGGAAAAGCGTCAGGAAAAGGCGCGCATGCTCTCCGGAGGGATGAAGCGCCGTTTGATGATTGCACGTGCCCTGATGCATGAACCCAAACTGCTGATCCTCGATGAGCCGACCGCCGGGGTGGATATCGAACTGCGTCGTTCCATGTGGGGGTTCCTCAAGGCGCTGAACGCGCAGGGCACCACCATCATTCTCACTACGCACTACCTGGAAGAAGCGGAAATGCTGTGCCGCAATATCGGCATTATTCAGCATGGTGAATTGGTGGAAAACACCTCGATGAAGGCATTACTCGCCAACGTGCAATCGGAAACCTTTATCCTCGATCTCGCGCCGAAAAGTCCGTTGCCCAAGCTGGAGGGGTATGCCCACCGCCTGACAGATACCTCAACGCTGGAAGTGGACGTGATGCGTGAGCAGGGACTCAATGGCGTTTTCAGCCAATTAAGCACGCAAGGGATTCAAATATTGAGTATGCGTAACAAGGCCAACCGTCTGGAAGAGCTGTTCGTCTCCATGGTGAACGGTGAAAAGATGAAGCATGTGAAGACCAGCGGTGAGGCGAAAAAAGCATGACGCAGTTATATTGGGTCGCCCTGAAAAGTATCTGGACCAAAGAGATCAACCGCTTCAGTCGTATCTGGATACAAACACTGGTACCGCCAGTGATCACCATGACGCTCTATTTCATTATCTTCGGTAGCCTGATAGGCTCCCGTATCGGTGAAATGCACGGTTTCGACTACATGCAGTTTATCGTGCCTGGGCTCATCATGATGTCGGTGATCACCAACGCCTATGCCAACGTCGCAGCGTCTTTCTTCAGTGCCAAATTCCAGCGCAATATTGAAGAACTGCTGGTGGCGCCCGTTCCGACACACATCATTATTGCCGGTTACGTGGGGGGCGGGGTAGCCCGTGGCGTCTATGTCGGCGTGTTGGTCACGGCGGTGTCGCTGTTTTTTGTTCCGCTGCATGTGCATGCCTGGTGGGTGGTGGTGGCTACGCTGCTGCTGACGGCGGTGCTGTTCTCGCTAGCGGGATTGCTGAATGCGGTATTTGCCAAAACCTTTGATGACATCAGCCTTATTCCGACGTTTGTGCTGACGCCGTTAACCTACCTTGGCGGCGTGTTTTATTCGCTGACGCTGTTGCCGCCGTTCTGGCAAGCGGTGTCCAAGCTCAACCCCGTGGTATACATGATAAGCGGCTTCCGCTACGGTTTTCTCGGCATTCAGGATGTGCCGCTGGTCTTCACCATGACGGTGTTGCTGGTGTTTATTCTGGTGTTTTACGTGCTGGCGTGGTGGCTGATCGAACGCGGACGCGGTCTGCGCAGTTGATAAAAAACGGGGCCATGATGGCCCCGTTGCTGTTAGGCGACCTGAACCGGAATCGCCTTCGCCTGACGTGACATCAGGTTATCACCGGAGAAGTAGGCGACTTTCGGGTGATGCGTGCGCGCTTCTTCGTCTGACATCTGTACATAGGAGCAGATGATCAGTTTGTCACCGACGCAGGCGCAGCGTGCTGCCGCCCCGTTGACAGAAATAATGCGTGATCCTCTTTCTGCCGCAATGGCATAGGTAGAGAAACGCGCTCCGTTATCCACGTTGTAGATATCGATGGCTTCGTATTCCAGAATGCCTGCTGCATCCATGAAATCCTGATCGATGGCGCAAGAGCCTTCATAGTGGAGATCTGCCTGGGTGACTTTTACCCGGTGCAGCTTACCTTGTAGCATGGTGCGTATCACTGTCGGTTACCTCGGTTAATGTCTGTCATGCCAGTCAATCGACCAGAACGACCTGCTGATTATCAATCAAGCGGGCCTTGCCCAGCCAGGCTGCCATCAATACCACTGCGCGCGTGCTGGCCACGGTCAGTTCTTGCAGCGTATCCGCATCGCGAATATAGAGCTCGTCGGGCGTGAACCCGGCTTCGCGTAACGCTTCTGCGGCACAGGTGATTATCTCCTCAAGCTGGCGATCGCCGTTGCTGAGTTTATCGACCATCTGATCCATGATGCGTTTGAGCGCGGGCGCAGACTGGCGCTCTTCCTGGCTAAGATAACCGTTGCGCGAGCTCAGTGCCAGCCCGTCCGGTGCGCGAACAATCGGCACACCGACGATATCAATGTCGTAGCCCATATCGCGCACCATTTGGCGAATCAGCGCTAACTGTTGGTAATCCTTTTCACCAAAGCAGGCGATATCGGGTTGTACCATGTTAAACAGCTTGCTGACAATGGTTGCCACACCGCGAAAATGGCCCGGACGGCTGGCGCCTTCCAGCATGGCAGACAGCCCCGGCACCTCGACAAACGTTTGCTGGCCCAATCCATGCGGATAGACCGCCTCGGGAGAAGGGGCAAACACCAGATCCACGTTACGGCGGGTTAACTTTTCGCAATCCTCTTGCAAGGTGCGTGGATAACGTTGCAGATCGTCGGGTTTATCGAACTGCATCGGGTTGACGAAAATGGAGACGATAACAATATCAGCGCGTGCCCGCGCCTCGTCTACCAGCGTCATGTGTCCGTCATGCAGATTGCCCATGGTGGGCACCAATGCAATGCGTTTCCCCTCTTGACGCCAGCGGCGAATCTCACGGCGTAATAGCAAAGGGGTTTCAAGAATCAACACGGTCTTGCTCCTTTGTACCCGTCATACTTCAAGTTGCAGATGCGTTGGCTGCGTTCACTCACCCGAATCACTTACCTGAGTAAGCTCATCGGGATGAATGAACCTCATCCCTGTGGTTCACCCTACGGGTCAGCGCAAGCGCTGTTCAAATTTGTTCCAGACAAATTTGTCTCTCACTTGCCGCGTTACGAGACGCATAAATGCGTCTCGCCCTAAAGGGCCAGCGCAAGCGCTGTTCAAAACGTTAACGTTTTGTCCTGCAACTCGAATTATTTAGGGTAATGTTCATTGTATGTTCAATATCTGCTGTGGCAGCGAAAACGCTAATTTAACGGAACGCGTGTTCCTCGGCAGGGTAAAGTCCCTGCTCAACTTCCTGCACATAAAGACGCGCGGCGGCGGGGATGTCGGCGCTTTGTGTCAAAAAGTTTTTGGCAAATTTGGGCGTGTGCTCGCCGGTGATGCCGAACGCATCGTGCATCACCAGAATTTGACCATCGGTGACGTTACCTGCACCAATGCCGATAACCGGGATCGACAATGCCTCGGTGACACGCTGGGCCAGCGGCACGGGCACGCATTCCAGCACCAGAAGTTGCGCTCCCGCCGCCTCCAGCGCTAACGCGTCATCCAGCAATTGCGTCGCCGCAGCCTCATCGCGTCCCTGAACTTTGTAGCCGCCGAAAATATTCACCGATTGCGGTGTTAATCCCAGATGGCCGCATACCGGTACCGCGCGCTCGGTCAGCATCTTCACCGTGGGAGCAAGCCATTGGCCGCCTTCCAGTTTTACCATGTTGGCACCGGCGCGCATCACTTCCGCCGCGTTAGTAAACGTTTGCTCTGGCGTGGTATAAGCCATAAACGGCAGGTCGGCAAGCAGTAGACATAGCGGTGCACCGCGCCGTACGCAGCGGGTGTGATAGGCAATGTCACTGACGGTGACTGGCAGCGTGGAATCATGGCCTTGTAACGTCATGCCCAGCGAATCCCCTACCAGCATCACGCGAATGCCATTGTCGTAGAATAAGCGGGCAAAACTGGCGTCATAGGCGGTAATGGTCGCGAATTTACGCTTCTCCTGCTTACACTTGCGTAGGTAGGTCAGGGTTGTCGGTTTCATTGGCAGCCTCCCAGAATCAAAAAAGTCAGGAGAGCATCTTAAAGGAAGCCTGCCTTAAGGCATAGTCGTTGAAGGGGGGAAATGCGACGTAGGGGATATCAGTTTTGCGCATCCCACAGCGTCATGCCGTTGCGCGGCACGGCAGACAGGCGCAACGCCAGCGCTTCACCGTCAGGAAAGTGCAAGTCCGGGGCGATATCGGCCAGCGGATACAACATGAATTCTCGGTTTTTCATGTCGTAGTGAGGCACGGTTAAACGTGCGGTGTGCAGGGTTTCATTGCCATAGAGCAGAATATCCAGATCCAGCGTGCGCGGCCCCCAGCGGTGCGCTTTGCGTTCGCGACCATGCTGCTGCTCAATGGCTTGGGTGTGGTCGAGCAGAATTTCCGGCGCGAGCGTGGTGTCCAACGCCACTACGGCATTAAGATAGTCGGGCTGATCTTGCGGACCCAACGGACGGCTGCGATAAAACGGTGAGCAGCACAGCACGCGGGTGTGTGGCACCGTATCCAGCGCCGCCAGCGCGGAGTTAACCTGCTGTAGCGGATGCGCCAGGTTGCTACCCAGCGCCAGATAAACGCGTGTCACGAGGTTCTTTCTCTGCGCGGCGCACTCGGCTTACGGCGTCGGGAATGGCGATGTGGCGTAGGGCCATCATCCAGCGTGCTGAGCATGGCTTGCTGGCGCGGCAACGTGGCGACCTGGAATTCTCCCCACCATTGAGAGAGACGTTGCAGCTCTGGCTGACGCTCAATTTCGGCACGCAGGCTCAACAAATCGTAGGCAGCACGGAATTTCGGGTGCTCCATCAGCTTGTAGGCGCGTTTGCCCTGACGGCGCGACAGGCGCAACTGCAACTGCCAGATATCACGCACTAACGAGGTGATGCGTTTAGGAATGGCAAGAGAGCGGCACTGTTCGTCCAGAATATCGTTCATGGCTAGTGCGAAGGAGTCGAAGTAGGTTAATCCACTTTCTTGCGCCAGTTTCTGCGCATGCTCGATCAACGGATACCACAGCATGGCGGCAAACAGAAATGCCGGGTTAACGCGCATGTCATTTTGCAGCCGCTGGTCGGTGTTCTTTAACACCAGCGCCACCATTTTTTCCAGATGGCTATCGCTGTTAGGCGTAAAATGGCGGCTGATCAGCGGGAACAGCGGCTGAAACAGTTGGTATTCGCACAGCAAACGGTACGTCGGGTAACCGTAACCCGCTTGCAACAGCTTCAGCGATTCCTCAAACAGGCGTGCGGCGGGGATATCGTGCAGCAATGTCGCCAGACGCGGAATCGGCTCGGCAGTTTCCGGGCTGATGGTCATGTTCAGTTTGGCGGCGAAACGCACGGCGCGCAGCATGCGTACCGGATCTTCCCGATAGCGGGTTTCCGGATCGCCAATCAACCGGATCACCCCTTGGCGCAGATCGTTCAACCCGCCGGTGTAATCACGCACGCTGAAATCGGCGACGCTGTAATAGAGGCTGTTAATGGAGAAATCGCGGCGCTGCGCATCTTCTTCAATGCTGCCGAAAATATTATCACGTAACAGCATGCCGCTCTGTGCCTGCTGCGAGGTGGTTTTAAGCTGCTGCTCCTGATGCTGCTCGTGATGACCGCGAAAGGTCGCGACTTCAATCACTTCAGGACCAAACATCACGTGAGCGAGACGGAAGCGGCGGCCAACCAAGCGGCAATTGCGAAATAATTTACGCACCTGCTCCGGCGTCGCATTGGTGGTGATATCGAAATCTTTTGGCTTTTTCCCCAGCAGCAGATCTCTGACGCCGCCGCCAACCAGATAGGCTTCATAGCCTGATTTGTTCAGGCGATAGAGTACCTTCAGCGCATTTTCGCTGATATCACTGCGCGAAAGGGTATGCTGGTCGCGCGGAATCACGGTCATGGCCTGACGCACGGGCTCCGCGGTGGCCACGTCATTGTCGCGGCTGAGTACCTTGCGACAGAAATTAGCGACTCGGGTAAAGATGGTACACCTCGATAGTGATGAAAAAATAACGGTACAACAAAAAATAGCGGCTAATCATAGCTCACCGCGCCACCTTTGAGAATGCCGATGTTGCCTCAGCCACATCGGATGCTCCGATTAACGGGATATCTCCGTCATACTTCACGCCGCAGGTGCGTTGGCGACACTCATTATTCGGCCCATCCCAGGACCTCACCTCTTACGAGGCCGCCGCTCGCGGCGTTCAAATCTGCCGAGAGCAGATTTGACACTGGTTTGCCGCCTTCCTGCCACTCGAAGTATTTAGGCTATAGACGTAAGTGACCAATGGTTAACGGCCCACTGTAATAGGAGCGGTAACGCCATATCCTGCCAATGCGCCGGCACCGGCTGATTCAGCAAGCGCAGCGCGCTTAACAGTACCGGACGCGGATCGCCATCCGGTAGTGCAGGCGCGTGGTTCTGCTTGGAAAGCTTATTTCCCTGCGCGTTGAGCGCCAGCGGTAAATGGATGTAATCCGGCACCGGATAGCCTAGCTGTTGATAGAGTGCGATCTGCCGGACGGTGGGGGCGATCAGATCTGCGCCGCGCACAATTTCCGTTACCCCTTGATCGTGGTCATCCACCACAACGGCAAGATTATAGGCGAATAATCCATCTCGGCGGTGAATGATAAAATCTTCCTGCGCCAGCGCCGGGTCGGCATACAGCTCTCCGCGCAGCCTGTCGTGAAAGTGCAATACTGGGTTGTATTGCCGCAAACGCAGCGCAGCGTGGGTGGAGCCCAATTGGCGCGTACGGCAATGGCCATCATACTGTCCGCCCAGTGAATGAATGCGTTGGCGTGTGCAATCGCAGTAGTAGCACTGGTGGCGGGCTTTCAGTGCGGCCAGCACTTCCAGATAACGCGCATGCCGTTGGGACTGATAAAGCACTGAGCCATCCCATTGCAAACCGTAGTGTTCCAACTGTGAAAGAATGCGGCTTGCCGCACCAGCAACTTCGCGCGGCGGATCGATGTCTTCAATGCGCACCAGCCAACGGCCGCCATGGGCGCGTGCCTGTAGATATCTGCCTAATGCAGCGATCAGAGAACCAAAATGAAGATCGCCGGAAGGCGATGGGGCAAAACGGCCGGTATAACGATGGGTATCAGGCATACGGGTGAACAAGGCCTGCACGTCACTCCCGCATTCGGTGCCGGGAGATGACGCTATGGCAAAAACGTAAAGCGGAACAGCTTTTCCGCCCTACTGTGTGATTATCCCGCCATCTGTTTTTCGCGGATTTCCGCCAGTGTTTTGCAGTCAATGCATAAATCGGCGGTTGGACGCGCTTCAAGGCGACGGATACCAATTTCAACACCACAAGAATCACAGTAGCCGAAGTCCTCGTCTTCGATTTTCTGTAGTGTTTTGGAAATCTTTTTGATCAGCTTGCGTTCCCGATCACGGTTACGCAGTTCCAGACTGAACTCTTCTTCCTGTGCGGCGCGATCGACCGGATCCGGGAAGTTGGCTGCTTCATCGCGCATATGGGAAACGGTGCGATCCACTTCATCCCTGAGTTGATTGCGCCATGCTTCAAGAATACGCTTGAAATGAGCCAATTGGGCGTCGTTCATGTACTCTTCGCCCGGCTTTTCCTGGTACGGCTCCACTCCGGCAATTGCGAGAATGCTCAGAGAAGATGTCTTACGGTTTTGCTCTTCTTGCATGTTGCTTCTCCTACATAACACGACACGCACTATCGATCCCTAAGGGGGGAGAAAAACAGGCCGCTATAAATAGCAGATGGAACTGGGGTTGGCAATAATTCCTGTCACAGGCCTGATAAGGTGCCAGGAACCTCGTCGTCACATCCGATAATAAACAACAGGTAAAGGCACCTACCGTCTTTATCGCGTTACGGTTAACGGCAACGGGTACGTGAGCGTAATACCGTCAGGGCATAATGTGGTGCCATAGCAAAAAATTTCAACCCCCTTTTGCCGCGCTTCGCAAAATAATTCTGCATAGCGGGCATCGATGTGGTGTGCAGGCGCAACCTCAGCGATACCAGAGTGCAGAACTGCGAAAAACAGCACTGCACGTTCGCCGTTTTCGGCTACCTGCATCAATTCGCGCAGGTGCTTTTGTCCGCGCTGCGTCACGGCGTCGGGAAAAAATCCCTGGTGAGGCGACATATGCAACGGCGTTTGTTGCAATAATGTAACTGACTTCACCTCAATATAGCACTTAATCTGCCCCGGTGCCTGTAACAGCAGGTCAATACGGCTGTTCTCCGTGCCGTATTTCACTTCAGGCGTGATCTGGTGGTAGCCAGCCAACTCAGGAATGCGTTGTGCCAGCAGCGCTTCATGCACCAGATGATTGGCGCGCAGCGTATTGACACAAATCCAATGCCCTTGTGCGGTTTCTGTCAGTTCCCAACTGTGCGCGTATTTACGCTTGGGATTATCCGAGGTGGAGTACCACACTGTATCACCCGGCGTGGCGCACCCTGTCATTGCACCGGTGTTGGCACAGTGCAGCGTAAAGGTTTCTCCTTCGGGCGTCACCACATCGGCAAGGAAGCGTTTGTAACGCTTAATCAACCGTGCCGGTTTGAGCGGGGGGGTAAAGTTCATCGGGTTATCCTGCGTTAGGGGGGGTTAACGGCCATTCTGCGACCTGTTGATAGCGGGTTTTTCCCTGTACCCAACGAGATTCATACAGGGCAAAACGCTCGGCAGATAACGTCCAGTCAAAATGGGCAGGGGGAAGCGCCACGGGGCGCGTGGCGCCGCGCAACAGCGTGATATGCGGATGAAAGGGTTGTGGGCTTTGGTAGCAACCGCTGCGTGCTGCTTGCGATCGCAGCAGCGCAGCTAATTGCAGCAAACCGCGCGGTGCCTGACGACAGCCCAGCCATACCACACCGGGGCGCGGCCATTGGCCTGCGTCGTTAAGCTGTAACTGAAAGGCGGGCTGGCGGATCCTGTCGGCCAGCAGCCGAAGGGCACGCGCTTTTTGCTCGCTCACGTCGCCCAAAAAGGCCAGCGTCATATGCATATTGGCGGCAGCGACCGGTAGTCCCGCCTCCGGGGCAAAATGCTGGGCACGCCACTGAACCAGCGTTTGCGCCAGTGAATCGGGTAAGGACAAGGCAAAAAACAGGCGGCGTGTGCTCAACATGGCTCTCTCTCTACGCGGATAACCGAGGATGCTACAATGCCGGTTCGAAGGCGACAACCACCGCTTTCGCGCAAAGCGCTATTTTGTGCGAACATGGTGGTGTGCCAGGATCTCATTATAAATAGATAGTTTTGTCAGAGAGATAAGCGGCCATCACTGTGCTGTAGAGGAGAATACTGTGAGTTTACCGCCGGTCAGCGCCGTGCTGAATGAGGTGATTGACGCGTTAGGCCGTGCGCCTCAGGTTTTATTGCACGCACCCACTGGGGCGGGGAAATCCACCTGGCTACCGCTAAAATTGCTGGAACTGGGCGGGTTCTCTGGCCGGATCATCTTGCTTGAGCCGCGGCGGCTAGCGGCCAAAAACGTGGCGTGGCGCCTGGCGGAACAGCTGGGTGAAACGCCGGGCGGCACCATCGGGTACCGCATGCGCGCAGAAACGCGCGTCGGCCCTCAGACGCGCATCGAAGTCGTCACCGAAGGGGTGCTGACACGCATGCTGCAACGGGATGCCGAGCTGACGGGTGTGTCGCTGGTGATTTTGGATGAATTTCATGAGCGCAGCTTGCAGGCAGATTTGGCATTGGCGCTGCTGCTTGATGTTCAGCAGGGGCTGCGCGAGGATCTGGCATTGCTCATTATGTCCGCCACGCTGGATAACGCGCGTCTGGCGGCGTTATTACCGACGGCGGAGACGGTCGTGTCACAGGGGCGGGCATTTCCGGTGGATCGCCACTATCAGCCGTTGGGCAACCAGGAACGGTTGGAAGAGGGCATCGCCCGGCAGATTCGCCGTTTACTGACGGAACAGCCCGGATCGGTGTTGGTGTTTTTACCTGACGTTGCTGAGATCAAACGGGTTGAAGCTATGCTGCAAGAGACGCTTACCAACGATGTGGACCTCTGCCCACTGTACGGTGCGCTGACGCTGGCCGACCAGCAGAAAGCGATTCTCCCTGCTGCGCTGGGGCGGCGTAAAGTGGTGTTGTCCACCAATATTGCAGAAACCAGCCTGACAATTGAAGGTATTCGGCTGGTGGTCGATAGTGGACTGGAGCGCGTTGCCCGTTTTGATGTGAAAAGCGGGCTGACGCGCTTGGTGACGCAGCGCATCAGTCAGGCATCAATGACGCAACGGGCGGGGCGCGCCGGACGACTGGAAGCGGGTCTCTGTTTGCATCTGTGTGCTAAAGATCAGGCGGAGCGTGCCGCCGCACAAAGCAGCCCGGAAATGTTAAACAGCGATTTGAGCAGCGTCTGGCTTGAACTGCTGCAATGGGGTTGCACCTCCGTTGATTCACTCATCTGGCTGGATACCCCGCCGATGCCTGCTCTTGATGCTGCGCGTCGTTTGCTGACGCAATTGCAGGTAACCGACAATGCTGGGAAACTGACCACCCGCGGACGCCATATCGCCCGACTGGGCATCGAGCCTCGTTTGGCGGCGATGCTGCACAGCACCGTACAGCAGGATGCGCCGACGCAGGCTACCGCCTGTCTGCTGGCGGCGCTGTTGGAAGAACCGCCGCGTATGGGGCCGCTGGATATTGAGCGTTTGCTTGCACGACCGTCGCCCTCTTGGCGGCAGCGTGCCACGCAGTTGATGACGCGTCTGGTGGGAAAATCGGCGAGCTGGCGCGAGCCACAGTACGTTGCCGCATTGCCTGCGCTGTTGGCGTTTGCTTATCCCGATCGCATTGCCCAACGGCGCAGTGCCGATGGGCGTTATCAGTTGGCGAGCGGGTTGGGCGCACGCTTGCCATTGGATGAGCCGCTGGCGGCGCAGGAGTGGCTGATTGCACCGATACTGATGTTGTCGGAAGGAACCCAGAGCGCTGATGCGCGTATTACGCTGGCATTGCCCATTGATATTGATGCGCTTATCGCGCAGCGCCCTGACCTGGTATCAGAACAGAACATCGTGCACTGGGATGAAGAAAAAGGTACCCTGCGCGCCAGTCGACGTGAGTGCATTGGCAGCCTGACGCTGCGTCACCAACCGCTGAATAAACCCTCTGATGAGGCGATGCAGCAGGCGCTGCTCAACTGGGTACAAGAGCAGGGGCTGGCCGCACTCAACTGGCAAAACGACGCGGAACAGCTGCGAATACGCGTGGCGTGCGCGCAGCGTTGGCTCGCCGAGGGCGGCTGGCCCGCCATGGACGATGACGCTTTGCTGGCAACGCTGGATACCTGGTTGCTGCCCTCGCTGCACGGTGTGCGAGATGTGCGTACACTGCGGCAGATTGACCTTTACGAGGCGTTGCTGCGCCTGCTGGATTGGCCGTTGCGACAGCGGCTGGAAAGCGCGCTGCCGCGCCATTATACCGCACCGGGCGGCAGCCATCTGTCGTTGCGCTATCATCACGATCAGCCGCCAGCGCTGGCGGTACGTATGCAGGAGATGTTTGGTGAGCGGCAGAACCCCACGGTGGCAGAAGGGCGCGTTGCCGTGGTGTTGGAACTGCTCTCTCCGGCGCACCGACCTTTGCAGATCACGCGCGATCTGGCCGCGTTCTGGCAAGGCGCGTACCGCGAGGTGCAAAAAGAGATGAAAGGGCGCTATCCCAAACACGTATGGCCGGACGATCCTGCCAATACTGCGCCGACGCGGCGCACGAAGAAATACCAGACGCCCTGATACGTTATTGCAACGTATTTTTTTCTGAAACCGGGCGGAACAACAGAGTAAGCGACGACAGTCAGCGCCTACGTCTATCGTGGAGCTGTTATTGTCATTAACCTGACGGAGAAGTAACCGCAATGTCACAGGACGATCGTGAACCTATCGGACGCAAAGGAAGAGCGTCAGGACGAAAACCGCCGCGCCCTCAGGCGACCCGGCGTCGTAGTCGAAGGGATGACTATGAAGAAGAGGATGACGTCTATCAGGATGACATTGATGAAGAAGACGACGAGTACGATGAGTACGACGATGAGGACGAGATGAGCAAAAAACCGCGTAAAAAAAGACGCTGGCTTGGGTTGTTCATTAAGCTGTCGCTGGTCTTCGCCGTGGTGCTTGCGCTGTATGGCGTCTATCTTGACAGCCAGATCCGCAGCCGAATCGAAGGCAAAGTGTGGCAACTGCCTGCGGCCGTTTATGGCCGAATGGTGAACCTCGAGCCGGGCATGTCCTACAGCCAGAAAGAGATGATAAGCCTGCTGGAAGGGATGCAATACCGTCAGGTATCGCGTATCACCCGGCCGGGTGAATTCAGCGTGCGTGGCAATACCATTGATATACTTCGCCGCCCGTTCGATTTTCCCGATGGCAAGGAAGGGCAGATCAACGCCCGACTGATCTTTACCAACGATCGTCTGGCGCAGATCCAAAACCTTGAGAAACAACGTAATTTTGGTTTCTTCCGCCTCGATCCGCGTCTGATCACCATGATGCAATCCCCCAACGGGGAGCAGCGGCTGTTTGTGCAGCGTTCCGGTTTCCCTGATTTACTGGTTGACACGCTGGTTGCGACCGAAGACCGCCATTTTTATCAGCATGACGGCATCAGTTTCCTGTCTATTGGCCGTGCTTTTCTGGCGAACATCACGGCAGGCCGTGCGGTGCAAGGCGGGAGTACCCTGACGCAGCAGTTGGTGAAAAACCTGTTTCTCACCAATGAACGATCCTTGTGGCGTAAAGCGAACGAAGCCTATATGGCGCTGATCATGGATTACCGCTACAGCAAGGATCGTATTCTTGAGCTGTACCTGAACGAAGTGTATCTCGGTCAGAGTGGCAACGATCAGATTCGTGGTTTCCCGCTTGCCAGCCTCTATTACTTCGGTCGTCCGGTTAATGAACTGAGTCTGGATCAGCAGGCGCTGTTGGTCGGCATGGTAAAAGGCGCTTCGCTGTATAACCCGTGGCGTAACCCGCAACTGACACTCGAACGCCGTAATCTGGTGCTGCGTTTGCTGCAAAATCAGCAGATTATTGACGAAGATCTCTACAACATGCTGAGCGCTCGCCCGTTAGGGGTGCAGCCGAAAGGGGGCGTGATCACGCCGCAACCTGCCTTTATGCAGTTGGTGCGCCAGGAGTTGCAGCAACGCCTGGGGGATAAGGTAAAAGATCTTTCCGGCGTGAAGATTTTCACCACGCTGGACCCGGTGTCGCAGGATGCGGCTGAAAAAGCGGTGGAAGAGGGTGTTCCGGCGCTGCGCGCGGCGCGCAACGTTAGCGATCTGGAATCGGCCATGGTGGTTGTCGATCGCTTTAGCGGTGAAATTCGCGCTATGGTAGGCGGTGCTCAAACCCAATACGCCGGTTTTAACCGTGCGATGCAGGCGCGTCGTCCTGTGGGGTCACTGGCAAAACCGCCGACTTACCTGACCGCGTTGAGCCAGCCCGATACTTTCCGTCTCAATACCTGGTTGGCGGATGAGCCGCTCTCGCTCAAGCAGCCGAACGGGCAGGTGTGGCAACCGAACAACTACGATCGCCAGTTCCGTGGACGCGTGATGTTGGTGGATGCATTAGCCAACTCGCTGAACGTGCCGACGGTCAATCTGGGGATGACGGTTGGGCTGGAGCAGATTAGCAATACGCTGCAACGTTTGGGCATCCCGAAAGAGGTGATTCAACCGGTGCCCGCCATTCTGTTGGGGGCCATCAGCCTGACACCGATGGAAGTGGCGCAGGAGTACCAAACCATCGCCAGCGGCGGCAATCGCGCGCCGTTGTCGGCGCTGCGTTCAGTGATAGCAGAAGACGGCAGCGTGCTGTATCAAAGCTTCCCGCAGGCCGAACGCGCGGTGCCGGCTCAGGCGGCGTACCTGACGCTGTATGGTATGCAGCAGGTGGTTGAGCGTGGCACTTCACGCTCATTGGCGGTCAAGTTCCCCAATTACCACCTGGCGGCGAAAACCGGGACCACCAACGACCTGCGTGATAGCTGGTTTGCCGGTGTTGATGGTAAAGAAGTGGCGATCACCTGGGTGGGGCGCGATAACAATGGTCCGGCGAAACTGACCGGTGCCAACGGTGCGCTAACGCTGTATCGCCGCTATTTGGAAAACCAGACGCCGCTGGCGCTGATGCTGACGCCGCCGGAAGGTATTGCGACCATGACCGTCGATGGTGGCGGCCAGTTTATCTGTAATGGCAGCGCAGGCCGGGCATTGCCGGTGTGGACGGAAAACCCGCAGGCGCTGTGCCAGAGCGCGCAACAGCAGCAACAAACGCCTGCTCAGCAAAATGACAGCGGTGTCGCTGACTGGATCAAAGAGATGTTTGGTCAGTAGCCACGCCGTTTACGCTGATGAACAACGCCCCGACGCGACCTGCGCCGGGGCGTTGTGCTTTTTGGGATTAAAACGCTTGCGAGAGGGATCCCGTCCGCCTATCATTCCCGCTCTTGATAATAATCATTATCGTTCTCTTTTGCGTCGGTAGCACCACGTTAAAAAGCGCTACTACCTGACAAACGGCGAACAGCAACAACGGGTTACGACGGTTATGCAAAATCCAGACACCTCTTCTTATGAATCGGTGCGGGTTGATAATGAGCCGGATACCACCTTTCGTCTCAACGATGTCAGCTTCGCTGTGCCTGGTCGCACCCTGCTGCATTCGCTTTCTCTGACATTTCCCATAGGTAAAGTGTGTGGGTTGATTGGTCACAACGGTTCAGGTAAATCAACGTTGTTGAAGATGTTGGGGCGCCATCAAACGCCAAGTAGCGGTGTGATATCGGTCAAGGACACGCCGTTGCCCGGCTGGGACAGCAAATCCTTTGCCCGACAGGTTGCCTATCTGCCGCAACAACTCCCCGCTGCGGAAGGCATGACGGTACGTGAGCTGGTGGCGCTTGGGCGTTACCCGTGGCACGGCGCGCTGGGGCGCTTTGGCAGTACCGATCGCGAAAAGGTGGAAAACGCTATCGCTGTCGTGGGGCTGAAGCCGTTCGCGCACCGTTTGGTGGACAGCCTGTCCGGCGGTGAGCGTCAACGCGCCTGGCTGGCAATGACGGTAGCGCAGGACAGCCGCTGCCTGCTGCTGGATGAGCCAACATCGGCGTTAGACATTGCACATCAGGTTGAGGTACTGGCCCTGATCCAACGCATGAGCCGTGAGCAGGGGCTGACGGTGATCGCCGTGCTGCACGATATCAATATGGCGGCACGCTACTGTGATTATCTGGTGGCGCTGCGCGGGGGAGAAATGATTGCGCAGGGGACACCGGATGCCATCATGACGCCGCAGGTACTTGAAGCGGTATACGGCATTCCAATGGGGATCCTGCCGCATCCTGGCGGCGGTGCGCCAGTCAGCTTTGTGTGCTAAACATGGCTTCATTATCTCATCGTATCAATGACGATCGCCGTCGCGTGCTGATGGCGCTGTTACTTTCCCCCCTGTGTTTCTCCGCCTGGGCGAAAACCGAGACACCGCCAGACCTGCGTCGCATCATGGCGCTCGAGTGGTTGCCTGCTGAGCTGCTGCTGGCGCTGGGGGTTATGCCGCTGGGTGTGGCTGAAATCCCGAATTACCGGCTGTGGGTCGCTGAGCCGCAACTGCCCGAGTCGGTGATTGATGTTGGCTTTCGTACCGAACCCAATATGGAACTGCTGGCGCAGTTACGGCCTTCGTTGATGGTCTACTCCGCGGGCTATGGCCCGTCGGTAGAGAAAATGTCGCGCATTGCCCCGACCATGGGGTTCACCTTTAATAACGAAGCCGGACGACCGCTGACCATGGCAAAGGCGTCACTGCGCCAGTTGGCACAGCGGTTAGCCATCCCCGACGCCGCGGAACAGCATCTGCACACCTTCTCAACCTTTATGCAGCAGGCCAGGGCGCAGTTGCAGCCCTACACCCGTCGTCCACTGTTGCTGTTCTCTTTTATCGACAGTACGCACGTCTTGATTATCGCGAAGAACAGCCTGTTTCAGGAAGTGATGGATGAACTCGGCATTGAAAACGCCTGGCGTGAAGAAACCAGCTTCTGGGGCAGCGTGGTGGTGGGCATTGAGCGTCTGGCGGACATTCAGGATGCCAACGCCATCTGTTTTGGCCACGGTGACGAGGCCATGATGGCGCAGGTAGTACGCAGCCCGTTATGGCAGGCGCTGCCGTTTGTGCGCCAGCAACGCTGGCAGCGCGTACCGGCGGTGTGGCTGTATGGCAGCACGTTGTCGGCCATGCGCTTTTGTCAGGTATTGCAGGATGCGCTGGAGGCTCGCCATGGCGTCAACGCCTAAGCGCTCTGGCGCAGTGCTGATCGTGGTCGGCATGCTGGCGGTGTTGCTGTTGATAATGGCCGCCAATCTGCGCCACGCATTGCCGGTGGCGACGTGGTGGCAAGCCGTCGCCAACCCCGAAACGGGTGATTTAAGCCAACTGCTGTTCCATTACAGCCTGTTACCGCGTCTGGCGCTCTCACTGTTGGTCGGCGCGGGGCTGGGGCTGGCGGGGCTGTTGTTTCAGCAGGTGATGCGCAATCCGCTTGCGGAACCGGCAACGCTTGGCATTGCTACCGGCGCGCAACTCGGGGTGACGGTGGCAACCTTATGGATGCTGCCGGGCGGCGAGGTCGCACAGCAGTGGATGGCGATGGTGGGCGCGCTTGGTATTGGCGCACTGGTGTTTGGCCTCTCATGGGGCAAGCAGATGTCGCCGATTACGTTGCTGCTCGCTGGACTGGTGCTGAGTTTTTACTGTGCCGCCGTCAATCAACTGCTGGTGCTGTTTAACCATGAGCAGCTACAAAACCTGTTTTTGTGGAGCAGCGGCATGCTAAACCAGCAGGATTGGAGCCGCGTGGCGTTTCTGTTTCCGCGATTGCTGGTGTGTTTTGCACTGGCGTTGCTGCTGTTGCGTCCACTGACCCTACTGGGATTGGACGATGGCGTGGCGCGTAATCTGGGGTTGGGTCTGGTGCTGGCGCGCTTAACCACACTCGGTGTTGCGATTTTCCTCAGCGCCCAACTGGTCAACGTGGCGGGGATTATCGGCTTTGTTGGCCTGTTTGCCCCGTTGCTGGCCCGCATGCTGGGCGCTCGTCGCTTGTGGCAACGGCTCTGGCTGGCGCCATTGCTGGGGGCATTGCTGTTGGGATTAACCGATCAAACCGTGCTGTGGCTGACCCGCGTCTGGCGTGAAGTGCCGACAGGAGCAGTGACGGCGCTGATTGGTGCCCCATTGCTGCTGTGGCTGCTGCCACGCTTGCGCACCACGCACCAGCCTGCGTTGGTGCCAGCCGGAGGCATTAACGCCGTGGCCCCCCGCTGGGGCCGCTGGCTGTTGGCCGGGATAGTATTGTTACTGGTCGCTTTGGCGATAGCGCTGATGCTGGGTAAAGGTGCACAAGGCTGGCAATGGAGCCGCGGTGAGGATTTGGCGCAGGTGTTGCCCTGGCGTTGGCCGCGCGCGGTGGCAGCACTGACGGCGGGCATGATGTTGGCGATGGCAGGCACGCTGATCCAGAAACTGACGGCTAATCCGATGGGCAGCCCGGAAGTGCTGGGCATCAGTGCGGGTGCCGCTACCGGGGTTATTCTGTTGCTGTTCCTGATGCCGGGAGACACCAGCGCGTGGCAGTTGCCGGCGGGTAGCGCGGGTGCGGCGTTGACACTGCTGGTGATGATCACCATCGCCAGTCGCGGTGGGTTTTCTACGCAGCGCATGCTATTGGCCGGGATTGCTCTCAGTACCGCATTTTCCACCGTGCTTACGCTGCTGTTGGCAAGCGGCGATCCGCGCATGAGCGGCGTTATCACCTGGATTTCTGGCTCGACCTACGGCGTTGAATCTGAACAAGCGATCAACACTGCGGGTGTGGCACTGGTGTTAGTGCTAATGGTGCCCTTGTGCCAGCGTTGGCTGCGCATTTTGCCCTTGGGCAGCGTGACGGCTCAGGCGTTAGGCGTTGCTGTCACCCCCGTGCGCTTGCTGATTTTGCTGTTGGCATCGGTGTTGACCGCGATGGCAACCCTGACGGTGGGGCCACTCAGCTTTGTCGGGCTGATGGCGCCGCATCTGGCGCGCATGATGGGATTCTCCCGCGTGATCCCTCAGCTTTGCTGTTCCGCACTGATTGGCGGCATATTGATGCTGTTGGCCGATTGGGCGGGCCGCATTATCCTGTTTCCTAATCAGGTGCCTGCTGGCCTGTTGGCGACCTTTATCGGCGCACCTTACTTTATTTATCTGCTGCGTAAGCAAGCCCATTAACGACCTGTTGGCAGGGAAAACCGTGCCGACAGGTAAACCCTATTTACATATTAAATGCAAATCATTATCACTATGATTCCCATTATCTAATATTATGTATATTCAATAAATAGATTTGCGCCTCAGGGATACGACCATTTCCGGGTGTTACCGGATGATAGCCGGGTAAAACGGTGTCGTGTCAGCATGATGCACGCTTAAGGGATCGTTATGAAAGGAAAGCTGTTTGGCTGCGCGCAGCCGGTTCAGGCAAGGGAATCGGTAAGCGATTTTTCTGTTTTGGCGCTGTGCATGGGGGCGGCGCTGTGGCCCGCTTTAGCGGGGGCGGCACAGACCAGCACTGCGGTGGGTGACAACACCCATCAGAGCGCTGCACAATCTGCCTCATCACCGGGTAAAAAGAGTGGCGACACACTGGTGGTCACCGCCACCGGAGGCGCAGCGGGGCAGGATGTGCCCGGCGACTACAGCACCAAACTCACCACGGCGGGGACGCGCTTGCTGTTAAGCCCGCGTGATATTCCGCAATCTATTACCATCGTAAATAAACAGCGCATGCAGGATCAGAACCTGCAAACGGTGGGCGACGTGTTGGATAACGTGGTGGGTGTTACCGGCAACTATACCGACAGTGAACGTATCGGCTACTATGCGCGCGGTTTCTACATCAACAATTTCGTCATTGATGATATTCCCACTTCGGTATCCGAAGCCTGGAATTTTGGTGACGCGCTGGGAGATACCGCGATCTACGATCGCATTGAAGTGGTGCGCGGTGCCAACGGCCTGCTGACCGGCACCGGTAATCCCTCCGCAACGGTAAATATGGTGCGCAAACACGCCACCAGCAAAGCAGTCACCGGTAACGTTTCTGCCAGCTATGGCTCGTGGAATAACCAGCGCTATGTGACCGATCTTTCCGCACCCTTGACCGAATCCGGCAGCGTGCGCGGGCGGATTATCGCTGGCTATCAGGATCAGGATAGCTGGCTCGAACGCTACCATAAGCGCAAAAAATTTATTTCCGGCATTGTCGATGCGGATCTGGCCAATAATTCCACGCTGTCATTCGGCTACGATTATCAGGAAAGCAAAACCCCCGGTTCAACCTGGGGCGGCTTGCCGACCTGGTTCAGTAATGGCAACCGTACCCGCTTCGATCGCAGCGTCAATCCCGCCCCGAACTGGGCCTATTACAATATCGAGACCAACAAGGTCTTCGCCCAGTTCAGCCATATGTTTGATAACGGCTGGGACTGGCATATCAACACCACGCATGCGGAAACCAAGTTTGATGACAAGCTGATGTACGCTTCGCCTTATGCTTTCAATGGTGGCAGTTTCCCAGATCAAGACACCGGATTAGGCTTGGCGGGCGGTGCCGGCTGGTTTACCGACACGCGCAAACTGGACGCACTGGAAACCTACGTGCGCGGTCCGTTTGAACTGCTGGGGCGCCAGCATGAGTTGGTTACCGGGGTGGGGTTCAGTCGCCAACGCAACTACTACTACGCCTCGAACGATGCCGTGACGGTTGCGGATATGGGCAATTACTACAACTGGAACGGCAGTGCGCCGGAACCGAACTGGCAGGCGCAGACCAAAAGTTCGGATGATACCGTGCACCAGAGATCGGTCTACAGTGCGGCCCGTTTCTCGCTGGCCGATCCACTGGCGCTGGTGGCCGGTGCGCGCTATACCGAATGGAGCACGGGCGGTATGGCCTCCAGCTTCAGCAAAGACAAGGTGTCGCCGTATGCCGGGTTGATTTACGACATCAACGATACCCTCTCTGCCTATGTCAGCTACACCTCCATCTTCCAGCCGCAAGATAACCGAAGTGTTAACGGCAACTACCTGGCACCGATTGAAGGCAAAAACTATGAAACCGGTCTGAAATCTGACTGGTTTGATGGCCGCCTGACGGCATCCATGGCGTTGTTCCGCATTGAGCAGGATAATCTGGCGCAGACCGATGGCAGCAACAAGGTCAATGGGTCGAGCGATCAGGCTTACTACGGTGCGCAAGGTGTAACCAGTAAAGGTGTGGAACTGGAACTGAACGGTGCCCTGACGGATAACTGGCAGATGACGTTCGGTGCCGCACGCTATGTTGCCAAAGACGCGGCGGATAATCGGGTGAACAGCCAGCTACCAGCTACCGCAAACCTCGTTGAAGTGGTTTACCCGCTACCAGTTGCCGATGCTGCCGGAGCTGACGCTGGGCGGCGGGGTAAACTGGCAGAACGGCACCTTTGTGGATACCTCGGGGCCGAAGGGGGCTGAGCGTGTGCATCAGGGAAGCTATCCGTTGGTTAACCTGTTTGGTCGCTACCAGATCAACAAACAGCTGGCGGTGCAGGCTAACGTCAACAATCTGCTGGATAAGAACTATTACAGCGCGCTTAGTGACAGCTATGCCTATGGCGCGCCGCGCAGCGTGTCCATGAGTGTGAATTACAACTTCTGATGCGCAAACACCCCGATCGCACGATCGGGGTGTTTCTCTTGGCGGCGATTACAACTGGGCAAAACAGCGTCGTGCTGCCGCGATGGTGTTCTCAATATCCTGCTGGCTGTGCGCCAGTGACATAAAGCCCGCTTCAAACGCTGATGGCGCCAGATAAACGCCTTCGGCCAGCATCAGGTGGAAGAAACGCTTAAAGCGCTCCACGTCGCACTGCGTTACATCCTGATAGCAGGTGACGCTCGGTGCATCGGTGAAAAACAGACCGAACATGCCGCCCACATGATTCACTACCAAAGGAATATGCTGCGCTTTGGCCGCGGCTTCCAGCCCCTGTGCCAACTGCGTGGTCAATGCGGTGAGGGTATCGTGCACTCCGGGTTTAGCCACTTCGTTCATGCAGGCAAAACCCGCTGCCATGGCAATCGGGTTACCGGAAAGCGTTCCCGCCTGATACACCGGGCCGGTTGGGGCCAGCGCTTGCATCACATCGCGCCGTCCGCCAAAAGCGCCCACGGGCATGCCGCCACCAATGATTTTCCCCAGACAGGTCAGGTCGGGCACCACGCCGTAGTGTGCCTGTGCGCCGCCTAATGCCACGCGAAAGCCCGTCATCACCTCATCAATGATCAGCAGTGTGCCAAATTCATCGCACAGTGCACGCAATCCGGGCAGAAACTCAGGCAATGGCGGAATACAGTTCATATTACCTGCCACCGGCTCAACGATAATCGCTGCAATGTCATCCGGGTATTGCTCGAAAGCCTGACGGACGGAATCCACATCGTTATAGATGCAGGTCAATGTGTGGCGGGCGAAATCAGCGGGTACGCCGGGGGAATTTGGTTGGCCTAATGTCAATGCGCCAGACCCTGCTTTGACCAGCAGGCAGTCCGCGTGGCCGTGGTAGCAGCCCTCAAACTTGATGATTTTGTCACGGCCTGTGAAGCCGCGCGCCAGACGAATAGCGCTCATGGTGGCTTCGGTACCGGAATTCACCATGCGCACCATATCCATCGACGGCACCAGTGAGGTCACTAACCGCGCCATATGCACTTCCATTTCGGTTGGCGCACCAAAGCTCAATCCGCGCTCTGCGGCGGCGATCACCGCCTGACGAATGGCGGGATGGTTATGCCCCAGCACCATGGGGCCCCAGGAACCGACATAATCGATATAGGCGTTACCGTCTGCATCGTAGAGGTGTGAGCCGTCCGCCCGCTCGATAAACAACGGCACGCCGCCGACGCCGTTGAACGCGCGCACCGGCGAGTTGACGCCGCCGGGAATAAGCTGCTGTGCCGCAGCGTAGAGACTTTCTGATTTATTCATGGAAAGGGTCCTGAAAAGAGAGCGGAGTTTTGCCTATTGTAAACAACGCTGCCGCGTTATCAAATTCGCGTCGTTGATGTTAGAGGGCGAGAGAGGCGCTATGGGATGGATGGGCGTATACTTTACCTCTTTGGTATTAGCTGCTTTGGTTTATCCTGTGATGACTTCCCGCGATATTTCCCTGATTGACGTACGCCGTGCCGCGATTCGGCAATTCCTGCGCCGTGATAAAACGCCGGTGATGATTCTGGTGCTGGCTGCCCTGGTGGGCACGTTAGTCGGTCTGATTGGGGGGGCTTTTGAGAAAGGGGTGAGTGCACTGCAAGCACTTCGTTTGGAAACGGTGACGCAGTGGGCGCACGCTGAGTGGCGCTGGCCGCTGGCGTTTCTCCTCTCTGGACTGATGGCTGCCGGGGGGTATTATCTGGTGCGCCGTTTTGCGCCAGAAGCGGGTGGCTCGGGGATCCCGGAGATTGAAGGCGCGTTGGAGGATCTTCGCCCGGTACGCTGGTGGCGCGTATTGCCAGTGAAATTCTTCGGTGGCTTGGGAACGCTTGGCGCTGGCATGGTATTGGGTAGGGAAGGGCCAACGGTTCAACTCGGCGGCAACGTGGGGGGAATGATCGCAGACTTGTTGTCGGCCAAACGCGCAGACGTGCGTCATTCACTGCTGGCAACCGGTGCTGCAGCTGGGCTGTCAGCGGCGTTTAACGCCCCGCTGGCAGGGATCTTGTTCATTATTGAAGAGATGCGGCCCCAGTTTCGCTACAACTTGATCTCCATTAAAGCTGTGTTTATTGGCGTCATCATGTCCAGCGTGGTGTTTCGGGTGTTTAACGGTGAGGCGGCGGTTATCCACGTTGGCACACTGCCCGATGCCCCGGTCAACACGCTATGGTGTTATCTGCTGTTAGGCATGGTGTTTGGTGCGGTTGGCGTTGTGTTTAACCGGCTGGTGTTGGGGACGCAGGCGCTGTTTTTGCGTTTTCATGGGCAGAGCCTGACACGCTTTATGCTGGTCGGGATGTTAGCCGGTGGGCTATGTGGTGTGCTTTCGCTGACATTCAGCGACGTTTCCGGCGGGGGTTTTGCTATTATTCCCGACGTAACGGCGGCGCACTGCAGCGTGGGCATGCTGCTGCTGATATTTATGTTGCGAATGGTGCTGACGCTGTTGTGCTTTGGCTCTGGCGCACCCGGCGGGATCTTTGCGCCGATGTTGGCGTTGGGCACCGTGCTAGGTGGTGCCTACGGGCTGATCTTACACAGCGCATTCCCTGACTATGCATTAGGGGCTGGCACCTTTGCCATTGCAGGAATGGGCGCGTTGTTTGCGGCATCAGTACGTGCCCCGCTGACTGGGATTGTGCTGGTGCTGGAAATGACGGACAACTATCAGCTGATTCTGCCCATGATCATTACCTGCCTGGGCGCGACGTTAATGGCGCAGTTTTTAGGCGGACAACCGCTATACTCTGCGATTTTGGCCCGAACGCTGCAACGGCAAAATGCGGTAGAGCAGCGTGCGGAAAATGAACACAAGGCCAAACCTTGAACCTTGTTTCCCGCTGTTGGATAATGAGCGTATGATTGGGATAAGGCAAACGGCGTGCGCCGCCCAATAAAAGACAAGCTGGGAGTACGACAATGAGCGATGAAGTAATGGCTGTGCCGCTGCAATTCACTGATGCGGCGGCAAAAAAGGTGAAAGTCCTGATTGCTGATGAAGAGAACCCGGAGCTGAAGCTTCGCGTCTACATCACCGGGGGGGGCTGTAGCGGCTTCCAATATGGTTTCACGTTCGACGATAAAATTAACGACGGCGACATGACCATTGAGAAACAGGGCGTGGCGCTGGTGGTAGACCCGATGAGTCTGCAATATCTGGTCGGTGGTTCGGTGGATTACACGGAAGGTCTGGAAGGGTCGCGCTTCGTGGTCACTAACCCGAATGCGAAAAGCACCTGCGGCTGCGGTTCTTCTTTCAGTATCTGATTATCCTATCGCTGATGCCGAAAAAAAACCGCGTTCTTCAACGCGGTTTTTTGTTTTAACGGGCTGAATAAACCAACCTGCGTCATCACCACTCAATCGTGATCAGCCGCGGTTCCTGATGGGTTACTGTACGCGCCCCTGCGCGTAGCGAGGTTTGCGTAATCTTAGGCATCAGCGCTTTTGCGTTCGGGCACTCAACGTGGGCGGTGGCTGCGGTTTCTCTGATCTCACAGACAGCAACCACGTTCAGTCCTACATTGATTTGCCCGCTGGTGCTTGCTGCATACGCAGTATTGCAGGCCAGCATCAGCAGGCCCACGTTAAGCAGACTTATTTTTATCACTTTTCTACCTGGTGTTAAAAAGAACCGTTGCCGGTTCAGTGCACAAACGTGCGTTATCAAATCGTTATGTTTTGGTTTGTTTCTTGTCTGAAAATGGTTGCATTTTGACCATTTTCAGCATGATAACCGCTTTTTATCTGGATGAAAAGCGTGCAGTCATATCTGTAATTGCCAAACTGTAATGCCCCTTTGAGCACTTCTAAAGTGCCCTCATATGATTTTAGGAGGGATTTTTTATGATAAAAGAAAGGGTTACTATGGGATGTATGGAATTTGACAGGCTTCAAATTATCCTGGGAGCAATATCGGGTATCCGGGGTGATTAATTTCTGTGCTGGGTTGCCGTGTAGATATCATCATTTTCTCGTTTACCCACGCCAATTACCGTGACGGTCACAATGTCATCGTTGACACTGTAAACCAGTCGGTAGCCTGCGCCACGGAGCTTGATTTTAAACTGGTCTTTCCGTCCATGAAGTTGTGATGCCGGCACCCGTGGGTTCTGTAGACGCTCAATGAGCTTCTTTTTGAATTGGTCCCGAAGGGTATGGCCCAATTTTTTCCATTCTTTCAGCGCTGATTCATTAAAGGCCAGCTTATAGGTCATCAATATTGACCTCGATTACTGCCTCACCGATTCGCTCATCGGCAATTCGCCCCAACTCCTGATCTTCCAAAATTTCCATCAGCTGTGCATACAAGGCCGGTGGTACACAGTAAAAAGCGGGTTCGTTGCGATTTAGAATTGCGACTGGTGCGCCTTCTCCGGCATTGAACGTCCCCATAGGATCTCGTTTAAGCTCTGTAATACTTGCCGCAGTGGTGGTTAAAATCTGAAATGCCATAATGTACCCTCCTGTTCAGAGTGTTAATTATAGGTCACTTAAGAGTGCTTTTAAAGGTGCTAAAAACGTCTGGCGAATCTAGGCGTTTCTTCATCGTTATCACCGCCTTTCGATCGTTCACATCACACCTCTGTTTTGCAGCAGTAGTGCCACTTCTGCTTTGCGTTGACAGGGTCATACCTGCACGAGCGCAGGCATGACCCTGTGATTTACTGGGCGGGGAGGGCGGCGAGTTGCTGACAAATGTACTGGGCTGCCAGCAACATGCGTGGGCTGCTGCGATTAAACCAATCTTCGTCTACCGTAATGATTGGCACGGACAACTGTGGCGACCAGAAATCACGCGTGGCGGCCGCATCGGCTGCGGTGCCAGTGATAATGATCACCTGTGGGTTGCGCCGTAATACCTGTTCACGACTGACCTGCGGCCAAGGCACCTTACTGTCATCGAAAACATTGACGCCGCCACACAGAGCAAGTACCTGGTTCTGCAACGACTGCTTACCTGAGGTGAACAACGGGTGTGTACCAAATTGCAGAAACACCTGATGTTTTGGCGCATGGGCATAGCGTGTTTTCAAATCAGCCAGTTGCTGACGCAAATCCTGCGCATTTTGCCGTGCAACCTCTGGGTGTGCGCTGTATTGCCCAAGCTGTTCCAGTATGGTTGGTATTGCTTCCAACGAGGTGGGGTCCAGATACACCACCGGGATGCCAAAAGCCGAGAGTTGCTCAAGCGGTCGCTGCGGGTTCCCTTCACGCCAGGCCAGAACCAAATCCGGCTTTAAGGCCAGCACCCGCTCCAGATTGATGCCTTGCCAGGAGGCAACCTGTTCCCGCTGTTGCGCTTCAGGCGGGTAGTTTGACCAGGCACTCACGCCAATCACCTGATCGCCCATGCCGGCGGCGAAGGCTAACTCCGTAGCGTGGGGAGCCAGACTGATAATGCGCTGCGCGACGGTTTCTGCGCTGACCCGTCCGGCCATGAGCAGACACAGTATTGCCAGAAGCGTGAGCCCGCGAACGCGCATCAGGCTTTTCCGGCGAGCTCTTGCAACATGGCGCTCACCATGCGTGACGATTGCTGGGCTGCCACGGCTAGAAACTCGTCAAAACTCAGGTGCGAGGCTTTGTCAGCCACATCGGAGATGGCGCGTACCACCACGAAAGGCACACCAAACTGATGGCAAACATGAGCAATTGCGGTGGCTTCCATTTCGACTGCGACAGCCTGTGGGAAGGTACGGCGGATGCGAGCCAGCGGTTCTGCACCGTTGATAAACGCATCACCACTGACAATCAGCCCCTGCACAGCATTCAATTGCAAAGAGACAATGGCACGCTCGGCCAACGCAATAAGGGAGCCATCAGCGGGAAACGCCGCCGGGCAGCCTGCCATCTGGCCTGCTTCATAGCCGAAAGCGGTGACATCAGCATCGTGATAGCGCGCTTCACTGGATACCACGATATCGCCGACGTTCAGGGTCGGTGCCAGACCGCCCGCAGAGCCGGTGTTGATGATCATGTCAGGACGGGCATGTTCCAGCAGCAGCGTGGTGCCCATCGCGGCGGAAACCTTACCAATGCCGGATTTTAACAGTGCCACTTCGACGCCGTTCAGCCACCCGCTGTAGATTTCGCATCCAGCGCGTGTGAAGGTACTGAGGTTTTCGATGCGATCGCGCAGGATCGTCACTTCTTGTTCCATGGCTCCGATGATGCCGACTTTCATAAGATTCCCCACAAAATTTCGAATAGTATTTCGAATAGTTAGCCGTAGTCTGTGTTGTGTAGTCTATCATGGCTAACGGGGTGAAATGGAACCCAGGCGTGATTTTGGCGGCGGTTAAGGGGGAAGGGGATGTCCGATATCGATTTTTCAAAGAAATTCAGCGTTCAGCGGCCTCTGAGCAAACCGATCGCCGCGGAGAGTGAATATGACATCGTTCGCCTGTTCGAAAGCGACAGGGGACGTATCATCAACTCTGCCGCGATCCGCCGTTTACAGCAGAAGACGCAGGTATTTCCTCTGGAGCGTAACGCCGCTGTGCGTTCACGGCTGACACACTCTATGGAAGTGCAGCAGGTCGGTCGCTACATCGCCAAAGATATTCTGGTGCGGATCAAAGGCGAAAATCGACTGGACGCCCTGGGTCTGTCTCTATGGCAGACGCCTTTTGAAAGCATGGTAGAAATGGCCTGCCTGATGCACGACATCGGCAACCCGCCCTTTGGCCATTTTGGTGAGTCTGCCATCAACAACTGGTTTAGGAAACGGCTGGATGCCGCTTATATTCAGCATGACGCATTGTCGCGTGAGGATGCGTGTCAGGTTGAAGCCCTGCGGCTGAAAGGCGATACGCATGACGCATTGCGGCGTCAGGTACGACAGGATCTCAGCCATTTTGAAGGCAATGCACAGGCGATTCGTTTGGTGCATACGCTGCTTAAATTGAATCTTACCTACAGCCAGGTGGGCTGTATTCTCAAATATACCCGGCCAGCGTATTGGGTCGGCGAGGTGCCCGACAACTATCGCTATTTGATGAAAAAGCCGGGGTATTACCTTTCTGAGCAGGATTTTGTTGCCGATCTGCGCCGGGAATTGTCGCTGGACGAATACCATCGCTTTCCGCTCACCTACATCATGGAAGCCGCGGACGATATCTCCTACTGCGTTGCCGATCTGGAGGATGCGGTAGAAAAAGAGATCCTTACCACCGAGCAGCTTTATCTGTACCTGCGCCAAACCTGGGGGACGGTCGATCCCTCCGATCTGTTCGCCAAAACCGTGGAGCAGGCTTATGAAAGTCGAAAACGGCACCGCTGGCGCAGCACCGACGATCAATTTTTTATGCAGTTGCGCGTCAATACGGTAGCGAGGCTGGTGCCTTACGCGGCGCATCGTTTTATCAAAAATTTGCCTGCGATTTACGCGGGTGCTTTTGATGAGGCGCTGCTGGAAGATAAAGGCGCGCAGGCAAAACTGTTGCGGGTGTTCAAAGAGGTAGCTCGTAAGTATGTCTTTAATAACGCAGAAGTCGAAAAACTGGAACTGCAAGGCTATCGCGTGATCGGGGGGCTATTGGACATCTACCACCCGCTGCTGGAAATGTCTTATGACGCGTTCAGTCAGATGGTGAATGACGATACGCATCCGCACTACCCCATCGAAACCCGACTCTACCACAAGCTTTCCAGCAAACATTGCCTGGCCTATCGTGAAGCCCTGCTCCAACGTTCTGCGCTGTCTCGCGAGGAACAGGAGATTTGGGAATACTATTATCGGGCCCGATTGATTCAAGATTATATCAGTGGAATGACAGATCTTTACGCTTACGACGAATACCGGCGGTTGATGGCGGCGGAATAACAATTTATGTAAAGCGGCTCCATACTTGCTTACGTTTGGGCCAGCGCGCGGCGATGAACTTTGTGCTTTCTTGTTTATCTGATATAGCGCGAACGCCAATTGAGCCTGTTTACGACCCCGCCAGCGCGATAGAGAGAGGGCGGGATGGTAAACAGGTTCGGCGACGTGGGATTCACCTGTTGATACGACGAGATAAGAGATCATGAAAAGAAAATCATTGGTTCTGAGTGCATTGGCGCTGAGCCTGGCAATGAGCATGGGGCAGGCTTTTGCGGCGACTGAGGCGGTAGTATCGACATCCAGCCAGATGCCAAGTTTGGCTCCGATGCTCGATAAAGTGATGCCTTCCGTCGTCAGCATCTCCATTGAAGGGCATACCGACGTCAAGCGCAGCAATATTCCGCAGCAGATGCAGCCTTTCTTCGGTGAGAATTCGCCGTTCTGTCAGGAGGGTTCACCCTTCCAAAACTCCCCGATTTGTCAGGGGGCTGAGGACGAAGGGGAAGAGGGCGCGCCCGCAAAACGTGAGAACTTCCAGGCATTGGGTTCTGGCGTAGTGATCAACGCGGAGAAAGGCTATGTGGTCACCAATAACCACGTGGTCGACAACGCCGACAAGATTCAGGTGCGTCTCTACGACGGGCGTAAGTATGATGCCAAAGTGATTGGCAAAGATCCGCGTACCGACGTCGCATTGATTCAACTGATTGATTTTAAAAATCTGACTGCCATCAAGATCGCCGATTCCGACCAACTACGCGTGGGTGACTATACCGTGGCAATCGGTAACCCCTATGGTTTAGGCCAAACGGCGACGTCCGGTATTGTTTCTGCGCTGGGGCGCAGCGGTTTAAACATCGAGAATTATGAAAACTTCATCCAGACCGATGCGGCGATCAACCGAGGCAACTCCGGCGGGGCGCTGGTTAATCTTAACGGTGAGCTTATCGGCCTGAACACCGCGATTCTGGCTCCGGATGGCGGAAACATCGGTATCGGTTTTGCCATTCCAAGCAACATGGTGAAAAACCTGACCGCGCAATTGGTTGAGTTTGGCGACGTGAAACGCGGTGAACTGGGCATTACCGGCACCGAGCTCAATTCCGATCTGGCACAAGCGATGAAAGTGGACGCGCAGCGCGGGGCATTTGTCAGCCAGGTCAGGCCGAAGTCCGCCGCAGACGAAGCAGGCATCAAAGCCGGTGACGTCATTTTGACGCTGAACGATAAACCGATCAGCAGCTTTGCAGCCCTGCGTGCACAGGTGGGTTCCTTACCCGTCGGTAGCAAGGTCAAGCTGGGGCTGCTGCGTGAAGGCAAACCGCTAACGGTAGAAGTGACCTTGCAGCAGACCAACCAGACACAGATCGCGTCCGGTAATCTCTACACGGGGATCAGTGGCGCCTCGCTTAGCAACACCGAAATCGACGGTCAGAAAGGCGTCAAGGTAGACGAGGTGAAAGCCGATTCGGCGGCCGCGAAAATCGGCTTGAAGAAGGATGACGTGATCCTTGGTGTGAACCAGCAGCCGGTGCAGAATTTGGGCGAACTGCGTAAAATTCTGGACAGCAAGCCTCCAGTATTAGCACTGAATGTGCTGCGCGGTAATACAACGCTTTATCTGTTGGCACAATAAACAGTAGCGATTTCAGACTGAAAGGAGCGTATTTGATACGCTCCTTTTTTACTTCCACGTTAGTCATCCGCCTCCTCGCTATTATTTTGTGATACCTCCCGCAATTCTAATGAATTGGGTCAATGTTTGTGAAATCGCACAATGTCCAGCTTTCAGGGCAACGTTATGATAGTGCAATTGTCACTTTCTCATACCAGGGGCGGGAATGGCGTCATATCATCTCAACGCAAAGCTGGCGCAGGATATTGTTGCGCGTACCATGCAAATTATTGATAGCAATATCAACGTGATGGATGCCCGTGGGCGCATTATAGGCAGCGGCGATCGAGAACGCGTGGGCGAATTGCACGAAGGGGCGCTGTTGGCGTTGTCACAGGGGCGCGTCGTCGATATCGATGATGCAGTTGCCCGCCATCTGCACGGCGTGCGGCCTGGTATCAACTTGCCACTACGTATTGACGGTGAAATTGTCGGCGTAATCGGCCTGACCGGTAATCCCGCCCATTTGCGTCAATTTGGTGAACTGGTGTGCATGACCGCAGAGATGATGCTGGAGCAGGCTCGACTGCTGCACATGCTGGCGCAGGATAGCCGTTTGCGTGAAGAACTGGTGCTAAACCTGATTCGTACCGACGAGCTGTCACCCGCACTGATGGAGTGGGCACAACGTCTGGGGATCGATCTCAACACGCCGCGTGTGGTGGCCGTTGTCGAGGTCGATAGTGGTCAATTGGGTGTGGACAGTGCGATGGCAGAATTGCAGCAGTTACAAACGCTGTTGACCACACCCGAGCGCAATAACCTGATCGCTATCGTGTCTCTGACCGAAATGGTGGTGCTGAAACCCGCGCTGAACAGCCATGGTCGCTGGGATGCCGAAGAACATCGACGTCGCGTGGATAACCTGTTCTCTCGCATGACGGAGAGCGGACGCCTGCGGGTACGGATGGCGTTGGGCAACTATTTTACCGGACCGGGCAGCATTGCGCGTTCTTATCGTACTGCGCGCACGACCATGGGCGTTGGGAAACAGCGGATGCCCAGCCAGCGCTGCTACTATTATCAGGATTTAATGCTGCCGGTGTTGCTCGATAGTCTGCGCGGTGGCTGGCAGGCCAATGAACTGGTTCGTCCGCTGGCAAAACTGAAAGCGATGGATGGCAATGGGTTGCTGCGCCGCACGCTTAACGCCTGGTTTCGCAATAACGTTCAGCCGGGTGCTACGGCTAAGGCGCTGTTCATCCATCGTAATACGCTTGAATATCGCCTGAACCGGATTTCCGAACTGACTGGGCTGGATTTGGGAAACTTTGACGATCGTTTGCTGCTCTATGTTGCCCTGCAACTCGATGAAGAAGAATAATCTGCTATCTGATTGATCCAAGGGGCCTATGGCCCCTTTTCGCTGCCTACCAACCGCTAATCTGCTTAGATTTAAAAAACTCAATAGGCTCAAAGAATATAACGCGAGAGCATAAATTATCGCGAAACAATATTTTTGCCCCCACCCCCTATCCTCTATTGTCACTCCATGTTGTGAGCCTATTGCCCGCACTATGCCAAACACACTACACAAATTACGAAAAAATGTTGAGGGAGTGATAATGATGTCAATACGTCGTCTGGGAGTATCTCTTGCAGCAGCAACGGTATTATTTGCGGGCGCTGCGTCTGCGGCAACGGAATTGTTGAACGTGTCTTATGACCCAACGCGTGAGCTGTATCAGGAATATAACGCTGCCTTTATTAAACACTGGAAAGAAACCACCGGCGAAACGCTTTCCATTAAAAACTCCCACGGTGGCTCCGGCAAACAGGCTCGCTCGGTCATTGATGGTCTGCAGGCGGACGTGGTGACGCTGGCGCTGGCGGGCGATATTGATGCCCTGAATCTGAACCAGCCGCTGATCGATCCCAAATGGCAGGCACGCCTGCCGGATAACAGCACGCCTTATACCTCCACCATTGTGTTCCTGGTACGTAAAGGCAACCCGAAGAATATTAAGGACTGGGGCGATCTGGTGAAGCCGGGCGTAGAAGTGATCACGCCTAACCCGAAAACCTCCGGCGGTGCGCGTTGGAACTTCCTGGCGGCCTGGGCCTACGCCAAACACCTGCCGGGTGGCAGTGATGAGAGCGCGCTGAAATTCGTGACTGAACTTTATCGTCATGCGCCGGTATTAGACACCGGTGCGCGCGGTGCCACCATCAGCTTCGTACAGCGCCAACTGGGCGATGTGTTGCTGGCGTGGGAAAACGAAGCCTATCTGTCACTGAAAGAGCAGGGCGGCGATCAGTTAGAAATCGTCACGCCGTCGCTGTCTATTCTGGCTGAGCCGCCGGTTGCCGTTGTGGACAAAGTGGTTGAGCGCAAAGGTACACAAAAGCAGGCTGAAGCCTACCTGAAATACCTCTACAGCGACGATGCGCAGCGCATTATCGGTAAGAATTTCTACCGTCCGCGCAATGCCAAGATTGCTGAAGAATTCAAAGGCCAATTCGCACCAGTGAAACTGGTGACCATCGATGAGGAGTTTGGTGGCTGGACAAAAGTGCAGGACCAATACTTTAATGACGGTGGCGTTTTTGACAAGATTTTCAATGAAATCAATAAATAACTTTTAAAATGCCTACTGGCTGGCCGCTACCTCGATAGCGGCTTTGCCATGTGGATGAGCGGGTTCACTGAACGATTGCATTAAGAAAGGCTTGGTATGTCACGACGCATTTCTCCCGTCATTCCTGGTTTTGGCCTGACCTTAGGGTTTAGCCTCAGCTACTTGAGTTTGATTGTGCTGATCCCGCTGGCAGGCATGTTTGTCTACGCCAGCCAGCTTACACTCGCACAATTCTGGACGTTGATCACCAGCCGTCAGGTGCTGTTTTCACTGCAACTCTCTTTTGGCACGGCGCTGGCGGCGGCTTTTGTCAATGGCATCCAGGGAACCTTGCTAGCCTGGGTGTTGGTGCGCTATCAGTTTCCGGGGCGCAAAGTGATCTATGCCATGATCGATATGCCTTTTGCGCTGCCCACGGCGGTGGCGGGTATTGCACTTACCGCACTGTATGCGCCGAATGGGCTGATCGGCGGACTGTTTCCATTCAAGATTGACTACACCAGCCTGGGTATCACGCTGGCGTTGATCTTTGTCACCTTACCCTTTGTGGTGAGGACGCTGCAACCGGTGCTGGCTGATATTCCTCGCGAAGTGGAGGAAGCGGCCGCCTGTCTGGGGGCAAAACCGGCTCAGGTATTTTGGCATGTGCTGCTACCCGCTCTGCTGCCTGCCTGGTTGACGGGCTTCGCATTGGCGTTTGCGCGCGGGGTAGGGGAATACGGCTCGGTGGTGTTTATTGCCGGCAATATTCCGTTTAAAACCGAAATACTGCCGCTGCT
Organism: Symbiopectobacterium purcellii; assembly: GCF_019797845.1. NCBI lineage: Bacteria > Pseudomonadati > Pseudomonadota > Gammaproteobacteria > Enterobacterales > Enterobacteriaceae > Symbiopectobacterium > Symbiopectobacterium purcellii. The sequence continues at coordinate 3,339,248 of NZ_CP081864.1, read as the reverse complement.
GATTGTCTCCAAACTCGATCAGTATGACTACAAAGGTGCTACCGGTATCGGCGTATTTATGCTGTTGGTCTCATTCATTATGCTGCTGCTGATTAACCTGTTGCAGCGTCGTATTCAGCCCAAACTGTAAGGCGGTGACAATGGAACAGGTAATTGCTACCGCGGCGCGTACTCCCAAGGGAAAAAAACGCGCAACGACCTATTACGTGCTGGTGACGCTGGCCTGGCTGGTGTTTTTTCTGGTTCTGGTATTGCCGTTATTGATGGTGCTGACGCAGGGATTGGCGAAAGGCGTGGGGGCGTTCTGGCAGGCGATTTCGGAACCGGATGCGATTTCTGCGCTGAAACTGACGTTATTGGCGACGGCAATATCCGTACCGCTTAATGTGGTGTTCGGATTGGCGACCGCCTGGAGCGTGACCAAATTTGAATTTCGCGGTAAAAGCTTGCTGCTAGCACTCATTGACTTGCCCTTCTCGGTATCGCCGGTAGTAGTGGGGTTGGTGTACGTGCTGCTGTTTGGTGCACAAAGCTATTTTTACCCTTTCCTGACCGCGCACCATCTTGAAATTGTCTATGCCGTGCCGGGAATTGTGCTGGCAACCATTTTTGTCACTTTGCCCTATGTGGCGCGCGAGCTGATTCCATTGATGGAGCAGCAGGGTACTCAGGAGGAGGAGGCCGCCCGTTTACTGGGTGCCAACGGCTGGCAGATGTTTTGGTATATCACGTTGCCCAATGTGAAATGGGCGCTGATTTACGGCGTGGTGCTCTGTACGGCGCGTGCCATGGGTGAGTTTGGTGCGGTGTCGGTGGTTTCTGGCCATATTCGTGGTTTGACCAACACCTTACCGTTGCACATTGAGATCCTTTACAACGAATACAACATTGTAGCCGCTTTTAGCGTGGCGATTTTATTGTTGCTGATGTCGTTAGTGGTATTGCTGCTGCGCCAATGGAGTGAAGGGCGTCTGGCAAAACAGGTTGAGAAACACCAACAGGAGCTGGCTCCAAATGAGCATTGATATTCGTAATATAAACAAACAGTTTGGCCAGTTCCGGGCCTTGAATGAAATTAATCTGGCCATCAACAGCGGCGAGCTAGTGGCACTGCTGGGGCCATCGGGCTGTGGAAAAACCACCTTGTTGCGTATCATTGCCGGCCTGGAAAAGCCGGACAGCGGACAGATTGTTTTTCACGGCGAAGATGTGTCGGTACACGATGTGCGCGATCGCAATGTCGGCTTTGTGTTCCAGCACTATGCGCTGTTTCGCCATATGACCGTGTTTGACAACGTGGCGTTTGGGTTACGCATGAAGCCGCGCAGCATCCGCCCTTCCAAGCGCGACATTGAAGCGAAAGTGCATGAATTGCTGAATATGGTGCAGTTAGACTGGTTGGCGGATCGTTATCCAGAACAGCTCTCTGGCGGTCAGCGTCAACGTATTGCGCTGGCCCGTGCGCTGATTGTTGAGCCGCGTATTTTGCTGTTGGATGAGCCTTTTGGCGCGCTGGATGCCAAAGTGCGTAAATCACTGCGCCGCTGGCTGTCGCGTTTACATGAGAACATCAATCTGACATCGGTGTTTGTGACGCACGATCAGGAGGAAGCGATGGAAGTCGCTGACCGCATCGTGCTAATGAACAAGGGGGTTATCGAACAGATTGGCTCACCTGCTGAGGTGTATAATCACCCGGCCAGCGAGTTTGTCTATCACTTCCTCGGTGATAGCAACCGCTTGAAAGTGGCGCACAGTGAGAAACCTATCCTGTTCCGCCCTCATGAAGTGGCGATCTCTTCCGAGACGCGAGAAGGGTTTCAGCCAGTGGTGGTGCGAGATATTCGTCCCTTGGGCGCATTGACCCGTTTGTCCCTGAAAGTTGAGGGAGAACCCGAACTGATTGAAGCCGAAGTGGCGCAGGATGATATCAATCTCAACGGGTTGAAACGTGGCGATGTTATCCAGTTCAAATCCAAAGTGTATAACCACGATTGGGAAATTTAAACGACAGCGGCGGTTTCGAAAAAAGACCAAACGGTTCATAACAATACGCCCGCGATCGCGGGCGTCTTTCATTCAATTTCTTTGACGGTAAAATCAGCGGTAATCTGGGTTGGACACTACAGAGTAACGTCCACTGCCGACCAGCGTGATGATCAGGCCACCGAAGAAGTAGAGAGCTTCCACTTCCAACGCCCAGGCACCGACTTTGGTCAGGGTAAAGAAATTACCGATACCGACCATCAGGGTGGCAACCACCAAGGTTAAGGCTGCAATCAGGCCGGAAACGCGGGTAAACACACCCAAAATAATCAGGATCGGAGCGACCACTTCGCCAATGTACACGCCGTAAGCGATAAAGCCTGGCAGGCCCGCCGCTTGCAGCATTTGCACGATCCAACCCACGCCGTGCTCTATTTTGGCTACACCGTGAAACAGCAACAAAATACCAATGGTCAGACGCAGTAACAGAATGCCCGCATCCTGATGGTCTGCGAGGCGATTGAATGACCGATTGAGCTGAGCAATCATAATAATTAACCCTATGTATGTTCACAAAATTGTGGGAAGGACAACAGGGCGTAGTGTCGCCATTTTAGTGACGCAGAGAAAACAAATTTATTTGACATAGCTAATCAAAAAAATTGCTGTGGTTTGAGCGAGTGGCGTGCGGAGAAAGCGAAGGATGTAAAAATAGCGTTAGGAAGATAGGCAGGCAGTGACATGGGAGAGTCAGTCAGACTGAGCACAAGACAAGAACTGAGGGATTGAAAGAATGCGAAGATATAGCTGTATAAGACCATACCGGAGAGGATGAAAACAGGATGCTTAAGGGTATACGAAAGAATATCTGCGGAAATGGTGGGTCGTGCAGGATTCGAACCTGCGACCAATTGATTAAAAGTCAACTGCTCTACCGACTGAGCTAACGACCCGCAGAAGTGGTGGGTGATGACGGGATCGAACCGCCGACCCCCTCCTTGTAAGGGAGGTGCTCTCCCAGCTGAGCTAATCACCCAATTTCACTTTTTCTTACATCGTACTTCCGTGCTAACACAGTCGTACTTCATGTCGTGATACTTTACAACATGATACTTCACACAACAGGCACTCGAATTGAGTGGTGGGTGATGACGGGATCGAACCGCCGACCCCCTCCTTGTAAGGGAGGTGCTCTCCCAGCTGAGCTAATCACACTCGCTGTGTGGAGTCGCATTATAGGGATAGTTGAAAGTGAGTCAACGCTTTTTAAATGCAAAATGCGTGTTCGTTGTAAAATTAGGCAACACGTCGTTTTTCTGGGCATTCATGGTCAATAATTCGGCGTAATACTCACCCTATTCAACGCGCAATGTGGTTACAGCGTTGAGGAATCAGGGCAGAGTGATAGAATATCGCCAACGTTTAACTGGAACCGTCGCTGGTGTCTGCCAGTCGCCCTTAAGTAACAAGGCTTATTATCCCAATGAAAATCAAAACTCGTTTCGCGCCAAGTCCCACTGGCTATTTGCACGTCGGCGGCGCTCGTACTGCGCTTTACTCCTGGCTCTTTGCCCGTCACCATCAGGGTGAGTTTGTTTTACGCATTGAAGACACGGACCTGGAGCGTTCAACGCAGGATGCCATTGATGCCATTATGGATGGCATGAACTGGCTGAACCTGGATTGGGATGAGGGCCCGTACTACCAGACCAAGCGTTTTGACCGCTACAACGCGGTGATTGATGACATGCTGGTGCAGGGCACCGCCTACAAATGCTATTGCAGCCGTGAGCGTCTGGAAGCGCTGCGTGAAGATCAAATGGCGAAGGGTGAAAAACCGCGCTATGACGGCTGCTGCCGCGATTCTCATGCGCATCATGCCGATGATGAGCCTCACGTGGTACGTTTTCGTAACCCGCAAGATGGTTCTGTGATTTTCAACGACCGTATTCGTGGTCCGATCGAATTCAGCAATCAGGAACTGGACGATCTGATCATTCGCCGTACTGATGGTTCGCCGACTTACAACTTCTGTGTCGTGATCGACGACTGGGATATGGAAATCACGCACGTTATTCGCGGTGAAGACCATATCAACAACACCCCGCGTCAAATCAATATCCTGAAAGCGTTGGGTGCGCCGGTGCCGGAATATGCCCATGTGTCGATGATTCTGGGCGATGATGGCAAGAAACTGTCCAAACGCCACGGTGCCGTGGGCGTGATGCAGTATCGTGATGATGGTTATCTGCCGGAGGCGCTGCTCAACTATCTGGTCCGTTTGGGCTGGTCACATGGCGATCAGGAAATTTTCACCATCGACGAAATGACGCAGCTGTTTACGCTGGACGCGGTAAGCAAATCGGCCAGTGCCTTCAATACCGAGAAGTTGCAGTGGCTCAACCACCACTATATCAATCATCTTCCGGCTGAATATGTGGCAACACACCTGTCATGGCACATTGAGCAGGCAGGGATTGACACCCGTACCGGGCCGCAACTGTGCGAACTGGTGACGCTGCTGGGTGAGCGCTGCAAGACGCTGAAAGAAATCGCAGCGTCCTGCCGTTATTTCTATGAAGACTTTACCGAGTTCGATGCCGATGCCGCCAAGAAACACTTGCGCCCGGTCGCTCGCCAGCCGTTGGAACTGGTGCGTGAGAAACTGGCTGCCATCAGTGACTGGAATGCGGAAAACATTCACCACGCGATTCAGGGCACGGCGGACGAACTGCAACAGGGTATGGGCAAAGTAGGCATGCCGCTGCGTGTGGCGGTAACTGGCGCGGGTCAATCACCGGGCGTCGATGTCACGGTGCATGCGGTGGGTCAGCAACGTGCATTGGCACGCATCGATAAAGCGCTGGTCTTTATCGCCGAGCGTGAAGCACAGCAATAATCGCGTAATCCTGCTATTGATTAACGCCCCGTGTGGCCCTCCTTTTTAGGAGTACGCTGCACGGGGCGTTTTTTATTCACGGTTTCGGGGCAATCTTGATCTCACTGTGGCTGAATGGTCACTTCTACCGCCTTTGCCATTGCATCGGGGATCACACTGCCATGGTGTTTACCTTCGAACAGGATAAAGCTGGCCGCAGGATTTTCGGTGTGCAATTGCGCCGCCAGATCGCGCGCTTTGGTTACCATGGTACGCTGTGCCTGACGCTTGGCGCGTTTCGGATCGACCGGTTGGTTGGGATCGGCTTTGGGGGGCTTCTCTTCATATTCGCCTACGCTTATCGTGATTGACGTAGGGTGTGCCGTAAGCAGCGGTGAACGTTTGGGGATGACTACACCGTCTCCCCACCAGATAGACGGGCTGGCAGCCAGATAGCGCTGGAAGGATTCCCCATGATTAAACAGGGTAAACAGCACGAATAACCCGCCAAAGGAGTGGCCGGCGAGTGTTTGCTGCTGTGGATTAACGGGGGCGTGTGTTTCTACCCACGGTTTTACACTGTGTTGGATAAACTGATAAAACTGCTCGGCTTCCCCGCCCGCCCCAAAATCCGGATCGATTGTTGGGGTCGGCGGCGTGTAGTCACGGGTGCGGGCAGGAATGTCATAACCTTGATCAATACGATAGCCGATGCCGACAATCACAGGCGCAGGCCCCTGCGCGGGGGTGTAACTGTTGACCGCCAGCGGGAACTGGGCATTGGCGTCCAGTACATAGAGCACCGGACGTTTCTCCTGTGCGGTAATATCGCGTGGCGTAGCGATAAAGACACGGTACTGAAGCTGACGGGGGCTTTCCATATCGTGTTGCTCAATGCTGAAGTAGCGTTTTGCGTTTTCAGAGAGCGTAGCGACAGGGGGCTGTGCCCGCGCGGGTAAAAGGCTGGAGGCGATCAGAGTAATAAGCACAACGGGCAAATAGCGCATAATGACCTGTTAAGGTTCTGATGGATGAGTAAAAGATGATAATAAAACCCGTTATCATTACCAGCGTTTTTTTCTGTTCTTATATGCGGTATTACGCTAAAAGCGTTGATAAAAGCGGCGCGCTGGCGGCTTTTTCAGCGGTTGACAGCAGAAAGAGATTTAGCCGTTGACACACCTGAGCGGGTTGCATATTATTCTGGCCGTTCACACAGACAATCAGTGTCACCGTCTGGTGTAATGGGGCTATAGCTCAGCTGGGAGAGCGCTTGCATGGCATGCAAGAGGTCAGCGGTTCGATCCCGCTTAGCTCCACCACTCCTTCTTATTTTCGTTTTTTTTCCTGCATTGTCCTCCAAACGATCGCTATAGCGCAGTAAAGTCTTGCTGTGGGCTCAGTTCGCAAACGATTTGCATTGCTGTAGCACTGCTTGCGAACTGGCGGCATTACTGATCTGTTGCTGAATCCGGTAGCTGCGGCATCCAATCAATTGGCGGCTGCCCTTGCTGTTGCAGTAACTGATTCGTCTTGGAAAAGTGGTGACAGCCCAGAAAGCCACGGTGTGCTGACAGCGGTGACGGGTGTGGGGATTTCAGCACATGGTGGCGCTGCGTATCGATAATGCTGCCTTTTTTCTGCGCGTGTGCTCCCCATAACAGAAACACGATGCCTTCGCGTTTTTCATTTAACGCGCTAATCACGCGATCGGTAAAGGTTTCCCAGCCGAGGTTGGCGTGGGAATGCGCTTGACCGGCCTCTACCGTTAACACGGTGTTTAACAGCAACACACCTTGCTCCGCCCAGCTTTGCAGACAACCATGCCGCGGGATCGTAAAACCGGGAATATCGTTCGCCAGCTCTTTGTACATGTTCATTAATGACGGCGGTGCGGGAATGCCCGGACGGACGGAGAATGACAGGCCGTGCGCTTGATTAGGCCCGTGATAGGGGTCTTGTCCCAGGATCACGACCTTTACCTGATTGAACTCCGTATAGCGAAAGGCGTTAAACACATCTTTCTGCGGGGGATAAATTACCTTTCCTTCGGCGCGGGCATTGCCGACAAACGTCAACGTTTGCACAAAATAAGGCTGCTCTTTTTCCTGTGCCAAAACGTCATGCCACGTTAGTTCGGTTGTCATCCTGTCCTCGATGCGGGTGTTGTGAAAGAGGGCTGTAGCTTACCGATCTCTGCTCTCAAGGTAAAACACTGTGGTGGGAAAGTTGAGGGTAGTGAAGGGATGATTATAAAAAAGTTGAAAATTTACAAAAAAATTGCATCACCCCTTTGAGTTAAAATTGATGTAAAACAATTAATTGCCATCAACCCTGATTTCCGCACCCTGAATTAATTGATTTAAATCAAAGATTGGCGGCTAAGGTACTGGTATATAACTACACAAGGTAAGTGAATTTCATTTTGTGGTTAAAACCTCGTGTCGGTGAGTATGACAACCCTTCCCAGGTTCAGACACGATTCTGCTGTTTTACGGAGGCAATTATGGTTACTGGCATTCAAATTACTAAAGCTAACAACAACGCTCTGGTTAACTCTTTCTGGCTGCTTGATGAAGAAAAATCAGAAGCACGCTGCGTTTGCGCAAAAGCGGATTACAGTGAAGATCAAATCGTTCCTGTGAGCGATCTGGGTCAGTTTGAATATCGTGAAGTTCCGTTGGAAATCAAACCTGAAGTGCGCGTGGAAGGTGGTCAACACCTGAACGTGAACGTTCTGCGCCGTGAAACGCTGGAAGATGCGGTAAAACATCCGGAAAAATACCCGCAGTTGACCATCCGTGTTTCAGGTTATGCAGTGCGTTTCAACTCACTGACCCCTGAACAACAACGTGACGTGATTACGCGTACTTTCACTGAAAGTCTGTAAGCGTGCAGTTGCGGTAATAAAAAAGGAGCGAAAGCTCCTTTTTTTGTGCTCGATGTTGGTTCCCGGCGTGAGTGCCGGGAGGCGGTATCGAAACGGAATCACTCTGCGCCTGAAGGCGTATCGTCCGTTTTCTGCGCAGGCTGGCGGCGCTTGCCGACGTTCTTGCTGTCGCGGTGGCGCACTTTCACCTTGGTTTTTTCTTTCTCTTTCTTCTTTTTCTTCTCTTCAGCACGCTTGGCCAGCACTTTTTTCGACGGCTTACCGTTGGTTTTTTCGCTTGGCGCTTTGGTTTTCGGACGCAGTTCATCGATGACGCGCGCTTTTAACGGCTCATTTAAGTAACGGCTGATTTTACCAAGCAGCAAATGATCGTGGGCTTCTACCAATGAGATGGCACACCCTTTTTTGCCAGCGCGTCCGGTACGCCCAATACGGTGCAAGTAGATATCGGCCGTGAGCGGTAAGTCAAAGTTGAAGACGTGACTGACATCGTTGATATCCAATCCGCGAGCGGCAATGTCTGTAGCAATCAATACATTGACCAAACCCTCGCTCAGACGTGTGATGGCCTGATTACGCTTGGCCTGCACCATTTCGCCTTCCAGATGGCAGCTGTTGATCCCCGCTTCGCGTAGCCAGGCTGCGAGTTCATGCACGCGCTCGCGCTTACGTACAAACACAATGGCGCGGGTGGTTTCCGGTTGTTTCAGCAAATGTGCCAGCAGCGCGGTTTTGTGTTCAGTATCATCGGCGCGGTAAAACCATTGCAGAATCTTTTTGCGTTCACGTCGTGAAGGGTCGGCTTCTATCTCTACCGGTTCTTTTAACAGTCGCTCTGCGAAATCCTTGACGGCATTGCCTTCCAGCGTGGCGGAAAACAGCAAGGTTTGTGTGCGCCAGCGAGTTTCACCGGCAATATGTTCGATATCCTGAGCAAACCCCATGTCGAGCATACGATCTGCTTCGTCCAGAATCAGCGTTTCCACCGCGCGGCAGTCAAAGTTTTCTTCTTTGATGTATTGCAGCAGACGCCCTGTTGTCGCCACCACAATATCCTGGTTCTCGCTGAAGACTTCAGCGTGGTTCATGTAGGCCACACCGCCAGTGATGGTTGCCACGTCCAGATGGGTATGTGCCGCCAATGCTTTGGCCTGTTCGGCCACCTGCATCGCCAGTTCACGCGTAGGCGTGACGATCAGAATACGCGGTGGTCCTGATTTTTTACGCGGGAAGTCAATCAGATGCTGCAACACCGGCAGCAGATAGGCTGCTGTTTTTCCTGTTCCTGTTGGCGCGGATCCCAGGACATCTCTCCCGTCCATAGCGGGTGGGATCGCCGCGAGTTGAATGGCAGTGGGGCGCTCGTAGCCCATATCGCGCAAGGCATCTAACAGGCTTTCATCAAGATCAAGATCGGAAAATTGGGTTGCAGTCATGGTCTACCTCTGTTTGGGGCGCTGATTATAGACGCATTACGCCTGTACTTCATCATCTGTTTATATACCCATCATACTTCACGTTGCCTGTGCGTTGGCTGCACTCGTTCGCCCGAATCACTTATCTGAGTAAGCTCATCGGGATTCTCCCTCTTGCCGCCTTCTTGCAACCCGAATTATTTTGGGTATATACCCCTATATTTCATGCTTTACCGATTAACACGCTTTGCTCGGCGGGGTGCTTTCCCTGGTGCAGGGATTCCCTTATGCTACGGCGGTTTTCAGGAGGAGCAGTTCATCATGCATCAGCACGCAGCGCGAGCACAAACATTGCGGCGCAACGGGTTCACGTTTAAACAATTTTTTGTCGCGCACGATCGGTGTGCGATGAAAGTGGGTACGGATGCCATTTTGCTCGGTGCCTGGGCTCCGGTGCCGCAAACGGGGTGTGTGCTGGATATTGGCTGTGGTTCCGGCATTATTACCCTGATGCTGGCACAGCGTAGCCCGGATACGGTGACGATTGATGCGGTTGAGGTAGAGCCTGACGCCAGCATGCAGGCACAAGAGAATCGGCAGGCTTCTCCGTGGGCATCACGTATCAGCGTGGTAAATCGTGATATTGAGACGTTTACGGCACAAACGGCATCACGTTACGCGTTGATTGTCAGTAACCCTCCTTATTTTGCACCCGGTAGTGCGTGCAGGACCGAGGCGCGCAGCACGGCCCGCTATACCGAGAGTTTGTCCCATGAAACCTTACTCCATTGTGCTTACTGGCTGCTGGAGCCGGAAGGGCGTTTCTGTGTTGTACTACCACGTCAGGTATCCAGTGATTTTTGCATCACGGCATGCCAACAAGGGTGGTCGATACGTCAGCGGCTGGCGGTGCGAGAGAGGGCTGAAGGCCAACCGCATCGGGAGCTGTTGACCCTGGCGAAGCAAGTAGGCTCCTGCGAGGGGCGAATGCTGATTGTTCGCGCAGAAGATGGCAGCTACTCTGATGATTTCCGTGCATTGACCAAGGATTTCTATTTATTTATGTAGGATATTCCTTGTCGTTAACGAGGGCGGGGCACTCTCAGAGTGCTAACGGTGCTATTGAACGATTTTTCGCGTATGATCCCCTGACTGTCCCCGCTTAAGAACAGAAAGCTGCGCGACGTGTACGGATGTAAACGCCGACGCGCGAAGACACATGGGGCAGGCTGAGCAGCACAAATAAAGAAGAAGGAACCAACGTTATCGGGAACTTTTTTTCACCGGTGATGTCCGACTTACAGCTTGCTCAGATTATTCAATAACGACATGGCTGGCAGTACTATTTTTACGTGTGGAGAACGGTTTGAGGAGACATTACCTCGGATGAGCGAGCAGCTAGCGGATCGCATTCTGGTCGAACGTGTCCAGAAAGGCGACCAGAAATCTTTTAATTTGCTGGTGGTGCGCTACCAGCACAAAGTGGCGAACCTGGTGTCACGGTACGTTCCTCCTGGGGATGTGCCGGATGTGGTGCAGGAGTCGTTTATTAAAGCCTATCGCGCGTTGGAGTCTTTTCGCGGCGATAGTGCATTCTACACCTGGCTGCATCGCATTGCGGTCAATACGGCCAAAAATTATCTGGTTGCTCAGGGGCGGCGACCACCGTCGAGCGACGTTGATGCCAATGACGCTGAAAATTATGAAACCGCCAGCGCATTAAAAGAAATATCGAACCCTGAGAACTTAATGTTGTCAGAGGAATTGAGAAGTATCGTGTTTCGAACCATTGAAGCGTTGCCAGAAGATTTACGGATGGCGATTACGCTACGCGAACTTGATGGCCTGAGTTATGAAGAAATAGCCGCCATTATGGATTGCCCGGTCGGCACTGTTCGTTCTCGCATATTCCGTGCGCGAGAAGCGATCGATAACAAAGTACAACCGCTAATTCAACGTTAACCCGGTTTTCGCTTTAACCATGATGGATTTGACAAGGTAAGGGTATGGGTATGCAGAAAGAGAAACTTTCCGCTTTAATGGACGGCGAGGCAGCGGATACCGAACTGCTTAACACATTGGGGCGGGATGCTGAACTGCAAAAAAGTTGGCAAAGCTACCATTTGATTCGCGATACGCTGCGTGGTGACGTAGCGCAGAGTGTCATTGAAATCGACATTGCCGCACGCGTTGCGCAGGCGATTGCCGAAGAGCCGGTGCGCATTGCGCCTCAGGCTATTCCCGAAGCACAGCCTCATCCCGATACCTGGTCGCGTTTGTCGTTCTGGGACAAAGTGCGCCCTTGGGCAAGCCAGTTGACTCAGGTCGGTGTAGCCGCCTGTGTCTCACTGGCCGTGATCGTTGGCGTGCAAATGCAACGCTCTCCGGATCAAGCACCGGAAGCGCAAAACGACATGCCTGCGTTTAGTACGCTTCCCGCCATGGGCACCGCCTCTCCGGTCAGCCTGGGCGTACCGTCTGAAAACGTGGTGTCGCACGGTGGTCAACGTCAGGTTGAAGCACAGCGCAACCGCATCAATGTCATGTTGCAGGACTATGAATTGCAGCGCCGCCTCCATTCGGAGCCGTTGCAAGGTCAGCAAGATGAAGAACAGCAGGCCGCTATTCAGGTGCCTGGCACTCAATCTTTAGGAACGCAGTCTCGTTAATGAAGCGTGTTGGGTTTGCTTTTTGCATTCTGCTCGGTTGCTTACCCTATTCAACAACCGTCCTGGCGCAGCCTGCGTCAGGTACGGTGTTGCAGCCTCAGCCCTTGTCCTCGCTGCAACAGATGGGCAATGCTATTCGGGCATTGAATTATGAAATACATTTCATCAATATCTCACGGCAGGGCATAGAATCTCTGCGCTATCGGCATGCCCGTATAGATAACCGTCCATTGGCACAGTTGCTGTTTATGGATGGGCCTCGCAGAGAAATCGTGCAGCGAGACCGTGACATCAGTTACTTTGATGCCGATCTCGAACCCTTCTCGCTTTCCGGTGATCACATTATCGATTCGTTCCCCAGCCTGGTTTATGCCGATCATCAATCGCTGTCTGCGTTCTATGACTTCATTCCGGCGGCAGGCAGAGTGCGTATCGCCGATCGCCTGTGTGAAGGCATGCGTATTATTTCCCGGGATGGGACACGTTATAGCTACAGCGTATGGTTTGATGTTGCCACCAAACTGCCGTTGCGTATTGATTTGCAGGATCGCAACGGGGAACGGATGGAGCAATTTCTGGTGACATCGCTGGTGGTCAGTGATGATATCCGTGAGACGTTACGCCCATTATTGAGCGAAGGGTCACCGCCATTGCTGACGACACCGTCGGTTGAAACGGTCGACCTGACCTGGATCCCTGAATGGCTGCCGCAGGGCATGAAAGAGATCTCCCGTACCCGCAGAACGTTGCCTGGGATCAGCATCCCGGTTGAATCGCGCCTGTTCAGTGATGGTTTATTCAGCTTTTCTGTTAATATCAGGCCATCGTCAGAATTCCGTGCCGAGCAGTATGTCACGACGGGGAGGCGAAGCGTACACACAGAAATTCGCAATGGGTATGAAATAACCGTAGTGGGCGAATTACCCCCTACCACGGTTAAACGCATTGCGGATAATGTTATTTTTCAATCGCAGTAAATTTGCAAGATGTAGGGCGCAGGTATGATCAAAGAGTGGGCGACCGTGGTTTCCTGGCACGATGGCATGGCGGTGCTGCACTGTGAGCAGCGTTCCGGGTGCAGCGGTTGTCAGTCACGTAAAACCTGTGGCACCGGACTTCTGAGTGAATTGGGACGCTCCGCTGAACAGGCGCTGCACGTTCCGTGCGAGCAGCCCTTGCTGCCTGGTCAGCGCGTTGAATTGGGTATTTCTGAAGGTAGTCTGCTGCGTTCTGCCATGTTGGTCTATCTGGTACCGCTGTTAGGCTTGTTCGCAGGGGCGGGATTGCTACAGGCACTGTTTGCCAACGATCTGGCGGCGGTGCTGGGCGCACTGCTGGGTGCCGCGTTGGCGTATATTCTGGTACGCGGTTGGTCGCTTAAATTAGGCGAAAAACGTCACTACCGACCGGCTATTTTGCAAATAGCCCTGCCGGGGCAGCCGTTGCAAATCGAATCCTGAACCTCATTTAACCGGGTGAGCCGCTGCGCCACCCGGTCGTTTCTCACCGAGATATTCTCCGTCTAACGCGCGCGTGCTGGTCCTTAAACGTCATCTTTTTCCCGGTTGTCTGCCATGATGGAATAAAAGCGCCATAATCAAAGGGAATACGGGTTGATGACTAGGTTTTCCGGCGTCTGACATGTAGAATGCATCGGTTCTGGTGAAAGGGGAAGGCATTGCCGCCATTTTCATCGCATGCGCATGCCAGACGGCAAGAATTTCAGAAATACCAAGGTAGAAAAACTTTCATAATGAAGCATATACGAAATTTCTCCATTATTGCCCATATCGACCACGGTAAGTCGACGCTTTCTGACCGCATCATTCAACTTTGCGGCGGTTTATCTGACCGCGAAATGGCGGCGCAGGTGCTGGACTCCATGGATCTGGAACGTGAACGCGGCATCACCATCAAAGCGCAAAGTGTAACGCTGGATTACCATGCGAAAGATGGCGAAACCTACCAACTGAATTTTATCGATACACCGGGGCACGTTGACTTCTCTTATGAGGTTTCACGTTCTCTGGCGGCGTGCGAAGGTGCGCTGCTGGTGGTGGATGCAGGCCAAGGCGTAGAAGCGCAAACGCTCGCCAACTGCTATACCGCGATGGAAATGGACCTGGAAGTGGTCCCGGTGCTCAACAAGATTGACCTGCCGGCCGCCGATCCCGAGCGTGTCGCAGAAGAGATTGAAGATATCGTCGGCATTGATGCCACCGATGCTGTGCGCTGCTCGGCGAAAACCGGCGTTGGCGTGCCTGATGTGCTTGAACGTCTGGTAAAAGAGATTCCACCGCCAGAAGGCGATCCTAATGCGCCGCTTCAGGCGCTGATCATCGACTCCTGGTTCGACAACTACCTCGGTGTGGTCTCTCTGATCCGCATCAAAAACGGTTCGTTGCGCAAGGGTGATAAAGTGAAGGTCATCAGTACCGGTCAGGTGTATAACGCCGATCGTCTGGGGATTTTCACGCCGAAGCAGGTCGATCGCGATGTGCTTAATTGTGGTGAAGTGGGTTGGCTGGTGTGCGCCATCAAAGACATTCTCGGTGCCCCGGTGGGGGATACCCTGACATTGGCTCGCCAGCCGGCTGATAAAGCGCTACCGGGCTTCAAAAAGGTTAAACCGCAGGTTTATGCGGGTTTATTCCCAGTCAGTTCTGATGATTATGAGAACTTCCGCGACGCGTTGGGCAAACTGAGCCTCAATGACGCCTCGCTGTTCTACGAACCGGAAACCTCAACCGCGTTGGGTTTCGGTTTTCGCTGCGGCTTCCTGGGCCTCCTGCACATGGAGATTATTCAGGAACGTCTGGAACGTGAATACGATCTGGATTTGATCACCACGGCACCGACCGTAATTTATGAAGTCAAAACCACGCGTCAGGAAATTGTCTACGTTGACAGCCCTTCCAAGCTACCGCCGCTCAACAACATTGAAGAGCTGCGTGAGCCTATTGCGGAATGCCATATGCTGTTGCCGCAGGAATACCTGGGCAACGTGATCACTTTGTGTATTGAGAAGCGTGGTGTGCAGACCAACATGGTTTACCACGGCAATCAGGTATCGTTGACCTATGAAATTCCGATGGCGGAAGTGGTGCTCGATTTCTTCGATCGACTGAAATCCACCTCGCGCGGTTACGCATCGCTGGATTACAGTTTCAAACGTTTCCAGGTCTCTGACATGGTGCGTGTTGACGTGATGATTAACGCCGAGCGTGTTGATGCGTTGGCGCTGATTACCCACCGCGACAACTCACAGTATCGTGGTCGTGAGCTGGTGGAAAAAATGAAAGAGCTGATCCCGCGCCAGCAATTTGATATTGCCATTCAGGCGGCCATTGGTAACCACATTATCGCGCGTTCGACCGTGAAACAGCTGCGTAAAAACGTATTGGCGAAATGTTACGGCGGCGACGTGAGCCGTAAGAAAAAGCTGTTGCAGAAACAGAAAGACGGTAAGAAGCGCATGAAACAGGTCGGCAACGTTGAATTGCCGCAAGAAGCCTTCTTGGCCATTCTGCACGTCGGCAAAGAGAGCAAATAAACCCTAAGGAGTTGGCATGGCCAATATGTTTGCCTTGGTTTTAGCGCTGGCGACGCTTGTCACCGGCATTGTCTGGTGTTTTGAACGCTTTAAATGGGCACCGGCACGCAAGGCGAGAGCGGAGGCGGCGCTGAGCGCGCAGCAGGATGGCAGCACGGGCGTTGTGACTATCAAACAGCCCGGTTGGATTGAAACCTGTGCTTCGGTGTTTCCGGTATTGGCGCTGGTATTTTTTGTGCGCTCCTTTGTTTACGAACCGTTCCAGATACCGTCGGGCTCAATGATGCCGACGTTGCTGATTGGCGATTTTATTCTGGTGGAGAAATTTGCCTACGGCATCAAGGATCCGATCACGCAGACGACGTTGATCCCGACCGGGAATCCGCGGCGCGGGGATGTGGCGGTATTCAAATACCCTGAAAATCCGCGTCTGGATTATATCAAGCGTGTGATTGGTTTGCCGGGTGACAGGATTTCTTACGATCCGCTCAGCAAGCAGGTTACGGTGCGCCCTGCCTGTGAAGGCTCGGCATGTGACAGCGCTGTCGCGGTGACCTACAGCAACCTCGACGCCAGTGATTTTGTCCAAACGTTCGGCCGTCCAGGTTCGGAATCGAGCAGCGGTTTCTACGCGCTGCCGCTCGGTGAGGAAAAGCCGGGCGGCGTGCGGATGGGCGTTCGTCAGGAGACGCTGGGTGATGTCTCGCACCGCATTCTGGTGGTACCGGGTAGCCAGGATCAACTGGGCATGTACTACCAGCAGTCGCACCAGCCGCTGGCCACGTGGGTGGTGCCAAACGGGCACTATTTCATGATGGGCGACAACCGTGATAACAGCGCCGATAGTCGTTTCTGGGGCTTTGTGCCGGAGAAGAATCTGGTCGGTCGCGCAACGGCAATCTGGATGAGCTTCGAGAAACAAGAAGGTGAATGGCCAACAGGCGTACGTCTGAGCCGAATTGGTCGAATTCATTAATCACCGTGATAAACCCGCAGCATTATTTTCGGGTACGTTGTAGAATTGTTATAACTCCGACAACATTCACCGTGGCAGGTAGCCTCTTGTAACGGTGAATGTCGCGAGAATAAACGAAAAACGCAGGCTCCGTTCGGAGCCAATGCAAACGAAACAGCTTTGTTCCCCTATCGCCCGAAGCGCGATTCGGACAGCGCTGTTCCGTATGCTGCGGTAAATAGGTATTGTTGATCTATTGGTAACACATGAACCCCATCTTAATAAATCGGTTACAAAGAAAGCTGGGCTATACTTTCCAGCAGTACGACCTGTTATTGCAGGCGTTAACGCATCGCAGTGCCAACAGCAAACACAATGAGCGCCTGGAGTTTCTTGGTGACTCCATCCTGAGCTTTGTGATTGCCAATGCACTTTATCATCGCTTTCCTCGCGTCGATGAAGGGGACATGAGCCGTATGCGCGCTACGCTGGTGCGCGGCAATACGCTGGCGGAAATTGCGCGTGAATTCGAATTAGGTGAATGCCTGCGCCTTGGCCCCGGTGAATTGAAAAGCGGCGGTTTCCGCCGTGAGTCTATTTTGGCTGACACGGTCGAAGCGCTGATTGGCGGTATTTTTCTGGACAGCGATATCCAGAATATCGAAAGACTGATTCTGAATTGGTATCAGACTCGATTGGATGAAATCAGTCCTGGGGATAAACAAAAAGATCCCAAAACCCGGTTGCAGGAGTTTCTGCAAGGGCGTCATCTGCCATTGCCTACCTATCTGGTGGTGCAGGTGCGCGGTGAGGCTCACGATCAGGAATTTACCATCCATTGTATGATCAGCGGTTTTAATGAACCGGTGATTGGTACGGGCTCCAGCCGGCGCAAGGCGGAGCAGGCGGCAGCGGAACAAGCGTTGAAAATACTGGAGATTGAATGAGCGAAGAACAAACCTACTGCGGTTTCGTCGCAATAGTTGGGCGACCCAACGTGGGCAAATCCACGTTGCTGAACGAACTGCTGGGGCAAAAAGTCTCCATTACTTCGCGCAAGCCGCAAACCACGCGTCACCGTATTATGGGGATCCACACGGAAGGCCCTTATCAGGCTATTTATGTGGATACGCCGGGGCTGCATATTGAAGAAAAACGGGCGATAAACCGTCTGATGAACCGTGCAGCCAGCAGCTCTATTGGTGATGTTGAGCTGATCATCTTCGTGGTGGAAGGGACGCACTGGACTGACGACGACGAAATGGTCGTGGGCAAATTGCGCGATCAAAAACGTCCGGTATTGCTGGCAATCAACAAGATTGACAATGTGACGGACAAAACCAAGTTGCTGCCGCATATCCAGTTTTTAAGTGAAAAAATGAACTTCCTCGACGTGGTTCCACTTTCTGCGGAAAAGGGCATCAACGTTGATACCATTGCCAGCATTGTGCGCAAACACTTGCCTGCGGCCGAGCATCACTTCCCGGAAGATTACATCACCGATCGTTCGCAGCGCTTTATGGCAGCTGAGATTATTCGTGAAAAACTGATGCGCTTTCTCGGTGAAGAGTTGCCCTATTCGGTGACCGTTGAGATCGAGCGTTTCGTGACCAACGATCGCGGCGGCTATGACATCAATGGGTTGATTCTGGTTGAGCGCGATGGCCAGAAGAAAATGGTGATCGGTAACAAAGGCGCAAAGATCAAGACGATCGGCATTGAAGCGCGTCAGGATATGGAAGCCATGTTCGACGCCAAGGTGCATCTGGAGCTGTGGGTGAAAGTGAAATCCGGCTGGGCGGATGACGAACGCGCATTGCGCAGCCTGGGTTACATCGACGACTTATAAGGTTAACGCCGATGGAAGGCTGGCAGCGCGCGTTTGTCTTGCATGGGCGACCTTACAGTGAAACCAGCCTGTTGCTGGATCTTTTCACGGAAGACGAAGGGCGTGTACGCGTGTTAGCCAAAGGCGCGCGTGCGCGTCGCTCTCCGCTAAAAGGGTGTTTGCAACCGTTCACGCCACTGTTGGTTCGCTGGGGCGGACGCGGTGAAGTCAAAACCTTGCGTAACGCTGAACCGGTATCACTGGCATTACCGCTCACCGGCGTCATGTTGTACAGCGGCCTCTACGTCAATGAATTGCTTGCTCGCGTACTGGAGCATGAAACCAATTTTTCCGCACTCTTCTTTGATTACCTGCATTGCTTGCAGCAACTGGCAGCGTTGAGTTCCTCACCGGAACCGGCGCTGCGCCGTTTTGAACTGGCGCTGTTAGGCTATCTCGGTTATGGCGTTGATTTTCTCCACTGTGCAGGCAGCGGGGAACCCGTTGCAGACACCATGACCTACCGCTACCGCGAAGAAAAAGGGTTTATCGCCAGTATGATCGTGGATCAGCGCAGCTTTACCGGCTATGAGCTGCGCGCGCTAGCAGCGCGGGAATTTCCTGACGTGCAAACCCTGCGGGCGGCGAAACGCTTTACGCGTATGGCGCTTAAACCCTATCTGGGCGGCAAGCCATTGAAGAGCCGTGAACTGTTTCAAAAATCTGCCGTTTTACGTCTCCGCACGCCGCCTGTCGCAAAAGAATAATGACCTGAGCGGTAAACCTTTCAGTCTCGCACTATCCAAAGATTACCGCAGTGGTAACGAACCGAAAGGCCAGTGTACACTGGTCGTCTAACGGTGATTCTTTTGAGGACTGGTTTCATGGCAGAGCTTTTGCTGGGTGTAAATATCGATCATGTGGCGACCCTGCGCAATGCGCGCGGTACAGCGTACCCCGATCCGGTGCAGGCTGCGTTTGTTGCTGAGCAAGCAGGGGCGGATGGTATAACGGTTCATCTGCGTGAAGATCGTCGTCATATCACCGATCGCGATGTGCGTTTGTTACGCCAAACGTTGCAGACGCGCATGAACCTTGAGATGGCAGTGACGGAAGAAATGCTGGCGATTGCCTGCGAGCTTCGTCCTCATTTTTGTTGCCTGGTGCCAGAGAAACGCCAGGAAGTGACAACGGAAGGCGGGTTGGACGTCGCGGGTCAACTGCCGCGCATGACATCAGCCGTGGCCCGTTTGCACGAGGCGGGGATTCTGGTATCCCTATTTATCGACCCCGAACGCGTGCAAATTGATGCCGCTGTAGCCGTTGGCGCGCCTTATATCGAAATCCATACCGGTGCTTATGCTGATGCGCAGGACGATACGCTGCGTCAGCAAGAGTGGGCACGTATTCGCGATGCGGCTGTGTATGCTGCCAGCAAAGGGCTCAAGGTCAATGCCGGGCATGGCCTGACCTACCACAACGTGCAGGCTATTGCCGCTCTGCCTGAAATCCATGAGCTGAATATCGGTCATGCGATTATTGGTCGTGCTGTCATGAGTGGCTTGGCAGAGGCAGTCACGGAGATGAAAGCATTGCTGCGGGAAGCCCGCCGTTAATGGCTATTCTGGGACTTGGCTCGGACATTGTTGAGATCGCCCGTATCGAGGCCATCATCGCGCGATCCGGCGATCGCCTGGCGCGCAGAGTATTATCCGCGCAAGAGTGGGGGCACTATGAAAAACACCCGCAGTCTGCCCGCTATCTTGCCAAACGCTTTGCTGTTAAGGAAGCGGCGGCGAAGGCCCTAGGCACCGGCATTAGCCAGGGGTTGGCTTTCGATCAATTCGACGTCTTCAACGATGCGCTGGGTAAACCTTGCTTGCGACTTTGGGGGCACGCGCAATTGATGGCGGAAAACTTAGGGGTGCAGGAGATACACGTGACTATCGCCGATGAGCGGCACTATGCCTGTGCCACGGTGATCCTTGAGGGAGAGAGAAAACGTCCTCTCACAGACGATCGGCGTGATGCATAACAACAAACTTTTCCCATAATTGCTCCTGCGTTTCCACTTGTTGCGGGTCACGAATGATTGTATTGTCAATCGGGCATACCTTTTGACAGGTAGGCACATCGTAGTGGCCCACACATTCTGTGCAACGCAGCGGGTCTATTTCATAGGTGTCCAATCCCATGGAAATTGCCTGATTGGGACATTCAGGTTCGCACATGTCGCAGTTAATGCATTTAGGGGTGATCAGTAATGCCATTTCTTTATACCTTGCAAAACCAGCTGCGGATTATACTCGTAACCTGGTAGCGGAGCACTCTCTTTCCCCGATATCTCTCGCATATACCCGTCATACTTCAAGTTGCAGGTGCGTTGGCTACGTTCACTCACCCGAATCACTTACTCAAGTAAGCTCATCGGGACTCGCTCCCTTGCCACCTTCCCGCAACTCGAATTATTTAGGGTATAAAATAGCGTAATAAGCCAAATAACGAATAAAGTTTTCTGTGGCTTTGCCGATATCCATTTTTCTAAGTATAAGCAGGCTAACAACGTATCACATCAGGTCTTATGACAAAATGTATCGGGCAGCAGGGGAATTTAGGGGTTATACAAGCACTGCCTTCTGAACTAGGGGATGCGGCAGCTTTTGAACTCCAGTATTGGCATCACTGTCAAAGACGCTACAACTTTCAGCCTATTTATCGCACCAGTGGCAAACTGTTGGCGATAGAGTTGCTTACTGCTGTGTTTTCGCCAGCGTTTCCACAGCGTTTTGTGTCACCTGAAACCTATTTTGCCAGTATCAATGTGGCTGAGCGGTTACAGGTGGTGATTGAACAAATGCAACTTCTGTCGCGTTGGCATCCTCGCTTTATTAAGGATGGTATTCTGGCGTCAGTCAATGTCGATGGGCAAACGCTGCATGCTTTACAACAGAGCCATGAAGCGAAGCAGTTGATCGCCTCGATGCCCTGGCTGCGATTTGAAATCGTGGAAAATCAGGGGGTACTCTCGCAAGAATTCTTGACGATGTTTCCTGAAATGCGCCACCTATGGCTGGATGACTTCGGCGCGGGCGTAGCCAATTTTTCGTCGCTGATGCAGGCGCAATATGACTGTATCAAAGTGGCGCGCGAGCTGTTTATTTTGCTGCAAAAAAGTGAGGAGGGCCGTCAATTGTTCCCGTCGTTGGTCGCGCTGCTGTCCCGCTTTTGTAATCACGTGGTGGTTGAAGGGGTCGAAACGCAGGAAGAGTGGGGCATGGTAACGCAAACGCGGGCTGATGCGGTGCAAGGGTATTTCCTTTCTCGCCCTCAGCCTTTTGAGAATTTTAGTGAGCTGAAATCTTCGTTGTAACCCGTGCAGAGTCCGTTAAATCTGGTAGCGCTGTATCACTGTTAGCGCGTTGGTTACTTGACACGATAATTTACATTTTATTTCTCCCTTTCCTCGCGTGGTGCTTTTTCGCCGTTTGTTGTCCTGTCTGACGCTCAAACGTTAAAAATAGTGATTCATTTTGTTAGGCGAGCTCTTTTTATTGTTTGATTCTTGTAATTTTTTCAGCAATGGTGTTTTATATTGTTAATGATTGGTGGAATGAACCTTGCCGCTCCTCATCTTCATGGGGGGGCAAGGGGGCAAGGGGGCAAGGTGGTAAGTGAAACGATTTTGCATTGATGGTAACTTTATGAATATAATGAAAAAATAGGTTTTTTATTTAATGAGAGCGATCAATTATCGTGTGGTGATAGATTTTTTTGATTAAAACAGTGATACCTATTGGTATAATTGATTTGCTTACAGAATTTTGATGTTCAAAATACGTAACATTGAAAATCGTAAGTTTTTTATTTCATTAGATAAACTTATAACACAAGTTATTATTCATCACCTTACGCTAATTAAAGATACTCTGTTTGGACTTGTTATATTTATTTACACACAGTGATAGATGGGGGCTTTATGCTGATGTTCCTATGTTTTTGAATTCATCTGAACACAGGAGCGTTTTTTCATCCCTCCCTCCCGCTCTCCGGAAAACTGCCGATCCCGAATCTGTATGGGAGAGCGGCGCTTTGTCTGTGTGTTTCACTATCCGTGATGTGGTTTGTATGACCAGTCCTTTCGAGGACTGAGGGGCGTGTTATTGTGTATGAGATAATAATAACCATAATTATAATACTGTTGTTGGTTTCTGTTATCAGAAACAGGGGAAGTAAGCAGAAATTTAAGCAGGATCGCGAAAAGCAAGACTTCCTCGATACGATTTTTTATGCCACAGAATATAGCCCGGCCTCGATCATTATTGCGAATGAGAATTGTGAGATTCTTTATGTAAATCGTCAGTTTGTAACCATGTCCGGTTATATGCCCGATGAAGTGATCGGTAAAAAAACCAATATAATGAACTCGGGTATGACCAACCCCAGCGTCTATGAAGATCTCTGGTCAACGCTCGATCGCGGTGAAATCTGGAGCGGCGAATTTATTAATCGTCGTAAAGACGGGCAGCTTTACTGGGAAAAGGCCAATATTTCTAAAATCTACAATAAGGTCACAGATTCAACGAATTATGTGGGTGTGAAGCTGGACATTACGGAGCGTAAAGCAAAGGAACATCACGATAACTCCTACAACCGCGCGTTAGAACTGCTCTCCAGCGGTGCGCCATTGAAAGATATCCTTGATGCCATCGTGTTTAGCGTGGAAGAAAAAAATCCGGGCCGCATCGTCTGCTCCGTATTGTTGGTGGATAAAGAGAAGAAGTGCCTGACGCTGGCGTCTGCCCCCAGCTTGCCCGGTTTTTATAAAAATGCCATTCATAACGTCAAGATCGCTGACGGCGCAGCCTCTTTTTGCACGGCAGCGTATACCGGTAAGCGTTTGATTGATGAGGATATTTCTGTTCACCCTGACTGGTCGCTGTACAAAGGATTAGCGCTCTATGCCGGGTTGCGCTCTTGCTGGTCTGAGCCGGTTATCGGCCAGAATAAAGAGATCCTCGGTGTGCTCAGTGTCTACCACCGCAAACCCTATGTACCCAATGAAGAAGAAACCTTTTCCATTGAGAAATCGGCGCAATTGGTTGGCATTGCCATTGAACGCTACAGCGCGATTGATATGCTGCGACGCAGTGAAGAGCATTACCGCCAACTGGCACATTATGATTCGCTGACATCATTGGCTAACGGCCTTACGTTTGCGGAGCAGATGGAACAGGCTATTCTGTTGTCAAAACAGACGGGGCGTCGCATTGCTTTGATGTTTCTTGATTTGGATAAATTCAAACAGATCAATGATACCTTTGGCCATGCTATTGGCGACTTGCTGTTAAAAGAAGCCGCCGCGCGCATGAGGAGTTCAGTACGTGATACCGATACGGTCTATCGCCGTAGCGGCGATGAATTTATTATCTTACTGCAAGGCATTAAAGAAGAAGCTAACACCATCTATGTCGCGGATAAGATTCATCATGCCATGAATAAACCCTTTGATATTGAAGGGAAAAAACTTGAGGTGTCATGCAGTATCGGTATTGCGCTTTATCCTGAGCACGGTACTGATTCACTCACGTTAGCCATCAACGCGGACTCAGCCATGTATCAGGCAAAGGCGATGGGACGCAGCCAAACGCAGATCTATGTCGTACAAAATGGGCATCAAGGATAATAACGGCAGAGACGTTGGGAAAATCAACAACACAAACCGCCATTAACCGCGCAGTTTGTGTCCTCGATGAAAGTATTCGTGGTGCCTGAATCGCAATTAGCGTTCCCGCAGCGCTTCGGCATTTGCCCGGATGATGGGTTTAAGTAAATAACTCAGAATCGTTTTCTTTCCGGTTATAATATCCACGGATGCGACCATGCCGGGAATAATCACCAGAGGCTTATCCTCAGTGCCCAAATAATTCTTATCTGTGCGCAACCGAACGATATAAAAGCTGTTACCTTCTTTATCGGTCATGGTGTCTGGGCTAATTTGTTCAACTTTCCCTTTTAATCCGCCATAGATCGTATAATCGTAGGCTGTCAGTTTGATAATGGCATTCTGGCCTGGATGCAGAAAAGCAATATCTCGCGGCGAGATTTTTGCTTCAACCAATAAATTTTCATCCAACGGAACAATTTCCACGATGTCGTTCCCAGGTTGGATAACACCACCAATGGTGTTGACCATCATCTGCTGCACAATGCCTTTTACCGGAGAGACCACCAGAGTTCGGTTCACGCGGTCTTCCAACGCCTTGCCCGTGGCGGCTATCTTGTTCAGGTTGGTTTGTGCTTCATTCAACTGTGATAGCGCATCGCTTTTATAGCGTCCACGCGTTTCCTGAATCTTGTTTTCAATTTCCTTGATGGCAGAGTCAGCGCGAGGAATCGACAGCGTCATGGATTCCAACTGCCCTTGTGTTTCCACTTCGGCCCGTTTTAGGCGCAGCACTTCGACTTTGGATATTGCACCCTCGGCAATCAAAGGCTCTGACATTCTTATTTCTTGTTGCAGTAAATTGAGGCTATTGCGAAATTGCGCCTGCTTGGCCACATAGTCGCGCTGCTCCTGTTTTTTCTGTACCAGTTGCTCTTCCAGGCCAGAGATCTCATTGCGAAATTGTTGGCGTCTGCTGTTGTACAGGTCCATTTCACCTTGGGCGATAGCCGGGGCTTTTTCTTTGATTTCTGCTGAGAGGTTTAATTCACGATCGTTGATTTCAGCCGTCAACCGTTCGATACGCGAGAGCAGTCCTAGCCTGTCAGCCTCCGTTTCGCCAACGTTTGAGGCGAAGCGAGTGTCATCGAGTCTCAGTAACGGATCGCCCTGATTGACGATTTGCCCTTCGTGAACGTAAACCTCGGTGACGATACCGCCTTCCAGGTTCTGGATTTTTTGCAGACGGGATGACGGAATAGCCTTACCATCGCCGCGCGTGACTTCATCAATGCTGGCAAAAGCAGCCCACAGGATGAAAAACAGGAAAAAAAAGAAAATTGCCCACAGCGTAATTCGAATCGCTTTGGGGGAGTCTTCCAGCATCGCGCGACTGACTTCAGGGATCGCCTGAAGCGTTTCCCGATCCCTGCGGGAGAAATAGCGAAGGAAATCCGCGGTGCGTTTAGCGAGATGCATTGATCTGTCCTTTCTTTAACGCATCCATCACGATAGCCTTCGGACCATCGGCAATAATGCGGCCTTTATCGATAATGATTAAACGATCTACCAGGGCCAGCATAGAGACGCGATGTGTCACCAACAGCAGCGTTTTGTTTTGCAACACTGGCTGTAATGCTTGTTTTAAGCGGTCTTCGCTGGTGTTGTCCATTGAACTGGTGGGTTCATCTAACACCATAATCGGCGGATCGAGCAACAGCGCGCGCGCGATGGCGACGGCCTGACGCTGACCGCCAGAGAGTTGCATGCCGCGTTCCCCCACCTGCAAGTTGTAGCCATCCGCATGCAGGCGCGCGAATTCATTGACACCGGCGATTTCGGCGGCGCGCAGCATGGATTCATCATCAATATAACGAGCACCGCTGATCAGGTTATCGCGCAGGGTGCCGCTGATCAGTTGAATATCCTGCGGCACATAGCCAATGTTGTGGCGCAAATCGCTGACATCCAACTGACGTGTGTCCACGCCATCGATCAAAATATTCCCTTCGCTTGGAGGATACAGGTTGACGATCAGTTTTTCCAGCGAACTTTTGCCCGACCCGCTGCGGCCAATGATGCCGACTTTTTCGCCTGCGGCGATAGCAAGATTGATGTTATACAAAGAGCGGTGCTTCTGTTCGGGGTAACTGAAGGTCACGTCGCGGAATTCCAGGCCGCCCTGTATACGTTCGCGTTTAAGCGGCCGCTCATTCTCCTGGCGCTCTTGCGGCAATTGCATCATCTCTTCCGTGGTCGTCATGGTTATCTTGGCCTGCTGATAACGCGCAACCAGACCCGATAGCTGACCAAGGGGCATAAGTGCGCGGCCACTGAGCATATAGCTGGCAATCAATCCCCCCATACTGAGTTTGCCATCAATCAACAGGTAGACGCCTGCGATAATCATCACCACACCGGCGATTTGCTGGAATCCCATCGTCAGGTTGACTGCCAGCGAAGAAAGCGCTTTGGCGCGCATTTCTAACCGGCTGAGGCTCCCCAGCGTTTGTTCCCAACTGTGCTGGCGCTCGCTCTGAGCGTTATTCACCTTCAACGCATCCAAGCTGCTGAGCGTTTCTATCAGGGTGGCTTGACGCTCGCTGGCCAGCTCCATTGTTTTACTGATGGTTTCAACCAGCGGTTTTTGCAGCGCCCAGCTTACGGCTAAGGCGATGGGGTAGGTGAGTATTGGCACCCACACCAGCGGACCGCCAATCAAACCAATCACCAGCAACAGCAGCAGTGTGAACGGAAAGTCGATCAGCGTGGTCAAGGTCAGCGATGAGAGGAAATCTCTCAACGATTGAAACTCATGAATATTTTGCGCAAAGCTGCCTACGCGGGCGGGTCGCGCAATCATCGACATGCCGATGATGCGTTCGAACAGTGAGGCGGAGATGATCAGATCGGTCTTTTTTCCTGCCATATCGAGGCAAATGCCACGCAGCGTTTTCAGGATAAGATCGAAAATAAATTCACCAATAACGCCAATCGCCAGCACCCATAGGGTGGCCGTCGCTTGATTGGGCACCACCCTGTCATACACATTCATCACGAACAGCGGCGTGGCGATTGCAATAATATTAATAATAAAACTGGCCAGCACCGCATCGGCATACAGGAAACGTGACAGCTTCAGCGTGTCCTTGAACCAGGACTTGGTGTGGGGAATCAGCGATTCATTTTGGATATCAAAGGCGTGTCTCGGTTGTGCAAACAGTACCAGACCAAGATAATTTTGCTGAAGCGTATTGCGATCGACCTGTATTTCGCCGCCTTCCGTCTCACTTGGCATGATGCGTGCTGAACCATCGTCGTTCCAGCCAAGCAGTACTGCCGAACGGCCTTCTCGCAGCAATAACATGGCAGGCAGTGACATGTCGGGAATGCCATCCAGCGGGCGTTTTAATACCCGGCCTTGCAGCCCTGCGCGACTGGCTGCGCGTGGCAGCAATGGTACCGTCAGGCGCTGTTTTGCTAAAGGAAGACCCGCAGTGAGAGTCGCGCGACTCGCAGACTTGCCCTGTAGCGCGCACAAAATCAACAAACCATCCAGTAACGGATCGTCATGACGGGTGCGAGGATCGTTGTGTTCATGCGCAACGGACGCTTCCGGAGTATCGATATCCTCGACGGAATGTAACTTCATCTCACTGATCTTCCCTTACATAACACAGTCTGCCGTGCTTACCACACGCATGATACATGCGGTAAAACACGGCAGACAAACGAGTCACGGCCTCGTGCAACCCACTGTCGTTTCCGACGCGGACGCTAGTTTAACGAAGGCAAATCCACATTTGCCGTGACGTTATCCAAACTTTGTCCTGCTGTTGGGCTCTGAATAGAAAGGTTGCGCAGCAGGTCCCCCATTCTGGCCTTGATACGATATTCGGTAAACCTCTCAATGAATTGAATCTCTACCAGACGACGCTGTGCAGTGAGAAGCTCATTTTCACTGTCCAGCAAATCCAGCAGTGTGCGTTCGCCAATGCTGAATTGCTTTTGGTAGGCCGTTCTAACTTTCATGCTGCGATCGGCATACTCGGCGGCGATGGGGATTTGCTGGCGGGCGTTATTCAGCGCCGTCCATGCAAGACGCAGCTCTTCGCTCAACTGACGCAGCGTGTTGTTGCGAATATCCTGCGCCTCTTTGATTTGATACGCTTTTGCATCCGCGTTGGCCTTGTTACTTCCCCCTTGATAGAGGTTGTAACGCATTCTGACCATTGCCTGCCACTCGTTGCTCTCTCCGCGCGTGCCATCAACGTTGTTGTTCATTGTGCGGTCCAGTTCAACATTCACCCTAGGGTAATAAGAAGACTTTGCCGCTTCATATTGTTGTTGTGTCGCAGTGATGTCTGATTCCGCGGATTTGAGTATCGGGCTGTTGGTGAGCATCACGCGTCGGGCTTCTGCTAAAGACGCGGGCATGGTCAAAATTGACATATCCGGCAGCGTGAGGTTTTCTGGTTCGCTGCCTGTTACACTAAAGTAGTTAGTTTTTGCGTCATCAAGATTGGTCTGTTCGGTCAGCAAATTATTTCTTGCCTGTGCCAGGCGCGCTTCTGCTTGTTCGAGATCCGCCAAACGTGCAACGCCTTGCTGGCTGCGCAACCGAATTTGATCGTAGATACGCTCATGGTTAGCGAGATTATTTTGTGCCAGTTTGACAAACTCTGCCCGTTGTAGCACATCCAGATATACCTGAACCGCATTCAGAGCCACGTTCTCAGAGGTATTGAGCACCTTGTAGGCACGAGAATTAACGGTAGCTCGCTGCCGACCGACTTCACTCGACGTGGCAAATCCGTCAAACAGTGTTTGTTGCAAGGTGATGCTGGATTCGCTGCGTTGTAGTTCCTTTTTGCCGCCGCTGGCGCGTGTAGAAACCGTGTCCGTTTCCTCGCGTCCGGTACCTGCGTTTAAGTTGATTGACGGCAGATATCCACCTTTGGCGGAGCGCAAATCATGATCGGCAGATAACCGACTGTTTACCGACGCACTGACTTCGGGATGCGTGGCAAGAGTTTGTTTGATTACATCCTGTAATGTCGCGGCGCTGGAGGGTTGTGCGACCATAATCCCTAAAGGTAAAAAAGCGTATCGAAATACAGGTAGCATAATGCTGTTTTCCTTTATGGCATGTAAACGCTGTGATTAATTTGAATGCTTGGTTTTTTTGTGATTATTCCTAATTTCATCTCACGCACTTTTTTCTCAATAGCACACCGTGAGGGTTTTAAAACTCCTTTATTATCATGTGATTGTGTTGTTATCTCATTCTGATTCAATGTTTGAGAAATATTTGATGCTCTTTTGTATTAAAGTTTGTAGCAAGAATATTCCGAATTTTTTATGATTATGCTGAGCGAGTCAAGTGATTGACGCCTATACTGTCATTTTTTGCTCTGGCAAACCGGTTTTCTCCATCATGGTTAACTCATTAGCATGCTAATTGGTTAACATTTCTGGAGCGCCTTTTTTTGCTTAAGCAAGTGTACGGCCAACGCGCATTGATTGATGACTGCACAATTTCAAGGCCAGGAGAGCTAATCGCAATTTACCCATCAGGATGATGTTGATATCCCCTTACAACAACTCAATATCTGTATAAAAATAATTATAGATATCAAGGAGAAGCCGTAGTGAATAGCGTAATCGGTATCATTAAATTCGTTATCGGGCAAGTCTTCGTCATTTCTCTTGATGGCACACAGCGGTTATTAACGGCAGGTGACAAAATTTACCGTGGCGAAGAAATCGTCACGGGTGGCGACGGTTCCGTGTCTATCACGTTGCCGGATGGAAAAACCCTGGATGTTGGGAGAAACAGCCAGTGGAGTGACAACACCAGCGTGGTGCCGCAGGCTACCGCGCAAGACGCTCAGGATGTGGCAGCGTTACAGGATGCCATCGCACAAGGCGCCGACCCTACTCAAGTACTGGAAGCGCCAGCAGAGGGTAATACTGACATTGGTGAAGCGGGCGACGGTGGTGGCAGCCAGGCGGAGGTTGTGCTTGACCTGACGGGGCAGATTGTTGCTCCAACCTCAGGCTATGAAACCCAAGGGTTAGCATTTGCAGCCACATCTACCGACGATCTGACTGGCGCTGACGCCGCAAATCTCGCCGCCGCAGCCAGCAGCGAAACGACACCTGATACTACACCTCCTGCGTTGACCATTGTTATCAATCCTGATGGCTCGGTGACCTTCACGTTTACCAAGCCGCCAGTAGGTTTTGATGCCAGTGATGTGAGCGTGAGCAACGGTACGTTAACCAATCTGGTTCAGGACCCCTCTGATCCTACCCGCTGGACGGGCACGCTCACCCCAAATCCCAATTTCGAAGGGACGGTCACTGTCACCGTTCCTGATGGCTCATACAGCGATGAAAACGGCATTCCAGGTACGGGTGGGCAGGATTCCGTAATCGTTGACACGTTGCCGCCTGAGGCAAGTATTACGATCGATCTTATTGCCAATGACGATGTGGTTAACGCTGAAGAGGCCGGACAGAGTCATACCATTGGCGGAACGGTATCGGGTGACGTGAAGGCGGGTGATACCGTCACAGTGACGATTGGTAATGAACGTTATACCACCACAGTGGACGCGGACGGTAAAACGTGGCGTGTGGACGGCGTGCCAGGTAGCGTGTTGGCAAGTAACAGTGCTGTCAACGCCTCTGTGACCACCTCGGACGAGGCGGGTAACCAGACAACCGCCAATGCTACGCGTCCTTATGGTGTCGATACGACTGCGCCTGATGTTGCGATTACCCACTTTGCCGGCGATGACGGCTATATCAATACTGCCGAATCCAAAGCCACGCCGGTCAGCGGCACCAGCAGCGAGAAGACGGTCGATCTGACGTTCACCGACGTGAACGGCAAGGTGGTCACCGTGACCGGTGTGACCGTGGTCGATGGCAAGTGGAGCACCACCGCGGACCTGAGCAGTCTGGCCGAGGGCAAGGTGGACGTCAAAGCCACCGCCACTGACCCTGCCGGTAACCAGGCGCACGACACCGCCAGCTCTACGCTGGACGTCACTGGTCCAAGTGTCGATATCGAGCACTTTGCCGGTGACGACGGCTATATCAATACCGCGGAATCCAAAGCCACGCCGGTCAGCGGCACCAGCAGCGAGAAGACGGTCGATCTGACGTTCACCGACGTGAACGGCAAGGTGGTCACCGTGACCGGTGTGACGGTGGTCGACGGCAAGTGGAGCACCACGGCGGACCTGAGCAGTCTGGCCGAGGGCAAGGTAGACGTCAAAGCCACCGCCACTGACCCGGCGGACAATCAGGCGCACGACACCGCCAGCTCTACGCTGGACGTGACCGGGCCGAGTGTCGATATCGAGCACTTTGCCGGCGACGACGGCTATATCAATACCGCCGAATCCAAAGCCACGCCGGTCAGCGGCACCAGCAGTGAGAAGACGGTTGACCTGACGTTCACCGACGTGAACGGCAAGGTGGTCACGGTAAGCGGCGTGACCGTGGTCGATGGCAAGTGGAGCACCACCGCGGACCTGAGCAGTCTGGCCGAGGGCAAGGTGGAGGTCAAAGCCACTGCCACTGACCCGGCGGGCAATCAGGCGCACGACACCGCCAGCTCTACGCTGGACGTGACCGGGCCGAGTGTCGATATCGAGCACTTTGCCGGCGACGACGGCTATATCAATACCGCCGAATCCAAAGCCACGCCGGTCAGCGGCACCAGCAGCGAGAAGACGGTCGACCTGACGTTCACCGACGTAAATGGCAAGGTGGTCACGGTAACCGGCGTGACGGTGGTCGATGGCAAGTGGAGCACCACGGCGGACCTGAGCAGTCTGGCCGAGGGTAAGGTGGATGTGAAAGCCACTGCCACCGATCCGGCCGGTAACCAGGCGCACGATACGGCGTCCTCGACGCTGGACGTGACCGGGCCGAGTGTGGATATCGAGCACTTTGCCGGTGATGACGGCTATATCAATACCGCCGAGTCCAAGGCCACGCCAGTCAGCGGCACCAGCAGCGAGAAGACAGTAGACCTGACGTTCACCGACGTGAACGGCAAGGTGGTCACCGTGACCGGCGTGACGGTGGTCGATGGCAAGTGGAGCACCACCGCGGACCTGAGCAGCCTGGCCGAGGGCAAGGTGGACGTGAAAGCCACCGCCACTGACCCTGCCGGTAACCAGGCGCACGACACCGCTTCGTCGACGCTGGACGTGACCCGCCCGAGTGTGGATATCGAGCACTTTGCCGGTGATGACGGCTATATCAATACTGCCGAGTCCAAAGCCACCCCGATAAGCGGCACCAGCAGCGAGAAGACGGTCGATCTGACGTTCACCGACGTGAACGGCAAGGTGGTCACGGTAACCGGTGTGACCGTGGTCGACGGCAAGTGGAGCACCACGGCGGACCTGAGCGATCTGGCCGAGGGCAAGGTGGATGTGAAAGCCACCGCCACTGACCCGGCGGGCAATCAGGCGCACGATACGGCCAGTTCTACGCTGGACGTCACTGGTCCGAGTGTGGATATCGAGCACTTTGCCGGCGATGACGGCTATATCAATACCGCCGAGTCCAAGGCCACCCCGGTCAGCGGCACCAGCAGCGAGAAGACGGTCGATCTGACGTTCACCGATGTGAACGGCAAGGTGGTCACCGTGACCGGTGTGACGGTGGTCGACGGCAAATGGAGCACCACGGCGGACCTGAGCAGTCTGGCGGAAGGCAAGGTGGACGTGAAAGCCACCGCCACCGACCCGGCCGGTAACCAGGCGCACGACACCGCCAGCTCTACGCTGGACGTCACTGGTCCAAGTGTCGATATCGAGCACTTTGCCGGCGACGACGGCTACATCAATACCGCCGAGTCCAAAGCCACCCCGGTCAGCGGCACCAGCAGCGAGAAGACGGTCGACCTGACGTTCACCGACGTGAATGGCAAGGTGGTCACGGTAACCGGCGTGACCGTGGTCGATGGCAAGTGGAGCACCACGGCGGACCTGAGCAGTCTGGCCGAGGGTAAGGTGGATGTGAAAGCCACTGCCACCGATCCGGCCGGTAACCAGGCGCACGATACGGCGTCCTCGACGCTGGACGTGACCGGGCCGAGTGTGGATATCGAGCACTTTGCCGGTGATGACGGCTATATCAATACCGCCGAGTCCAAGGCCACGCCAGTCAGCGGCACCAGCAGCGAGAAGACAGTAGACCTGACGTTCACCGACGTGAACGGCAAGGTGGTCACGGTAACCGGTGTGACGGTGGTCGACGGCAAGTGGAGCACCACCGCGGACCTGAGCAGTCTGGCCGAGGGCAAGGTGGAGGTCAAAGCCACTGCCACTGACCCGGCGGGCAATCAGGCGCACGACACCGCCAGCTCTACGCTGGACGTGACCGGGCCGAGTGTCGATATCGAGCACTTTGCCGGCGACGACGGCTATATCAATACCGCCGAATCCAAAGCCACGCCGGTCAGCGGCACCAGCAGTGAGAAGACGGTTGACCTGACGTTCACCGACGTGAACGGCAAGGTGGTCACGGTAAGCGGCGTGACCGTGGTCGATGGCAAGTGGAGCAGCACCGCGGACCTGAGCAGTCTGGCCGAGGGCAAGGTGGATGTGAAAGCCACCGCCACCGATCCGGCCGGCAATCAGGCGCACGATACGGCCAGTTCTACGCTGGACGTGACCCGCCCGAGTGTGGATATCGAGCACTTTGCCGGTGATGATGGCTATATCAATACCGCGGAATCCAAAGCCACGCCGGTCAGCGGCACCAGCAGTGAGAAGACGGTCGACCTGACGTTCACCGACGTAAACGGCAAGGTGGTCACGGTAACTGGTGTGACGGTGGTCGATGGCAAGTGGAGCACCACGGCCGACCTGAGCAGTCTGGCCGAGGGCAAGGTGGACGTGAAAGCCACCGCCACTGACCCGGCCGGTAACCAGGCGCACGACACCGCCAGCTCTACGCTGGACGTTACCGGGCCGAGTGTCGATATCGAGCACTTTGCCGGCGATGACGGCTATATCAATACTGCCGAATCCAAAGCCACGCCGGTCAGCGGCACCAGCAGCGAGAAGACGGTAGACCTGACGTTCACCGACGTGAACGGCAAGGTGGTCACGGTAAGCGGCGTGACCGTGGTCGATGGCAAGTGGAGCACCACCGCGGACCTGAGCAGTCTGGCGGAAGGCAAGGTGGATGTGAAAGCCACCGCCACTGACCCGGCGGGTAACCAGGCGCACGATACGGCGTCCTCGACGCTGGACGTGACCGGGCCGACGGTAGATATCGAGCACTTTGCCGGCGACGACGGCTATATCAATGCTGCCGAATCCAAAGCCACCCCGGTCAGCGGGACCAGCAGCGAGAAGACGGTTGACCTGACGTTCACCGACGTGAACGGCAAGGTGGTCACCGTGACCGGTGTGACGGTGGTCGACGGCAAGTGGAGCACCACGGCGGACCTGAGCAGTCTGGCGGAAGGCAAGTTGGATGTGAAAGCCACTGCCACTGACCCGGCGGGCAACCAGGCACACGACACTGCGTTCTCGACGCTGGATGTCACCGCCCCTGAGATAGATATCACCGGATTTGCGGGTAACGACGGCTATATCAATCAGCAAGAGTTGGGTGGAACCTTTATTGAGGGGACGAGCAACGAGCGTTTCGTCAACCTCACCTTTACGGATAGCAATGGCAAATCCGTCACTGTCAGCAGTGTGCCGGTCTTTGATGGGAAATGGCATAAGACGGTGAATCTGGATTCGCTGGCAGAAGGCAAAATCACCGTGGTGGCGACGGCGACGGATGCCGCAGGCAACCAAGCCCAGGACAGCACCAGTGCCACGATGGACAAAACCCTACCCGAAATTGATATTACGAATTTTGCCGGCAATGATGGTTATATCAATGCTCATGAATTAGCCGGACAATTTATTCAGGGTACCAGCACGGAAGACCACGTAACACTGGTCTTCACAGACAGTAAGGGTAAAGAGGTCACGCTGACTAATGTGCCTGTTATTGATGGTAAATGGAGTACTTCAGCCGATCTGAGCACATTGGCAGAAGGTAAGATTAAGGTGATTGCAACGGCAACGGATCCAGCGGGTAATCAGGCCCACGATAACGATCAAGCCGTATTGGACACCAAACCGCCTGTCGCGCACGACGAAACGGTGACTGGACTGGAAGATACGCCAGTACACATCGGTTGGGACAGCTTGGGTGTTTCTGGCGATACGTCCAGCGTGGTGATTTCCTCGCTGCCACCGGCCAGCGCGGGTACGCTGTATTACAACGATAATGGCACCTGGAAACCTGTCACGGAAGGGCAGTCGTTTAATTCGACCAATACCGATTTGCGTTTTGATCCTGCGGCAAATGCTTCCGGCTCTCCTTACAGTATTGTGAATTACACGCCAGTGGATAAAGCCGGTAACGTTGGCGTAGAAACGTCGCTCAATATCGATATTACGCCAGTGGCAGATGCACCGACGGTGACGCTGGATATTACCAGTGGAAACAGTACGCCGAGCAGTGAAGTGATTCATATTAACGGTGGCAGTGCTAACGGTGGCTTTGATATTCAGGATGGGAAAATTGTTGCTGTCGGCAATGGGGTGCGCGTCTGGTTAACCGAGGGGGATCCGATCCCGACACTGGTGGGTACCGGCACCTATTCGTACTACACGCAGAGCAATACCAACGGCAGCGATGGCTACAGCGATATTTTTGTTGTTCACTCGAACAGCGGATATTTCTATCGTCAAAGCGATTGGCCGGCGGATAAGAAAGAACTCAGGTCCTTGGATTCTTTCGGCGGAAACCGTGAAACGAATGACGCTAGCGCGCATAAAGATTATGTATTTGTGATGAAAGAGGATGGTTATACCTATAATCCTTCTTACAACACCAATAATAATCAGCCAACGAGCGTTAATACCCTTGACGGCGTCAAACTTAGCTACACCGACAGCAATGGACAATCCCATTCGTTCACCAATCAGGTGAGTAACAATTTGGGTGGGGTGATTTACAGCGATGGCACCAGTATGGCGCCTGGCAGCAATGCGCCTACGGTAACCAAAGAAACCAATACGGGTACGCAGGAACATACGTTGGACGTCTCTGCCGCACTGACCGATCTCGACGGCAGTGAAACGCTGTCGGGCATTACCCTGACCGGTCTGCCGGAAGGCACCAAAGTGGTTGATCATATCAACAACGATGCGACCTATACCGTAGGCAAAGACGGTACTTACACCATTGCCAACACGCATAATCTCAGCACCCTCTCGGGAACGGTAACGATTTATGTTCCTGTTTCAGCTGGTAAATTTGAGGTGGTTGCTCAAGCGACATCAACAGAGACACTCAACCATGACAGCGCGACCGGTTATTCGACGGAAGGCGTTGAGCAATACGGTGCCGCCATTGGGACTACCGGTGATGACACCGTTCAGGGTACCAACAGTAATGATGTGATGATCGCGGATGTTTCCGGCCTGCAACTGGTAGAAGGCACCAACTATAACATCGCGTTTATGGTGGACATTTCGGGCAGTATGACCACTACCGATATCGCCAACACGGTTGCTTCTCTGAAAAACGTGTTTAACAGCCTGATTAGCAGTGCCAACGGTGCGCATTCAGGGAAAGTGAACGTGTTCCTGGCTGACTTTGACACGCAGGTTGGCCGTACGGTATCAGTGGATCTGAAAGATCCCACGGCGCTGACCCAGCTCACCAGCGTGCTGAACTCGATGGTCGGTGGTGATAAAGGTGGCGGTACCAACTATGAGGACGTGTTTAAAACCACGGCCAACTGGTTCCAAAGCGCGGCGGTGAAAAATAATGTCGGTACCAACCTGACTTACTTTATTACTGACGGTGAACCGACCTACTATCAGAGTAACGAAACAAACCAGGTACAAGTTGGTCGGACATCTGAAGTATTGAATATTGATAATATCAATTATCAGGTGGGTCAGTCCTATTCAATGAGTGTTTATGGAAAAACGCGTGAAATCATCAGTGCCAGTGGTGATGTTTATAAATATACCTCCAGCAGCTCCAATTCTCGCGAACTTGTTGGCCACGTACATGCGCAGGGCGATGGTACTTATGATATCTCTACCTTGGGTGGCTGGGGCAACAACGACGGTGACTACGGTTACTACAACCGCTACTACAGCCAGCAAAACGCAGACGCTGCCTTTAAGCTGTTGCAGTCGATATCGCACAACACCATTGAAGCGATTGGCGTGGGTAAATCGCTTGATGCCAGCAGCCTGACGCGTTACGACTCCGACGGTATTGTTCAAAGCCAGATCGATCCGACCAAGTTGAGTGAAGCGATCCTGGGCAGTAACAAACCGTTGCCCGGCGGTGATGATACGCTGAACGGGGGGATTGGTAATGACATCCTGTTTGGTGACGTGGTGCGCTTTGACGGCATCGAGGGGAACGGTTTGTCGGCACTGCAAACCTATATCGCACAGCAGATGAAGGTCTCCAGCGTCACGGTGCAAGATATGCATCATTACATTGCCGATCATCATCAGGCGTTTGATCTCTCTTCCAGCAACGACGGTGACGATAAACTGTACGGCGGAGCGGGCAATGACATCCTGTTTGGTCAGGGTGGCAATGATCTGCTTAACGGGGGTGAAGGAAACGACATCCTGTACGGTGGCAGTGGTAACGACATCTTGATTGGCGGTAAGGGCAATGACACGCTGATTGGTGGCTCAGGGGCAGATACCTTTATGTGGCAAAAAGGCGATACAGGCTTTGATGTCATTAAAGATTTCAACCCGGGTGAGGGTGACAAGATCAATCTGCACGATCTGATCGGCGATCTGGATAAAGGGGCCGATCTTAGCCGCTATATCCGTTTCACCGATCATAACGGTTCTCCTACCATTGAAGTCAGCACGCAGGGTGACTTCTCAGGCAACACTGGCGGAACAGTGAATGTGTCTATCACGCTTGAGCATTACAGTGGATCAATGCCTTCGCTGGAAAGTCTGGTCAGCAAGCCCGAACAGACGGTAAACTGAGTTGCATTACTTGCGCCCGGAGAAGGCAGTGGCCTTTTCCGGGTCGAGGTAGCCATACCGTACCGGAGAGAAGAGGTGGTGCATGTACTATATCCAGCGTGATAGCCAAGGGTTTTTAGTCAGAGTGGCCGATGTGCCCTTTGACGAGATGACCGGTAAACTGGCAAAAGATTCTCCGGAAGCGATTCTGTGGCGGAAAAATCAGGAAGTGATGCTCAATGGATTGCAGCAGCTGCGCCAAAGCGATTTGGAAATGGTGCGTGTACTTGAGGATTTAATTCAGGTGCTGACGCAGAAAGGCGTCATCAATATTACCGATTTTCCTGCTGCGGCACAGTTGAAACTGATCAACCGGGCCCATGCACGTGAAGCGCTTAACGGTGGGCTGAGTAAGCTGATAAATGACGAAGATGAGGCGATGTTTTAAATCCCAGTCGCTGCACTTCTTTCTCTCTGGTGCGTGCAGGTAAGCTTGTCTGCACGCACTATGTTTATCAGCACCCTTACACTATTTTAATAACAGCGTATTATCCGGCGCGGGGAACGGTTCTCCCAGCAAACGACCCATCGCCCCCTGTAGCCCCATGCCGCGCAGCGTATCCAGTTCACCCTCGGTTTCTACACGTTCAGCAATCAGCGGCAAATCAATGCTGTTGGCGGTGCGGTAAAGGGCTTCAATAAACACTTTTTTATCGTTTTCCCGATCGATATTGCGAATGTAGCTGCCATCAATTTTCAGGTAGGCAAGCCCCCATTGCGCCAGATTACCTATCAGGTTAAAACGTCCACCGAAGTGCTGTAGCCCCAGTTGGCAACCGTATTCGCTGAGCAATGCGATCAGTGCTTCAAGATGATGGGTTTCCGGTAACTGGTTTTCATCCAGCTCAAGGATCACACGATGTGCTCGCTCGGGATGGCCCTTAAGCGGTGCCAGCATTTGCGTCAGCAGGTTTAAATCCAGCACAGTACTGCCCGACAGACTCAGCGCCAGCGTGCCAGAGCTACGTGACAGATAATCCAATGTTTGCTTTACCATCACCTGATCTAACCGGGCATTCCAGCCAAAACGCTGGATCCAGGGGAGGAAAAATCCCGCAGCGATGCTGTTGCCCTGCTCATCGTTGATACGCGCCAGTACCTTATGATGAAGCACCTCACCGGGGGGCGCGCAGCGGCAAACCGGCTGGAAGAACAGTTGCAGGCGTTCCTCATTCAGCAGGGTATC
The DNA here is from genome assembly GCF_019797845.1 of Symbiopectobacterium purcellii. Taxonomy (NCBI): domain Bacteria; kingdom Pseudomonadati; phylum Pseudomonadota; class Gammaproteobacteria; order Enterobacterales; family Enterobacteriaceae; genus Symbiopectobacterium; species Symbiopectobacterium purcellii. The sequence continues at coordinate 3,300,100 of NZ_CP081864.1, read as the reverse complement.
CAGGCGATTAAACCACAGATGGCGATCGGCTTCCGCCGGCGAATGGGCCTCATTTTCCGCCAGCGGCGCGTGATGCAACGGGGAGCTTTCTGCCCGCGTGAGTGCGTGGTCACCTTGTATCAACAGTGATTTCAGACTATCGCCGTGCTTGAATGGCACCATGCCCAATGCGGCAACCGGTGAGCTGTCGATCTCGCCTGTTAGCGCGAGCGACTCCAGATTGTGTGAAAGTGCGACGACCAGGGTATGCGCTTCTTTTTCTGCCATGCCGGGGCACAGCAGGGCAAATTCGCCGCCGCGCAAACGGGCCAGTACGCTCTCCTGCTCGGCATAGAGCTTTTGCGCGGTACGCATCATTTTCGCCATGGTTTCAAGCAGTGAATCGGTGCGTTGACCGCCGAGCCGTTGGTTGAGGCCCGCAAGATCCTGTATGCGAATCATGATGAGGTAGCCCGGCGGTGTCTCTTCATTGCTGCTTTTGTCATTAAACTGCATCTCAAAGGCACGACGGTTAGGCAGACCGGTTTGCGGATCCTGATAGGCTTCTTGACGTAAGCGTTCACTTCGCTCGGCTTCTTCTTCAAACAGCGTCTTCAGCTTGCTGACCATCAGATTCATGGCCTGCGCCACGCGGCGGAATTCGGGGGTACTGGGCAAATCCGGCTGAGTGAGGTATTCGCGGCGGGTGATCGCCAGCGACTGTTTCACCATGTAATTCAAGGGACGCAACTGGCGGCGCAGTAGCAGCGCGCCAATCAGTAAGCCGAATGCGGCGCAGCCCAACAGCCATAGGGCGCCCGCGGAGGTGCTTTGCCACAGACGGGTAATGGCGAACATCGGATGGCTGACCACTTCCACTTTTGCTGCCTGCTCCCACCCGCGCATTACGATGGCCTCGCCATTGCCCGGCTTCAGATTAACCAGCCGTACAAACCAGGCTGGAACATTGGGAATTTCTGGCGAGGCGATGCGTTCCAGTGTGACGTCACCGGTTTTAATATCGCGCACGCGAATGCTGGAAAAATAGCCGCTATCAAAAATCGAACTGACCATTAATTCCACCATGGCCGGATCGTCGATATTGGGCGTTAGCGACAATCCCAATGCGGTGGCGGCATCCTGCGCGTGGGATTGCAATTGATTATTCGACTGCTCGCGTGAATTTTCCAGGCTGACAAAAAAACTGCCGCTAAAAATCACCAGCACGAATAAGCAGATGGCTATCAAAAGTTGTTTGTATAGAGACATAGCCTAATCCTACTCTTCAAGAGAAAAACCTTCGGCCCGCATTTTGGTCAATACATCTTGCCAACGCGAAAGCCGTTTACTGTCGCCGACCCGTTTATTGCTGCCACCACTGCCGGGCAGCCACAATCCCTCTGCGTTAAAGGAATAAACGGGAATGAGATCGGTACGCTGCGTCGCGGGTAATATTTTATCCGTTAGATTATCCAACACCAGCGGAATAGAGGTTGGGGTGGGATAATAAGCAACGATCATATGCGCCTGATTAAGGCGTAATGCTTTAACGTAAGTAATTCGCAACTTTTCATTCGGAATACCGAGCCGACGTAGCGTAAAATATTTTGCAATAGAATAATCTTCGCAGTCAGCCATTCCTTTGCGCAGTGCTTCGATGGGCGTTGCCCAATAATCTTCCTGCTGCCAGATGACACGATCGTCGCGAAATAGCAGCCGTTCATTAAAAAAAAGGTTTACCGATTCCAATAATTTTTTTTCATCGCTGCCGGGCAATGAGCCTAATAATGCCTGCCATTCATTAATACGCTTACGCGCTTGCGGTGTTGCCGGGCCGTAAAGTTGTTCCGTGCGCTGATTAATGGTGACGAAATCCCAATCCGCGCGCAGCGTTGCCGTCAGCAGTAACAGACTGCTGAACAGCACAAGCAGAACCCCATTATTACGCCATGTCGTTATCCAGCGGCCATTCGCCGGTGTTTCTCTTCACTATTGATTGAACCAGAGTAAGCCTCTCATCCTCATTGCGGTGTGCAGGCCTTATTGCGTGAAAATACGCCATGCGGCCCTGTTGGACACAAGGCAGACATGTACACCTTCCTGGCGTAAAGATAGAATAGGCTCTGAGGGCGAAAACGCTGTCGCTACAGACGAGTTGTCGTTCACTATTATGGCAGAATAACCTACTTTTATGGCAGCCAAAAGTAATTATACCCGTCACGCTGCATGTCGCAGCATTGTCACGTGAATCACTCCTTCACCGCCTTCCGGCAACGCGAATTTTTTAGGGTATAGTAGCAAGCTGGGTCAGCAGCGCACACCGTGTGTCAGGGAGAAAAAATGAATTTAGCCACCTTGGTATCAGAAACCCGTAATCCGGCAACGATGGAACTGGACAGTCAAACAACGCTTGCGATGGTGACGCTGTTCAATCAGGAAGACCGTAACGTGCCCGAGGCGATAAGTCTGGTGCTGCCGGAGATTGCGCGCGCGGTGGATATGGCGGCTGCCAGAATGAAAGCGGGTGGGCGATTGATCTATCTCGGGGCGGGCACCAGTGGGCGCTTAGGGGTACTTGATGCGTCTGAATGTCCACCGACCTTTGGTGTGCCTCACGGACTGGTTATCGGGTTGATAGCCGGTGGGCCCGGTGCACTGTTGAAGGCTGTCGAAGGGGCAGAGGACGATCCTTCTCTCGGCGAGGCCGATCTGGCTGCGCTGTCGCTCACGCCACAGGACACCATAGTGGGGCTGGCGGCGTCGGGCCGCACGCCTTATGTGATTGGCGCGTTGAATTATGCTCGTCGTCAAGGCTGTGGCACGGTCGCTATCTCTTGCAACCCCTCATCCCCGATTGCAGCGCTGGCAGAGGTGGCGATTTCACCCGTGGTGGGGCCGGAGGCGTTGACCGGTTCGACGCGTCTGAAATCAGGTACGGCACAAAAGCTGGTGCTTAACATGCTCTCCACGGGCGTGATGGTTAAGCTGGGGAAGGTGTACCAAAACCTGATGGTTGATGTAAAAGCCACCAATGAAAAACTGGTAGACCGGGCCTGTCGCATCGTGATGGAAGCCACCGGGGCCGCACGTGACGAGGCACAGAGAGCGTTACAAGCAACCAGCTATGCGGCCAAACCCGCTATACTGATGATCCTCAGCGGTATCAGCGCAGCAGAGGCCGAGCAGCGGTTGGAAACGCACCACGGTTATCTACGCGATGCGCTGTTATCTTAGCAAGACGGAAATAGGCACCGTGTGTGCCCATGCTTTCCCTTAACGTGGCGATTACCTTGGCAAGAGGAAAACAGTTTGGGTGAACAATCACCGACACGTATCGTGTTTTTTGATTTGGACGGCACGCTGCATCGCCAGGACATGTTTGGCTGTTTTTTGCGCTACCTGTTAACGCGCCTGCCGTTGAATTTACTGCTGGTGATTCCGGTGCTACCGGTGGCAGGGCTGGTATTGCTGGCACGCGGCAGGGCCGCGCGCTGGCCAATGAGCGCTCTGCTTTGGGCCATCACCTTTGGTCGCCGTGAGGCGCATTTACGGGCGCTGGAGCAGGCGTTTGTGGTCCGTTTTCGTCGTTGGGTGACGCCATTTCCTGTGGTGGTGCAGCGCTTGACGGAGTATCTCGCCGCTTCCGATGCACAGGTGTGGCTGGTAACCGGCTCGCCGCAGCGTTTGGTCGAGCAGGTTTACCATGACGCCGCGTTTTTCCCCGGCGTCAAACTGATGGGCAGCCAGATGGTTCGCGGTTATGGCGGCTGGGTATTGCCGCTGCGCTGTCTGGGTCGTGAGAAGGTGGTGCAGATGGAAAAACAGCTCGGTGCGCCACTGCAATTGCACAGCGGCTACAGCGACAGCAAGCAAGATAATCCTCTGCTGTTTTTTTGCGAACACCGCTGGCGCGTAACGCGTGCAGGCACGCTGCAACAGTTAGAGTAACGGTGTCGGGGAGGCAATAAGCACTCTGCTTTTTCTTCACACCCTGTATAATGCGCGCGACCAAAAAAGCGCGATGAATACCCGGGAGGCACCATGAATGACACCCTTGATGGCCATCGGCCTGATGAATATTGGATGCGTCATGCCCTGACACTGGCCCAACGGGCGCAGGAGGAGGGGGAGGTGCCCGTCGGTGCGGTGCTGGTTCTGGATAATCAGGTGATTGGTGAGGGCTGGAATCGCCCCATCGGCCATCACGATCCGACGGCACACGCCGAAATCATGGCGTTGCGTCAGGGGGGGAAAGTCTTGCAGAACTACCGCTTAATCAATGCGACGCTCTATGTGACGCTTGAGCCTTGTGTCATGTGCGCTGGCGCTATGGTGCACAGCCGTATCGGTCGACTGGTGTATGGCGCCAACGATGAAAAAACCGGGGCAGCAGGGTCGTTGGTCGACATCCTGCGGCATCCCGGCATGAATCATCAGATATCGATCACATCTGGCGTATTGGCTGCCGAATGTGCCCACACCCTCAGCGATTTTTTCCGTATTCGCCGCGCGCAGCATAAAGCGCGACGTGCTCAGGAAAAGACTAACGGCGCAGCCTGACAGCTTATTTTCCGAGTTTTTCTGGCGGTACGGCAGGGTAAGCGCTCGCTAACAGTTCCTGCTGCTGGGTTTTATTGGCTTTTTCGGTCAGATACCCTTCCAGGCTTAGCATGTAGCGGCGGATATTTTCAACGTAGTTATAGGCTTCGTGGCCGCGTGCATAGCCGTACGTCGTCTGGGCATAATAGCGTTTCTGGCTGAGCATCGGCAGACGGACCTTCACATCCGCCCAGCTATCGGGATTACCCTTTTGTTTTTCCGTCAGTTTGCGCGCATCCAGCAGATGGGCATAGCCCATATTGTAAGAGGCCAGTGCAAACCAAATCTTCTCATCCTCGGGGATGCTTTCCGGCATTTTTTCCATCATGTGCGCCAGATAGCGTGCGCCACCGCTAATGCTCTGTTCCGGATCGAGCCTGTCGGTCACATTAAGGCTCTCTGCGGTGTTACGCGTCAGCATCATCAACCCGCGCACGCCAGTCGGCGAGGTCGCCAACGGGTTCCAGTGCGATTCTTGATAAGAGATGGCTGCCAGCAATTTCCAGTCAATGTCGCTGGCATATTTGGCAAACAGGGGTTGTAAGTCGGGCAAGGTGTTGTCGATGGCGCTCAGGAAGGTGCGGGTATCGACATAATCAAATTCGCCCACATGACCGAGGTATTTCTCTTCCAGGCGCGCCAGCGTACCGTCTTCCACGGTTTGACTGAAAAAATCCAACAAAGCGGCGTATAGACTGTCGTCCTGGGTGCGGCGCATATACCAGGTGACCGGCTCTTCATCGCTCAGATCGAACGCCACGGAAAGCTGCGGGTGAATGCGCTGCATCAAACCGATGGTGACGGAATCCGCCAGCGTGTAATCCAGCGCCCCCTGTGCCACCTGTTTGAGCAAATCCTGTGTGCTGAGGTCCGAGGCGGCTTCCCAGCTTAACGCCGGATATTTATTACTTTTCAAATCGCGCAACGTGGCGATATGGGCTGAGCCCGATGTGACCGCTAACCGACCGCTCAGTTTTTCCAGGTTTTTAGGGCGCGTGGCACCCATACGGTAAACCAGTTGTTGCGAAACGGAATAATACGTTGGTCCCGCGCGAAAGCGATCCAATCGCTCATGGTTGTAAATCAGGCCGGCAGCAAGCAGATCGGCATTGTCGTTGTCTAAATCATCGAACAAGGCGTCAAGATTTGGACGTGCCGACACCACCAGCTTCACGCCAAGGTAATCGGCGAACCGTTTAGCCAGTTCATAATCAAGTCCTGAGGGGGTTCCGTTACTGACGGTATAGGTTAGCGGCGAATTGAGCGTGCTGATACGCAGCTCGCCCCGAGAAAGGATCTGATTGAGCTGGGTATCCTGGCCGCTGTGCCAGGGGATGTTGGGCCAGAGCGCCAACATCAGCAGTAACGTAATAACCCCGATGAAAAAATAATTTAATGTTAAACGCTTCAAATAGTTATCTCTCGGTGGCCGTGTGGCCTTTCTGTCTGTAACGGCAGTTTTTTTGTCTACACTCTCCCAGAGTGGGGGCATTTTGCTTAACAAACCGCCAGTGTGCAACAGTTATCCATCAGGTTAAAGTTTGACCATGACAAAAATAAGATGTGCAACAAACTCTGCGCAAACGGTTTCGTCGGGCGTCACAATTCTCTATAATGACGCGCGTTTCCCCCCCCCTTGGCTGCGCGACAAAGTAGCGCCCACTGACGTACTGAAACTCAGTACATCGAAGACGAGAGATTTTTTAGATGATGGAAATACTGCGTGGTTCACCTGCCCTATCGGCCTTCCGTGTAAATAAGTTGCTGACGCGTTGCAAAGAGCACTTTTTGCCAATTAGTGACATCTATGCGGAGTACGTTCACTTTGCCGCCGTGCGTGCACCACTGAACAGCGATGAGCAGGTCAAACTGACACGACTGTTAAAATATGGCCCCTCTCTCGCGGAGCATGAGCCTAGTGGGCGCTTACTGTTGGTCACACCGCGCCCTGGCACCATTTCTCCCTGGTCTTCCAAAGCTACCGATATTGCGCGCAACTGCGGACTGGATAAAGTCATTCGCCTGGAGCGCGGATTGGCCTTCTATATTCATGCACCGACGCTGAGCGATGAACAGTGGCAGCAATTGGGCGCTCTGCTGCATGACCGTATGATGGAAACCGTGTTCACGGAAATGGCGCAGGCAGAACAGCTGTTTGCCCAGCATCAGCCTGCTCCGTTAAAACGGGTAGACGCTCTGCTCGAGGGGCGTAAGGCGTTGGAACAGGCCAACGTGCGTCTGGGATTGGCGCTGGCGGAAGATGAAATCGACTACCTGTTGGATGCCTTTACCCGTTTGGGGCGCAACCCGACCGACATTGAACTCTATATGTTTGCCCAGGCTAACTCTGAGCACTGCCGCCATAAAATTTTTAACGCCGACTGGGTGATTGATGGTGAAACGCAGCCCAAGTCGCTGTTCAAAATGATCAAGAACACCTTTGAGCACACGCCGGAACACGTGTTGTCTGCGTATAAAGATAACGCGGCAGTGATGGAAGGTTCCGAGGCAGGACGTTTCTTTGCCGATCCGCAAGGGCATTATGACTACCATCAGGAACCGACACATATTCTGATGAAAGTAGAAACCCACAACCACCCGACGGCCATTTCTCCCTGGCCGGGTGCGGCGACCGGTTCCGGCGGTGAAATTCGCGATGAAGGGGCAACGGGGCGCGGTGCCAAACCCAAAGCGGGTCTGGTCGGGTTCTCGGTCTCCAACCTGCGTATTCCTCACTTCGAACAGCCGTGGGAAGAAGATTTCGGTAAGCCGGATCGTATCGTCAGCGCGTTGGACATCATGCTTGATGGCCCGTTGGGCGGTGCGGCCTTTAACAACGAATTCGGTCGCCCTGCGCTGACCGGTTACTTCCGCACTTATGAAGAGCAGGTTGACAGCCATAACGGCAGCGAACTGCGTGGTTATCACAAGCCAGTGATGCTGGCGGGCGGTATTGGTAACATCCGTGCCGATCACGTGAAAAAAGGTGAGATCACGGTAGGCGCCAAGCTGATTGTGCTGGGTGGTCCCTCCATGAACATCGGCCTGGGCGGCGGTGCAGCCTCCTCTATGGCCTCCGGCCAATCGGATGCCGATTTGGATTTCGCCTCTGTGCAGCGCGATAACCCGGAAATGGAACGCCGTTGTCAGGAAGTGATCGATCGCTGCTGGCAACTGGGTGAAGAGAACCCGATTCTGTTTATCCACGACGTGGGCGCGGGCGGTTTGTCTAACGCCATGCCGGAACTGGTGAGTGATGGTGGACGCGGTGGACGCTTTGAGCTGCGCGATATTCTCAACGATGAACCGGGTATGAGCCCGCTGGAAGTGTGGTGTAACGAATCGCAAGAGCGCTATGTGCTGGCGGTTGCGCCGGAAAAACTGGCGCTGTTTGATGCGCTGTGCCACCGTGAGCGCGCGCCTTATGCAGTCATTGGTGAAGCGACGGAAGAGCAACATTTAACCCTGAACGATCGCCACTTCAATAATCAGCCGATCGATCTGCCGCTCGACGTGCTGCTGGGCAAAACGCCGAAAATGCTGCGCGATGTTAAACGTCTGGCGAGCGTAGGCACCTTGCTGAACCGCGAGGGGATCTTCCTGGCCGAAGCAGTAGAGCGCGTGATGCACCTGCCGGTCGTGGCAGAGAAAACCTTCCTGATCACTATTGGTGACCGTTCTGTGACCGGTATGGTGGCACGCGATCAGATGGTCGGACCGTGGCAAATTCCGGTAGCAAACTGTGCTGTCACCACCGCAAGCCTCGACAGCTACCACGGTGAAGCGATGTCGATTGGCGAACGTGCGCCTGTGGCGTTGCGTAACTTTGGTGCCTCCGCCCGTCTGGCGGTGGGGGAAGCGTTAACCAACATTGCCGCGACCCAGATTGGCGCGTTAACGCGCGTGAAACTCTCCGCAAACTGGATGTCAGCAGCAGGGCACCCCGGTGAAGATGCTGGACTTTATGAAGCGGTAAAAGCCATCGGCGAAGAACTCTGCCCTGCGTTGGGGTTGACCATTCCGGTGGGTAAAGACTCTATGTCGATGAAAACCCGCTGGCAAGACGGCGATCAGGAGCGCAGCGTCACCTCTCCGCTTTCACTGGTGATCACCGCATTCGCCCGCGTGGAAGATGTGCGTAAAACCGTCACGCCGCAGTTGCGCGCCGATCGGGACAATGTGCTGCTGCTTATCGATCTGGGTGCCGGGCACCATACGCTGGGTGCGACAGCGCTGGCACAGGTCTACCGTCAGTTAGGCCGCCATACAGCCGATGTGCGCAACCCGCAACAGTTGGCTGGCTTCTTTAACGCTATCCAAACGCTGGTGGCGGATGATGCGTTGCTGGCCTATCACGACCGTTCTGACGGTGGTCTGGTAGTGACGCTGGCCGAAATGGCGTTTACCGGTCACTGTGGCATCGAGGTTGATATCGCGGCATTGGGTAACGATCCGCTGGCCTCACTGTTTACCGAAGAGCTGGGTGCAGTGATTCAAGTGTCCACCGATCGTCTGGCGCACGTTGAACAGGTACTGGCCGAGCACGGTTTGGCCGACATTGTTCACCGTTTGGGCCATGCCGCTCAGGGTAACCGCTTTGTTATCACGCATGGCAACGATGTGGTGTATCAGGAGAGTCGCACCACGCTGCGCACCTGGTGGGCGGAAACCACCTGGCAGATGCAGCGCCTGCGTGACAACCCGCACTGTGCCGATCAGGAACATGCTGCTAAACAGGATGAGAGCGATCCGGGCTTGAATGTCTCACTGACATTCGATCCTGCGCAGGATATTGCTGCACCTTTTATTGCCAAAGGGGTTCGTCCTAAAGTGGCGGTGTTGCGTGAACAGGGCGTGAACTCTCACGTTGAAATGGCAGCCGCGTTCCATCGTGCCGGTTTTGACGCCATCGATGTGCACATGAGTGATTTATTGGCAGGCCGTCGCAATCTGCAAGACATCCAGGCGCTGGTCGCTTGCGGTGGCTTCTCTTACGGCGATGTACTGGGCGCAGGCGAGGGTTGGGCGAAATCCATTCTGTTCAATCCGCGGGTGCGCGATGAATTTGCTGCCTTCTTCCAACGTCCGCAAACGCTGGCGCTCGGCGTGTGTAACGGTTGCCAGATGATGTCCAATCTGCGCGAACTGATCCCAGGTGCAGATCACTGGCCGCGCTTTGTGCGCAACCTGTCTGATCGCTTTGAAGCGCGCTTCAGTCTGGTTGAAGTCACTAAAAGCCCATCATTGTTTATGAATGACATGGTGGGATCTCGCATGCCAATCGCGGTTTCTCACGGTGAAGGGCACGTTGAAGTGCGTGATGCCGCCCATTTATCGGCGCTTGAACATGAGCATCTGGTCGCACTGCGCTTCGTGAACAACTTTGGGCAGGTAACCGAGAACTATCCGGCAAACCCGAACGGTTCTCCGAACGGGATCACGGCAGTCACCAGTGCCAGTGGCCGCGCTACAGTGATGATGCCACACCCGGAGCGTGTTTTCCGTACCGTGAGCAACTCCTGGCACCCGGAAACCTGGGGTGAAGACAGCCCATGGATGCGCATGTTCCGCAACGCGCGCCGCCAACTGGGTTAAGGGCTAGTCGGGTATTGACTATAAAAGGGGCGATGCGCCCCTTTTTTTATTGGGCGCGGAGCCGTTTTTTGCTGCAATATTGAGATTTGTCGCGATACAGCGACAATTGGCTTTATTGATGTCTCTGTTTGGAGATATATAATCATTTGATTTTATTGGTTAAATGTTATTTGTGATATAAGGCGTCTTTTTTTGACGACAGGTTTTAGCGATCGGCGGCGTACTATGATGTTAATAAAGGGGCCTTTCCCCCTTTTACCTGATTGATGTAAATTTAAGTTATTATTTATCAGTTAGTTAAAATCGATATTGCGAACTGGCATGAATAGTGCGTAATATCCCGCGTTGCTCATTCACCTCGTTATGATTGCGCTGTTGATAATATCGCTTTGCGCTCATAACACACCGAATGACGCCACAAGAAAGGGTGCCTATCGTCCACTCCACCGATAATAGTCTGCCATGCAGCTTTATCAAACATCGGGCGACACGTTGAGTGAGGCACCGCCTATTCAGTTGCCCGGTTAGCAGAGATGTAACCGGGCAGCGACTGACTCTCTGCGCTTCACCTCTTGATTCACTTCATTACCCTGCTTGCCAAGGGAAAAACATTGCGCTTTTGTGCCACTTCGTTAGCATCATGACGGATGAATAAATAACGAGATGATTTCCTTGAAACGCTGGCGTCTGTTTCCGCGCTCTCTGCGCCAATTAGTGATTATGGCGTTCCTGCTGGTGCTCCTGCCGCTGCTGGTGCTGGCCTATCAGGCGTATGACAGCCTGGACACGCTGAGCGAACAAGCGGCGGACATTAACAAATCCATGCTGGTAGACGCGCGCCGCAGTGAGGCCATGAGTGGCACCGCACTGGCGATGGAGCGCAGTTATCGCCAATACTGCGTGCTGGATGACAGCACGCTGGCCACTCTCTACCAAAGCCAACATAAGCAATATGCGCAGATGCTGGAAGCGCACAGAAATGTCCTGCCCGATCCGCGTACTTACCAACAGCTAAGCCAACACCTTGCCGCGCTGGCGACGCTTGATTGTGCCAATAGCACGCCGAGCAACGCGGCGCAGGAACAACTGACTCAGTTTGCGCAGGTCAATGCGCAACTGTTGCAAATGACGCGTGAAGTGGTGTTTTCTCGCGGGCAGCAATTGCAACAGGGCATCGTCGAGCGCGGCAAGTTTTTCGGTTGGCAGTCGCTGGTACTGTTTATGGTCAGTTTGCTGTTAGTGGTGCTGTTTACCCGTATGATTATCGGACCGGTTAACGGCGTGGAGCGCATGATCAAACGCCTGGGAGAAGGGCGATCGCTCGGCAATACCAGCACCTTCAAGGGGCCAAGAGAGATTCGCACGCTGGCGCAGCGCATTATCTGGCTGAGTGAACGACTCTCCTGGCTGGAATCGCAGCGGCACGAATTTCTGCGTCATATCTCCCATGAACTGAAAACCCCGTTGGCGAGCCTGCGTGAAGGCACCTCACTGTTGGCCGACGAAGTTGTTGGGCCGTTGACGCCGGATCAAAAAGATGTGGTGGCGATTTTGGATAACAGCAGTCGGCACCTGCTGGAACTTATCGACCAGTTGCTGGATTACAACCGCAAGCTGGCGGATACCCCAACGGAGATGGAGCCTGTCGACATTGATGAAGTGGTGGATATAGTGATGTCTTCGCACAGCCTGCCGGCGCGCACCAAGGCGATCCACACCGAAACGCGGCTTGATGTTACCCAGTGCTGGGCCGAGACCACACTGCTGATGCGCGTTATTGATAATCTCTATTCCAATGCGGTGCACTATGGCAAGGAATCCGGTAACATTTGGATTCGGAGTCGCCAGCACGGACACCGGGTTCAGATTGACGTTGCCAACGATGGCGCGCCGATCCCTGAAGCAGAACAAGGCATGATTTTTGAGCCCTTTTATCAGGGAAGCCACCAGCGTAAAGGCGCGGTGAAAGGCAGCGGTCTTGGACTGAGCATAGCTCGCGATTGTATTCGTCGCATGCGGGGGGAACTGAGTCTGATTCCGGTGGATTATGCTGACGTCTGTTTTCGTATTGAATTGCCCTTAACCGCTGAGAATGAATAACAAATGAAAGCAAGGTGCTCTGACGGCAGGGTTCGCGGTTCGGTGTTGGCGCTCCTGGCGCTGCTCGCAGGCTGTGTTGACACCACCCATCACCGTATTGCGATACGTGATGTTGAAAATGTCACGCCGAGAGAACAAGTGAGCGACTACCGTCTGATGCAGTGCGATAGCCTGTGGCGCATTGACGATCGTGACGCGGTGAATAACGCCCTTTATTGGTTGCGCGCCATGGACTGTGCTGAACGATTAACCCCGCAACAGGCGCGTGAGGCAGCACAAACGCTGGGGAGCGCCACCTGGGATCAGGCCTTCAAGCAGAGCATTTTACTCGATCAAGTCAAAATCACCCCGGCGGAACGGCGTCAGGCGCTCGAGCGGCTGCATGGGCTTCACACTGACTTTCCCGCAGCACTGCGCCCGCTGTTGCAAACCTGGCAGGACAAGCAAACGTTCTGGCTGGCGCTGACGGATGAACGCATACGCACTCAGCGTTTGCAGGAGGCCAATGACAAACAGCTCGAAGCGATGCGGGTTCAACAGAGCAATTTGCAATATCAACTGGATGTAACGACGCGCAAACTGGAAAACCTGACGGATATTGAGCGCCAGCTTTCCACGCGCAAGCCGATGAGCGGTGAACTTCCGGAGCCTGCGGCTTCGCATGAGTCTGGCGCGGCGGAACGCCACGCTGCGCCTGCGGCGTCAAAATAGGAGCCTACGCGCCCATGACAATTCGAAAAACGGCTGATTTGCTGCTGGTCGATGACGATCCCAGCTTGTTAAAACTGCTGGGTATGCGTTTGACCAGCGAAGGGTTTCATGTCGTGACGGCTGAAAGCGGTGCTGAAGCGCTGCGCGTGCTGGCTCGCGACAGTATTGATTTGGTCATCAGCGATTTGCGCATGGATGAAATGGATGGTTTGGCGCTGTTTTCTGAAATACAGAAGCAGCAGCCAGGGTTGCCAGTAATTATTCTTACCGCCCACGGCTCGATTCCCGACGCCGTGGCCGCGACGCAGCAAGGGGTGTTTGGCTTTTTGACCAAACCGGTGGATCGCGACGCGCTCTATAAAGCGATCGATGATGCGCTGGCGCTCAGCGCCCCAGCCGGAGAATCCCACTGGCGAGAAACCATCGTGACGCGCAGTCCGGTGATGCTGCGTCTGCTGGAACAAGCTAAACTGGTGGCCCAATCTGACGTCAGCGTGCTGATTCACGGGCAGAGTGGCACCGGGAAAGAGGTACTGGCGCGGGCAATCCACAGCGCCAGCCCACGTGCAAAAAACGCGTTTATCGCTATTAACTGCGGTGCACTGCCAGAACCGTTGCTGGAGTCTGAACTGTTCGGTCATGCCAAAGGTGCGTTTACCGGTGCGGTCAGCAGTCGCGAGGGGTTGTTTCAGGCGGCGGAAGGGGGCACGCTGTTCCTTGACGAAATCGGCGATATGCCGCTGTCATTACAGGTCAAGCTGCTGCGTGTATTGCAGGAACGTAAGGTGCGTCCCTTGGGCAGCAACCGGGATATTGACATCAATGTGCGCATTCTCTCCGCCACGCACCGCGATTTGCCGGTCGCGATGGAAAAAGGCGAATTTCGTGAAGATCTCTACTACCGTTTAAACGTAGTGACCATGAAATTGCCCGCGTTGCATGAACGGGCCGAAGATATTCCGCTGCTGGCCAATCATCTGCTGCGTGACGCGGCCAATCGCCATAAGCCGTTCGTTCGCAGTTTTTCCAGCGATGCAATGAAACGCTTGATGACGGCGAGTTGGCCCGGTAATGTGCGTCAACTGGTGAATGTGATTGAGCGCTGCGTGGCGTTGACCAGCGCGCCGGTGATTAACGATGCGCTGGTAGAACAGGCGCTGGAAGGCGAGAATACTGCGTTGCCGACCTTTGTGGAGGCGCGTCACCAGTTTGAGCTGAACTATTTACGCAAGCTGCTGCAAATTGCTAAAGGCAACGTGACGCAGGCGGCCAGAATGGCGGGGCGTAACCGCACCGAATTCTATAAATTGCTTGGACGTCATGCGTTGGATGCCAACGATTTTAAAGAGTGACAACGCGTTTTACGTTGCTGCACCTGGCGTTACCGTTTCACTGAAAGTTTGTTACTGATGCCCGACTGCGGTCGAAGAGAAACAGGTTCACAAAGGTTATTTCATGAAAAAAATAGATGCGATTATCAAACCGTTCAAACTGGACGACGTGCGTGAAGCGTTAGCCGAAGTGGGTATCACCGGCATGACCGTCACGGAAGTAAAAGGCTTTGGGCGCCAGAAGGGCCATACCGAACTGTATCGTGGTGCAGAATATATGGTCGATTTTCTGCCCAAGGTGAAGATCGAGCTGGTGGTTGCCGATGACATCGTCGATACCTGTGTCGAAACCATCATTCAGACCGCTCAGACCGGTAAAATTGGTGACGGCAAGATTTTTGTGTTTGATGTGGCACGCGTGGTACGTATCCGTACTGGCGAAGAAGACGAAGCGGCTATCTGATGCTGTAGCCACGATCCCCGCCGAGCGAGGATCGTGGAACATTCTGTCAAGGTGCGGTGGGTGTCCAGCCCGCCAGAACCTTTTCCTTGCTGTATTCTGCGGCCTGCTCTGCGGTAAGTTGACGTCGCCCGTCATTTTTTTCTGCGCCCGCACCGGTTGATTGGTATTCGAAGAAACGCGAATCCTGCGGCTGGAACCAGATTTTCTCGCCTTTGATATCTTTGCCGGACATTTTATCCCAGCCGTAGATCACATCGTCCATTTGGGTGTTGATAAACACCGTTTGTCCGATGGCGTTAGGGTCGGCATAGCGGCCATCAGGGAAGGTGGTCGTCGGATGCCAGGGGCGACCGAGCGCATAGCTTTTCGCGGGGACATTGCTGCCTTCTTTGAACACCCGGCTGTTAGTGATCACCAGACCGTACTTCTGGTTGATATCCGTGCTGGGGGCGGTCAGGTAGCCATAAGATTCATCACCGGGATTAACGCGCGTGCGTGCGACGATATCGCAATCATCAAATAGCGCGGTACCGTTACCGAAAATAAAGTCTACGGTGCCGCTGATACGGCATTTCTCAAAGAAACTGCGGCCCCCTTTGACATACAGCGTGTCTTGATAACTCACCAGGCTGACATCGTGGAAGTAAGCACGATCGCTCTTCTCTGCCACCAACAGTGCCACAGCCTGGGTGTCTTTTATCCTGGTTGGGTCATCACTCTTCTTGGCTTCATTACCCAGATAGTCGAAATCGTTGCGGATGGTGAGCGTGCGGGCACTGAAATCAGGCGCATCGATCTTCACCGTATAGCTGCCGGAGGTGCCCCATTTGGAACCATCAGGCTTCAGTGCCCCAGCGGCAGTATCTACGGCAATAATGGTGTGGTCGCGGTCTTCGCCTTTAAAGTGCACGTTGGGGCGGGTAATCACCAGGCGCTCGTGGTAAGTGCCTTTTTTGATGTAAATAACAAACGGCGTGGTATCGGCAGGCGCGCTGGCGATGGCCTCACCAATGGTTTTAAAGGTGTTGGGTGCAGCAGGTGCCGTGGCAGAAACTACCGCGTTAACATCTGAGCTGGCAATGGCGTGCTGCCAGGGGGCGGCCACCAGAACGGCCAGCGCAATCGCGCCTGAAAGAGGTTTAAACATACCGATCATTCCTTAACTGTAGTGTCCGAGAGGTAAAACCCATCCGTTCGCACGATGGGAAAGCGCCCCTGAGCAAACGCTCAGGGGAGTAAAGCCTTAGTGTTTTTTCTTAAGCAGATCATCGGCCAGCGGGCGCAGTGTGTCGTCGGCGCGAATGCTGTCTGCGACGATCTCGGCCACGGCAATCGCGCCTTTTTGTTGGAAATGGGTAGTATCCGGTTTGCTGGTGCTGCCCGCCTGATCCTTGTAGTACGGGTAGCGTTTCGGATCGATCACCAGCCAGTACTGTTTCCAGTGATGTCCGTTATCCCGGTTAGCCAGTGCAATGGTATCGGGTTCAACATCCAGCAACGGGACATTGTTGGCTTTCGCGGTGTCTTTGATGGTTTGGCTGTAGTCACCGATAAAGGCAAAGCCGTTTTCAGCATTTTGCCGGGTAAAGTGGCTGTGAACGGCCGGGGTGCCATCTTTGCCTTGCGCATCTTTCACGCGGGTTGTCGGCGTTAACAGCACCGGGATCATCTGATGCTGGCGGGCATAGGTGATATAGCGTTCCAGCGCGTTCTGGAATGACATGTCAGGTTTACCCTGCGGGAATTGGCGCTTGCCTGCTGCGTCGTTCGGGTAGGTACACAGGTTGCCGACATCCGCTGCGCCGCGTACCGCTCTGGCACCGTTACAGTTCTGATCGTTATGGCCCATCTGAATGAAGATGTAGTCGCCGGGCTGCATCAGCGGCTGCATCTGTCGGAACCAGCCTTCATAGAAGAAATCGCGCGAGCTGCGTCCAGCACGGGCACCGTTGATCACTTTGACGCTTCCGTCATGGCGGAATTGCTGTTCAAACACCTGTGCCCAGCCCATGCGTGGGAAACGCAATTTCTCGTAGTTGGCAGCGGTGGAGTCACCAACGATAAAGATGCGCGTCTTGGCCTTTTTGATCTCATCCAACTGACGACGGGCATAGCCGTAATCCAGCCCTTCGTAGCTGCCATCGGCGCTAAGCCCGACGATCGGTCGGAACACGCTGTCCGTCAGTACGGTGTGGCCCGCTTGTCCGCTGTCGTTATGGTAGTTGCGGTTGTGATTGACCACCTCAACCAGTTGGCGAACGGCTTTTTGCTGCGTTGCTGGGTAGTGCAGGGGATCAAATTGTGCAGGGTTAGTGATGCCCGCCTGTTTTAACGCGGCACCGAAGCCGGCATGAAACACCGCATTAGCCTGTTTCCAGGTTGCCGCCGAGAGCGCTGGCGTACCGGCGTCATCGGAGAGTTGCTGCGGGCCAATGTAGCCTGCCGCCGCGGCCATGTCGGAGGCGATGCGATCGGTAAACGGGTTGATGTTGGCGGTGTTGCCTTTACCCGATTGGGCGGTTGGCAGCAACGCGCTCAGGCAGATGGCGCGCGCCTGATTGTTCAGCAAACAGTTATTGCCGCCAGACTCGACCGCAGACAGGCGCAGCGGTGCCGTTAATTCAGACACGTCTAACTGGTAGTGGCCCTGCTCATCCGTTTGCGTTTGGCGACGGTGCCCTTGTTGGTCGCGCACAATAATGGTGGCAGGCAGGCGCGCATCGCGGTGTGCAACGATACCTTCGAGCGTGGTGTGTTCTCCCAACACCGTGGCGGGCAGCGTTTCGCTAGCCGGTGCGGCATTCTTTTGTGCATGGGCATAGCCCACGGAGGCGCTAATCAGCAGCGCGAGCGTAATGCGGTGAGAAAATCGTGTAGACATGGTCAGATACATCCCTTGTAGCAAAAAGTAGTAAAAAAGACGACTTCGTTTTGGTGGTGTGCAACAGGCTTGCCGCAGTGCTAATGATTCTTACACAAACTCCTTGTCAGTTCGGCCAAAAAAGTGGGATGCAGACAGGCCGCGGAGCAAATCAAGAAGCTAAAACTGCGTTTTTTTAAAATGAAGCGTTATTTTAATTATGGCGTGGCGGATTTTTGTGATCGATACCGTTTTTTATCATCAGCGTATCGGGTGGGAGCATAAATTTGTGATCGTGGATAAGATTACCGCGCGTGCGTTTGCCCGCGCGGTAGCGGCTTGCGTGTCAGTGCATCACACGACTTTATGGGGGCCAAAGCATTCGTAATGTAACTGTGAGGGCGCAATGCCCACGGCGAGGAGTTGCTGCGCGACGAATTGCATAAAGGCCACCGGACCGCACAGATAAAAGTGCATGCAGGAATTGGTCAGGCGGTACGCCAGTTTGTCCAACAGCATGACGCCTTGATAGTGAAAATCTTCACCGGGGCGATCGTTTTTACCGGGTTGGCGATACCAGACGTAACGCGTCAATGTGGGCCATTGCTGGTTAATTTGCGCCAGCTCATCACCAAACGCATGCACATCGCCGTTGTCAGCGGCGTGCAACCACAGGATATCCGCCTCATGCGTCTGCTCTTTTAACTGGTGCAGCATACTGAGTAACGGTGTTTGCCCTACGCCCGCAGAGATAAGCGTGACTGGCGTGGTAGGGGAGGCCGATAAACAGAAATCTCCGTGGGGCGCTGCCAGTGAAATAATATCGCCTTCCTGTGCAATGTCATGAAGATAGCTGGAAACGGTTCCCTGCTGCTCGCGTTTGACTGCAATACGGTAAGTGCGACCATTGGGGGCGTGCGTCAGGGAATATTGGCGAATCTCCTGATGAGTGAGACTGTTGTGGCGGATGTAGACTGCCAAATACTGGCCGGGTTTAAAATCCACCACCGGTTTGCCATCGACAGGTTCCAGCGTGAAACTGGCGATCAGCGCACTCTGCGCCTGCTTGTTCACGATGCGAAAGGGGCGAGTACCTTCCCAACCGCCGGGCTGGTTAGTCGCATCCTGATAAATGGCGCGTTCACGCTGAATAAAAACCTCAGCCAATACGCCATATGCTTTGCCCCAGGCCGCCAATATCTCCTCGCCGGGGCTAAACAATTCGTCCAGCGTGGCCAGCAGATGCTTGCCAACGATGCCATATTGCGCCGGCAGGATCGAGAAGCTGGTATGTTTCTGTGCGATACGCTCTACCGCAGGCAGTAGTGACGAGAGGTTATCAATGTTGGCCGCATAGGCGCAGATAGCGTTGAATAAGGCTTCTCGCTGATCGCCATTGCGCTGATTACTCATGTTGAAGATGTCTTTCAGTTCAGGATTGTGGCTGAACATGCGCTGATAAAAATGGGCGGTCAGTGCCGGGCCGGTTTTTGTCAGCAAGGGCAGGGTTGATTTTACGGTAGCGATGGTTTTTGCGTCTAGCATGGTGACTCCAAGTGGCTTTATAAGATGTATTTTTAATGCATCTTATTCGAGCGTTGTCGCGTTGTAAATCCCTGCTTGGTGTTGGTGTTTATTGTGTCGATGGACACACAAAATGAAGAAAGTGCAGGATGCAGATGAAGAAAACTCCCTTGCCAGCGTACGAAGTCATTAGGCCGCTAAGCCTTGTGCTGCTTGGAGCTAATCGTTTGCGTAAAAACCTCTGTCAAGCCCTATCATGCAAGGGGATAAACGGTTTACACTATAGGCCAATACCCGTTGCGGGCATTTTTACTGTACATATAGTTAGCTGAGTCAGGAGATGCGGATGTTAAAGCGTGAAATGAACATTGCCGATTACGATGCCGAACTGTGGCACGCGATGCAGCAAGAAGTGGTGCGTCAGGAAGAGCATATTGAACTGATAGCGTCAGAAAACTACACCAGCCCACGTGTTATGCAGGCTCAAGGGTCTCAGTTAACCAACAAATATGCCGAAGGATATCCCGGCAAACGTTACTACGGCGGCTGTGAATACGTTGACATCGTAGAGCAACTGGCGATTGACCGCGCTAAAGCGCTGTTCGGTGCTGACTATGCTAACGTGCAACCGCACTCCGGTTCTCAGGCCAACTTTGCCGTGTATACCGCACTGCTGCAACCGGGTGATACCATCCTGGGGATGAACCTGGCTCACGGCGGCCACCTGACCCACGGCTCTCCGGTTAACCTGTCTGGCAAACTGTATAAAGTGATTCCTTACGGCATCGATGAAAGCGGTAAAATCGATTACCAAGAAATGGCTGAACTGGCACAAACCCACAAACCGAAAATGATCGTAGGCGGCTTCTCTGCTTACTCTGGCGTGGTTGACTGGGCGAAAATGCGTGAAATTGCTGACAGCATTGGTGCTTATCTGTTTGTGGATATGGCGCACGTTGCGGGTCTGGTCGCGGCTGATGTTTACCCTAACCCGGTTCCCCATGCGCATATCGTCACCACCACGACCCATAAAACGCTGGCGGGTCCGCGCGGCGGCCTGATTCTGGCCAAGGGCGGTGATGAAGATCTGTATAAAAAACTGAACTCGGCTGTCTTCCCTGGCGGTCAGGGTGGCCCGTTGATGCACGTTATCGCCGGTAAAGCGGTCGCACTGAAAGAAGCGATGGAACCTGAGTTCAAAGTTTACCAGCAGCAAGTAGCGAAGAATGCCAAGGCCATGGTTGAGGTGTTCCTGACGCGCGGTTTCAACGTGGTTTCCGGTGGCACCAGTAACCACTTGTTCCTGCTCGATCTGGTCAGCAAAGACCTGACCGGTAAAGAAGCCGATGCCGCTCTGGGTCGCGCTAACATTACCGTTAACAAAAACAGTGTGCCGAACGATCCGAAGAGCCCGTTTGTGACTTCCGGTATCCGTATCGGTACGCCAGCGGCAACCCGTCGTGGCTTCAAGGAAGCAGAAGTGCGTGAGCTGGCAGGCTGGATCTGTGACGTATTGGATAACATCAATGACGAAGCGACCATTGAACGCGTGAAACAAAAAGTCCTCGCTATTTGCGAGCGTTTCCCGGTTTATGCCTGATCGCCAGTAACCTGTAAGTTAACGCCAGCCTTTGGGCTGGCGTTTTTTTTACCGCTTTTCCTCACTATCTTCGCGTAACCCTCTGATATCCAAGCCCGTGCGCGCTCAGCGCAAGAATCAGAATATGAAAGTTTTCTCCCACGCCCCGTCTACCCTTTGAGACAGTTCTTATCGCAAACGCGTTTTTTCCATGAAGGTTGCTTCTAATTAATAACGGTAAATCATTTTTATTCATCGTTATTAATTAAAAGGCTATCGATATCAGAGGATTGATTAAATATCAATTAGTTATATTATTTTGGGAGAAGTGCCGGATGAGGTCTTCGTCATTCAAAGTCAAACCGTTGGTGGTGGCAGTAAGTGCCGTACTAGGTGTTCTTTCTACTTACCCATCCTCCGCTGCATCGATAGATGTTTCCACCAGCCAAGGTGGTCTGAGCATTACAACAGCACAGGATTATCTGAGCATCACCAATACCGGTACCCTCACCGGAACCGATTTTGGCATTACCAATACGTCGACCATTGGCTCGCTCAGCAATGCTGGTGTTATCACAGGCAATGATGGGATTTACAACACCGGGTCGATCGGTCCGATAACCAACTCCGGTTTAATTTCTGCCAGCGACAATACCGGCCTTTGGAGTGATGCGGGTAACATTGATTCGCTGTTTAACACCGGTACCATCTCGGGACATAAGGGTGTTTACCTCGAGAACAACAGCTTTCTGGGTGAATTCAACAACTCGGGATATATCGAGGGTGATGAAGATACGGCCGTTTTAATCAGCGCCAGTAACCTGTGTTCTTTCGAGAACTCCGGTGAGATCAGTGGTGACCAAGGCGTGGTGCTGGAAAAGGATTCCATGCTGTATGAACTGGTTAACTCGGGTACGATTTCCTCTGATAACGATGCCGCTCTCCTGCTCAACAGTTCCAGTATCTATTCCATTAGTAACACCGGATTGATTACCGGTGATGCGGGCATTGTTCTGGATAATGATGCCAACGTATCGTCATTAATCAACGGCGGCACCATCGATGCAGGCTTAGGTATTGGCGTGTTTGGTGAAAATGTCGAACAGGTCAGTTCGATAGGCTCGATTTCCAACACCGGCCTTATTGATGCTGATGACGGTCTGATTGTGGCGGGTGGTGGGTATGTCGGCACCTTCTTCAACTCGGGTACCCTGAGTGCCAACCTGGGCATCGGTGCATTTGGTAATCCAGAAAATGCCGTCAGTACGATCGCCGCGATTAATAACAGCGGGCTGATTGACGCCGAGGATGGTCTGGTGGTGGAAGGCGGCTCCTATGTTGGGACATTCTTCAACTCTGGCTCTATCGATACCAATATCGCTATGGGTATTTATAACGGCGGTACCCTTGGATCGCTCAGTAATGAAGGCATTATCGGCGGTGAGTTAGCCGCGCTTTCCATTGATGGCGGAAGTATCGGGTCGATTTATAATGATGGGGTTATTGCAGGAAATATCTACTCCACCAGCGGCCTGACCTTCTTTGGTGGCAAAGATGAAGACGTCGGTACGTTGACTGGCTATGAAAAAGGCAGTATCGGCACCATTTCCATTGCAGCCGGCGACCTGACTTTTGTCACGGGCAGCACAGTGCTTAATGACAATGTCATTCTGGGGGAAGGCCAACTGGTGAACGGCTCCGCTCAGCTGATGGTCAACAATGTGCTCACGATCGACGGCGACTATCAACAGGGCTGTGGTGCCAGCCTGCTGTTTGGCGTCAATAACTACCTTGCCACCAACGGTGACATTAACTCCTACAACGGGTATGGCCGCCTGGTCGTATCAGGCAGTGCCAATATCACCAGCGGATCTAACGTGGGGCTAATGGGCAACGGCCAATATGCGTTTGCTCAAGGGCAGCGCTACGTGGTGATTCGGGCAAACAGCGAGGGTACGGATTACAACGCCGACAAGCTGGATTACTGGGCTGAGGATTACACCGGGTTGCTGACGGGCAATACGGTTACGCACGGTAATACCAGCGATCTGGTGGTGACGCTCGGTGATTGCAATGGCGATTACAAGCCGATCGGATATGCCACGACGTCAAATGCCGTCTCTGCGTTGAATGGCCTGTTTAACTATGGCGGCACGGAGTCGTCACTGCTCAATCTGTTTAACGCCGGTGCTGCGGTAGGCAATACGGCAGAAGCCAACCGTGCGGGGGCGCAACTGAGCCCGGCGGCGATCGCTTCTGCCTCGGCACAGGCGGCAGCACTGCCCGCCATGTCAGTCCTGGACGTATTGGCGCAGCGCGGTGAAGCCATCCGTCTGGCAGGTGCAGGCAGCGGTATTTCGACCGGGGAAAATGATGACGGTCCGGTAGCCTGGGGACAGGGCTTTGGCGGTAAGGTCAACCGCGGTCAGCAAGGGGATATCGCGGGTTACGACGGACACTTTGTTGGCGTGATGTTAGGGGGCGATGGTGAGGTCAACGATAATTGGCGTCTGGGGGGGGTTAGGCAGCTACACCACCACCATGGTGAACAGCAGCGGCGATAATCTGGGCAGTTCGGCCCATGTCAAATCTTACGGCGTGTTTGGCTATGCCAACTATGAGGGTGACCCTTGGTACGTCAACTTGACGACTGGCGGGATCTTCCACCATTACGGTACCAAGCGTCAGCTTGATTTCACCGGATTTAACGGTAATACCACGGCCACATTCAAAGGCAACCAGTTCATTGCCTCCGGTCTGGTGGGGTATCCGCTCTCGATGGGAACCCTGCGGACGCGACTGACACCGATCGCTGCCTTAACCTACAGCAAACTGGGGCAGGACGGTTACACCGAAGCGGGTGGCAACGGTGCGGGATTGCGGGTTGACGATACCATGGTGACCTCGCTCAAAAGTGACCTGGCGTTGAAGTTGGATCACCGCTTCAAAATGTCAGACGGTGAAATCCAGCCATTTATCCAGGGTGGATGGCGTCACGAATACCATGATGATGTGCTGCAATCGGTAGCCAGTTTCTCTGCCGACAGCACCGGTGCGAGTTCCTTTGTGGCACGCGGTTCGAAACCGATTGTGGATACTGGCGTGTTCTCTGCGGGGGGTTCTCTCGTGGGCTCGCGTGACCTCAGCGTGACGATAAAATATACCGGCGAAGCGGCCCGACACTATCAAAGTCACACCGGTAATCTGCAACTGCGCTGGCAGTTCTGATTCCCCTGCGCCAGCGGTGTAGTCATGCTGCTGGCGCATTGTTTCAGTTGATTCGCTGGCATCAGGGAGATTTTGTGCTTAATCCGACTCATCCAGTGGCACCGCTTACCGTAGAAACGGCACTGCGGCGCGCGTATGCACACTGGCGGGCTGGTCAAGCGGCGCAGGCAGAGCAACTCTGTCTGCGCATTTTGCGTGTCGTCCCTCAGCAACCGGGGGCCATGCATCTGCTCGGCGTTATGGCCCATGCCTATGGTTTTCAGGAACGCGCGGTGACCTACTTAGAGGCGGCGACCCGCTCGCCCCAAGCACCTGCGCTGTTTCACAGCAATCTGGCAGAAATGTATCGCCAAAAGGGGCAGTTAAAAGACGCTGAGCAGTCGGCGCGCAAGGCCGTCGCTGCCGATCCACAACTGATGGATGCGTGGAACAACCTGGGTATCATCGCGCAAGAGTGTGGCAAGCTGACTTTCAGCGAATCCTGTCTGCGTAAGGTGCTGGCTGATCGCCCCGTCAATCCACACGCCCACAATAATCTGGCGAACACACTGCGCCGTTTAGGGCAGAGTCAGCAAGCATTGCATCATTACCAGCAGGCGCTGATGCGCGACCCTCAGTTTGTTCAAGCCTGCATCAACCAATCGTCGCTGTTGCGCGAACTCGGCCATCTAGATCGCGCTGCCGAGTTAGCGGAGCGGGCGATAGCCCTCGATCCACGCTGCGCAGAAGCCTATCTTAACCTTGCCGATCTGGCGAGAGTACGCCAACGGCCGCAAGAGGCTAGCCGCTGGCTGGATGCATTACGCGCCTTTGCACCGGACAGGGTTAACGCGCAGGGCGCGACGTCCGGCACGGCGCTGTCCGTCGAGGTGATTGCTGCCTGTCATCAGCAAGTGCTCTCTCTTTCTGCCGAAGGTCGCCATGCCGAGGTGGAAGCCTTGCTGACGCAAACGCTGGCTAACGGCAACGGGCCGCCGACGCTGTGGCATCTGCTGGCGCGGGCGCTGCGCGCTCAGTTAAAAATGGAACCCGCGTTGCGCATTATGGCCATGTTGGTGCGGGTTCGACCCGGTGAGATGACAGCACGTTTCGATCTAGCTTCACTGCTGTTAGTCACTGGCGATTTTACCCACGGCTGGCGTGAATACCGTTTTCGCTACCAGATGGAGCACACGGCTAAAGTGTGCCGTCATGTGCAGAAACCGCGTTGGGAGGGGCAGACGCTGGCGGGTAAACGCTTGCTGATTCATGATGAACAGGGCTTCGGCGATACCTTTCAATTTTTACGTCTGGTGCAAACGGCGCGTGAACGCAGCGGCGCGCGCATTATTTTGCAAGTGAACAGCGATTGTCTGGCACTGGCACGCCGCTGTGCCGGCTGGGATGAGATCGTTGTGCGTGGAAGTTTACCCCCGCCCTTTGATTATCATTGTGAACTGATGAGCCTGCCGATGGCGCTGGGTCTGCAACTGGCGGATTTGCCCGGTACGGTGCCTTATTTGTTTGCCGATCCCCTGCGCGTCGAGTTCTGGCAACAGCGTCTGGCACATTTACCGCGTCCGTTAGTGGGGCTAGTCTGGGCGGGACGACCGGAACACAACAATGATAAAAATCGCTCGATGACCCTGAACGATCTTGCGCCGTTGGCACAGCCCGGTGTCAGTTTTCTTGCCCTACAAAAAGGCACCGCGGCATCACAAGCCGATGCACCGCCCGCGGATATCAATTTGCTGTCGTTGAGTGATGACATCACCGATTTTGATGATACCGCGGCGATCCTGTGCGTCATCGATCTGTTGATTTCGGTGGATTCTTCCCCGGTACATCTGGCCGGTGCGTTGGGTCGCCCCACCTGGGTGATGCTCCCCTACGAGCCGGAATGGCGCTGGTTACTGGCACGTGATGACTCGCCCTGGTATCCCTCGGTCACGCTGTTTCGCCAACCGCAGCAGGGGCAGTGGACGCCTGTGGTAGACGCAATGGCCCGGCAATTGGCTCAGTGGCCTCGGTAGACGCCATGCTGATCCGTGCGTTGTTTGCGCCACTACTTGCGCCATTCAGTATGCTGTTGTGGATACTGGCGACAAGTTTGACCGGGTGTCACTCCGATCCGCGCTATCATGCCGATCAACTGGCGCTGCGCGGTGATTTGCAACATGGCACGCTGTGGGTCGCCCCCTTTCACTTAACCACCTATACGCGCATTACGCGTGTCGACCGGCCCTTACATGTCTATATCGAGGGGGATGGGCGCGCCTGGCGCGATCGCTACCGGGTCTCGCACGATCCCACGCCGCGGCGGGCGATGGGGCTGGCATTAGCGGCGAAGGATACGGCTGCCAATGTGGTTTATCTGGCGCGCCCTTGTCAATTTACTGCTGCTGAACACGCTTCTGCCTGCCGCCCTGAATACTGGACGGGAAAACGTTTTGCACCTGATGTTGTGGCGTCGATGAATGCGGCCATTTCGCACTATTTACGCCAGACACCGGGGCAACCGGTGGTGTTGACTGGGTACTCTGGCGGCGGAGCTATTGCGGTGTTGATTGCTGCACGGCGTAAAGACATTGCCCTGCTACGCACAGTGGCGGGCAACCTCAATCATGTCGCGGTTAATCGCTTACACCGTGTCGCCCCCATGCCCGATTCGCTCAACCCGACCGATGTCGCGAGTGAGATTGCCGCTGTGCCACAACTGCATTTCAGCGGCGATACCGATCGCATTGTGCCTTCGATTATTGCTCACTTTTTTGTTACTGCTGTCGGGCGTTGTGCCGATGTGCGTGAAGTGCACGATGTGGATCATGAAGGCGATTGGCCTGCGCTTTGGCCTGCTTTGTTGCAAATGCGTGTCCCCTGTGAAGACCCTGCGCAACGGTCTTTGCTGCGCGTCTGAGAACTGAATTTTGCGAGTCCGCTCTGGGAAGCCACTGCCTTACCTGTTAGGCTAAGACGCCTTTTTAGGGCGCGATGATGGGGCTGTAGCCGCCGTAGTGACGCTATGTGCTGCACAGTTGACAAGGAGAGACGATGTTTTTGCAATCCACCTACTGGCTGGCGCTCAGTTATTTTACCTACTTTTTTTGCTACGGCATTTTCTTGCCGTTCTGGAGCGGCTGGCTAAAAGGAGAAGGTCTTAGCGCGGAAGAGATCGGGTTGCTGCTCGGTGCCGGGCTAGTCGCGCGTTGTATCGGAAGTCTCTTCATTACGCCTTGTGTAAAAAACCCCGCTCACCTGATTAATGCGATACGTCTTTTGGCGTTGCTGTCACTGCTCCTCGCGCTGGGTTTTTGGATGGGCAATGCCTGGGTGTGGCTGTTGCTGGTGATTGTGGGCTTTAATTTGTTCTTTTCACCGCTGGTGCCGCTCAACGATGGGCTGGCTGCCACCTGGCAACGCCAGATCGCTATGGACTATGGCAAAGTGCGCGTCTGGGGATCGATAGCCTTTGTGATTGGCTCTGCCGTCACCGGTGAATTGGTGGCTGCTTGGGGGCACACGGCAATCCTGGCAACGCTGACCGTCGGGTTGGTTTGTATGCTGTTGGGCATGCTGTTGCGACCTTCTGTGATGCCACTGGCCAGCGCAGGCGGCGAGCATGCCGCACCAGTCACCCCCTGGCCGACATTACTGCGTGAAACGGGCGTGTGGCGCTTTCTGCTCTGCGTGGCGTTGTTGCAAGGGGCGCACGCAGCCTATTATGGGTTTAGCGTTATCTACTGGCAGGATGCGGGGTATTCGCCAGCAGTGATTGGCTATTTGTGGTCGCTGGGGGTGGTCGCCGAGGTAGTGGTATTTATGTTCAGCAAACGCTGGTTTGCGCGTTTCAGCGCCCGTGACTTGTTGCTGCTGTCGGCGGTGGCTGGCATTGTGCGCTGGGGGCTGATGGGGGCCACCGTAGCGTTGCCCTGGTTGATTGTGATACAGATATTGCACTGCGGTACCTTTACCCTGTGCCATCTGGCCGCGATGCGCTTTATTTCTGCACGTAGCGGTGGCGACGTGCTGCGCTTGCAGGCCGTCTACTCGGCACTGGCGATGGGCGGCAGCATTGCGGTGATGACGGTGATATCGGGCTTTTTGTTTGAACATCTGCAACACGCCACCTTTTGGGTAATGACGGCGCTGGTGGTTCCCGCGCTGTTTTTGCGACCCGCCACGCCTGTTCAACACGCATAAACCGGGCATCACGTTCATTTCGGAATAGGATGACACTTGGAACGTTCGGGTGTCATCGTCTGCGTCAAGAGACGATACATTATGTTACTTTATAACACTTTCGGTCGCTGTTGTGCTCGGTTAGGGTGGCGGTGGGGCGTGTTGTTCTCGCTGCTGTCGCTTGCCTCGCCTTCGGTGTGGGCGCATCCCCACAGTTTCATCGATATCCAAACCACGGTTGAAGGTGAGAATGACACCATTACCGGGTTGCGTATGCACTGGACGATGGATCCGATCACCTCAGCCGATCTGCTCTATGATGCGGGCAAAGCGAAGAGTGACTCTGAAATCTGGAAAAAACTGGCGGCGGAAGTGATGGCGAACGTGTTGGGTCAGCACTATTTTACTGAGATCTACCGGGATAACGTGGCGGTGAAATTTCAACCGATGCCGACAGAATATCATTTGTCGCGGCAGGGCAATAAAGCCGTGCTGGAGTTTGTGCTGCCGTTGGCGCATCCGCAGCCTTTGAAAGGCGCGCCGCTACAGATTTCTACCTTTGACCCGACCTATTTTGTCGATATGTCCTATCAGGATAAAAACGCTGTTCGCCTTGCCCCTGTGCTGGCAGAACACTGTAAAACAGCGCTGTTTACCCCAAAACCCAGTGCTGATTTACGCTCTTATGCGCTGTCGCTGGATAAAGCCGATGCCCCCGATGAGGATCTGGCGTTGGGCAAACAGTTTGCACAACAGATTACGTTGGAATGCCACTGACCGTGTTTGAAAAACGAAAACGCCATCGCATCGTGAGACTGTGCTTTGGCCTGTGGCCCTTAGCGGCTTTTTTATTGCTGCTGGCGCTGGGGGCTCAGGTGGCGCTGCGCTATTGGCCGGATATTTTGCTGCAAAGCGTTGCCTGGCAGAAGGTGATGCATCAGCAGATGTCAGCGCTGCTCGAGGCGGTGCACGAACAGCCGCATCAGGCGGGGCTGAGCCTGCTGGCGTTCAGTCTGGTCTACGGCATCTTGCATGCTGTGGGGCCTGGCCATGGTAAAGTGGTGATCACGACTTACCTTGCCACCCACCCGACGCAGCTTAAAAACAGTCTGAAACTGACGCTGGCATCCTCGCTGCTGCAAGGCATGATGGCGATTGGCTTGGTGAGCGTGACGCTGGGGGTGTTGCAACTCTCCAGCCGGGCACTGCACGCCAGCAGTTTCTGGATGGAAAAGGCCAGTTTTATGCTGGTGGCGCTACTGGGATTGTGGCTCAGCGTGCGTGCCCTTAAACGTCTGTGGGCGGCGGTTACCCATGCCCGACATGCTAGCAAACCCGTTATTCAGCGTATTCACGCGCTAACCGCAGAGGTGCGCCCACTGCCGTTAGCGCCATTAGCCCCCGTGACGGATGATGGCGTATGCGGCTGCGGCCATCGTCATCTCCCTTCCCAGGAAGAATTGCAACGTGGTGATGGCTGGCGTACCCGCGTGGCGGTTGTATTTGCTATGGGGTTGCGTCCCTGCTCGGGGGCCATCTTGGTGCTGTTGTTCTCCAAAGTGATCGGCGTGTTTGTCTGGGGCGTTGCTTCTGCGCTCGCCATGGCGCTGGGCACGGCCATTACGCTCTCGGCGTTGGCGCTGCTGGTGTTCTTTTGTCGCCGGGTGATTGAGCGTATGGGGCGTTCGCGCGCGCCTGTACTGTGGCAACAGACCGCCTGGAGCACGCTGTCGCTGGCGGGGGGGATGGTGCTGTTTGGTGCGGGCATTCTGCTTTACCTCTCTGCGCAACCTGCCATTACCGGTGGTATCCGCCCGTTCTCCTGACGCACCTGCTTCTGATTGTTCTCTCTGAAGGTACCTGACGTTAAAAAGCCATTGCGTCAGTTCTGACGCTCAGCATATCATTTTAAAGATGATAATGAGTCTCATTATCCATATAAAAATCAGGGATAAAAATGAAGAAAACGCTACATTGGATAGCTACCATCGCGCTATGGAGTGTCACCTGCCTGTCGTATGCCGCTCCGATCGTTATCGAAGATGTCAGTGGCCGCAAGGTTGAAATTGCCGCAGAAGCCAAACGCATCATTTTGGGCGAAGGGCGACAGATTTACCTGCTGGCGGCTTTTGACACCGACGCTCCGTTTAAACGTGTGGTCGGTTGGCGTGACGATCTGCCTAAAGCGGATTTTGATGGCTACAAGGCCTACGAAAAACAGTTTCCGAGCATCACATCGCTGCCAACGTTTGGCGGCGCGAAAGACGGCACCTTTAACGTTGAGCAAGCGTTAACGCTTAAACCCGATTTGGTGCTGATGAACCTGGAATCGAAAGCTGCGACGGATGAAGGCAAACTGATTGAAAAGCTGGAGCAGTTGGGGATTCCGGTGGTGTTTATCGATTTCCGCGAGAAGCCGTTTGAGAATGCAGAAAAGAGCATCCGTATCATGGGGCAACTGCTGAACAAGCCGCAGCGTGCCGAGGCGATCGTGCAGTTCCGCCGCGAGCAGATCGCCGTGGTGGAAGATCGCTTGAAAAATTATCAGGGGCCGCGTCCAAAAGTGATGATCGATCGTGCTGGCGGCTATGATGATGAGTGCTGCATGTCCTTTGGTGATGAAAACTTTGGCAAAATGGTGGAAGTCGCCGGTGGGAGCAATATCGCCAAAACGGCGATCCCCGGCACCTTTGGCACCTTGAATCCGGAATTTATCATCAGCGCTCGTCCGGATGTGGTGATTGTCACGGGGGCTAACTGGAAAAACTACAACACAGCGAACAAGTGGGTTGGCGTGGGACCGGGGGCGGACACGGTGGAAGCCACCCAGCGTCTGGCGGCGTTGATGCAGCGTTCTGCGTTCAAAACCCTGCCGGTGGCGACCAACGGCAATGCCCATGCCATTTGGCACCAGTTCTATGATAGTCCGTATCAGTTTGTTGCGATTCAGGCGATGGCGAAATGGCTGCACCCGGATCTGTTTAAGGATATCGATCCGGACGCGACGTTCAGAACCTTCCATGAGAAATTCTTGCCGTTGCCGTATCAACCGGGGTATTGGGTAACGCTGCCACCGCAGCAGAAATAATTACCGATGAAAAAGCCCGCATTGATGCGGGCTTGAGGGGCATTCCATGCACGGGCAATCAAAGCGTCGGTTCAGACACTAACCCATCAATCATTACCTGAGGTATGCCTTGCGAGCAGCGCTCAATGCGACCACGCACGCCATACACTTGTGCCAAACTCTCCGCGCTGATCACCTCGGCAGGCTCGCCATTGGCAATCAGCTCACCATTTTTCAGCATCAGCACGTGATCGCCGTGGCGCAGAGCGATATTGATATCGTGCACCACCACCAGTGTGACGATATTGCGCTTGCGCGTCTCTTTACGCACCAAATCCATCACGTGGAACTGGTAGTTAAGATCCAGCGCGCTCAACGGTTCATCCAGTAACAACAGGGAAGGTTGGCGAATCAGCGATTGCGCCAGCCCCACCAGCTGTTTTTGACCGCCGGAGAGTTGGTCCAGATAGCTCATCGCCAGATGCTCAATGCCGAGCTGGCGCAGCAGCGTCAACACTTCATTCTCTTTCTCACGCGAGTTCAAACCGCCGGAAGCCCGCTGCGCCACGATGATCGACTCCAGCACGTGCAAATGTACGCCCGCGGGTAAAGATTGCGGCAGATAAACCACTTGTTCCGCGCGCTTGGCGAAGGGCAATTGCATCAGTTCGGTATCGTCCAGGTGCAGCTCACCCTGGGCATTTCCCAGTCCGGCCAGTGCGCGCAATAGCGTTGATTTGCCGCTGCCGTTCGGGCCAAGCAGTACCGTTATTTTGCCGCGTGGCAGCAGCGGCACATTGAGGTTGTGAATGATTTGCCGTTTTGGATAACCGGCTGCGAAACGGGAGATGCGCAAACCGGCGTGCGACAGCGTCTGGCTCATACATTCCCCCGGTGGCGCAGAATAATACTCAGGAAGAAGGGCACGCCAACCAGCGATGTCACGATCCCAACAGGAATAATCACGCCGGGGATCAGGTTCTTAGACACTACCGACGCCAGCGATAACACCAGCGCACCAATCAGGGCGCTGGCGGGCAAATAGAAACGGTGATCTTCGCCGAATACCATACGGGCGATGTGTGGCGCAACCAGACCAATAAAACCGATCGGGCCGACAAACGCCACCGACAGCGCAGAGAGGATACTGATGCGCAGCAGCGTCGTCAGACGCAAACGGCGCACGTTGATGCCAAAACTGGTCGCGCGATCTTCCCCAAGGCGTAAGGCAGTGAGTTTCCATGAACTCATAAACGACAGCGGCATTAATATCGCCAGTGCCAGCAGCAGTATGCCCAGCTTTTCCCATGAAGCGCGGGCCAGGCTGCCCATGGTCCAGAATACCAATCCTTGCAACGTGTCTTCATTGGCAATGAATTGCAGCATGGACACCAGCGCATTAAAGGTAAACACCAGCGCGATACCGAACAGGACCACGCCGGACGTGGCAACATTGGTCCAGCGGGTAATGCCATCAAGTAACAATGCGGCCATCAGCGCAAAGAGAAAGGCGTTGGCGGAGATAAACCATTGAGCTGGAATGCCGGGAATATCAATCCCTAACACAATCGCCAGGGCAGCGCCGAAGGCGGCGGCTGAAGAGACGCCCAGCGTGAACGGGCTGGCTAATGGATTATTCAGGATAGTTTGCATCTCGGCACCCGCCAATCCTAAGGCCAGTCCGACGATCAGCGCCATCAGCGCGTAGGGCAGGCGAATATCCCACACAATCACCCGCGTGCCAGCATCGGCCTGCGCCGGGTTGGTCAGCGTCTGCCACAGCACATCGAGCGAAAGCCCAGACGGCCCCATGGTGAAGTCGAGCAGCAGGGAAGCCACGATGGCGGCGACCAGCAGCAGCATGATCAGCAACCGGTGGCGCAGAATATCTTGATAATGACGGAGAATATCCGAGTCAGCCGCCTTTTGGCGGCTGATGTCAGTGGTGGTACTCATCGACTACTTGGCCAACTTTTGACTGAAAATAAACGGTGTGTCCGGAAGCGCGGTAAAGCGACGCACGATATCGTGGTAGGTTTGATCCGGGTTTAACGTTACCAGCGCTTGCGGATAGGCAATTTTCGCCAGATATTCCATGCCGACAATGTTATACGGATGGTTATAGAAGTGGTGATACACCCCGTAAACCTGGCCGGCTTTGATGGCGGGGACCTGATCGATACCTGGACGGCTTAACAGCACATCGGCTTTAGCCTGAATATCCTCAGCGGTAGCGTTATAGCCGAACGACAGAATTTTGTTGGCGCTGTTGCCGCGTTTGGAACCGGTCATGATATAGGCATCCGGTTTTTCCGCGATCACTTTTTCCAGTGAGATAAAACCGGTAGCACCGGGCAGCAGATCGGCGGCGATATTGGTCACTCCAACCGCTCTTAGTAAACCGCCCCAGCCGTTATCTTTATGGCTAAAGCAGCAGGCATCGCTGTTGCCCGCGATAGGTTCAATAAACACGCGCGGTTTCGGCGTAATGGCTGCGGTCTTTTGCTGGATGTCTGCGGCGTGCTGACGGTAGAAGTCGGTATAGGCTTTGGCGTTCTCTTCGCGGTTAAGCACCTTGCCGAGCAGGTCAATACTGTCTGCGGTGTTCTTGGCCGGATCGATTTCATAATCGACAAACAGCAACGGAATGTGCAGTTCGTTCAGTTTGTTCACCACGCCATTGCCTTCCAGCGACGCTTTGGCACGCAGTTGTGCCACCATCAAATCCGGTTTTTTCACCAGCACGCTTTCCAGCTCGATGTCGCCTTTGTCACCAAAGCCCATATCAAGGATAGTTTCTGCATCCGGCCATTTGCCTTTTAACAGATTCCAGGTCGCGGTATCCTGTTTTTTCGGCAGATTGTTCCATGCCACTAAACGCTGGAAGGGATCGTCGCGATCCAGCAGCGCCAGCGCCATAATATCGCGCCCGTCTTGCAGCACCAGGTGCTTCGGCTCTTGTTGCAGCGTGACGGTATTGCCCGCCATATCGGTGACCGTTAACGGATATTGTGTGGCGTGGCTGAAAAGCGGTGTGGCAAGCAGTGCGGTGAAAAACAGCGAGTTGATGGATTTCTTAAACATGGTGTCGTCCCGTTACCACCTGCTCTGATGAATCAGGCCTCTCCTGATACAAATCAGACAGATGTAATGCATTTGATAATCATTATCGTATTACCATACGCCAAAACTTAACAGGAACGCAATGTAAGGAAACATATCAGATGTTGTCCCGCCCACCGCCAGTGAACGGGACAAAGGACAGTCTTAGCGTTTCAGGGCTTCGCTAAGTTGTTCACGAATGGCTGACAGAATGGACTTCACCACGCGCGGGTTGCCCGCCACCAGGTTGCCAGAAGCGAGATAGTTGTGGCCGCCGACGAAGTCAGTCACGATACCGCCCGCTTCACGCACCAGCAGCTCGCCACCGGCGAAATCCCAAGGCTTCAGGCCAATTTCGAAGAAACCGTCTACGCGGCCCGCTGCCACATAGGCCAGATCCAGCGCGGCAGAACCGGTGCGACGGAAGTCAGCGCAGGTGGTAAACAGGGCAGATACCATATTGATGTAAGGGGGCGCGTGCTGTTTCTGCTTGAAAGGGAAGCCGGTCGCCAGAATGGTGCCTTCCAGATCGCGCGCGTTGCCGCTGCGCAGACGATAGCCGTTCAACTGTGCGCCCTGACCGCGCGTGGCGGTAAACAGCTCATTGCGCATCGGATCGTAAACCACAGCAACTTCAGTGCGGCCTTTAATGCGCACAGCAATGGAAACAGCAAAATGGGGGAGACGTTTAACGAAGTTGGTGGTGCCATCCAGCGGATCGATAATCCATTGCACTGTGTCGTCTTCACCGACTACTTCGCCGCACTCTTCACCAATAATGGTGTGCTGGGGGTAGGATTTGCGGATCACCTCAATAATCAGGCGTTCGGCGTCGCGGTCAACGTTGGTAACAAAGTCGTTGGTGCCTTTTTGGCTCG
This sequence comes from Symbiopectobacterium purcellii, assembly GCF_019797845.1. Taxonomy (NCBI): domain Bacteria; kingdom Pseudomonadati; phylum Pseudomonadota; class Gammaproteobacteria; order Enterobacterales; family Enterobacteriaceae; genus Symbiopectobacterium; species Symbiopectobacterium purcellii. The sequence goes on along the minus strand of NZ_CP081864.1, from coordinate 3,264,926 downwards.
CTTCAACGGCGTCGGGGGTTTCATAATTCTTGGCAATTAAATTACCGCCCTTGCGCGCAGCGCGCACAGCGATGTTAAGCATCGGATGCATGGTATCGTCCACTAGGATGTTAAAGAACAGAAAGCGAGGCGCAGTATAGCAGGGGAAAGAGAAAATAGCGAAGTCTGTGATACACTAATCGTGTTTTTCACTCTTTTTCTTCTTTCTTACTGCCGAGTCAACATGTTAGAGAATATTCGTATCGTTCTGGTGGAAACCTCGCACACGGGCAATATGGGGTCTACTGCCAGAGCGATGAAAACCATGGGGTTAAAGAACCTCTATCTGGTGAACCCACTGATCAAACCGGATTCACAGGCAATCGCACTGGCCGCAGGTGCCAGCGATATTATTGGTAACGCTACGCTGGTTAATACGTTGGATGAAGCGCTGGTCGGCTGCAACCTGGTGGTTGGCACCAGTGCGCGTTCTCGTTCGCTGCCCTGGCCGATGCTCGAACCGCGCGAGTGCGGCGTGCGCAGCACGCACCGGTGGCGCTGGTGTTTGGCCGTGAACGCGTGGGGTTGACCAACGACGAACTGCAAAAATGCCACTATCACGTCTGTATTCCTGCTAACCCCGAGTACAGTTCGTTGAATCTGGCGATGGCCGTTCAGTTGATCGCTTATGAAGTGCGCGTTGCGCATCTGGATTTGCAGGCGCAGGGTGCACCGCAAATCGTGGAAGAGCCCTATCCCTTGGTTGACGATCTGGAACGCTTCTATACCCATCTGGAAGAAACGCTGCATTACACCGGGTTTATTCGTAAGGCCCATCAGGGACAGGTGATGCACAAACTGCGCCGTTTATTCACCCGTGCGCGCCCGGAAGAGCAGGAGTTGGCCATTCTGCGTGGCATTTTGAGCTCGGTACAAAAAAACCGACGTGACGGTCAGGAATAGAAAAGCGGCGAATAAATACTTGAGTGAATTACTCGGTTAAATAGTTGACTAAAACACTCGGGAATGTCAGACTCAAAGGGTGCTATGTAAGTACATGCATTCACAGTGCATGTTTATAATAATCGTGTTCGATAATAAGCTGTTTTATCTACAGGTAGCACTATTATGAGACTGACATCAAAAGGCCGTTATGCCGTTACCGCCATGCTTGATGTGGCACTGCACTCCAAAGAAGGGCCGGTTCCTTTGGCGGATATTTCCGAGCGGCAGGGAATATCGCTGTCGTATCTGGAACAACTGTTCTCTCGCTTGCGCAAAAACGGGCTGGTGTCCAGCGTCCGTGGGCCGGGCGGTGGTTACCTGCTAGGCAAAAACGCCAATGAAATCGCCGTTGGTGCCGTGATCTCTGCCGTAGACGAATCCGTCGATGCGACCCGTTGCCAGGGGCGTGAAGGCTGCCAGGGTGGCGATCGCTGCCTGACGCACACGTTGTGGCGCGATCTCAGCGACCGTATCACCGATTTCTTGAACAATATCACGCTGGACGAACTGGTGAATAATCAGGAAGTGCTGGACGTGGCGGATCGCCAAGATGCCGACACGCGTCGCACCGCCAACGGACGTTTTCAAGAAACCATTAATGTTAATCTGCGCGCCTGATAGTTCATCCTCGCAGGAATAATAAAATCAAAACGCATTGTACGTTTTGAAGTGATGTACGGAGTTTATGAGCAATGAAGTTACCCATTTATCTAGACTATTCAGCCACGACGCCGGTTGACCCGCGCGTGGCTGAAAAAATGATGCAGTTTTTGACCCTGGACGGTACGTTCGGCAACCAGGCTTCCCGTTCTCACCGCTTTGGTTGGCAGGCGGAAGAGGCAGTGGATATCGCGCGTAACCAAATCGCCGAGCTGGTGGGTGCCGATCCGCGTGAAATTGTGTTCACGTCCGGCGCGACCGAGGCCGACAACCTTGCTATCAAAGGTGCCGCCAACTTCTATCAGAAGAAAGGCAAGCACATCATTACCAGCAAGACCGAACATAAAGCCGTGCTGGATACCTGCCGTCAGTTAGAGCGTGAAGGCTTTGAGGTCACGTACCTCGCGCCGCAGCGCAACGGCATTATTGACCTGCACGAACTCGAAGCAGCAATGCGTGAAGACACCATTGTGGTTTCCATCATGCACGTGAACAACGAAATCGGTGTGGTACAGGACATTGCCGCTATCGGCGAGATGTGCCGCAGCCGTGGTATCGTGTTCCACGTTGATGCCACGCAGAGCGTGGGCAAACTGCCTATCGATCTCAGCAAGATCAAAGTCGATTTAATGTCTTTCTCCGGTCATAAAATTTATGGCCCGAAAGGCATTGGCGCGCTGTATGTGCGTCGTAAACCCCGTATCCGTATTGAAGCGCAGATGCACGGTGGCGGCCACGAACGCGGTATGCGTTCCGGCACCTTGCCCGTGCACCAGATCGTTGGCATGGGCGAAGCCTACCGTATTGCCAAAGAAGAGATGGTGGCGGAAGTCGCTCGCCTGAGCGCGCTGCGTCATCGCTTGTGGAACGGTATCAAGGATATTGAAGAGGTGTACCTCAACGGTGACCTGGAACAGGGCGCGCCGAATATCCTGAACGTCAGCTTTAACTATGTTGAGGGTGAATCCCTGATCATGGCGCTGAAAGACCTGGCTGTCTCCTCCGGTTCTGCCTGTACTTCTGCGAGCCTGGAGCCATCCTATGTGCTGCGTGCGCTGGGTATGAATGATGAATTGGCGCACAGCTCGATCCGCTTCTCTCTCGGTCGTTTTACTACCGAGGAAGAGATCGACTACACCATCGATTTGGTCCAGAAATCCATTGGACGTTTGCGTGACCTTTCCCCGCTGTGGGAGATGTTCAAGCAGGGCGTGGATCTGACCACCATCGAATGGGCTCATCATTAATTCGCAGCACGGAGAACGTTAATCATGGCATACAGCGAAAAAGTTATCGATCATTACGAAAATCCGCGCAACGTCGGCTCCTTTGACAACACCGATCCGTCGATTGGTAGCGGCATGGTGGGTGCACCGGCATGTGGCGACGTAATGAAATTACAGATCAAAGTCAGCGACAGCGGCATCATCGAAGACGCGCGTTTCAAAACCTACGGTTGTGGCTCTGCCATTGCTTCGAGTTCGCTGATCACTGAATGGGTGAAAGGCAAGTCTCTGGACGAAGCCGAGGCTATCAAGAACACTCAGATCGCCGAGGAACTGGAACTGCCACCGGTGAAAATTCACTGTTCTATTCTGGCGGAAGATGCGATCAAAGCAGCGATCGCGGATTACAAAAGCAAACGCACAGCGAAATAATCTGTCGGCGAACCGTGCTGCCCGGCGTGCATACGTTGGGCAGAAGGCGTGCTAACGATACCGAGGTTGTTGTATGTCTATTTCTCTTAGCGATAGCGCAGCACAACGTGTCAGCGCTTTTATGGCAAATCGAGGCAAAGGCGTTGGCCTGCGCTTGGGGGTGCGGACGTCAGGTTGTTCTGGCATGGCTTATGTGCTTGAGTTTGTTGACGACCTTAACGACGACGATGTGGTGTTTGAAGATAAAGGGGTCAGGGTCATCATTGATGGCAAAAGCCTGGTTTATCTCGACGGCACGCAGTTGGATTTCGTCAAAGAAGGGTTGAACGAAGGATTCAAGTTCAATAATCCCAACGTTAACGGCGAATGCGGCTGCGGCGAAAGCTTTACGGTCTGATTCGTTTTGCCCGTGTTAACGGGAGCATGCTCGTGACGCGTTGGCGCAGGGCGGCTACCCGTTAGCGCCACACTGTCCGAGCGCACTATGGATTACTTTACGTTATTCGGGCTGCCGATTCACTACGATGTGGATGGCAGCCTGCTCCTTTCTCGTTATCAGGAACTGCAACGCCAGTTCCATCCCGATCGTTTTGCCACGCAGCCCGAACGGGAGCGTCTGCTGGCGGTACAGCAGGCAGCAACGGTTAATGATGCCTACCAGTCGCTGAAACATCCGCTGAAACGTGCAGAATATATGTTATCGTTGCACGGTTTTGATCTGGGTAACGAGCAACATACCCTGCGCGATACGGCCTTTCTGATGGAGCAACTGGAACTGCGCGAGCAGTTGGATGCGATTTCACATCAGGCAGAGGCTGAAGCCGCGCTGGCCGATTTTGCCAACCAGTTAACTGCCATGATACGGCAGCGCACGGCGCAGATGCAGTCCGAACTGGCGCTGGCATCGTGGTCGGCGGCGGCCGATACGGTGCGTAAACTCCGCTTTTTGGATAAGCTGCAACAGCAGGTGGAACAACTCGAAGAACAACTGCTGGATCGCTAATCTGCGCAGTGATGCACATAATCGAATAATGTCTTTTTATTTCGTCGGCGCAACGGTGGCGCTGACAGCCAATTGATGGAAGCTCAATATGGCCCTATTACAAATTAGTGAACCCGGCCTCAGCGCAGCACCACATCAGCGCCGTCTTGCCGTGGGTATTGATCTCGGCACCACCAATTCGCTGGTGGCAACGGTGCGCAGCGGCGAAGCACAGCCGCTGGCAGATGCCGAAGGCCGTGAACTGCTGCCGTCGGTGGTGCGCTATGATGCCGAAAATATTGTCGTCGGCTGGGCGGCACAGGCGCAGGCGGTAAACGATCCCGCCAACACCGTCAGTTCCGTCAAGCGACTGATGGGCCGTTCGCTGGCCGATATTCAGCAACGTTATCCCCATTTGCCGTACCATTTTCAGTCCAGCGACAACGGCTTGCCCGTGTTGCAAACGGCGGCGGGTAACAAAAACCCGATTCAGGTTTCTGCCGATATCCTCTCTGCGCTCGCGGCGCGGGCTGAAGCCGCGCTGGGCGGTGTGCCGGATGGCGTAGTGATCACCGTTCCTGCCTATTTCGATGACGCTCAACGTCAAGGCACCAAAGATGCGGCGCGTTTGGCCGGATTGCATGTGCTGCGTTTGCTCAATGAGCCGACGGCGGCAGCTATTGCTTACGGGCTGGATTCGGGTAAGGAAGGGGTGATTGCCGTCTACGATCTGGGCGGTGGCACTTTTGATATCTCCATCCTGCGTTTAAGCCGCGGGGTGTTTGAAGTGCTGGCGACCGGCGGTGACTCTGCACTGGGCGGCGACGATTTCGACCACCTGTTGGTGGAGTGGCTGCGCGAGCAGGCCGGTGTTAACGATCGTTCTGATGCACGCGTGCAGCGTGAATTGATTGAAACGGCCTTGCATGCCAAGGTTGCGCTCAGCGCCGCGCCGTCAGTGACGGTACAGGTTGGTACCTGGCAGGGCGAACTGAGCCGCGAACAGTTTGATGCACTTATCGAGCCGTTGGTGAAACGCACGCTGCTTTCCTGCCGCCGGGCACTGAAAGATGCGGGCGTTCAGGCCGATGAGGTACAGGAAGTGGTAATGGTGGGGGGATCGACCCGTGTGCCAGTGGTGCGTACCCGCGTCGGCGATTTCTTTGGCCGCACGCCGCTGACCGCCATCGATCCGGATAAAGTGGTAGCGCTGGGCGCGGCCATTCAGGCGGATATTTTGGTGGGTAACAAGCCAGACAGCGAGATGCTGCTGCTGGATGTGATCCCGCTGTCGCTCGGTCTGGAAACCATGGGTGGCCTGGTCGAGAAGGTGATTCCGCGTAACACCACCATTCCGGTGGCGCGCGCGCAGGAGTTCACCACGTTTAAAGACGGTCAGACCGCCATGATGATCCATGTGCTGCAAGGTGAACGCGAACTGGTACAGGATTGTCGTTCGCTGGCGCGATTCTCACTGCGCGGCATCCCGCCGCTGCCCGCCGGTGGCGCGCATATTCGTGTCACCTTTCAGGTGGATGCGGATGGCCTGCTGAGCGTCACGGCAATGGAGAAATCCACGGGCGTGGAAGCGGCGATTCAGGTCAAACCGTCGTATGGGCTGAGCGATGATGAAATTGCTGCGATGATCACCGACTCGATGCAGAATGCGCAGAGTGACGTCGCGGCACGCATGTTGGCGGAGCAGAAAGTCGAAGCGGCGCGAGTGTTGGAAAGCGTGCACAGCGCGCTGGCCGCCGATGCGGATTTGCTGAGCGCCGAAGAACAGGCGGCTATCGTTCAGGCGGTGTCGGCGCTGCAACAGGTGAGTGCAGGCGATGACGTTGCGCTGATTGAAGCCGCAATAAAAACAGTAGATCAACAAACCCAGGGGTTCGCTGCGCGTCGTATGGATGCTTCCATTCGTCGGGCGCTGGCAGGACACTCTGTGGACGAGGTGTGAGCATGCCTAAGATAGTTTTTTTACCGCATCAGGATCTGTGTCCTGAAGGCGCGGTATTGGAAGCCAAAGCGGGTGAAACGATTCTGGACGTCGCCCTGCGTAACGGTATTGAAGTCGAACACGCCTGTGAGAAATCCTGCGCGTGTACTACCTGCCATTGCATCGTGCGCGAAGGGTTTGATTCTCTCGCGGAAAGCACAGAAGATGAAGATGACATGCTGGACAAAGCCTGGGGGCTGGAGCCCGAAAGCCGTCTGGGCTGTCAGGCGCGTGTCGCGGGTGACGATCTGGTGGTTGAGATCCCGCGTTACACCATTAACCATGCCCGCGAGCATTAACAGGAGCTGATCATGGGATTGAAATGGACAGACAGCCGGGCCATTGGTGAAGCGCTGTATGACGCGTTTCCCGACACAGATCCGAAAACGGTGCGTTTTACTGACCTGCATCGCTGGATTTGCGAGCTGGATGAGTTTGATGACGCGCCGGACGCTTCCAACGAAAAAATCCTGGAAGCGATACTGCTGGTGTGGTTAGACGAAGCGGAATGACCATTCTGGGCTGCCTGACGGGCGGCCCTTTTTTTTCAACCCCCTCACCCTGAATAATTCGAATTGAAACATGATGGGTATAGGCTGCTGTTGAAAATAATATCCACGGAGCTGATATGACAAGCGAAGCTATGCAGATTTCACTCTCCACCCAGCCTGCCGATGCACGTTGGGGAGAAAAAGCGTCGTTGAGCGCTAACGAACAAGGGTTCACCATTCATCTGCCCGAAACGGCCGCGTTGGGCATTATTCAGCGCGCGGCGCGCAAAATTGACGGGCAAGGCATCAAGCACGTCAAACTGGTGGGCGAAGGCTGGGATCTGGAAACCAGCTGGGCGTTCTGGCAAGGCTACCGCGCCCCGAAAGGTAAACGTACCGTCGAATGGGCACCGTTGGAAGAGGCACAGCGCAAGGCGCTGGATCTGCGCCTGAAAGTGGTTGATTGGGTCCGCGACACCATTAACCTGCCTGCCGAATATCTCGGGCCAGAACAACTGGCAACGCGTGCGGTGGATTTGCTGCATGATGTGGGCGGCAACGCGGTCAACTATCGCATCACCAAGGGTGAAGATCTGCGCGATCAAAACTATATCGGGCTGCATACGGTAGGGCGTGGTTCTGAACGTCAACCGGTGCTGTTGGCGCTGGATTTTAACCCGACGGGCAACTCGGATGCACCGGTGTTTGCTTGTCTTGTGGGCAAGGGCATCACCTTTGACAGCGGCGGCTATAGCCTGAAGCCGAGTGGCTTTATGGATTCGATGAAATCCGATATGGGCGGCGCAGCATTGGTCACTGGTGCGCTGGCGCTGGCGATTGCTCAAGGGCTAACCCGTCGCGTAAAACTCTACCTGTGCTGCGCCGACAATATGGTGAGCGGTAACGCATTCCGTCTTGGTGACATTTTGCGCTATCGCAACGGTAAAACCGTCGAAGTGATGAACACCGACGCGGAAGGGCGTCTGGTGCTGGCGGATGGCCTGATCGATGCCAGCGCGCAAGCGCCACAGTGGATTATCGATTGTGCTACGCTGACCGGTGCGGCCAAAACGGCACTGGGTAACGACTATCACGCGCTATTCAGCTTTGATGATGCCTTTGCTGAACGCCTGCTCACCAGCGCAAAACAGGAAAACGAACCGTTTTGGCGCTTGCCGTTGGAAGAATTTCACCGTTCACAACTGCCGTCCAGCTTTGCCGAGCTGAATAACGTTGCAGGCGCGGCGCACAGTGCGGGTGCCAGCACGGCGGCGGCGTTCTTGTCGCATTTTGTCTCGTCCTATCAGAAAGGGTGGTTGCATATCGACTGCTCGGCGACCTACCGCAAAGGGGCGGTGGATCAGTGGGCAACCGGCGCGACCGGTTTGGGCGTACGTACGCTCGCCAATTTGCTGCTGAGCGAAAGTGAATAAGGCGTGAGTGATAACAACCGTATGACATTTACCCCGCAAAACAAGCTGGAAGAGGTGCTGATGAAGGCGGCGACCGAGCCCGCCCATCGGCCTGAATTCTTCACAGAACTGATGGACGCCACCGTCTATATCATCGGTAACAGCGATGACGCGAGCGAGCAGGGCGCCAGTACGCTGCCGGTTGGCAGTCAGGTTGAGATTCAGCACTGGGAAAAACCCGATGGCAGCACCGCTATCCCGTTTTTCTCGTCGCTGGAAGCCTTGCAGATGGCTATCTCAACGGAAGCCGCTTTTCTGGCGCTGCCAGCCCGCTCGCTGTTTGAATTAACGCAGGGGCAGACGTTGTTTCTTAACCCTAAACTCCCCTACGGCAAAGAGTTCCTGCCGCAGGAGGTGGAACACATGCTGGCGGGTGAGGGCAATGGCTTTGTGCATAGCCGTGTGGTTGATGAGCCGGTAGAGGTGCATCTCAGCCTGCCGGAACCGTCGCCGGATCAGATGATCGATTCGCTGACGCAACTGCTTGCCAAGCATCGCCCGGTGCGTCGTGCATGGGTGGCGCAGATCCAGGAGGGTGACGCGGAACCGAATCTGCTGATCGGTCTGGAACTGGTTGATTTGAATGAGGTGGAGGCGGTTATCCAGGCGGTGGGCACGGTTGCCAGCGATACGGTGGTCGGCGATCAGCCAGTGGATATTTGCATCGTCGATAAAGAAGAAAAAGGCGGCGTCAGCCACTATTTTCTGCATCACGCTACGCCGTTTTATGAGCACAAGTGGGGCAGTTTCCTGCGCGAGTTCAAACAGACGGGCAAAGCGTAATTTACCTCGGGCATCCCCTGCTCAGGGGATGCCATCTACACCGGGTTACCCGTGGTCGCCCGCAGCAGCAGTAAATCAATCAGTAACACTAAATTAGATTCGAACGAACTAACCTCTCCTGCTTCAGCCGCAAAATGAATGGCGTCATCATGCAAGCGAAAGTGTAAATCTGCCACGTTGGCTAACGGATTAAACGACGCGCGGGTGAAGGCGAACACGGTCATGCCAATGTTTCTGGCGATCTGCGCTTTTTCAATCACCTGCTCGGTTTCTCCGCTGCGCGAGATAGCGATAAAGATGCGGTATTTCGGGGCATTGCTAAGAAAAATCCCTTTGCTGTCCCCCAGACCGGAGACGAACGCATCTTTACCCAGTATTTGCAGTTTTTTGGCGAAATACTCCGTGAACAGGTGAGAGAACCCAGCACCGTAAAGAAAAAAATGGCTCTCGTGACGCAGGATATGGCAGAAGGCGTCCATCAAAGCAGGCGTTACGTAGGTGAAGGTTTTTTCGTAATTGGCGACAAAATGGCGATAGGCTTCGGGGATGCCGTCGCTGGCAACCGATGCGGGGTTTGCCGGAAATGAACGCGGCGCATCGGTGAGCAACTGCTTGCAGTGATAGATAAACTCGCTGTAGCCGCTAAACCCCATTTTTTGACACAGGCGCATAATGGTTGCGGTCGAGACGTAGGTTTGCTGCGCCAACTCACGTACGGTTATCTTGCCGACCAGCGATGCGTGCTCGGCAATAAACACCAGCACGCGGTGCTCCGCGCGCGTCAAATCTCTGCCGTGGTGAACCAGTGATGTCAACCGGCTATCCATGGTGCTGCTCCTGCGTGGCAATCAGCCTACTGCGATAGGGGTATCATCACGGCTGCCCCATTCGCTCCAGGCACCGTCATACAGTGTGACATCGGATACGCCCAACTGTGCAAGCGCCAGGATCACCACCACGGCGGTGACGCCAGAACCGCAGCTGGCAACAATCGGGCGGCTGAAATCCAGGCCCGCTTTGTGCAGAATCGTCGCCAATTCAGGGCTGGGTTTCAGGGTACCTTGCGTCACCAGATCGCCCCAGGGTACGTTTAGGCTGCCGGGAATATGGCCGCGATGCAGACCGGGGCGCGGTTCATCCACTTCACCGCGAAAACGCGGGGCAGGGCGTGCATCGACGATTTGCGCCGAGCCGTCGCGACTGATCGCCGCTACTTGTTCCCGCGAGCGGATCGCGCCTTCGGTTAACACGGCATTAAAATGCGCTGGGGTGGGATGCACGTCTCCCTGCTCAATCGGATAACCTCGCGCTTTCCAGTCTGCCAGCCCACCGGAAAGAATCACCACCTGACGAGCACCGAAGTGAGTGAGCATCCACCAGGCTCGTGGGGCGGAAAACAGGTTACCTTCATCGTAAATCACCAGCGGTTTCTGATCGCTGATGCCCAATTCACCCATTGCGTTGGCGAACGCTTCAGCGCTGGGCATCATGTGGGGCAATGCGGTGTTGGGATCGGACAGGGTTTCAATATCAAAAAAAACCGCACCGGGCAGATGCCCCGCGCGGTATTCAGCATGGATATCCCGGCTGGTTTCACCCGGAGGTAACATGCGCGCATCGATCAGTGTGATGTCATCGGAAGCCAGATGCTCCACGAGCCAGTCGGCAGAAACAAACAAACGGGAAGAAGAAGCTGACATATAAACCCCACGCATGGGCAGTGCATGCCGCCCTGAGTGAAACAGTGGTAAATATTGTCAGCCATTTTTCCTTTTCCGACAAGCAGCTATTCAGATTTGCCTGCACTCACCGCCACACCGTCACGGTAGGCCTGTTTCAACTGCGGCCAATATTCCCGGTTGGCTGCGATCATCTCATCGAGGATCGCTTTGGCATGCTGCATGGTGGGCACGGTGCGATTAAGCGTAAACGCCTGTAATGCTTTCTCGTAGCTGCCTTCAAGCGTCGCTTCCACCAATAACTGTTCGGATGCCAACTGCTGTTCCAGCAGCGCACGATGGAACGTCGGTACATTACCCATGCGAACCGGTTCCGGTCCGTTTGCCGTGATATACGCGGGCACCTCCACCATCGCATCATAGGGCAGATTGGCAATTGCCCCTTTGTTCTCAACGATCACCAGATGGCGCTGGCGCAGGTCGAATGCCAGTGAGCAGGCTACGTCGACAATAAACGCCCCGTGCACGCCAACGTGGAACGCGTCTGGCAAAATTCCGGTTTGTTTGTAGGTCGCGGCGGCGGCAAACAGCTTCTTCTCGCGCCCGTCCATCACTTCGTTGGCGCGAGTGTAGTTGGGGTCCTGATGCGCGACGATGTCGTTCGGCATCAGGTAATACTGCAAATAAGGGTTCGGCACGAATTCCGGAAAGTGATCCATCACCGGTTTGATATTGCGCCAGGTTTTCACCCAGGACGGATCGGCATGCTGCGGATCGGTGTCTGCGGCATTGGCGGTTAGCAGGCCATAACGGGCGATGTGCTCGCGTAACTCTGGCAAACGATCTTCCCCCTCGACCAGTACGCGGGTAAACCAGCCAAAGTGATTCAGGCCGAAGTAATCCACGGTAATGTCTTCGCGTTTTACGCCCAGTACGGCGGCGATATTGCGCATTGCTGCCACCGGCATATCGCAGATATTGAGTACCCGGGCATCAGGGCGCAGGCGACGGATCCCTTCGGCAACAATCGCCGCGGGATTGGAGTAGTTAACAATCCAGGCATCTTTATGTGCAAAGCGCTCAACCAGATCGATCAGTTCCACCATCGGCAGGATGGTGCGCAGGCCGTAGGCCAATCCACCGGGGCCGCAGGTTTCCTGCCCGACGACGCCGTGACGCAGCGGGATCCTCTCATCCTGCTCGCGCATTTTGTATTGTCCAACGCGCATTTGTGCAAACACAAAATGCGCGCCGGAAAAGGCGACTTCCGGATCGGTGGTGACACAGAAACGGATGCTGTCGCTGTGATCGCGAATTACCTTTTCGACCACCGGTGCGATGGTGTCCTGACGTTGACTGTCGATGTCGTACAAGCGGATTTCAGCCAGCGGAAAATCCGCCAGGCGTACCATCAGGCTTTTCACGATACCGGGGGTATAGGTGCTACCGCCACCGGCAATGGTCAGGATGAAAGGGGGTTTGGTCATCGTCTGTCTCCTTTTAAAGCGCATTTTCTACGGCTTCACGAACGGTTTTTACATGCAGCCCATACACCACCTGGACATTGTTGCCCTGGCGGATAACGGCTTTGGCACCAGTGGTTTTCAACTGCTGGTCATCGACCAGCGCGGTGTCTTTCACGGTCACCCGCAATCGGGTGTAGCAGTTGTCGACCACCTCAATATTGGGTTTGCCGCCCAGTCCGGCGATGACGGTGGCACCGTCGGGGACGTTGCTGCCTTTTTCCTGCGCTTTACTCTGATAGTCGGTTTTGGAGTAGAGCCGCGTCTCTTCTTCATCCGCTTCACGTCCAGGTGTCGGCATGTCGAAGTACAAGATCAGGGTGCGGAACACAAAGAAGTAGATCACCGACATGGTCAGGCCGACCGCGATGTACATCGGCCAGTTGGATTTGGCGATGCCCAGCGGCAGGTTATACAGCAGGAAATCAATCACGCCGTTAGCGCCGATGGCGTGTACGCCAAGCAGTGAGAACAACATCATTCCCAGCCCGGTTAACACCGCGTGCACCACAAACAGTAACGGTGCGACGAACAGGAAGGAGAACTCCAGCGTCTCGGTGACACCGAGCAGAAAAGAGGTAAAGGCCGCGGGAATCAGGATGGCCTTGGCGGCAATGCGTTTTTCAGGCTTGGCAGTGACGTACATCGCCAGGGCCGCCGCAGTCAGGCCAAACATTTTACTGATACCACGAGCATCCCACGCGACAGTCGGGCTCAGCTGTGTGACGCTGGGGCAGGCCATTTCTGCGAAATAAATATTACGCGCACCCTGATACAGCTTGCCGCACACATCGGCGGTTCCACCGAGTTCGGTATACAGGAACGGAGTATATACAAGGTGATGTAACCCGGTTGGGATCAGAATACGCTCAAGGAAGCCGTAAATGGCTACCCCAAACGGTCCTGCCCCTTTAATTGCAAAGGCCAGTGCGCTAATGCCGTGTTGGGCATAGGGCCAGACGGCGCTCATGACAAAGCCGAGCAGTATCGCGCTGGGGATCGCCAGAATGGTGACAAAACAGTGGCCTGAGTAGATAGCCATCACGCCGTTAAACTGTTTGCTGGAATAACGGTTAAACAGATAACCGGCAAAGGCACCGATGAGGATACCGGCGAACACGCCCATTTCCAGCACTTGCACCCCCAGCACCATGCCTTGTCCGGCAGGACGCATCTCTGCGGCAGGCACCAGTTTGCCCTGAAGTTGTAGCGTAATGTTCATTGCGTTGATGAAAATGATAAAGGTCACCAACCCGATCAGGGCGGCATAACCTTTGTCACGCGTGGCAAGGCCAATGGGAATGCCGACGGCAAACACTAGCGCCAGGTTGGCCAGAATGGCAACGGCGGATTTGGCGATCAGTTGACCAAAACTCTGAATAATGGGGTGGTGCAGTAAAGGCAGGTATTCGGCCAGGTTGCCGTTACCGAACACATTACCAAACGCGATAAACAACCCGACGATTGGCAGGATCAGCACCGGACCGTACAGCGATTTGCCGAAATTCTGCAACGCATTGACGGCTCTTTTCATGTTTTGCCCTCTTCGTGGCTATTGTTAAGGGTAACGTCTGTCAGGTATCACCTGAGAAGGTGTAGCGTACGGGTAAATCCTAGCAGTGAACCCTACGGTGATTCTAGTTATCTTATTGTTTTAAAAACAAATTACTCAAAAGGTAACAAATTACTCTGGGAAGTGTGATCGCACAGTGATTGCCGTGACACCGGTATTTACTCACCCGTGTGGCGATGTGCGCAATGACGAGACAAAAAGATACGATTTTTTTAAGAAAATGTTATATAAGCCGATAGGCAAGGCACTGCTGCCACCCTATAATCGGCGCCACTTCCACTGACTGGTATGATAATTCTTTTAATCCGGTCGTTATTAGCGTGTGACATAATGAGGTCAATATGACGGTAGAACGTACCTTTTCCATCGTAAAACCCAATGCCGTAGCCAAGAATGCCATCGGTGCCATTTACGCGCGTTTTGAAAGCGCCGGATTCACGCTGGTGGCCGCCAAAATGGTGCAATTAACCCGTGAGCAGGCGGAAGGTTTTTATGCCGAGCATCAAGGCAAGCCGTTTTTTGATGGTCTGGTGGGTTTCATGACATCAGGGCCGATCATGGTGCAGGTGTTGGAAGGGGAAAACGCCATTCAGCGCAACCGTGACATCATGGGCGCGACCAATCCGGCGAATGCGCTGGCAGGTACACTGCGCGCTGACTACGCAGACAGTTTTACCGAAAATGCGGTACACGGCTCTGATTCCCCGGAATCTGCGGCACGTGAGATCGCTTATTTCTTCAGTGCTGAAGAGATCTGTCCGCGCCTGCGTTAATCCGGTGCGGCGGTTTTTCTCGTATCAAGCGTAAAAAAACGCGACGGCGGTAGCATCGCTGTTTTAAACTTTGTACAATGCCGCGCCCCGGATGAGCACGCACTGTTTGTCCGGGGCGTTTCTTATCCCTATTATCGTCATCTGTCGCGCCACAACGTGTAATAACGAGGCCAAGAGTTACCATTATGAGCATGTCCCAATCTCCGTCTTTAGCGGAAAGCACCACCCTGTCTGCTTCCACCTGTTCCTCCACTGATGCTGCTGAACCTGTCGTGAAAACCGACGGTGAAAAGATCAATCTGTTGGATTTGAATCGTCAGCAAATGCGCGCCTTTTTTGCTTCTATTGGCGAGAAGCCGTTCCGCGCCGATCAGGTGATGAAGTGGATGTATCACTACTGTAGCGATGATTTCGCCGACATGACGGACATCAACAAGGTGCTGCGTCAGAAGCTTGAGCAGATAGCCGAAATCCGTGCGCCGGAGGTGGTCGCTGAACAGCGTTCTTCGGATGGCACCATCAAATGGGCGATTCTGGTCGGTGGGCAACGCGTCGAAACCGTGTACATCCCGGAAGAAGATCGTGCCACGCTCTGCGTTTCGTCGCAGGTGGGTTGCGCCCTTGAATGCAAGTTTTGTTCGACCGCGCAGCAGGGATTTAACCGTAACCTGCGCGTATCGGAAATTATTGGTCAGGTGTGGCGTGCCGCGAAAATTATCGGTGCTCAGAAAGTCACCGGCCAGCGCCCCATCACCAACGTGGTGATGATGGGCATGGGCGAGCCGTTGCTGAATCTGAACAACGTGGTGCCCGCCATGGAGATCATGCTGGATGATTTCGGTTTTGGTTTATCCAAACGCCGCGTGACGCTTTCTACCTCTGGTGTGGTACCGGCGCTGGATAAATTGGGTGATATGATCGATGTCGCTTTGGCGATATCGCTGCACGCGCCGACGGATGCTATCCGCAATGAAATCATGCCAATCAACAAAAAGTATGACATTGCGACCTTTTTAGCCGCGGTGCGTCGCTATCTGGAGAAATCCAATGCCAATCAGGGGCGCGTTACGGTGGAGTACGTGCTGCTGGATCATATCAATGATGGCACCGAACATGCACATCAGCTTGCCGAGTGTTTAAAAGATACCCCTTGCAAGATTAACCTGATTCCCTGGAACCCGTTCCCGGGCGCGCCCTATGGTCGCAGCTCCAACAGCCGGGTAGATCGTTTCTCCAAGGTACTGATGGAGTATGGTTTCACCACTATCGTGCGTAAGACGCGCGGTGATGATATTGATGCGGCATGCGGTCAGCTGGCGGGTGAAGTGGTCGATCGTACCAAGCGAACACTGCGCACCAAACGCGCGGGTGAACCAATTCAGGTTAAAGCAGTCTAATGACTTAATGTGCTTGGTGAAATGGTATTGGGTATCGAATCAGGGTGCCAAATACCTTTCATCGGCATATGATGGCGTCCGCGTAGCTAGCGTGTATTGGCTGAATACCCGCTGGTGCTTGCCGCGTTAACACTGCGTGGGATGCGGACAGGGAATCCGTTTTTCAGCGGAGGGTCAGGATGACACCTCGTATTCAGCAAGCGTATGTACAGCGTCGTGTTTTATTTGCGCTCGGCATCGTAGTGCCACTGTTGAGTGGGTGTGCCAAGGTGCAGCGCCCGTCGGCGACCGAGGCGTTGGTCACTACGCGGTTGCAATTGGGTATGGCATACCTGAAACGCGACGACCTTGACGCGGCGCGGCGCAACTTATCGAGCGCTGTTGAAGCCGCTCCGGACGATTATCGCACCCAACTGGGTATGGCGTTGTACGAACAGCGCATTGGCGAATACCGTGCGGCAGAACGGCGTTATCAAACCGCATTGCGTCAGGCACCGGAAAATGCCAGCGTAATGAATAATTACGGTGCGTTTCTCTGTAGTTTAGGGCAGTATGTAGCTGCGCAGAAACAGTTCAGCACTGCGGCGCAACATCCTGATTATCGGGAAGTTGCGCAGGCTTTGGAAAACGCGGGATACTGCCATTTCAAAGCGGGAAAATGTGATGAGGCACGCACATTGTTAGTTCGGGCGCTACACTATGACCCGACAAAAGGCGACAGGGTGCTCAGTGAAGTGAGTCAGCGACTGACTGCCCAACACTTTAACGAAGCCAGGCACCTTTTGGATATTTATCACCATAGCCTTCCAGCCAGCGCTGAGAGTTTATGGTTAGAGATTCGTTTCGCCGCGTTGGCGGGCCGTGATGATGAGCGTAACTATCATGGCGACAGGCTGGCGCGAAGTTTTCCACACTCTAAACAGTACCAGCAGTTCTTAGCTAATGAATACTGAAGCCACTCTAGAAAATACCACCCCTGCCACTCCTGGCGAGCGTCTGCGTCAGGCGCGTGCGCATATGGGATTGACACAGCAAACTGTCGCTGAACGTTTATGCCTCAAAGTGACCACCGTGCGAGAGATCGAAGAGGGCAGCACTTCTCCCGATTTAGCACCTACCTTTTTGCGCGGTTATATCCGCTCTTACGCCAAGCTGGTGCATTTGCCTGAAAGCGAATTGCTGCCAGCATTGGATAAACACGTGGTGCCGAGAATCGCCAACGTGGCGTCAATGCAAGGCTTCGCCTTGGGAAAAAGCCGTAAGAAACGCGACGGCTGGTTGATGACCTTTACCTGGCTGGTAGTGCTTATCGTGCTCGGGTTAACCGGTGCCTGGTGGTGGCAGAATTATCAGGTGCAGCAGCAAGAGATCAGCTCTATGGTCGATCACGCTGCGGCTGACACGACGGAAGAGGCTGAAGGGCAAACGGCGGTGCCACTCGCCAATACCGGTTCGCAGACTATCGATTTGACGCAGATTGCGCCGGCCGCGCCGGAAGAGGCTAATACCGCAGCGAATTCGCCTGCGGCAACCAGCGCGGGTGCACCAGTGACGTCTGCGCAGGCAAGCAATGGGCATCAGCCTGTAGCGCCGGTTACCACGCCCCCTTCTGCGGTGACAGAGCCTGTGGCTTCACCGAACGCAACGCCTGTCAGTGACAATGGCAATACTATTGCCATGACCTTTAACGCCGATTGCTGGCTGGAAGTGATAGATGCAGCAGGCAAAAAACTCTACAGCGGCGTGCAGCGCAGTGGCAGCGCGTTAAACCTGAGCGGTCAGGCGCCTTATCGCTTGAAGATCGGTGCACCGGCAGCCGTACAAATTCAGTATCAAGGTAAACCGGTGGATTTGAGCCGGTTTGTAAGAAGCAACCAGATTGCTCGTCTGACGCTGGCAGCGGAATAATTTCCGGTGCCGGTGATGCTGTAAATGTGGAGAAGAAGTAATGCATAACCCTGCACCCATCGTCCGTCGCAAATCAACGAGCATTTACGTCGGCAAGGTGCCTGTTGGTGACGGCGCACCGATTGCTGTGCAGTCGATGACTAACACCCGAACCACCGATGTGGACGCCACGGTAAGACAGATCAAGTCACTTGAACGCGTTGGTGTGGATATTGTTCGCGTCTCCGTGCCCACCATGGACGCGGCGGAAGCGTTTAAACTGATCAAACAGCAGGTTAACGTTCCGCTGGTGGCCGATATCCACTTTGACTACCGTATCGCGCTGAAAGTGGCGGAATACGGCGTGGACTGCCTGCGCATCAATCCCGGTAATATCGGCAACGAGGAGCGTATTCGCTCGGTGGTCGATTGCGCGCGTGATAAAAACATTCCGATTCGCATCGGGGTCAATGGCGGTTCACTGGAAAAGGATCTTCAGGAAAAATACGGGGAACCCACGCCGGAAGCACTGTTGGAATCCGCAATGCGTCACGTGGACATCCTCGATCGTCTGAATTTCGATCAGTTCAAGGTGAGCGTAAAAGCCTCGGATGTGTTTCTGGCGGTGCAGTCTTATCGCTTACTGGCGGCGCGTATCGATCAACCGCTGCATCTGGGGATCACGGAAGCCGGCGGCGCCCGCAGTGGTGCGGTCAAGTCGGCTATCGGTCTGGGGTTGTTGCTGTCGGAAGGCATTGGCGACACGCTGCGTATTTCGCTGGCGGCCGATCCGGTTGAAGAAGTTAAAGTCGGTTTTGATATCCTCAAATCGCTGCGTATTCGCTCGCGCGGTATCAATTTCATCGCGTGCCCTACCTGCTCTCGCCAGGAATTTGATGTGATCGGCACGGTCAACGCGCTGGAACAGCGTCTGGAAGATATCATCACGCCGATGGATGTCTCCATTATTGGTTGTGTGGTCAACGGGCCGGGCGAAGCGCTGGTCTCAACGCTGGGCGTGACTGGCGGTAGCAAGAAAAGCGGCTTTTATGAAGATGGCGTGCGCCAGAGAGAGCGCTTTGACAACGATGACATGATTGACCAACTGGAAGCGAAAATTCGCGCCAAAGCCGCGATGCTGGATGAAAACAAACGCATCACGATCAATGTGGTGGACAAGTAATCAGTCCTCGCATCGTCACTGACTGTCAAACTCGGCGGTGGCTTTAACATTGAACAGAGCGCATTGAACCCCCTATAATCGGGTTCTATGGAACAAACGATTTTACAACGCATAGAGAACTGACGTGGCAAAAAATATCCAAGCCATACGCGGCATGAATGATTATCTGCCTGCCGAAACGGCCTTATGGCAGCGTATTGAAGATAGCCTGAAAAAAGTACTCCGCAGTTACGGTTACAACGAAATCCGCACGCCGATCATGGAGCAAACGCCGTTGTTTAAGAGGGCGATTGGCGAAGTGACCGACGTAGTCGAAAAAGAGATGTACAGTTTCGATGATCGTAACGGTGATAACCTGTCGCTGCGCCCGGAAGGGACCGCAGGGTGCGTTCGTGCCGGTATTGAACACGGTATTTTCTATAATCAGGAACAGCGCCTGTGGTATATGGGGCCGATGTTTCGCCACGAACGTCCGCAAAAAGGGCGCTACCGCCAATTCCATCAGTTAGGCTGTGAAGTGTTTGGTCTGCAAGGACCGGATATCGATGCCGAACTGATCCTGCTCAGTGCGCGCTGGTGGCGTGAACTGGGTATTGCCGAACATGTTACGCTGGAACTGAACTCTATTGGTTCGCTGGAAGCGAGAGCGCGTTATCGCGAGGCGTTGATTGCGTTTCTGGAACAACACAAAGATCAGTTGGATGAAGATTGTTTGCGTCGCATGTACACCAACCCATTACGCGTACTGGATTCCAAAAATGCGCAGGTGCAGGCACTTCTCAATGACGCGCCGGTGCTGACGGACTATCTGGATGAGGAATCTCGCCAACACTTTGAGCAACTGGGTGAACTTTTAACGCAAGCGGGTATCCCATTTACGGTGAATCCGCGATTAGTGCGTGGCCTGGATTATTACAACCGCACGGTGTTCGAGTGGGTCACCAGCAGTCTGGGTTCGCAGGGCACGGTATGTGCAGGCGGTCGTTATGACGGCATGGTGGAGCAGCTCGGTGGACATGCCACGCCGGCTGTCGGTTTTGCCATGGGGTTGGAGCGTTTGGTGCTGTTAGTGCAGTCGGTTAATCCGGATTTCACCGCACAGCCTGGCGTTGAGGTGTATCTGATTTCCTCCGGCGTTGGCACGCAGTCAGCAGCCATGCAACTGGCTGAAACACTGCGTGATGCGCTGCCTGAGCTGAAATTGATGACCAACTATGGCGGCGGAAATTTCAAGAAACAGTTTGCTCGCGCGGATAAATGGGGCGCTCGTATTGCGCTGGTGCTGGGCGAGAACGAAGTGGCTTCCGGTCAGGTGGTGGTGAAAAATCTGAGCAGCGGTGAGCAGGATACATTGGCGCAGGCGGACGTTGCCGCGCGTCTGGCAACGTTACTGGATTGAGGAGAGAGACACCGTGGAAGTCTATACCACTGAGAATGAGCAAGTTGATGCGTTGCGCCGCTTTTTGATCGAAAACGGTAAAGCGCTGGTGGTGGGGATTGTGCTGGGTATCGGTGCCCTGGTCGGGTGGCGTTACTGGCAGAATCATCAGTCTGAAGGGGCCATGTCTTCCTCGTTGGCTTACCAGCAGGCCAGTGAAGCATTGGCGAAAGGTGATGCGGCGGGCGTTTCGGCGGCGGAAACATTCTCGGCCGAGAATAAAAACAGCTATGGCGTGTTGTCTTCCTTGCAACTGGCGCGCTATCACGCCGATAAAGGGGAGTTCGCTCAGGCGGAAACCCAATTGCGCACGGCGTTGACACAAACCAAAGATGTCGATCTGCAAGCATTGACCGCACTGCGTTTAGCGCGCGTTCAGGTGCAGCAGGGTAAGGCCGATGACGCGTTGAAAACGCTGGATACCATCACACAGGCAGGATGGGCTGCCATGGTGGCGGATGTACGCGGCGATGCGTTAGTGAGCAAAGGCGACAACGCGGCAGCGCGCGCGGCTTACGATAAAGGCGTGGCGGCGAATCCGCCACAGGCATTGCAGGCGTTGCTGCGTATGAAATTAAATAATCTGCCGGGCTAAGAGGAACGTCATGCAATTGCGTAAAACACTTGTGGTTGGGATGCTTTCTCTGGCTTTTTTGAGCGGATGTTCGCTGTTCAGCGGCGAGGAGGACGTGGTAACCATGTCGCCGCTGCCCAAGGTTGAAAATCAATTTACGCCAACCAAAGTTTGGAGCAGTTCTGTGGGGAGCGGCCTTGACGGGCACTACTCCAATTTGCGTCCAGCCTGGCAGGGCGATCGCGTTTTTGCCGCCGACCGTAAAGGTCTGGTGAAGGCGATGGATTTGGCCAACGGCAAAGAGCTGTGGCGCGCCGATCTCTCTATCAAACGTGGCTTTCTCTCTTCGCGTGAATCCGCGCTGCTTTCCGGCGGTGTGACGGTTTCTGGCGATCGCGTCTATGTCGGTAGCGAGCGTGCAGAGGTCTTTGCGCTTAATGCGGCAGACGGTACCCTCGCATGGCAATCCACGGCGGCGGGTGAAGTGTTATCTCGCCCGGTAGTGAGTGATGGCGTGGTGCTGGTGCATACCAGCAACGGCATGCTGCAAGCGCTGAACGAAAGTGACGGTGCCATCAAGTGGACCGTGAACCTGGATATCCCGACGCTGTCGCTACGCGGTGAATCCGCGCCTGCCACCGCGTTTGGTGCTGCCATTGTCGGCGGTGACAACGGTCGTGTGAATGCGGTGCTGATCAACCAAGGGCAGCTGATTTGGCAGCAGCGCATTTCTCAACCGAGCGGCGCAACCGAAATCGATCGTCTGAACGATGTGGATACAACGCCGGTGATTGTCGGTGAGCTGGTGTATGCGCTCGGTTATAACGGCAACATGACGGCGCTCGATCTGCGCTCCGGCCAGATCGTGTGGAAACGCGAGCTGGGTAGCGTGCAGGATTTTGTCGTCGATGGCGATCGCATCTACGTTGTGGATAAAAACGATCGCGTGGTCGCTCTTAGCACCAATGGCGGTGTGAATCTGTGGCGACAAAGCGATCTGCTGCACCGTAACCTGACAGGGCCGGCGCTGTATAATGGCTATCTGGTGGTGGGTGATTCCGAAGGTTATTTGCACTGGATCAATACTGCGGATGGTCGTTTCGTGGCTCAGCATAAAGTGGACAGTTCTGGTTTCCTGAGCGATCCGGTGGTGGCCAGCGACAAGCTGTTGATTCAGGCCAAAAACGGCGACGTATACGCATTTACTCGCTAGAGCACAGAAGGTCTCTGGGCTGCATCGCGCAGGCGGTGTGAGCCTTGAAACGGCTCCTGAACGTATCAGGGGCCGTTTCGTCTTTTTAATATCAGCGAGTCGATTTGCTGTAAAATATTGAAATATAATAAATGAGGTTGTGAAATGATACCTGTCGTCGCGCTCGTTGGGCGCCCGAATGTGGGAAAATCTACCCTGTTTAACCGCCTGACGCGTACCCGTGACGCCCTGGTGGCAGATTTTCCTGGGCTGACGCGTGACCGTAAATACGGCCGGGCTGAAGTGGAAGGGCAGGAGTTCATTATTATTGATACCGGTGGTATCGACGGTTCGGAAGAAGGCGTGGAAACCCGTATGGCGGGGCAGTCGCTGCTCGCCATCGAAGAAGCGGATATTGTGCTGTTTATGGTGGATGCGCGCGCCGGGCTGATGCCTGCCGATCTGGGCATTGCACAGCATTTGCGCAGCCGTGAGAAATCCACCTTCCTGGTCGCCAACAAGATTGATGGTGTGGATGCGGATATCGCGATGGCGGATTTCTATTCGCTGGGGCTGGGTGAGGTTTATCCCATGGCGGCTTCCCACGGGCGCGGTGTTACCTCGTTGCTGGAAAACGTATTGCTGCCTTACGCCAAACAGGAAGATGAACCGGTTGAACTGACGGAAGAAGAGGCTAATGCGGCTTATTGGGCTGAACAGCTCGGCGAAAATAGCGATGTGCCAGAGGATGTTGAAGATAACTTCGATCCGGAAAGTATGCCGATCAAACTGGCGATCGTCGGTCGCCCCAATGTGGGCAAATCTACCCTGACCAACCGTATTCTGGGCGAAGATCGTGTGGTGGTGTATGACATGCCGGGCACCACCCGTGACAGCATTTACATTCCAATGGAGCGCGATGGCCGCGAGTATGTGCTGATCGATACCGCTGGGGTGCGTAAACGTGGCAAGGTCACGGAAACCGTCGAAAAATTCTCGGTGATCAAAACGCTGCAAGCGATTGAAGATGCCAACGTGGTATTGCTGGTTATCGATGCGCGCGACGGTATTTCCGATCAGGATCTCTCGCTGCTGGGCTTTATTCTTAATGCGGGGCGTTCGCTGGTTATCGCGGTGAACAAATGGGATGGGCTGTCACAAGAGATCAAAGAGCAGGTGAAAGACATGCTCGACTTGCGTCTCGGGTTCATTGATTTCGCGCGCGTGCACTTTATCTCTGCGCTGCATGGCAGCGGCGTGGGTAACTTGTTTGAGTCGGTACACGAAGCCTATACCTGCGCGACCAAGCGTGTGAACACCTCGCTGTTGACGCGTATCATGCAAATGGCCGTTGACGATCACCAGCCGCCGCTGGTTCAGGGCCGTCGCGTGAAGCTGAAATACGCTCACGCCGGGGGCTACAACCCACCGATTGTGGTGATCCACGGCAACCAGGTCAAAGATCTGCCCGATTCCTACAAACGCTACCTGATGAACTACTACCGCCGTTCGCTGAACGTGATGGGGACGCCAATTCGCATCCAGTTCAAAGAGGGAGAAAACCCCTTTGCCGAGAAGCGTAATACCCTTACGCCCAATCAGTTGCGTAAGCGTAAGCGCTTGATGCAGCACATCAAGAAAGGCAAATAACCGGAATGGGGCGTAATCGATGATTCGCCCCATTTTTATGGTCGCCTGTCAATCCGCAATGATCGTCAACCCTGTGTGAAAGCGTACGTTATGTCTTGGGAAACCTGGAGTTTTGCCTTTAATGTCACCATGCCCAACCTGTTAATCCTGTTGATTGGTATGGGGTTGCGCCGTTTGGGGCAGCTGGATGACGCCTTTTGCGATTCGGCGATGAAGCTGGTGTTTAATTTAGCGCTGCCCTTCCTGCTGTTTTTCAGCGTGGCGACCAGCCAACAGTCGATTGCCACGCATCTCCCGATGATCCTGTATGGGGCCGTAGGCACCGTAACCACATTTTTATTGCTCGAGTATGCGGCCGTTTATCTGGTGAAAGATCCCCGTGAGCGCGGTATTTTCGTTCAGGGAGGCTTTCGATCCAATACCGGCATCATGGGGTTGGCGTTTGCGGTGCGCGCGTACGGTGAGCAGGGGATTGCGGTCGGCTCGCTCTACCTGACCGTCACCGTTATCTTGTTCAATGTGCTGTCAGTGATCACCCTAACGCGCAGTTTACGGCGAGGGCAGGATGGTGGCCGCGTCAGTAAGAAAGCGCTGTTGACCAGTATTGCGACCAATCCGCTGATTATTGGGCTGTTGCTGGGGGTGGGCTATTCTCAGTCTGGCTTGGCGCTGCCTGATGTGGTACGGCAAACGGGTCAACAAATCTCTGGCTTGGCGCTGCCATTGGCATTGCTGTGTGCCGGGGCCAGTCTGGATTTCAAAACCATGCTGCGCACCAGCAATGTTGCGGCGCTCTCCACCGTCGCCAAACTGGTGGTGGTGCCAGGCTTGCTGACGCTCGGCGGCTGGCTGGTCGGTTTTCGTGGCGTGCAGTTGGGGGTAATCTTTCTCTTTGCCTCGACCCCGACGGCGGCGGGCAGCTATGCCATGACGCGGGCCATGGGGGGGAACGCTACCCTGGCGGCCAATATCATCGCCATGACCACGGTAGGATCGTTTTTTGCCACGGCGCTCGGGGTTTATGTGTTACGCGCCTGGGGCATCGCTTAAGCCTGAAACGGAGGAGCCCATGGAATTCCCGTGTTCGCATTGCCAACATGCCCTGAACTGGCTGAACGACAGCCGGTTTCAGTGCCCGCAGTGCCATCACCACTATCAGCAACAAGCGCATTGTCCGGAATGCCAACACCTTCTGCAAACGTTATCTGCTTGTGGTTCGGTAAGTTATTTTTGCCAACATGGCCACGGTTTGATTTCACGCCAACGCGTGTTGTTCAGTTATCTGCCGGTACAGGAATAGCTAGGGTGATTTGTGCCGTGCGCGCTTTTTGGCATCCGGCGTTACCTGAGTAACCTGGCTTTCTACCCAGCCGTCCTGTAACCGGGTTTTTAGCGTGTCCCCCGGTGCTGCTTGAGCCGTAGCGCGTAAGACCTGCCCGGAGGGCGTGGTGGTCACGTTATAGCCACGCGCCAGCGTTTTTAACGGGCTGACCCCTTCCAGATGGGAACAAACCTCACCCAAGCGCTGTTTATTCTCACTCAGTTGCCTAGTGATAAGCCGCTGCAGTTGGTACTGCATCTGTTGCAGGTGTTGCTGCGCGCGATGAATTCGTGAAAGCGGCTGTTGCTGTGTCAGTCGCTGCTGCAACCGTTCACTGCGCACGGTCACGCGACGCAGTTGCTGCTGCATACTTTCATCGAGCCTGCGACGCAGGGTGATTAATTGATTGAGTTGGCGCGCCAAGCGTAACTGCGGATGCTGTTGTTGCAAACGGTGGTGGAGTCGGGAGAAATCGCGCTGGCGCTGGGCCAGTGAATAATCCATCGCCATTTCCAGCCGCTGACGCTGTGCATGTAGCTGGCGCAGCAGTTCGTTGCGATCGCGACTGACCAACTCCGCTGCCGCCGACGGGGTCGGGGCGCGTAAATCTGCCACAAAGTCGGCAATGGTGACGTCGGTTTCATGGCCGACCGCGCTCACAATAGGAATACGACTGGCGAAGATGGCGCGAGCCACCCGTTCATCGTTAAAGCTCCAGAGATCTTCCAGCGAACCGCCGCCGCGCCCGACGATCAGCACATCACACTCTTGTCGCTGATTGGCACGCTGAATGGCGCGAACAATCTGCATTGGAGCCTCTTCGCCTTGCACCTGACTAGGGTAAATCACTATCGGCAGTGCGGGATCGCGCCGCTGTAGCACATGCAGGATATCGTGCAGCGCCGCGCCGCTGGGTGACGTAATGACGCCGACACTGCTGGCTGGGCGGGGGAGCGCCTGTTTGAACGACTGATCGAACAACCCTTCTGACGCTAACCGCTGCTTAAGCTGTTCGAACTGTTGTTGCAACAGGCCATCACCTGCGGGTTGCATGCTCTCTGCCAGCAGTTGGTAATCGCCGCGTGGTTCATACAGAGTGATCGTGGCGCGCAACAGCACCTGCTGTCCGTTTTGCGGGCGAAACGTCACACGCCGATTGCTGGTGCGAAACATGGCGCAGCGCACCTGGGCGCGCTCATCTTTCAGGGTAAAGTACCAGTGGCCGGAAGCGGGCTGGGACAAGTTGGATATCTCGCCGCACAGCCAGATTTGCCCCATTTCCATTTCCAACAGTTGCCGGACGGTTTGATTGAGGCGGCTGACGGTAAATATAGCGGATGAAGGCGCTTGGGACATGGCGTTGGCTAACCCGATTTAGTGAGCGAGATCAAATTTTAAAACAGAGGGTTAATTAACCGATACTACCTTGCCTGAAAGGTTAATCAAGTTTTTTTATAAAAAAAGCTGGAGGCAACCGATTACGCTCTGTATAATGCCACGGCAATATTTTATCGCATCCCCACATGAGATATTGCCCATGCTACGTATTGCCAAAGAAGCACTGACGTTTGATGACGTCCTCCTGATCCCAGCTCACTCGACCGTTCTGCCGAACACTGCCGATCTTACTACCCAACTGACAAAAACGATTCGCCTGAATATTCCTATGCTCTCTGCTGCCATGGATACCGTGACGGAATCCGGTTTGGCCATCGCACTCGCGCAGGAAGGCGGCATCGGTTTCATCCATAAAAACATGTCGATTGAACGTCAGGCGGAAGAAGTCAGCCGCGTGAAGCGTCACGAAAGCGGCGTGGTTGTCGATCCGCAAACCGTCACGCCAACCACCACGCTGCGTGAGGTCAAAGCGCTGACCGAGCGTAACGGCTTTGCTGGTTACCCGGTAGTGACCGACGATAACGAACTGGTTGGTATTATCACCGGTCGTGACGTGCGTTTTGTGACTGATTTGGAACGCCCGGTAAGCGCCGTGATGACGCCGAAAGACCGTTTGGTGACGGTGCGTGAAGGTGAAGCGCGTGACGTGGTGCTGCAAAAAATGCACGAGAAACGCGTTGAGAAAGCGCTGGTCGTGGATGACAGTTTCCATCTGCTCGGCATGATCACCGTCAAAGACTTCCAGAAAGCAGAGCGTAAACCTAACGCCTGTAAAGACGAACACGGTCGCCTGCGCGTCGGTGCGGCGGTTGGTGCGGGTGCGGGCAACGAAGAGCGCGTCGATGCGCTGGTTGCAGCCGGTGTTGACGTGCTGCTGATCGACTCCTCGCACGGTCACTCTGAGGGCGTATTGCAGCGCATTCGTGAAACCCGTGCCAAATACCCCGATCTGCAAATTATCGGCGGCAACGTTGCCACTGGTGCTGGTGCCAAAGCGCTGGCTGAAGCGGGCGTGAGCGCGGTGAAAGTGGGGATTGGTCCTGGCTCTATTTGTACCACCCGTATCGTTACCGGCGTAGGTGTACCGCAGATCACCGCGATTTCTGACGCGGTAGAAGCGCTTGAAGGGACTGGTATTCCGGTCATCGCCGATGGCGGCATCCGTTTCTCCGGTGACATCGCTAAAGCCATCGCTGCCGGTGCAGCCTGTGTGATGGTAGGCTCTATGCTGGCGGGCACGGAAGAATCTCCGGGCGAGATCGAGCTGTATCAAGGCCGTTCCTTTAAATCTTACCGTGGCATGGGCTCACTGGGTGCCATGTCCAAAGGCTCTTCCGACCGTTATTTCCAGAGCGATAACGCGGCGGATAAACTGGTGCCGGAAGGGATCGAAGGGCGTGTGGCTTACAAAGGCCGCCTGAAAGAGATCGTGCATCAGCAAATGGGTGGCCTGCGTTCCTGCATGGGCTTGACCGGTTGCGGTACCATTGACGCATTGCGCACTCAGGCCGAGTTTGTTCGTATCAGCGGTGCAGGCATTCAGGAAAGCCACGTGCACGATGTGACCATCACCAAGGAATCTCCGAACTATCGGATGGGTTGATTGGGCCCACAGACCAATCTGCCGATGTGATGGCTGATTTGACAGAAACCCGGTAAACTTCGCCGGGTTCTCTTATTTTTTGCTTCTTACGTATTTTGGAATACGCCTCTCATGACAGAAAATATTCATCAACACCGCATACTCATTCTGGATTTTGGTTCGCAGTACACGCAACTGGTCGCTCGCCGCGTGCGTGAACTGGGCGTTTATTGCGAACTCTGGGCATGGGACGTTACCGAAGCACAGATTCGCGAATTCAACCCGAACGGCATCATCCTTTCCGGTGGCCCGGAAAGCACCACCGAGCACAACAGTCCGCGCGCGCCGGAATATGTGTTCCAGGCCGGTGTGCCGGTGTTAGGCGTGTGCTATGGCATGCAGACCATGGCAATGCAGCTGGGTGGACATGTTGAAAGCTCCAGCGAGCGTGAGTTTGGTTATGCTCAGGTCGAAATCAAAACGGAAAGTGCGCTGCTGCGCGATATTCAGGATGCGCTGAGTGAAAGCGGTGCGCCGCTGCTGGACGTCTGGATGAGCCACGGCGATAAAGTGACGGCCATTCCATCCGATTTCGTTACCGTTGCCAGCACCGATACCTGCCCGTTTGCCATTATGGCTAACGAAGAGAAACGCTTTTACGGCGTACAGTTCCACCCGGAAGTGACGCACACCCGTCAGGGACAGCGCATCCTGGAACGCTTTGTGCGTGACATCTGCCGCTGTGATGCGCTGTGGACGCCGGCAAAAATTATCGATGACGCGATAGTGCGCCTGCGTGAACAGATTGGTAACGATCGCGTTATTCTGGGCCTGTCCGGTGGTGTCGATTCTTCTGTTACCGCGATGCTGCTGCACCGTGCCATTGGCGATCGTTTGACCTGCGTGTTCGTGGATAACGGCCTGCTGCGTTTGAACGAAGCGGACCAGGTGTTGGAAATGTTCGGCGATCACTTTGGTCTGAATATTGTGCACGTGGCGGCGGAAGATCGTTTCCTGTCTGAATTGGCCGGTGAAAACGATCCTGAAGCCAAACGCAAAATCATTGGTCGGGTGTTCGTCGACGTGTTCGATGAAGAAGCGAGCAAGCAGACCGAGGTGAAATGGCTGGCGCAGGGCACCATTTATCCTGATGTGATTGAATCTGCGGCGTCCAAGACCGGTAAAGCGCACGTCATCAAGTCTCACCACAACGTGGGTGGCTTGCCAAAAGAGATGAAGCTGGGTCTGGTTGAGCCGCTGAAAGAGCTGTTCAAAGACGAAGTGCGTAAAATTGGTCTCGAACTGGGCTTGCCGTACAACATGCTGTACCGCCATCCGTTCCCCGGCCCGGGCCTTGGGGTGCGAGTGCTGGGCGAAGTGAAGAAAGAGTACTGCGATCTGCTGCGCCGTGCCGATGCCATCTTCATCGAAGAACTGCACAATGCGGACCTGTACCATAAAGTAAGCCAGGCCTTTACCGTGTTCCTGCCAGTGCGTTCCGTTGGCGTGATGGGCGACGGTCGTAAATACGACTGGGTGGTCTCTTTGCGTGCCGTTGAAACGATCGACTTTATGACTGCGCACTGGGCACACCTGCCTTATGACTTCCTGGGCCGCGTTTCCAACCGCATTATCAACGAAGTCGATGGTATTTCCCGCGTAGTGTATGACGTGTCGGGCAAGCCGCCTGCAACGATTGAGTGGGAATGATTTCGCGTCTGGCAACACCCTGCACGTGAAAGCAGTAAAACATCTCTAAGCCCTCGTAACTGCGGGCTTTTTTGTTTTTGTGTCTGGCACTTTCTGGCAGCTGTTAGCAACGGGAAGCTCGGTTTTTTCAATGGAATTTTTGATGGTACTCTCTGGTTTCGAATTCAGGTTTGAAAAAGTACCATGTGATAAATTTCGGTTGAGTTATGGTATTTTTTTTATAACTCAATTAAAAACAGAGAGTTAAATAACTTTTCTGAATTTTTTACAACATGGTATTTTTTGATAGAGGAAAACAATAAACCATGTTGACTGACACCAGGCTGCGTCACCTTAAGCCGAAGGAGAAACTCTATAAAGTTAATGACCGCGATGGTCTGTATGTTGCGGTGACTCCGGCTGGAACGATCTCATTTCGCTACAACTATTCAATAAACGGAAGACAAGAGACCGTTACGTTTGGCCGCTATGGTGTTGGAGGGATTACGCTTGCTGAAGCGCGTGAACGGCTCAACGAAGCTAAAAAGATGGTTGCCGGTGGAAGATCGCCTGCGAGGGAAAAAGCTAGAGATAAAGCGCGTATCAAAGATGCGGAGACTTTTGGCGCATGGGCTGAGAAATGGTTACGTGGCTATCAAATGGCTGAATCGACGCGTGATATGCGGCGTTCGGTATGAACCGCTATCGGTTTGTTAGACAGCTCAGAGTCATTTAAAATGACTTAAAAAAGAGGTACCCATGAGCGGCAAGCGTTATCCCGACGAGTTTAAAATTGAAGCAGTCAAACAGGTTGTTGATCGTGGTCATTCCGTTGCAAGCGTGGCAACACGCCTTGATATCACCACTCACAGTCTTTATGCGTGGATAAAGAAGTATGGCCCAGATTCTTCGGCCAATCAGGAACAGTCAGATGCTCAGGCCGAGATCCGACGGCTCCAGAAAGAATTGAAACGGGTTACGGATGAACGAGATATATTAAAAAAAGCCGCGGCGTACTTCGCAAAGCTGTCCGACTGAGGTACGTCTTTATCCGTGACAACAGTCGTGACTTTCCGGTTCGTTTGCTCTGCCGTGTTTTGGATGTTCATCCGAGTGGTTTCTATGCCTGGCTTCAGCAACCCCATTCACGGCGATACCACACAGACCAGAAGCTGACCGGGCTGATTAAGCAGTTTTGGCTTGAATCTGGGTGTGTATATGGCTATCACAAAATTCACCTGGATTTACGTGATACCGGTGAACAGTGTGGGGCGAACCGGGTCTGGCGTCTGATGCACGGTGCAGGAATAAAGGCTCAAGTCGGTTATCGCAGTCCAAGATCGTACAAAAGCGAAGCGAGCATTGTGACACCCAACAAGCTCCAGAGACAATTTAACCCGATGGCACCGGATGAACGCTGGGTGACAGATATTACGTATGTTAAAACACATGAAGGTTGGTTATATCTTGCGGTAGTGGTCGACCTGTTTTCCCGTAAAATCATTGGCTGGTCGATGCAGGCCAGAATGACGAAGGACATCGTGCTGAACGCATTGCTAATGGCGCTGTGGAGGCGTAATCCGCAAAAACAGGTGTTGATACATTCAGACCAAGGCAGTCAATATACTAGCCACGAGTGGCAGTCATTCCTGAAGTCACATGGTCTGGAAGGTAGCATGAGTAGACGCGGCAACTGTCATGATAACGCCGTTGCCGAAAATTTTTTCCAGCTTCTCAAGCGTGAGCGGATAAATAAAAGGATCTACGGAACGCGGGAGGAAGCCCGAAGCGATATTTTTGATTACATCGAAATGTTTTATAACAGCAGGCGTCGACATGGTTAGAGCAATCAGGTGTCGCCGAATGAATATGAACAGCAGTATTATCAACGACTCGAAAGTGTCTAGATTACCCGTAGCGATTCATACCTCTTTTTTAAGTCATTTTAAATGATTCTGAGCTGTCTAACAAACCGATAGCGGTTCAAGGCGTACTTGCTGAAATAGTTCGCTTTTTTGCCGTCATTGGTTTTTTTTATTATCTTTTAATCAACGGCCCACCCATATCGCAATCCATAATTAATTCAATGAGACAACTTGCAGCAAACGCTTTAGGAATAAGTACTGGTATTTCGCCCTCAAGCATAGTTGATATGGCGTTTGCGATATTAACAAAGGTCAGTTCAGCCGCATCAATTTGGTCGCCAATGATATCTACCATTATGATAACAGTCGCGATAATCGTTCTGGTAGTGATGTCCCTTATAGCGATAAATATGCTAATCATGTTGGTTTCTGCATGGGTGTTATGTTATGTAGGAGTTATATTGCTTGGGTTTGGTGGTTCGAAATGGACCTCTGATATAGCAACTAATTACTTACGAACTGTTTTATCGATTGGCATTCAATTATTCACGATGACATTAATTATTGGGATTGGACAATCATTTATAGATCAATACTTTTCTGTTATTAAAAATGATGTTCCTGATCTTAATAGCCTTATCGTTTTGCTTCTGGCGTCAATTATCCCATTAGTATTAACTAATAAGTTGCCACTGTTGTTATCAGGTGTTGTTGGAGGGGCGTCTTTACAAGGGGTTGGTGGTTTTGGGGCGGGTATGATTACCGGCGCTGCCGCTACTGCCATCAGCGGTGCTGGGGCAATGGCAATGGAGGCATCAGCTCAAGTCAGCGGTGGAGCCTCTGCATTAAAAGCAGCGTTCGAGTCTGCGCAAGCTGCCATGGCCGAAGAGTCGGGTTCCGGTGGATTAATTGGTGGCGGTGAAGATACCGGTTCTTTAGACTCGTCGGGAGAGCAACCATCCGGTAAAGTTAGCTCCAGTGGGGGAAGCGAAGGTTTTGCTGCATCCTTCTCGCGTGCTGGCCGCATGGCAAGCCATATGGGAAGCATTATGGCTAACGGCGCTGCTGAGTACCAGACAATAAAGCGAAGTGGCAATTCTTCTCGTGTCCAACAGACTATTGGAGGGGAGTTGGCAACTCAGATACGTAAACAAACAGCTACTCGTCGGGATAACCGCGAGCATGATGATTTTGCCGGAGATAGCTTATCCGGCAATAATAAATCTTGAATCACGAGTGTCAGTTAACGAGGTAGCGTGAACTGACGCTTTCACTGAGCGAACTTTACTCCTGCAACTCAAAGGAAAAACCATGTCCAGTACTCCCTATTCACGGTTACGCATTGAGGGCTTCCGCAAAGCAGAGGCTTCCCTGAGACTAGAAGGAATGGACCCCAGGGGTACGCCACTGTACGAGTCCGTTAAGGCATGTATTATTTCAGGTGAGCTGACGTATGAGCAGGGGCGTTCTGAGATTCTTGCATACTACACAAAAGCAGATACTGCCGGGCCTGTGACAGTGGGAGAAATGCTGACAGAAGAATTCTTAAAACCGCTGAACATGTCTCATGATGAACTGGCGGAAGCTATGGGTATCTGCAAGCAGTATATTGACGATATTATCTGCGGTTTGCGTCGTCTTACGGATGATGAGGCTCGAGTTCTTGCTGCCGTATTTGGTACTGATGAGGATTTTTGGAGCAATCTGCAGATGTTGCAGGATTGTCAGGAACAATGATGTAAATAATCAATCCGCGCTACCTTATAAGTAATGATAAGGCCGCCCTTCAAGTGTCATGAAAGTTTCAGCATCTGCTTGAAGTCTTTTCTTGAACCTACAGTTCTGGTCATAAATAGGTAGCAGGGCCTTGTGAAACTTGAAACTGAGACTGAACCTGCTATAGAACCGGGTTCCATTCTGTTAAACTTACGGTCAAAAATTTTCAAGAAAACCTGGGATTTGACATGAGTTCACTGCACACCAGTAGCGGCAGGGCGGTCACATGCCAATCGAGATCTGTACGCAAATGAACGCCGTAGAAATTGAACAAGTCATAACGAAACTTGTGGAGCAACCATTTTATCTCGTTAATTTTTCTAATGTTTTTCTTGAGGCTTTTGGCAGCAGGGTGGCTACTATTAAACGCATGATTTCCAAGGCCTCAAACAGGTTCAATTTGGTTGGTGTTCTTCAACCATCTACAGCTATATCTACATTTTTGCCTGTAAAGCGAGCCAAGGCCTGGTGACGCAAATGCTGGTTGTACTCAACGCCAGCCTGTCAACAGACAAGGGCAAGGCAAAATTCATCCTCACCTCTTATGGCACAGATTTCGCATAATGAAGACCTTACCAGTTGCCAGAATGTCGCTTGCACATTTAAAAATTTTCAGTTTACTTCTGTTTCTTTCTCTCGCTGGAAGGTATATCGCTGTTCGTCAGACCAGCGAGAACAGCTTCGATACCAGTGTTACCAGCGACTTAAATCGTCTATATTTCGAACCGCTGAAACGGAACACTGAGAAGCATCGGCACAACATGAGCAAACTCATGGCACGACTTATTTTTTTGCCTTTCCCTGAGACTCCGGCGTCTTAATTTTCTCGGTGTGTTTCGCTTCGCTAACACCAAACTTGAGATGGTAAGCCATGTGTGTAGTCCATCGTCGGAGAGTTCTCTAACAAAAGAATGACCGTTTTTACCTGTTCAAACCAGTTAAATAAAGCATAACAAGGATATGAATAATTAATGCGCTCTCTGAGTTACTGACGAAAATTGAACTCGCCTCACCGACACAGCGTGACAAAGGTACGACCTTTGAAAACCTTTGTGTTCAGTATTTCCTTCACGAACCTAAATATGCTGAGCTGTACAGCGATGTCCTCAGTTATGCAGGATGGATTGCCCAGTACGGTGATGCTGTTGGCATTACGACTAAAAAAGACGCCGGTATTGATTTGGTGGCAGTGACCAAAACCGGTGAGTTTCATGCTATTCAGTGTAAAAACTACAATCAGACTAAAATCGCAAAAAAGGACATTGATAGCTTTCTGGCTGCTTCTGATAAAAAGTATTTTACACTCCGGTATATCGTCGCCTCCACGGATAACTGGACGGAAGAAGCCAAAAACATGTTGCGGGACAAGGCTGTTCCTGTTACCGCATTAAGCCTGACTGACCTTGAACAAAGCGCACTGGACTGGTCACAGTTTGATTTTGATCCGGCATATAAACCGGTGATGAAAGCAAAAAAACAGCTCCGAGCTCATCAGATACCCGCGCTGGAAGCCGTTAAAAGAGGGCTTACGACCGCCGATCGCGGAAAACTTATCATGGCCTGCGGCACAGGAAAGACGTTCACGTCGCTACGTATCGCTGAAGCCGTTGCCGGAAGGGGTAAAACGGTCCTGTTCCTTGTTCCGAGTCTGGCATTGCTGAGTCAGACGCTGGATGAATGGACACAGGATACACTGGTTGACCTGCGCTGTTTTGCCGTCTGCTCTGACAGTGATGTCGGTAAGAAAAACCATGATGACAATGTTGTCGTCGGCATTAGTGACCTGAAATATCCGGCGACCACAAATGCGGACAGTCTCGTAAAAGCCTTTAATCAGCCTGATATTTTCGGCAGTGATAGGCAGCCATAAATGAACGTGGTGTTTTCTACCTATCACTCTGTTGAGGTTATTCATCAGGCGCAAAAACTGGGCTTCCCTGTGTTTGATTTCATCATTTGCGATGAAGCGCACCGTACAACGGGCGCGACCTTTGAAGGTGATAATGAATCTGCTTTTGTCCGTATTCACGACAACGCTTATATCGCCGGTAACAAACGGCTATATATGACGGCAACCCCGCGTATTTATAGTGACGAAGCTGAAAATACCGAGGGTGTAGAAAACGTATATTCTATGAATAATGAAAAGTGGTTCGGTGAAGATTTATATGTCATTACGTTTTCTAAAGCCGTCCAACTGGGCATTCTTTGCGACTACAAAGTCATTGTGCTTGCTGTAGAAGAAAGCCATATCAGCCGCCGTATCCAGTCCCTTTTGAGAGATGAAAATAATCAGCTCAAAGTGGATGATGCGGCAAAAATTGTCGGTTGCTGGAAAGCACTGGCAAAACAGGGGCTGGCGGGTACAGACGGTGTTCATCCTGAGGCGATGAAACGGGCGGTGGCCTTCTGTCAGGTGATAGAAAAAGATTTTCGCGGAAAGGCGCACAAGGTCAGCTCTAAACTGATCACGGAAATGTTCGGAGCAGTGGTTGAGGCCTATCAGGCATCAGAGATTGAGCATCTTAGGGAAATCGTGCCGGATAAGGAAATTGATCCGGCATTAATGCTTCAGTGTCAGGTTCAGCACGTTGACGGCGCCATGAATGCCACGCAGAAGAAGTCCAAAATTGAGTGGCTGAAAGAAGAGACACCGGACAATACCTGCAGGATATTGTCCAACGTCCGTTGTTTATCTGAAGGTGTGGATGTGCCTTCTCTGGATGCGGTGTTGTTTCTCACGCCGAGAAGCTCTCAGGTGGATGTGGTGCAGTCTGTTGGGCGTGTTATGCGCCGTGCTGAGGGTAAAGAGCTGGGCTACGTCATTCTGCCTGTTGTCATTCCCGCCGGAGAAGAACCGGAAAATGCCTTAAACAATAATCAGGCCTACCGTGTTGTCTGGCAGGTACTGAATGTGCTCAGGGCGCATGATGACCGCTTTGATGCCATGATCAACAAGCTGGAGTTTAACGGGAAAGACACCGGC
The DNA here is from genome assembly GCF_019797845.1 of Symbiopectobacterium purcellii. Taxonomy (NCBI): domain Bacteria; kingdom Pseudomonadati; phylum Pseudomonadota; class Gammaproteobacteria; order Enterobacterales; family Enterobacteriaceae; genus Symbiopectobacterium; species Symbiopectobacterium purcellii. The sequence continues at coordinate 3,228,411 of NZ_CP081864.1, read as the reverse complement.
AGAATGGAAGTGATCGCTGTTGCCGATAAAGTCGTTAAGAAAATTAAGCGGCAGACGAAAAAATCCGAGCTGGCAGGCAAGGCGCGTAAAAGCAGTGGTATCGGTTCAGCAGTTAGTCCCGATCCTGAACAATTTGATATTGAGTTTTCTGTCGGTGAGATTGAGCGTGCCCTGTACGCAAAAATCGTTAAAAAATGCGGTAACCGGCATCATTGGGAAGACTGGGCGAACGATATTGCCAAAATTGCCCGCACCCATATCGACCGGATCCACGGTATTCTGGAAAATCCCGCTAATACGGCTGAAATCAGCGCGTTCAGGGCATTTGCGGATGAACTGCGTGATGATCTGAATAACAGCGTTTCCGACGATGAAATCATTGAAATGCTGGCACAGCACCTGATAACCAAGCCGGTCTTTGATGCTCTATTTGCGGATTACAATTTCACTGACCATAACCCGATGAGTATGGCTATGCAGAACGTGCTGAACACGTTGCAGGAGCATCATCTTGAAAAAGAAGCCAGCACACTGAACAGCTTCTATGAGTCGGTAAAAATGCGGGCTGATGGCATCACCACCGCAGAAGGTAAGCAGCAGATTATCGTGCAGCTGTACGACAAGTTCTTCCGGAACGCCTTCCCGAGAATGACGGAGCGCTTGGGGATTGTGTATACCCCTGTCGAGGTGGTCGATTTTATTATTCACAGTGTGAATGACGTACTGATACAGGAGTTCGGACAGACGCTGGCCGACAAAGGTGTGCATATTCTTGATCCGTTCACCGGAACCGGTACGTTCATCACCCGCTTGCTGCAAAGTGGTTTGATCCCGTCAGATAAACTGGCTTACAAGTTTAAAAATGAAATCCATGCCAACGAAATTGTCCTGTTAGCCTATTACATTGCGGCAATTAATATTGAAGCGGTGTATCACGGTATCACTGAAGAATTAGAGTACACGCCGTTTGAAGGAATTTGTCTGACAGATACCTTTGAAATGTATGAGAAGGATGACCTGGTCAGTGAAGTTCTGGTTGATAACAGTGAACGCCGTAAGCGGCAGAAGGCACTGGATATTCGGGTTATCATCGGGAATCCACCTTATTCAGCGGGTCAGAGATCAGAGAATGATAATAACCAGAATATTAGCTACCCTCATTTAGATAAGAGGATATCCGATACGTATGCAGAGTATTCATCAGCAACACTGCAAAAAAACTTATATGACTCTTATATTCGGGCTATTCGCTGGGCAAGTGACCGTATTGGAGAACAAGGTGTTGTCGGTTTTGTGACTAATGGCGGATATATCGACTCTAACTCTGCTGATGGACTGCGTAAGTGTCTGGCGGAAGAGTTCAGTAGTTTGTATTTTTTCCATTTGAGGGGAAATGCGAGAACGTCAGGAGAAGTTCGCCGCAAGGAAAAAGATAACGTTTTTGGGCAGGGAACCAGAACTCCGATTGTTATTGCTATTCTGGTGAAGAATCCTGCTGCAGCCCAAACTGGGCAGATTTATTTCCATGATATTGGTGACTATTTGACTCGTGAGGAAAAACTGGAGAAGATTTCTGATTTTGCTAGGGGCTGTTGACAATTAACACAGCCAGACGAATGCAGCAGCGAGCGCAACGAATGATGCGAAGCGTTTTGAGAGTTTGTCGAAGCGTGTAGCTACGCGTCGAAATTGCTTGATACGGCAAAAGAAACGTTCGATCAAATTGCGTGAAGCGTAAAGATGTTTGTCCAGTGGGCGTTGCTCACGGCGATTCTCTTTGCTGGGGATGACAGCCTGAATGCCTACCGACTCCAGATATTGTAGAATCACATTCGTATCGTAGGCTTTGTCTGCAGCCAAGCTTGAAGGTTTCAATTCACCAAGTAAAGGCAATGCTTCTCTGGTGTCGCTCTTTTGACCACCAGTCAAACTAAAACGGGCAAGCATGCCCAGCCCATCAACCAGAGCGTGAATCTTGGTTGTCAATCCCCCGCGAGAACGACCAATCGACTGGTCACCGTTTTTTTGGGAGCGCCCGCTGCATGCTGATGAACCCGTACGATAGTGCTGTCGATGAAGATTTCCTCGAAATCGGCATCGCCCGCAAGTTCAGCAAAAACGGAATGCCATATTTCTGCCCGTGACCATCTGGCAAAGCGTTTGTACACACTGTTCCAGAGTCCGAAATCGGGTGGTAAATCTCTCCATGGGCTTCCAGTTCGGGCGATCCATAAAACCGCTTCGACAAAAAGCCGATTATCTGCTGCTGTTCGTCCCGGCTCCGAATCCTTTCCCGGCAAAAACGGGCTAATCCGTTCGTATTGGTCATCACTGAGCATCAATCTTGGCATTCTGCTTTTCCAAAAAAGACAGAATGTAAACAGATTCTTTTACAAAAAAACAGGTTCTTGGCGATGATTGTCAACAGGCCCTAGTATCAATGGTATTGAAAAAGTTCATGGGTGGCAGGTCATTACACCTGATTCTAATAATGACTGGCTTAATCAGCGTGATGATAGTTTTAGTGACTTTATTGAGATAGGTAATAAAAAAGACAAAAGTTCAGTTTCGATTTTTGTGAATTTTTCTCAAGGGATTCTAACGACCAGAGACTCATGGTGTTATCAGTATTCAAAAAAATCTCTAGAGACAAACATCATGAAGCTAATTGCGACGTACAATCGTGATAGAGGTCGATTGACAGGCTTGTCAAATATAAATGATAAGGATTTGTCTGGTTTTATTGACAATAATCCAGAGAATATTAGTTGGACGGCAAACTTAAAAGAAAGCTTAAGAAAAGGTAAGGTTATAGATTTAAACCCAGACAACATAAGAATGTCGATGTATAGACCATATACGAAATCTTGGCTTTATTTTAATCGCCAATTAAATGAGAGGGTTTATCAGATCCCTCAAATATTTCCTGAGAAAGATTCAGATAATCTTGTAATTTGTGTTATAGGTAGAGGTGCGACCAAAAAATTCAGTGCTATTATTGTAAATACAATACCAGACTATGAGATGATATCTAAAGGACAATGTTTTCCACTATATATCTACGACGATTCGGAGCCCTCTAGTAAGACTGAAGACCTTTTTTATAAGAGTCAATGCAGTAAATCTTTTAATAAAGTATCTAGAAGGGATGCCATTTCTGATTTTGGATTGATGCATTTTTGCAATTTTTATAATGAAAAATCTATTAGCAAATTGGATGTTTTTTATTATACACATGCACTATTGAATAATAAAAATTACATTGATCGATATATTGATAATTTATCTAAAGAGCTTCCGCGTATTCCATGTGTGAAGAAATATGAGGATTTTTTGAGCTACGCTAAAGCTGGTCGTGATCTGGCTGACTTACATTTAAACTACGAAACAGTTGAGCCATATAAAGCGACTATTGATACTGGTTCTTTACTTTACTCTCAATGAGGTAAAGATGATTTTTATGGGCTTTGTTGAATAAATCAGAACTTGTGACTACAGCTCCCCTAGCAGATCGATTGTTATGCGATCCGGATGCTGTTCGGCATGCCTAACAGCGTCATTTTGTTAAGCGCTTTGACCATCGCCATTGCCTCACCTACCTGCGCATCATAGTCACGTAGACTTAGATGATCGCCCAGAAGCGTTTTGAACCGGAATATCGCTGTTTCAGCCACTGAGCGTCTATGATAGCCCACTTTCTTTTTCCAGACATCGTTACTGCCGCTTAGACGCTGATCCGCAACCGCGTGATTACGCTCATGGTATCGGTCTGGCCAATATTGCGCACCACGTCGTGGAGGAATAAGAGGCTTTATCCTCTTCCTCAGCAGCACATCATGACAGTAGCGGGTATCGTAAGCGCCGTCAGCCGACGCTTCCCTGATTTTCCGGTGGGTCTGGTTTATCAGGCCCGGTAGAGCCTGAGCATCAGTCGTGCCGCTGAGTGACAAATCAGCACAGATAATTTCATGCGTCACACTGTCTGTGGCCAGATGCAGCTTACGCCACACCCGCCGTCTTTCTGCACCATGCTGCCGGACTTTCCATTCGCCTTCGCCAAAGACCTTCAGGCCGGTTGCGTCAATGACCAGATGGGAGATTTCACCACGGGTCGGCGTTTTTATGCTGATTTTAACGGTCTTTGCTCGCTTGCTGAGCAGCGAGTAGTCTGGGCATCTTAGCGGCAGCCCCATCAGTTTAAAAATGGAGTCAACGAAGCCCTGTAAAGCCCTTAGCGAAAGGCCAAACACGCGTTTCATCATCAGAACAGTGGTGATAGCCATATCTGAGTAGTGACGCGGCCGGCCACGCCGTTCAGGCGTTGTTTTCTCCGTCCATGCAGAAACGGACGACTCATCCAGCCATATTGTCAGAGACCCGCGCAGCTTGAGAGCTTTGTTGTACGTAGACCAGTTGGTGATTTTAAATTTTTGCTTTGCCATGGGGTGCAGATGTTGAAATGACGGTAGTGATCTGAGCAGATGCTCACCTAAAAGTTCTATTTATTCAACAAAGCCATTTTTATGTTGAAAAAATGAAATTTGCCAAAAAAGATGAAAAAAGCACTGTCATCTATAATAATAAGATTCGCATAAAAAACATTCCCGTTGAAGCCTATGACTACATTGTGAATGGTAAACCTGCTCTTGAGTGGGTTATGGAGCGCCAAAGCGTTTCGAAACACAAGGATAGCGGGATTGTTAATGATGCTAATGATTGGGCAATTGAAACAATGGACAACCCTCGATACCCGTTAGAGCTGTTCCTGCGGATCATCACTGTCAGTCTTGAAACGCAAAAGATTATTAATAATCTACCTAAGCTCGAAATATAGCGTAACAATAGTTCAGGATGGTTATTTCCCATCCTGAACTAGCTCCCTTTATTAGTATAATAATATTATTTCCATCCATTTTTAATTCGTTAAAATAAAAATCTATGGTCGGCAACCATAAAGTTGATGTGTTGAAAATCCATTTTGGACCCCATACTCCAGATAGATATTTCTCACTTCCTCTACAAAAATCAAGCATCTACTGTTTAGTTTATTTAAACCGCTTAGGTCACTTTTCAGGCAGCAAAACCAAATTGATTTTTTATCTTTAGTCGGGTGTAATAAGCTTGGGTATATATCTTTAGTATGCTCGCATCTGTTCTTCTCGGACGAAAGATAGATAATGTCTATTTCAGCGTTGAATTTCGTGGATCTTCTGTAGCTCATCTCAAAAAGTGGATCTCCATGGGCAATACTGTTCCTTATTGTTTTTAGTGTTTCATATAAGTACCAGAATTTTTTTTTAGATTTATCGTTCCGTCTGTTAATTCTGAAATCTTACTGGCTGCTTCAAAGCTATCAGAGAAATTATTAATCTCAATGAAATATTTATTTTTGTACTCTTCTTTTTTTAACAGGCAGGTCAAGCACCAAAAAATCTTAACTATCATATTTTCAATCAGTGCAGTATGTTTTACCAGCATCAATTCGTTTTGGAATTTTGCTAGCGACTCTAGGTGCTCGAGAGGCTGGGTATATATGCGTTTTTGTGTGTTGATGTCATATAATGTGTCCCAGTTTTGAGAATTTTGTGCCTCTTTTATTTTTTCATTGAAAAAGACTTCAACACTTTGAAGCTGTGAATCGTATTCCTTAAAGTTGACGTGGTAGTTTTTTGTTAGATTACTAATAACTGCTTCAAGTTTTTTAATCTCATTTCGTACATGGTTAATCCTCATTAGTGACATTGCAGTTGATCCTTAGCTTCTCTTGATTTTTATAGGCATTTGGAACAAATCTGATAGTGGTTCCCAACTGACAGATTATATTCTTTTTAGCAAAGATACCTCAAAGTAATGAGAGTTGCGATTAAAAGTAGACCTAACGATCATAATCGCTGACCACGATGCTTATAGATGCTGGGCGAATAGCTGCTTCTGGAGGATTTCTGTCAGTTGTAACAAGCAGTACCGGCCAGAAGCGGACGGATTTGTAGTGGCCTGAGTATGCTGTTCTTTCTTGCGGCTGAGGGTATCTTCGAACTAGGGTTCGATTGATGAAAGACCGTGGTGATTATGAGGCGATGGCAGAGCTTTTCCAAGCTGATTCGTCTTATGCGATGGAGTTGCTGGTAGAGGTTGTTCATTATAGTAATAGGGATGAGTTGGCCATTTTGGATGATAAAGATAATCCAACTTCTTTAACATTTTTACGCTACATGGTACTTTTCATGGTTTTTCTATTTCACCATATTTTAACTGTATGTTTTATAATAGATTAATTGTTTTGTTTATGATCGAGTGGGAGTGATTTCGCGTCTGGCAACAGCCGGCACGTATAAGCAGTAAAACATCGCTAAGCCCTCATCATTGAGGGCTTTTTTATTTTTATCATGGTTTGTCATCGCATAATTCTTAATAATCACATTAATGCAGAAATAAATTTATGGTGTGACACCGTTATGACATAGCCGGAGAAAATATGGATGATGGACTCGCGCATTTAATTTCTGATTTTCAAAAAAACGTTATGGCTGCAGTTCAATTAATGTATCGGTCAGGCATTCCTTTGCCATCCAGTTGTTATAACTGGATTAAAATGGATATTCCTGTTCGTGGAACGCTCGACGGCGGTGGAGAATATTATAAACACGGTGCCGGGTGTGCAGTGAGCTTTGAAGAAGGATGCATTGATTTCGATTTTGGTGAACACGGGGAAATTGGGGAGTTCAATTTATGGTGGCTTTACCAATTTGCCGGCAATGAACTCGCAACGTATGGCTTTGATAGTGAAACTGAGCTTGCCGAGAGTCTCGAGAACGCTCTCTCTACGGGGGCGTTAGTTTGTGTAGGGCTTGACCTGTGTTACCTGGCAAACAAGCCTAGTATGTTTGCTATTGATATTGATTCACGTCTTCCCGGTGATGTGCTTCCGAGTCGTAACCAAGATCCTGTCTTCACACTGTACGCTCATACTTTCCAGGCAGCAGATCTTATGCTTGAAAATTATAGGGCGCTCAGTAAAAAGGGGGATAAAAACAATTACCTTAGTCAACGAGAAAAGGTCGATCACCGGATCTATCTTTCGACGTGGCTTGGTTTTTTAAGAGCCACTTGCGAGGGATTTGGGGATCTTAAAATGCGCCTTTTGCTTGGAGAAGATCGGCCTGCAACGTTCAAAGCGCTCATCCCAATGTCGGATAATCTAGGAAGGATGATGAAGAAACATGCCGATCCTCTCCGAGAGTTGCGAAATGATGTTTTCCACCGCCGTGAAGATGCCTCAGCAGTACGTCAGTTCTTTGAACTTGGCATGGATCGCCTTACTTGGGCTCATGAGTTACATGGCGCGCTTGCCGCATTCTTTTCCCGATACCGTGTACTCTGCGAGGTACACTACCTGATGAATGGACGCAAAGGAGAGAGTGATTTAAGGCATCAACGCCTCCGTCGTAAAAAAAGGGCGCTTTAAGCGCTCTTATCTACACTACCTCAACGCATCACGAGTGCGTTTCAGCCTCACGGGTGACACAAACTTGAATAGGCTCTTCGATAGCGCCCAGACTGAGGAGCCGTTGCAATGCGGATATTTCGGTATCGGTGAGTTCATGCCCTTTGGTCAACACCATCAAATCGTTGTTGGTACGGATATCCTCATCAATTATCCAACCGGTTTTTAATTCACCAATCCGTACCGTGCGGATACCCGCCAGATTAGCGCGAAAATCTGTCAGACTTTTAATGATGTATTCAGGAATGGCGGGGTGTGCACCACGCAGAATTTCTCTCGGATGATCCAGACTTAACCCTCTGGCTGCATGGCGTTCTAACAGTAGGGTTGCGTGTAACAGTTGTGCGCCCCTGATGACTTCAACAGGCGCATCGACGGGAGCCGCTGTCATTTGGTAACGGATAATATCGGCGACCTTCTCAAGCCGCGGGATGTTTGTCACTAGCCGAGCGGCAACATTAGGATGTTCCTCTAGCAGTTTTTTTTCTTCTTCAGAAAGCGGGCGCTGCGCTGCATCAGCTTGAACGATATCGATCGGAATGCCAACACAGCCGATCTGGCTCAATGCCGCTGCGATGGTGTATATCCATTCATCAGGCCAAGCGAGTTTTTTCAGCGCATGTTGCACGCCGGATTGGGCAAAGGCTGAGCGCTGGAAGGCCCAGGGGGCCACCATAGCGAGTACTTCTGTCATCGTTTTTACAGATGCGCTGAGTGTGGTTTCTAATAATTCTTTTTCCAGACGAACCAGCTGATACTGCCCAACGGCATCGTTGAGTGCCAAAACCAGTTCTTCTTTCGAGCAAGGTTTACAAAGGTAACGAAAGATTGCGCCTTTGTTGATTGCCGCGATAGACGATTCAATATCAGCTTGACCCGTCAGGAGGATGCGTACACTGTCGGGGGCGATTTCTCGTGTTTTTTCGAGGAAGGTTGCGCCATCCATACCTGGCATTCGCATATCTGACATGATCACGGCAAACGGTGTCCCCCAACGAACGGCATCCAGTCCGGCCTCACCACTGCGTGCGGTTGTAACGTCAAACTCACCAAAAAGATTGCGTTCCATCGCTGAGAGTACATTGGGTTCATCGTCTACACAGAGCACGCGGGGATGCGCTATTTCAGTCATGATTGCATTCCTGTATATGGGCGAGCATGTTTTGCCATAACGGTTGCTTGCCAAGCATGTCGGTCTGTTCAAGATAATCCATGTCAAGGGGGGGGCTATTCGCGAGAGCAACAGCAACATGCACGGCACCAACTACACCGAATTCAGTGTCTGTGATGAGAGAGGGCTGCTCGTGGTACGCAACGGCTTCCACAATATCTAGGGGCAATCCCCATAATGACAGGAGATATGCGCTTACAGCTGCGTTAACGGTGGTGTTACTGCGTGTTGGTGCTGTCAGACCATGGTGTTGTCTGATTTCAGGTATCAGTTGTGCGATATTGGCAAGCAGTGCGGCGACTTGTGCCGTACTTTGATGACCCGATATTTGGGCTGCTAGCGTTGAGGCTAGCAGGGCGCTTTGCTGTAATTGCGCTATATAGGGATCTGTTTTGGCGTCTGAAAATACTTGCGATGCAAGGATGAGAATCTTAACGTGATCCAACCCCAAATGACCGATGGCATTTGCAATATTCGTTATGTGGCTGCCTCTGGAGAAATAGGTCGAGTTGGCAAGTTGTAAAATTTTTGCGCTTAAAGCAGGGTCACTGCTTAGCAGTCGTGTAATGTGTCGTGTATCGCTGTCAGAATGCGCGAGAAGCTGACCTATTTCGACAAACACGTTTGAGGCTGTTGGCAAGTGACTCGCATGACCTATGATATTGACCACAGCGGGATCCTGAAGCATATCGCGCAGTAACAAGGTGTTTTTTTACCATGCCTATCAGCACATTGCTTTCACAGGGTTTAGAGACAAAGCGGTGAGCGACGTCCAGCATACGTTCAGTGGCATCCGGGTCAGAATAGCCAGACAGGATGACGCGTATTGTACCAGGCCAGTGTGTACGTATTTGTGAGAGTAATTCAGCGCCATCCATAAAGGGCATGCGCATGTCGGATATCACGACGTCTGCCGGTTGTTCTTCCAGCATGGAGAGTGCCTTTTGCCCACTGTTGGCAAATCGACATTCCCATTCGATGTTTTGCATTATCAGCGCTCGTTCAATGCCGGAGAGCACTCTGCTTTCATCGTCAACGAACATCACTTGCATGCAGGAGGCTCCTCAGGGAGAGCATTAAGCGGCAGCAGTAAGATAAATGTTGTACCCACGCCTTCTTCTGACTCGCACCGGATCTGTCCTTGATGTTTATCCACAATAATTGAATAAACAATCGCAAGGCCCTGGCCTGTCCCTTTACCTATGGGTTTCGTCGTAAAAAAGGGGTCGAAGATGCGGTCACGAATACTGGCAGGAATACCAATACCATCGTCTTGCACACGGATTTTCATGTATTCACCGCATCGAGCAGCAGAGATAGCGATATGGCCTTTTTCTTTAACGGTTTGCTGGATTGTGTCAGTAATGGCATGAGCGGCATTGACGACCAGATTTAAAATTGCCTGGCCAATGGCATCCCTAAGGCAGGGAAGGGGGGTAGGTTATCCTCAAAATGAGTCTCAAGTTCAGCAACGTATTTCCACTCGTTGCGTGCGACGGTAACTGTTGTGTTGATAATATCGCGTACATCCACCTGCGCTTTTTCGTTGTGAGAAGGGTAAGAAAATTCTTTCATGGCGGCGACGATTTTTGCGATATGAGCAAGACCTTCAAGTGATTCGTCTAACGCCCCAGGGATTTGCCGACACAAGAAATCCACTTTCAACTGTTTACGCGCAGTGTCGAATGCGGCCACGGCGGGCTCTCCAGCACATTTCTCTCGTATGGCGTCGAACAGTATTTGCGCCGTTTCCAGTAGGCTAATAAGCGACGACGCTGCAGTTTTCACAAAGCCCACATTATCGCAGACATATTGCGTAGGCGTGTTTATCTCGTGGGCGATGCCTGCGGCGAGTTGACCAATGGATTCCATCTTTTGTGCTTGAAGGAGTTGTGCTTGAGTCAAGCGTAGCTCCTTAAGTGCTTTTTCCAACTCACCGCGTTCATTTTCTAATGCCAAGGTTTTATGAGAGACGACTTTTTCCAAGCGCACGTTTTGTTTGAGAATAGCGAAAGGTGTTGCATGCTCTTGTGCCTTCTCTCGAATAATACGGCGCTTTAATACATCGATCGTTTTATCTCTGGCCGCCAGCTTACGTTGGTACTCAGCGTTGGACATGCCTGATACCGTGGGCGTGGAATGGGTTCTTTCGTTCAACACACTATCCCCCAATGGCTATGCCGGTGAAGGTGTGATTCACATGCAATCCGTTATATTGCTCACCGTAAGTGGAAAACCCTACGACGCGGTTTTTCACCATGATGTCGGCAATCTGTTGGTCGAGTCCGTCTTGTTCAAATTGGAGGCGACGCAGGATGCAATCACAACCGATAATTACGGGGTCCGCTAGAGTCTCTCTAACCTTGTTGAAGGCCCGTTCTAGCGTTTGGACTGGATCCTCCGCTTTAGCGATAGAAACGATAAGCCCTTCTTCAATAGCGCAATAACAGGTAAGAGAAAAATCGGCATTCCATTTTTGGATGGCTCGAACGTAGGGATCGTCGCCCAAGGAGAGCACAAGCGGGTTACTGGAAAAGATGGTTGGGGTTAATTCAGATACGGTTAACCCCAAGGCTTCCGCGTAAGCAAGTGCCGCTGGTTCACCGTTTATCTCAAAGATAAGTCGTTTCTCTGGATCGGCCTCAGTAATAACCAATTCGATCTCGCTGTGATTGAAATGCTGAACTTTAAACGTGACGACCGTCGATTTGGTCTCAATGACCGCAAATATAGCTGCGTTAGAGATAAAATGACCATCCCCATCATAGACATGCGCTTTTTCAAAACGTAAGTCATCGCCAGCAGAACCGCCAATAATCGGAATATTACCTATTTGTTGATAAAGGCTTGCGACCAGACGCTCTTCAATCATTGAGAGGCCATCGACCAGTAACAGACTAAAACGGTTAAGTGCGGGTCTATCTTTACTATCATGGTGAATAGCTTCAGCAATTTCAGCGGCTATTTCTGCATAGTTCTCCAAAGGGTGGATCGTAAATGTGTGAGCGCTAAAATTTTTGTTTAAGCCCAACCCCACTAAGCCTGTACGTTGAAACCCTTGTGCACCAATTTGCCGTGAAGTTGTGCAACCTATGCAGGTGCAGGAAAAGGATTTTTTTAGTTCTCTGCCTAAAATGTTTAAATCGTAGTCAGGAGAACAGAAAAAAATGACCGTATTGATATCTTCATGACTAATCTTACTGGCAAAATCGGCAACAGCCTGGACGGGATCTGGTGATGTGCTATTTGCATATTTAAGTTGGAAATTCATGAGAGTACTCCCGCGCTTTTGAGTAGAAATTTTTGCATGAATTTCTGCAATATTCGATTGTCTCTATGAAAATAGACCAGCACATCAAATAGTAAATAGTCAGTATTTTATTTTAATTGCAAATATCGCTTCTTTTTATTTTACTAAGGCATCTAAAAAGCGAAGCACTGATGAAAGTACCCTAGCTACGCTTTTATATCGGCTTGTAGGTGGTGCTATAAAGGAATGCTCGCTGTCCTTGCCTTGTCGTCACGACCGCACGCTAGGCATGTATGTATGTGCCTTGCCCAGTGTTCTACGGACTATTTATGCTGCTACAGCCCCTTTATGACTTTATCTACTGTTTAGCGGGATGCTTACACTCCGGGTTGTGGCGCTAAGCCCGATGACATCCTCTACATCGATTTCAGCGGAGAATATCCTGCGATATTCTCCGCTGGTTTTAGCGCATTTCGCGACTCAAACCTTAGAGAAGCGGATTGATTTTACTGATCAATACGTTGCCATTAATGCCATTTACCGTCCCGTGAGATGAGTATTCCCAGAAACTCCAGTTTCCTTTTCCCCAGGGATATAAGGTATCAGGGGAGTCAGGCTGTGTTCTCCAGTGTTCGGGCCAGATTTTTATTTTCCGAAAGAAATCATCATGCAATTCCCATGCAACGCTGTTCTTCCAGGTATCAATATTGGTTTTGATGTACAAATTATTGGTGCAGATGGGAAGGTCTGAATCAATAATATGCTGTATCAGATGATAAAGGTTATTCGCCATTTCATTTTTGGTGGCAGTTTTATTACTTCCGACCTTATTGTTGACTTCAAAGGCAAAAGCATCTTTGTTGGTAAAACCCGCTTCTTTCAGCGTGTTCACTATGGTTCTGGCCTGTGCTTCTGGCGTGCTGGATTTGGCTCGAAAAATGTGCCAGGCCCCGGAAGGGATACCTGCCACTCTGGATTTTCGGAAATTTTCAGAAAACGTCGGGTCAATATAAGTCTCACCTTCTCCCAAGCGAGAAAACGCCATGCTGACACCGTCTTCTTTTACTTTATCCCATTCAATGGTTCCCTGGAATCTGGAGATGGCAATAACGTTGTTGTTCATAATCATTCCTCTCTTTTTGTGCTTGAATAATAGTCCTTTAGGTGTCAAAACGATAAGGCGCTACCCTGTTCAGGTAATGACACCTCATTTTTGGACAACACAAAGAGAGTATTTAATTAAACAGTTGGTAAACCATCGGATAATATTGCCACGGTATTTTTAAGACCCCGCTAGGGCAGCTGAACATAAGCGAATACGCAGCTGGGAAAAAGTATTTGTGATTGCCGATATTGCACTAAGGGGGGCTGGTGGCTATTCAACCGTCACTCAGGATTGAGCCCATCATAATTTTCGAAATGCCAGGTCTCAAGGATTTGTCCGTTAACAATGTGGTGCATGTCCATTCCGGTGAAACTTACCTGACGGCCTGATGCTTTTCGATGCGCAATATCACCAACGTGACGCCCTTGCATGGCAATCCGGCACACCACCAGATCACCTTCCGCAACCATGGCCTCAATCTTAATGTGAAAACCCTCCAGCGCTGCGTGTGTTTGCCGCACCGCGCATTTGAACCCTTCAGGGGTGTTTGGCTGACCGGGATCGGCAGGGTGGTTAATCCAGTTGGCAGCCAGGATTCGGTCGAATATGGCACCGTTGTTAGCATTAAAAGCGTGATAAAAAACGGTTGCCACCGATTTTTTGTCGTCCATCGTGTTACTTCCCCTCCGTTTTATGAAACATAACAGTGTATGAGAGCAGGATGAAAATTCAAAAGTGCCGGTAAATTCTACTCCCTCCTCTGCCTTAAGGTATCATCTTGTGATTGATGGGCCGTTTGATAAGGGAGAACAGGATGCACATTTCTGATGAAGCCATCCGCGATTTGAATACGCTGTCCGGGTGGTTAGCCCTTGACGATCTTGGTACCCATGAAAATCTGAACCCGGAGCTGCTGATTTTGGCGGGGCACGCCATCATGCCGAACATTATTGGCGCGCTTGACTTTGCCGCACGAACTGGCGTCCCTGTGTTGCTGAGCGGGGGGATCGGCCATTCAACCACGCTGTTACAGCAGGCGGTAAAACAGGACCCACTCACGGCTGCTATTGAGACCGCATGGAAGGGGGAAGCAGATATTCTCGCCGAGATAGCGCATCAGGTTTTTGCGATCCCCCGGGAAAAAATAGAGATAGAAAATCGCTCGAACAACTGTGGGCAAAATGCGGATTTCAGCAGAGACAGGCTGCTGGCCCTGTCATCGATCCCCGCGACGATCGTGCTGGTTCAGGATCCGCTCATGCAGCGTAGAACCTTTGAATCTTTTCAGTACAGTTGGCGGCAGAAAACGATAACCAGCCGATTTATCAACTGGCCGGTATTTGTGCCACATGTCGTCAACGTGAACGATTCCCTGGTGATTACCGGTGGACAGCGTGCGGGCATATGGACGCTTGAACGCTATATTTCCATGATATTCGGTGAGGTCAAGCGCCTGCGCGATGATGAGACAGGCTACGGGCCGGCAGGGGCTGGTTTTATCGGCCATGTTGCTATTCCTGATGCGGTGGAAAACGCCTGGCGACGGCTTACTGAAAACGACGAACTGGTGGTGAGCATCAGATAAACCTGCCGTCGGGCCGTACCGACGACAGATTCCGGCTATCAGATTTGGTTGTGGGTACTATTGGCGTGTTGCCGGGAAAGGCCGCCATTTGTCTTCACAGGCATACGCTGTTTTCACCGCTGTTGCGTTGGCGATGGTCGAGGGCGCTGGGGTTAAACCGCCTTCGGCCACATGAACAATGGCGTTCTGTTGATACCAGCCTTGAAGATTATCGATTTTCACAGCGTCAAAGGTGACATCAAGAGGGTGATCGCTGTCATAGCCGTTAAGTACCACTTGGCCGCCGCTACCGGATACATTTTTGAGCAAAATAGAGTGGTACCAGGGAATAAGGTTGCCTTTTTTGCCTTCATAGGCCGTATCCAGCGTAATCGGCCATTTGTTATTGCGTAAACAGATATTCTCAAACTTGACGTTTTCAACGATTCCGCCGCGGCTGGAATCACTTTTAATTCTGATGCCTGACGTTGTGCCATCCAGGGTCAGATCTTTAATCAGAATATTACTGATACCGCTGTTGGTCTCACTGCCGATAGACATGCCGTGACCGGCATAGAAGTGGTTATCCAGAATAGAGATAAAGCGCGTTGGCCCACTGTTGCCTGCTTTTATCGCAATATTGTCATCACCGGTGCGAATAACGCTTTTTGCTATCGTCACATCGGTTGCCGCTCCCGGATCGATACCGTCGGTATTACGCGCATCCGCTGGGGTATCAATAACAATTCCCCACACCGTGACCCCTTGTACCTTATTCAGCACCAGATGAAAGTTAGGTGAGTTGATTAAATGGATCTGATAAAAAGTCAGGTTTTTGGCGTTATCCACCTGGATAAGACGAGGCACGTTCTGGTTGCCCCCTTCCTTTTGCGCGCGCCGCGCCAACTGCCACCAGGTTTCAGTCTTACCCGCCATGATCTGGTTGCCACGTCCATCAATCGTGCCTTCGCCGAGCAGGCCGCCGCCCTGTACGTTATCAAAATGAATAAAAGGCTGACAGTGTCCCTTCTGATTGCTGAGCGTGCCGCAAATGCCATGGCCTTTATCGTAATCGCTGGGGTTGGCAGAGGCTGCGAGCACGGCACCTTTATCCACCCATAGCCACGTGTCGGAACGCATACTCAGAGGACCGCTTAAAAAGGTAGTTTGGCCGCTGGCGGCGATTAATTTCACCGCGTTACCCGCAGGGCAG
The DNA here is from genome assembly GCF_019797845.1 of Symbiopectobacterium purcellii. Taxonomy (NCBI): domain Bacteria; kingdom Pseudomonadati; phylum Pseudomonadota; class Gammaproteobacteria; order Enterobacterales; family Enterobacteriaceae; genus Symbiopectobacterium; species Symbiopectobacterium purcellii. The sequence goes on along the minus strand of NZ_CP081864.1, from coordinate 3,212,604 downwards.
CGATCGATGGCCTGTTGAATCCGCTGCTGATTATTTCCCGGTTCGGGCGTCAGGGTGGTACAAATATGCTGGGGGTAGGTGGGTTCCTGCACCTGGCGGCGATCGGCGGCGTGCGCGATGCTCAATAAAAATGCGGGGCAAAGCGACAGTAACGTTGTGAGTGTTTTTGCTTTCATCGGCGTAGCCTGTTAACCATCATCCAAGGTAAATTCGTTGTTTTCTTCCAGATGATAATTAAAACAAAACCGCAGACGCGGCTCTCTCGTTGCCACGTAAGAAAGTGTCACAAAGTTATACGTCGTTTTATCGCTATCGCTGCCCCTTTTATACTGTCGCTGCAGAATAAATATCAGCGCGTAGACAGTATCTTTCAATCAAGACAGAGCTTTGGCTTTCAGCGTTTGGTATTCATCTTCAGTAATGGTGCCATCGTCTAACAACTTTTTGGCCTCTGATATCTGCTCCGTGGGCGATTTTCCAGCTACCTCTCGAATATACTCGTTAGTTGCTGAGACGGATTTTTGCACCTGCGCGCGATGCCGTTCTGCCATGCGCTTGCCGCGTACGATAAGGTAAATGAGAGAGGTAAGGAGCGGAATAAACAGTAGGAAAACAATCCACGCCGCTTTGTAAAGGTCGCTGGCTTCTTGGTCGCGAAACAGATCGGATACCACCTGGAAGAGAATAAAAAGATAGGCAATAAAAAAGAACAGTGAAAATACCGAGACCAATATATCCCACAGCGTCAGTAGGTGTGTTGCCATTTTTGTGTTTCCTCAGGATTTAATGAATTAAATCAGGCATCGCGATGGACATAATAAAGGTATAGCACAGATTTATTTTTTCCACACAGCAGGGAAATACAGACACGAGGGGGGCTGTGGCAGCGAATTGATGAATAAGCGGTGAGGAATAACCGCCAAAGACATCGCGCGCTATTGATCTACCGATGGTGCAGCCTGTGCATCATCTTCAAAAGCAAACAGGGTAACCAGATCGATGTGTAATCCCACGGCGATGATATAGAGCACTTCCAGCGTAGGATTACGCACGCCGCGCTCGACACCACTGAGATATGTGCGGTCCAACCCACATTTTTCAGCAAAAGCTTCTTGCGACAGATTCGCCTGCAACCTGAGTGATCTTACGCGCTGACCCAGACGGGCTTTGATGGAATGGGGTGTTTTCATGGAGTAAGCATTGTTTTTTGATGCTTATCAGTCCACGGACTATTAGTCACAATGGTAAGATTTTGTGGTAACGTAGTGACTTATAGTCAACGAAACGGAGGTGTAAATGGAAAAGCAGGACTGGCACCCAGCAGATATCATTGCTGCCATAAAAAGGAAGGGGACGTCGCTGGCGGCGTTGTCTCGGGCATCTGGATTAGCATCATCAACACTGGCGAATGCCCTGACGCGACGGTGGCCTAAGGGGGAGCGGCTTATCGCACAAGCGATAAAAGTGAGTCCGGAAGAGATCTGGCCTTCACGCTACCTGAAAAATCGTCGCTGAGCGGGGAGGCTAAGTAGCCATCCGCCCTACGCGGGTGGCTGCGATGGCCTGCTGTTTGGTACAGGCTTGGTATCATGGTCGCTCTGCACGTTTTTACAGCGAAAGGTATTGCTGACAGCCTTGATTTCTTTGATGATGCAACAATGAAGCGTTATTTGTTGCTGGCATTAACAGGATGAGGCTGATGAAGTTTACCAAGATCGTGGGTGTGACCATCGTCAGCGTGTTGCTGTTGTCATTTTGGCAAAGCTGGGCGCACTCGACGCGCGGTGGTGAAGCGCTGAGCGGCCAGGGATGGTGGTCCGCTCGGCGTGACTCAGCGGGCGTCGCGCCCGATCCCGTGCGTTGGCGCGATACGGCTATTGTTCAAGTGTATGCCGCGCCGACCTATGGCTGGCGCGGTCTGGTGGCGGTTCATCCTTGGATTATCCTGAAGGCCAAGGGTGAAACACGCTACCGGCGTTATGAGGTGATCAGTTGGGGAAGCGACAATGTGATACGCCTGAATTACACGCTACCGGACGGATTCTGGTACGGCGCCACACCGAAACTGCTGGTTGAACATCGCGGTGAAGCGGCACAGGTGATGATCCCGCAGATCGATGCCGCGATCAAAAGCTATCCCTGGCCGCAGACCTATCGTGCCTGGCCTGGGCCGAACAGTAATACCTTTCTCGCGCACATTGGTCGTGAAGTGCCTGCCTTAAAGCTGGATATGCCTGCCAACGCTATTGGTAAAGATTACCGCTCCATCGCAAATCCGGTGGGGCTGGCTCCCTCAGGTAGCGGCGTTCAGGTTTCGGTTCTGGGGGCGCTGGGCGTAACACTGGCGCTGGAAGAAGGCCTGGAGGTGAACCTACTGGGGATGAACCTGGGCATAGATGTGAATCCACCAGCGTTGCGTCTGCCTTTCATTGGTCGATTAGGTTTTGACAATGTCGATCAGCAGCAAGAACGCTGACGATAAAAGGTATGGCGCGATAACCGATACGTCCTGTGAAGAGCACTCCGCTACGGGTGCTCAATAACCATTACCGCGCAGGTATCTTCTTCCAATGCTTCAAAGGTGTGTGGCCCATCTGCGGCATAGCTGACGTAATCGCCGGCGTTAAGTGTAATCTCATGCCCTTCAGGACCCAGCACGGCACGCCCACGGCTGAGCATGACATGTTCCAGTGTGCCGGGTTGATGGGGGACAGAGCGGCGTACACTCCCCGGCTGCGCTGTCACGCGGTAGATATCGCGTTGCATTCCTCTCGGACAGACGGCGAGCAGTGTCACAAAATAATGTGCCTGTTCAGCGGCTACGATTTCGCCTTCATGCGCACGGATCACCTGCACGCGGGGCTGCGGTGCTGCAATCAGCTGTGTTACCTGCACATCCAATGCCATCGCCAACGCCCACAGCGTCTCCAGACTGGGATTGCCGCTGCCTGATTCCAATTGGGATAGCGTCGATTTTGCGATACCGGCGCGTTTGGCCAGTTCACTCACGGAAATCCCGATCCGCTCGCGTTCACGTTTTACCGCTACGGCGAGAATACCTATCGGCGTTGATGAAAGCGGCATGTTGTTCTCCATAAAAAGCGATCGTTCTTTTTGACAGTCGATATTGCGACCGCCATTATACCACGCGTTCTTTTTGACGAACAATCGTTCGTTATGTTATTTACTGTATGCGAGGTACTAGGTATGGCATCCGATCAACGCGCCGAGTGGGGAGCAGGATCGCTGAAGATGGCGATAGCCATGATCATTTCAGGAACGGTGGGATGGTTTGTGTTAGCCACAGACTTACCTGCATTAACGGTGGTCTTTTGGCGCTGTGCCTTCGGCGCGTTAGCGATGGCGCTGGTCTGTGCTGCGCAAGGACTTTTACGCCGTGGCATGCTGACGCGCAGGCAGTTGTACTGGGTTATGCTAGGCGGCGTCACTCTGACGCTCAACTGGGTTTGTCTGTTTATCGCGTATGCGAAAACCTCTATTGCCGTTGCCACCATCACCTACCACGTACAGCCGTTTATTTTGGTTGCGCTAGGCGCGGTGTTGTTCAATGAAACACTGACGCGGTATAAGCTCGGGTGGATGGTGATGGCCTTCTCCGGTGTGGCGCTGATTATGTTGGGAGGCCAGCAACAGAATCAGGATTCTGGTCAATACGTCTATGGGGTAGGGTTTGCATTGGCTGCCGCTTTTTTTTACGCCATCACAGCAGCGATTACCAAAGGATTGCGCGATGTGTCTCCTTGCCTGATGGTGTTTATTCAGTTAACGGTGGGCTGCGTGATACTACTGCCTGTTGTCTCGCTGCCCACGACATCCTCTGTCAGCTACGTCTGGGAACTGCTGATGGTGATTGGCTTTGTACACACTGGCCTGATGTCTGCGCTGCTTTACAGCGCGGTACAAAAAATTCCGACAATATTGGTCGCTGGGCTGGCGTTTATCTATCCCGTCGTGGCTATTTTGGTCGATGCCTGGGTGTTGCATCGGCCATTAAATGGGGGGCAGTTGACAGGCGCACTGATCGTTCTGGCAGCGGTTGCTGGCATTAATGTCCGGTGGCGTTTTTCCCCCAAAGGCAACCGCGCTAATCCGCCTCATTAACGCGTTATGCTGGTCTGCATGAATGTTGACCAGGGTCAGCATTCATTAGGGCGGGTTCAGGCTACGATGCGGTTCCGTTCCGATATTTTTTTCGCTATGCCCATCATACTTCAAGTTGCAGGTGTGTTGGCTGCGGCAAGCGCTGTTCAAAACCTAAACGCGTTGTCCTGCAACGCGAATTATTTAGGGGATAAAGGATCGGTTTTCAGGATGAAAACAGGGGGCAACAATGCGTAGGCGGTTTCGTGTTTATAACAGGGGGACGTTCAATGCTCGATCATTTAAGTGTTCCGGTGACAGATATTGATCGCAGTCGGCAGTTTTATGAAAGCGCGCTGGCACCGTTAGGTTATCGTCTGATTAAAAATTTTGATCATGCGATAAGTTTTGGCGTGTTGGAAGGATATGGAAAGTCCAGCGATCCTGGCGGTGAATTTTGGATCTATCAGGGAAAAGCATTACCTTGTCCGGCGACGCATTTTGCATTTAGTGCTGAGACGCGTGATGTGGTTGATGCATTTTATCATGCGGCAATCGAGGCTGGCGGACAAGATAATGGCAAGCCGGGAATTCGAGCGCTGTATCATGCCCATTATTATGCGGCATTCGTCCGCGATCCTGATGGATATAACATCGAGGCTGTCTTTCATCGCGCTATTGCGTCTTAGGGATATCACTTCTTTTGTTGGCTGCAAACGATCAAAGAAAGTCGGATCCTGATTGATATGCATGCTAATACACCAGCGGTATTAATTTTTCCGCCATTTTAATCGAGTCTTTGGCGGATAAAAACTTTTCGTCAAGGAAGGCTAGACGCCGAGGGGTGATAACGATTGCAGATGAGAAAAGATATGCATGGAGTACAACGTTGCTCCATGCATAACAAGACAAGTGATGCGCGCTAATACGGCAAGGAAGAGAACAAATTAAATCTCGAAATCTTCCAGCGTTTTGCTTCCGCCATCAATGGCTTCACGGATCGCTTTAGGCGTGCGGCCTTGGCCGGTCCAGGTTTGCTCGGTGCCATTCTCATCAATATATTTATATTTTGCCGGACGAGGATCGCGTTTGGCCTTGGCCGGTTTGGATTTCACGCTCTCCAGCAGTTCAGACGGATCAATACCGTCTTCAAGAAGCTGAGCACGAATGGCATCCAGTTTTGCCAAACGTTCTGCCTGCTCTTTCTGAATTTTGCTGTCTTCTTCGCGACGCTCTTCCACAATTGCAGTGAATTTGCTTAACAGCTCTTCCAGGGTTTCAAGATCGGTATCTCGGGCCTGAGCGCGAAGAGAACGAATATTACTTAGCACGTCAAAACTCATCATGGTGTTCCTTTAAAAAGAAGAGACATTATTAGCTTACAAGATATTTTTTGATTTTCCAATATACACCAGATACGCCGACATGAAATATTTTTTTATAGCGTCTTATGTAAAAAAATGCGTAACACGAGACGCAGGTAAAGCAGGAGCGTTAATCGTTAGCTGGTTAATAACACAACGCCTTGCGGTTGCCTCTCTTTATTAATTCATCACTCAACCATCCATAGTTAAGCTGGGTTGTCTGTTCACGGCATTGGCATCCCTAATCCCTCACCGGTGTCAACTTATCGGGGCGATCTCATTTTCCCCGGTGCGTAACACTAATTATTTAAGGGTATAAGCGCAACGGGGAAGAATATAATGCCAGCGTGGCATACGCAGAGCGGAAGGAAAACTGGGGGGTAAGTGTGAAAAAACGTAACAGGTTGCTTTCCTTTTACTCCGTGGGAATGAATGCCTAGCCAGGCCGTCGGCCTTTGACGGTCGGCAAATACAAATCAATTTACACACTCTGGTTTGATGATTATCCTGAATAGGCTTTGCTGTGGCAGTCCCACAGTAAATTGATGTTGCGATGACTCGGGGTGCCCTTCTTTGTGAAGGCTGAGAAATACCCGTACCACCTGATCTGGATAATGCCAGCGTAGGGAAGTCTCGGTATTCCGATCGGCTACCGTCTTCTTGCACGCCGGTTGGGAGTGATAATGAACGACCTTCCCACCGATTTTTCTGCTGCCCACGCGGCGGCAGTTTTTCACGATTTCTCAACGGCTTCGCCGTTAGTCCATTGCCTGACCAACGATGTGGTCCAGTCTTTCACTGCCAATGTGTTGCTGGCGCTCGGTGCCTCTCCCGCGATGGTGGTGGATCCGGGCGAGGCGGCACAGTTTGCTGCGTTGGCCGATGCACTACTGATCAACGTAGGGACCTTAGAATCAACGCGCGCTGATGCGATGTTGGCCGCAGTGCATAGCGCGAATCAAGCGGGAAAACCTTGGGTTCTGGACCCCGTCGCCGTCGGTGGGTTGCGCTTTCGCACTGACTTTGTGCGTGAATTGCTGCCTTGCAAACCGGCGGCGATTCGTGGCAATGCCTCGGAAGTTATCGCGCTGACAGGCCTTGCTTCTCAGGGGCGAGGTGTTGACAGCCTGGATGCCTCCATTACTGCCATTCCGGCCGCGCGCGAACTGGCGGCGCGCTGGTCAACCGTGGTAGCGGTGACGGGAGAAGTGGATTACGTTACGGACGGTGTGCGCCTCTGGGCAGTAAACGGCGGCCATCCGGTGATGACGCGTGTAGTGGGCACTGGGTGCGCACTCTCCGCCGTCGTTGCGGCATTCTGTGCTCGCGGTGAAGACCGGTTGTCTCAGGTTGCGACCGCGTGTGCCGTCATGGCGCGGGCAGGAGAACAAGCCGCCGCACAGGCTAGTGGGCCGGGCAGTTTTACACCTGCATTTTTGGATGCGCTTGCACGGTTGCGCCAGGAGGCACAGATATGTGCCTGATAAAAGACAACGCTCCCCGAATAAATGCATTAACGATAGCAGGCACCGATCCTAGCGGTGGCGCAGGGATCCAGGCCGATCTGAAAACTTTTTCTGCCCTACGCGCCTATGGCACCAGTGTGATCACGGCGCTGGTGGCGCAAAATACGCAGGGAGTGCAGTCGGTTTATCGTATTGAACCTGATTTTGTGGCGGCTCAACTGGATTCAGTGCTGAGCGATGTGCGTATCGACAGCGCGAAGATCGGCATGCTGGCGCAAAGTGATATTGTAGAAGCCGTTGCTGAGCGCCTGCAACGCTATGCTGTCCCTTATATTGTGCTGGATACGGTGATGCTGGCGAAAAGTGGCGATCCTCTACTGGCACCTGAAGCAGTCGCCGCGATTCGAGAGACGCTGCTGCCGCGTGTGTCACTGATAACCCCCAATCTGCCTGAGGCGGCGGCGTTGTTGGCGTGCAATGCGGCGACGACAGAAAGTGAGATGAAAGCACAAGGGCAAGGGCTGCTGGAAATGGGGTGCCAAGCCGTATTGATCAAGGGGGGCCATTTGAGTGACTCGGAGAGTCCGGACTGGCTGTTTCAGCGTGGGCATGCACCGCAACGTTTCTGCGCGCCACGGGTAAACACCCGGCACACGCATGGCACAGGATGCACGTTGTCTGCGGCGCTGGCGGCGTTGCGTCCCCGGCACCACGATTGGGAAACTACGGTGCAAGCGGCGAAGCATTATCTTCAGCATGCATTACTGGCGGCAGATTCATTGGCGGTGGGGCAGGGTATTGGGCCCGTGCATCATTTTCATCAATGGTGGTGAAACGCTCGGCGGCGATAAGCCGCCGACATTGTGGTTTGATGTCAGTGGTTTCAGAAAGTGATGATCCTGGCGGTAAACCTGTTTAGCAATAGTAAACGGCACAACAGCACTGACGCAATAAACACCGATACCAGCAGAACAAATTTCAGGTTGACATAGTTAAAGTCATATAGCGTGCTAATGAAATAAAACACGCTGTAATGCACAATATAAACGCCGATCATTGCCGGGCCAATAAACTCGACGACGTAAGTTATAATTTTGTTTTTTATGGTGATATTTTCAAACACAATGAATAATGCCAAACACATGGTCAGCAGATGCAGATGTTCAAGAAGCAGCCAGGGGGTGACAATATTCTGCGTGTGGGTGGATAGAAAGCGTTCGTAAAAGAACATCGAGATGCCTACGGGTATCACCATCATGCGAGCCAGCCAGATGATACCGGTTTGGTGGGTAAACCGCCTGCCTGCGGCGGTTCCCAACATTCTTCCCACAATATAGTACCCTCCCCATACCCAGATAAATGAATAGCTGTGTATAAAGAGTGGATCATCGCGCATATCTAATGGGCTGAATATATCGAATAAAAGAATAATGGCGAGTAAGATCGAAAAAAAAGCCAATGTCATTTTTACATTATGTATTGCCTTAATGATAAGTGGGTAGATGATGTAAATTATGCCAATGGTTAACATTATTCCATTTTGCAGTATGTATCCCTGCTGAATATATTGGAATGTAATCAGTGACAGGATAATATTCCAAAATAAGATGATAAATACCACGTTTTTGATTTTTATCCTGACCTCTTTTTTGGTCAGGTTATCGATATTGTCAAAATAACCAATAAGGATGAAAAACAATGGTTTAGAAATTGTTGAGAGAAAGTAAAGAACACTCATAGCGTTAGCATTAATAAAACATTCATTAACGCAAAGTTGACTGGCTGAGTAAAATGTGACGGCGGCAAAACAACTCAAACTTTTTAAGGCGTGTTGGCTGACATCTCTGATCATGGCTCATTCACCTTTAGCCGTAAGTCCTATGGTCATATCCCTGTTTTTCATGAAGATAAGCGTAGTGTTAAAACAGTTCTACGCCTAGTGAGGCATCTGAGTGCAGCGCGTTGCCACTGCATTTATTTCTGTGTTTCCCCTATTTTACTTCATGATTTTTAATGTTTTTAACAGTGCAGCGTAATCAATATCCTAATTCTTTACGATTGATGGGGGTCGTCTGGATATTGCGACTTTTTATAATATTATTGAAGTGATAGCCATAATAAATAGGAGTGAGTACCTCTCACTACTCTCAAATCAGATATTTCCCTTTACGAAATCTTGTTGTTTGTGTCCTTACAGAAAAAGAGTAGGTCAGAAAATTAATACTCTTCAATAGTCCATCACATCAATGGCCTTGTGTCAGGAAGGAATACCATGGCGAGCTCATCAGTAAATAAGCTGTCCTTATGGTCTCTCACGGCGTTGGTCGTGGGATCCATGATTGGCGCTGGAATATTTTCGTTACCGGCGACTTTTGGACGCGCAACCGGGGGATTTGGTGCCATTATCGCATGGTGTATCGCGGGTGGCGGTATGTTAATGCTGGCTTTTGTTTTTCAATCTCTGGCACAACGTAAACCCGATCTTGATTCTGGGGTCTTTATCTATGCGAAGGAGGGATTTGGGGATTATCTGGGGTTTGCCTCCGCATTAGGTTTCTGGGCGGGAACCTGTATCGGTAACGTTTCCTATTTCGTACTGCTCAAATCCACGTTGGGGGCTTTTTTCCCGGTCTTTGGTGATGGCAACACGATCTCTGCGTTGGTGGTGTCGTCAATCATCCTGTGGGGGTTCCATTTCCTGGTACTCAACGGCGTCAAAAACGCTGCCACCATCAATACCATTGCCACGGTGGCAAAAATTGTCCCGATTATTGCGTTTGTCGGGGTACTGATTTTTGCCTTCCAAAGTGACATCTTCATGCTAAATTTCTGGGGTTCACCGGCGGCGGTGCCCGTGACGCCCGATCTTGAGCACCTCAACGATTATGGCTATGCCGGTCATGCGGCGGCAGCGATTATGCCAGCGCAGGAACCTGAGTCTCTGTTCAGCCAGATCCGTAGCACCATGCTGGTGACCGTGTTTGTGTTTCTGGGGATTGAAGGGGCCAGCGTTTATTCCCGCTATGCCAAAGAGCGTCGTCATGTGGGGATTGCCAGCGTAATGGGGTTCATCGGCGTATTAGGGCTGTTGGTGCTGGTGACGTTGCTCTCTTACGGCGTGTTGCTGCGCCCGGAATTGGCTGGCCTGCGACAACCGTCCATGGCGGGCGTGTTGGAGGCCGTTGTGGGGCCATGGGGCCGCGTCTTTATCAGCGTTGGTTTGATCGTTTCAGTATTGGGCGCCTACCTCTCCTGGTCATTGCTGGCTGCCGAAGTGCTGTTTTCCGCGGCCAAGCACAAAAGCATGCCGAAAGTCTTTATGACCGAGAACAAACATGACGTGCCCTCTGCTGCTGTTTGGCTCACCAATATCACCATTCAGGTGTTTTTGATCCTGATGCTGTTCAGCCAGTATGCCTTCCAACTGGCGATCGAGTTGACCAGTTCATTGACCCTTATCCCCTATTTATTGGTGGCCGCGTACGGGTTGAAACTGGCCTGGACGGGGGAAACGTACGAAACCGACAAGCGCGATCACCGCAAAGATCTCACGTTTGCGCTCCTTGCCACACTGTATGCCCTGCTGATGCTGTACGCCGGAGGGATGAAATACCTGCTGCTTTCGGCTGTGATTTATGGGCCGGGCACCGTGTTGTACATCATGGCTAAACGCGAACAGCGGGTTGCGCTGTTCAATAAAACTGAACTTGGGATTTTCGCTATCGTTATGGTCGCCGCCATTGCTGCAATCTACAGCATTGCGACAGGCATTATTACTATCTAAGTGAGGCTGCTTATTATGTCGACAAAAAAGAAGTCTGAGAAGAAATATGGCGTGCATTCGGAAGTCGTTAAATTACATAAGGTTATGGTGTGCGCACCAGGCAAAGCACACAATCGGTTGACGCCGAGCAACTGTGATGAACTGTTATTTGATGATGTGTTGTGGGTTGAACGTGCCAAGCGCGACCATTTTGATTTTATGACCAAAATGCGCGAGCACGGTGTTGAGGTGGTGGAAATGCATAACCTGCTGGCGGAAACGGTGGCACTGCCGGAAGCGAGAAAGTGGATTCTGGATCAGCAGATTGTGCCGGATGAAGTCTCTCTGGGCATTTTGAACGAAACTCGCAGCTTTCTGGATGGGTTGGCACCGCGCGCGCTGGCTGAAGTGTTAATTGGCGGTTTGTCGACCACCGAACTGGCGAAAGAAGGCTATGCCGATCACGAAGAACTCAATCTGATACGCGATGCGGCAGGCATTACTGAATATTTGCTGCCGCCGCTGCCCAACACGCTGTATACCCGCGACACCACCTGCTGGATTTACGGTGGGGTAACGTTAAACCCACTCTACTGGCCTGCTCGTCATGAAGAAACCATCCTGACGACCGCCATCTACAAATTCCACCCTGATTTTGCTAACGCAAACATCAATATCTGGTATGGCGACCCCACCAAACACCACGGCACTGCCACACTGGAAGGCGGCGATGTAATGCCGATTGGTAATAAAACCGTATTGATTGGTATGAGTGAGCGCACGTCGCATCAGGCCATCACGCAACTGGCAGCCTCCCTGTTTGCTAACAAAGCCTCCGGCGTTGAGCGGGTGATGATTGCAGCGATGCCGAGATTGCGGGCTGCCATGCACCTGGACACGGTGTTTACCTTCTGCGATCGCGATGTGGTGACCCTTTACCCTGCCATTGTGAACCAGATTCGCACCTTCTCGTTGCGCCCTGATGATGGCCCAACCGGGATGAAACTGTATCGCGATAAGGGCACCTTTACCGAAGCGATCGCCGGTGCATTGAACCTCAAGAAACTGCGCGTGGTGGAAACGGCCGGTAACGATTACGACACCGAACGCCAGCAGTGGGATAGCGGTAACAACATGGTCGCCCTCTCTCCTGGTGTGGTACTGGCTTACGATCGTAATACGAAGACCAATACCCAATTGCGCAAGGAAGGGGTGGAGGTTATCGAGATCGTCGGCAGTGAACTGGGGCGTGGACGCGGCGGCGGTCACTGTATGACGTGTCCAATCATTCGTGAGCCTGTGGATTATTAATGTCCCCCATCAGGCGCTCCTACCGAGCGCCTGATGAACACGCACTGTCAGTGCACGAGATAGTTATGCTAACCAGGTGCCAGGCCTGATTCACCTTTCTGCGATAGCGTTTACCGCTGTAATGGTTATGGCGATGACGTAGCGGCGCGTGAATCTGATCCGAAGAGATTGCATCGTGAAAATAAAATTTATTGTTATTACGTTTATCGCGTTTTTTATTTCTGCCTGTGACAGGGAGGCGACCGAACAACGCATTACGGTACGGCCTGTGAGTATTCTGGAAGTGAGCAACAGCGCGCAGCAAGGCGTGCGTATCTTTCCCGCCAGAATTATTGCGGGTGATAGAACCGAGTTGGCGTTTAAACGTCCCGGTCAATTAGAACGGTTGCTGGTGCGTGAAGGGGAACCCGTTACACAAGGGCAGGTGATCGCGGAGCTTAACAGCAATGATGCTCGACTGCGCCTACAGGATCGCCAGGCCACTTTCAACCTGTCTCAAACCCAATTCAGCCGTTACGCGGCGTTAAGCGAGCGTCATATTGTGGCGCGTGCTGAACTGGACGTGCAGCGCGCCGCGCGTGACTCGGCCCAGGCCGCGTTGAAACTGGCGAAAGAAGAGTTGGACGATACGATAATCCGGGCTCCGTTTCCCGGTGTTATCGCCATGGTCAACGCTCGCAATTATCAAATTGTTGCAGCAGGACAATCTATTGCCACGTTAAACGCGCTGGAGTTGCTGGACGTGGAATTCAGCATTCCCGAAAGCCTTTTTATTCTCATTGATGCCAATAATGTTAAATATCAACCCGTGGTTGAATTGAACAACTTGCCAGGACGAGAGTTTATCGCCAGCTACAAAGAGCACACCGCACAAACGGTGTCGGGTGCGCTGACCTATCGTATGGTGCTGACCATGCCGCGTCCGCAAGATATCCCGTTGTTGTCGGGCATGAGCGGCAGGGTGAAGATCAATCTGGGGAATCTGCCCGGCAGTGTGGCTGCGATGGCGGTGGTTGTGCCTGTTGAGGCGGTATTCAATCCGGATACCAGCGCCGAGCATAAACCGCATGTGTGGGTGGTTAATGATCATGATGGCAAGCTGTTTGTCACGTCGCGTCAGGTTGAACTGGGTCAACTGACGGCGAATGGTATTCAGGTCGTTTCCGGGTTGTCTCAAGGGGAGCGCATAGTGGCAGCCGGCACCCGTGAGCTTAAGCCAGACCAGGAAGTGAGAGCATGGGTTCGTGAGCGAGGTCTCTAATGAAACTGACAGAGAACTTTATCAACAACGGCACTCGCATCTGGCTGTCGATTTTATTGTTGGGTCTGGGTGGCGTCATTGCCTTTCTGAATATTGGCCGATTGGAAGATCCTGCGTTTACCATCAAAACGGCGGTGGTCATTACCCGTTATGACGGCGCTACCGCGCAGCAGGTCGAGGAAGAGGTGACCTTACCGCTGGAGAATGCCATTCAGCAACTGCCCTACATCGATAGTATTTCCTCGATTTCCAGCGTGGGGCTGTCGCAAATCACCATCAATATCAAAGCGCAGTATGGACCGGATGATTTACCACAGATCTGGGACGTACTACGGCGCCGTATTGGTGATGCGGCACGCCAACTGCCACCCGGTGCGAGTCCGCCTTTCGTCAACGATGATTTTGGCGATGTGTATGGCTACTTCTTTTCCCTCTATGGCGATGGCTATTCCAATCAGGAGTTGCGTAATTTTGCTGAGGTACTGCGCCGCGAACTGGTGGTCGTGCCGGGGGTAGGAAAAGTGGCGATCGTCGGGGTGTTGCCGGAAGAGGTGCAAATAGAAATCTCCCGAGCTCAGATGACCGCTGCCAATATTGTGCCGCAGCGCTTGTATGATTTGCTCAGTCGGCAAAATGTCGTGTCCAATGCCGGTGAACTCTTGGTCGGCAGCGAATCGATCCGTTTGCACCCCACCGGTGAGTTCGACAACGTACAAGAACTGGGTAACCTGTTGATCAGCGAACCTGGCAGTCCGCGCAGCGTCTATCTGCGAGATATTGCCACCATCAGCCAGGGTGTAACGCATTCGCCGAACAATATCTATCGCGCCAATACGCAGGCTGCGCTCTCCGTTGGTGTCTCTTTTGCTCCCAGCGTAAACGTGATTGTGGTGGGCAATGCCATCAAAGCACGGTTGGCGCAGTTGGAAGCCGAACGACCTGCAGGCATGGCGTTGAATGTGTTTTACGACCAGTCCCATGAAGTTGAGGGGGCGGTGAATGGTTTTATCATGAACTTCCTGATGGCGTTGGCGATTGTCATTGGTACGTTGCTGATTTTTATGGGCGTTCGCAGTGGACTGGTGATTGCTGCTTCTTTGGCGCTGAACGTGTTGGGCACGCTGCTGATCATGAAGTTGCTGAATATCGAATTGCAGCGTGTTTCTCTTGGGGCATTGGTGATAGCGCTCAGCATGCTGGTCGATAACGCGATTGTGATCGTTGAAGGCGTATTGGTTGGTAGGCAGCGCGGTGCTACGGCGATGGATGCGATCAACCGCGTGGTGAAGCAGACTATGTTCCCGCTGTTGGGGGCGACGATTATTGCCGTGCTGGCGTTTGCGCCTATTGGTTTGTCTAACGACTCCACCGGTGAGTATTGTAAATCACTGTTTCAGGTACTGCTTATCTCGCTGATGCTGAGTTGGTTTACTGCACTGACACTCACACCCGCTTTCACCAAGTGGGCGTTTGAAAAGCAGAAAATGGCACCGCAGAACCCGGATGAACCGGCGAGAAATCCCTACGATGGTTGGCTATTTCGCGTCTATCGTTCCCTGTTGGGTACCTTGCTCAACCAGCGCACCTTGACGTTAACGCTGTTGGTAGGCTTGCTCGTCGCAGCGGTAGTGGGGTTTGGCAGTGTGCGGCAAAGCTTTTTCCCGCCGTCGAATACGCCTATCTTCTTTGTCGATCTCTGGCTGCCACATAGCACCGATATTGCTTATACCGAGAAGATCGCGGCGGAAATCGAAAAGCACATCAGCGAGCAACCCGGTGTCGACAATACCATGGTGACGGTAGGACAGGGGGCGTTACGGTTTATGCTGACCTACAACTCCCAGCGACAATACGCCAACTATGCGCAGATATTGGTGCGTACGGACGCGCTGAATCAGATCCCGACGTTGATTCGGGATATTGAAGCCTATATGCGTGATAACTACCCGGCGGTGAAAGGTCAGGCGAAGCGCATTATGTTTGGCCCGTCCAATAGCAGTTCGATCGAAGCGCGATTTATTGGTAACGATCCCATGATACTGCCTTCGTTAGCGGCCACGGCGGAGCAGATAGCGAGAGCTGATCCGGATTCCGATGGGGTGATGCACGACTGGCAGGAAAGCACCAAAGTCATTCGTCCGCAGTTCTCTGATTACCTCGGGCGTGAGTTGGGTGTTGACAAGCGTGAGATCGACAATGCGTTGCGGATGAGCTTTGGCGGCATCAATGTGGGGCTTTACCGTGACGGAACACGCTTGATGCCTATCGTGTTGCGTACGCCGGATGCGGAGCGGTTAAATGCCGACCGGCTCAATGACGTCATGATCTGGAGTCAGGCGCGACAAGCATTCATTCCGATCGATAATGTGGTTAACCGCTTCACGACCGAATGGGAAGATCCGCTGATTATGCGTCGCGATCGTATGCGTACGCTGACGGTACAGGCCGATCCCTCGTCGCAAAGTGGTGAAACCTCTGCCGAGCTGTTGGGGCGTATTAAGCCTGCTATCGATGATATGGCGCTGCCGCATGGCTATCGTCTCGAGTGGGGCGGTGACTATCAAAGTACCAAAGAGGCGCAGGAAGGGCTGCTCACCAGTCTACCCATTGCCTTTATCGTGATGTTTATCATCACCGTATTGATGTTTAGCTCGGTGAAGCATGCCATCGCCATTTGGCTTACCGTGCCGCTGGCGTTAATCGGTGTCACCGTCGGGTTCCTGCTTACCGGGATTCCGCTCGGCTTCATGGCGTTGATTGGCCTGCTTAGCCTGAGCGGAATGTTGATTCGTAACGGTATTGTATTGGTGGAAGAGATTGGTCTGCAACGGGAGCAAAAACCGATGCGTGATGCCATCATTGATGCATCGACCTCCCGTTTGCGTCCTATCCTGCTCACCGCGTTTACCACGGTGTTGGGGTTAGCCCCGTTACTGAGCGATGCCTTCTTCCAAAGCATGGCGGTGGTTATCATGTTTGGTCTGGGTTTTGCCACCGTGTTGACACTACTGGTATTGCCCGTGATTTACAGTTGTATGAATAAGGACGAGAAAGCAGTATCCGTCGCCTCCTGAGGACGCTGACAATTCTGCCTATTTTCATAGCCAGGTAGCGTGCTGCCTGGCTATGTTATTTCTTCCCGTGGTATCAGTGGTGTAATAAAATAATGCCAAAACGTTATGAGTAAAAACGTGGCGGAGTGTGGTACAAAACCGCTATATACCCTAAATAATTCAAGTTGCAGGACAAAACGTTTACGTTTTGAACAGCCCTTGCCGTGTTACGAGGCTCATTTATGCGTCTCGTAACGCGGCAAGCGAATGAATCCCGATGAGCTTACTCAAGTAAGTGATTCGGGGGAATGAGTGCAGCCAACGCACCTGCAGCTTGAAGTATGACGGGTATAGCATGACAACGACTGACAGCATAAGCCTCAGCGACATAATAACGACATCTGCCTGCCGTACCCTTGCAGGAGCCATGCCACTGTGGGGCATGGTGCGTTGATGATGATGTAAGGTAAATATCTATGGAAGAAGGACTGCACATGCCGGGTTCTGCGCGCGGGCTCAAAGTGGCGAAAATGCTTCAGACGATACTCAATATTGGGTTATTGCTGCTGGCGACCATTCTGGTGATTTTCCTGATGAAAGAGACCTTTCATCTGGCGCAGGTGTTGCTGATCAGCAGTGAACAAGACTCTTCTTTTCAGCTTATTGAAGGGATTGTTATCTACTTTCTCTATTTTGAGTTTATCGCGCTCATCGTGAAGTATTTTCAATCGGGCTATCATTTTCCGCTACGCTATTTTGTCTATATCGGCATTACCGCGATTATTCGCCTGATCATCGTGGACCACAAAGATCCGCTGGATACCTTGGCGTATGCCGCCGCTATTCTGGTGCTGGTGGTGACGCTCTATCTGGCGAACAGCAAACGGCTTAAACGCGAGTAACCTGTCATTCAGACTAACAGTGGACACTGCGGCGGCAACCGGCAGCTCAAGGCGGCGGGCACGATGTCGATGCGGAATCGGTTGGCGCTTAACGGCTCGCCATCCAGGTTAAAGGTGATGTCGTCGGGCGCAACGATCTCCAGCCAGGGCAAGGTCGCGGCGATCACATTCGGGTTCTCGCTGCCCGTGAACAGCGCCTGAAGCATGTTAGGCAACAACTCCTGGGCTGAGAGTACGCGCAGTTGCAATTGCCCATCGTTGATCAGTGCTTCCGGGCACAGTGGTTGGCCGCCGCCCGCCTGCCGCCCGTTACCGATGGCGATCACCAGCGTATCGCCGGACCATTGAAAATCGGGGCCGCGAATCTCACAGCGCTCAGCGGTCAGCATATCCATACGCAGCAAGGCGTGCAGCACGTAAGACGCGCCTCCCAGTGCGGATTTCATTTTCGAGGGTGTTTCTGTGGTGATGCGAGTGGCAAAACCGCCGGTAGCCATATTGATAAAATAGTGGCTGTCGTTGACGCAGGCGACATCGACAGGCGTCGCGTGACCTTTTACCGCCAGCGCTAATGCATGTTCAACATCAAGCGGGATCTGGCAACTGGTGGCAAAATCATTCGCAGTGCCGAGTGGGATGATGCCAAGCGTTGGACGCTGGGCTGGTACACATTGCACCAGTGCGCTGGCGACCTCATTGATGGTGCCATCCCCTCCGGCGGCAATCACATTATCCACCGTAAGCTGCACGGCTTCCTCGACATAGCGTTTGGCATCGCCGTGTTCCCAGGTCACGCGTACATGCAGCGTAAATCCGGCTTTTATGTACTCTTGCACTGCGCTGCGCAATACGTCGTTATCGGT
Organism: Symbiopectobacterium purcellii; assembly: GCF_019797845.1. Taxonomy (NCBI): domain Bacteria; kingdom Pseudomonadati; phylum Pseudomonadota; class Gammaproteobacteria; order Enterobacterales; family Enterobacteriaceae; genus Symbiopectobacterium; species Symbiopectobacterium purcellii. Next base: position 3,194,520 of record NZ_CP081864.1, on the reverse strand, counting down.
GTTTTTACCTTTGAGAATCAGCAGGGATACGGGATGATGTTGGCTCATGGCGTGCTCCTTTTGGCGCTGAAAAGCGGCAATGACAGGTATACACAGCGTAGCCAGAAATGGCCGAGAGCGGTATCAGAACAAGGGATAAAGCAGGAAAAAAGGCAAAGAAAAAGCCAGCCCAAGGGAGATTGAGCTGGCCAAGGAGGTGGTTCCTAGGGGCTGTTGACAATTAACACAGCCAGACGAATGCAGCAGCGAGCGCAACGAATGATGCGAAGCGTTTTGAGAGTTTGTCGAAGCGTGTAGCTACGCGTCGAAATTGCTTGATACGGCAAAAGAAACGTTCGATCAAATTGCGTGAAACGTAAAGATGTTTGTCCAGTGGGCGTTGCTCACGGCGATTCTCTTTGCTGGGGATGACAGCCTGAATGCCTACCGACTCCAGATATTGTAGAATCACATTCGTATCGTAGGCTTTGTCTGCAGCCAAGCTTGAAGGTTTCAATTCACCAAGTAAAGGCAATGCTTCTCTGGTGTCGCTCTTTTGACCACCAGTCAAACTAAAACGGGCAAGCATGCCCAGCCCATCAACCAGAGCGTGAATCTTGGTTGTCAATCCCCCGCGAGAACGACCAATCGACTGGTCACCGTTTTTTTGGGAGCGCCCGCTGCATGCTGATGAACCCGTACGATAGTGCTGTCGATGAAGATTTCCTCGAAATCGGCATCGCCCGCAAGTTCAGCAAAAACGGAATGCCATATTTCTGCCCGTGACCATCTGGCAAAGCGTTTGTACACACAGTTCCAGAGTCCGAAATCGGGTGGTAAATCTCTCCATGGGCTTCCAGTTCGGGCGATCCATAAAACCGCTTCGACAAAAAGCCGATTATCTGCTGCTGTTCGTCCCGGATCCGAATCCTTTCCCGGCAAAAACGGGCTAATCCGTTCGTATTGGTCATCACTGAGCATCAATCTTGGCATTCTGCTTTTCCAAAAAAGACAGAATGTAAACAGATTCTTTTACAAAAAAACAGGTTCTTGGCGATGATTGTCAACAGGCCCTAGTAGTATCACTACGCTTATTTTTCGTTCTAGATTTTCTCAGCGACGCAATACTAACCAGATAGTAAGGGTATTGATGTGATCTGTTTCTAAAATTTGCGAAAAGTCGCAGATTGTGCCTCTGAGTCATTCCCACGCTGACGGGAATGACTCAGAGACTAACCCCAGAGGTCCCCGGCTTTCGCCGAGGACGACACACAAGAGGATTGTGCTGCCTTACGCTGCATTGGGGTTACGGGTGGTCACGTCACTCGGCAGGTTACGCAGCAGTAACGCAAACTCCAGCGCCACGTCATCGGGCACTGGCAGGTAAACGATATGCCCGTTCCCCGGGGCGACATCGATGGCTTCACCTTTGGCGTTTTGCAGCGCATCGAGTGTGAATTGAATGTTGCCGTTCGGCGTCATCATCTCCACGCTGTCACCGAGTGAGAACTTGTTTTTCACTGCCACTTCAGCCAATCCGTTACGCCGCTCGCCGGTAAATTCACCGACAAACTGCTGACGGTCTGATACCGAATAGCCGTATTCGTAGTTTTGGTAATCTTCATGAACGTGGCGACGCAGGAAACCTTCGGTATAACCGCGGTGCGCCAGACCTTCCAGCGTTTGCAGCAGTGTCGGATCGAAGGGCTTGCCTGCGGCAGCATCGTCGATCGCCTGACGGTAAACCTGTGCTGTGCGTGCACAGTAATAGAAGGATTTGGTGCGGCCTTCGATCTTGAGCGAATGCACATGCATCTGGGTTAAACGTTCAACGTGCTGAATGGCGCGCAGATCGCGCGAGTTCATGATGTAGGTGCCGTGCTCATCTTCGAATGCACTCATGTACTCACCGGGGCGCAGGTTCTCTTCCAGCATAAACACTTTGTCGGTCGGCTCACCAATACCCAGCGTGGGTTCTACATTCTGTACCGGAATCGGTTCATGCAGGTGAACGATATTGCCGGTATCGTCTTCTTTCCCTTCCTGCACTTTGTATTCCCAACGGCAGGCGTTGGTGCAGGTACCCTGATTGGGGTCACGCTTATTGATATAGCCGGAAAGCAGACAGCGGCCAGAGTAGGCCATGCATAATGCACCGTGCACGAAAATTTCCAGCTCCATGTCCGGTACCTGCTGGCGGATTTCGGCAATCTCTTCCAGTGACAGTTCGCGAGACAGGATCACGCGGCTCAGCCCCATTTGCTGCCAGAATTTCACCGTTGCCCAGTTCACCGCGTTGGCTTGCACCGAAAGATGAACCTGCATCTGCGGGAAGTGTTCTCTGACCAGCATGATCAGGCCGGGATCGGACATGATCAACGCATCCGGCCCCATATCAATCACCGGTTGAAGATCGCGCAGGAAGGTTTTCAGTTTGGCGTTGTGCGGGGCGATGTTCACCACCACGTAGAATTTTTTCCCCAGTTCGTGGGCTTCGTTGATCGCGAGCGCCAGCGTCTGGTGGTTGAATTCGTTATTACGCACGCGCAGGCTGTAACGGGGTTGACCGGCATAAATCGCATCAGCGCCATACGCGAAGGCGTAGCGCATATTTTTTAGCGTACCGGCCGGAGAAAGCAGTTCCGGTTTAAACATGGTGTCTCTCTGGTCTGATCACAAGTCAGGCTGTTCCCCAAGGGAACAGTAAAGGAGGGGGATTCTAGCGCTAATGTTGGTAAAAATCAGCTAACGACGCAGAAAAAGTGTGGCTATTGCCCACGCGCACACTGGCGTGGGCCACGAGGATTAGTTCCCGAGGGTGGCGCGGTTGTGCGCGCGTTGTAAATCAACCTGCGGGCCGAGCGGCACAATGCCGGTCGGATTCAGCCAGCGGATACCGTAATAACCCGCTTTGATATGGTCGATATTGACCGTCTCTTTGATGCCAGGCCACTGGTAAAGCTCACGCAAGTAATTCGACAGGTGAGGGTAATCTTCTATGCGGCGGATATTGCATTTGAATGCACCGTGATAAGCCACATCGAAACGTACCAGGGTGACAAACAGCCGCCAGTCAGCCTCGGTAATGGTATCACCCGCGATATAGCGATTCGTCGCCAGATGTGTCTCAACGCGATCCAACGTATCGAACAGCGTCGTCACGGCGTTTTCGTAGTGTTCTTGGGTTTTGGCAAAGCCGGTTTTGTATACGCCGTTGTTGATGTTGTGGTAAATCAGCTCGTTCCATTCGTCAATGGTGGGGCGCAGCGCGAGGGGGTAATAATCCTCATGGTTCCCGGTCAAGGAATCAAACTGGCTGTTGAACAGACGGATGATATCGGCCGATTCGTTATTGACGATACGCCCTTCGATACGATCCCACAGCACCGGTACAGAAACCTTACCGGTGTAATGGGCATCTCTGGCGGTATACAACTGATGGAGATAGCGCACGGGAGCAACGTGTTCGCCGGCCTCTTGCGGGGTGGTAAACGCCCAGCCGTTATCTGCAATCACCGGTTGTGCAATGGACAGGGAAACAATATTTTCTAGTCCCTTGAGCTTGCGGAACATCAAGGTGCGTGATGCCCACGGGCAGAGATAAGAAACAAAAAGTTGATAGCGCCCTGCTTCTGGGATCAGCGTAGTTTGGCGAAACAGCGTTTCCTGACGCTGAAAGGCCCCGTTTTTGATCTCTTCTGCGGCGACATCGCCATTGACCCATTGGCCGTTAACTAAACCTGACATGATATAGCGTTCCCCGTCTTGCCTGTTGTCGGTGAGATAAACGTAAAAATAATCATAGTTATTGTTGTGACGTTATCCATGTTAACAGCCGGGAGAAAGCGTAACAGGGCAGATTTTTCATCAAGTCGAACAGTTTTTTTGACGAGCAGGCCTTAACGCCGATTTCCCGGCGTACCCGTGCAGCCGTACCAGGGGGGAGTGCTAAGCTGTTCGGCCAGAAAATCGATAAAGCGTCTTACCTTCAGTGGCAGCAATTTGCGCGTCGGGTAGACGGCGTAAATATTCAGCGCCAGCGATCTGTAATCAGGTAGCACTTCGACCAGTGTGCCTGCGCGTAAATCCTCACCTACCAGAAAATCCGGTTGCAGAATAATGCCTTGATGCGCCAGCGCGGCATAACGGCAGGTATCTCCGTTGTTGGCATGAATATGCGGCTGGGTTTTCACCGCGATAGTCTCACCGCCATCGTTGGGAGAGAAGTGCCACTCATTGCCCGGTGCCCAGTAGCTGTAAGAGATAACGCGATGATCGCGCAGCGCCTGCGGATGTAGCGGTGTACCCTGCTGCGCCAGATAGGCCGGTGAGGCACACAGCACCATGCGTGTTTTGGCGAGCGGACGACACACCAACATGGAGTTAGGCAATTGCGCGATGCGAATCACCACGTCGTAACCTTCTTCCACCAGATCCACCACGCGGTCTGACAGAATGATATCGAGTTTCACCTGCGGGTTTTCTTCCACAAATTTACCCCACAGCGGCGCGAGGTATTTCACGCCGAAGGTTTGCGGTGCACCCACGCGTAATCGCCCATGTACCTCCGCCGAGCAGGCGGTAATTTCTGATTCGGCTTCTTTTACCGATGCCAGCAACTCTTTGCAGCGCAAATAGTAGTTCTGGCCTTCCTCCGTCAACGATAATCGACGCGTTGTGCGTTGCAACAGACGCACACCGAGATACTCCTCTAACTCGGCAACGTGGCGTGACACCACCGGCTTAGATAACGCCACCGTGTCCATAGCACCGACAAAACTGCCTGCCTCAACGACCGCCACAAAGGTATTCATGGCCTGAAACTTGTCCATCCTGCACTCCGCATGATTGTTTCTATATTAGAGATAATTAGTCTCTAATCACCCTATATATCTCTAAATATAAGACTTGTAAACTCCCAAACCATGAAGCGAAACCTGTGTTTCATTCACTAACTATATACATATCAGCTAATTAACCAGGAGTTCCATCATGATTATCACCGTTGTAGGTACCGGCAATATGGGGTCCAGTTTTGTTAAGCGTTTTACGCTGGCAGGGCATCAGGTTCGCGTGACAGGGCGTGACCTTAACAAAGCACAAGCATTAGCCGCGCAGTTTAGCGGTGCACAGGCCGAGCCTGCCGCCGTTGCCGCGCAAGGTGCGCAGGTGATTGTGTTGGCGACCGCTTACGGTGACGCGGTTAGCGCACTCTCTTCGCTGGGGGATATCAGCGGCAAAGTGGTGATTGATATTACTAACCCGCTGTCTGCGGATTACATGAGCCTGACGCTTGGTCACAGCACGTCAGCCGCGGAAGAGATTGCCAACGCTTTTCCGGCGGTACGCATCGTCAAAGCGTTTAACACCACGTTTGCACAGGTGATAGCAGAAGGCCCAGCCTTTGCCGCAGGACAGGTTGCACCCGTGTTCTATGCCGGAGATGACGTTGAGGCCAAAGCGACGGTTCAGACCTTGATTGCCAGTACGGGTTTCAAACCGGTCGATGCAGGCACGCTGCGCAATGCCCGTTACCTCGAACCGTTAGCCGGTTTGAATATCTATTTTGGCTACGGCGCTGGATTAGGCACCGATATCGTTCCGGCCTGGCTGAGCCGCGCATAAATAACAAATGACTATTTTGACGAAACAGGAGAATGGAATGAAAAAAGTACTTAGCGTCGCCATCGCATCGCTGTTGATGGCTGGGGTTTGCGCGCCGTCGTTTGCTCAGGATCGTCCGGCCGACATCATCAGCCCGATAGCCGATCAGATTCTGCCGAACAAAGTCAGCGCTGCCGATGCGCGTAAAGCCGGACGCGTAGCCTACGACAAGCCAACGCCCGAAAACACCATTATGTTGTTTATCGATCAGCAGGTGGGGTTGATGGCCAGTACGCGTGATTTCAATCAGGCATCCGGCTATAAAGCCAACGTGGTCGCGTTGGCCGAAATGGCGAAAGCGTTAAAGATTCCGGTGTTGATCACCTCGTCGAATGCGCAATGGCAAAACGGCGACACTCTGCCGGAACTGAAAGAAATCTTTAAAGATGAACCCATTTATCGCCGCACTGGGATCATCAATGCCTATGAAGATCCTTCATTCCGTAAGGCGTTGGAAGATCTGGTGAAAAAGACCGGTCGTACGCATATCATTATTTCCGGGGTCACGTTGGGGACCTGCGTTGCCTTCCCGACGCTTGCCATGTTAAATGACGGCTATCAGGTTTATCCCGTGGTGGATGCCTCCGGTGCCTGGAGTAAGTATGAAGCGGATGCGGCGATGCAACGCATGACGGCAGCGGGCGCGCAGTTGGAAACGGTCTACGCGTTAGGGGCAGAACTTCAAGCCGACTGGAAGAAACCCTCCGCCGATGCCATGTTGAAACCCTTTATCGACGGGCTGCCGGAATACGGTTGGATCTTGCAGAACTACTGGAACAACGCCAACAAACACACGGTGCCAGATCCGTTTGGTGTGGTGAAGTAAGCGGTTATCAGGGGGGCCCACCTGTCGGGAACCCAGGCTGATGACAAAGCCTGTTGTTAGGCGAAGTGCGGCGATGGGGTCGTAGCGGCGTAAGTCGCCGACAAATTTGCCCGGAGCAAATTGGAACAGCGCTTGCGCTGGCCCGTAAGGTGGGGCACAGGGATGTGTTCCATAATGGCCCCTCGTCGCGATTCGCCGGGAAACACGGACCTACCGAAAGGGGGGGTGGGAACCTGAGTACGTTAGATCACTTCACAGGATCCGGCTTCCCAGCGGTATCCCATGCCATAAACGGTGCGGATAAACGATGTCTGTTCGTCCAGTTGCTCCAGCTTGCGTCGCAGATTTTTGATATGGCTGTCGATGGTGCGATCGGTCACGACGCGGTAGTCATCGTAGAGCTTATCCAGCAGCGCTTCGCGCGAAAACACCTTACCGGGCTCTGTCGAAAGGGTTTTCAGCAGGCGAAACTCTGCCGGCGTCAGATCGAGTGGTTGTCCGAGGTAGCTGGCCTGAAACCGGCTATTATCGATCTGCAAGGCGGCTTCCAGTCCTGTCTCGGGCGGCGGTGCAGATTGCCAACGGCAGCGGCGCAGCAGGGTTTTTACCCGCACCACTACTTCCCGTGGACTGTAGGGTTTGCAGATATAATCGTCTGCACCAATTTCCAATCCCAGCAGCCGATCAATCTCCTCGCTGCGCGCGGTTACCATAATAATCGGCACATTGGAAAACTGACGGATGATGCGGCATAGCGTCAGGCCATCGGTGCCTGGCAGCATCAAATCCAGCAGAATCAACGACGGTGAATGCTCACGTACCCAAGGCAACACCGCATCGCCATGGGTGATCCAGTGTGTGTGGTACTCTGCGGCCTGAAGGTAGTCCACCAAAAGTTGGCCGAGCTTGGGCTCATCTTCAACAATCAGCACCTGCTCTGGCAGCGTCTCGTTCGATAAGGTTTCAGTCATCGACGTTTCAGGATTCCGGTGGATGAAGCGGGAATTCGGCGGTCATCTGCAAACCACCGAGTAAGGAAGCGCTAGCATACAATCGTCCCCCGTGGGCCTCAACGATATTCTTGCAGATAGCCAATCCCAGCCCTGAACCGCCGCTGGCGCGATTGCGTGACCGTTCTGCGCGATAGAAGCGATCGAAAATCCGAGCCAGTTGCTCGGCGTCGACGCCCGGTGCGCTGTCTTCCCATATCAGGGTGCACACGCCATTTTCAGTATGGGCCCGGATCTGTAACTGCCCACCGTTGTCGGTGTAGCGCAGGCTGTTTTCCAACAGATTGTTAAACAGCTGGCTGAGTCGGTCCGGATCGCCAAAGGCGCTGGCGCGCTCTGGCAACTGCGTGATGACCTTGATGTGTTTTTTCTGAAAACGCTCGTTGAAGGACGCGACGCTGATATGCAGCAGTTGGATTAAATCCACCGAAACCCGGCGATAGGCGAGCGCGCCGACATCGGAGAGTGACAACTGGTGCAGGTCATCCACCAGTTTGGTCAGCGTGGAGACTTCATTTTGCAACGAAAGCAGGGAGCCTGAATCCGCTTTGCGCACGCCATCCTGTATGGCTTCCAGTTCGCCGCGCAGTACCGCCAACGGCGTGCGCAGCTCATGGGAAATATCGGCCATAAAGGCGCGGCGTGACTGCTCGTTTTTTTCCAATGCGGTGGCGAGCTGGTTAAAATCTTGCGCCAGCCGGCCCAACTCATCGCGGGTATTGACGGGCACGCGTGCGGTGAACTCCCCGGCAGCCAGACGGTGGATCCCTTTCATTAGTCGTTTTACCGGTGCCAGCAGGCCGCGCGCCATCAGCCAGGTCACGATGATGGCGAGCAGCGTTGACAGCCCGACAATAAACCAACTGGTGCGCTGTTGCTGCCGATCGAAATTGATATCCGCATCGCGCGTCAGGCGTTCACTGGGCGATGCCACTACCCAACCAACGACCCTGCCCTGATGGCGAATGGCTTGCCAGGTGCTATCGGCGGCAATCGGGGCGGGCGAACCAAACAGTCGGTTACGCTGGGCATCCAGCACCCAGAGCCGGACTCGCCAGCCGCGCATGCTGTTGCCGTCATCTTCATTCTGATCCATGGTGTGCAGCAGTTTGAACACCAAGCGTTCATTGTTGCGCAGGAACGTCCAGTCGCCGTACTGCGCGTACTGCTCCTGTAATGCATCACGCAGTTGCTCGACGCGCTGCGCATTGCCTTGCTTGATGTAATCAACAAAGCCGCGTTCGAAGCTCATTCGCACGCCCCAATGCATGGTGATCAACACCAGCATGCAGGTGGCAAAAATGGCGAGAAACAGTTTAGCGGTAATGCCGAATCTCATCGTATCCTCACCTTTTTCCCGGCAACACGTTCTGCTTGATGTGGTCCGGCGGCACGCGCAGGAACAGCAGGGCGGGCAGCGCCAATATGACGGCCATGCTCAGATAGGTATAGCGGAATACCTCGGCCGTTGCCGGGCTGGCGATGTCCAGCGTCCCCTGTTGGGCGAAAATACCGAGCAAAATACCTGCCAGACTTACGCCGAGACTCATGGAAAGCTGCATGGTCATCGACAGCAGGCTGTTGCCTCCGCTGGCGATGTTGTCCGGCAGATCTTTCAGTGTCAGGGTATTCATGGTTGAAAAACGAACCGAATTGGCAACGCCCACCAGAATCAACACCAGCGGCAGCAGCCACAGCCAGTTCAGCAGTGCGACGGTGGCAAACAGCAGGGTGCTGAGCGAGAGTGCCAGCGTAGAAACAATCAGGGCCAAGCGGTAGCCCAAGCGGTTAACGATGCTGACGACGATGCGCTTGGTGCCCATGCTGCCGAGAATCATTGGGATCATCATCAATCCGGCATGGAACGGCGAGAATCCCATGCCCAGTTGTAAAAACAGCGGTGTGGTAAAAGGCAGCATGCCGCTGCCGATACGGGCCAGAAAACCGGCGCTGAGCCCAATGGAAAAGGTGGGCGTATTGAACAGATTCAGGTTGAACAGGGCATTTTCATTTTGACGCGCATGCAGCCAGTAGCTCAGCAGCGCAATAATCCCGACGGCAATCAACCCGACGATGGCAATCGGCGGTAGCGCCAGACTTTTGTGCCCGTCCAGGGCCAAGGTCAATGTTGCCATGCCGATGGCGAGCCAGAGAAAACCGCTAAGATCGAAGCGCGAGGTTTCGGTGGTGTAGTTCGGCATAATCAGCCAGGTAGCGATAGCGCCAATAATCCCTACTGGCAGGTTAATCAGGAAAATCCAGTGCCAACTGGCGTATTGCACCAGCAGCCCGCCCAGCGTTGGGCCGAGCAACGGCCCGATTTGGCCGGGGATAGTGACAAAAGTCATGGCCGCCATAAACTGGTCACGCGGCACAATCTTCATGACCGTCAGACGACCGACCGGCACCATCATGGCACCACCTACGCCCTGGATCACGCGCGACATCAGGAGCGCATTCAAAGTTTCTGAGCGCGCGCACAGCAGCGAGCCCAGCGTGAAAATGATGATGGCTGCAAAAAAGACCCGTTTCACCCCCAGTTTGTCCGCCAGCCAACCGCTGGCTGGCAGCATCACCGCTACGGTAAGCACATAAGCCACCACGACGGAGTGCATGCGCAACGGGTTTTCATTCAGGCTGAGCGCCATTGTCGGCAGTGCGGTGTTGACAATGGTGGTATCGAGCATTTGCATAAAGAAGCCAAAGGCGACAATCCAAAGCTGCCAGCGCACGGAGGCCGGTTGAGTCGTTGACGGGGTGGACGAAAAACGCATGAAATAACGGGCCTCACGAAATCAGGGTTGTTCTTGTTTACTCGCTCCGCGTCAAGACGACGTGACGCTGGTCTGCTTGCGCCGCTGAGCCAGCCAGCCGCGCAGACGATCGAAATAGAGGTACACCACCGGTGTGGTGTAGAGCGTGAGCAGTTGGCTCATCACCAATCCTCCGACGATAGTGATGCCGAGCGGTTGGCGCAGTTCAGCGCCGTCGCCGCTGGTCAATACCAGCGGTAGCGCGCCAAAAATTGCGGCCAGTGTCGTCATCAGAATAGGGCGGAAGCGCAACAAGCAGGCCTGAAAAATCGCCTCCTGTGCGCTTAACCGCCCACCGCGCTGTGCTTCCAGCGCGAAATCCACCATCATGATGGCATTTTTCTTCACAATACCGATCAGCAACAAGATGCCGATCAGGGCAATCAGGCTAAAAGGAGCGCCAAACCCTTTCAGCGCCAGCAGCGCGCCCACCCCGGCAGACGGCAGCGTCGACAGAATGGTCAGCGGATGCACATAGCTTTCGTACAGGATCCCCAACACGATGTAGACGGTAACAATCGCAGCAATGATTAGCAGCACCTGCGCACTTTGTGACTGTTGGAACGCTTGTGCCGTCCCGGCAAATTGCCCGCGCACCGAAGCGGGCACCCCCAATGCAGTCATACTGCGTTCAATGGCTGCCGTAGCATCTGAAAGTGACACCCCTTCCGGCAAATTAAACGAAACGGTGGAAGCGGCCGACAGCCCCTGGTGATTGACGGACAGCGGGGCGTTAATCGGGCGCCAACTGGCGAATGCGGAAAGGGGTATCGGCTCTCCGGCACTGTTGAGCACAAACATCTGATCCAGCGCACTCACATCCTGAGTATATTTTGATTCTACCTCCATCACCACTTTGTACTGATTAAGCGGTTGATAGATGGTGGAAATTTGACGTTGCCCGAACGCATTGTTTAACAGAGCGTTGACGCTGGAAACGCCGATACCGAGGCGAGCGAGGGTATCCCGGTCGTAGGTCAGCGCCATTTCCGAGCCTTTATCCTGCTGATCGGAGTTGACGTCAGCCAGTTCGGGTAGCTGGCTGAGCGCGAGGCGAATCTTCGGTTCCCAGGTGCGCAGTTCGTTCAGATCGTCGGACAGCAGGGTAAACTGGTAGCCCGCATTAGATTCTCGTCCGCCGATACGAATATCCTGCACGGGCATCAGAAACAGGTTGGCCCCCGGCTCCTGCGCCAGCTTGCCGCGCAGGCGGGCAATCACCTGTTGAGCGCTCATCTTGCGTTCTGCCAATGGTTTGAGCGTAATAAACATTGAACCTGCGTTGGTGCGTGAGCCGCCGGTAAAGCCCGTCACGTTATCCACCGCCGGATCGTCGCTGACGATCACCATGAAATCATGCAGCTTGTTGCGCATGGCCTGAAATGAAATGCTCTGATCGGCCTGAATAAAGCCCATCACGCGGCCGGTATCCTGTTCTGGGAAAAAAGTTTTGGGAGTCGAGATATAGAGCCAGACGTTAAGCCCAATGGTGCCAATCAGAATGAGCAGCACCCAGCGTGCATGTTGCAACACCCAGCGTAGCGAACGGCCATACTGCTGTTGCAACGCAACTAGCAGGCGACCAAAACCGCGCTTGCGCGGCTGGCTGTGCGTTTCATGGCTGCGCAGCAGGCGCGCGCACATCATCGGCGTCAGGGTGACGGAAATGATCAGCGAAATGGCTATCGCCGCAGACAGCGTGACGGTAAATTCGCGAAAGTAGCGTCCCGGCAATCCCCCCATCAGCAGCAGCGGCAGGAACACTGCCACCAGCGACAGGCTCATCGCCAGCACGGTAAAGCCAACCTCGCGCACCCCTTTCAGCGCAGCCTGCATCGGTTTCATGCCTGCTTCAATATGGCGCGAAATGTTCTCCAGCACCACGATGGCATCGTCCACCACAAATCCGGTGGCAATCGTCAGTGCCATCAGCGAGAGGTTATTCAGGCTGAAACCGCACAGATACATAGCCGCAAAGGTGCCAATCAGTGACACCGGCACGGCGATGGCTGGGATCAGCGTGGCGCGGCCGGAGCGCAGGAACAAGAACACGACCAATATCACCAGCGCCACGGCAATCACCAGTGACTGTTCCACCTCGGCCAGTGAGGCCCGAATGGTGGGCGAGCGATCTTGCGCGATATTCAGTTGAATGGCGGCGGGCAGGCTGGCACGCAGTTCTGGCAGCGCGGCGCGAACGTTATCCACGGTGGCGATGATATTGGCATCCGGGGCGCGTTGCACCACCACCAGTACGGCGGTTTTGCCGTTTGCCATCCCGGCGTTACGCGTGTCTTGCACGCCGTCTTTGACCTGCGCCACGTCGCTCAATCGTACCGGCGCACCCTTGTTATAATGAACCACGATCGGTGCGTAATCCGCCGCCGTTTTCAGCGCATCGTTGGTTTGCACCTGCCAGCGCGCTTGTCCGTTATCGATATTGCCCAGGGGTTGCTTTACGTTGGCTTTGGCAATCGCCTGGCGCACCGCATCTAATGCGATCCCTTGATTAAACAGCGCCTGAGGGTTCAACTCAACGCGCACGGCGGGCTGTGAGGCACCGCTGACCGTCACATCGCCCACGCCGTCCATTTGGGAGATGCGCTGCGACAGTTGATTGGTGGCAAAATCGTATAGCTGACCTGAATTGTAGGTATCGGACGTTAATGTCAGCACCAGAATCGGCGCGTCGGCCGGGTTGACCTTGCGATAGGTCGGACGGCTTGACATGCCGGAGGGCAGCAGGTTCTGTGCCGCGTTGATCGCCGACTGTACGTCGCGCGCCGCGCCGTTGATATCACGCGAGAAATCGAACACCAGTATGATACGGGTTCGGCCCAGCGAACTGGTCGAGGTCATCTCGGTCACCCCGGCGATGCGCCCGAGCGAACGTTCCAACGGCATGGCGACGGAGGTCGCCATGGTTTCCGGCGAGGCTCCGGAGAGCGAGGCGGAAACCACAATCGCCGGGAAATCCACCTGCGGCAGCGGGGCGACCGGCAGCAGGCGAAAGCCGAGCACGCCGCACAGCGCAATCGCCAGCGTCAGTAACGCGGTGGCGACCGGTCGGTGGATAAACAGCGCGAAAAACTTCACTGTATGTCTTCCTCGGGCTGCTCGGCGCGACGCAAACGGTGTGCCAGTCGGTCAAACAGCAGGTAAATCACCGGCGTGGTGAACAGCGTCAGAATCTGGCTCATGATCAATCCCCCCACCATACAGATACCGAGCGGTTGGCGCAGTTCAGCACCGACGCCGTTGCTGAGCATCAGCGGCACGGCGCTCAGCAGCGCCGCCAGGGTGGTCATCAGGATCGGACGAAAACGCAGCAGACAGGCCTGATAAATGGCATCGTAAGGGGTCATGCCTTGCTCGCGTTCAGCGGCCAGCGCGAAATCGATCATCATGATGGCGTTCTTCTTCACGATGCCGATCAGCAAAATGATGCCGATAATCGCAATCACATCCAGTTCGTTGCCCGCCGCCATCAGTGCCAGTAGTGCACCGACACCGGCGGTCGGCAGCGTGGAAAGAATGGTGATCGGGTGAATAAAACTTTCGTACAGCACGCCGAGCACGATGTACATCGCCACAATCGCCGCAACGATAAGCCACACGGTGCTGCTCAGCGCCGCTTGAAACGCCAGCGCACTGCCTTGAAAGTGGGTGACGATATCCGTCGGCATCTGCAACTGTTGCTCCGCTGCCGTAATCGCCTGCACGGCTTCCCCAAGGGAATAACCGGGGGTAACGTTGAACGAAATGGTGGTGGCCGGGAACTGATCGATACGGTTCAAGGCCAGCGGACCACGTCGCTCTTCCAGCGTGGCAACGGCATTCAGCGGCACGCTGTTGCCATCACTGTTTTTAATGTGCACTTCATTCAGCGCACCGACCCCGGTTGTGTGCGCCGTCTGCTGTGCCAGCACCACACGGTATTGATTCGACTGGGTGTAGACCGTTGAGACCAGACGCTGCCCAAAGGCGTTATACAGCGCATTGTCGATGGCTGACATGGTCAGCCCAAGGCGGCTGGCCGCATCGCGGTTGACATTGACATAAGCCACCGCCGCATCATCCTGCCAGTCGCTGCTCACATCCTGTAGCTGCGGCAGTTGCTGCAGTTCGCGCATCAGCGGCGGTACCCAGTGGCTCAAATCCTCCAGCGACATCGCCTGCAACGTGAACTGATACTGGGTGCGGCTGACCTGGGTATCGATGGTAAGATCCTGTACCGGTTGCAGATAGAGCGTGATACCGGTGAGCTGCGCGGTTTTCTCCTGCAAGCGGGGATGATATCGGTCAGGCGATCGCGCCGTTCACTGAGCGGTTTCAGGTTGATCTGCAAACGCGCACTGTTCAGCGCCGCGTTGGTGCCATCCACGCCGACAAACGAAGAGACGTTTAGCACCGCCGGATCTTGCATGATCAGCGATACCGCCTGCTGCTGGCGCTGTGCTATATCGGCATAGGAGACGCTTTGCGGTGCCTGTAACGTGCCCTGAATCATGCTGTTATCCTGAACCGGGAAAAAACCCTTGGGGATCCACAGGTAGAGCAGAACGGTAAGCACCAGCGTACCGATTGCCACGCTGAGCGTAATCCACGGGTGGTTCAGTACCCGACGTAAGCCTTTGCCATACAGGGCAACCAGCCGTGAGAAAAAGCGTTCGCTGGCGCGCGTAACGGCATTTTGTCGATTCAGGCTCTGGTGGGTGAGCAACCGGGCGCACATCATTGGGGTCAGCGTGAGCGAAACGATGCCGGAGATCAGAATCGCGATCGCCAGCGTAATGGCAAACTCGCGGAACAGACGGCCAATAATATCGCCCATAAACAGCAACGGGATCAGCACCGCAATCAGCGAGAACGTCAGTGAGATTATAGTAAAACCAATTTCTCCCGCGCCTTTTAATGCCGCATGTAGCGGTTTCTCTCCTTTTTCGATGTAGCGCGAAATATTCTCGATCACCACGATGGCATCATCCACCACAAAACCGGTGGCAATGGTGAGGGCCATCAGCGTCAGGTTGTTGATCGAAAAACCAAGGAAATACATCGCGGCGAAGGTGCCGACCAGCGACAGAGGTACCACGATACTTGGGATCAGCGTGGCGATGGCATTGCGCAAAAACAGGTAGATAACCATAATCACCAGCGCAATCGCCAGCATCAGTTCAAACTGCACATCCTTCACGGATGCGCGGATACTGGCGGTGCGATCGGTCAGCGTGGTGACGGCCACCGATTTCGGCAGACTGGCGGTTAACGTCGGCAGCAGGTTACGCAGGCTGTCCGTGGTGGTGATCACGTTGGCACCCGGCTGGCGCTGGATATTGATGATGATCGCTTGTTCACGGTTGGCCCAGGCACCCAATGCGGTGTTTTCCGGCGCTTGCTCTACGGTGGCGACATCGCGCAGCCGTACTGGTGCACCATTGCGCCAGGCAACGATCAACTGGCGATAATCCTCGGCGGATTTCATCTGGTCGTTGGCTGACAGCGTCACCGCGCGCGTTGGGCCGTCCAGGCTGCCTTTGGCGGAGTTGACGTTGGCGCTGGTGATGGCGCTGCGCAGGGTTTCGCTATCCAGCCCGTAAGAAGCCAGCGCGTTGGCGTTGAAATTGACCCGCACCGACGGCCGCTGTCCGCCGGCTAGCGAGACACGCCCGACGCCCGAGACCTGTGCCATTTTCTGCGCGATACGCGTTTCCACCATATCCTGCACTTGCGTCATCGGCATGGCGCTGGATGTTACCGCCAGCGTCATGACCGGTGGATCGGCCGGATTGACCTTGCTGTAAATCGGCGGGTAGGGCAGATCGCTGGGCAACAAATTGTTGGCGGCGTTGATAGCGGCCTGCACGTCCTGCTCTGCGACATCTAACGGCAGGGTCAGCTGGAATTGCAGGGTGATCACCGATGCGCCGCCCGAACTTTGCGTCGACATCTGTTTCAGCCCGGACATTTGCCCAAACTGACGCTCAAGGGGGGCGGTGATCGCCGATGCAATCACATCGGGACTGGCTCCGGGGTAGAGCGTCACCACCTGAATAGTTGGGTAATCCACTTCAGGCAGCGCAGAGACCGGTAATGCCCGATAGCCAATAATCCCCGCCAGCAGGATCGCCAGCATCAACAATGTTGTGGCGATAGGGCGCAGGATAAACAGGCGGGATGGGCCACCGCCTGCCGGAATCTCCCCTTGCATCAGGGTTTCTCCCAGCGTGTGGCGTGTTTGGACGGCGGTGTGGTGGTGGTGTTAGCGGCGCTAATCACTTCCACCTGTGCCCCTTCGGTTAAACGGTCGATACCGTCGGTAACCACGCGATCGCCCTCATTCAGCCCCGCCGTCACCACCATTTCTTGACCGTATTGAATGCCGACGGTCACGCTGTGTTTACTGACCTGACTTTTCTCATTCAGTACCCAGACAAAACGTCCTTCGCTGCCCATCTGAATGGCGGACAGGGGCACCAGCAGCGCGTTTTGCAAGGTAGTGACTTGCATGCGCACATTGACAAACTGGTTGGGAAACAGGGCGTCATCGCGATTTTCAAAGCGGGCTTTTAGCTTGATGGTGCCGGTGGTGGCATCAATCTGGTTATCCATGCTGAGCAGGCTGCCTTGCGACAGCTGGTGCTGGTTGGCGCGATCCCAGGCCTCAACCGGTACCGGTTGGCCCGATTTCTGTGCGCTCAGCACCGTGGCGATATCACCTTCCGGTAACGTGAAGATGACATCGATCGGGTGTGTTTGGGTCAATACCACAATACCGGTGCTGTCGCCGCTGGTGATGTAGTTGCCCACATCCACCTGTTTAAGTCCCACACGGCCATTGATCGGCGAGGTGATACGGCTATAGGTAAGTTGCAATTCGGCGCTGGCGACCGAGCCTTCATCGGCCTTGACCGTGCCTTCAGCCTGGTGCACCTGTGCTGCCTGCGCATCCAGTTCCTGACGGGAAATCAGATTGGTTTTAATCAGTTGTTGGTAACGCGCCAGATCCTGACGCGCATTGGCCAGCGCGGCCTGATCTTTCGCCAATTGCCCTTGCGCCTGGGTCAGCGCCACCTGATAGGGTCGTGGGTCAATTTCTGCCAGCAGATCGCCCGCCTTGACCTGTTGTCCTTCCTGAAAATGCAGTGCCATCAGTTCGCCGTTAACCCGGCTGCGCACCGTCACGGTCTTGGCAGCGGTAATGGTGCCCAACCCCGAAAGGTAATACGGCACCGCGGCGACGCGCGTGGTCGCTGCCTGCACGGGCGGCAATGTGCGCATGGCGGAACGCCGCCCACCGCCCGCACTGCGCGCGGGAGAACTGTTATTACTGGCTTCCTGACGGGCTGAAGGGGTCGCCGTCGGCGCCTCGGCGGGGCGTAAGTAACGCCAGATGACAACGGCGGCGATAACCGCCAACGCAAGCAACAGCAGACGAAAAAGACGAGTGGTATTCATCATGGTTTACGAATCGAGTGGCAGCCAGTATTAACACAATGAGCGTAGTCTACTGTGTTTTACTCAAATAATAATGAAGGAAATGTGGAAGAAATGTCAGGGTTTGTAGCGGATAGCGGGCGACCGGATGGCCGCCCGACGATCGTCATGGCAAATTACAGCACCAGCCCGGCGATTGAGGCAGAGAGAATGCTGACCAAAGTAGAGCCGTAGACCAACTTCAGGCCGAAGCGAGACACCACGTTACCCTGATTCTCGTTCAACCCTTTGATAGCACCAGCAATGATGCCGATAGAAGAGAAATTGGCGAACGACACCAGGAACACAGAAAGGATCCCGACGCTGCGCGGTGACAACTGGCTTGCCACTTTTTGCAGTTCCAGCATCGCCACGAATTCGTTAGACACCAGCTTGGTCGCCATGATGCTGCCGACTTGCAACGCTTCACTGGCAGGAATTCCCATGATCCAGGCGAAGGGGAAGAACACATAGCCCAACATTTCCTGGAAGCTGATACCAAAAATGGCGCTGAAAATGGCGTTTACCATGGCAATCAGCGCGATAAAGCCGATCAACATGGCGGCGACGATACAGGCCACTTTGAAACCGGCAAGAATATATTCCCCCAGCATTTCAAAGAAGCTTTGGTTTTCGTGCAGATCGCGCAGTTGCAGCTCGGGTTCGGCATCCACTTTATACGGGTTGATCAATGACAACACGATAAAGGTGCTGAACATATTCAGAATCAGCGCCGCCACCACGTATTTGGAATCCAGCATGGTCATGTAGGCACCGACAATAGACATCGACACCGTCGACATCGCGGTGGCTGCCATGGTGTACATGCGTTTTTCCGACATCTTGCCCAGAATATCTTTATAGGCGATGAAGTTTTCCGATTGCCCCAGAATCAGCGAGCTGACCGCGTTAAACGACTCCAGTTTCCCCATGCCGTTGACCTTGGACAGCACCGTACCGATGGCACGAATCACGATAGGCAGCACCTTGATGTGTTGCAGGATCCCGATCAATGCCGAGATGAACACAATAGGGCACAACACTTTGAAGAAGAAGGAAATCAGGTTCTTTTCGTGGTTGACCATATCGCCAAACACGAAATCGGTTCCTTGTCCGGCAAACCCCAGTAATTTATCAAAAACGGCGGCAAACCCTTTCACGAAGCCCAGGCCCACGTTGGAATACAAAAAGAACCAGGCGAGCAGAATTTCAATCACTAACAGCTGAATAATAAAACGGATACGAATGCTTTTACGGTCGCGGCAGACAAGCAGCGCTAAACCGGCAACGACAAGCAATGCCAACGCAAATTGCGCAATATGGGTCATGAGAGCTCCGAATAGTAGGCGGGGTAACGTTTCCCACGCCATTCTAGGTAACGAAAAAGCTAAAAATGCGATAAAACACGCAAAAGTATAATTATATCGCGGGAATAGCGCTAAGTTGAATAGCTTATCGCAGGGTGTTGGGGGGGATGGTAAGCAAACGTAACCAATAAGAGCATGGGCAACCCGGTTTGGGGATGCCCGTATCGCCGGCTGACGGGCGTTAACGTATCTGGGTGAGGGACTGTACCGAATGGCGACGCACCAGCGTCGGCGTAAAGGTGTTGGTGACTGCCGTCAGCGCTTGACCTTGTGCCAGCGCAATCGCCAACTCGGCGGCTTGCGTCGACATGGCTATCACCTGATAGCGGATGGTGGTCAAACGTGGGCGCAAGTAGCGCGCGATAAGCACGTCGTCAAAACCTATCAGGGATACGGTTTGTGGCACCTCAATGCCGTTGTCGCTTAATACTGCCAATGCGCCCGCCGCCATCGAATCGTTGTAACACACCACGGCGCTGAAAGGCACGCCGCGACTCAGCAGTTCGCGCATCGCCGCCTCGCCGCCAGTTTCATCCGGTGCGGCGCGGGCGATCAGCCGGCTATCCAGCGCAATGCCTTGGTCGTGCAGGGCGGCGCTGTAGCCCTGGAAGCGATCGTCGGCGTCAGAAATCGGGTGATCGGAACAGAGAAAGGCAATGGAGCGATGCCCTTCCTGAATCATATGCCGGGTTGCCAGCCAGCCGCCGTGGCGATCGTCCAGCGCCACGCAGCGTGACTCAAAACCGGGTAAAATACGGTTGATCAGCACCATGCCGGGGACGTGGCGCATAAACGCGCTCAGTTCTGCATCGGGCAACATTTTCGCGTGTACCACCAGCGCCGAGCAGCAGTGGCGCAGCAACTGTTCGATAGCCTGACGCTCCATTTCCGCGTCATGGTAGCCGTTGCTGATCAGTAAAAAATTGCCCGTCGTTCTGGCGGTGCTATCAACCGCTTTGACCATCGCCCCAAAAAAGGGATCGGACACATCTGCC
The DNA here is from genome assembly GCF_019797845.1 of Symbiopectobacterium purcellii. Lineage (NCBI taxonomy): Bacteria > Pseudomonadati > Pseudomonadota > Gammaproteobacteria > Enterobacterales > Enterobacteriaceae > Symbiopectobacterium > Symbiopectobacterium purcellii. Next base: position 3,174,390 of record NZ_CP081864.1, on the reverse strand, counting down.
ACCACCAGCCCCAGGGTTTCCGCATGTTGATGCGCCAGTGCGCGTGCATTGGCGTTGGGATGGTAGCGCAATTCGGCCATGGCGTTATGCACCGCGTTCCGCGATGCCTGGCTGGCTTTCGGCGCGTCATTGATGACCCGTGAAACCGTTGCCACGGAGACGCCGGCCAGGCGTGCAACATCCTTTATGGTTGCCATCGGTGGTTTCCCTGTGTGTGTTGATGGTGATTGGTTTATGTGATCGGTATCAATATCAATCGCGTGCGTCGCTATTCTCATTTATCACGCTTACTGCCTACAATAAGGGTAATCGTTTACACAGCCTTTGCAACTGGCTTTTTTGCGGTCTTTATCGCGACCTGTGAAAACGTATTACACCCCCATGCGCCCGTCAACGCATCAAAGATATCGCTGCTGTTTAAGGAGTGTCAGGAATGTCATTCGATCCCACAGAGCACCCACATCGTCGTTACAACCCGCTGAGCGATGAATGGGTGTTGGTTTCTCCCCATCGCGCAAAACGCCCCTGGCAAGGCCAGCAGGATGAGCCGGACAGGCGTCTGCTACCGGCTCACGATCCGGATTGTTTTCTCTGTGCAGGTAATCGCCCCGTTACCGGCGAGGTGAACCCGAATTACACCCACACCCATGTGTTTCGCAACGATTTTTCAGCGCTGATGGAGCAAACCCCCGCGTTGGCGGCAAGCGATGATCCGTTGTTTCAAACGCAAAGCGTGCAAGGCACCAGTCGCGTTATCTGCTTCTCCCCTGACCACAGCAAAACGTTGCCGGAACTCTCGCTGGCTGCGTTGGCGCACGTGGTTACGGCCTGGTGCGAACAAACAAACCTACTGGGAAAAGCGTATCCGTGGGTTCAGGTGTTTGAAAACAAAGGCGCGATGATGGGATGTTCTAACCCGCATCCGCATGGGCAAGTGTGGGCCAACAGTTTTTTACCCACCGATATCGCCAAAGAAGACGGGCAGCAGCGCGCCTATTTCGACCGTCATGGCACGCCATTATTGCTGGATTATGCCCAACGCGAACAGGCCGAGCAGGTGCGCTGTGTGGTGGAAACGGAACACTGGCTGGCGGTCGTACCCTATTGGGCCGCCTGGCCGTTTGAAACGCTGCTGCTGCCGCGCTGTGCGGTGCAGCAGTTGCCGCAACTGACTGCCGCACAGCGTAGTGATTTGTGTCTGGCACTGAAAAAGCTGACCAGCCGTTACGATAATCTGTTTCAGTGCGCGTTTCCCTATTCCATGGGCTGGCACGGTGCGCCGTTTATTGAAGGCGATAACGCCCACTGGCAACTGCATGCGCATTTCTACCCGCCGCTGTTACGTTCGGCCAGCGTACGGAAATTTATGGTGGGCTACGAGATGCTGGCGGAGCCACAGCGTGATTTGACGCCGGAACAGGCGGCGGAGCGCTTGCGCAGCGTAAGCGATATTCATTTTCGGCAACAGCATGAGGTGAACGATGGGACGAATTAACAGCGTGCGGCAACAGGTGGATGCCGTGTTCAACGCCACCTTTGGCTATGCGCCTGCGGTGCAGGTGCAGGCGCCCGGGCGCGTCAATCTGATCGGTGAGCACACGGATTACAACGATGGGTTTGTGTTGCCCTGCGCCATCGATTACCACACGGTAATTGCTGCCGCCCCGCGTGCCGACAGCCTGGTTCGGGTGGTGGCCGTCAACATGGAAGAGCAGCAGGACAGCTTTGACTTAATGCAGACGATTGAACCGCATCCACAGTATCTCTGGCCGAACTATATTCGCGGCGTGGATATGGTCATTGCCGGAAACGTGCCAACCGGTGCTGGGCTCAGTTCCTCAGCCTCGCTGGAAGTGGCGGTCGGGCAGGTGTTTAAAACGCTCTATGCGTTACCGCTCAGCCCGTTGGATCTGGCGCTGAACGGCCAGCAGGCAGAAAACCACTTTGTCGGCTGTAACTGCGGCATCATGGATCAGTTTATTTCCGCGCAGGGCGTTGCGGGTCATGCGTTGCTGATTGACTGTCGTTCATTGCAAGGCACGGCGGTGCCGATCCCTCAGGGCTTGGATGTGCTGATCATTAACTCTAACGTGCGGCGCGGGCTGGTGGACAGCGAATACAACACCCGGCGCGCGCAGTGTGAGGCGGCCGCACGGCATTTTGGTGTGAAAGCGCTACGTGATGTCTCACTGACACAGTTTGAAGCCAACCGTGCGGGGCTGGATCCGGTCGTGGCGCAGCGCGCACGCCACATCGTTACCGAAAACCAGCGCACGCTGGAAGCCGCTGCGGCGCTTACGGCGGGCGATATCCCGCGTCTTTCCCGTCTGATGGCGGAATCGCACCACTCAATGCGGGACGATTTTGCCATTACGGTGCCGCCCATCGACACGCTGGTTGCGCTGATTGACGACTATATCGGTGAGCGCGGCGGGGTACGGATGACCGGCGGCGGTTTCGGCGGCTGTGTCGTCGCCTTGTTGCCCTCCGCGTTAACGGCAGAGGTGTGTGAGCGGGTGGCGCGGGAATATCCGGCCCGCACCGGCTTGCCGCCTACGCTTCACATCTGCCAGCCGTCGGCAGGGGCAGGGGTGTTGCTTGCATCAGGGCAGTAAAAATAGGGTCGCCAGCCCGAGGAAGATAAAAAAGCCGCCGGTATCGGTGATTGCAGTAATCATCACGCTGGAGCCGATGGCGGGATCGCGGCCCAGTTTTACCATCGCCAACGGGATAGTTACCCCCATGGTGGCGGCCAGCAGCAGGTTAAGCATGATAGCCAACATCATGACACCGCCCATGGCGATGTTGCCATAGAGCAGCACGGTGATGACGGCGAGCGCGGCACCCCACACCAGACCATTGACAACGGCAACGCCCAACTCTTTGAACAGCAAGGTCGATTTTTTGCCGTGATCCAACTGATGCAGCGCCAGCGCGCGCACGATCATGGTGATGGTTTGGTTGCCGGTATTGCCGCCGATACCCGCGACAATCGGCATCAACGTTGCCAACGCCACCAGATGCGCCAGCGTGTCTTCGAACAAGCCAATCACCCTCGATGCGATCAAGGCGGTGCAGAGGTTGATAGCCAGCCAGCCCGAGCGGTTTTTTACCGCGGTGGCTACCGGCGCATAGACATCTTCTGACGCCGTCAACCCACCGGAGCGGCGCAGATGGTGATCGCTGGTACGGTTGACCCGGTCCAGAATATCTTCCACGGTGACGCGTCCCAACAGCTTGCCTTTGCTGTCGACAACGGCGGCGGAAATCAGATCGTAGCGTTCGAATGCGCTGGCGACATCATCAGTTTCCGTTTCCGGTTCGAACAGGATCGGTTCAGGATCCATGGCCTGCTCAACCCGTGTGTTTGGCTTGTGTAGCAGAATATTGGTCAGCGTGAGCTCACCCAGCAGGCGGTTTTTACGATCGGTGACAAACTGTTTGTCGGTAGCGTCGGGGATCACCTTATGCCAACGCAGAAAACGTTGTACTACGGCCAGCGTAACGTCCGGTCGTACCGTCAGCAGATTGAAATCAACCAGATAACCGACAGAATCTTCATCGTACTGGATGGTTTCGCGCAGTTGCGCCCGTTGGCGCGGTTCCAGTGCGGTAAGAATACGGCCTAGCAGGTGGCGCGGCAGACGTCGCGCTAACTGCGCCTGCTCATCGATATCCAGCGGGCGAATGGCGCGCAGGATATCTTTGTCACTCATCTGGGCGATAAGGCCATCAGAAATGCTGTCAGAAGCCTCATACAGCACAAAGCCACGCTTATCGAGCGGTGTCAGGCACCACAGCGCCTGTCGCGCTTCGGGCGGCAGCGATTCCAGCAGATCGGCAAGGTCAGCAGCATGCAATTCGGTAAGCAGCGTACAGATCTCGGCGGTGTGATCGAGAAGCCGCTTTTTTTCATCCTCAGCAACCGGGGGCTGCTGGGTAATGATGCTTTCCACCAGCGGTGGATCGTCCAGCAACAACAAGGAAATGCGGCGGCGAATGGCCGAGAGCTTTTTGACGCTTGGCATGATCGTTTTTCTCAGTGATTATCACGTTCACGTGCTAGAAATCGAGCGTTGTCAGTGTCTTTTACGGTGGATAGTCAGACAACGCTAATGCCTTTTCGTGGGGGGGGCGCCCTTATCCTTTGCGTACCCGTGCAGCCAGCCCTTTCAGAAAATAGCGTATAACCTGATCGCCGCAGGTGCGATAGTTTTTGTGGTCAGGTGCGCGCATCATTGCGGTAATTTCCGGCAGTGAAATGCGAAAATTTTGTGTCAGCAAAATTGCCTGAATATCATCCGTTTTTAGAGAGAAAGCGACACGCAGTTTTTTCAGGATAATGTTATTGGTCACTTTGCGTTCAAACTGCGGCGCAGGCTGTTTTTCATCTTGACCGCGTTTTTGCAGAATCAGCCCAGTCAGGAAATAACTCATCACGATGTCCGGGCAAGGCTGGTAGCCTTCCTCTCCCTCTTTTTTGACGTAGCTCGTCAACTGCTGGGGAGGGACGGTCATTTCCACCAGCGCCAGAATCTTTAGCAGGTGGTCATTATTGAAATTCAGCATATAGCGCACGCTGCGCAGGACATCATTGTTCATCATTACCGGTTTATTCTCGCCATTCGTTTTATTTATTGTTGGAGAGTATACCCTAAATAATTCGCGTTGCAGGAAGGCGGCAAGTGAGCGAACCCCGATGAGCTTACTCAGGTAAGTGATTCGGGTGAGTGAACGCAGCCAACACACCGGCAACGTGAAGTATGACGGGTAGATAAGGGATCGCGGAAGTTATGACACTGAAGTGTTAAAAGAGGTGTGCGATACTTTTTATTAACGCGCGAGCGCTACTCTTTTTTAACGAAGGGAAGCGTAGGGTTGACCGGTGATGATTTCAGCGTTTGTTCGATACGTTGTTGTTTATCTTGATGATGGAAAAAGGCACTGACGGAGGAGTAAGCGAAACGGCCTACAAGGATAAAGAAACTGATCAGGAGAATCGCTTGCGCAATTCGCGAACCGCTTCGTCTCTCTCGGGACGATCGTCGCTTGTGGGATAAGGTTGCCAGGGTGGTTCGTCGCTTGTGTATCAGGGTAGCCATTATTATCACTCTCGTATCCGCGCTTATGCGCTGTTTCTATTTATTCATAATTGATGAAGTTGGTCAATCCTTCGACTTACTTTTGTGATCCTGATGGATTTCGCCGAGCGCGGCGTGGTGAACATTTGGGGTTTCTGTGCCATACATAATAAATCGGCGCAACGCCGGTCATTGATACCGACACTAAGAATAAGCCTTGCTTATCGACGCAGATGGGCGGACGTGATGTTGGTCGTTTGACACAGTAAACCAGCCCTTAAATGGAATACGGAGCGGCTTCCAATGCAGATACTTCACCGCATTTCGATACGTAATAAATTCCTCCTCGCGCTGTTACCTATGGTGCTGGCATTGCTGTGGCTCAGCGCATTGGGAATGAATGAGCGCCGTCAGACAGAACGTGAAATGAACCGGATGGAAAAGCAGATCCAGTTAGCGCGAGATGCGGGAGAGTTAGTGCACCAACTGCAACGGGAGCGCGGGATGAGCGCCGGTTATTTTGGCAGCCAGGGCAACGCTTTTGGCCCCGAGTTGCAGACGCAGCGCCAGGAAACGGATAAAGCTGCTACCGCTTTTCAGCAACGTTATCGCGACATAGATACCACCTGGCTCGGCGGCGAAGTGGCTAAAAACTTCACCCAGGTGGCCGATTCGCTCAAGACGCTGGACTCGCTCAGAGGTCAGGTAAACAGCATGTCGATACCGGTAAATACTGCGCTGAGTGCCTATACCGAAAAAGTGACGGCGCTGTTGGAAGGGATTGGACTGATGGCGCAGTTGGTGCGCGATGCAGGGATCACCCAGCAAATTACCGCGTATTACAGCCTGCTGAATGCCAAGGAACAGGCTGGGATTGAGCGCGCGGTGTTGGCTAACGTATTTTCTGCCAATCGTTTTGGCGAGGGGATGTTTGTGCGCCTGAACCAATTGGTGGGACGCGGCGATGCCTATATTGCCAGCTTCAGAACCCTGGCATCAGCAACACTGCGTCAGGCGTTTGACCGTGCGATAAGTTCCAGTCAAGCGCAAGACGCGCAGGCACTGCGCCAACGGGCGATTGGCGCACCGCAAGGAGAATGGAATATCGATGGTGCGCAATGGTTTTCGTTGCAAACACAGAAAATCGAACAGCTTAAAAGTATCGAAGAACAGGCGGTGACAACGCTGTTGAGCGATGTCCAGCGCTTGTCTGCGAGCGCAATGCGGGCTTGGATTATCTACCTGAGCGGCACGCTACTGGCGATCGGGCTGGCGCTGGCGCTGGCGGCGATGATCATGCGTAGCATCAATCGGCAGTTGCAGGATACCTTAACCACCATCGCCGAAATGGGTGGTGACTTGACGCAGCGCCTATCGGTGCCAGGAACAGATGAACTGTCACGGCTTAACAGTGCCTATAACCAATCGCTGGAGAGCATCGCGAATCTGGTGACGAAAATCAAAAACAGCGCCACGACCATCGGAAGGGCGAGCAATGAGATTGCCTACGGCAATCACAATCTGGCGCAACGCACGGAGCAGCAGGCGGCATCGCTGGTGGAAACTGCCAGCAGCATGGAGCAAATCACCGCCACCGTGCAGCAGACCGCCGATTTCGCAGCCCAGGCGCGGGAACTGACCACCACGGTTGATGATCGGGTGCGCAATATTGGTGATATTACCTCGTCTGCCCGCGACGCCATGAGCAAGATCCAGCAAACCAGCCAACGGGTGACCGAGATTGTCACCGGTATCGATGCTATCGCGTTTCAAACCAACCTGCTGGCGCTCAATGCGGCGGTGGAAGCGGCCCGCGCGGGAGAGCACGGGCGCGGCTTTGCGGTGGTGGCAACGGAGGTGCGCCAACTGTCGCAGCGTAGCGTCGATGAAGCCAATAAAATTCGTGCACTGATTGCTGACAGCCTTTCCAGCGTGGAGGAGGGCAGTGCGCTGGTATCACAATCTCATCGCGGGTTAAATGAGATTATCGATGGCACCAGCAAAGTAAAAGCGCTGGTGGGGGACATCGCCATCGCGGCGGGTGAGCAATCGCTGGGGATCGCCCAGATCAACGTAGCATTGAGCCAGTTGGAGCAGGTCACACAGCAGAATGCCACGTTGGTGGCTGAAGCCTCGACGGCGAGTCAGATGCTGGATGGACAAGTGGCGGGCATGACGGAGTTGGTCGGGCGTTTTCGCGTAGAACCTTCCGAACCGGTTGTTAAAAATACGCCGTTTCTGCTGGCAGACGCCTAGTGTTGGGAAAAAACATGCGCTCCTAAAGGGAGCGCATGGGGTTAGTTCGCTTCTTCTATCAGCAATTTCCAGCCAGTCACGTCCAGCCAATACGCCTGCTCTGCTTCCAGATCGAGCTGTACCAAGGCGTTTTGGGCGAAATAGCCCTGTGGAAAGGTGAGCGTCCAGTGGTTGTCATCGGTGCTCAAGCGCAGCGAATCTGGCGGGGTAGTTGCCTGACGCTGGTTATTGAGCAGGCTTGCCAGTCGCAGAATATGCACCATCGGCAAATACTGCTTTTTCTTGAACAGGTTAAAACGCGGCAGTTCTTCCAGCTTGATGGCCTTGCGCTGCAAACGCACCATCAATGACAGCATCAACTGCTGCTCCTGATTAAAGCCGGGCAGGTTGGTATTTTGCAGAATATAGGCGGAATGGCGCTGCATGCCCGCGTGGTTGATGCTCAGGCCCACCTCGTGCAGCATGGCCGCCCATTTCAGGATGGCTTCTAACTGTGGATGTACCAACGACGGGTTTTGCGCTGCCCACTGAGTAAACAACAGCTCGGTGGTTTCCCGTACCCGACGTGCTTGTTCCCTGTCGATATTGTAGTGGCTGGCCAGACTGAGCGCGGTGCGGATACGAATATCCTGATGGCGGAAACGGCCTTCCATTTCATACAGCACCCCTTCGCGCAGGGCACCGTCCGACAGGCGCAGCGATTTGATCGCCAGTGCATCGAAAACCCCGCACAGAATCGCCAGTCCGGGGACCAACACGGATTGCCGGTCTTCCGACATGCCCGGTAAACTCAGGGATTTGAAGGTTTTAAACTGCAAAATCTGATCGCGTAGCATATTGAGCCGGTCCAGGGTGATCAGACCGTCTTTCTCACCCATTTCTACCAGAATTTCATGGGCGGATTTGATGGTGCCGGAGGCACCCAGCGCATAGTCCCAGCCATAAATGCGGTATTCCCAGGAGAGCGTTTCCAGCTTTTGTACCGCCGCCAGACGTGCGCGCCGGAAATTCTGTTCGCTTATTTCACCGTTCGGGAAAAATTGCTGTGCAAAGCTGACACAGCCCATCCGGCGGCTTTCGACCAGTATTGGCTCAAAATTTTCCCCGATAACCAACTCGGTGGAGCCGCCGCCGATGTCGATCACCAGCTTGCGCCCTTTCTCTGGCTGAGTGTGCTCCACGCCCATAAATATCAGGCGCGCTTCTTCATGGCCGGAAATGATCTCGATGGGATAAGGAATAATGTCGGCCGCGCGGCGCAAGAAGGTCTGCGCGTTGGCGGCTTCACGTAGCGCATGGGTGCCTACGATGGAAACATTGTCAGGCGAAAAGCCTTGCAGTCGCTCAGCAAACAGTGCCAGGCAGCTTAAGCCGCGCTCCATCGCCTCTTCGCTCAGCATGTTGTTGCTGTCAAGGCCATCAGCCAGGTGTACCCGCTGTTTTAGGCGGCTTAACACTTGCAATGCACCGTTGACCACACGGGCAACCACCATATGGAAACTGTTGGAGCCAAGGTCAACCGCGGCGAATTCCTGCGGTGTTTCTTTATCGGTATCGGTTTGTATCAGGGGCATTTTTCTTGCCTATTCGTCGGGTTGCTCAAGGGCCTTGAGGTACTCGTAAATGGCCGTCTGCGCGCGGACTTTACGCCGGTTGCCGCGTGCAACATAGCGATTACTCAGCTCTTTATCAATAATACGTGCTTTAACCGTATCGCTGAACAGCAAATCCAACGTGTCCAATATCTGCTTTTTCAGCGCCGGGTCGAGGATTTCTGCGGCCACCTCGATTCGATAATCGATATTACGTGTCATCCAGTCCGCAGAAGAGATATACACCTTGCAGTCTCCTCCATTATGGAACACATACACCCGATCGTGCTCAAGATAGCGATCTAAAATGCTAATGACTTGAATATTGTCGCTGATGCCGGGCAGCGAAGGGATCAGCGAACACATACCGCGCACCAACAGGTTGATCTTCACCCCTGCGGCGGAGGCTTCGTACAGTTTTTCGGCCAGATCTTTATCAACCAGATTGTTGACCTTAAGGGTAATCACCGCAGGAAGGTTGTTTTGCGCGTGGGTGATTTCGCGATCGATCAGTTTGTGCAAACGGGCGCGTGAGTTCTGCGGCGACACCAGTAAATACTCGAAGCTGACCGGGCGGTAAGGGTTCTCGATAAAGTTAAACACGCTGCGCACTTCATTGGTGATACGCTCATCGGCGGTCAACAGTGAGTAATCGGTATAAAGCCGGGCGGTTTTTTCGTTAAAGTTGCCGGTACCGATGTGGGCGTAACGCACGATGTTTTCCCCTTCACGGCGGGAAATCAGGAACAGCTTGGCGTGAATTTTCAGCCCCGGCACCGAGAAAATCACGTGCACACCGGCTTCCGTCAGACGCTTGGCCCACTGGATATTCGCCTCTTCATCAAAGCGCGCCTGCAATTCCACCACCACGGTCACTTTTTTACCGTTATGTGCCGCGTGAATCATCGCATTAATGATGCGCGAATCTTTTGCCACGCGGTAAATATTGATTTTGATCGACAGCACGCTGGGGTCGAACGAGGCCTGACGCAGCAGTTCCAGCACGTGCTCGAAGGTGTGATAGGGGTAGTAAAGCAACACATCGCGCTCGCGAATGGCATCAAACCCGTTACGGAAATGGCTAAAACGGGTATGGCGCAGTCGTGGCAACGCTTTGTTTTCCAGGTTCGGGCGGCCCACGTTGGGGAAACTGATAAAGTCTTTAAAGTTGTGGTAACGTCCGCCGGGAATGATGGAATCGTAGGATGAGATCCCCAATTTTTGCATCAGCATATCCACCATCGCATCCGGCATGTCGCGCTGATAGACGAAGCGCACTGGCTCGGCGGTCAGTCGCTGTTTCAGGCTGGAAGACATCAATTCCAGCAGGCTGGATTCCATTTCCGTGACCAGATCGTACTCCGCATCACGCGTCATTTTCATGGAATAGGCGTTGAGCGCGTCGTAGTCAAAGAAACCTCTGAAGATATCATCCAGGCAGTAGCGCAGAATGTTATCCAGCAAAATCATGGTTTTTTTTCTGCGCGATGATTCTGATGGCAGGTTAATGAAACGCGGTACCTTGTCGGACGGGATCTCCAGCAGCGCATAGCGGATCTCATTGCCGCGAATAATCTCTACCGCCAGATAGGTGTAATCATCTTTTAAAAACTCCACCAGATCGGTTTCTGGTAGAATAAGAATCGGCGTGATGTGCTTGCGCAGGTTCTGGCGGAAATAGTCGCGCAGCCACTCCTGCTGGAGCGGGGAGACCTGACGCTCATTCACCAGAAAAATGTGATTGCGCGCCATTTCCAACAGCAGTTCGTTATACAGATTATCGAACACCTGATCGGTTTTCATAACGCGTGCCTGAATTTTACCCAGCAAATGGCGTAAACCACCGGCGGAGCCTTGTTCCTCATTGATCAGAATCCGTCTTTTAAGATCGGCGAAGCGCACTTTGTAAAATTCATCGAGGTTGTTGGAGTAGATGCCCAAAAAGCGCATGCGCTCAATCAACGGATTACTCTGATCCGCTGCCTCTTGCAACACGCGTTCGTTGAAGGATAACCAACTTAGTTCTTTCTCGATAAAGAGCTTGTCCTGACTCATTGTGACTCCGTTAAATCGTTTACTGACGGTGCACCCACTCTCTACACGCCAATGATGGCGGATTTATGACGGCGTGGCGCTATATTGTTCTTTGCAAACCATTTTTTATGCGGCGCCGTCGCATTGCTGAAGCATTACGGTTATTTCGTTCACAAAATGACCTGAATGTCGCGCCCGGTGGGGAGGCGCATTAAAATCGTTCTTACAGAACGTCTTACCATTGTCATATTATGAGCGTAAAGGCAACATATGCTACCCCGATTTCATCATGGGGATGAGAAAAGCAATCCGCCGCGGTGCTTGAGGTAATCTCCATCGTGCGGGATGGGCGACGCAGGGCTTTTTGTTCGCCATTCACTAACAGAACCTGATGGGCGGTGTAGGGATAATGGCAGAAACAGACAGCAGATTTGCCTATCAGGATGCCCGACGGCGGCGTCTGGATCGCATAACGCAGCACATCGTAGTAGGCAGTGGCCTGCTGGTGATGATGGCGCTGGTGCTGATTTTTTTCTACCTGCTGTACGTGGTTGCACCGCTGTTTGTTTCCCCCTCGGTGACACAGTACGCCGCGTCGCCGCGCGTGGCATCGGAATCGTCCGCGGCAGTCGGGATCAGCGATGACGGTTCCTTAGGGTATCGCATTGATCAACAGGGTTTTGGCGAATTTATGGTGTTTGCTGGCGGGCAATCTCTGCCGCGCACCGCACTGAGCGTCACGCCCATTACCCGTGCCGTTGCCTTCGGCGAAGGGCGGCCGCATTACGCGCTGCTTTCTGCCACGGGTCACATCACGATTGTCGCCCCCTTTATTCCGCTTGCCGGTAATGCTCAGCCAGCCTGGCGTTATCCGTTTGGCAAGATGCCCCTGCCGTTGACGACAGATGGCACACCGCTTCGCCATCTGGCGCTGGCGCTGCGCGAAACCGCACCGCCGATGGCCGATAACGCTGCCGCCACGGTGGTGGACGTAGCCGCCGTGTGGGTGACGCAGGATAACCGTTTGACCATAGGCCGCATTTCTGCTGACGGTGTGCAACGCGTCGCCAGTGTGGCACTCGGCGATACGCCGGTTGACGACCTGGCGCTGACCCCCCGTGGCGATGTTATCTACAGCGTAAGCGGTAACCAACTGACTACCTGGCGCATCCGTGGTGAGGCAGTGACACTTTCTGGTACCGCGACGCTGCCCACTGCCGGGCCGTGGCGGCTGGCGTTGCTGTCTGGCGGCTATTCGCTGTTGGTGTACAGCGAGGGTGGCAAAATATTTCAGTGGTTTGATGTGCCTGGCGCGGATGGCCTGCGCCTGACCGAGATTCGAGATTTCCCGCAGCGCGAAACACCAGGCATGCAACTGGTGCCGGAAGCCTCGCGTCGGGTATTTGCCACCCTGACGCCGCAGGGGGAGCTTTCGTTGTTTGCCAGCAAGCAGTCTGCCGCCGTGTTAACGCAGCAGGTTGCTGCACAGGCACTGCGCATGGTGTTTTCGGCGCACGGTAAAGCGCTACTGCTTGAGACGCCAACGCAATGGTATGCCTATCGTGTCGATAATCCATACCCCGATATCGGCTGGCGCGGCCTGTGGCAGCGCATTTGGTATGAGAACTACCCCCAGCCTGACTTTATCTGGCAGTCAACGGCAGCTGACGACAGCTATCAGGCCAAGTTCAGCCTGGTGCCACTGTTGGCTGGCTCGCTGAAGGCGGCGCTGTACGCCATGTTGTTCGCCACGCCGCTGGCGCTGGCTGCGGCAGTGTATACCGCCTGTTTTATGACGCCGGGTTTACGTCGTTGGGTGAAGCCAACGCTGGAAGTTATGGGCGCGCTCCCGACCGTGGTGGTGGGGTTGATTGCGGCACTCTGGCTCGCGCCGCACGTTGAAACCTACCTTTCCGCCATTCTGGCCTTGCCGCTGCTCTGTACCCTGGGTGTATTGGGCGTGGGGGCGCTGACGGCGCGCTGGCCGCGCGTTGCCCGTTGGATGCAAGGGCGCGAGGTGCTGCTATTGATGCCGGTACTGTTGCTGATCGTGCTTGGGGTTTGCTGGCTTGCCCCGGCGCTGGAAGTGAGTCTGTTCGGACAACCGCTGTTCCAGTGGATGGACGGCAATTTTGTGCAGCGCAATGCGCTGGTGGCGGGAATTGCTCTGGGTTTTGCGCTGATCCCGCTGATTTTCTCATTGGCGGAAGATGCCTTGTTCAATGTGCCCACACGGCTGAGTCAAGGCTCTTTGGCGCTGGGGGCGACCCCGTGGCAGACCTTGTGGCATGTGGTGCTACCTTCAGCCAGTGCCGGTATTTTTGCCGCATTGATGCTGAGTTTTGGCTGCGCCGTTGGCGAAACCATGATTGTGTTGATGGCAACGGGCAATACGCCGATTGTCGATGCGGGGCTGCTGCAAGGGTTGCGATCGCTGGCGGCCAATATCGCTATCGAAATGCCGGAGGCCGTGATGGGCAGCGGGCATTATCGCGTGCTGTTCCTCACCGCGCTGGTGTTGTTTATCTTTACCTTTGTGGTCAACACCTTGGCTGAAACTCTGCGTCAGCGGTTACGCCGACGTTACCGGGATGAGGGGGATCACGCATGACATCTCAATCGACCGTCCCTGAGGGGCAAACGCGCAGATGGTTTCGCAGCGGCACGCCCTGGGTATGGTTAACCGGTGCCGCCATTGGTGTCAGCCTGTTGGCGATGCTGGCCGTGGTGGTGATGTTGGCCTGGCAGGGGGGGCGCTATTTGTGGCCGCAACCGGTGTGGCAGTTCACGCTAACCGAGCAGGTGGCGGGGACACCGCGCGCGCTGCTGGGCGAAAGGTATGCCCACCAAACGCTGACCGTACACTCCGCATCAGCCGCCGCTGGCGATGACGTAGTGTCACGCTATCTGGTTAAAGTCGGAATGCGTGAGCGTTACGGGCAAAGTTTCCAGACGCTGCTTTCTTCGGAGATCACCGCGCGATCGCTGCCCGCCGATGTGATTGTGCTTAAGCGCGCACACAACGGGGTTGCCTACGGTTTTCTGGCCGGGATGCTGGAAGATGGTCAACCGTTGCTGGCCGAAGATCTGCCGGCAACGTTGCAGCGCCGTATCCAACTGGTACAGGGTTTTGTGAATAAAACGCAGCGCATCCGGCTGGTCGACATGCGCAAAATCAACCAACGGGTTGAGGCGCTGCGATTGGAGGAGAAACAAAAGCAGCGTACCGAGGCGTTGGATACTCAGACGCTGGCGCGATTTCAGGCTGAACGCGGTGAGTTGCAGCGTCGGTTTGATACGCTATCCGGGCAACTGGTGACGCTCAATCAGGACATCGACCGTAATCAGGTCCTGCTGCGTGATGCCGAAGGCACGCTGTATCGCATCCCACTTAAGGAGATTGAAGGCGCCTGGTTTCCCAATAGCATGAACAGATGGGATAAAGTGCGGCACTGGGGGCATGAAATGGCATACCTGCTCACCCATGATGCGCCGGACAATGCCAGCGGCCATCTTTTCCCAGCCATTTTTGGTACCGTGCTGATGGTTATCCTGATGTCGATTGTGGTGATGCCATTAGGGGTGATCGCTGCCATCTATCTCAATGAGTATGCCGGAAAAAATCATTTCACACGTTGGGTGCGTATCGCCGTTGCCAATCTGGCGGGCGTGCCATCGATTGTGTATGGCGTGTTTGGATTGGGCTTTTTTGTCTACCTGATGGGCGGAACGCTGGATAAGCTGTTTTATGCCGATGCGTTGCCCAATCCGACGTTTGGTACACCGGGGTTGCTGTGGGCATCGTTGACGCTGGCGCTGCTGACGTTGCCGGTGGTGATCGTAGCAACGGAAGAAGGGTTGGCACGCATCCCCATGTCGTTGCGCCACGGTTCTTTGGCGTTGGGAGCGACGCGGGCGGAAACCTTATGGCACGTGGTGTTGCCGATGGCGGTCCCCGCGATGTTGACCGGCCTGATCCTGGCGGTGGCGCGAGCTGCCGGTGAAACCGCGCCGCTGATGCTGGTGGGGGTGGTGAAGTCGGTGCCGGTGCTACCGGTGGATGATATTTTCCCCTATCTGCATCTGGAACGGAAATTCATGCATCTTGGCTTTCAGATTTATGATTTGGCGTTTCAAAGTGCGGACGTGGAAGCGGCGCGTCCGCTGGTGTATCTCACAGCGCTGTTGCTGGTGGTGATTGTGGTCGGATTGAACGTGGCGGCCATGGGCCTGCGCCACGTGTTGCGCGAAAAATACCGCGCGCTGACGTTGTGACGGGGATTCTCGTCTTGAAGCGATATTTCATTAGGAAAAGGCTATGCGAGTAACGAATCCCCTGCATGCATCACCGCTGCTGGATATCAGCCAACTGACCGATGAGCAGACGGCGCTGGAGGTGGACCATCTCAGCCTCTATTACGGCGAAAAACAGGCACTGAACGATATCTCTCTGCGCATTCCACAGCATCAGGTGACGGCGTTGATTGGCCCGTCCGGTTGCGGTAAATCGACGTTGCTGCGCTGCTTTAATCGCATGAACGATCTGGTGGAAAACTGCCGTATTGAAGGCGATATCCGACTGCGCGGCGTTTCCGTCAGCGATGCCCAGTGGGATGTCTCGGCGCTGCGGCGGCGGGTGGGTATGGTATTCCAGCGCCCCAATCCGTTTCCTAAATCCATCTATGACAACGTGGCGTACGGTCTGCGCCTGCAAGGTATCCGCGATCGACGCTTGCTGGACGAAACTGTAGAGAACGCGCTGCGTGCTGCGGCATTGTGGCATGAAGTGAAAGACCGGCTGGGCGATAACGCCCTGACGCTCTCCAGCGGACAGCAACAGCGCCTGGTGATTGCCCGGGCCATTGCGATTGAACCCGAAGTGTTACTGCTTGATGAACCGACCTCCGCGCTGGATCCTATCTCTACGCTGGTGATTGAAGAGCTGATGGGTGCCTTAAAACAGCGCTTCACGTTAGTGCTGGTGACACACAACATGCAGCAAGCGGCGCGGGTATCGGATTACACCGCCTTTATCCATCAGGGCAAACTGATTGAATACAATCATACCGATACGCTGTTTACTTCTCCCGTTCAGCGTAAAACGGAAGATTACATTACCGGACGCTTTGGCTGATGGTGCAGCAGAAAAAATCGTAAAAAAACCTGTCTTTTGTACGATTCTCCGTGCCATATGAAAAAGTGATGATAAAATGTGCGGAATTTAATCGGGCGCAGGTAAAGCTGTAATATGAAATTCAGCAGTATGAGTGAAGGCGACATTGTTGTTGAACTGTGCCGGAGAATCAAAGAAGCACGCATTCAGCAGCGGCTGTCGCAGGTTGATTTGGCCGAACGCGCCGGGTTGGGCATCGCTACCATCAAACGCGCGGAGTTGGGGGAATCGATAACCCTAAGCAGCCTGTTGTGCATTCTGCGCGGTTTGAACCGCCTACATCAGTTGGAAGGCGTGCTGTTTGATGCGGATGTCTCCGCCTTCCATGCGCAAATCAGCGGAGAAAAACAGCGCACGCCGATGCGCATTCGCAAGAAAGCCTTGGCGTTCCCGCCGCAAGCCCACAGTGCGCCCGCCGCAGTAAAACCGGTCACGAACAGCACGGTGGACTGGTACATCTCGGCGGCGGAAAACAACATTATCTGGTCACGCCCTGAAAACGAGAAAAAGTCGTAAGGCGATGGCCTGTTGCTCTGGCATTCATCCGGCTGCCCCCGATTTTTCCTGTCTTTCGTGGCCATTCCGGCCTTTTCTTTGTCATTCCCGCGCAGGCGCTGAGGAATACCCAGAAAAAATAGCGTAAAGCATTATGCTTTTCATGCATTGAACTATTTGACGTTATAGCGCGTAAAAAAATAACACTGAGGGGAATGAGACCACAGGGTGAGCGGCAGGACGCCGCGAAAGTCAGCGCCGCGTCTGGAACACGTGGCTGGCGGCCCGTCGGTGGGCTTGGGCCCCGAAGGCACCGCGTAGCGGCGTTATTTCCCACGAAAAGCCAGGGGCCTCGGGGCGAGGGCGATTGAGCGGCCCGAGTCAGGCACGTGCGATGTACGAAGCAAATAACGGCGTGGGTTAACGCGCACGAAATATTCACTGCAACAATAAAAAGACGTGGTTTAGATTTGTGGGATATGCCTTAGCGCGAAAGCAGAGGTGAAGCTCGTTTCTTCTCACAGCGATCCCCGGCTGTCGCCGAGGATAACCTGAGTGTGTGAGCCGAGGACGATGAGACGCGACCAGACTATTCGCACAGCACCACTTTGATTGCCAGCCCACCGCGTGAGGTTTCGCGGTATTTGGCGTTCATGTCTTTCCCGGTTTCGTACATGGTTTCGATCACCTTATCCAATGAGACGCGCGGTTCGCTGGTGCGGCGCATCGCCATGCGTGCCGCGTTGATGGCCTTGACCGAGGCGATAGCATTGCGCTCGATACAAGGCACCTGTACCTGACCGGCCACCGGATCGCAGGTTAACCCCAGATTGTGTTCCATACCGATTTCCGCCGCGATGCACACCTGCTCAGGATTAGCCCCCAGCAGTTCCGCCAGTCCGGCTGCCGCCATGGAGCAGGCAACGCCGACTTCGCCCTGACAGCCGACTTCCGCCCCAGAGATGGAGGCGTTCATTTTATACAGCACGCCAATAGCGCCTGCCGCCAGAAAATAGCGCAGATAGGATTCCTGCGTCACCGGTTGAACAAACTGGTTATAGTAGGCCAGCACGGCGGGAATGATGCCGCATGCGCCGTTGGTCGGCGCCGTTACCACGCGACCACCGGCAGCGTTTTCTTCCGAGACCGCCATGGCGAACATGTTTACCCAGTCCATGGCATCCATCGGATCTTTAGAGAAGCGATCGTTGATAAACAGCAAACGGTGCAATGCCGAGGCGCGGCGCGGAACGCGCAGCGGACCGGGCAGAATACCTTCGGTGTTCATGCCGCGATGGATGGCGTTTTGCATGGTTTGCCACACATCGGCGAAGTAGTGCTCGATAGCTTCACGCCCGTGCAGGGCAATCTCATTTTTCATCACAATTGCCGACAGCGACAGGCAGTGGTCGTGGCAGTGTTGCAGCAGTTTTTGCGCGGAATAGAACGGGTAGGGCGCGGTCTCTTCTGTCACCAGTGCCTTGCCAAAATGCTCCTGATCGACAACAAAGCCGCCGCCGATAGAGTAATAGGTTTTGCTGTGCAGCAAGGTTTGCTGCTGGTAGGCGCGGATTGTCATGCCGTTTTCGTGCAGCGGCAGATTTTCCGCCTGAAAACGCAGCGCTGTTTCCAGCGGAAAGTTCACCTCATAGTCACCTCCCAACAGAGGCAGGCGCTGGGTCTCTTTTACGCGTTGAATAAACGCCGGAATGCCGTCGATGTCCACGCTGTCCGGCAGGTTTCCGGCCAGCCCCATAATGATGGCGATATCCGTGTGGTGCCCTTTACCGGTCAGGGAAAGCGAACCGTACACGTCCACCACGATATCGGTGACGGCGGTGATAAGCGACTGGCTGACCAACTCATCGGTAAACATTTTGCCTGCTTTCATCGGACCGACGGTATGCGAACTCGACGGCCCAATACCAATTTTAAAAATCTCGAATACGCTGACCATGGCGATTTCCTCGAACAAGATGCTGGCAACACCAAAAGATTGCCAACAGATTTCGTCATCAGGTATGCCGAGAGGCGGCCGGCAACCGATGCCGACCGTCTCCTGACAGTAGTGAGGGGGAACAGGGAAGCGGCCTCGTGCCGCTTCAGTGTGGATTAACGCAGGCTATAGACGATGGCGGTGATAGCGATCAGGCCCATCACGGTAACGAACACGTTGCTGATTTGCCCGCTGTATTGCTTCATTGCCGGGACTTTCTGAATGGCGTACATCGGCATCAGGAACAGCAAGCAGGCGATAACCGGACCGCCCAGCGTTTCAATCATGCCCAGAATACTGGGGTTGAGCGTGGCGACAATCCAGGTGGTCACCAGCATAAACAGCGCCGTGATGCGGTTCAGTTTAGCGTGCCCGATGGTTTTTCCGCGACTGCGCAGCGATTTGATTATCATCCCGTTAAAGCCTTCTCCCGCACCCAGGTAGTGGCCAAGGAATGATTTGGAGATAGCGATGGTGGCGATAACCGGTGCCAGATAGGCCATGACCGGGTTATTGAAGTGGTTTGCCAGGTAAGACAAAATGGAAATGTTTTGCGTTTTGGCTTCCATCAGTTCCGCAGGGGACAGGCTCAGTACACAACTGAACACGAAGAACATCACGGTCAGTACCATCATGATATGGCTGTAGGAGAGAATGCGGGAGCATTTTGGCTCAGCATCGTCACCATACTCTTTGCGCTTGGCAACGGCAAAAGAGGAGATGATGGGGGAATGGTTAAAGGAGAATACCATTACCGGGATCGCTAACCACAGGGTAGACAATAGTCCATTGCAGGTTACGCTGCTGGTGAATGAAATATTATCAAAAATCGCTAAATTCCAATGCGGAACTAAATAAAATGCCAGCAGCATCAAGACCATGACAAAAGGATAAACCAGAATGCTCATGGCTTTTACAATCATGGCTTCGCCAAAGCGAACGATAAACATCAGGCCTAGAATTAATACCAAAGACAACACTGCGCGCGGCGGAGACGGTAAATGGAGTTGGTGTGTGATAAAGCTGTCTACTGTATTGGTTATCGCTACGCTATAAACTAACAGGATAGGGTAAATAGCAAAAAAGTAGAGCAGTGTGATTAATTTCCCTGCACCGGCACCGAAATGTTCTTCAACCACTTCAGTAATATCTTCTCCCCCTTTTTTACCGGATAAAACAAATCGACACAGTGCGCGGTGTGAGTAATATGTCATCGGGAAAGCAATAATTGCCATAATTATCAATGGAATTAATCCACCAATACCGGCATTGATCGGCAGAAACAGCACGCCCGCTCCAATGGCTGTCCCGTAAAGCCCGAGCATCCAGACAGTGTCGCTTTTACGCCAACCAGATGCGGGTGCGATGATCGCACTGCTTTCTTGGATTGTGCTCATAATTGGTTCTCCTTGGTGAACACAGTTTGCAAATCGTGTCAATATTGGTAATGGCACCAATGTTGTATAAATAATAAACATCGATGCGTTTTTATAACGCAATCGCATGTTAGAGAGTCAATACTGATTGTGGCGGCATTCTATATTGAGGCGGTCAGCGAATAATATTGAGATGATCACAGAAATGAATTGACGTGTTTTAATTTTATCAAAATTCGACCATAAATAAAATATCAATGATGATACTTTACGTTATTTATTTATAAGGTCTCTTATTTGATACTTTAACTTAATTTTTATGCCAAATAATAACCAATAATACCGTTGCTAATAAATAACGTTAATTTACCCGCGATTAATAATAGCCCTAATAATCCAGATGTCACGCCAAAATAAGACCATATAAAATGTGTGTGTTTATGGGGCGCACACAAAATAGACGGGCACATTCGGGAATGCATTTCCCACCGACGTAATAGTCATACGGTGGGAAATGTACAGCGGTTAAAGCGTTGCTTGTGCCCACTGCAAGCCGGAGTGATAGGCTTCAGGTAACAGGGGGACGAGTGACTGCAACGTGTGTTGTAGCTGAGTGCGATCGCTGTGCGTCAGGTTCAGGTGGCCCACTTTACGCCCAGGCCGTACTTCTTTGTCGTACCAGTGCAGATGAACCAGCGGCAGTGCCAGCCAGGCAGAATTGACGTCAGTACCGATCAGATTGATCATGACGGATGGGGCATCAATGACCGGTTTCGGCAACGGCAGATCCAGAATGGCGCGCAGGTGCAGTTCAAACTGGCTGATGGATGCGCCATTTTGTGTCCAGTGGCCGCTGTTATGCACGCGGGGTGCTAATTCGTTGATCAGTAAACGATCGCCCACGATAAAGCACTCCATCGCCATCACACCGACGTAACCGAGCGCGTTCATGATGGCGGCCAGCATAGTTTCTGCCTGTTGCTGCATGCGCGCATCCGGCTGCGGCAGCGCAACGCTGGCTCGCAGAATGCCCTCTTCATGCAGATTGTGCGTCAGCGGATAAAACACACAGTGCCCATCCGTACTACGCGCACCTACCATCGATACTTCGCCGGAAAACGCGATGCCCTGTTCCACGATGCATTCGCCATAGCACTCTTGCGGCAGGGTCGCTGCGGTGTCATGGCGTAAGCGCCACTGACCACGACCGTCATAGCCGCCTACGCGACGTTTGACGATGGCTAACTCACCCAGTCGACTGAAGACGCCAGGCCACTCTTGCGCTGAAGCCAGCAACTGCCAGGGGGCGGTAGGCAACTGCAACGAATCCAGCAACTGTTTCTGTGTCAGACGATCGGCCAGTCTCGGAAAAATATCGCGGTTAACAAAGGCTGCGTGCTCTGCCAACTCGCGCGTCAATGCGGTTTCCGGCCAGCGTTCAATCTCGGCGGTGATGACTGCGTGATGAAACGGGACGGATTCCGGTTCTGCATCCAGCCCCACCGGGTATACGGCAATCCCCAGGGGTTCACCAGCCTGACGTAACATACGACCCAGTTGGCCGTTTCCTAATACGCAAACGGGTTTCATGCCTCCTCCCGCGGATCGGGATGCGCCAGCACCTCATCGGTTTGCTGTTGGCGCCAGTCGGCAAGGCTAACGGCCAACTCACTATCGTGCAGCGCCAGAATCTGTGCGGCGAGCAGGGCCGCATTGGCGGCCCCGGCTTTACCGATAGCCAGCGTACCGACCGGGATGCCACGCGGCATTTGCACAATGGAGTACAGGCTATCAACGCCACTTAACGCTGCACTCTGAACCGGCACACCCAGCACTGGCACCAGCGTTTTCGCTGCCAGCATACCGGGCAAGTGCGCTGCGCCGCCTGCGCCCGCAATGATCACATCAAACCCGTTTTGTGCGGCTTGCTCTGCAAAGCTAAACAGTTTGTCCGGCGTGCGGTGCGCTGAAACGACTTCGGTGTGAAAGGGAATAGCGAGTGTGGTGAGAATTTCCGCAGCAAACTGCATCGTAGCCCAGTCACTCTTTGAACCCATGACGATGGCAATTTTTGCCGGGGCAGCGTTGGATGACATGCCTGTAGTGCTCCTGTGATATGACGTATTGAGACGCATGGCTGCGTCGGCCAGAAAACAAACGGCGCTCTGGCTGGAGGGCGCAGATCATACCATGTGCGTTCGGGAAGGAAAACGGTTGCGTAGGGGCCAATCGCAGTATTATTGCCGTTATACCCGTCATACTTCAAGTTGCAGGTGCGTTGGCTTTCCTCGCTCACCCCAGTCACATACTTGAGTATGCTCCTGGGGGTTCACTGCGTTGCCGCCTTCCTGTAACTCGAATTATTTAGGGTATAATGTCATCACAGGTTTGCCACAAAAGGCATAAAAAAAACGAGGAAATCAGAAGGGAAAGGAAATCAATGCAGTATCGTCTGCAGTGACTTTTATCATCCATCCTTGCTCATGCCAGGCACCCAGCACTGCACGTTGTGCTTCGCCGCTTTGCGTCATGACCCTGTGCAGCGCCGGTCGATGAGTATGTCCATGAATCAAGGTGTTAACAGCGCACTTCCGTAAACACGCCTGTACCGCCTGCGGATTAACATCCATAATCTGCTGCGACTTATGCTGGTTTGCCTGCTGACTTGCCGCCCGCATTTTTGCCGCCACGTTGAGACGCAAACGCAAAGGTAAACGCAGGAACAGCCATTGGATGATGGGGTTGTGTACCCGGCGGCGATATTTCTGATAGGCCGCGTCGTCAATGCACAGGGTATCGCCGTGCATGATCAGGATTCGGCGTCCATAACATTCCACGACTTGCTCGGCGGGGAGCAGCGTCATGCCTGCCTGCGTGGCGAAATGCTTACCCAGCAGGAAGTCACGGTTGCCGTGAATGAAATAACAAGGGACACCGCGTTGCTGCAACTGATGCAGCGCGTCTGCGACGTTGGCATGCAGCGGTTGCGGATCGTCATCGCCGATCCAGGCATCGAACAGATCGCCCAGGATATAGAGCGCATCCGCTTGCTGGGCATCACGCGCCAGAAAACGCAGAAAACCGGCGGTGATCGCCGGTTCATGTACGTTCAGATGCAGGTCGGCAATAAACAGTGTTGCCATGCTGCTGCGATTACTCGCTGACAGTTACGTGGGTAATTACCACATCTTCTTTAGGAACGTCTTGATGCATGCCGCTGCGACCGGTTGACACGTCTTTGATCTTATCAACCACATCCATACCGTCGGTCACTTCGGCAAACACGCAATAGCCCCAGCCGTCAGCACGCTCTGAGCGGAAGTTAAGGAAATCGTTATCCACCAGGTTAATAAAGAACTGTGCGGTAGCGGAGTGCGGATCGTTGGTGCGTGCCATAGCCAGCGTGCCACGGGTGTTTTTCAGGCCGTTATTGGCCTCATTGGCGATAGGCGCTTCGGTGGATTTTTGCTGCATACCCGGTGCGAAACCGCCGCCCTGGATCATGAACCCATTGATCACACGGTGAAAGATGGTGTTGTCATAAAAGCCGTTACGGCAGTAGTTTTCGAAGTTTTCCACGGTAGCAGGCGCTTTGTCTGCAAACGTGTTAATGACGATGTCACCGAAGTTTGTATGTAATGTAATCATAATGAGTAAACCCTGATAACCAGAAGGATGAGACATCAGCTGCCAGGCAGCGCAGTCTGCACAAAGGCTGAATAACCAAGGCGCTCTTATAGCATAACTGGCTGCGTGAGTCAGTATGGCGAGGTAACTATTCGCCGGGTAAATGTGGACCGCTTGGTTAAAAAGTAACACAATGTCAATAAAATTGATAATATGTCACGCATTTGAATTATTTTATTGAATAAAAATTTTCTTGTTGTAGATCAAACATTACTTATTTGGGAGTAGGATTTGCAATCAAGTCAGATTAGTCTTAAATGATTCGTATTACTGAGTTTACTAACAATACTAACAGGTGAATAATGCTGGGCTTAATCAATCGTGTACTGGATAAACCCGATGCAGGCAAACTGCTGCTGCGTCTCGCTTTTGGCATTTTGTTGATTTTTCATGGATGGCACAAAATGGTCGATGGGGTAGGTGCCATCGCGGGGATGCTGACAAATGCGGGATTACCGACGTTTATCGCGTATGGTGTTTTTGCGGGTGAAGTCATTGCCCCTGTCTTATTGATTCTCGGCATTCTGACGCGTCCCTCTGCTTTAGTGGTTGCCGGCACCATGGTGGTTGAGCAATTCCTGGCAGCTCCGGCGGGCTTTGTTTCGTTGGCGAAAACCGGTGCCTGGGGCGCTGAGCCGACAGCGGTATTCTTCTTCGCTGCATTGGCTATCGCACTGTTGGGCAGCGGGAAATACTCCGTGATGAGTAACCCGAATTTGCGCTAACGCTTCTTCGGTTTGCGAGCAGTAATATGAGACCCGGCGCGCCATTGCCGGGTTTCTGTTTTTTTAATCCTTATCAATTATCTTCCTATTACGCAGTCTCAGTCTTGCAATAGCCCGAGGTTCAGGTTTCAATACGCTGCTTGGCTTGCTGAACCGCCTTAAGGCGTGGTTCCGTTTGCTGCACATACTCCACTTCTCCCGCGAATATCATGGAATGTTTTGATGTTAAAGATTTTTAATACGCTGAGTCGCCAAAAAGAGGAATTCAAACCCATTCATGCCGGGAACGTGGGCATGTATGTATGCGGCATTACCGTGTATGACCTGTGTCATATCGGTCACGGGCGTACTTTTGTGGCTTTCGATGTGGTTGCCAGGTATTTGCGTTATTTGGGTTACTCGCTCAACTATGTGCGCAACGTAACCGACATCGACGACAAAATCATCAAACGTGCCGCAGAGAATGGAGAAAGCTGCGAACAGCTGACCTCGCGCATGATCGCCGAAATGCACGCTGATTTTGATGCGTTAAACATTTTACGTCCCGATCTGGAGCCGCGTGCCACACACCATATCGCCGAAATTATTGAGCTGGTGGCGCAACTGATCGCGCGTAAACATGCCTATGTGGCTGACAACGGTGATGTGATGTTTTCTGTCGACAGTGCGCCGGGTTACGGCGTGCTTTCTCGCCAGGATCTGGAACAGCTGAAAGCGGGCGCACGCATCGAGATTGCGGAAGTGAAACGCAACCCGATGGATTTTGTGCTGTGGAAAATGTCCAAACCGGGCGAACCACACTGGACATCCCCGTGGGGCGAAGGGCGTCCCGGCTGGCACATCGAATGTTCCGCCATGAACTGCAAACAGCTCGGCGAGCACTTTGATATTCACGGGGGCGGTTCCGATCTGATGTTCCCGCACCATGAGAATGAAATTGCCCAGTCGACCTGCGCCCATGACGGTCCTTACGTCAACTACTGGATGCATTCCGGTATGGTGATGATCGATCGCGAGAAGATGTCTAAATCGCTCAACAACTTCTTTACCGTACGCGATGTGCTGAAATATTACGACGCCGAAACCGTACGCTACTTCCTGATGTCGGGTCATTATCGTAGTCAGTTGAATTACAGCGAAGAGAATCTGAAACAGGCGCGTGCCTCTTTAGAGCGCTTGTACACCGCGTTGCGCGGCACCGATCCGGCGGCGACGGCACAAGGTGGCGATGCGTTTGAAACACGTTTCCGCACGGCTATGGACGACGATTTTAATACGCCGGAAGCCTACTCGGTGGTGTTTGATATGGCGCGCGAGGTGAACCGTCTGAAAGCAGAAGATACGGTGGCAGCGGATGCGCTGGCCGCCGCGTTGCGCCATGTGGCGGGTATTCTGGGGCTGTTGGAACAAGACCCGGAAGCCTTCCTGCAAAGCGGTTCTCAAGCGGATGGTGATGAAGTGCAAGAGATCGAAGCCCTGATTCAGCAGCGTAATGACGCGCGTCAGGCCAAAGACTGGGCGCTGGCCGATGTAGCGCGTGCGCGCCTGACAGAGATGGGGATTGTGTTAGAAGACGGTCCGCAGGGTACTACATGGCGTCGCAAATAACGTTATTGCTAATGCTATCGTGTTAAAAAATCGCCCGCGACGGTAACCCTTCGCGGGCGATTTTTATTGGATCTGACGTCTGGCTACCGCTTAGGGCACCACATTGACCGATTGCCCGGCAAAGTTGACCCGTTGCCCGGCAATGATTTTGCAGCGTTTACGCGTTTCTACCTGATCGTCAACGGTGACGTTGCCGTCTGCAATGGCGGCTTTGGCGGCGGCACCGCTTTCACTCCAGCCGAGCAGTTTAAGCAGATCGCACAGTTCAACGTGCGGGTGTTTATCGAGATGAAAAGTTTCCATAACATCCTGCTGTAAGAAAGAAAAAGGCGCGCCTTAGCGCGCGATGTTAACGTGATATGTGTGCGTTAACCGTAATCCGTGCCGTTACGCGTTGCCGTCGTGGTACTCTTCGCAGGCTTGCAGCGTATTTTGAATCAGGGTGCCAACGGTCATAGGGCCAACACCGCCGGGCACTGGCGTTATCAGCGACGCGCGCTCTTGTGCGACGGAAAACTCCACGTCGCCCACCACTTTTCCGTTGTCCAGACGATTGATACCGACATCGATCACGATGGCACCCGGTTTGATCCAGTCGCCAGGAATAAAGCCCGGTTTGCCGACCGCTACAATCAGCAAGTCGGCCTGCTCAACGTGCTGACGCAGGTTCTTGGTAAAACGGTGAGTCACGGTGGTGGTACAACCGGCCAGCAACAGTTCCAGACTCATCGGGCGGCCAACGATATTGGAGGCACCCACCACTACGGCGTTCAAGCCAAACATGTCTACGTTGTAACGTTCCAGCAGCGTGATGATGCCACGCGGTGTGCAGGCACGCAGCAGCGGGTCGCGCTGGCACAGACGACCGACATTGTAAGGGTGGAAACCGTCCACGTCTTTATCGGGTGCGATGCGCTCTATGACTTTGGTGTTATTAATTCCTTCGGGCAGCGGCAATTGAACTAAAATACCATCAATGGTGTTGTCGGCATTCAGTTCGTCGATGAGTGCCAGCAGCGCGCTTTCCGTGGTGCTGGAAGGTAAATCATAAGAGCGAGAGACAAAGCCCACTTCGTCACACACTTTACGTTTGCTCGCGACGTAAATCTGTGAGGCGGGATTATCGCCGACTAACACAACAGCCAGTCCTGGCGCACGCTTGCCCTCGGCCAGACGCTGCTTGACGCGCGCACAAACTTCATCCTTCACTTGCTGCGCAATCGTTTTACCATCAATAATCTTTGCTGCCATCTCTCTGGAAATCCATCAAATAAAACTACGGGGGATGGCGCTATTTTGTCAGAAGCAACGCGCGCTGTCAGGCACTGTATCAATATAAATTCGTCCGCACCTGACTGCTGTTGGCCTATTCTGTCGCAATTTCAACGCGATTTCTGCCGTTGTTCTTTGCCTGATACAACGCTTTATCCGCACGAATAATCACGCTCTCCGGTGCCTGCGCCGGTGTTGTACCGACAAAAAGGTAGACGCCAGCGCTGGCGGTGACGACCTTTTCATCTAATGAAGTGAGCTCGTGGGGGATGCTCTGGTGTCTGATGGCTTCCAACGCCCGTTCTGCAAACGCTATGGCCCCTTCCTCCGTGACATCCATCAAAATGATGACAAACTCTTCGCCGCCGTAGCGTGCAATTAAATCCTCTTTGCGACGCGGCATGCTGCTTAACGCGTGGCTTACGGTTTGCAGACATTTGTCGCCTTCAACGTGACCATAGTGGTCGTTGTATTTCTTAAACATATCGACATCGAGCATGATAAGCGCTATGCGCTTGCCGGAAAGGGCGGATTGCGCGATGGTCTCGCGCAGGAAAATATCAAACTGTCGCCGGTTCGCCAGGCCAGTGAGCACATCCAGCAGCGCCAGCGTTTCCAGCGTGTGATTCATGGCGGTCAGTTGGTCGCGCACCTTGGTCAAGTCCGTTTGGTTTTTTTCATTGATCTTAATCTGCTTCAGTACGATCGCACCCATGCTGCTCATGATCAGCAGTAAGGTTAGGGCGATAGCGGTATAAATGGTGGAGTCGACTTTCCAGTTGGAAAACACCTGCGTTTTGTTATAACCCGCCGCAATCACAATCGGGTAACGTTTTAGTCGTGTATAGCCATAGATGCGCTCAACGTGGTCAACGGTGGAGTAGAAAGTGGCTGTGCCGCTGGTCGATGACTTCAAATGCTCCATAAACAGCGGACTACTTGATACATCCCGATTAATTTGTGAATCATCAAAAGGACGGCCATACAGAATATGTCCGTCTGACAGTAAGATGGCTAATACGTCAGTGTCACCCATTGAGTAGTAGCCATAATAGAGCTTGAAATAATTGAGTGAAATGGTGGCGAGCAGTACGCCGGCAAAACTGCCATCATCATTATTCAAACGCATGGAAACCGGAATAATCAGGTCGTCATTGGTGCGGCTGCGTATCACACTACCGATATATAATTCTGTGCTGGGCGTATTTTGATGATATTTGAAATATTCGCGATCTGAATTATTGGCATTCTTGGGAATGTTATCTGCTGTGGTTACTAGCCAATGTCCGGCTGAGTCATAGATAAAAATACCGTGCAGTTGCGGCAGTGTGGATTTGCGATTTTTTAGCGTTTGTTGCAGACGAAGAAGTTGCGGCCCGCCAAACCCATCTTGATCAATGCGTTCATTGAGATCCTGGAGCAGCAGCTCAACTTGCAAGAAGGTGTCTTCTGCGTGACGTGAAAGCGAGAGCGATAAATTATCCGCCTGCTTTTCGGTAGCCTCAAGGGTACGTTGATAGGAATTAAATACCACCCATCCATTAAGCACAACGACCGCCAGAATGATAAACAGGATAAAACCTGCCATCAGGGTTTGCAGTGACGTGGATGAGCGTTGTTCTGTGGACTGCGCGCGTGTATTCATGCAATGGTGTCCCTTGTCCCCCATGCTGACAGGTACGCATTACTTGCCTCTGTCAGTAATCCCGAGGAAAAATCTCCCTGCCGGTCTGGAATACAGCGCGAAGCTGACGGTATTTATAGGCGGCACGGAAAAATACAGGATGCGAATACATTAAGTGTAGCTGTGTTATTAAAAAGCGAATCTTAACGGCTGATTTTTAATAATGGGCGGCATGATTTGCCGCCCGAAGGGGCCATCAGGCGGACGTTTTCTCTGAACGCAGTCTGACGATAAGGCACACAACGCTGGCGAGTGTGGCAAGCAGGGTGACGCCTGGCCAACCCGCGATCGACATCGCTTTGGCTCCCAGTGCAGAACCTGACGCCATGCCAATGAATACGCCGGTAAACAGCAGGGCGTTGAGCCGTCCACGAGCCTGAGCGTTCAAGCTGTAAACCAGCGTCTGGTGAGAAACCAGTGCGGATTGCAATCCCAGGTCAAAACCGACGGCTGAAAGCGCAATCAATGCCAACTGACCGTGTAGCGGCAGCGTGGGTAACAGAAACAAGGCGGCAAAAGAGATGGCCGAAAGTGCCGCGCCTAACTGTGTGACCTTTGCTGCACCAAAGCGGTCTGACAGACTGCCTGACAGCGGGGCGGCCAGTGCCCCGGCGGCACCCGCCAAACCGAAGGTGCCGGCGACAGCGCTGCCTAGCTGATAATGCTGTTCCAGCATGACTGCCAACGTTGACCAGAATGCGCTAAAACCAACAGAAAGCAGCCCTTGCGCCAGTGCCGCGCGGCGCAGCGCCGGATAGCTGCGCCACAGTTGCAGCATGGAGCGCAATAAACCCGGGTAGCTCAGGGCTGAGTGCTGGGCAAAGGCAGGCAGAATACGCCACAAGGCAATACCGATAACCGCGATGCTGAGGGCGGCTAACTGGTACATGGCTCGCCAGCCGATGTACTCACCCACCACGCCGCTCACGGTGCGAGACAGCAGTATCCCGATCAACAAGTCCGTCATGACGGTACCGACATTTTTTCCCTGTTTTCCCGCTGGAGCCAAAATGGCAGCAACCGGCACAATATCTTGCGCCAGGGTGGCGGCCATGCCGAGCAACAGGCTGGAAAGCCACAGCGCGGTGGGTCCTGTCACCTGGCTGCACAGCCAGAGCATGGCGGTTAATGCGGCACTTTTAACGGCGATGATTTTACGCCGATCGTAACGATCGCCGAGCGGTAATAACAGCAGGATGCCGAGCGCATAACCGATTTGCGTTAAGGTGGGCACTAGCCCCATGCCGTCAAGTGACAGCTGTAAGTCATGGCCTATCTGCGGCAGGATCGGTTGAACATAATAGATTGATGCCACACTGAACCCTGCGCCAATGGCCAGGATGAGCGTCATGAGACCAGAAAGGGTCGGTTGTGCGACGCTTTCGCTCTCTGTATTTGAAATGATCGACATGTAGATTTCCCCGTTGTGCTGTCGTGTTGAGGCGTATTGTTCAGCAATGTGGCGTCGCGTTGTAGCCGGATAAGTGGTAAAACAGTTATACGCATGACGTATGAGTGGTGGCATAGTGAGCAACATAGATCGTATAGAGTTGATGCAGACGCTGACGCGCATTATTGAAAGTGGTTCTCTGTCGGCTGCGGCGCAGCAGATGGGGACGACACAGGCGACCATCAGCCGCCGTTTGCAGGCGTTGGAGCAGTTGCTGAATACCAAACTTCTGCTGCGGACCACCCATGCCATGAAGTTGACGGATGATGGTGAGCGCTGTTATCAGCATGCACGATCGCTGATCGCCGCTTGGGAAGCGCTGGAAGACGATTTAAAAGGGGCGGATGCTGAACCGACGGGCGTGCTTCGGGTGCGTGCTCCCCATGCCTTTGGTCAGGAACAGCTTATTGCACCGCTGACGCAGTTTCTTAATCAGTACGGGCAACTCTCCGTGGAGTGGATGCTGAACGATAAATCACCTGATTTTATCGCTGACAATATTGATTGTGCTATACACGTTGGGCCCGCCACCGATCCGGCAACCGTCGCCACGCGTTTAGCGGAGGTGCCACGTATCATTGTGGCCTCTCCGGCATTGTTGGCTAAGACTCAGCACGCCGTAAAGGATATTGATGCCCTGGCCGCATTGCCCTGGATCGCCATCAGACAGTTTTACCACTACGATGTGACCTTATCGCACAGTGAAACCGGGCAAAGCGTGCACTTTCCCATTGTTCCCCGGCTCACGTCAGACAGTCTGTATGCTGCGCGTCAGGCCGCATTGAGCAGTATTGGCGCGGTGATTATTTCGGCCTGGCTGGTGGAAGATGACATCCGCGCTGGTCGGCTGATTCACGTGTTGCCGCAGTGGCAAGCCTCACCACTGCCGGTTTTTTTGCTCTACCCTTATGCCAATTATTATCCCGCACGGCTGCGCAAATTTTTGTCGTTAATGCGCGATGCCATGCCGGGGTTAGTGGGGATGCGTAAACCTGAGTTTCGTTAGCGCACATCAGCCAGCAGTGGGGTATCATCCAGCACACCGGTTAGCTCGCTGATATGACGAATGCCCTGTTGTTGACAGTAGTGGTGCAGGTCATCGAGCAGCGTTGTCATGGTTTGCGGTTGAATAAACGTAGCGGTGCCCACCCGAATGGCACTTGCGCCTGCCAGCAGGTAGGCGATAGCGTCCTCTGCGTTGGAAATACCGCCGCAGCCGATGATAGGAATGGAAATGTGCTTGTGGCACTGGTAGACCATGCGCAACATAATGGGTTTGATGGCCGGACCTGACAGTCCTCCCATGATATTGCCCAGCCGAGGCCGCCGACTGTGGATGTCAATGCTCATGCCAAGCAGTGTGTTACCCACCACGACCGCATCCCCCCCTTCGTGTTCTACCGCCTGCGCCACGGCGGCGACATCCGAAGTATTCGGTGTCAGCTTGGCCCAGAGTGGCAGGGAGGTAGCCTGACGCAACGCCTTGATAACGCGCGCGGTTGCCACGGGTTCAATGGCGAAAGCGCGTCCGTCTTCTTCAATGTTGGGGCAGGAGATGTTGGCCTCAATGGCGGCAATGCCCGGCACCTCGCTCAGGCGCGCCGCCAGAGTGGCAAATTCCTGCGCGGTGGGTGCAGATATGCTGGCGATCAGCGGCGGCGCATAGCGCTGATAAAACGGCAGCGTATGTTCAATAAAATCCTCAACGCCTTTACTGGGAATACCAATGGCGTTGAGCATGGCTGAATCCAGCTCACAGACGCGCGGCAGGGGATTGCCGCTACGCGGGTGCAGCGTGAAGGTTTTGGTGACGAAAGCGCCAAGGCGATTAAAATCAATCACGTCGGCTAATCCTTCGGCAAAGGTGCCTGACGCGGGCATCACCGGATTGGCCAGACGCAGTCCGTTAATATCAACGCTAAAATCCGTCATAACACCACCTCATGCAGCGGAAATACCGGGCCGTCGTAGCAGACGCGTTTATCGGTAAGCGCCAGGCTCTCTTTATTACGCATGGGGCGAACGCAGCAGTAGCACATGCCCAAACCGCACGCCATCTGCTGCTCCAGCGCCGCTTCGCCACTGAAACCCAACTCCTGTGAGAGCCGCTGCAACAGTAGAATCACTCGGGATGAACCACAGGTATAGACGGCATCGATCGGACTCTGCTGGTGCACGGCGCGAATGCGCTGCTCAACCTGTGCCATGGCGCTGGAACCATCGCTGTCAGTCACTTCGATAACAGTGGCACCGCTGGCGAGAAAACGCTGCTGTGACATCAAGTGCTCACGATCGCGTGCGCTCAGCAGGGCGGTAACCTGAACGTCATGTGCCGCCGCGTGTTCTGCCAGCGGAGCCAGTGTCGCCAGGCCTACACCGCGTCCGGCGACCAAAATGTGTCGATGGCCCGGTTGCAGCGTGAAACCATTGCCCAGTGGCCCCAGCACATTCACCGCATCCTGTGGGCGTAGCGTCGATAAACCGCGCGTGCCGGCACCGACCACTTTATACAGAAAATCGACATAGCCCTGCTCCGCATTGGCAAACCAGGTGCTCATCGGGCGGCGGAAAAACGGTTTGTCCTGCTCCGTTTGCGGGCATTGCAGATTGAAGAATTGGCCCGGTTTCACCTGCGCCGCGAGCGCATCGACACGCACGCGCAGATGTTTATATTCATCATTGACCCACTCATTGCTGAGCACGCTGGCCGCATTTTCGCGCGCAGTACTTCCTTTGCGGCTACAGGCACGCGCGGCATCGTCATGCATTGTCATAAAAACTCCGATGATAGTCGTAATCTACATTTCCCTGGCGCGGCGTAAAAAAGAGAAACCAATCCGCGCATAATGTTTTCGCCCTGGTGTGGCGTTGTAATTTTTAGCTAAAGCTATAATGAAGCGTCATCACGGTATTCACCGCTGATGGCTGCATTTGTCAGTCCGGACCGTTGATGATAAAATAATGCAAATTATTCAGTGGTCTGGAATCATGAACCTCACGTCGATCGATTATTTGGCTATCGGGCAACGGTTGCGTGCATACCGGATTGCCGCGTCGCTCAATGCTGAACAGATTGCTGCCGAACTGGGTATATCGCGCGCGGCGGTATACCGTCTGGAAAAAGGCGAAATAAAAAAGATCGAAACCCTTGAGCGTCTGGCGCAGTGCCTGAATACCACTGTCGAGACGTTGCTGGGCGTAGGCATGGAATATTATCCCCATGCCAGCGGCTTCTTTGAGAGAATGCGCCAACTTGAAGAGGGCTCTACGCGTATTTATTCTCACTTTGAACCGTTCTCCTATCTGCTGACCTCAGAAAAATACGATGCCTACCTGCAACAAATGTTGCTGGAAACCGATAGCACTACGGTGCAGGGCGACAAACTTGATCCGAAGTCATTACAAACACTGGCTATCCTTTCGGAACGTAAATCCCACCTGAATACCCATTTGCCGAAAATACATAATCTGATCGGTATTCAGCACATCGAGAAATTTATTCATCTCGGGCTGGTGGGCTCTTTGAATATTTCACCCAGTACGCGCATGGAGCGTGTGCTGGCTGCGCGTCAGGAAGTGAAATATCTGCTCCACTTATTGGAAGAGAAAAAGGATATCGTTCAGGTCGCCATTACCAAACAGACCATCCCTTCTTCCACCTTCCAGATTTTCTATAACGACAGTGAGGCGCTTTCGGTGGCCTCTAGTCCCTTCCGCTTAGGGGAACTACCCAATATCAGCGCTGGGGTGGCGTGGGTTTCGTCATCAAAAGAGGCGATTCACCACCATCAATCCTTGTTTGATGCGCTGTGGGAAAATGCCGCTAAAGGGGACGATGCCCTGCGTTTGTTACGTGATACCCTCGAACGCTACTGATGGCCTTCTCTGTGGTTTCTGCTTCAGGCTCTGGCTAACCGCGCCAGCGTGTTTTTCAATACGTTGGCCGCTACTGCGATATCCTGCGGTGCCGTATATTCCGCTGGATGATGGCTGATCCCTTCACGAGAAGGGACAAACAGCATCGCTGTGGGGTAGCGGCTGGCCATGTACATCGCATCGTGCCCGGCGCCACTGGCCATGCGCATGCTGGTGATGCCTTCATGTGCTGCGCTCTCTTCCAACAAACGGCAAATCGATGTATCCAGTAGCGTAGGGGTTTCAGCGGCCAGTGACTCCAGTGCAATCTGCACATCATTCTCTTTTGCCACCTTGCTGACGGAATCGGCCAGACGGTCTGCCACCCGTTGAATGCTGTTTTTATCGATGCCTCGAATATCCACGTAAAATTTCACCAGGCCGGGGATCACGTTCATCGCGTTGGGCGATACGTCCAGTTTGCCAACGGTACCAACCGTGCCGTAGACCATCTCTTTACAGGCCGCATGGTGCACGTCTTCAATGATCATGGCGCTGGCGACCAGCGCGTCATGACGCTGGTACATCGGTGTGGCACCGGAATGATCGGCAAGGCCGGTTACGGTCACGCGAAAGCGCGTTGGTGCCGCAATGCCTTCAACAATACCGAGGGTTTTTCCTTCGTTTTCAAGCCGGCGTCCTTGCTCAATATGCAGTTCGATAAAGGCATCGTAGCGTGCGGGGGCAAGTTCGCAACTGGCGAGTTTATTCTCGGCGTAACCTGCCGCACTCAGTGCCTGAAATACCGTTAACCCTTGATCGTCAGTGTTTTTTATCCACGAACTACGATCGATGTGCCCGGTCAACACCTTGCTACCGATGCAGGAAAAGCCGAACCGGCTCGACTCTTCAGCACGGAATACCACCAGTTCCAGATCGCGTTTGAGTTCACCGGGTTCGAATTGCGCCAGTGCATACAGGCCAGTGATAACGCCCAGCGTGCCGTCGTATCCGCCTCCGCTCGGCACGGAGTCAATGTGTGAACCGGTACCAATCGCGGGAAGCGAGCTGTCATAACCGGGTAAACGCGCAAATATCGTGCCCATTGCGTCCCGGTATACGCTGAACCCCTGTGTTGCCAACTTATCGGCCAGATAGCGATGGGCCGCCTCATCCTCACGGCTGAAGGCGAGACGCGTGACGCCATCCTGACCGTGGGTTGTGGAAAATTGGCGTAATTCTTCCAGCAACACCGTGATGTCTTCTGTGGTAAAACCGGGCGGCATAGGGACTCCTGATCCTCTGTACTGTCAGCCACCACCCGTTAACCATAATGGCCAACCATGGGGGGAAACCTCGGCTGATGTTATGGTTTTTAGTGTTGCTCGTTTTTTTCATGCTCGTCAATATGATTGTCTAAAAATTTAGACAAAAATCGAAATGTAATAATAATTGGTTTAGCAATAACCTGTTTTTTATAAAATATTTGTTTTTGATAATAAGAAAAAACGATGGATGGTATTGTTTTGTGTCAATTATTAGACTGTGATTGCTGAACACAGTTGACAAGTTGCGGTATTCGTTTTAGAAAAGGTAGCTTCCCGATGTGGTTGACTAACCGCGACTAAAGGTGGCGATGATGGATTTTACAACGATATATCATGCATTTACTCAGAGTCTGGATGGTACGGATAGCTATGTTGTCTTGCGCCGCGATTTGGACAACCTGATTGTGAGCGATCCCGACAACGCGGTTTCTTATTACGTTTTGCGCGGGCTGGCAGATAGCTATGTTACTTTGTATGCCGATCAGGTGGTTAGCCCTGAGTTCGCGCATCAGGCAAAAACGGAAATGCTTCGATTGCTTGATATCGTAAAACCGGCATTGGCAGATAAAAGCGCATCGGTGGCCGTGCGCTATGAGGCGATCAACGCGTTGGTAACCAGCTACTCATCGGGAAAAAAACGGTTTTAGCCTGCGATTTAGCCCCTTGCATCCAGCGATGTAACGGGGGGGCTCTCCCCATCATCCTCCGCTTCAGGAGGATTTTTTTTAACTATTGCTTGTTATTTTGTATCAAAAATAAAACAAACGGGTAAATTCTGTTGCCTTTCCCTGTTTGAGCAATGGACGGGAAGTCAGCGTATCGGTTTGCATTTCAATGGTGATTTCTTTTTTTGCACTGATTTAGTGATAATATGGTGCGTTTGCATTACTTTGGTGCTGCCGTTTACCTAAATGTGTGCACAATCCTTTTCGTTCAAAGAGACATTTCCCCGTTCTTAGGGAATGACTAAAAAATAATTCATTATAAATCATGTGATTGATAATTTCGCCGCTCAAGGTTGAGCGCTTTTGCGAAGTAAACGTTTGCGTGGTTATTAGGCAAAGAAGTGGTATGACTATTGCTAGTGATGGTTGTATCAAAAATGATACTGGTGGCGCACAAGGGCAAGGGCAGCAATACCAGGCATGTAATTTCATATTCTTATAACAATGATTCAGGAGAGCAGGATGGAATCAATTCCTTCACAAAGTGCACCCGCTTCAAGGTCGGGGAGCACGGAAAAAGAACACGTTGACAGCTACAGTTGGAAAGCATTAGCAGGGTCGGCAGTGGGCTACTCCATGGACGGATTTGATTTGCTGATTCTCGGCTTTATGCTGACGGCAATATCTGCGGATTTGAGTCTGACGTCCGGCCAGGCTGGATCGTTGGTTACCTGGACACTGATCGGTGCGGTAATCGGTGGTTTGATTTTTGGTGCCTTAAGCGATCGTTACGGCCGTATTCGTGTACTGACCTGGACCATTGTCCTGTTCGCCGTGTTTACCGGGCTGTGTGCTTTTGCACAGGGCTACTGGGATTTGCTTGTCTACCGGACGATTGCCGGTATCGGTCTGGGCGGTGAGTTTGGTATCGGGATGGCGCTGGCAGCGGAAGCCTGGCCTGCCAAGCATCGCGCCCGTGCCTCTTCTTACGTTGCGTTGGGTTGGCAGGCTGGTGTATTAGGCGCGGCGCTGATTACCCCTGCGTTGCTGCCGCACATTGGCTGGCGCGGCATGTTTCTGGTGGGGATTCTTCCGGCATTTGTTGCCTGGTTTATCCGTCATCGGCTGCACGAACCGGAAGTGTTTGTGCGTAAGACAGATAAGAAAGCCTCGACGTGGTCTTCTTTCAAACTGCTGATGAAAGATAAGGCGACCAGCAAAGTCAGCGCCGGGATCGTGGTGTTGACGTCAGTACAGAACTTTGGTTATTACGGCATCATGATCTGGATGCCAAGCTTTCTGTCCAAAACCTTGGGGTTCAACCTGACCAAATCGGCCATGTGGACCTCGGTGACCATTCTGGGCATGATTGCCGGTATCTGGGTGTTTGGGCAACTGGCAGATCGCATTGGCAGAAAACCGTCGTTTTTACTGTTCCTGGTAGGCGCAGTGGTTATGGTCTTGACCTACTCCCAGTTGACCGACCCCATGAC
Source organism: Symbiopectobacterium purcellii (assembly GCF_019797845.1). Lineage (NCBI taxonomy): Bacteria > Pseudomonadati > Pseudomonadota > Gammaproteobacteria > Enterobacterales > Enterobacteriaceae > Symbiopectobacterium > Symbiopectobacterium purcellii. The sequence continues at coordinate 3,136,620 of NZ_CP081864.1, read as the reverse complement.
CATGCTGTGGGCCGGTGCGCTGCTCGGGGTGTTTGTTAACGGTATGATGGGCGGCTATGGTGCGGTGATGTTTGAGGCCTATCCAACCAACGCCCGTGCGACCGCGCAGAACGTGCTGTTTAACGTTGGTCGTGCTTGGCCCCGTCGTGATTGGTGCTGTTGCCAGCGTCTACTCCTTCCAGATGGCAATCGCATTGCTCGCCGTTATCTACGTGCTGGATATTATCGCGACGCTGTTCCTGATCCCTGAATTGAAAGGGAAAGCGCTGGAATAACGATTCCCCAGATGCGAATTTAAGGCCAGAGCATATGCTCTGGCCTTTGCGTTTAGTGCGTTTGCGAGGTGTCGGATTTGCCCGGCATCATGCGCAGCAGCGTATTATCCCGCTGAATATAATGATGAAACAGTGCAGCGCCAGCATGCAGGGCAATCAGTACATAGCCCAGATTGGCGAGCGTTTCGTGAATGTCTTTCAGCAGGAACTGCGTATCGTCATCGGGTGTTACGAAAGGGGAGACCGTCAAGCCCATGAGCGACCATTCGTTGTCGCCATACGCCATCATGGCAATACCCAGCAGCGGCAATGCCAGGAAAGTGACATAAAGCACGATGTGTGTCAGCGTGGCGAGGTGATGCTGCCAGCGCGGCGGCGTGGGCACGATCGCGGGGGTTTTGTATTTGTGTTTGAGCCCGATACGGATAAACATCAATACCCAAACGGCAACCCCTGCGTTGTAATGCAGCGTTCTCATCGCTGAAAAGGCAAAGGAGGAGCGTGGAAACCAGCCACGCAATTCCATCGCCGCATACACCAGTGCAATCAGCAGCAGCGTTACCCAATGCAGGTGGATCTGTAATCTGGAGAATCGAGTCATCGTGGCATATCCCATTGAATGCTATAGCGTGTTGGCATTAAGAATGCCGTAACATAAACAAACATTGAGAGTTACCGGAAATAACACCACATCGTCAAGGGAGATTTAAAATCTTTACGTCGCGCATCATTCGTTAACCAGCCATTCATCTGCATCATTAAACATCTCTTCTATTATGCGATTGATGACCGCTTTATCCGATTTACTGGCATCCGAATTTATCGCGTTCGCCTGCATGGCTTTAGCCCTCACTTCAGCATCAGGGAATGAGCGATGTACCCGTTTTGTCAGCTCTTTTTCGATAAGATGGTGGGCGTTGTTCAGTCCGGCAACGTTACGTTTGTCATAAACAAGTTCAACAAACATGAAAGCTATCCTTGAGTTTACTGTTTTTATATACAGTGCGCGTAAACCTGGTTTTTGGAAAGCGAAATTTATCAACATAATCTGGTACCCAGCGTGTCATTAGGATGATTGGCTGCGGGTAGATCTTTCTGCGGCTTTGCGGTATTGACACTGCTTTTTGAGCTAAATGCTTATAAAACAATGCATTATACATGAAGTGCCGGACATTGGCGCGGGCTAAAGTGGAATGACTACCGGGAGACGGGTGATGCATTGGAGCAAGCGTTGATTGCGGGGGCTATCGTGAATGCTGTTGCGCTAGCCAGAAGTGAACTGCCTCCTGGCGACAGCTTGCCTCAGGGTGCCGTGCGGGGCGAATTGCTCCCTGATGTCAGGCGAAAAGCGTTACCTGGGGGCGTTTTTATTTCTTGTGTACGAGCAATGAATAATCTAAATCGTCCTTTTGTGGCTATAATCGCAGAGGTGACTAAATATAGTAAACTTCTATAAATATATTAACTTATTATATTCTCTGTAATTGAGTATGAGTATTAACATAATGCGTTTTGCTTTAATTTCCCTGAAGGCATAATGAGTATGTATAATCGTAAAGTGATATAGTTAATGGTTATTTTTTCGTATTATCGGATTCGTTAATTTCTGTCGTGCGCATACAATAAAATGTGCCATCATTCGATGGTGACTATAAGGGATGCATGATAAATGTGGCATATGATTATCAGGTATTCATAGCCATTTAATAAAGAATTGTCATCAATATTTATTTCGAGTGCCTGCGGTTTTTCTTGATGGTTATTATTTTTAATTTTAGTTTTGATAAACAATCTTAATATATCATTACATGTGCTATTGCATAACCCATTTAATATATTTGTGGTAGTGCTATGCCGTATTTACAGGATACCTTTTTAAATAAATACTGCTGAGGTTATAAATGCCGATAACATCTGATTTTGAATACCAATGTCATGATAATTTCTTGCACGATGATACGTTAAATCATACCCGAAAAAAAGATAATGTTGCTTTGCTCAATGAGATAACAACCATCAATAATGAGCAAGATTTTAATGAGTGCAATACGCATATTTTCTCGAAAGAACATAATAATGAAGCATCACGTAGCACTTCTCATTCAGGAAGATATAATAATGACACCGAAGCAGGAAAAGTATCACGACATAGAATGTTTAGAAGAATGCTGGGACTCATTGCTTCAGTGACAAGTATTGTATCGTTATGGAAAATAGGGGGAAGCGGTTATCATAAAAATAACCAACTCTGTTTATCAATTGATAAAAGCCTTGATTTATTAAATGAATTCCCGATTGACAATTTAGAAAATGCCAGAAATACACTGCCACTTAAGCTATATAAAAATGATGGATCTTTTAATAATATATTGTGTGATGGCATGAATTTATCACAGCATGAATATTTGAAAGAGATTGTGGTTATTGACAATTTATCATTGCAGAATATCAATGAGCTATATCAATCAGTATTGTTTATAGATCATAAAAGAAATGTAAGATCAATACCTTTACCCTATGAACATCATGTTAATGCATCAGAGATAATAAGTAATATTATAAACAACAACGATATTGATTGGAGGATCAGAGAGGAATTTAAGGGGGTCTATCATAAAGCTAAAGATTTTATTGATATAAAAAATATCAATGAAGGAATAGAAAAAGATGTAAAGCTGATTTTAGCCTGTGTTAGTTTAATGTTACAATATCTCCATGAGAATAAAATTAATAATTTAAGTAAGTTCTCTTTTATTTATGGCGTTGCTTTTACTGAATCATTACTTTCAATTTTGGATGAGATGAAAGCGTCGGATTTAGGCATAATAGATAAAAGATATAAACAAAGTGTTATGTTAATGATAAGGGATATTTACGCCAATAAAGAGAACGAATCATATAATAATTCTATGTATTTTCATGAGAATATTATTGATGCTAAGGCATTGGGAAAAATGATATTTATTTTTACTCTGCATTAAGAAGCACAGTGCTTGAAACAAAGAATATGGAGACCACAACGCCTGAGTCTGAAAAAGATGATGTTAAAGTCGTAAATCTTGTCTCATGCCAGATGGAAAGAGAGAATTTAACATTGATCGATGTATTAAGAACGATATCTGAAACGATTAAATCACCGTTGCTTAGCCTTATCAAAGAAACCCGGATTGTTTATCAATATAGTATAGAGAATAATGGATGTCCTGCTCCTATTTCTCCTGAGATGCAAGGCGTTATAGAAACAGTGACGAGGTGTTTAGATAATCTTATGTCATGGGATACCCATTATAACCGCGGGCGTTTAGTTTCATTGATTGCTGCATCTGTTATTAGCATGTTAGCCGACTCTATTGAAGATAAAGAGTTGTCTTTGGATTCTGTTAGCGAAATCAATGGATATATCTTAAACTTAACAAAAGACATTGTCTCATCCCTGTCAACCAAACAAATTAAAGACATGGATTCAGCGAGTGCGAATGAAGAAATCATGACAATGATTAAAGGTTTGAAATACCAAAATAATAAATTAACGATTCATACTGAGAACCCAATAAAAACTGTTTTTATTGATACGGGATACAATAATTTTGTTGATGAAGAAAGTCAGAAAGCCTTGTATTATGATTCAAAAAATTATTGGTATATTAGTCGTGATGAAAGTTATACATTTGAGTGGCAGAATGCTTTAGAAAAAAATCATGGGTATAAATTAAGTGGATCCGATGTGGTTATTATTAACAATAGCTCTCCGGAATTATATGCAGATGGTACTTTTATAAAAAATAATAATATAATGAAGGTGCTTGTTGAAGGCCAGCTTTATGATGTGTCTGAAATGTATGTTAGGGATAATGTTTATCGTTATGTTGCATTTTGTGATAATGTTTATAGACCATTGATTAATATCGGTGGGGCGTGGTTTTTTGAAAGTAAAAACACGCCTCATGTAAGTTATGAGATTATTGATTTTATCAATGCCGATGAAGCAGTTAAGTCAAGGTTAATCAGTAAAGGTGTCAGTCATTTCGATGTTGAACCCATACGTTTTTCAACCAAAGTTCAGTTTGATAAAAATGGAGAGCAATACATAAAAATTAATGATGGTTATTATCATTTAAAGGGGGGCGTTCATTCATCACGTTATATCGAGGGGGAGTGTGATATTCTTCCTGTAGAGTTTAATGATGATAAGTATCGGTGTGGCTATGATATTTTTGGTGATATATATAATAGCTACAAAAAAGAAGTGAGTGTATTTTCTAGTGTTAATGAAGATGAAAAATCTTACCTTGATAGTTCAGTTGTAAAAAAATTATTGAAAATGATTTGCTTTCAGAGGATGCGGCTTTAATCAATGAGGATGAATTTAAAAGTAAGCATGTTGTAAAGTCTTCTAAGATTTATGGCGCTACCTCTATTGATGGGGTTGATTACATTGTTTTTGATAATAATCTTATAAAGATAATCAGTAATAATGATGATACTTTTTTATTAGGTGACAAAAACACAGTAAGTGTGTATAAAAATAGCAGAAGCAATATTTATTACTATATGTCTGGAGGAAATAATGATAACTATCGAGCAGAAACCTTTAAAGAACGGAGTTCTCATTGTATAACAAAACGACAGTTGTTTTCGTTATGTTCTGCCCGTTTTTACGAGTCAAAAGATATTACTACACTTCTTAGACGAAACTCTGAACACAGTATTGATTTCGATAATCTTAGTGAGCATCTTGAGCCTTATGAGGATACTAATGGTTTTTATAAAGATAAACATTCTCCAGAAAGGATTTATTATTTATCGCAAGATGGAGGCGCTTTTCATGTCATGGAGGAGAAAAATAATGACGATATGATTCCTGTTTTTTTTAAAATCTATGGAAAAAATGAAGACAACAGCATAAATAACAATGTATTAGTTACTGACGTCAGTATTGTTAAAGATTTTGATACCAAACAAGCCATTGTCACAACTCCATTAGAAGCAATGAATATGGTATTTAATCTAAATGCTGAGAAAAATAAAGCACTTTTGAAATGGAGTGAAAGTCAGGTATCACGCAGACCTATAAATGCTGATTATAAAGATTTAGAAGACATTCAGAAAAAGGTGAATAAAAACACCGATTATATAACAGTGGAGTTATTTTTTTTCTCTTAATGGAAAAAAATTGTCACTTCAATAAAACATAGCGACAATTATATTGAAATGCATAAAAATGATTATCTTAACGATCCCAATGATTATGTTTTTAAAAGCATGGCTTCGCTAGAAGAAAATTCACAGCATCCTTATATTATGGACGTTTTCAATGATGCATTTGCAAGAACTAAAGGGATTATCGGTATTGTTTATTCTTTGATTAAAGATAGAAATGTGTCTATTGATAATTATGTTTTATCTAAGTTGAGAATCACTTGTTATGGTGCGCGTAATTTATTTATTAGTACATTGTTGAGTAAATTGAAGCGGATGGAGGCCGTTTTTGATACGAATGATAAATCTAATATCATTTTAGTCATGAATGAAAAGGGAAAAAGCATCTCTTTAGATAGTAAAGACGCAAGCAAAAAAGACAGTGTCGTTGGATTTTCATACATTCACGATCCACTAGATAGAATATATATAAAAACAGACTCTCTCACATTGAACAGTCGCAGCACCATGCCTACATGGGAAAGGAATAGAGAGATTCAAAAGAAAATAAAAAATTTGTCTAACATTATGTGTCATGAATCTGTCCATGCACTCGGCACCCCTGAGGATTATTTTTATCATAACTCGATTGATGAAGGGGAGTATGACACGATTGAAAATACCCTTATACGTACTGAAATAGCGCTCCGACGAGGGCGGGGCGTCAATGATGCGTTTATTAATATGTGCACACTCTATTTTATGAGCAATCCTGTCTACCAGACTTTTGAACTAAATTCACTGCTCCAACCAGAGACGCTTGGCCTTTTATTTCAATACGATGATTATCTTCGTGCGCTAATATTAATTAACAACCCGGATACTATTACTGTGGTTATCAATGACCTTGCAACGTTGGGTTGATTTACTTCTGATTTGAAAATCCTTGCGACGGTATGACCATCAAGGATTTTGCCCTGACCTGCACCTGTCTTATTAGGGATATCATTATGTGCGTCAGTGAATCGGAGCCAATACAGTAGAATGAACTTCATCCCCGCGTTGATGATATTTGGCTCACTTTTGGTGCAATGAACAAAAAAGGTGCACGACAATAACGTTGCACCTTGCTTCTCTGCATTTTTTCACCCTCCTTCATTTCTTGGCTTTAAATGTAACCCATTGTTTATTATTAATTAAAAAAAATCCTCTTTCTTTGTATGGTTTTGGCGCGCCCCTTGCTTAGTGTTTGGCACAGGCGTTTCTTTGTGTGTGATTTCATAAAACAGATGTGCCAGGCATGTCTCATCGCACACCCCGAAACGTACGTACCACACAGACTGAGGTCAGGATGAATAACGCGCTAACTGCACCAGAAGAACACACCAACGTACTGGCTGAGCTTCACACCGCCATCCGCCTGATCTATGGCGCGTTGTCTCCGGCAGAGAAGAAGCTGGTCGATGTCATTCTGGATCATCAACATCAATTGGCAAGCTACAGCGCAACGGAATTAGCACGACTGGCAGGCGTCTCAAAATCGACGGCGGCGCGGGTGTTTCGTCGCCTCGGTTTTCAGGATTTCAATCAGTTTCGCGTGAAATGTCGCGGTATTGAGCCCATGGGCTATTCACCGCTCACCAATTTGGCACAGCGTACGACCCACCCAACCACGGTACGTGAACGTCTCGATAGGCATATTGAACGGGAACGCGAAAATCTGGCGGGCATGCAGCGCGACAGCATGCCCGAAGAGTTGGAGCGCGCGGTGCAACTGATGCGTGATGCGCGGCGCGTTTGGGTGTTAGGGTTCCGCAATAGCTATGCCCCTGCGTTCTACGCCCAGTCGCTGTTCTCCCATGTGTTGAGTGATGTGCAACTGGTCAATGATCCGGCAGCGAAATTTGCCGACGTGCTGGCAGACATTCGCGAGACCGATGTGCTGTTCGTGGTGGATTTTCCCCGCCAGATCGAACTGCTGTTACACCTGGTGCGAGTGGCCAAAAACTATGGCACCCGCATTGTGGTACTCAGTAATACCCCTGTGTCTGATGTTTGTGCGCTGGCCGATGTGGCTATTCCGTGCGCCGCAAAACACAGCGATATTTTCGATTCCTACACCGCCGCCATCAGCATGGTCAATTTTATTGGCAATGAGTTGGCGACCTGCTGTTCCGAGAAAGCAAGCCAACGCATGCAACGCATGGAAGATATTCATCAGCAGATTGGCGACCTGTATCAACGTGCTCCGCTCTCATCGGCGGACGACAAAAACCAGAGTTAATTCGGGTAAACACTGACTTTCACTATTGAGGACATTCGTGATGTTGACATCCAGATTCGCAACACTGCACAAATTGGGTTGTACGGCGCTACTGTCTTTATCTGTTCTGGCGTCATCCGCCTATGCGGCAGATCCTGTCAAAGTAAAATTCTCGCTCGACTGGCGTTTTGAAGGGCCTTCCGCTCCGTTTTTAATGGCCAAGGCCAAAGGCTATTTTGCCCAGGAAGGGCTGGATGTACAGATTGACTCCGGTAACGGCTCTGCGGGCGCAGTGACCCGCGTGGCGACCGGTGCCTATGATATGGCCTTTGCCGATTTCAATGCCTTGATTGAACAGGAATCCCAGCATCCAGGCACCGGTATTAAGGGTGTTTATATGCTGTATAACGCTACGCCTGCCGCGGTATTTTTGCTGAAAAGCACCGGGGTAAAAACGCCAGCAGACCTGAAAGGGAAAACCATTGCGGCTCCGGTCTTCGACGCTGCACGCAAAGCCTGGCCGGCTTTTGCGAAGAAAGTGGGGTTGAGCAAAGATGCCGTTACCTGGCAATCGGCTGACCCCACCGTTACCGCCAACCTGTTGGTGCGTAAAAACGTCGATGCCATTTCCGGCTTCTATTTTACCAACTTGCTGAATCTTGAAGCGCGCGGTGCGAAAGCGGATGACCTGACGATCTTCCCGTATGCGCAATACGGTGTCGATCTCTACGGCAACACCATTATCGCCAGCAAAGAGATGCTGGAAAAACACCCCGACACCATCAAAGCCTTCTTACGTGCCTTCAATAAGGCGGTACAGGAAACCCTCGCCGATCCCGTCAGCGCCGCCAAGTTTGTGAAGGAACAGGATTCGCTGATCGATTTGCCGCTGGAGACCCGTCGTCTGCAACTGGCGTTTGATCAGTTGGTGGTAACCCCGGAAACCAAGAAGAACGGTCTGGGCAGTGTGGATACCCAGCGTTTGAGTAACTCTATCAGCGATGTGGTGGCTGCGTTCGAGTTGAAAGAGACGCCGAAAACGGATGCGTTGTTTACCAGTGCGCTGTTACCGGCACAGGCCGATCGGACCGTGCGGTAATTTCTGTCAGGCAGCATGATTTCAGGTGGTGATCAATGAGTTTCGTTAAGTTCGAGAATGTCAGTCTGGCGTACAGCAACAGCGAACAGCTGGCCATAAAGGACATTAATTTCAGTATCAATGAAAATGAGTTCGTGGCGCTGGTGGGACCTTCCGGCTGTGGTAAATCGACATTCATGAAGTTGACCTCGGGGTTGCTCTCGCCGAGCGAGGGCTACGTTTTCGTCAACAAACGCGAAGTGGTGGGGCCGCAGAAATGCGTCGGCATGGCATTTCAGGCCTCTAACTTACTGCCTTGGCGTACCACGCTACAAAACGTCATGCTGCCGATGGAGATCGTGGAGCCTTACCGCTCTACGCGGCGTAAAAAAGGGCACGAGTATGAAGAGCAGGCGCGAGCCTTGCTAAAACGCGTTGGTCTCGAAGGGTATGAAGATAAATTCCCGTGGGAATTGTCTGGTGGCATCAGCAGCGTGCCTCGATTTGTCGCGCGCTGATCCACAAACCGCGCTTGCTGATGCTGGATGAACCGTTCGGTGCGCTGGATGCCTTTACCCGTGAAGAGCTGTGGTGCATGTTGCGCGATCTGTGGCAGGAAGCGCCGTTTACGGTGGTATTGGTAACCCACGATCTGCGTGAAGCGGTGTTTCTGGCGGATACCGTCTATGTGATGAGTGCCAGGCCGGGCCGGATTGTCGCGCGCCGGGAGATAGAACTTCCTCGTCCGCGCGATCTTCAGGTGACCTACACCGATGCGTTTTCTCGCTATGTGTTCGAACTGCGCGAGCACATCTCTTCACAACACCATGCCTAACGGAGGCCCGTCGTGATATCTCGTCATGTGTTAATCAAGATAGCCCCTTGGGCACTGCTGGTCCTGCTCGGCGTTTTGTGGCAGGTGATTGTGGTGGGGCTGGATGTGCCAACCTACCTGTTCCCGTCATTGAGCGATGTCTTTCGCTCGTTGGTCGCGGACTGGCGGCCCATCGCCGCGCACTCGCTGCAAACGCTCTACACCACGCTGGCGGGTTTTGTGCTGGCGGTAGCCGTCGGGCTGGTGTTGGGGGTTGCGGTCGGTGCGTCCTCGCTGGTTTACAAAGCGGTCTATCCGCTGCTGGTGGGGTTCAACTCGATTCCCAAAGTGGCCTTTGTGCCGGTACTGGTGGTGTGGTTTGGCATCGGTACCATTCCGGCCATTGCCACTGCTTTTCTCATCTCTTTTTTCCCGGTCGTCGTCAACGTCGCGACCGGGCTCGCGACGGTAGAGCCTGAAATGGAGGATGTGCTGCGTTCACTGGGGGCATCCCGTTTCGACATTTTGACAAAGGTGGGGCTGCCCCGATCGCTGCCTTACTTCTTTGCCTCGTTAAAAGTGGCCATCACGCTGGCGTTTGTCGGATCGGTGATTTCGGAAACCGTGGCCTCCAATCTGGGTATTGGCTATCTGATGATGTCGGCCAGCTCCAACATGAATATGGCGTTGGTGTTTGCGGGGTTGATCGTTATCGGCGCAATGGGGGTGGTGATGTATGAAATTTTCGCCTTCATTGAAAAGCGGATGACGCACTGGGCGCATCGTTGATGCCGCTCGGCAGCACGATAAAAAGGGTTATGTCATGACAAGCGAGTTACGCATGAACGGCGAACGCCTGATGGCGTCGTTGTACGAACTGGGCGCGATAGGCGCATTGCCGCAGGGCGGTGTGTGCCGACTGGCGCTCAGCGATGAAGATCGACAGGGACGCGATTGGGCGGTGGCGCGCATGCAGGCGTTAGGGCTCAGCGTTACGGTGGATGCCATTGGTAATACCGTGGGTGTCTACCCCGGATTAACCGATACGCCGCCGGTGATGATGGGATCGCATATTGATACCGTGGCAACCGGTGGGCTGTATGACGGTAACTACGGTGTGCTCTCTGGGTTGGAAGTGATTGCCACATTGAAAGATGCCGGTATGCGGCTGCGTCGTCCTGTTGCGGTAGCGTTTTTCACCAATGAAGAAGGTTCACGTTTTCAACCCGACATGATGGGCAGTCTGGTGTATCAGGGCGGGCTGGCACTGGAAACCGCGCTGGCAACCCGCGGTATTGATGGCGTCACCGTAGGCGATGCGTTGCGGCAAATCGGTTATGCCGGTCCGGCATCGGTGGGGGATAACCGGGTGGACAGCTATTTCGAACTGCATATCGAGCAAGGCCCAGTGCTGGACGAAGAAGGGCTGGCGATTGGGGTGGTGGACGGTGTGCAGGGGATTTCCTGGACCGAATTCCATTTGCAGGGCGTGTCGAACCATGCGGGTACCACCCCGATGCGTTTACGTCACGATGCGGGTTACGTCGCCGCGCGGATCGGCGTGTTTGCCCGTCAACTGGCGCAGGAGTTGGGTGGCGATCAGGTTGCCACTGTCGGGCATCTGGTGTTCACGCCGAATCTGGTCAATGTGATCCCCGATACCGTGACCTTGACTGTGGATTTACGCAATACCGACGCAGAGGCACTGCGTTTGGCCGAACAGCGCCTGTGGGCATTTGCCGAGCAGGCGGCGCACGAAGAAGGGATAAGCGTGTCACGCAATATGCTGGCGCGTTTTGAGCCGACGCCCTTTGCGCCGGAGATGGTCGAACTGGTTGCGGCACAGGCGCGCCTGCGTGGCTTACCGTCGCGCCGCATGCCTAGCGGTGCCGGGCATGATGCACAAATCATGGCTGCCATGTGTCCGGCCGGAATGATCTTCGTGCCCAGCGTGGCCGGATTAAGCCACAACATTAACGAATTTACGGCACCACAGGATTTGATCGCGGGCGCGAACGTTCTGCTGGGTGCCGTCGTACAGCGCGCCGATCGCGCCTGATACCCGATGCGTTTACAGGAGAAAAATCACATGGCGCGTTATGTCAATGTCGCTATCGGCCAGTTAGGGCCGGTCAATAAAGAAGATTCCCGTGCTGCCGTGGTGGCACGCTTGATGAACCTGATGCGCGAGGCGCACCAACTGGATGCGGACCTGATCGTGTATCCCGAGTTGGCGCTCACCACGTTTTTTCCGCGCTGGTATATCGAAGATGAGTCCCAACTGGATAGCTGGTGTGAGGCGGCGATGCCGGGTGCCGAAACACAGCCGCTGTTCGATTTGGCGCGTGAATTGCAAGTGGGCTTTTGTCTGGGATACGCCGAACTGAGCGTGGAACAGGGGGAAAAACGGCGGTTTAACACCTCAATATTGGTGGATAAAAACGGCGTTATCGTCGGCAAATACCACAAAGTGCACTTGCCGGGGCACCGTGAGCACGAACCCTGGCGCGCCTTTCAGCATCTGGAGAAGCGCTATTTTACGCCGGGAGCGGAATTCTCGGTGTTTAACGCTTTTGGCGGTCGGGTCGGCATGGCGATTTGTAATGACCGTCGCTGGTGTGAAACCTATCGGGTGATGGGGCTGCAAGGCGTGGAAATGGTGCTGATCGGCTACAACACGCCGGTGCACAATGCGCCTGCGCCGGAGCACGACGATCTGTCGCTGTTTCATAACCAACTTTCTATGCAGGCTGGCGCTTATCAGAATGGCACCTGGGTCGTGGGGGTGGCGAAAGCGGGAACGGAAGAGGGCGTGGAACACATTGGCGGGAGCTGCATCATTGCGCCATCGGGTGAAGTGGTCGCCAGCTGTGTGACCAAAGGCGATGAAGTGGCGATAGCCCATTGCGATCTCGATTTCTGTCAGATCTACAAGCGCACCACGTTCAACTTTGACGTGCATCGCCAGCCCAACGCCTACGGACCGATTACCGCGCTCAAAGGCGAGGCATTGCTGGCCGATGGCAGTCCGCGTCACCAATGAGGTTAACCATGGCAGCAGAAGAGAAAGACGTGATGGAAATGCAAGTGGTCGGCCATGAAGTGCCGCGCGTGGATGGCTTGGCCAAGGTCAAGGGCAGCGCGGTGTACGGTGATGATATCGTCCTGAAAGACATGTTGTACGGCGTGTGCCGCTATGCGGATATCGCAGCGGGACGGGTGGAGGCGATCGATCTCGACGCCGCATTACAGGTGCCGGGCGTGGTGAAAATCGCCACCTGGCGAGATGTTCCCGGCGAAAGTCACATTGGCGTGGTGATGGCTGACTATCCGCCGCTGGTGAATGAGAATATTGCGTTTCGCGGCGATGTGATTGCGGTGATTGCGGCGGAAAGTTACGAAGCGGCCTGCCAGGCTGCGCATAAAATCAGCGTGCGCTACACGCCGTTTGAGCCAATCACTCGCGTAGAAGACGCGCTAAAACCGGATGCACGGCTGATTCACCCGGGCAGCGCCAGCAATGTGATCAATCATCACCATACCATCAAAGGTGATATTGACGCGGGGTTCGCGGCCTCCAGCCATATTTTCGAACGGGACTATGAGGTGGGGTATCAGGAGCACGCCTACATTGAACCGGAGTCGATCATTGCCTGGATCGACGATAACGAGCAGATCATGACGCTGTCAGGGTCGGTACAGAATGCGCACCGCGTGCGCGGTTTTGTGGCGAAGTACCTCGGTTTGCCGCAAGCGCGCGTCAACATCAAGCGGGCGATCGTTGGCGGCTCGTTTGGCGGCAAAGATGACATCATCGACCATCTGGCGTGCCGTGCGGCGCTGTTGTGTCACTTAACCGGCAGGCCGGTCAAATTTACCTACAACCGTGAGCAATCGATGCGGGAAAGCTATAAACGCCACCCGTACAAGATGAAATACAAAATCGGTCTGGATGACGAGGCACGTATTCAAGCCATCAAGATTGAGGTGCTGGCGGATGGTGGCAGCTACGCCGGGCAAACGCCGTTTGTCACCTGGCGCAGCTCGGTGCAAGCCGCGGGGCCGTACCGCATTCCTAACGTGCGCGTTGATGTCACCGGGGTGTACACCAATAACAACTACACCTCGGCGTTTCGCGGTTTTGGTGCGCCGCAAGTGATTTTGGCGAACGAGTCGCTAATGGATGAAGTGGCGGCAGTGCTTGGCCTGTCACCGCTTGAACTGCGTCAGCGTAATATCCTGCAACAAGGGGATACCAGCATGGCAGCGCAGGTGTTCAGCGAACACAGGGTATCTGCCGAGGAAGTGCTGGAGAAAGCGGCTAACAGCGTCGAATTTATGGCTAAACGCGAACGCTATCAGCAATTGAATGCACAAGGCGGGCCGATCAAATACGGCATCGGTCTGGCGTTAAGCCACCGTGGCTGTTCGCTCGGTGCGGAAGGGTTGGACGCGTCATCTGCGCTGATTCAGGTCAATGCCGATGGCAGCGTCAATATCTCCACGGCGGTTTCCGAGAATGGTCAAGGGCTGCAAACCACGATGTCGATGATTGCGGCGGAAGCCTTCGGCCTGCCGCTCTCATGGATAACGTTTACCGATCCGGCGACGGCGATGATAGCGGACGGCGGCTCGACCGTTGCCTCGCGCGGCACGCTGATGGGGGGGGCAAGCGGTGCTCAATGCCGCCAGCAAGATCAAACAGCGTATGGCGGATGCCATCGCCACGCAACTGGGGGCAAGCGGTGTGGACTCCCTGATGTGGCGCGACGGCAAGGTGTTTAACCGTGCCAACCTGACGCGTTGCATGGATTTCGCTCAGGTAGTGACGCTCACCAAGGCGACCGGCGCCAATCTCTCCGCCTATGGCTGGCATGTCGCCCCCTCCATTCACTGGGATGAGGAAAAAGGCTGCGGCAGCCCCTATTTTACCTGGGTATACGGGTGTCAGGTGGCAGATGTCGCGGTGGATACCCGTACCGGAAAAATCACGCTACTGGATATCACGGCGGTACACGACGTAGGCAAGGTGGTGAACCGCGTGGGGTTCGAAGGGCAGGTATACGGCGGCGTGGTGCAAGGGATGATCGGCTACGGCATGCTGGAAGATTTCAATATCGAAAACGGGGAAGTGAAATCAGAGAATTTCGATACCTATCTGTTGCCGACGATTCGCGATATCCCCAACATTAACGTGATTGCGGTAGAAAATCACGATAAGGCCGGGCCTTACGGTGCCAAGGTGATTGGCGAGCCGGTGCTGGAACTGGGCGGTGCCGCGCTCAACAATGCGGTCAGCTTTGCCATTGGTCGTTGGAATCGCACGCTGCCGTTGACGCTGGAACAGGTACGGCTGGGCTACAACCTGAAAAAACCAGCGCGCCAGAGTGAAGTGCAAGCCCATGACGGTGAACGTAAGCAGGTGCTGCGTCTCAATACCCTTGAGGTAAGCCAGCCCGCCAGCCTGGATCAGGCGCTAGCGCTGTTGGCGCAACCCGGCGCGCAGGTGTTGGCCGGCGGCACCGATGTGCTGGTGCAGGCTCGTTTAAAAACCACGCCGGTGCGGCTGGTGAATATTTCCGGCTTACGCGAATTACGCGGAATTGATGCTGAAGGCGACGCTCTGGCTATCGGTGCAGGCACCTGCTTTACCGATCTGGTTAGCGATGAACGGTTGCAGCACAATTATCCGCTGTTGGTAACCGCCTGTCGCACTGTGGGTTCGCTGCAACTGCGCAACCGGGCGACCGTTGGGGGCAATATCGTCAATGCCGCACCCTGTGCGGATTCCGTGCCGCCGCTGATGGTCTATGGTGCTGAGGTGGAGTTACGTACTGCCAGTGAATGTCGCCGCGTTCCGTTGGAATCTTTTATCACCGTCGGCTATCGCACCCAACTACAACCCGGCGAATTACTCACCCGCATTATTCTGCCGCCGCCTCCGGCGGGTGTGCTGCATCCGTTTTATCTGCAACTGGGGCGGCGTACTGCCGTGAATATCACGCGCCAAAGCCTCACCGCGCTGTTTCGATTGGACGCGCACGGCAACATCGAACTGTGCCGGTTGGTCGATGGTGCCGTGTTTGGCAAGCCACAGCGCTTGACGGCGGTCGAGCAGGCGCTGCTGGGGCACGCGCCGACACTGGCAGTGATTGATCATGCCGCCGCGGCATTGGAAACCCTGGTCACCGATGCGATTGGTGGTCGTTGGTCGGCACCTTACAAAATCCCGGTTTATCTCGATATGTTCCGTCAGGTAATGACAGAACTGGCGCAGCAGGAGTGACAGATGATTGATGTAGAAATGAAGATTAACGGCATTCGGGTGCAGGCCACGGTGAATGACAATACGCGCCTGCTGGATTACCTGCGTGAAGATCGGCGGTTGACTGGCACCAAAGAGGGCTGTTCCGTTGGTGAGTGCGGTGCCTGCTCGGTGATCATGAACGGGCGTGCGGTGTGCTCGTGTCTGTTGCTGGTTGCACAGTGTGATGGCGCCGAAATTACCACGGTGGAAGCGCTGCATCAGGACCCTGTCGGCGTAAAACTGCAAAATGCCTTCATTCGCCATGGCGGCGTGCAGTGCGGCTTTTGTACGCCCGGCGTGTTGATCAGCGCCAAAGCCTTGCTGGATGCCAACCCTCAGCCGAATGATGAAGAAATTCGCGAGGCGCTGGAGGGCAACCTGTGCCGCTGCACGGGCTATCAGCCAATTATCACCTCGATCAAAGCGGTGTTGGCACCGTGATGCTGGTGATGCTGGTGGAGCTGGTCGCATGAGCGAGAAAGTCTGTCTGATGCTGGCGGCTGGACTCTCCAGCCGCATGGGGCAGTGGAAAATGATGCTGCCCTGGGGGGAGGGAACGGTGCTCGACAGCGCGTTGGCGGCGGCGCTCTCCTTTTGCGATCGCGTGGTGCTGGTGACCGGTTTTCGCGGTGCCGAGCTGAACTGGCGCTACGGCGACAATGGGCGGATTACGCTGTGTCACAACGAAGATTTTACCGAGGGGATGTTCTCCTCCATTCGCTGTGGTACGGCGGCGGTCGGCGGCGGGCATTTCTTTCTGGCGCTGGGGGATATGCCTGCCGTTAGCGGGGCGGTTTATCGCACGCTGTGGCAACAGCGCGATGCGACCTGCCTGATTCCAGAATATGCTCAAGGGAAAGGGCACCCGGTATTGCTGCCACCTGCCATGCGCGATGCGGTGCTGGCGGCGGATAACCAAACCTCGATGAAAACGCTGATTGCCTGTCACGGCCAACGGCGTGTGCCCGTATCGGAGGGCGCGATTCATTGGGATATGGATACGCCGGAACAGTACCAGCAACTGCTCCGGCGGCGTTAGCGGGAGAACGGGCTAGTGACTATCATGTAGCCCGTATTTTTTTGATTTTGCGATACAGCGTCGCCACGCTGATCTCCAATTCTTGCGCCAGTTGTGCTTTGCTCACGCCACGACCTAGCGCCTCGATAATGCGCTGGTGCTCCAGCTGTTTCAGGCTCGGGGGCACGGCGAGTGTTGTTGCCGTAACCGTTTCAACGGTGGGCAACGGGGAGGGGGTGGCGCGATGAAAATGCGGCGGCAACAGCGTCGGGTCAATCACCTCACCGTCGGGCACGATATTCACCAGATACTCCACCAGATTACTCAATTCCCGCACATTGCCCGGCCAGCGATAATCTCGCAGCAAAGCCATTACCTCGCGGCTCACGCCAGGGTAGGTGCTGCCAATACGGCGCGTGTGCAGATTGAGAAAGTGGTGCACCAGCAGTTCGATATCTGCCGTGCGCTCGCGCAACGGGGGGATCTCGACCGGTATCACCTTCAGGCGGTAGTAAAGATCCTCGCGAAAGTTTCCCTCTTCAATCGCGCGCGTCAAATTTTGGTGGGTGGCAGAAATAATGCGGATATCCACCGCCACCGGCTTGCTGGCCCCCAGCGGCATCACTTCGCGCGTTTCGAGTACTCGCAGCAGCTTGGCCTGCAACGTCAATGGCATATCGCCAATCTCGTCGAGGAACAAGGTGCCGAGATGAGCGGACTGAATCAGCCCTGCTTTGCCATTCGGGGCGGCACCGGTAAATGCGCCTTTAACATAGCCGAACAGTTCACTCTCCAGCAGATGCTCAGGGATCGCCGCACAGTTGATGGCAATAAACGGGTGCATGCTACGCCGTCCCACCTGATGAATGGAGCGAGCCAGCACCTCTTTACCGCTGCCACTCTCACCGGTGATCATGATGCTGGAGGGGCTATCGGCAAAACGCGCAATATGCTGTTTCAGCGCCTGTACCGCAGGGGCGTTACCGATAAACTGGCCGATACGCGGTTCGCTGTCGGTCTCATTGATCGGCGCGGGACGTTCAGATTGGTGGAAAGCAAACAGGAACAACTGCCGGTTATTACCGTTATGATGCTGCCCTATCACCACTTCCTGCTGTGCCGCAAAGGCGATCACATGCTGTGCATTGCCGTTGGCGAAATCTTTGCTGGCCACCAACGGACGGATGGTAATCGGCGTGTTGGCGAGGGTTTCCCAGCGGGCGTTGAGCAGCGTCAGCGCATTCTGATTGGCAAACGTCATAATGCCATGCTCATCCAGCACCAGAATTCCCTGATCCATGCTGTTGATGAGCGTGGTGAACAGCACATCCATGCCATCATTGGCGGTGGGATTCTTCGTCAGGTTAGCGATCAGCAGTGAAGCGATATGACGGACGTAATCGGAAAATACGGTGATATTGTCCTGCAATCGCTGCTGCTGTTCTGCATTGATGGCCGCAAGGCTGATGACGCCCAGACAACGTTCACCGTGCATCACCGGCAGGCCAAGAAACGCCAGCTCGCCGCAGTTGCCGTACTGACCACAACCCTGGCAAATCGGATCGTGCTGCGAGTGAATAACTGCTTTCTCTTGCTTGTTATCGATGACGTATTGCAGCAGGCGGGTGTTATCTGAGGGATGGCCGATGCGGCTACGATAGGGTCCACTGCCTGCCACGCGCAGTAACCGGTGATCAACGATCTCCACTTCCAGCCGCAATACCTGACTGAGCATCTGGGTGAAATGCCGAATGGTGGGCTGGATGTGCATCAGAGACAGGGTCTGGCTGGTCATGGGCTACGCTCTTATATCGGGTAAAGCGCCTCGCGGCTGTTTCTCATTTTGAGAATCGGCATCACCGGTTCGTCTGTCGCCATGCGACAGTCAGGCCTGATGGTGCCCGTTAAGGCAGAACTGCGTGGTAAACGGCACGGCTTCCGGCACGCCATGCGGTGTGAACATGCCTTTTTCTCCTGTTTTCGATTATTCGACATTGCACTGGGCGCTGCAACTACAAACTGGCACAGATATTGATGCTATGGATAGGGAATAACTATGAATTCATTAATCAAAATCAGGATGCCAACATGTCAACGTTTTCACTACGGATGCAGATTGCCGACAACGCTCACTTTACGCCGCACGGCGCAGCACTGTTCAGCCGGGAACAGGCGGAACAGGCGCGCAACTTCCATCAACGGATGCCGGGTTATCGCCCGACGCCGCTGCACTCGCTGACGGCGTTCGCGGCTGAATTGGGCGTAGGGCAGGTGCTGGTGAAGGATGAATCTCAACGTTTCGGGCTCAACGCTTTCAAAATTCTCGGCGGTGCCTATGCCATCGCCCGCTGCGTGTGCGAAAAATACCACTTCTCCCTGGAGGATTTTTCGTTTGAGCAAGGCCGCGCGGCGCTGCCGGAAAGCATTACCTTTGCCACCACCACGGATGGCAATCACGGCCGAGGCGTTGCCTGGGCGGCCAAAGCGTTAGGGCAACAGGCCGTGGTCTATATGCCCAAGGGGGCATCTGCGGAGCGTGTCGCACACATTACCGGGCTGGGGGCGGAATGTATTGTCACGGACATGAACTATGACGATACCGTGCGCCTGACCATGCAAACTGCGCAAGAAAAGGGCTGGGAAGTGGTGCAGGACACCGCCTGGCGCGGTTACGAAAAAATCCCCGCCTGGATAATGCAAGGTTATGCGACGCTGGCGGTAGAAGCGGTAGAACAGATTGCCGAGAACGACTGGCCGACACCGACGCACGTTTTTCTTCAGGCTGGCGTGGGCGCAATGGCGGCGGGTGTGCTGGATTATCTGGTGAATTGCTATGGCGCAGATAAATTACATGCGGTGATCGTGGAGCCGGATCGCGCTGACTGCTTGTTCCGCTCTGCGCAACATGGGGAGATCGTCGCTGTCGGCGGTGCGATGGACACCATGATGGTGGGGTTGGCCTGCGGCGAGCCCAACCCGTTAGGATGGCCGCGCCTGCGAGATTGTTCCCGCCAGTTTATCTCCTGTGAAGACCGCGTCACTGCGCTGGGGATGCGGGTGCTGGGCAATCCGCTTGGGCAGGATGCGCGCATCGTTTCTGGCGAATCGGGCGCTGTCGGCATGGGCGTCTTGGCGGCGATACTGCATAGCCCGGATCGAGAAGCGTTGTTGGCGCAATTGGGGTTGGATTCCTCCTCCTGTGTGCTGGTGGTCAGTTCTGAAGGCGATACCGACCGACAACACTATCGCGAAGTGGTGTGGGAAGGCCGTCCCTTGATGGATTAACCGTCTTCAACTTGATGCAGGAGAATGCTATGCAGCGCTTACTCAAAGGCGGCACGTTGGTCGATCATCAGGGGCAGTATCATGAGGATCTGCTGATCGAACAGGGGCGGATCGTACGGCGTGAACCCCATATCGCCATCACGCCCGAGATGGCGGTGATTGATGCAACCGGGTATCAGGTGATGCCCGGCGGTATTGATGTACACACCCATTTCAATATCGATGTCGGCATTGGTCGCAGCTGCGATGATTTTTTTTCCGGCACTCGTGCGGCAGCGTGCGGCGGTACCACGACTATTGTCGATCATATGGGCTTTGGTCCGGCGGGATGTAACCTGCATCATCAATTGGGCCGCTATCATACCTATGCAGAGGGGCAGGCGGCGATCGACTACAGCTTTCACGGCGTGGTGCAGCATGTCGACGATGCCATTCTGGATGAAATGGCGTCGATGGTGGAGCAGGAAGGGATCAGCAGCTTCAAACTCTACCTGACCTATCAGTACAAACTGGATGACGCGGCGGTGTTACAGGCGTTGCAGCGGCTGCGTCAGGTGGGCGCGTTAACCACGGTACATCCGGAGAATGATGCGGCGATTCGATGGCGTCGCGATGCCTTTGTACAACAGGGGAACACGGCGCCGATGTATCATGCCTTAAGTCGCCCTGTCGCTTGTGAGGCGGAGGCGATCGCGCGCATGATTAACCTGGCGTCGTTAGCGGATAGTGCGCCGCTGTATATTGTTCACCTGTCCAACGCGTTGGGGCTGGATTATATCCGTCTGGCGCAACACAACGGGCAGCTGGTGTGGGCTGAGACCTGCCCACAATACCTGCTGTTGGATGAACAGCGTTACCAAGACCCTGACGGGATGAAGTATATCCTCAGCCCGCCGTTGCGTGGGCAGGAAGAGCAGGCGGCGCTGTGGCAAGGGATGGCAGAGGGCAGTATCGCCACGCTGGCGACCGATCACTGTAATTTTTCACTGCATCAACGCCACATGCTTTCCGGTGGGGATTTCAGCCGTTGTCCGAACGGGTTGCCTGGCGTGGAAAATCGACTGGCATTACTCTATTCGCACGGGGTATCGACAGGACGAATCAGCCCCGAGCAATTTGTCGCATTGACCAGCACGCGTCCGGCGCAACTGTTTGGCCTGTGGCCGCAGAAAGGTAACCTGATGCCCGGTGCGGATGCCGATCTGGTGCTATTCGACCCGCAGCGCCGCGTTACGCTGCGTCACGATGAAATGCACGATAATGGCGACTACTCCCCTTACGAGGGCATGGTATGCCAGGGGTGGCCGATCATGACCTTGAGCCGCGGTGAGGTGGTATGGCGTGAGGGCGTGTTCACCGGCCGCGCCGGGCATGGGCGCTTTCTGCGCCGCAAGCCGTTTAACGCCGAGTGGGTGAAGACCCTATTTTGATACGACAGCCAGCGTGGTGGACTGGAGTGATACCGCGCTGGCACCACTTTTCACCTGAAGAATTTCCGCTATCACGCTGATGGCGATCTCCTCCGGGGTTTCCGCCCCGATATCCAGTCCAATCGGCGATCGCAGCGCCGCGATGTCAGCGGCATCGACACCACGCTTCTCCAACTCGGCACGGAAGGTCTGGATCTTTCTGCGGCTGGCCAGCAAGCCAAGGTAACGCACCGAACTGCCGATAGTGTGTTCCAACGCTTCTCTGTCCTGATGGTTGGTGGCGATCACCACATAGCAGTTATCGTCCAGTGTCAACTGCTGGATACCGGCAGTGAAACTCTCAACCAGCAATTTGCGGCTGGCGGGGGGGAGATCGGGATGATCCAGATTCTCTTTCCAGGTATCCATCAGTGCTATCTCGAAGCCGAGCGGCGCGGCCACCACGGCGATGGCACGGTTCACGTGGCCCGCCCCCAGCAGCACCAACTGCGGTCGGCGTGGCTGCACCGCGATGTGTATCTTCATGGCACCGCCGCAATCCGAGCCAACGGCACCTTCGCCCTGACGCGCCATGCGCCCGCTAAATACGCGGGATTGCCCTTGCGCTAACGCCTCTTTTGCTTGCTCCAGCACCAACCGCTCCATCATCCCGCCGCCGATGGTTCCCTGACTGTTGCCGTCTTCATCAACCAGCATGCTGGCATTGTGGCGCGGTGTAGAGCCCCGGCTTTCGACGATCTGGATAAAGGCAAAAGCCCGGTTATTTTTTTCCAATTCCGCTGCCTGAGTAAAAAGCCCCATTGCATACCTCGCATAAATCATGACTGATAAGGGAGTAATGCAAATTCTGTGCCTGCGTATGGGGTTATTTTGGCGCGTAATGGCGCGGGTCATTGCGGGGAAACCCCGGTTATTTTCTCAAAATGAGAAATGCGATTATTATTACGCTTGGGCGTTCCGTGGGCGTTGTCGGCGCGGGGAATACCGCGATGGATTGTGCGCGTGCCCGGCGTTGAACAGGTCACCATTCTCTATCGTCGCGGTGAACACGATATGCCTGCCTGGCGCGAAGAAGTGGAAGAGGCGCGTCACGCTGGGGTTGAATTCCGCTTTTGGGTGAATCCGGAACGGTTTGATAGCGACGGCGCCGTGACGCTACGAGTTATGCAACCCGGCGAGCCGGATGCGCAGGGGCGGGCTCGTCCGCTGGCGACCGAGCGCACCGACGTGCTGCATCTGGATGCCCTTATCTCTGCCGTTGGGGAAGAACCAGATTATGCGGCGCTGGCACAGATGGGGGTTCCCCTGTCGGCCAAAGGTATCCCGGTGGTGGATAGCAAAACGCAGGAAACACAGCGCAATAATGTGTTTCTGATTGGGGATGCGCAAAGCGGTCCGGCTTCCATTGTGGCGGCAATCGGTGCGGCGCGACGCGCGACGGATGCGATTTTGCTGCGTGAGAATATTCGCGATGACCATGCGGCGAAACGCTGGCTGAATACCGATCCGGCTGATATCTATCGCCGTAAAGGGGAGATAGAGATACAGCTGGTGACGACGGACGATCAGGATGCGTTTGCCCAACAAGAAGCGCAGCGTTGCCTGTCGTGTAACTATGTGTGCGCCAAGTGTATGGATGTCTGTCCTAACCGCGCCAATATCTCCATTGCGGTACCCGGTTTTCGTGACCGTTTTCAAACGCTGCATATTGATGCCTATTGCAACGAATGCGGCAACTGCGCCCAGTTCTGCCCGTGGGACGGGAAACCCTATCGCGATAAAGTGACCATCTTCAATTTGCGTGAGGATTTTGCTGCCAGCAGCAATCCCGGTTTCCTGTTGGATGAAGATGGCATTCTGGTGCGCCATGAGCAGCAGATCTATCACCTGGCGATTGACCCGCACGGCCATATTGCCAGTGCTCCTCCGGCGTTGGCAGACATGTGCCGCATTATTTCAACGATTTATCAACATCATCACTATTTACTTGGCGCGGTGGAGGCGTAATTCATGCTGATTTTGCGTAACGCAACGGCGGTGCAGTTTGAGCCCGCTCGAGTGGATGAGGGCGTGGATATCGCCATTGACGGCACGGCGATCGTCGCGGTGGGAAAAAACCTGACGGCGCGCTATCCGGTGGCGACAGTGAAAGAGATGCAGGGGCGACTGGTGATGCCGGGCATCGTCTGTGCCCATAACCATTTTTACTCCGGGCTGGCGCGTGGCATTTTGGCGCGTATTGACCCCTGTCCGGACTTTATCTCCACGCTAAAAAACCTGTGGTGGAAACTGGACCGCGCGCTGGATGAAGAGTCACTGTATTACAGCGGGTTGGTGTGTTCGCTGGAAGCGATTAAACAAGGTTGCACCGCAGTTATCGATCACCATGCCTCCCCATCGCTGATAGGCGGATCGCTGGATATTTTACGCCGTGGCTTTCTCACTGCCGGTTTGCGTGGCATGACCTGCTATGAAACCACCGATCGCAATGGCGGGCTGGATGAACTGCGGCGCGGCGTGGAAGAAAATATCCGTTTTGCTCACCGTATCGATCTGGATAAAAAGTCGGGTAAAACGCCCTATCTGGTGGAGGCGCACATTGGTGCACACGCGCCGTTCACGCTGAGCGATGCCGGGCTGGAACTGTTGGCCGATGCGATTCAGAGCACGGGACGCGGGCTGCATATTCACGTTGCGGAAGACCGCTATGATGTCTCTCACAGTCATCATCACTATGGTGTTGATCCGATGGTGCGACTGGCGAGGGCAGGATTGCTTAACGAGAAAAGCCTGATCGCGCACGGCCTGTTTCTTTCGGCGCAGGATGTGGCGGTGATCGATGAGTTTGATGCTTGTCTGGTGCATAACGCCCGTTCCAACATGAACAATCAGGTAGGGTACAACCCGCGTCTGGCGGAGTATCGTCATGTGGCCCTGGGAACCGACGGTATCGGTGCGGATATGTTTGAAGAGTTGAAATTCGCCTGCTTCAAGCACCGCGATGCAGGCGGCACGCTGTGGCCAGACAGTTTTCTGCGTTTTCTGCATAACGGTAACCTGTTGCTGGAGCGTAACTTCGCTGCGCCGTTTGGCTCACTGGCTGCGGGTTATCAGGCCGATTTAACCATTTGCGATTACCACTCCCCGACGCCGCTGTGTGCTGAAAATCTGGCCGGGCATTTGGCCTTCGCACTGAATTCTGCCAGTGTGCACAGTGTGATGGTGGCAGGGAATCTGGTGTATGAAGATCGCTGTTTCCCGTTTGATGTCGAGGAGATTTATTTCCACGCACGTCAGGCTGCGGAGAAATTATGGCAACGTATGGATAATCTCGCGTAATAAAATAAAAATACGGTTGAAATAATAAAAAAAGATTCTCAATTATTGTTTATCCTCCGCAATTGCGGAGGATAAACATCAAAATAATAACTAACCTGCGAAAATAACGTCATCGCTGTTGTTCTATACCCTAAATATTTCGAGTTGCAGGCAGGTGGCAAGCGAATGAACCTCGACGAACTTACTCAAATAAGTGATTCGGGCGAATGCGCGTAGCCAACGCTCCGGCAACTTGAAGTATGACGAGTATACTTGGCTATTCCTTGTTACAAGGTGGCTTCCTTTAATTCTGTAGTAGGAACCTAACTGTGAAACATAGCATTGTATCTTTATTCCCCGGGGATATTCGCACAGGTCGTTTATTTTCCATCAGTACCGTCGCAGCCGCACTATTATTACCCGCATTTGTGTTTGCCGAATCGCCAGCAGCAATAAAACCGCTGAGCAGTAATCTGGGACAAACCTGCACACAAAATGCCTACGGCGTAGATAATGCGCTTGATGCGTTACGCTGCGGTTCTGTTCATGGTTCGTTACGCTCACTGTATTACTCCACCAACAATGCCTATTTCGTGAAGAACAATAATCAGGATACTGCCAGCTATGGCGGTAATATTCTGTTCCAAACGGCACCGTATTACGGTATTAGCGCAGGCGTTGGTGGGATTTATCAACAACAATGGCGTTCACCGGGCGCTGGGCGTGGCGTGACGGAATTGGCGACCAATCAAAACGGTTTCGGCGAAGCCTGGTTGCGTTGGCAGTATCAGGATTTCCGCTTTACGGCGGGCGATCAGCGCATCGATATTCCTTTTATGAGCGACTATGACTGGCGTATTACGCCCATTCTGTTTCGCGCTGTGGATATGCATTGGGGCGATAAAACCGATTTCGTACACGCCACCAAGATATACCGCTACAAGCCGTGGCGCAGTGATAAATTCCTGGCGACCAGTGCTTATAGCGCGATTAAAGAAGAAACCAACGGCGCCTGGGCCGTGGGGGCGGGTCGTTCAAAGCAGATGGGCGACATAACGCTGACCGGCCAGTTATGGTATGAAAGTTATGATGACTACGTGAATATTTGCTATAGCGAAGCGCACAGTCAATGGAAAGCCGCGCCGTGGCAGCCGGATATCGGCGTGCAATTTATTCGTGGTAGCGGCGAGGGTGAGCGTTTGCGCGGCGAAGTCGATAGCACCTCTTACGGTGTGCAATTGGCGTTGACGCCGACCAGCAACGTGAAGTGGTCTATCAACTACAACCACATTGTCTCCAACCCTGAAGCCTACCTGAATGGGGCGCTGGTGACGCCATATTCCAGCAGCACCTCGTCGGGTAAATATTTCGCACAACCCTATTTTACCAGTACCCAGGATCTCGGTACCGGCAACGCCTATTCTACGCGGATTACCTATCAGGTGATGCCTGCGTTGAGCATCGGGACGTATTATTCCTTTATGGACCTGAAAAGTTCAGCCAGTGCACCCAGCCGTAACCAGTCTGAATATGTTGTCTTTGGTATTTACCAGTTTGATGGTGCCTTAAAAGGATTAAGTTTGTCTAATTTCCTTGGGGTGCAAACCTCGCCAGTTTACGATTATTCGTTTTGGCAGAATCGCGTTTCTCTGCAATATAACTTCTGATGTTATTCTTTCTAAGAAGGTATCCGTAATGGATGCCTTTTTTTATATGTTCGATAACACATCATTTCCATGCACTCTGTAAGGGCATTAAATCGTGCATATGCCGCCTTATGGTGCAATATAACCCATCAATATTATGCAGTTAATACACAATTATCTTTTTTATAAAAAAGGTAATCGTTTGCTTAAAAATGCAACCGTTTGCTTGTCAGTAAAATACATTACCGCCGAACTGAGTTTATTGTGGTATGGGAATTGCTGTTTATTACATTACGCTTGGTTTATTACGCAGGATAAAACAGCATGACCGTATGCAACCGTTACGCTATCCGCAGCGCGTTTTTCGATATTGCCGCGCCCGCAGACAATCCGCAGCAGATCGCTGATCATGCCCGTTATATTGACGATGGTGTGTTGCTGATTGAGAAGGGAAAAATTGTCGGTTTATATCCCTGGCAACAAGGTGAAGCGCGTGTGAAAGCGGGCTGGTCGCTGATCGATTATCGCGGAAAAGTGATTTTGCCGGGTTTTATCGATACGCATATCCACTTTCCACAGGCTGAGATTATTGGTGCTTACGGTGAGCAGTTGCTGGAGTGGCTCGAGCGTTACACCTTTCCTGCCGAAAGCCACTATGGCGATATGCATTATGCTACTCGGATGGCCGCATTTTTCCTGCAACAACTGCTGAGTAACGGTACCACCAGCGCCATGGTGTTTGCCACCGTACACCCTGAATCCGTGGAGGCGCTGTTTAGCGCGGCGCAAGGGTTGGGGATGCGCCTGATTGCGGGCAAAGTGATGATGGATTGCAATGCACCGGACAATCTGGTCGAAACGGCAGAAAGCAGCCATCGCCAGTGTCAGGCGTTGATCCGGCGTTGGCACGGTCGTGGACGTCTGGGCTATGCCATCACCCCACGTTTTGCGCCGACATCGTCACCGGAGCTGCTGAGTGCCGCGCAGCGCCTGCGCGAAGAATTTCCCGATACCTGGCTGCAAACGCACTTGAGCGAAAACCCGCAGGAAGTGGCTTGGGTACGCGAGCTTTATCCCGATCGGGACAACTATCTGGATGTGTATCATCACTATCGGTTGACCGGTCGGCGCAGCGTTTTTGCGCACGCTATCCACCTCGATGAGGCGGAGTGGGATTGCCTGCACCAGACGCAATCTGCCGTGGCGTTTTGCCCCAGTTCGAATCTGTTTCTCGGCAGCGGGCTGTTTCGTTTGCAGCAGAGCTGGCACAAGGGCGTGCGTATCGGCATAGGCACCGATGTGGGGGCAGGAACGTCGTTCAGTCTGCTGCAAACCTTGGGCGATGCTTACAAAGTCGGGCAGTTGCAGCAGTACCGGCTGTCAGCCTGTGAGGCGTTCTACCATGCCACGTTGGGAGGCGCGTGTGCGCTCGATCTGGAAGATGAAATCGGCAATTTTGCTACAGGGAAAACCGCAGATTTTGTGGTTATCGATCCTGCTGTCACCGCCTTACAACGCCTGCGTGATGACAAGTGTCAGGACATTATGGAGCGGTTGTTTGTGCTGATGACGCTGGGTGACGATCGTAATGTGGTTGCTACCTGGGTCAATGGGCGTCCCGTTTGGCAGACTGACTGTCAGGAGGTGGCTGCATGACCACCTTTTTACTTAACGACACATTGGTCGTGGAGCGGGATGGCGATCCTGCGTTGACCGTATTGCAATACCTGCGCCAGCGTAAGCGTCGCACTGGGACCAAAGAAGGCTGTGGTTCTGGCGACTGTGGTGCTTGCACTGTGGTACTGGGGCGCGTGGAGCAGGGACGTGTCTGCTATGAAACTGCCAGTGCATGCCTGACGCTATTGAGCGCATTGCAGGGTAAACAGCTCATCACGGTAGAAGATCTGCGGCAGGAGGGAGAACTGCATCCGGTGCAGCAGGCGGTAGTCGATCTGCATGCGTCACAATGTGGTTTCTGTACGCCGGGTATGGTGATGTCCCTGTTTGTGCTGCAAAAACAGCACAGCGGATGGGATCGTCAGCAGGCGGAGCAGGCATTGGCAGGCAATTTATGCCGCTGTACCGGCTATCGGCCCATCATGGACGCGGCGCGCCAGTTGTGCGAGCACCCGATAGCGGACAGCTTTACCCGACAGGAAGCGCATACTGTTGCACGGTTGAATGCACTGGCGAGTGAGGTCACCGAGGTGCCGTTCGGTGAGGCGTCACGCTGCTTTATGCCAACCTCGCTGGAACAGTTGGCAGCCTCTGTTATCTGCGCCATCCTCAGGCGCGCTTGTTGGCGGGGGCGATCTTCGTACGCTACCGCTGCGAGAATTCTTCCTGGCTTACCGCAAAACGGCGTTAGCGCCGGGCGAATTTATTCGCGAGATCGTGATCCCGCGTGGGGCGCTGCTGGACAACTTTCGCGCGTGGAAGGTATCCAAACGGGCCGATGACGATATCGCTATCGTGTTCGGCGCTTTTTCTCTGCATATCGAACAGGGACGTATTGTGCAGGCACGCATCGCTTTCGGTGGCATGGATGCGATCCCACGGCGGGCTGAACGCTGTGAACGTGCGCTATTGCATCAGCCCTGGAACCGGGAGACGATTATGGCGGCCAGTCAGGTGCTGGAGCAGGATTTCACCCCACTCAGTGACGCGCGTGCCAGCGCGGATTACCGCATGCAGCTCGCCAGGAATTTGCTGCTGCGTTACTTCTTCTGCTTACAAGGTGAAGACGTCACCATGGAGGTTACGCACCATGTCGCATAATCCTTCACAGCCTGTACTCACCCAAACGGCGTTGCAGGCGCAATTCTCTCAGCCGCTGTCTGGCGGTGTTGGGCACAGCCGTATTCACGAAAGTGCCGCCTTGCACGTCAGCGGCGAGGCGCGGTACATCGACGATCGATCGGAACCGGAGGGACTGTTGCACCTCTGCCCGCGCCTGAGCGATCACGCCCATGCCCGCATTCTGAATATTGATGTTGAACCTTGCTACCGCATTCCCGGTGTGGTGGCGGTACTGACCCGCCAGCAGATACCGGGGAATCCGGATATTGGGGCACTGGCACCGGGGGATCTATTGCTGGCCGATGATGAGGTGAACTATGCCGGGCAGATGGTGCTGGTGGTAGCGGCAGAATCCCGTGAGGCGGCGCGATTGGGCGCGCGGGCGGCAATCATCGACTACGAGGTGCTGACACCGATACTGGATGTGCGTGAAGCGCTGGAAAAGCAGCATTACGTTGAACGCCCCTTTGTGCAACAGCGTGGTGATGCGGATGCGGCGCTGGCCCGTGCGGCACAGCGTTTGACGGGGGCGTTTCATATCGGTGGGCAAGAGCATTTTTATCTGGAAACGCAGGCGGCACTGGTTTATCCCGGCGAGCATCAAACGGTCACGGTCCATGCCTCCACCCAGAACCCGACCGAAGTACAAAAGCTGGTTGCCTCGGTGTTAGGGGTTAGCCAGAGTCAGGTGACCGTTGAGATGCGACGTATGGGCGGCGCGTTTGGCGGCAAGGAGTCTCAGGGGGCGAGCGTTGCCTGCTTGTGCGCGGTGGCGGCCCGATTGACCGGCCGGCCGGTGAAAATGTGCCTGTCGCGGCGTGACGATATGCGTATTACCGGCAAGCGCCACGCTTTTTTTGTGCGCTACGAGGTCGGCATTGATGAACGCGGGGTATTTTGCGGGGTGAAGATCGACTTAGCCGCGAATTGCGGTCACTCGCTGGATTTGTCGGGTTCTATTGTCGATCGCGCCATGTTCCATGCTGACAACGCTTACTATCTGGGGGATGCGCGTATTACCGGCTATCGCTGTCGCACCCATACTGTTTCCAATACGGCCTTTCGCGGTTTCGGTGGCCCTCAGGGTATGGTTGCCATCGAGCAGGTGATTGAGCACATTGCACGTACGTTGCATCTGGACCCGCTGGAAGTGCGCCAACGCAATTACTATGGTACGCGCGATGGCAGTATTAACGCGCGCAATACTACCCACTATCACCAACCGGTGGGACAGAACCTGCTTGATGACATCACCGAACGGCTGACGCGCAGCGCCCAGTATCAGCAACGTCGTGCCGAAATTGAGGATTTTAATGCACACCATCCTGTGCTGCGGCGTGGGCTGGCGCTGATGCCGATCAAATTCGGTATCTCTTTCACCTCGACCTTTCTCAACCAGGCGGGCGCCCTGCTGTTGGTGTATACCGATGGCAGCGTGCAGGTTAATCACGGAGGAACCGAGATGGGGCAGGGGCTAAATACCAAGGTCGCGCAGATTGTGGCACAGGTGCTGCAAATTGATAGCGCGTCCATTCAGGTCACTGCTACCGATACGGGTAAGGTGCCGAATACCTCCCCGACGGCGGCGTCCAGCGGTGCCGATTTGAACGGCAAAGCTGCACAACAGGCAGCGGAAATCATCCGGCAGCGCCTGGTCGACTTGCTGTGTCGCCTTTACTCCTGCGCGCCCGACGATATCGTCTTTTGCAATGGCGTGGTGCGTGCGGGTGAGCAGCATTTTACCTTTGCGCAGGTCGCGCAGTTGGCATGGTTCAATCAGGTGCCGCTGTCGGCAACGGGATATTATCGGGTGCCGGGTATCCATTACGATCGTGACGCCGGGTGTGGACAACCCTTCTACTACTTTGTTTATGGCGCAGCCTGTACCGAAGTGGTGGTCGATACGCTGACCGGTGAGTATCAGGTAAAGCGTGTGGACATTTTGCACGATGCGGGCGCATCACTGAATCCGGCGCTGGATATTGGTCAGGTAGAGGGGGGGTTTGCACAAGGAATGGGGTGGGTTACCACCGAGGAACTGGTGTGGAACGCACAAGGGCGTTTATTGACCGATACCGGTGCCACTTACAAAATCCCGACCGTAGCGGATATTCCGCATGATTTTCGCGTGCAACTGTTGCCACACACGGATAACGCGGTAGATACGGTATTTCGTTCCAAGGCGGTGGGCGAGCCGCCATTTATGCTGGGTATTGCTGTCTGGTGTGCATTGCAGGATGCGGTGGCGAGCCGGGATGACGCTGAAGGTCATGTTTTGCTCGAACTGCCCGCCACACCGGAACGGGTATGGCGAGCGCTGCAACGTTCGCAGACTGGCGTCACTGGCAGGGCGTAATCGCCCACAGCCAGCGCGCTGGCGTCTTGTTGAGTTGCCGCGCGGTCTCCAAATAGCGGAGATTGAGCACGCTGGCAGACCAATAGACATTCGCGGCATTGCTGGGTTGCCACTGTCCGTCGAACCCTTTAACGCCAGCTTTACGGCGCTCGATATCGAAACGCACCTTGGTGTTAGCGAATTCTTCGTGCGTTTTTTCACCGTCGGCATAGGGTTTGAGCCATTCCAGCGCGGTACGCAGGCTTTGCCCATGGCGGCCTTTCAGATCAATCCAGTTCTCACCTTGCAACTGCGCTGCCATGGCGGCGCGCAGCAGCGGCTCCAATGAGTAGACCACGTAGTGCAAGGCATCGCGTTCGGTGAAATCCATCACTTCGCCATCTGCATGAATATTGGTATCTAACTGACGGATAAATGCCGCTTTAGCCGCTGCCAGCAACGTGGCGTCATCTATCGCCACCGCGCTCATGGTGACTAACTTAACGCTATGGCTTTGCCAGTTGTTGCTCCAGATTTTTTTTGCGCTGTTCTGGTTTTCGTCCATCTTCTGTAAGTACCCGGTTGCCATCGCATGCAGGAAGGTGCGGGTGCGCTCTCGTGTGGCTTCCGGCAGGGCGCTGCGCGTCAAGCGGTATGCTTCAATTACCCCGTCGAAGCTGGTTTCGTCGATAGGGTTAAAGCTCAGCTGATAGGTTTTCATCCAGTCATCCAAATAGACCGTCAAGCGTGACAGCAGCGCAGCATCCTGAGTCCGTTGCCAGGCTAAGGCCAGATCGCGCATATAGCTGAAATCACGCCGTGCCGCGTTAGACATATCGTAGATACCCTGATGAGGCAAGGTGCCTTCCGTGTGCACGATCGGTATCGCTTGCGGCTTGGCGGCTGGTGGATGCGAGACAGTGGATAATAATGCCTGGATTGAGGGGGGCGTAACCTTGTTGCAAAGTCCTTCGCTGGCCTGTGCTGCCGGTAGCAACAGCATGGCCAGTATCCCCAACGCGGTGGGAACACGGTGAAATCGCCGAGAACGGTTGAGTGTTGATGCGACGGTATTCATAACAAGCATCCTGTGGTTATCAATCACCCCATCATACTGGAATGCGCCAGGTTGGGTTTAGCGCGGTTTCACATTCAGCTTTTTTGTTTAGTTTGGTTTATCCAGTTATTGGCTATGCAAAGCCGATAACAGTATTTGTTTTGTGGGTGGATCACGCATAACAATTGAGAAAACAGGTCATCCCAATCCATTGCAGTGCTTTGAGAGGAAAACATGATGTCGGAATTAGGTGAATTAGTGTTTATTTCTCAACGAAATAATCATTGGCATCTGGATGGGGTCGTTGATGAATTACGTCGTGTGCGTCAGCAATGGCGTGACCGTTTTTCTCAGGGCGATTATCAGAATAAACGGTTGCTGCCCTCAAAACAGAGTATCCATAGCGTTGCCGATACGCTGATTAAGGTGTTGTATCCCATGCGATTGGGGGCCACCGATTTGCGTAAAGAGGGGGAAGATTACTACGTCGGCTATCTGCTGGGTACTGCGCTCGATGCGCTGGCGGAAGAGGCGGTGCTGGAATTGCACTATCAGGCAGGCACGGCAACGCAGCACGGCGTCACCTCACCCGAAGCGCAGGACGCAGAGCACCGTATCCGCAAGTTTGCCACGCATTTGCCAGCGATTCGGCAACGTCTGGACAGCGACATTCAGGCCGCGTATCAGGGCGATCCTTCCGCGCGCAGCCGGGATGAAGTACTGCTATGCTATCCCGGTATTCATGCGGTGATGCATTACCGGCTGGCTCACGAACTGTATCAACTGGGGCTACCGCTGTTGGCGCGCATCATGACGGAGAAAGCGCACAGCGAAACCGGCATTGATATTCACCCCGGCGCTCAGATCAGCGAAGGTTTTTTTATCGATCACGGTACTGGCGTAGTGATTGGCGAGACGGCGATCATCGGCAAACGTGTGCGGCTTTATCAGGCGGTCACGCTCGGTGCCAAACGCTTTGTCACTGACAATGACGGACAGCTACAAAAGAACTACCCCCGACATCCGATTGTGGAAGACGACGTGGTGATTTACGCCGGAGCGACATTATTAGGGCGTATCACCATCGGTGCGCGCTCCAGTATCGGCGGAAACGTCTGGCTGACGCACGATGTGCTGCCGGACAGCAATGTGCGTCAGGCTAGCGTGTTACACACGCAGTATCGCGACGGTGACGGAATTTAATTCGTCGGACACTCCAGCATCTACCCGCACTTCCTCATCCCTAAGTGGGTGCATAGCCCACTCCCTTATTGGTAATGAAATCGCATTATGAGCGAGATCAGTATTTTCTTGATCGCGGTCGTTGTATTGTTCTGTATGTATCGAAACACCAGGACATCAACATGATAAAGAAAATAGGTTACACACTCGGGGTTGTCGGGCTGCTGATGGCGTTTTCTTCTGCGTGGGCGGCGCGTCAGGTTACCGATCAGCTAGGGCGCAACGTCACGATCCCCGATCACGTTAATCGCGTGGTGGTCTTGCAGCATCAAACGCTGAATCTGCTGGTGCAGTTGGATGCGCAACAGAGTGTGGTTGGCGTGCTATCCAGTTGGAAAAAACAATTAGGGGACAGCTATCTTCGCCTTGCCCCTGCGTTGGCGAATTTACCGATGCCGGGCGATCTAACACAGGTGAATATTGAAAGCCTGTTGAAACTCGAACCGCAGGTCGTCTTTGTCGCCAACTATGCGCCGCCGGAAATGATCTCGCAGATTGAGCGTGCGGGCATCCCGGTGGTGGCAATCTCCCTGCGTCAGGACAAGCCGGGGGAAGCTGACAAAATTAACCCGACCATGAGCGATGAAAATACCGCGTACAACGAAGGACTTAAAACGGGCATCCGCTTGATCGGTGACGTGGTGGAGCGCCAGAAACAAGCGGAAGCGCTTATCAGCTATACCTTTAGCGAACGGGAAAAAGTCAGTGCCCACATCGCGGCTATCCCTGAAGCGAAGCGCATCCGCGTTTATATGGCTAACCCCGATCTGACCACCTACGGCTCAGGAAAATATACCGGCCTGATGATGTCTCACGCCGGTGCCATGAACGTGGCGGCAGCCTCTATCAAAGGCTTCAAACAGGTCTCGATTGAGAATGTGCTGGCCTGGAACCCACAGGTCATTTTCGTGCAGGATCGTTATCCGGATGTGGTGCAGCAGATCGTCAACGATCCGGCCTGGCAGGCGATTGATGCGGTGAAACAACATCGGGTTTATCTGATGCCGGAATACGCCAAAGCCTGGGGATATCCGATGCCAGAAGCGTTAGCCATTGGCGAACTGTGGATGGCGAAAAAACTCTATCCGGAACGTTTTGCCGATGTGGATATGCAAAAAGCCGCGAATGACTATTACCAGCGCTTCTACCGTATGGATTACCGCGCAGACAATTCAGCAGCACAATGACGGCACACCGCTATCGTATTACGCTGCTGACCGTGGTGGTGGGGACCTTACTGATTGCCCTGTGCTCATTGGAGCTAGGGCGCTATGGCCTTTCCCCGTGGCGCATTGTTCAGATACTGGTCGAGCCTTTGTCTGGCAGTAATCCGACCTTGAGTGATATTGAACGTCAGGTCGTGTGGAGTGTGCGCTTACCTCGGGTGCTACTCGCGCTGTGTGCCGGAGCAGGATTAGCCCTGAGCGGTGCCACACTGCAAGGCGTGTTCCGCAACCCACTGGTTGATCCACACATTATTGGCGTCTCTGCCGGTGCAGCGTTTGGCGGCACGCTGGCTATCTTGCTGAGTTGGACACCGCTGTTTCTGCTGCTCTCGACGTTCACGTTTGGCATGGTCGCCCTGCTGCTGGTGTTCATGATGGCCGCCGCGTTGGGCAAGCAGAATGTCCTGATCCTGATACTGGCAGGGGTCATCATCAGCGGCTTTTTCGGTGCACTGGTCAGTCTGATGCAATATCTGGCGGATACCGAAGAAAAATTGCCGAGTATTGTGTTTTGGCTGTTGGGGAGTTTCGCTACCGCCCACTGGGACAAACTGGTCACACTGGTGCTGCCGCTCGGTCTGGCGGGAGGACTGCTGTTGCGCCTGCGTTGGCACATTAATGTGCTATCGATGGGTGAGCAAGATGCGCGCACGCTGGGCATGGCAGTGCAGCCAGTGCGCTGGCTGGTGTTGAGCCTGTGCGCGGCGGTGGTGGCTGCACAGGTGGCCGTGAGCGGCAGCATTGGCTGGATTGGGCTGGTGATCCCTCACGTTGCGCGCATGTTGGTGGGGGCCGATCACCGGCGTTTATTGCCGGTATCATTCTGGCTTGGCGGTGGGTTTATGGTGCTGGTGGATGATTTGGCGCGCACGCTCAGTGATGCGGAGATCCCGCTCGGGATCCTTACGGCACTGTTTGGCGCACCGCTGTTTGCCGTGCTGCTGTATAAAACGCAACGGCCGCGCAGAGGTTGATACTATGTCACTGATTCGATTATCTACACAGGCGCTGGCGTATGGCTATCACGCGGGAGAGCCGTTTTTCCCGCCGCTCGAACTGTGCTGCCGTGCCGGGGAAATCACCGCCATTTTGGGTGCCAACGGTCGGGGAAAAACCACACTACTGCACACACTGCTCGGTTTTCTGCCGCCGTTGGCCGGGACAGTACAACGGAACGGGGCGATAGGTTTTGTGCCACAGCTTTTTACGCCGCCCTTCTCCTACAGCGTGCTGGATATGGTACTGATGGGGCGAGCAGGGCGCATAGCGCTGTTTTCCCTGCCGACGGCGCACGATATTGCTGCGGCGCACCGTGCGCTGGAGATGCTGGATATCGCGGCACTGGCCGAGCGTGATTTTAGCGCGCTGTCGGGTGGGCAGCGGCAACTGGTGTTGATTGCACGTGCGCTGGCCTCGGAATGCCAGACGCTGATCCTCGATGAACCGACCGCCGCACTTGATTTACATAATCAGGCGCAGGTGCTGCAATTGCTGACTCAGTTGGCGCGTGAGCAAGGGCTGTGTATTTTACTCACCACCCACGACCCGTCTCATGCGTTGGCGATCGCGCAGCGGGCGTTGTTGTTGATGGCAGACAAACAGTATCTCTACGGCCACCGCGATAAGGTGGTGACAGAAGAGAACCTGACCCGTCTTTACGGTATTCCCGTGCGGCAAGTTACGCTTGAGATGCCTGAGCAACCGCCTTATCAGGCGCTTATCCCCTTGTTTACCTTAACGGAGCCGCGATGACGCTTCCTCTACGCGTCTATGCGGCGGGCAGCCTGCGTAACGCATTGACACCGCTGCTGGCTGCATTTTCTGAAAGCCATCCGTTGGAGGTGATGACAACGTTCGGTCCGGCGGGGCTGTTGCGTGAGAAAATCGAGCAGGGGGATGAGGTCGATCTCTTTGCATCGGCCAACTGCGCTCACCCTCTGCGCTTGAAAATGCTCGGGCTGGCGCATGACACGATGGTCTTTACCCGCAATCACCTGTGTATTGCGATGCGCAATGTACCGCAATTGACCTCGCAGCACTGGCTATCCGCACTGTGCGACGCTCGATTTGTGCTCTCAACGTCAACCCCAGGAAATGACCCCGGTGGCGATTACGCTTTTCAACTGTTTGATCGTATCGAACACTATCATCCCGGCACCGGCAGGTTACTGCGCGACAAGGCCAAACCGCTGGTGGGGGGCTCAATGACGCACAATGTCCCACCGGGGATGACCGCTGGGAGCTATCTGATCCGAAGTGGGCAGAGTGATATGCACATCGGCTATTCCAGCTACTTGCCGTTATTGCTGAACCAGCCGGATTTACACGTGGTGGTCGTGCCGCCGCCCTACAACATCACCGCGGAATATAGGCTGGCACTGCTGAACCCGGTCAGATCGGAGGCTCGTCTGCTGGCAGATACCATCTTGTCCCCGCAAGGGCAGGATCTTCTGGTCAATAACGGGTTTACCGCGTTGGCCTGACGCGGTAAATCGGTTAATCATGACAAATTCTGCTATGATTGCGGCTCATATGCGCTGTGCCTGATGACAGCGTGCCTTTCCTTTGTCGTCGTTGGTAGAGCAATCACTGTGAGTACAACTTCTTTTTCTTCTCTGGCGCTGCCTGCGGAGCAGCTCTCTAATCTTGATGAACTGGGCTACAGCGAAATGACGCCCGTTCAGGCTGCTGCGCTGCCTGCCGTGTTAAGCGGTGTGGATGTGCGTGCGAAAGCAAAGACTGGCAGCGGGAAAACGGCGGCATTTGGTATCGGTTTGTTGAATCGTATCGTGGTGAGCGATTTTACCACGCAGGCTCTGGTGCTGTGCCCCATGCGTGAACTGGCGGATCAGGTGAGCAAAGAGCTGCGCCGCCTGGCGCGTTTTACGCAGAATATTAAAATCCTCACGTTGTGCGGTGGTCAGCCGATGGGGCCGCAACTTGACTCACTGGTGCATGCGCCGCACATTGTGGTGGGTACGCCGGGGCGGCTTCAGGAACACCTGCGCAAGCAATCCCTGTTGCTGGACAACCTCAACGTGTTGGTGCTGGATGAAGCCGATCGTATGCTGGATATGGGGTTTAGCGACGCCATTGATGATGTGATTTCCTACACCTCGCCCGAGCGGCAAACCCTACTGTTTTCCGCCACCTACCCGCAGGAAATCGAACAGATTAGCGCCCGTGTTCAGCGCGAGCCGCTGCGCGTGGACGTGACGGACGATGAAGTCGCCCCCGCGATCGAACAACATTTTTACGAGACTACCGCGCAACAGCGTTTGCCGCTGTTAGTGGCCGTTTTGAATCATCACCAACCCCGTTCTAGCGTAGTGTTTTGCAACACCAAACGTGATTGTCAGAGCGTGTTCGAAACGCTGGAAGCGCGCGGTATCAGCGTGCTGGCGCTGCACGGCGATCTTGAGCAACGCGATCGCGATCAGGTTCTGGTGCGTTTTGCCAATCACAGTTGCCGTGTGCTGGTCGCGACCGATGTGGCGGCGCGCGGTCTGGATATTAAAGATCTGGAACTGGTGGTCAATTTTGAACTGGCGTTCGATCCGGAAGTGCATGTGCACCGTATCGGTCGTACCGGGCGTGCCGGTCAGCAAGGCGTAGCGGTTAGCCTGTGCACGCCGCAGGAAATGGCGCGGGTGAATCTGTTGGAAGACATGCTCGGCATGAAAGTGCAGTGGGCGTCTGCGGGTTCTCTCACGCGTAACGCGGAAGCGATGCTGGAGCCAGAGATGATGACGCTGTGCATTGATGGTGGTAAAAAAGCCAAAATTCGCCCTGGTGATATCCTTGGGGCATTAACCGGCGATGCGGGATTGACGGCGGCAGAAGTCGGTAAAATTGATATGTTTCCGGTACATGCTTACGTGGCGATTCGCAAGGCCAGCGCCAAACGTGCATTGCAGCAACTGCTTAAAGGTAAAATCAAAGGCAAAAGCTGCAAGGCTCGGTTATTGAAATAATCGAGTGAGGGCAGGTTTAGCCTGCCCTTTACGGATGCCTGGTACTATTTATTTTATATTATATGTAACCTATTAATTAGCTTCTTCAATTATGCATTTACATATATTGGGTTTTCAGGTTAATAGTAAATAACTTCAGCAACGAGTCAGTCAGTGATACCTGTTTGAAGCCATCTCGTTATACTAGAGTATATTGTACTCTATCTTTTTAGGCGTATAATATTCTTGTCATCGACGATAGGCTGACATCAGGGATTCTTTTATCGATCTGATTATAATGATTTTACACTGTGAGATTATGTGTTGATTGACGGCTGAAATAGAGATCCGTATGGATGATGGAAAAAGTAAAGAGAAGAAAACCATCGTGCTCAGCGGCATTGAAAATATTCCCCTAATTTCTGTTATGGAACATGCATCGATTCCTTGGGGAATAAAGAGCAACGAATCGAAGTTTGTCTATATGAATCAAGCTGCAGTGAATTTTTGCAACATCCCTAAAGGGTTTGATTTCGAAGGCAGACTGGATTCGGAGGTTCCGGTCTCCTGGAGTGAATTAGCGCCCGAATTACAAGCACACGATAGAAAAGCAGAACAGAGCAAAGAGGGTGCTGAAGTTATCGAAACGGCGCATTTTGGCCGTGAGGCGATTCTTGCACCTTGGTATTGTGCCAAATTTCCGATCTACGCTAGCGATGGCAAGGTATTAGGCACGATGTTTTATGCCAAAGCCTTTAATTTCTACTCGGTATATGATTTTTTCAATAATAGTAAACCTTCCGTTATCACACTCACCCCACCTGTCGATATTTTTACGCCACGTGAGCTGGAAATCATTTCCTTCGCTATTCGACGACTCTCGGCAAAAGAGATCGCTGACAGATTGTGCCTTTCTTATCGCACAGTGCAAAACCGCTTGAACGGCATTTACAGTAAAGCGCAAACCACGTCGCTCAATGG
The DNA here is from genome assembly GCF_019797845.1 of Symbiopectobacterium purcellii. Taxonomy (NCBI): domain Bacteria; kingdom Pseudomonadati; phylum Pseudomonadota; class Gammaproteobacteria; order Enterobacterales; family Enterobacteriaceae; genus Symbiopectobacterium; species Symbiopectobacterium purcellii. Next base: position 3,096,454 of record NZ_CP081864.1, on the reverse strand, counting down.
CTTGATCGAATATTGCAGAACGGTAGGGCTGAACGATTATATGCCAAGAAGCCTGTTAAAACAGAAGGTGGATTTCTTCTGGTAACGCGATCCAGACGCCCACTTCAGCGTGCGAAGCACGCTATTTTGTTTACACCGAACCTTGCCGTTTCCGTATAGGTGACATCGACTCCTGTGGTTTACGTGAAATATCGCGGGGCGATTCTGTATCACACGATACCGAGTGACAGATAAACCCAAACAAGGTCTGAATGTGGACCCTATTTGGGTTTTTTATTAATCTTGAAAACATCTCACCACGTCAATTTGAAACAAATCGTCGTGGCCCCTGCTGCCTCACGGTGGCGTCAACATAAAGACTTTCTCATTCTGCCCCAGATAGCGTGCCGCTACCCGATTGATATCAGCCACGGTTAGGCGATTCCAGATGGCGAGTTCTTGATCCAACCGCGCGAAGTTTTTATCATCGGCTGCCGTTTGCGCCAGCGTATCGGCCCAGAAACTTGCGCTCTGCCAGGCGGGTTGCTTTTCGGTACGCCAGAGGTTTTTGGCTTCCTTAAGCTCCTTCTCAGTGACACCGTGCTGGCGTAATGACGCGATCACCGTTTGGGTCAGACGTGTCATTTCCTCTGCGCGTTCCGGTGCGGTGGTAAAATTCAATCGACCGGTGTAGTAGGGCACAGGCAGTTTGGCGAGCATGGAAGCAAAGCCCAACGCATAAATGCCGCTTGCCTGTTCACGCAGCGCAAACCGCAAACGCTGACTAACGATAGTATCCAGCAATTGCAGTGCCAGGGCCTCTTGCGCTGACCACTGGGCGGGGGCGGCAAACTGGATACTGATCATGCTTTTATCCGAGCTGGCGAGGGGATAGGTTTTGGTCAGCGAACTCATTTTGGGGCGAATGCCGACATCGCGCCAGTGCAGACGTTGATCCGTTGCAGGTAACGCGGCAATCCAGCGCTCCACCGCCACTTTCACTCTTTGCACATCTACCGCACCCGCAATCACCAGCGTCATATCCTGCGTCGCTCCCAACAATTGCTGATGGCTTTGCTGAAGCTGATAGGCGGTAAACTGCCGCCAGTTGCCCTCAGGGATGATGGTCAAGCGATCGCCATGCAGGTAACTTTCCCGGTTTATGTTATCCAGAAACTTGCGTTCTACTGGCATCCGGTTGAGTGAGGAAGCAAAGCTGGCCTTGTACTGTTCCAGCTTTTGTCCGTTGAACTGAGGCTGGGTAATTTTCAGGTAGAGCAGTTTAAGCACGGTTTCCAGCTCATCGGCAGGCGCACTGCCGCGATAGCCGTGATACAACAGTTCGCTGTAGGGCTGGAGCGTGAGGTTGTGTTGTTTGCTAAACAACGCGAGTTCCCGACTGCTGTAGCTCCCGTAGCCGCTACTTTCCGGCAGTTTCAGCGCCCATTCCACCAATCCGGGGGTTGCCTCGGTTTCCAGCGAACGGCCACCGGGAATGCGCAACGATAACTGCACATCGTCTTGCAGTGCCTTGTCGCTTTTTACAATGACAGTGATGTGATTGCTCAGCGTCCACTGTTCGGTATTGTCTAGAGGCAATGGCTGATGTCCACTGATCTGTCCGGTGACGGGAGCGGGCAGCGTTAACGCAACGGCACGGGCTTGCAGGGCAAACGGACCCGGCTGAGAGCGGCGAATCTGCTGCCAGAGTGTGGTGAACGCCTGGGGTTGGAATGCCGCGCTGTCGCTATCCGGGCCGATGAGCGCCAAACGGGGCGATGCACTCTCGAGAAACGCTGCGACGTGACGTTGCAGATCGGCTGGCTTGACATCTTTGATCAGCGCATGGGTCATAAAAAGCTGCTGTTTTTTGTCAAACAACGGCATCTGGAACGCTAATGCCGTGGTTATCTGATCGGCCAGGTAGTCATTCTGATAACGCTGCTGTGTGGCGGCCTGCTGGCTGAGTTTGGCGAGCAAGCGTTGACGCACGCCGTTCAGTTCATCATCGCTGACCGGGGATGTCGCCATGCGTTGCACTTCCGTCCAGAGTAAGCGCAATGCCCCCTGATAATCTTGTCCTGAGGGACGCACAATCATCAACTGCTGGCGCCGTTTTTCATCCAGCAATGCGCCTTGCTCATTGACCGATGCGGAAGGGAGTTCACCGTTGTCTACCAATACGGCAAGGCGTTGGTTAAGGATAGGTATCCAGAGATTATCCAACAGATCGTCACGTTGCCCGGCAGAGGTATTCAGCGGTGCAACGGCATCACGCTGTAAGGAAAACTGGATCACCCGATCGCCATATTCACGATCAAAAATGGGGGAAACCAGCAAGGCGGATTGTGGCGCAAAGCGCTGCCACTCTGGATTATCCGGCGTGGCAGGTTGTGCGGGTTTGCTGGAAAAATAACGCGAAATAGCGCTTTTTATCGCAGAGTGATCCAGTTCGCTGACAAGCACCAGTGCCATGCGTTCAGGCTGATACCAGGTGCGATAGTAGGCTTTTGCTTGGTCTAGCGGTGCCTGCCGAACAATATCCAGCAGGCCGATAGGGTCGCGTTCGGCATAGCGGCTACCGTGATAGCGCAATTGTTCCAGTGCCTGATTAATGCGGAAACCTACACCTTGACGTACTCGCCACTCTTCAACGATCACCCCGCGCTCTTTTTCAAAGGCCTCCTGCTCGAACGTAATCCCTTGTGCCCAGTCAGACAGCAGTTGCAGGCCGGTTGCGGTCTGCTCGGGCGTAGCCTGCGGTAGCGAAAGTTTGTAGGTGGTGGCATTGAAGCTGGTCACGGCGTTGACGTGATTGCCCAGCTTGATGCCTTGTTGCTCAAGCTGTTTAAACCCGCTGGTGCCGGGGAAATGAGTAGTGCCTTTGAACGCCATGTGTTCTGTGAAATGTGCCAACCCGCGTTGCTGCTCGTTCTCTTGTAGCGAGCCGCTTTTCACCAGCTGGCGCATCTCAATGCCTTTCTGTGCGCGTGGCAGCAGATAGACATTAAGCCCGTTATCCAGCGTGAAATGTTGCATGTCCGTACGCGTCGGCACCGCGCTGTCAGCCGATGGGCGATCGGTGCTGGTACAGCTTAGCAGTGCCAGACTCATGATGCCGATGGCAACGCGATAAGTGAATGGGTTATGACGCATGAAGCGTTCCTTGTGCTAACGGGAGATGCGCTACCGCAGGGGCGTATCCGGTTAAATCGATAACGCGATCGGCGTCTTCCCGTAAAAACGTTTGGTGACTCACCAGCACGATGGCGCTGTCTGGCAGGTGTTGTTTAAGCTGGCGCAGCAGCGTGCGTGCGCTGGTTTCATCCAGTGCCGAAGTGGTCTCATCCAGCAGCAGTAATTTCGGTTGGTTCAACAGCAGTCGGGCGAACAGCACGCGCTGTTGCTCACCGCCAGAGAGTTGCTGTGTCCAGTCGATATTTTTTGCCAATCGGTCGGATAGCGGCATCAACCCGACAAGGTTGAGTGCAGCGCGGTATTGCTCCGCATTGAACGCCTGGCTCGAACGGGGATAGGCAAGCAGCGTATCCAAACGGCCGGGAGGCAGATAGCTGCTCTGAGGGATCCAGCAGGTATCAGTAGCTTGGTGCACGCTGCCGGTGTAGTAGGGCCAATGGCCACTGAGCGTACGTAACAGTGTGGATTTCCCCAGACCTGACGGCCCGGTGAGCAGCAGCAATTCGCCGGCTTGCACGTTAAGTGCAACGCTGGTCAGCAACGGCGTTTTGTCCGGCGTCATCACCGTGAGCTGCGCACGTAAGCGTGTCACGCCCTCAGTCGTGGGGGCTGATGGTGTCTCTTCGCCGTCCAATAACACGACGAAGTGGTAAAGTCGCGCAACCGTGGCTTGCCAGGCGGCAATCTCTTTATAGGCAAACACGAACCAACTCAGCGATGTGGCGACGCTGGCGAACGCCTGACGCAATTGCATCAACCCACCAAGCATGATTTCACCCGCCAGAAATTTCGGCAGCGCGAATAAGATGGGGGCCAGTGCGGTTACCTGCTGATAGCCAACGGTAAAAAATGACAGGTTACGTTCGTAACGAATCAGTTGGTTCCAGTTGCTCATCACATGGATGAAATGCTGCATCAACGTGTGGCGTTCACTGCTCTCCCCCCGTTGTCCGGCAATCGCATCGCTGTGTTGGCGGCGGATAAGCAGCGCGGCACGGTAGTTGGCTTCATGGCGCTGCCGCTCCATGTTCAGGTGACGCAGCGGTGAACCGATCCACTGCGTCAGTGCCATTCCCAGCAAGGTGTAGAGAATACAGGCCCAGAACATGTACCCAGGAATGTGCCAAATGCTGCCGCCCAACGAGAGGGAGAGGCTGCCGGAAAGCTGCCACAGAATGGCGGTGAACGAAATCAACGTCAGCGTGGCATGCAGGAAAGACACCAGCAGCTTCAGCGTCGACTCCACCAGCAGGCGAATATCTTCCGCAATACGCTGATCGGGGTTATCTGGCTCTTGCGCGGCCAGCTTAAGCCGATAGTGACGGCTGTGGTCAGACAGCCAGCGCTGGGTGATATGGGCAGTCATCCGTTCGCGCCAGCGCATCAGCAATTTCTGCTGAAAATAGTCGCCAAGCACGATAACCAAAATCAGCCCGGTGACCAGCACCACGAAGCGGCGCAGCAGCACATAAATGTGCTGCCCATCCAACTGTTGCAACGCGTTATAAAAGTTGCCGTTCCATTGGTTCATTTGTAGGTTGAACCACACGGAGGAGAGCGTTAAGACCAACGAAAGCAGCAACAGAAACCAGCAAAACAGGGAGCCGCGGCTCCCCCAGAAAGGTTTGACCAAATAAATGAACTGTATGATGGTTGTCATGATCGGCGTTCTGTTTACCTGAGATTAAAAGTCATAATTCATCTGTAACCAGAACTGACGGCCCGGATCGTAAACGCGTAATACCTGATCGCTGTAGACCAGTGTATCGGCGACATTTTTGTTATTGAGAATGTTATTAACCTCGACGGAGACGCTGGCACCGTAGGCAAAACCGGGCTTCCAGGTGACGCGACCATCCCAGGTATAGCGGCTGGCAAAATGCTCTTTGCTGTATTTGCGCAGTTGGCCGAATTCGGCATCGTTGTAATATTCGTTGCCGTAGCGCACCGCTTGCTGGCGCGAGCCCCACCATTGCAGACGGTTGTACAGGGTTAACCCGTATTCCTGCCATTCGCTGGTCAACTCAAGATTGAACTTGAGCGGCGAGTTATAGTTGGTGGACGGCAAATCTTTGGCATCGATGACTTTGCCGTTGTACCAGACTTTATCGGAGTTAAGACGCGTGCTGGGATCGAAGAAAGAATAGCCCTGATCGCTCGGGGTGTTGTTTTTGCTTTGCTGCCAGGAAACCGATCCATTCAGGACGTGAGTGGCATCAGCCCATTCCCACGGCTGGCTGTTGCGTACCGACAAGGTCACTGCATCGTGCGAGCTGCGGCCGCCGTTATCGAAGGTACGAAAAGAGGGGAAACGGCGTTTTGTTATCATGTTTTTCGGTCTCAGCATCATGCCAAAATAAAAGCGTCATGAAGGAAGACTTAAGAATGAGAATTATCCTCACCTAGAAAAACACAAATTTTTGCATTATTTTCTCTTTTCATTGTTTATCAATAAATTGCTCTTATCCTGCCAAACCACATTCACAGGCAACAGCAAGGGTAATGCATTAAAAAAGGCGGTTGGGTCGTCCAGATTGACTTGTCCGGAAAGGGGGAGGTTGCCCAATGCGGCGTCCGACAGCGTGACATTCACGGCATAATAGGGCTTCAGCGTGGCAAGCACCTCGCGCAACGGTTGATTATCAAAACTGAGCTGGCCGAAGCGCCACTCTCCCACCGCGGCGCGATCAACCGGACTTACTGTGAGACGATCGCCGCGTGCATAGCTGGTTGCACTCTCACCCGCATGCAGTAAGGTCTGAGGGGCAGTGAGTGCGGTAGTCACAGCAACCACGCCTTGAGAGACGGCAACCGCTACTCGCTCTCCCGCTTTGCGGATATCGAAAGCGGTGCCGACCACTTTGACCTGGCGTCCGTCGATCTCCACGTAAAAAGGGCGCTGCGGATCGGGGCTAACACTAAAGTAGGCTTCGCCCGCCTCAATCCATAGCAGACGCTGGTCATGCTGGTAGACGATGCGTAAGCGTGAATCCCGATTCAGCATGATGCGACTGCCGTCAGCGAGCTGAAGGGTTTTCGGCTGGTCGGTCGTCGCCACTGTCATACTCTCTTGCAGCAGGGCAGGCCACTGGCTGTAGGGCAACACCAACGCGAACAATACCAACAGACCCACAGCCAGATGTTTCAATGGGCGAAATCCCCAGGAAAAACGCTGGGGGGAGGGGCGTGAAACCAACGCCGGGCGCGGGAGTTCAGCGGCATCGTGCCAGAGCGTCAACATACTCTCGAAAGCGTGCCGGTGTTGCTCCGAGTGCGCCAGCCAGGCGGCGATTTTGGCTACGGGCAAACCACAGCGCCGCTTGCTCATCGATATCCGCCACCGATTGCGGGTCTGTTTGCACATCAGGCCCTGTGCTCATTGTTCTTCCTCACTGTGTACCGCATTTTCCACATAGCGCTTGCAATGCAACATAGCCCTGGCGATATGTTTTTCTACCATACTGACAGAAATATCCATTTTTTCAGCAATTTCACTTTGTGACAGGCCATCAAACCGACAAAGAACAAACGCTTCCCGCTGACGCGGTGGAAGTGTCTCGATGGCATCATACAAACGCTGCAAGCGCTGCTGGTGATTCAGCACCTCAGCAGGGTCGTCTGAGACGGAACCCGCTTGATTCAGGTGCTCCTCATCCTCCATGGGCGATTGCAACGCCTCCTGCTTCTGATGGCGATGCCAGTAATCAATCAGCACATTGTTGGCGATTTTAAACAGAAACGCGCGGGATTCCTGAACCGGTGTATCCTCCCGTCGGTTAAGCCATTTGGCGAACACATCCTGCGACAGATCGCTGGCATCATGACGGTTTCCCAAACGCTTCTGGAAAAAAAACGCTCCAATTGATGATAGGTTGATTGATAGGCATTGCCGATAAAATGCCGCAATGGTTTGTTTATAGTCATGTGCCTGGTGTTACCCGTCATACTTCAAGTTGCAGGTGTGTTGGCTACGTTCGTTCACCCGAATCACTTACCTATGTAAGCGCATCGGGACTCACTGACTTGCCGCCTTCCTGCAACTCGAATGATTTAGGGTAAAATAATAAAAGTGCATGAAAAATCAGCTCTAATACATTGCTAGCGTGCCGTTTATGGCACGAATGGCGATCGTTTCTTATTTTATTGAGTGCTCTGTGTAATAAATAATAAATATCATTTGCATTCGCGTTGTGTCTATAATCTTCTGTAAAGAAAGTATTAAGCCCTTACGTTACAGCAACATGTTTGCATGTCGCTGCACCGGATAATCAGGCATGGCGAGCAGAGGCAATGAGCAGCATAGGCGTTTTTCTCCTTCCCCGACGTTTTTATCTTGGTGGTTCTGCCGCCAGTATTCTGTTTCACATAACCGTAGTGGCGATTGCTGTCGTCTGGTCAACGCGCGTGATGCAAAACCAGAAAGGTGCGTTACCGCCCGTGGTCAGCGTACAGTTAGGGGCCTACCAATTGGAAAAAGCGCCGCCTCAGGTGGTTGAAGGGCCCAAACAGGTTTTTTCCGCGCCGCAACCGCGCCAGCAGCAGGAACAACCTGACGATCCTGTGCTAGATCCCTTACCGCTAGTCGCGCAGGGGACAGTGGAAAAACGCGTTAACGTGCGCGAAAAACCGCGCCCACAGAAAAAAGAGATACAGCCTGAGGTGCGTAGTGAACCCGCTCCTCAGGTCGAGGAAAGCGCGCCTGCGACCTCGGCATACAGTGCCGGAGAAGCAACGCGCAGCGCCGCCAATTTCACCAGTGCGGCCCAGCAAGCGATCAGCGGACAAGTGGGCTGGGAAAGCCTGTTGCATACGCATTTAGCGAAATTTAAACGTTATCCTCGCGCCGCATTGCGCTATCGCGCAACGGGAATTAGCCATGTCAGCATGGTATTGAATGCACAAGGTCAGGTGATTGACGCCGCGATTGTCACGACGTCTGGCAACCGTATTCTGGATAATGAAGCGCTGGATATTGTTAAACGCGCTGCGCCGCTGCCAGCACCGCCGCCACATGCGCTAAACGGTGACGGCTTGGTGCAGGTGGTTGCACCAATTTCGTTTTATCTGTGAGTGGCATCCTGCCTGCGCTCTCAGAAGAATATCCTAGACTATGGCAGTGGCGCGGTGTGGCCGTCTCACTGCGTGCATCTTGCGGTATTCCGAGGGTGTCACCATAAACTCAGCCTTGAACCGACGACTCAGGTTGGATATGTCGTTAAACCCGCAGTCGTACGCGAGTTGGGTGATATTTTTATCCGCCATCAGCGGGTTCGTCAGCGCCGTTTTGTAGCGTTCCAGTCGCTGCTGATGTACCCAGCGGTTTACCGATGTGCCCTGCTCCTGAAACAGCTTTTGCAATGAGCGTACCGAAATGCCGCAGGCACTGGCACACGCAGTGACGCTCAGTTGTGGGTCAGAGAGGTGCTTTTCCAAATAGTGCTGTGCGATGTAAAACAGGGTTGATTGTCCCATGCTCTGCGCCGGTGCCGCCATACTCAGCTCGCTCAGCGAGGTGGCAATCAGATTCAGCAAAATATCTGCCAGGTGTTGCGCATGCAGCGGCGGGATTGAATCCAGAAAAGGCACGTATTTAAGAATAAAACTGTACACCAGTGCGCCGATAACGCTGTTGCTGCGTATGGCTTTGGCCGTGAGGTTCTGCGTATTGCCCAGACGATTGGAGAATTTGTCTCTCGGGATCAGAATCTTGTATAGCGAGTAATCATCATCAAAAGACCAGGATACTGGTCTCGACATATCAAAAAAACAAAAATCGCCCTGACGTAAAAATGCTGTTCGGCCATCCTGCGAAAGCCGGCTGGTGCCGAAGCGCTGCAGTTCGATGTAAAAATCCCCCTCCTGGCTTATTCCCTGTGGGCGAGGTTTGCTGGCCGCACTGTGGCTGTTTGATTCCAGTTGCACAAATTGGAGATCGAGCACCCGGCGTTCGGCAAGATTGGCATAAAATCGCGATTGGGCCGGGGGCGCCGTTATGCAGCAGTCATACGAGGAGAGAAAATGCCCCTTGACGATATCCCGGAACGCACCGAAACGCTCAGGGTCAGGAATGTCCTGCGTTGTAAAAATGCTTTTCATCACGTTTGCCTTCATAAAAGACATAATCTTTATGTGGTCTATCGTTGTTCGGCATAAAAATCAAACTCACTGAGCTTAAATATGAATCGTTATCTCATAAAATTAAATTTACGGTTATTTATTTTCTTTCTGTTCTTCAGTGTGCAGGGAAATAATAAATCCCCTTGACATTGTTTATTACAAATCTTTTACATGGTGCTCACTGAGTTGCTTCATTTTACTCACTGGAAAACCACAGATTGTCTGATTTATTCATTCTCCTCTTCAGCCTAAATCACGTGTAGAGGTAAATCACAGTTTTTATTCTTTGGTGAAAATGACGAAAAAAAGTTCGCAATTTACCAAGAATATGCCCGTGCGCACTTTCACAATAAACGCATTAAAACGGGCTGAGAAAATAACCCATCACGGAATTAGAACAGTACTGAGTAGGGTTTTTATGAATCTATTAACGACCACCGTTGGTGAATGCTTAAATAAAGCCGCGATGCGCAATCCATCCGGGGTGGCATTGATTACCTCTCAACGTGGAGCGTCACTGACCTGGCAGGAATTAAGTGATGAGGTTCATCAGGTTGCTCGCGGATTACTCGCTTCCGGATTAAAAAAAGGTGATCGATTGGGGCTTTGGTCTGCAAACAGTGTTGAATGGATCGTCTGTTTTTTAGCTGCCGCTAACATCGGTGTGGTGGTGATTGGCCTTAATTTTCAGTTTCAGAAAAGGGAAATTCTCAATTTACTCCACTTAACCCACATTGATGCGCTGTGTTTCTCGGACGGTTTCAGGGATAACGATTTTCCTGCCGTTGTTGCTGAACTCGGCCAAGAGACATCATTGGCACGTTTACGCTTAACTGTCGCTCTGGGAAATAAAACCCGACCTGGCTCATTGTCACTGGCGGAGATAAAAACGCTCGGTATGGCGCTGTCGCCAAGGGATTATCAGCAGGCGCAGGCGCAGGTGCAAAGTAGCGATCTGCTGACATTGCAACTGACTTCCGGCAGCACCGCAGAACCGAAACGGGTGATGCTCAGTCATCATAGTGTGATTAATAATGCACTGTTCTCTGCCCAACGTTTGGGGGTGACACACGTGGATACGCTGTGTCTGGCGGTGCCGCTGTTTCATTGTTTTGGACTCTCTTCCGGGCTGTTGTTTGCGCTGCATCAGGGATGCAAAATTGTATTACTGGATAACTACTGCGCCGAGGCGGTACTGAAAGCCGTTGAGCGTTACCGTTGTACCATTTTGCACGGCGTTCCCACTATTTTTAGTCGCTTGATGCAGCATGGTGCCTTCGCACAATATGACGTTTCCAGCTTGGATAAAGGTATTGTGGCGGGAGCCTACTGCTCGCCACGCCTGATATCGGATATTACGCAGCGCCTTGGCATGCGGCATCTTGCCGTTTCTTATGGACAAACTGAGACCTCTCCCTGCTGTACCCAAACGCTGTTTAACGATCCGCTGTTGGTCAAATGTTTTTCGGTCGGTAAACCGCTGCCTTTTGTTGAAATAAAGATCATTCATACCAAAACCGGCGCGCCTTGCCCCACTGGCGTCTCGGGTGAAATCTGCTCGCGAGGATTTCACGTGATGCAGGGATATGACGATGCGTTGGAACAAACTCGCGCTGTTCTTGATGGTGAAGGATGGCTACATACCGGTGATGTCGGCTTTATGGATGCCGAAGGGTATTTACATTATTCCTACCGTCTGAAAGAGATCATTGTTCGTGGTGGCGAAAATATCAGTCCGCGAGAAATAGAAGAGGCTATTTTGGACTATCCGGGGGTTGATATCGTTAAGGTATTTGGCATTGCCTCTGAAGCACTGGGTGAGGAAATTGTTGCTGCGCTTAGCATCAAATCGGGTTATCACATCACGGAATCAGCGCTGCGTAACTTTTTAATGCCACAGTTAGCGCATTACAAAATCCCGGCCCAATTTCATTTATTAACGCAGTTTCCCTATACCCCCTGTGGAAAAATTGATGTTCAACAACTCAAACTATTAACCCGAGTGCCAGAGGTTGGCAAATAATAAATTCTGATATCTAAGATAACACTGTTTAAACCATTATTCCGCGCGATAAAAATAATCGATTAAGGAGAATAAGATGACGAAGAAAAAAGCATTAGCGGGTGTTACCGTGGTCGAGTTGGCGACATTTATCGCCGTGCCCGCCGCCGGACGTATTCTGGCGGACATGGGGGCTAACGTGATTAAAGTTGAATCCCTGGATGGGGATAATATACGCTACACTGCGCCGACGGAAGGGCGTCCCGTTAATCCACATGAAGATACTACGTTTGATTTAGAGAATGCCAATAAGCGCGGTATTGCGCTGAATACCAAAACGGCTGCCGGGCAAAAAATATTATTTGAATTGCTGGAAAAGGCTGACATTTTTCTGACTAACTGGCGGCCAAAAGCACGTGACCGTGCCGGGTTGGATTATAAAACGCTGAAACAAAAATTCCCCCATCTGGTTTATGCCTGCGTCACCGGCTATGGCGATACCGGCCCGGATCAAGATTTGCCGGGGTTTGATTACACGGCGTTCTATGCGCGCGGCGGTATTTTGGGGTCGCTTTATCAGAAAGGCACAATGCCGATGAACGTCATCCCCGGCCTAGGCGATCACCAGTGTGCGATGGCGCTTGCCTCGGGCGTGTTGGCCGCCTATATCCATGCCAAAAATACCGGTGAAGGAGAATACGTTTCCACCAACTTGTTGCATACCTCGATCTACACCCAGGCTATCATGATTCAGGCAGCCCAGTACAAAGAGCATGGACAGCCTTACCCTATCGACCGCCGCACTACCACCAGCCCATTTATTTTGGCCTACAAGACCAAAGATGACCGCTTTATCCAGATTTGTATGCCGGTGTATGACGCCTATTACAGCAAGTTTATGACCTGTATTGGTCGTGAAGATCTGGCGCAGGACGCACGCTACACCCATCTGCAAGACGTCGCCAAACACAAACGCTCTCCCGAAGTTTACGACATCATCTGGCAGCAGATGGCACAGAAAACCGTCAAAGAGTGGCGCGAAATTTTTATGGCCAACGACATTCCTTTCAGCGTAGCGCAACTGTGGGAAGAAGTGTTGGAAGATAAGCAGGCCTGGGCCATCGACACCTTCTATCGCATGCAGTACGCCAACGGCAGTGAAAAAGCGCTGGTGCGTCCGCCTATCCGTTTTCTGGAAAGCGGTCTGCCGGACTACCAACGTGGTCCACTGCTGGGTGAGGACACGCCCACCATCTTGCAGGAACTCGGTTACAGCGCGGATGAGATTGCCAAACTGGAAGCCAGCAGGGATGTCAGCGTCTGGCGGGAATAGCTAACGCGGCAGTGGCATCATCGGAACAGGTCAGTACCGGAGAGAAGCTGTATGCAAGAGATTCTTACCTTGGGCGTGGATATCGGTTCGTCCGCCTCGAAATGCATCATCATGCGCAATGGAACAGAGATCGTCGCGCAATCCTTGTTTGCTGTCGGCGCGGGAACGTCTGGGCCGGAAAAATCAATAGCGGAAGTGCTGCGCCAGTACGGCGGAGCCCGTAGCGATATCCGCTGGATATGTGCCACCGGTTATGGGCGCAATGCCCTCAAGGAAGCCAACAAGGAGGTCAGCGAGCTCAGTTGTCATGCTAAAGGTGCCCATTATCTGTTTCCCGGTGTTAGGACGGTGATTGATATCGGTGGACAAGATGTCAAAGCCCTGCACATGGATGGGCAGGGTCGCCTGCTCAATTTTGTCATGAACGACAAGTGTGCTGCGGGTACTGGGCGTTTTCTTGATGTCATGTCGCTGGTGCTGGAGACCCGTATCGATGAACTCGCGGCGCTTGGGGCGCAGTCGCAAAAGCGGGTCACTATCAGCTCAACCTGCACGGTATTTTCTGAATCCGAAGTGATCTCGCATCTCGCCAATAACGAAACCATTCCAGACATCATCAATGGTATTCACAAATCCGTTGCCAGCCGTATTGCCGGGTTGGCAAAACGCGTCGGTATTGAACAACCGGTCATCATGACCGGCGGCGTAGCAAAGAATTTTGAAGTGGTTCGCTATGTCAGTCAGGAATTGGGTGCTCCCATCAAGACATCGCCATTATCACAATATAACGGGGCGATAGGAGCGGCTATTTATGCGTTTGAAGCGTGTAGCGCGTTACTCGCGAGCGACGCACCTCTTTCAGGAATACATCAATGAGCAATGTAACCCCTCAAACGCCGGAACCCGTTCCGGCAAAGAAAAAATTACAAAACATCGCGGCTCAAGCTTATCAACGGGCCTGGGATGCTAAAAACCGCGGTGAAAAAATCGGCTGGTGTGCCTCCAATTTCCCGCAGAAAATCGCGGAAACATTGGATATCCCGGTGGTCTATCCAGAAAATCAGGCGGCCGCTATCGCGGCGAAAGGGGGTGGCCTGCGCATGTGCGAACATGCTGAGAGCCTGGGCTATTCCAATGATATTTGTGCTTATGCCCGCATTAGCCTTTCCTACGCCGATATCAAGCACTGCGAAGAGATGGATATGCCGCAGCCGGATTTTCTGCTGTGCTGTAACAACATCTGTAATTGCATGATCAAGTGGTATGAAAATATTGCTTATGAATTGAATATCCCGCTGATCCTGATCGATATCCCGTTCAAAAATGACTATGACACCGATGACGCCACGGTACGCTATATCAAGGCGCAGTTTGACGATGCGTTTACGCGCCTGGCCGAAATCACCGGGCGCCCTTATTCAGAGCAGCGGTTCAAGGACGTGTGTGAAATTTCGCAACGCACTGGCCGCGCCTGGCTGAAAGCGGCGGAGTATTGCCAGTATCAACCTTCACCCATGAACGGTTTCGATCTGTTCAATCACATGGCGGTAGCGGTCTGCGCGCGTGGGCGGCTGGAAGCGGCAGAAGCCTTTGAGCAATTGTGTGAGGAGATGGAGAACAACATTCAGGAGAAGCAGTCCACCTACCGTGGTGAAGAGAAGTACCGCGTGTTGTTCGAAGGCATCGCTTGCTGGCCCTATTTGCGCGCTACGTCCACACCGTTGAAAGAGCAGGGCATCAACGTTACTGCCACAGTGTACGCTACGGCGTTTGGCGTGATTTACCAAAACAGCGATGAAATGATGCGCGCCTACTCCTACGTGCCTAACTGTGTCTCGGTGGAACGTGCGGCGGACATGCGCATTAACGTAGGCCGCCAGAACCACATTGACGGTGCGATCATTCACGTCAACCGCAGTTGTAAGCTGTGGAGTGGCATCATGCCAGAGATTGAGCGCCGCATTCGCCACGAACTGAACATCCCCACCGTCACGTTTGATGGCGATCAAGCCGATCCACGCGGTTTCTCCGAAGCGCAATACGTGACGCGTATCGAGGCATTGACGGAAATCATGGCTGCCAATAAAGCGGCTGCCCATAAAGGGGGTTTGTGATGGAACGCGTAACGCAAAAAATTGAACAGTTGCAGGAGATTGTCAATAACCCCGGCAAGCAGCTTAATGCGCTTCTGAAAAGCGGTAAGCAGGTTGTTGGCTGTTTCCCTGAATATACCCCAAATGAAATCGTTTATGCGGCGGGCATGGTGCCGTTCGGACTGTGGGGCGCGGAAGGGAAAGCGATTTCGGAGGCAAAGAAATTTTTCCCCCCCTTTTATTGTGCGCTGGCGCTGTCAACGCTGGAAATGGGGCTGGACCATGCGTTGAATAAACTGTCGGCAGTGATTATCCCGGCATTGTGCGACACGCTAAAATGCTTGGGACAAAACTGGAAAGTGGGTGTGCCGCAGGTGCCCTTTATCCAGTTGGTCCATCCGCAGAATCGTGCTATGCCAGCCGGTATTGCATTTTTGACCGAGCAGTATCAGCGTGTCGCCCAGCAGTTAGGGCAGATAGCCGGACAGTCTGTCACGCCCGAAGCGCTCGATCGGGCCATTGAACTGTTTAACCAGCATCGTGCAGTGCTGCGTGAGTTTTCACTGGTTGCCGCCCGTTATCCACGGACTATCAGTCCGCTGATGCGTAATACCGTCATCAAAAGCGGCTATTTCATGGATGTGGTCGAACACACCCAGAGGGTGCGTGAGATTATTGCATTGTGCACCGAATTGCCCACCGAGCAGTGGGAGGGGTATAACATTGTGGTGACCGGCATCATTGCTGACAGCCCGTCGATTTTGCAAATCTTTGCCGACAATAATATGGCGATCGTGGCGGATGAAGTGGCGCATGAATCTCGCCAGTTCCGGCAGGATGTTCCTGCTGATAGCGATCCCTACCGCCGTCTGGCATTACAGATTGCCCAACTCGAAGGCTGCTCATTGCTGCACGACCCAGAGAAGAAGCGCGGCCGCATGCTGGTCGATATGGTGCGGAAAAATAATGCGCAGGGCGTGGTGTATTTGTTAACCAAATTCTGCGATCCGGAAGAATTCGATGCACCGATAATCAAGAAACAGCTCGATAAGGAAGGTATTCCCTCCATTATTATCGAAATCGATCAGCAAACAAAAAGCTACGAACAGGCGCGAACGGCATTACAAACGTTTGCCGACGTACTGTCGGTATAAATTAAGGCGAAAACGATTCATTAATTAATGTCGCATCATTGGGTGTGGCCGGTTACGCCGTGCTCAATGATAGCGAATGGCCGTTTAATTTAATTATCTCCAATTCTGATAGGTAAATAAAAGAGAGAACATTATGGGCATATTCTGTCTAATTCTCGGATTAATTATTCTGATGGTGATGTGTATAAAAGGCATACACATTTTTATTTCTGTCTTTACCGCCAGCCTGTTTTTAGCCGTGACGGCGTGGTTAACCGCGCCTGATGGCTTGAATCCGCTGGATGCCATATTAAAAGTGTATACCACTGGGCTTGGCAATTACTTCGGCACTTTCTTCTTTATCTTCGTACTGGGGGCAATTTTTGGCAAGTTGACTGCCATTAGCGGCGCGGCTGACAGCGTAGCCTCGTTCATTATCGGCAAATTGGGTGAAAAGGCAGTGATCCCCTCCGTAGTGGTGGCCTGTGCCATCCTGGCGTATGGCGGTGTCTCGGTGTTTGTGGCGTTGTTTACCGTCTACTCGATGATGGTCAGCATGTTCAAAAAGGCTAATTTACCGCGCAGGTTAATCCCTGTCGTCTATTTTGCCGGTGCGCGCAGCTTTGTGATGATCATGCCAGGCTCTCCACAAATCCAGAACCTGATCCCGATGAAATTTCTCGGCACGTCAGCCACTGCGGGGTTGGTGCCAGGATTGCTGACGGCCGCTTTTCAAGTGGTGCTGGTGATTGTCTATCTCTCATGGCTGTTTCGCAAGGTGAAAGCCAGTGGGGAAGGTTGGGGGGATGACGATGCTGTCGCAAGTAAAGGCAATGTGCCGCAAAGTACCGCAAAGGACAAGCCGCAACCCCATGTGATCGTTGCACTGCTGCCGATGCTGATCTTGCTGTTGGTGTTAAATCTATTGAAATGTGACCCGGCAATCGCGCTGTTTTGCGCCATCGTTGCTGGGCTGATTATTTATGCCCGTTATCTGAACTGGAAAGCGATTATTAGCAACCTGGCGGCCGGCACCATGGAGGGCGTGACTTCTTTGTTCAACACTGCTGTGATCGTCGGTTTTGGTGCATTGGTCATAAAGTTACCTGCGTTTCAGGAGTCCTTTCAGACTATCGCCAATTCGGGAATGAGCCCCTTGATGGTTACCGCGATAGCGGTCGGTGCACTGGTGTTTATCAGCGGTTCCGGCTCAGGGGCGCTGAGCATTGCCATGCCACTGATTGCCTCTCTGTTTCCGGCGGCAGTCGTGGATCAAGGGGCATTGCACCGCGTGGCAAACGTAGCGGCCATGAGCACCACACCACCGTTTAACTGATTGATTATTAATGTGTTTAGTGTCTGCGGTGTTAGCCACAAACAGGCATACGGCACGGTGGGTATAGTGACGCTGGCAATCCCTCTGCTTTGCCTGGGCTTTATCCTTTTACTTTACGCGTTTTTGCCTGCGTCCATCACGATGCTGGGCGGTTAATGACTCGCCTTCACGCTTGAATAAAACACGCTGGCGTGCGCGGTGATACGCATTTTTACCGCGCATACCGAAATAATTGAATACCGCGGAATAGTTATTTCATTCTATTCCAATAAGATGACCGGAGATGTAAATATGAATTTCTAACTGAATGAGGAACAAACGCTGATTCGCAATATGGTCAGAAAGTTTGTGGACAGCGATATTAAACCCATTGCCGCCATTATTGATAAACAGCACCGTTTCCCGCAGGAAAGTATTGCGCCAATGGCTGAATTAGGCCTGTTTGGTTTTAATATTAATGAGGAATTCGGCGGTAGCGATGCCGATGCTGTCAGCTATATCCTGGCGACGGAAGAAATGGCAAAGGTCAGTGCAGCTCACGCCATGATCATGGGATCGCAATGTTCCCTGACCGGACCAATCATTCAGAAATATGCTGATGCGCAAACACAACAACGCTTATTGCCAAAAGTGGTGACGGGGGAAAGCCTTGGCTGTTTCTGCCTGTCTGAGCCGAGCGCGGGATGTGATGCCGCCGCACAGCAGACCACTGCAGTGCGTCAGGGCGATAGCTACATCATCAATGGCTCCAAGCTCTGGATCACTGCAGCACCGCAGGGGGCATTCTTTATCGTGTTTGCTATGACCGATAAAAGCCAAGGAGTGAAGGGTATTACCGCGTTTCTGGTTGAGCGCGACAACCCTGGCATCAGCATCGGCCTGCCGGAAGAGAAAATGGGGATGAACGGCTCTGATACCTGTGCCGTCAGCTTTAGCGACTGTGTGGTGCCCGCCCATTGTCGTTTGGGCGCGGAAGGGAAAGGGTTTGCTATCGCCATGGAAACGCTGGACGGTGGGCGACTGAGTTGCTCGGCGATTGCACTGGGCATTGCCCAAAGTGCACTCGATGCTACGCTCACATACACCAAAGAGCGCATTCAATTTGGCAAACCGATTGCCGCCAATCAGGGCGTACAGTGGATGCTGGTGGAAATGGCTACCCGAGTCGATTGTGCCCGTATGCTTATCTATCGTGCCGCCGCCGCCAAAATGGCCGGACACCCCTACACCCGCGAAGCCGCACAAGCCAAGCTTTATGCTTCTGAAACCGCCACCTATGTCACTCAAAAAGCAGTGCAATTGCATGGTGGCATGGGCTACACCTCGTCTTACCCGGTTGAAAGACTCATGCGGGAGGCGAAGCTGACAGAGATCTTCGAAGGCACCAGCGAAGTCCAACGTATGGTGATCGCTAAACATATTTTGGCCTGAATCAGGCTACTGACCCGTTGGTCACAGTGACCTTCTGCATCCTGTGGCCCGTTTGAACCACCCTTATTTTTTCAGGCATCTTTAGGGAGAGCACTCACTATGAGACTTATCGCCTGCTGCAAAATCGTCCATGACGAGCAAGACATTACCACCAATGCCGATCGTTCGCTGTGTGTGGATAAAGCCAATCTGAAAATCAGTCTCTACGATCTCAATGCATTAGAGGCGGCAACGGTGCTGGCAAGCGAACAACCCGATAGCCAACTGACGGCACTCAGCGTGGGCAGTAAGACCCTGCTGGAAAACGCCCGCATTCGTAAGGACGTGCTGTCTCGCGGACCGGATGCGTTGACGGTGATCGCCGATGACGCCTGTGACGGGGGCTATCCAACCGAAACGGCTCAGATTCTGGCCTGCGCCGCGCAGAAGCTAGGCTTCGATTTGATTATCTGTGGCGAAGGTTCTGGCGATCTCTATGCACAACAAACCGGCATCCAGATAGGCGAGCGGCTCAATCTGCCCTGCGTCAATGCGGTCAGCAAGATCACGGTTGTTGGCGATAAAGTGCGCGTTGAGCGCGATCTCGAAGATGTGGTTGAAGCGCTGGAACTGACATTGCCCGCGGTGATCTCCGTGACGTCGGATATCAATACGCCACGCCTGCCCTCAATGAAGGCAATTCTCGCCGCGAGTAAAAAAACGGTGACCCAATGGAGTCTGGCTGATGTGGCCTGTGATACCGGACCGCTCACGGCTACCCGTGTGAGTGCCTGTGCACCGGAACAGGCCGACAGGCTGGGCATCTGCATTGAAGGCGATTCTGACGATAACATCGCCGCCTTTGCCGATCATCTTCGTCATGTGCTGAATCACTAACCCTACGCAAGGAATCCATCATGGCTACGCTATTACCTCTTGTTTTTGTTTACGCCGACAGTGCGGATCGTCTTGCCGGATTAATTGCCAACGCCCGCCAGTGGGGCGAAGAAGTTAACGTTTTATTTGTGGGAGACGAGCAGCAGGTGAAGGCGTGCGTCAATCTCGGCGCCAATATTGTGTATCACTTCACGCCGCAGGAAGGTGTTATCAGCGAAGACTATGTGCCGTCGTTTGTCGGCATTATTCGCGAATCGGGGCCGCAGGCGCTGGTAGTGCTGGCAGCCAGCAAACGTGGCAAGGCCATTGCCGCTCGACTGGGGGCACAGCTGAATGCTGCTGTGGTCAATGATGTGATTCACCTGCGAGTGGAAGAGGACGGCGTGTTTGCCTCTCATCCATTCTATGGCGGTCTGGCTCATGAAACACAGCAGTTGCTCTCGCCTTACGCTGTGGTCACTTGCGGCAGTGGTGTTGAGGGAAACGTTAACGACGTAGCCAGTGCGAGTGTAAAACCGGGCGCTTTTATTCCGCCGACGCATCCGCTGAAACTGATTTCACGTCGGTCTAAACCCGGCAGCACAGTCGATCTCGCCAAGGCGAAGCGTGTGGTCGGCGTCGGGCGGGGTTTTGGCAAGCAGCAGGATATTGAACTGGCGACGGCACTGGCTCGGGCGATTCAGGGGGAAGTGGGGTGCTCGCGCCCCATTGCCGAGGGAGAAGGCTGGATGGAACATCAGCGCTATATCGGTGTTTCCGGTACCACGCTGCACGCCGATCTCTATATTGCCGCCGGTGTGTCTGGGCAGATCCAGCATATGGTCGGTGTGAATAATGTCAAAACGTTGGTTGCCATCAACAAAGACAAGAATGCCCCGATTTTCAACAGCGTTGATTACGGCATCGTCGGCGATCTTTATAAAATTCTCCCGGCGTTGACCGCCCGGTTAAACGGCTAACGCAAGGTAAAGGATTAACACACTATGGCAGACGATATTTTTGACGCCATCATCGTGGGGGGAGGGCTGGCCGGTGCCACAGCCGCCTACGTATTGGCACAAGCCGGGCTGGATGTGCTGGTGATCGAACGCAGCAATGTCTCGGGTGGGAAAAACATGACGGGTGGGCGGCTTTATGCCCACTGTCTGGAACGCATCATGCCGGGATTTGCCGAGCGCGCACCGCTGGAACGGCAGGTCACACGAGAGAAAATCTCCATGCTCACGGCGGATAGCGGCGTCACGCTGGACTACCAGCACGCGGCTTCAGCGCTGCCCGAGGCGCGTTCTTACACCGTGTTACGTGCCACGTTCGATCCCTGGTTGATGGGGGAGGCTGAGGCGGCGGGCGCACAACTGATCCCCGGTGTACGCGTCGATGAATTGATCGTGCGTGAGGGCAAGGTATGTGGCGTGAGGGCGGGCGAAGACGAGATTGAAGCGCGAGCGGTGATTCTGGCTGACGGGGTTAATTCACTGTTGGGGGAAAAGCTGGGCATGGTGCGCCATGTCAATCCCCATACTGTGGCGGTGGGGGTTAAAGAACTGCTGGCGTTTACCCCGGAACAGATGGCCGAGCGTTTTGGGTGCTCAGGAGATGAAGGACTGGCCTGGTTGTTTGCAGGCACGCCTTCTGAGGGGCTGATGGGGAGAGGATTCCTGTATACCAACAAGAACACCGTGTCATTAGGTTTGGTACTCGGCTTGCACAACGTAGATAAGTTGACCAAAAGCGTGCCGCAACTGCTGGAGGATTTCAAGCAACATCCGCTGGTCGCCCCGTTGGTCTGCGATGGCAAGCTGCTGGAGTACTCCGCGCATCTGGTGCCTGAAGGCGGTTTGGGTATGGTGCCGGAACTGATCGGAGACGGTGTGCTGATTGCGGGTGATGCCGCCGGTTTTTGTCTGAACGTTGGCTATACGGTACGCGGGATGGATCTGGCTATTGCCTCTGGTGAAGCTGCCGCCAAAGCGATTATCGCTGCCAAACAGCGCGACGATTTCAGCCGACAGGGGCTGTCAGGCTATCAGATGCTGTTGGATGAAAGCTTCGTTATCAAAGATATGGCGCTGTATAAAAACCTGCCTGCGTTTTTAGACAACCCACGGTTTTTCAGCGCTTATCCGGCGATGATGACGGGCATGATGCAGGATCTGTTCACGGTTAACGGCCCGCAACGTCCGCTGCGTAACAAGATGTTCTCCCATATGGGTAAGGTGGGCGTCATGAACATGCTTAAAGATGGCTTCAAAGGAGTGCGTTCGCTATGAGTAACGTCAATGTGGATATCAAGTTGGGGGTTAACAAGTTTTATGTTGATGAGGGCAATCCGCACATTGTACTGATGGTTAACCCTGACCCGGTAGAGTTCAACAAGCTGATGTTAGCCTGCCCGGCATGGCTGTATAAACAGGATGATCAAGGGCAATATCTGTTTGATTCCGCGGGGTGTCTGGAGTGCGGTACCTGCCGCGTGCTGTGCGGGGACACTATTCTGGAAAAATGGACCTTTCCTGTTGGGACCCAAGGGGTTGAATTTCGCTATGGTTGAGTGGGTGGTTTCCAACGGGTGAGGATATGCTATGCTGTATGTAATTACAGTAATGGCGAGAGTTCCCGTGAATCCGTATCAAGCCCCTATGGATAAGCCGTTTGATGCCATGGAGGCCTATCATTACCCCGAGCACCTGCGCCCGTTCCTGGAAGGGTTACCCGCTGCGCCCGGTGTCTATGTTTTCCACAGTGACAGTGATGTCATGCCGCTCTATATCGGTAAGAGCATCAATATTCGCCACCGAGTCATGTCGCATTTCAGGACTGTTTCTGAGGCGCGTATGCTGCACCAGTCTCGCCGCATCAGCTATCATCTGACGGCGGGCGAGATTGGCGCGCTGCTGCTGGAAGCGCAAATGATCAAGCAGCTACAGCCATTGCACAATAAACGACTGCGGCGCAGCCGCCAGCTCTGCTCGTTGCATTTGCGCAATGGTGTTCCTCACATTGTGTCGGCAAAAGAGATCGATTTTTCCCATACGCCCGATTTGTACGGCCTGTTCTCCAACCGACGTGCGGCTCAGCAAGCGCTGCAGGATATCGCTGATAGTGAGTTGCTGTGTTACGGGTTGCTAGGTTTGGAAAAAAATCCGCGCGGTCGCGCTTGCTTCAGACATCAACTGGGAAAATGTGCGGGTGCCTGCTGTGGCAAAGAGCCGATGGTAGAGCATCAACTGCGTCTGCTCGATGGGCTACAACAGATGCGCGTGTTCAATTGGCCCTACGCCGGTGCTGTCGGACTGGTGGAGCAGCACGGCGATGTGCGGCAGATTCATGTTATCAACAACTGGTATTACCTTGGGTCGGTAGAGAACATCGAGGATGCAGCGCGCTTGACCACGGTGGCGCACGGCTTTGACCGCGACGGATACAAGATCTTAAGTGGGCCGTTGTTCAATGGGCAGCATGAGGTCGTGTTATTGGCGTGAGTGTTGTCGTTGAACGGTATAGCTCCGGAATGGAACCGATCGCCAACATTATGGTTACGGGCCGCGGGTAATAAAATCCATCAATATTTTTGAATGATAATGGCAATTTTATCTGATATTCACTTCTGAATGATGGCGCTATGATTTATCACATCGAAGGCAAGCAGCCTTTTAACCAAACATCAAACAGAAGGATTACCCTCATGAACGTTATCAAAAAATTTGCCGCAGTTGTTGCTCTTGGCCTGGTTTCTTTCGGTAGCTTTGCTGCCCAAGAAGTGGGAACCGTTCAGGTCAGTGGTGCAGAAACCCTGGGCGCTTTTGAAGCACAAGTGGCTGCAAAGGCTGAAGCCGCAGGCGCAACGTCTTACAAGATTGTCTCTGCTACCGGTGGCGATCAATTGCGTGGCACTGCGATCCTGTACAAATGATTTCATCATCGTTGACACAACACCCAACAAGGGGCGCGAAAGCTCCCCTTGTTGTTTTTAAGGTCATTGATCTATCGCTTGCCAAGGCAGAAACGGCATTACCATTGGTTTAGCCCGTTGCTGTCCCAATTCCGCTGATGAATCTCCGACGCAGAGCCATCACGAGGGGCGAATCGCGTGAGATGCCTGCCCTGTGAGTATATCAAGGCCGATAACCGTCAGTTACTGCGGAAAGATTTCCCCACACGTCATTCAGTCTTCTAGTGAATTCGACCTGCATTTTTTCGTGGTCAGCGGCGATAAGCGCTTCCCGTTCGGCTTGCTCTTCTTCTATACCAACAAGTCCTACTTGATGTAGGTAGATGTCGGTAGAGTCTGGTTGGCTGAAAACAGCGAATTTATAGCTCATTCACTGAATTTTAGGCATAAAAAAAGACGTCGGTTGACGTCTGTTTACGTCGAAATGGTACGCCCTACAGGGCTCGAACCTGTGACCTACGGCTTAGAAGGCCGTTGCTCTATCCAACTGAGCTAAGGGCGCATAGCAAGATGCGGTTGTGTCGTTTGACAACAGTGGGCTGGATTATACCCACACGCCTCAGTGAGTCAACGAATTGGGCCCGATTTTCTGCCGTACGGTGAATCACTGTACAGTTTCTTTGCCGAGCCCACCATTCAGTATGCTATGTGTTAAAGCCGTTATCATTACCCATGATGATAACGGCGAGCGGTTACCAGAAATAATTCACGCCGAGTGAAACCCGTCCTGCCTTATAAGACGACATATTGGTATCTACCCCGACCGCGCCCGTTACACTCAGGTTCGGCATCACCGTGCCTTTCACGCCAAATTTGAATTCAGCCCGATCCGCAGGCATCGGTTCCCGTACCGTCGTGCCATCCATGCGCATTGTTTGTGATGATGGCCCATGCCACCAGTTGGCTTCTATGAACCCCTGCATCAACGTTTGGCCATTCCGGTTCAGCCTGTCTTAATAAAACCGAACCCCCAACCGTGTGGTGGCGCTGTTGTCAGACATGTCGGATACTACCGACCCACTGGCCGTTGTGTGATCTTTTGCGCGATACAGGGAGTAAATGATCTCAGCCTGGGGCTCCAGGTAATACCGTGCCGTGGGGGATTCAGCCATCTTGAATTTATAGCCGCTCTCAATCGACATCGTTGTGTTGCGTGAGCGATAACTTTCGGTACGTTGTCCCTGGCCTGTCACGTCGTTGTCAAATCGCCCATGCATCACCCAGGTATCAATATAGGGGCCGGTTTGCGGATCGCTCTGGCCAAACCAGGTGCCATAGAGCCCTGCGCTGTAGCCTTTAAGGCTGTGGGATGAGCGTGAGACTTCATCCTCACTGTTGCCGGAACTGGTGCCGTATTGCGCCATCATCCCAACCCGAATGCTGCCGCCGTGCCTGTCGCTGAAACGTGCAATGTCACTCCCTCCGTGTAACACCCAGCGCCTGTCTTCTGTTTCCTGGCTATCCACTCCGTCGTGTTGAACCATGGAGCCTTCCATGCGCAGCCAGGTATACGAATCTTCTTGCCCCGGCACCTGCCACTGTCTGTCGCGCAACGTATGTCTATGCATCGCCATTGCCGACTGGCGCTCTTGCAGGTATGAGCCAACCACCGGTGAAAGCAGCGAAACCAGATACCAGTCCTGCGCCTCGCCACCCTCGCCACCGCGTTTTAAATGGTAATTATAGGCACCCACGTTCAATATCCCTGTACTGTTGTACCCGTCGGAGTTGGGGTCAAGTTGAAAAGCGTCAGCACCGGTCGTACCGCCATTTTCAGTCTGTACCAGGGCAACGCCCTTCTGGGTGAGTCCGCCCAGGCTATTCCCTGTTTTCACCAGAAGTGACGTATGGCCGGAGGCGTTACCGCCATCAATGATCAGGCGATCGGTGGGGGAGGTATCCCCGCCGAGCAACGTATTGACCACAATGATCCCGCCATTCCCAACATAATCGCCTTTAACGGTCAGCGCTGCGCTGGGGCCGCTGCCGTCGGTCATATTTACCGTCCCCGCATTATTGAGTCCGGCGATGATCTGACTGAGCCCATCGAGTGCCAGCGTGGCGGATTGTGCGACAGTAATAATAGAGTTCGGGCTGAATACGTTGAGATCGCCGGCTTGCAGTGTCCCCGCTTCTACAGCGGTTGAACCTGAGTACGTGTTGTTTGCGGTCAGCGTGGCGATACCCGTACCGAACAGCCGTACGCCACCGCTGCCAGAAATAAGCCCGTCAAAGAAATAATCATCACTGCGGTTAAAGGCAAGTGTCCCTGCATTATCGACATCACCGATGATTGAGCCGGTATTGCCGCCGTTGCCCAGTTGCAAGGTGCCTGCGGAAATCAGCGTGCCGCCGAGATAGTTATTGGCCGTTGTCAATACGGTGGTGCCACTGCCTCGCTGGTCAACCAGACCATTACCGGACACGGTATGATTGAAAATCAATGTGTCACTGCGATCAAACGCCAGTATTCCATTGTTGTTGACGTTGCTGGTGAGTGACCCCGTGTTTCCACCATTACCCAATTGCAGAGTCCCTGAGGATATCGTGGTGAGCCCCGTATAGGTACTGTTTGCTGTCAGCACCGTTGAGCCCGTGCCTGTCTGGTTGACCACGCCGGTGCCGGAAATAACCCCATCATAGACGAGCGTGTTATTACGATTAAACGCCAGCGCCGCATTGTTGATCACATGACTGACGATTGACCCGGTGCTGCTGCCGTCGCCAATTTGTACTGTCCCCTGGGTAAGCACCGTCTCTCCGGTGTACGTGTTCTCCCCTGTCAGGGTGAGCAAACCGGCACCGATTTTGGTCAGGGCACCTGCGCCGGAAATAATACCGCTTAAGGTTAACGGGGAGGCGAGCGCGATATCCATGGTACCGCCGAGGGCATTTAACAGGGTCGCGCGTGACGAGGACATCATGGCATCGGTGGCAAGCGTACCGCCATTAAACGAGAGCCCCCCACCGGACTGACCAAGATTGCTGTCGCTGGTGATGCGCAGCGTACCGCCGTTGATTGCCGTGCCCCCGGTATACGTGTTGGCACCGTTAAGCACCAGCGTGCCGAGATCGGTTTTCACCACCTGCACATCGCCTTGCAAGAGGGCATCGATGGTTGCGGTGTAGGCGGCGCCGGGCAGGCTGCCATTGCCAACCCGCACCGTGGTGTGCCCTGTGCCGGTTTCCGTTTCCACCAGTGACAGCTCCGCGCCATTCAACACGTAGCTATCAGAGGCAAACTGCATTCCCGATGAGGTCACCTGACCCAGGCTGTTATCTACCTTGACGGTACCGGCTTCTGCCTGAAAAATGGCAAAAGCCCCCGCCTGCCACGGGGCGTTCAATAGGCCATCGGAGACCGTCCAGTTGTCGTTGCCCACCGTAGCGGTTTGCCAGACCCCGTTACCGCCATTGACTACACCGTTATTTTTATTACCCACCGCGCCGCCGTCCCACATATTCAGCGTCAACCCGGTGGTATCCACCAGGTTGACCTGATTCGCCACCGAGGTTTGTACATATTCAACCCGGCCCGGCGGGATGTCCCCGAGCTCCAGACCGTTATTGGTCAGGGCACCGGTGTAGTCAATGACGCGATAGATACCGGGACCAAAGGAGCCTCCGGTGGTGGCCGTAACGTTGATGGTTCCATCCAGAACCAAATCCCCGTTGACCTTCACCAGGTCGTTAAGGGGGCCCCCCACTTCATAAGGTAACCCGAAGTGGTAATCGAGCATTGAACCGCTGCTTAATGTGAGATTGCCATTGATGGTCAGTTTATCAATGATCCCACCCACCGCGCCGGGGGACAGGGTAGCGCCGTCGGCAATGGTGACATCGCCGCCGATAATACCGGTGCCGCCGAGTGTGGCGCCGCTGTTGACCGTGGTGATGCCCGTGGCTGCGGTTTGATCGCCATTGATATACAGCCCGCCCGCCGTAACGCGGGTTGCGCCCAGATAGGCGTTACTACCGGTTAATACCGTGTTTCCTGAACCGGTTTGAGAGAGAGCGCCGTCACCGGAGATGTGGCCACCGTAGGTGAGTAAATTGCTGCGTTGAAACGCCAGTGTGCCACCACTCTCCACATTGACATCGCTTGCTATCGAGCCCGTGCTGCCGTTATTGCCCAGTTGCAGTGTGCCGGCTGTGACGGTGGTGATACCGGTGTAACTGTTCTCTCCGGTCAGGACCGTGATGCCGCTTCCACGTTGGTTCACCTGGCCACTACCCGAAATGACGCCACCATACGAGAGACTGTTATTGCGATTAAAGGCCAGCACGCCGTCGGTGCCAATCGCAACATCACTGGTGATGGCGCCAGTGCCAAGACCGTTACCCAGCTGTAGCGTGCCGTTCAAAATGTCGGTTTGACCGGTATAGTTGTTTGCGCCCGCCAGCGTCAACGTGCCGCTTCCCGTCTTGGTGAGCGAGCCTGAGCCGCCGATAGCGCCATTCATTATCAGTGTCGTCGTGGGGGCTACCGCAAATGTGCCACCGCCAGGACCCAGAGTGACGGCACGCGCCGAGGAGAAGCTGCCCGTGGTGGCGAGGGTGCCGGTGTTCATGCCAAGGCTGCCTGCCAGGTTACCAAGATTGCTGTCGGTGCTGACCTGCAGTGTCCCGCCTTCGATCGCCGTGCCGCCGGAATAGGTATTGAGTCCGTTTAATACCAAGGTGCCCAGATCGCCCTTCACCAGCGTGGTGGTGCCCTGTAACAGCGCGTCAATGGTGGCAACATAACCGGCACCGTCTGAGGTATGGTCGCCGACCTCAACAAGGGTTTCTCCTGAACCGGCTTCGCTTTCAACCAGCGTTAGCGCCGCGCCATTGAGGGTATAACCGTCTGAGGCAAACTGCATGCCCACGGCGATAACCTGTCCTTCACTGTTATCAATGGTGACAGTGCCGGGGTCAGCGGTGAAGATGGCAAACGCCGCATTGCTCCAGGGCGTGTTAATCGTGCCTGCGTCGAGGGTCCAGTTATCGTTACTGGCCGGTGTGGACGCCTGCCAGATGCCGTTTCCGCCATTAACCATGCCGTCGTTTTTATTGGCCAGTGCGCCACCGTCCCAAAAATTCAGTGTGAGCCCTGCGCTATTGATCAAATTAACCTGATTGGCAACGGATGTCTGAATAAACATGCCACTCGTTTCAGGGAGACTTCCGAGACTCAATTGGTTATTGGTTAATGTCCCGCTGTAATCGATAAGGCGATAGAGACCGGGAGTAAACGCACCGGGGGCGCTTTCGGTAACGTTAAGTATGCCGTCCAGCGTGAGATTGCCGTTAACCACGGTCAAATCGTTGTTACTGCCGTTGATGACACCGACTTCACCCAGGGTGTAGTTAAGTACCGAGGTGTTGTTAAGCGTCAGGTTGCCGTTAATGGTCAGGGTTCCGACATGGCCAGAGGCCGCACCGGGGGATAAGATACCGCCATTCGCCACGGTGACAGCGCCGCCGACAGTGCCATTGCCGCCCAGCATTGCGCCGTTGCTGACGGTGGTTGTTCCGGTGGCACTGGTCTGATCGCCGTTGATGTACAGGCTGCCATTACTCACTGACGTGGTGCCACTGTAGCTATTGTTGGCACTGAGCGTGGTCACCCCGCTACCACTTTGGATGAGTGCACCGCTTCCGGAAATAATATCGCTGTAGTCAATCGCGTTGCTGCGGTTAAACGCCAGCGTTGCATTATTGGTGATATTGCCGACGATGGCGCCGGATGTTGTGCCGTTACCCAATTGCAACGTACCGTTCGAGAGCGTTGTGCCGCCCGTATAGGTGCTATTGCCTGTCAGTATGACAGTGCCTGAGCCGAGGTTACGCAGCGCACCATCACCTGAAATCACACCACCATAGGTCAGCGTGCCGGAACGGTTGAAAGAAAGTAATGCATTATTGGCAACAGACGTATTGCCGCTGATTGAACCCGCGCTGCCGCTGACCTCCAGGGTGCCCTGATCGATGGCGGTGCCATTGTAGGTATTGGCGCCGGTAAGCGTCAGCATGCCAAGGCCCTGTTTGGTAAGGGAATTGCCCGTGATAGTACTGTTGATGGTCACCGCGTTACTCTGGGTATCAAGAATACTGTCGGCGTCAGTGATATTCACGGCGCGTGCTGCCGACAAGGTGGCGTTACTGATGAATTGCAGCGTACCGCCATCAAGCGTCAAGGTGCCTGCTGTACTACCCAGCGCGCCCTCTGAGGCAATCTGCAAGATACCTGCCACCAGCGTCCAGGGTGTGTTAGCGGTGGTGGTGTTAATCAGTCTCCAGGTACTTGAGTCGGTTTTATAAAAGCTGGAGAAGTTTTGGAATTTGTTGCCGAATTGCGAGACATCAAAGAGGGTCGAGCGCTGAGTCCCAGAGGTGTTGCTCGTCAGGTTGCTGGTCGCCCCCCCTAATATGAATTTGTTAGTGGTACCTGAATTTGCAGAGATATTACCATTAAAAAGCCAATTATATTGCAACTCCAGGCTGTTGTTCCCCTCGGTGAAATAAATGGCGTTTGCCCGAGTTGTACCGTCTGAATTAAAACCGCCTTGGATGGTGTTATTATTAATAATATTGAGGTTCTTTCCGGGAATGCCGTATCCTCCGCGTGGGGAAGTCCCAGAAGCATACATGCCAGTACTCCCGGCATTACCACCAGAAATTGTTCCACGATTAGTTATAGTGCTATTGTCACCGTAAATGCCTGCTCCTCCGTTCGCTCCATATCTTCCACGGATAAGTGTTGAACCACCACTACTGCCCCCTCTACCACCGTTGCCTCCAGTAATAAGGTGATTTCCTATGTTGAGGATAACGTTTTGCGCGCGAATAGCAGATCCCCCTTCACCTCCATAGGCTGCACCACCAATTCCATCTGCTGACCCCCCATTTCCGCCTGAGCCACCCGTAATATTGGCCACGGTGCTCATTGTTCCACCAGAGAGCACGGCTCCCGTGCCACCGCCGTCAGCGCCCGCTGCGCTTGCAGAAGTAACATTGCCACCGTTACCCCCATTGCCACCGATAATGGCAGATGAGACAGAAGATAAATTTCCCTGAAAACCAATTCCGCCGCCGCCATTTCCTTGTGTACAACTGTTACATACTGCATCACCTCCATTTGAACCCGAAACACCTATTGGAGACGACGCGGTTCCTGAATTTCCGCCTATACCTCCATTACCTGCTGTACCCCCTGACACCGCGTTACCATTGCTGCCATTTCCTCCTCGAATATTGCTACCATCATTTCCAGAAGAAACTTCAGGGGAGCCGAGCCCACCGCTTCCGCCACCGCCGCCAGCACCACCGTTTATGCCAAATTGGTCATTCGAATTGTAGCCACTGTTTCCCCCATTTCCATCAGCGAATACGGGGGGGATTATGGTATAAAGAACCCCAGTTAATAGAAGGAATACTTTTTTTTTCAGTGTTTCTTTATTAAATGTGTTAGAACGGTATTTCCGTTTAGATATAAGTTTTAATGTGAGGTGAGCCGTATTTTTTTTCATTACTGGCCTCTGTGTCTGTGACTTGTAATATATGTTTTTCAGCGATAATCAATGTGTAAGTGAGTTTCTCTGTTATATGCGGTCAATGAAGTTAACGTTGATTTCTAATGGCAATGCTGGCCAGTGTTAGCCAGCGATGTTGATGCAGGTGAATGCAAACGGTTTCTTTTTATTATGATTCAGTGCAATGTATTTTCATTGTAGTCAAATTCTTAAATTTGATTTTTATTTATAAGTGTCATTTGATGTCACGTAATTAACCAAAGCTAATATGTCATTTCCTTCTTTTAGGTTCTTTTCTGAGAATCAACCTAAAGTCCTTGATATCGACTGCCGCCATTTTATCTGACAGCCTATATGGCGTTACAGTACTGACACATCCCCCTTGCGTACAAAGGCAATCTATTGTGTATTAAGCACATGCAGGTCTGACAATTGCCAAGAGAAGAGCCCTATTGATGCAACGAAACCTTTTGATGCGAGTGCCTCAACGCGCTGTGCAGGTGTGGCTTCCCGTCCTGTTTGCCGCATTATTTGCTCTGTTTTGCGCCTCGTTACCGGCTACGGCTGCTGATAACACCACGCCTGCGGATGTGACTGCTGCCGCAAAAATCAATGTAGACAGTGAAGTCGCCAAATTGCAAAAGCAGTTGGATGGCATCAAGCAGCAGGTCTCAAATGCCGCCAGCGACAGTAAATACGGCGAATTGAATGACGCTGTGCAGCAGTTGATCGGCAACACCAACGATCTCGCAACTGCGTTGGCGCCGCTTCAGGCACAGCTCCAGGCGCAAGTCGATGTGCTGGGGCCTGCGCCAGAGCAGGGGGCAGCGATAACGGAAACCAGCGAAGTTACGCGTAAACGTGCCAGTTTGAGTGTGCAAAAAACCAAACTGGACGCGCAGCTGGAACAGATTCAGGCCATCAGAACGGGTGCCCTCAATCTCTCGGCGCAGATAGTTACGCTGCGTCGCAATGCGTTAAAAACGCAACTGGCACTTAACTCGGGCAGCATTCTGGGGGCGAGTTTCTGGTCCCCTCTGTTGGCGTCTCAGGCTGAGGATGAAAAGCGGTTGACGCAGTTTCAGGCGCAGCTCAGTGATACGTTGAGTGCAACCTGGGAGCCGGACTGGCGGTATGGAACGTTGTTTTATCCGCTGTTGGCGCTGGCGTTAGCCACGGTGGGCCAACGGCTACTGGAAAAATATCTGGCACGTGCCGGGATCCGTTGGCTGCCGGAAGGGCGGCTACGCCGCAGTTTCCTCGCTTCTGCGACCGTACTCTCTTCCGTCGCGACCATCGGGCTTGCCGCAAACCTGCTTGACTATACGCTAGCGCGCCCTGGCGATGTGCCAGCCACTATCGAGAGTTTTCTGGATAATCTGGTACGGCTGGCCGTGTTTAGCGCCATGATTGCCGGGCTGGGGCGGGCGTTTCTTTCCAACCATCGTCCATCCTGGCGCTTGCCTGCTATAGCTAACCCGGTTGCCAAAGCGATGGACCCGTTCCCGATTATTGCCGCCAGTCTGATGTTTGTGTTTGGCATGCTTGAACAGCTTAACACCACGGTGGGCACCTCCGTTGCTGTCACTATCGTTGGGAACGGGCTGTCTGCATTGGCGCTGGCATTAACGGTGGGGGCCATTGCGCTGCGCAGCAATCAGGTGCGACGGCAGATGGTAGAAGCGGGGGAACAGCCGGAAGCGCGCTCCACACTGTCAGGGTTGGTGCATTTGGCTACCTTGCTGACGGCGATTGCCGTGCTGATTTCATTGGCGATTGGCTATATCTCATTGGCGCGTTTTTTGATTTATGAGTTGATATGGGTGGGGATGGTGCTTTCCTGCCTGTATCTGCTGATAACCCTGGTGACCGATCTCAGTGAAAGCATTTTTTCGCCCAATACTGCCAGCGGACGTCGTATTAAACGCTCTCTCAATTTGGACGATCGGCATCTGGCACAGGCGACTTCTCTGGCGTCGGTGTGCGGGAAAGTCTTTCTGATTCTGATGGGGGCGGTGGCGTTGCTAAACGGCACCTTTGGCACCACGACACCGATCGAGTTGTTGCAAAAATCGGTGGAGATCTGGGGCGGAAAAGGGCTGGAATCGCTAAGCATCGTGCCGGCTAATCTGGTGAATGCCGCCGCATGTCTGGTGATTGGTATCTATGTTTTGCGCTCATCCCGGCGTTGGTTAGAAGATGATTTTCTGCCCAAGACCACGCTGGAAAAGGGGATTCGCGCTTCGCTGGTCACCCTGTTTACCAATATCGGTTATATCCTGCTTATTCTGTTGACGCTGGCGGCGTTGGGGATCCAGTGGAACAAGCTGGCGTGGATTGTCAGCGCCCTGTCGGTCGGGATCGGTTTTGGTCTGCAGGAGATCGTTAAAAACTTTATCTCCGGGCTGATTTTGCTCACCGAACGTCCAGTTAAAGTCGGGGATTTGGTTAATATCAGCGGTGTTGAAGGGGATATCCGGCGTATCAACGTGCGCGCGACCGAGATTCAACTTGGCGATCGCTCTACGGTCATCGTGCCGAATTCGCAGTTCATCTCGCAAAACGTGCGCAATATTACCATGGGTAATGCGATGGGGGTGGCAACGCTGGCGTTAACCTTCCCTCTGGATGCCGATCCTGAAATCATTCGGGAGATCCTGCTCAACGCTTATGGCGATCATGAGTCCATTTTGGAAACGCCTGCGCCTTCGGTAACCTTTAGCCAGCTTACACCGACGGGGATGGTGCTGAGTGTGACCGGTTATGTTCCCAGCCCTCGCATGGTCTCAGGGGCAAAAAGCGATTTGTTGTTTGAGATTATCAAGCGGCTGCGCACTGCCAGCATTCCTCTGGCCTCTCCGCAAAAGATGGTGCTGGAAAACGCCTCGGACGCCACCTTGCTACCGGAATAACAAAAACGCCCATCGTGGAAAACCGTGATGGGCGTTTTGCGGACTAGCCTGAAACAAGCCGCTAGAGCGCTGTTATTCGACCTGTGCTTTCACCCGCGCGATATAGATTTCACGCAGTCGTTTGGCAATCGGGCCGGGCTTACCGGTGCCGATGGTTTTGCCGTCCAGTGAAACCACCGGCAGTACAAAGGTGGTGGCTGAACTGAGGAAAATCTCGCTGGCGTGGTAGGCCTCTTCCGGTGTGAACGGACGCTCTTCCAGAGTGATATTGTCCTTGGCGGCGAGTTCAAGCAGTGACTGACGGGTAATGCCGTGCAAAATGTCATTGCTCAGTTGGCGCGTTACCACGGTGTTATCGGCCAGCACGATATAGCAGTTGCAGGAGCTGCCTTCGGTGATAAACCCGTTTTCCACCAGAAACGCATCATCTGCGCCTTTGCTGTGGGCCACTTCTTTTGCCAAACAGGCCGCCAGCAGGCTGACGGTCTTGATATCACGGCGGTGCCAGCGAATGTCCGGGCAGGTCACTACGTGCAAGCCGGTTTCCGCTTTCGGATTATCGATAACCGCGCGTGCCTGAGTAAACAGCACCAGTGTGGATTTCACTTCCGCACCGGGAAAGTGAAAATCGCGATCGCCCGCGTTGCCACGGCTGAGTTGTAAATAGATAGCTCCTTCGTGCAGCTGATTTTTATCGATCAGCGCCAAATGGATCTTTTTCAACTCCTCAATAGAGACCGGCAGTTGCAGTGCGAGTTCACGGCAGGAAAGCTGCAAGCGCGTGATGTGGCCGTCATATTCAGCCAGCTTCCCATTGATGACCGCAGTCACTTCGTAGACGGCGTCGGCGAACAAAAAACCGCGGTCAAAAACGGAAACCTTGGCGTCCTGCTCTTCTACATACTGACCGTCAACATACACAATACGTTGCATTACAACACTCCTAAAGAAGGTAAATGGCCTGACAATAAACGTGCGTGCCAGACCACACGCGAATCAGCACTAGCCCCACAGCGCGGCTGAAGGCGGGTTGATGATGCTGCCTTGGTATTCCAGCCCGTTATCGCGATCGCGTTGCAGCAACAGTGGGCCATCCAAATCCACCACATCAGCCCCCTGCGCCACGATAAACGCAGGTGCCATCGCCAACGATGTACTGACCATGCAGCCTACCATAATTTTTAGGCCATGCTTGACTGCTTCATCACGCAGCCGCAGCGCTTCGGTTAGGCCACCGGTTTTGTCGAGTTTGATGTTAACCATGTCGTAACGACCCACCAGTCCGGCCAGTGAATGACTGTCGTGACAGGACTCATCGGCACAAATCGGGATGGGACGTGGCAAGGATGCCAGCGCCTCATCTTTTCCGGCGGGCATCGGCTGCTCAATCATGGTAACCCCCAGTTTGACCAGCTCCGGTACCAGACGGGTATAAAGTGCTTCATCCCACCCTTCGTTGGCATCCACGATCAGGCGCGCGGAGGGAGCTCCTGCACGTACGGCGGCGACCCGTTCCAGATCGTGTTGATCGGCCAGCTTCAGTTTCAGCAACGGACGGTGTGCCTGCTTCTCTGCCGCATGACGCATGTGTTCGGGTGTGTCCAGTGACAGGGTATAGGCGGTTTCCAGCGTGTGTGGTACCGGCAGAGTGAGCCGTTGCCAGATGCGCTGACGATAGAGCTTGCACTCCAAATCCCACAGGGCGCAGTCGAGCGCGTTGCGCGCGGCTCCCGCAGGCAAACGGGATTGCAGTGTGAGTCTGTCCAGCCCGTTGCGCAAGTCGCTCTCAAGCGACGCGATTTGCTCTGTGACACTGTCGACTGACTCGCCGTAACGCGCGTAGGGCAGGCATTCACCATAGCCGGTAATATCACCGGCCCTGAGGGCGGCAACCACCACATCGGCCTGCCTTTTGCTACCGCGTGAAATGGTAAACACTTCACGCAGCGGCCAGCTTTCACGAGATAAGGTAAGTTCGGTCATAGGCTGGCCAATGCTTCAACGATACGGCCCACACCGTGGCGCACCGGATCAACCGCCGGCAGGCCGAATTCGGCTTCAATGGTTGCCAACAGAGAGAGGGCGGCGTCTTCATCCAGAGCGGAAGTATTCACCGAGATGCCAACAAACCGGGCATCAGGGTTGGTCAGCCGCGCCATCGACAGGTTGAGTGCCATGCAGGCCGCCAGATCGGGGATCGGGTAGTCAACGCCACGCATGGTTTTGCGTGTTGGTTCATGACACAGTACCAGCGCATCCGGTTGTGCACCGTGAATAATCCCGGTGGTCACGCCTGCAAAGGATGGGTGGAACAATGAGCCTTGGCCTTCAATCACATCCCAGTGATCCGCATCATTGGCGGGAGCCAACACTTCAACGGCCCCGGCGATAAAGTCAGAAACCACGGCATCAATACTGACACCTGCACCGCTGATCAGAATACCGGTCTGGCCGGTCGCGCGGAACGTCGCCTTGACGCCGCTTGCCAGAATCTCTTTTTCGATAGCCAGCGCCGTGTACATTTTACCACAGGAGCAATCGGTGCCGACGGGCAACAGGCGTTTGCCGCTGCGCTTGCGGCCGTTTGCCACTGGGTAGGTTTCCGTTGGATGGCGCACGTCAAACAGGGAACGCCCCAGTTTTGCCGCCAGTTCGCGCAATTCCGGCACGTCAGCGAGTTTGTTGTGCAACCCGGCGGCGAGGTCCATGCCGCTTTCCAGGGCTTCACGTAAAATGGCGATCCACTGTTGAGAAATAATGCCGCCCCGGTTAGCCACGCCAATCACCAGGGTTTGTGCTCCGGCGGCCCGTTCTGCTGGGATATCCAGATCCGGCAGGCCGCAATCTGCGTGACAATCCGCCATACGGTATTGGCCCACGCAATATTCGGGGTGCCACTGCTTGATGCCGATAGCGACCTTGGCGGCTAACTGATCGTGCGCATCACCAAGAAAAAGCAAATAGGGCTTTTTGATATCCATTATTTTTCCTCATTAAATTTTTGACGTAATAAATGATAAATCGCTATCAGGCGCGTCAGTGATTGTTATCTGGATAACAGCTGATTACCTTTGATAATATTCATTGGCTTTTTATTGTCAATATGGCGGTGTTTTTAGCATAATGTAATGGTGTGGTCTGTTTTTTTGGCGATTGAATGAGTTGATTTCTTTTTAATTTGGTGTTTTAGCCTGCGTTGTGCGTTGTGCGTTATTTTGTTATTTCCTCGGTTTTTTATAAAAACACACGGCCATACTGTTTTCTTATTCTTTTTATTTTGTTGTTTTTTTAAGTGTTTTTTGTTTTTCACTGTCTGCTTCATTTTGGCGCAATGCCATAAAGTTGGGCCCAGTAATAATGCAATGCGTCATTATTTTTCAATGGGTGTTTGAGCCTTATTCACGTTACTCATACCATCGCATTGAAAACAAGAAAAAGTAATGCAAAGTTGCTCTAGTGTTATTGAAATAATATGCTGAACCGTGAAAGGTGATGGCAAATGTCAGCATAAAATTTGGCGATAAGCGCCCTCAGTGTAAATTTTTCTTGTTCGCACTCTCGACAGCCAACAATTTCTACGATAGCGTAACAATTAGCTCACAAGAGCTAAGCGTCGCTCGGACGGTCCGGGCGCTCACGTATCCTGAGGATGTTATGGCTGATTCAAATTCTCCGCGTCGTTTTACGCGCATCGATCGTCTTCCCCCGTATGTATTTAACATTACCGCTGAATTGAAAATGGCTGCCCGCCGTCGTGGCGAGGACATCATTGACTTCAGTATGGGTAACCCGGATGGGCCGACACCGCCTCACATCGTCGAGAAACTGTGTACGGTCGCGCAGCGGGATGATACTCACGGCTATTCCACTTCACGCGGCATTCCGCGTTTGCGTCGGGCCATTTCGCGTTGGTATGACGAACGCTATGGCGTCGAGATCGATCCGGAAAGTGAAGCCATCGTCACGATTGGCTCCAAAGAAGGGGTGGCACACCTGATGCTGGCAACGCTGGATCACGGTGACACCGTATTAGTGCCGAACCCCAGCTATCCCATTCATATCTACGGTGCGGTGATCGCGGGTGCACAGGTGCGTTCTGTGCCGCTGGTGGAGGGCGTTGATTTCTTCAACGAACTGGAAAGGGCCATCCGCGAAAGTATTCCCAAACCCAAAATGATGATTCTGGGCTTCCCCTCGAACCCAACGGCGCAGTGCGTTGAGCTGGATTTCTTCGAGCGCGTTGTTGCGCTGGCGAAGCAGTACAACGTGCTGGTCATACACGATTTGGCTTATGCCGACATCGTGTACGATGGCTGGAAAGCACCGTCGATCATGCAAGTTCCGGGCGCGAAGGATATTGCCGTCGAATTCTTTACCTTGTCCAAAAGTTACAACATGGCCGGGTGGCGCATCGGCTTTATGGTGGGCAATAAAGAGTTGGTCAATGCGCTGGCGCGCATCAAAAGTTATCACGACTACGGCACCTTTACCCCGCTGCAAGTCGCCGCCATTGCAGCCCTTGAAGGCGATCAGCAGTGCGTGCGCGATATTGCCGAGCAATATCGTCAACGCCGTAACGTATTGGTGAAAGGGCTGCATGAAGCGGGATGGATGGTGGATGAACCCAAAGCCTCCATGTACGTTTGGGCGAAAATCCCTGAACCTTATGCGCATCTGGGTTCATTGGAATTTGCCAAACGGTTGTTGGCCGAAGCAAAAGTGTGTGTGTCTCCCGGCATCGGTTTTGGTGATTACGGCGATACGCATGTGCGCTTCGCGTTGATTGAAAATCAGGATCGTATTCGTCAGGCGGTACGCGGTATCAAGGCTATGTTCCGCGCTGATGGGCTTCTTTCTGCCGGAAAATCATCGGTAGCCTGATTGTCAGCACCGCTTGCTCCCCGGTGCCCACCGGGGAGCTGCCGTTATGCACCCCGTCTCTTTTTTTTCATTTTGTGAGCAAAGTGGGTTTGGCGTTACGCCATCGCGCGGGTGGTTTTGCTACACTCCTTCTCCGGTTTTCATTACAACAAAAGATGAGAGTAGTCATGCGGTCCCCTTTGTTGACGTTTTCAGCAGTCACCTTGTTGTGCATTACGCTGGTCGGTTGCCTGGCACCGACGCGCTCCATTACGCCGGCATCGTCAGTGTCTTCGGTCAGTGCTGCCGAGCAACTGAATCAGATTGCGTCGTTGGTAGCGGCAAGCCGTTATTTGAAATCCCAATGCAATCGCAGCGATTTCCCCGATGACGGCACGCTCCAACGCGCCGCCCTGGCCGTGGCGCAGCAAAAAGGGTGGAACACCGCCCATTTCCCTCAATTGGCCTCGCGTAGCGAAAACCTGTATCAAGGGTTATTACAGGATGGTACGTCGAAAGAGGCGCAGTGTTCAGAGTTCAACCGCTCACTGGCCCCGTTTATTGATTTCATCAGAAAAGATTTCAGGTAATACGTCTCGTATGATGTCGCCGGGCGCTACTCCGCGCCCACCTCTTTGATATCACCGCCAGGCCAGTCCGAAAGCGCATCCAGAATGAAAATCTCTCCGTTGGCATCGAAGAGTGTGACGTCCTGCTGAATCTGTTCGATCACCAACCCTTCCATTGGACTCTCTCCCTCTTGATAACGCACGCCGTTGAGCGTCACGCTGCGTCGCGACGGGTCTGAGGTGAACACATGCGCGCTATAAGTCAGCGGTGGCACTTGTCCCTTTTCAACTTTAGCCGGTTTTGGGGCAGCTGCTGGGGACGGTGACGGATCGGCCTTCGGTGCTGTCGGCGGGCTTGCGGGAACGGCTTGTGTCAATGGCGGCATATTCTCGCTCGGTGGGGCTTCGTTGTGCGGTTGTGCTGCGTTTGTCGTCGATGCCATAACGCGCGCGGGCCTTTCTATCCAACGTTGGTGAGCAAACCACCCCAATGATAGCAGCAGTAGCGCATAGGTCACCAACAGATACCCCGGCATCGCATAGGTTGCTGTCAGGGGAAGATGTGGCGAAAGGCGAGAGGGAGCTATCGGTTCCACGCGGGATTTTCCTTATTACATTCAACATGTGCCACTGTGCGTCAGGTTAGGGGCGAGGAGGGCGACAAAGGCCGCATGCAAAACACGTATGTATTGAGGGCCTCTTTACATGCCCGATTTTATGGCAAATGAACAGCGCTAAATGCTTTTACCTGATGGTTCTGTGACGGCAATTTGATTTCATGAAAAAGTCATAATCTACCTTTGCACTACTAATGAAACCTTGAGCTTAGTCTCAAAAAAAAGGCGTAGATATGCTTTAATAACCTCACTAATGAAATGGAGTTTTATTAATAAAGGTATATCGTTTCTTTTGTGTTACGTGCGACATGGCGGTCAATAAAAGATGTGAAAAATTTGCATGTAAAAATGTAAGTAATTTTTACGTTAAATAAAATTTAACAACCACAAGCCATGGTTACCCTTGGTCAGGGTGTTTTTTTGTCTAAATAATAAAAATATATCAAAGAATCTAAAGAGTAATTTTTATATGCGGTGAAAAAAAGCCGCAGGACATTATGTTGTCTTTTTTTGTCACAATACTGAGGGATAAAACTTTATGTTAGTCAAAAATAGTCGGCGTTTCCGCTATAGCGTACTTTGTGTTGCCTTGTCGTCTTTATTCTTATCCGGATGCGATAACAGCTCATCGCATACCGAACTGACTGATGACACGCTACCGGTTAAAACCGCCCCGTTTGGTTGGACCGCGCAGTATAAGGATGTGGATGGTACGGCAGCAGCCACAACCGGTGGAGAAGGGGCGCGGGCTGAAAGTATTTACGTTGTGAGTTCTCGCCAGGAATTAAAAGATGCGTTAAGCAATGTGCGCAGTCCCAATTACCTTGCCGGGGATGCCACGGCGGAGCTGACTGCCAAGCTTGAGCCAAAAATTATCTATTGGGTTGGCACCATCCGTGGCGATGATTTAGGCAATGGCACTTATGCGGACGCCACCTACTATAAAACCAAACCCAATAAAACCACCTTTGATTTTGACCTGTATGTGAAGGCGTTTGATAAGGATTATCTGGCGCAGTTGCAAGCGACAATTGATGCCGGTGGCGCAGAAGCGACAACGGCGCAGACCGAACTTACGCTGCTGAAAAAACAGAACGGTCAGCGCTCGCAGTATGCCAATAACCAGAAAGCGCAGATCCAGTTCCAAGTGCCGCCCAATACCACCATTTTGGACGTGGGACAAGATGCGAGGCTGGAAGAGGGGTATCTGTCAATCAATACCCTGAGCCATACCTTCAACAAGACGGATAACAGCAACATCATTATTCGCAACATTACCTTCCAGGCCCCGCGTGACTTTGCACCCGCCTGGGATGCCGGTGATGGCGCATCAGGAAACTGGAATGCGCGTTACGATGCGGTCTCTATCAATGCCAGTAAAAATGTCTGGATCGATCACTGTACCTTTACCGACGGTGAGCACCCAGACAGCAAAGAGCAGGTGCTGTTTGGTAAACACATTCAACGTCATGATGGTTTGCTGGATATCGAAGATGGCGCGGATTACCTGACCATATCCTATAACGTTTTCGAAGAGCACGATAAAACTACCATTATCGGTTCAGGTGACAGCGATGAGGGTGAATACCGCATTACCTTTGAAGGTAACCTGTGGAGCAACTTAACTCAGCGCGCACCGCGCGTGCGTTTTGGTCAGGTGCACCTGGTGAATAACTACCACCGTGGCGCCACCGATGCGGATTATCCCATTCTTTATTCCATCGGTATGGGGTTTGCCTCTTCTATTTTATCCGAAGGAAATGTGTTTAATTTCCAAGGTGCGGGTGCAGAGGAAAGTACCATTATTGGTGCCTATAAAGGCAGCAAATTTAAAGATAACGGCTCCTGGTTTAATGGCGCACAGGCCAAAAACTTGAACCAGATAGCCATTGAAAAATGCACAGCATTGCAAGAAGAAGAAAAAGCCGCTGCGGAGAGTGCAAACAAAGCACCAGGAAACTGGGCGTTGGAAACCTGTACCAATGATATTGATTGGGAACCGCCTTATACCTATGCCGTGGGTAAATCTATCGCAGCCGTTGAAAAGTATGTTTTGGAAAATGCGGGCGCAGGAAAATTGTCAATATCGCTGCCTGACTGATTATTTGCCAGGGATGGTTTTTAACACCGTTTTTTAAGGCTAGCAATAGAACAGTTAATATTCACTATTACACGGGAAATGATTTTATGACGCAATTTTTACCCAGAACCCGATTAACGTTGTGCGCAACCTTGGTATTGGGGGGATTGTTGGCGGGCTGTGATAATAACTCCAGTCATACCACCACGCCGGTTGACCGTTCAGCCGCACCGCAGAAATTGCAGGTGCCGACGCTGGCCTTTGATGACAGCACTATCTCGCTGGCATGGGAGAAGCCCACGACCCCGAGCGGTGAGATCAAAGACTACAACGTGTATATGAACGGCAAGCTGCTGGGCAGCACGCTGGACAACCAGGATAAACACTCACCTGCCAAACCGTATATCGATAACTTCTACAGCAAATTCGATGCGGATAACTGGCATGTGCGCGTCAAGTTCCACAACTTCACCGCTGACAGCACGGACGGTTTGAAACCGGATACCGAATACAAGTTTACGGTGCGTACCGTGTATGCCGATGGCAAAGAGTCGGTAGACAGTGAAACCCTCACGCAACGTACCAGCAAAACGCCGCATGTGATTGATGTGAAAGCAGAAGGTGCGGTGGATAATGGTACAACGGTAAACACCACGATCATTCAACAAGCGATCGATTCCTGTACCATCCAGGCGTACCCAGAAGGGTGTAAGGTGCTGCTGAGTGGCGGTGTATTTAAGAGCGGTGCGCTGTTCCTGCACAGCGATATGACCTTTGAAATTGCGGAAGGTGCCAAACTGCTCGGCTCCGAAAATCCTGCGGATTATCCGGTAGCAAAAGGCTATTACCTTTACCCGTACCTCATTCAAGGTGAGATGCTGACCAAACGTCCTCCGTCTCTGCTTAACGTGCTGGAAGCTAACGATCACGGTCACACCGAAGCGGGAACGTTCAAAAATATCCGTATCGTGGGTAAAGGCAGCATTGACGGCAATGGTTGGGTAGCGGGTATTAGTACGGCTAAACCTGCGGCGACCCTTACCGATGAACTGGGCAATGAACTGCCGCAAATTCGTGCCAGTAGCTCGGCCAAAGTCAGCAGCGACGGTATTCTGGCGAAAAACCAGACGCAAGCTGCCGTCGATGAAGGTGTGGCACTGGACGATGCCTACAAAAACCGCCGCTCATCGATGATGACGCTGCGTGGCGTAAGCAACCTCTATGTGGGCGGCCTGACCGTTCTGAACCCGGCCTATCACGGTGTGATGGCGTTGGAATCAGAAAACGTGGTGATGCACGGACTGCAACACAAAACCTATGACGGTAACAACGCCGATGGTATTGAGTTCGGTAACAGCCAAAACGTCATGGTTTATAACAACTTCTTCGATACCGGGGACGACAGCGTCAACTTCGCCGCAGGGTATGGTGCAGGGGTTGAAGAGTTTAGTCAGAAAGCGCAAAGCGGTGCCTGGATCTTCAACAACTACTTCCGTGAAGGTCACGGTGCGGTGGTTGCAGGCAGCCATACTGGTGCCTGGATCGAGAAGATCGTCTCTGAAAACAACGTGATGTACCTGACTGACGTTGGTCTGCGCATGAAGAGCCGTCCGTATTACGGCGGTGGTGCGCGTGACGTGCTGTTCCGCGATAACGCGATGAAAGATATCGGTGGCAACGAGCCGTTTATTTTCACCATCGCGTACAGCGCGGATACCAACGACACCCTGCCTGCCAAAGAACCGGCACAGTTCCGCGATATCACCGTATACAACATCACTATCGATGGCTCTAACAAGAAGAGCAGTATCGCGGTGGATGGTATGACTCAGGCAGCAATGGATACCGCGTATGGGTTTGATCTAGGGGCTGTTGACAATTAACACAGCCAGACGAATGCAGCAGCGAGCGCAACGAATGATGCGAAGCGTTTTGAGAGTTTGTCGAAGCGTGTAGCTACGCGTCGAAATTGCTTGATACGGCAAAAGAAACGTTCGATCAAATTGCGTGAAGCGTAAAGATGTTTGTCCAGTGGGCGTTGCTCACGGCGATTCTCTTTGCTGGGGATGACAGCCTGAATGCCTACCGACTCCAGATATTGTAGAATCACATTCGTATCGTAGGCTTTGTCTGCAGCCAAGCTTGAAGGTTTCAATTCACCAAGTAAAGGCAATGCTTCTCTGGTGTCGCTCTTTTGACCACCAGTCAAACTAAAACGGGCAAGCATGCCCAGCCCATCAACCAGAGCGTGAATCTTGGTTGTCAATCCCCCGCGAGAACGACCAATCGACTGGTCACCGTTTTTTTGGGAGCGCCCGCTGCATGCTGATGAACCCGTACGATAGTGCTGTCGATGAAGATTTCCTCGAAATCGGCATCGCCCGCAAGTTCAGCAAAAACGGAATGCCATATTTCTGCCCGTGACCATCTGGCAAAGCGTTTGTACACACTGTTCCAGAGTCCGAAATCGGGTGGTAAATCTCTCCATGGGCTTCCAGTTCGGGCGATCCATAAAACCGCTTCGACAAAAAGCCGATTATCTGCTGCTGTTCGTCCCGGATCCGAATCCTTTCCCGGCAAAAACGGGCTAATCCGTTCGTATTGGTCATCACTGAGCATCAATCTTGGCATTCTGCTTTTCCAAAAAAGACAGAATGTAAACAGATTCTTTTACAAAAAAACAGGTTCTTGGCGATGATTGTCAACAGGCCCTAGGTCGCGA
This sequence comes from Symbiopectobacterium purcellii, assembly GCF_019797845.1. NCBI lineage: Bacteria > Pseudomonadati > Pseudomonadota > Gammaproteobacteria > Enterobacterales > Enterobacteriaceae > Symbiopectobacterium > Symbiopectobacterium purcellii. The sequence continues at coordinate 3,051,727 of NZ_CP081864.1, read as the reverse complement.
CGCGTATCATAAGAACTTCGATTTTGAAGATGTGAAGTTCCGTAACGTCAAAGCGACGGCCATTGGCTTCCTGCATGACAGCCAGTTCAAAAATGTCACCTTTGATAACGTATTGAATGGTGCACAAGCCTGGAGCTTCGGTGAAGGGGTTTCTAACGTCAAGCTGAAAGACAGCGTGAACGACGAGACCATCACCACGACGGGTTCGCAAACCATCACGCGTGATGCAGCAACGCAGTAACGCCGTAGTGTAACGCTATCCCCACGCCAGTAATGGCGTGGGGAAAGGAGAATGTCTCAGGTGATACAACAACGCGTACAAGGTTTACTGTCTATCGGCACGCGTCTGCCTTCCTCCTGGCTCCGGCTCGGGGTGATGGGGCTGTTGTTCGTGCTGATTTGCCAACAGCTCGCCGTCTGGACCTGGCGCGTGTTGTTGCCCGCGCAACCGATGGTGAACGCCGTCTCTCTCTCGCCTGCACATGCTACGTTAACACCGTCACAAACCACCGTGTATACGCTGTTTGGCCGCTCTCCCAGTGCGACTTCACTTAAGCCTGTGCCAGAGGGCGTATTAGAGGGGGATATCCCCGTTTCTTCTCTGCAACTGACCGTGACCGGCATTCTGGCAAGCCGACAGACCGATCGCGCCATTGTGATTATCGCCAAAGATGGTCGGCAATTCAGCCGTGGCGTCGGCGACGCCGTTCCTGGCTATGAGGCCCGGATTGTGACCATCTCTGCCGATCGTATCGTACTAGAACACCAGGGGCGTTATGAAGCGCTCTACCTGTATCGCGATGACGTTGGCGCAACCAACAGTAACAGCAGCAGTGCCTCCAAGCCGCCCGCGGCAGCACTGAGCGCAGTACGTAATACATTAAAATCAGAACCGATGAAGGTGATGGAATACCTCTCGATCGCCCCTCAGATGAAAGATAACGCGTTAGCGGGCTATCGCCTGAACCCGGGGAAAAAAACCGAACTGTTCTACCGCCTGGGGCTGCATGACAACGATCTGGCGGTGGCGCTCAACGGTATGGATTTGCGTGATACAGAACAGGGACAGCAAGCCATGGCGCAACTGCCGCAGTTGAGTGAATTGACGTTGACGATAGAGCGCGACGGACAGCGCCAGGACATTACGTTGACCCTTGATGGGGCGGCGAACGATGAGAGTGAACAGCACGCGGGCAGAGATGAGCCGTAACGGGAGACGAACAGGTGGCGCAACGTGTTTTTAGCAAAGGGCGGCGGATGACTGGCTTGCGGTTGGTGGGGGCGGGCCTTCTCATGATGGTTTCTGCCTGGTGCTGGGGCGCGGAATTTTCCGCCAGCTTTAAAGGGACGGATATCCAGGAGTTCATCAATACCGTCAGCAAGAATCTGAATAAAACTGTGATTATCGATCCCGCGGTGCGCGGTTCTATCACGGTGCGCAGCTACGACATGATGAACGAAGAGCAGTATTACCAGTTCTTCCTCAGCGTGCTGGACGTGTACGGTTTTGCCGTGGTGCCGATGGATAACGGCGTGCTAAAGGTCATTGCCGCCAAAGATGCCAAAACCTCATCGATACCGGTTGCGACGGACAAGCAGCCGGGTATCGGTGATGAAGTGGTAACGCGCGTGGTGCCGGTGAACAACGTTGCCGCGCGTGATTTAGCACCGCTGTTGCGCCAGCTTAACGACAATGCAGGATCGGGTAGCGTGGTGCATTACGAGCCGTCTAACGTGTTGTTGATGACCGTCCGCGCCGCGGTAGTGAAGCGCCTGATGGAGATCGTGGAGCGCGTCGACCGTACGGGCGATCGCAACGTGGTGACGGTCCCGCTCTCCTACGCCTCATCAGCCGAAGTGGTGAAGCTGGTCAATGAACTGAATAAATCTGACGAAAAAACCGCGCTGCCGGGGGCGATGACCGCCAACGTGGTGGCGGATGAGCGCACCAATGCGGTGTTGGTGCGCGGTGAGCCTAAATCACGTGAGCGCGTGATCGCCATGATCAAACAGCTCGATAGGCAGCAGGCGGCGCAGGGTAACACCAAGGTGATTTATCTCAAGTTTGCCAAGGCTGCCGATTTAGTGGAAGTGCTTACCGGCGTCAGCGACAGTTTGCAAAAAGATCAGCAAACGACGCAGCCGGGTACCGCGCTACGCCGTGATATCTCAATCAAAGCACACGAACAGACCAATGCTTTGATCGTGAATGCCGCACCGGATGTGATGCGCGATCTGGAGCAGGTGATAAACCGCCTCGATATTCGCCGTCCGCAGGTGCTGGTAGAGGCTCATTGCTGAAGTACAGGACGCCGATGGCCTTAATCTGGGCATTCAGTGGGGCAATAAACACGCTGGGATGACGCAGTTCAGCAACACCGGGTTGCCGCTTTCCACCGTGGTGACGGGCGTTGATCAATACCGCAAAGATGGCACTATCCCCACCGCGCTGGGCACGGCGCTCGGCAGCTTTAACGGTATGGCGGCAGGATTCTATCAGGGCAACTGGTCGATGCTGCTGACCGCCATTTCCAGCGACAGCAAAAATGACATTCTGGCGACGCCAAGTATCGTTACGCTGGACAACATGGAAGCCAACTTCAACGTCGGCCAGGAAGTGCCTGTACTGGCGGGATCGCAAACCACGGCCAGCGATCGAATCTTCAATACCGTTGAGCGCAAAACTGTTGGGATCAAACTCAAGGTCAAACCGCAGATCAACGAGGGGGATTCGGTACTGATGGAGATCGAGCAAGAGGTTTCCAGCGTGGCCGATTCCGCCTCCAGCAGCAGTTCCGAATTGGGCGTGACCTTTAACACCCGCACGGTGAGCAACGCGGTGCTGGTAGGGAATGGTGAAACCGTGGTGGTGGGGGGCTTGCTGGACAAGAGCACCACCGAGAGCGCGTCACGCGTGCCGATATTGGGTGATATTCCGGTGATTGGTGCGCTGTTCCGCTCCAACAGCAAACAGGTCAAGAAGCGTAACCTGATGCTGTTTATTCGCCCCACCATCATCCGCGATCGCCAGCAGTACCAGACGGCTTCTAGCGATAAATACCGCTCATTCAGCGAAGAGCGCGGGCAGCAACGTGAAGGAGATAACCGCGATAACCTGCTGCATGACAAACAGTTGCGTTTACCGGGCAGCGGTAACACGCAAACATTTCTTCAGGTGAAAACCGCCATTACCGCGCTCTACCCCACGGGGGGCCGATGAGCGAGCTTAACGCCAGCATGCCGGAATGGCGGCCTCTGTTGCCGTTTGCCTATGCGCGCACCCATCGCATCCTGCTGTTACAGGATGGCGCAACGCAGCAGCACAGTGTGATGTGTGAGGCGGCAACGGCGGCAACCGCGCTGATGGAGGCGCGCCGCGTGGCGGGCAGCGCTTTCACGGTAGCGTGCGTCAGTGTACAAGAGTTCGATCGGCAGCTGATCGTCTGCTATCAGCGTGATTCCGATGAAGCGCGACGTCTGATGGAAGACATTGGCAACGAAATGGACTTCTACACCCTGGTGGAAGAGTTGCCGGACAGCGACGATCTGCTGGACGCTGACGACGACGCGCCGATTATCCGTTTGATCAATGCCATGCTGACCGAGGCCATCAAAAACAAAGCCTCGGATATCCATATTGAAACCTACGAACGGCACCTGCTGATCCGTTTTCGCGTGGATGGGGTGCTGCGCGAGATTTTGCGCCCACAGCGCAAGCTGGCGTCACTGCTGGTGTCGCGTATCAAGGTTATGGCGCGTCTCCACCTTGCCTTCCAGCCACGGCGAACGCGTGGTGCTGCGTCTGCTCGACAAGAACAGCGTCCAGCTCGATCTCGCCGCACTGGGGATGTCGCACGCGTTGCGACAACAGATTGACGCATTGATCAACCGTCCGCACGGCATCATCCTGGTGACCGGGCCGACCGGTTCCGGTAAAAGCACCACCCTGTATGCGGCGCTGAGCCGTTTGAATGCCACCGAGCGCAACATCATGACGGTGGAAGATCCTATCGAGTATGAACTGGAAGGCATCGGGCAGACGCAGGTCAACACCAAAGTGGACATGACCTTTGCGCGCGGCCTGCGCGCTATTTTACGTCAGGACCCGGACGTGGTGCTGGTGGGTGAAATTCGTGATGGCGAAACCGCGCAGATAGCGGTGCAGGCCTCACTCACTGGCCACCTGGTGCTTTCCACCTTGCACACCAACAGCGCGCTGGGGGCGTTGTCGCGCTTGCAGGATATGGGCATTGAGCCGTTTCTGTTATCCACCTCGTTGCTGGCCGTACTGGCGCAGCGGTTAGTGCGCACCCTGTGTCCTGACTGTCGTGAAGCACACCCGGTTGATGCCGCACAGGCGCAGCAAATGGGCATTACACCGCACAGCACAGTGTATCGGGCCGTCGGGTGCACGCAGTGCAACTTTACCGGCTACCGTGGCCGTACCGGGATCCATGAACTTTTACTGGTGAATGACGACGTGCGCGCCGCCATCCACCGTGGCGACGGTGAACTGGCGATTGCCCACCTGCTGGGGCCGGAACGTCTCACCATACGCCAGGACGGCATCAACAAGGTGTTGGCCGGTTTAACCACCTGGGAAGAGGTTATTCGAGTAACGCAGGAGGAGTGAGATGGCGCTGTTTCACTATCAGGCATTGGACGAGCACGGAAAACGCTGTCGCGGCAATCAGGAGGCAGATTCGGCTCGCCATGCACGACAGCTACTGCGCGAGCGGGGCCTGACGCCATTGGCGTTGAGCGAAGGGCAAGGCAGCGGGGAGGCATCTGCTACACCGCGTTTTTCACTACGTCGTACGACGCACATCAGCGCAGCGGATCTGGCGCTGTTGACGCGCCAGTTAGCTACGTTGGTGGCAGCTGCGCTACCGCTGGAAGAGGCGCTGGATGCAGTGGCGCGTCAGAGCGAAAAGCCGGCCTTGAGCAACCTGATGAGCGGTGTGCGTAGCAAGGTGATGGAAGGGCATTCGCTGGCGGAAGCGATGAAAGCGTTTCCCGGCTGCTTTAGCCGTCTCTACTGTGCCATGGTCGCCGCAGGCGAAACCTCGGGCCATCTGGATACGGTGTTGAACCGACTGGCTGATTACACCGAACAGCGCCAGCAGATGCGCAGCCGCATTCAGTAGGCGTTGATTTACCCGTGCGTATTAACGGTGGTGGCCATTGCCGTGGTCAGTATTTTGCTGTCCGTCGTGGTGCCGAAGGTGGTCGAACAGTTTATCCACATGAAGCAGGTACTGCCGCTGTCAACCCGTGTGCTGATGGGGCTGAGCGATATGGTGCGCAGCGCCGGGCCGTGGATTGTTATTGCGCTGGTGGTCGGAGCCTTTGTCGCCCGTGCGCTGCTCAAGCAGGAAACGCGTCGCCTGGCGTATCACCGCCGCCAGCTCGGCGTGCCGGTGATCGGGCGTATTTTACGTGGCCTTAATACCGCGCGCTATGCGCGCACGCTCAGCATCCTTAACGCCAGTGCGGTGCCGCTGTTGCAGGCGATGCGCATCAGTGGCGATGTGATGAGCAATGATTATGCGCGCCATCGTCTGTCGCAAGCGACGGAGGCGGTGCGCGAGGGCGTCAGCCTGCACAAAGCGCTGGAACAAACGGCACTGTTTCCGCCGATGATGCGCCACATGATCGCCAGTGGTGAACGCAGCGGTGAGTTGGACAGCATGCTGGAACGGGCGGCAGATAATCAGGACAGGGAGTTCAACGCGCAGATGTCCATGGCGCTCGGGCTGTTCGAACCGTTGTTGGTGGTGACGATGGCGGCCGTGGTGCTGTTTATCGTGCTGGCCATTCTTCAGCCGCTGCTGCAACTGAATACCATGATGAGCATGTAACGTAATCCCCGTTCAAGGGGGCAAGGAATAAGGAAGACAATATGCAACAACATAACCCTCTCCATCGTCAGTTAAGGCGGCGTCGTCCTTCTCAGCAGGGGTTTACGCTGCTGGAGATCATGGTGGTGATTGTGATCCTCGGGGTGCTGGCGAGCATGGTGGTCCCCAGTCTGATGGGGAATAAAGACAAAGCCGATCGTCAGAAGGCGGTCAGTGACATTGTGGCGCTCGAAAGCGCATTGGATATGTATCGTCTGGATAACCAGCGTTACCCGTCGACGGAGCAGGGGCTGGCCGCATTGGTAAAAAAACCGGTGATCCAACCTGAGCCGAAAAATTACCAGCCGGACGGTTATATCCGGCGTTTGCCGCAAGACCCCTGGGGCGCAGATTATCAACTCCAGAATCCGGGTAAGCACGGCAAACTGGATATTTTCTCTCTTGGGCCGGATGGTATGCCGGGCACCGAGGATGATATCGGCAACTGGAACATCTGTGGCAAATAGCGTGAGTCACGCAAGGTAGGGCAGGATGGAACAGCAACGCGGGTTCACACTACTGGAGATGATGTTGGTTGCTCTGCTGGCAGGGATTGCTGCCAGCCTGGTGATGATGGCCTTTCCTTCCGACTGGCAGAGTGACAGTGCCTGGCAGATGGCCTATTTTCGCGCGCAGCTCGATTTTGCCGTGGAAGAGAGCCAACTGAACGAGCATGTGCTTGGTGTGCGTATTTATCAGAACCGGTGGCAGTTTATCGAGCTGTTACCGAATGACGGTGGTGAAACGTCACGCTCGCACAGCGATCAGTTTCTGGGCTATCACTGGCAGCCCTGGCGACCACAAAGCATTACGCCCTCTGCGACGTTACCCGCACGCTTGCGTCTTGAACTGCAAGATATCAAAAGTAAAAAAACGCTGAAACGCAACGCCCATGAAGAGGTCTCGAACGGGCGTGACGATGAGCCTGACATCCTGATTCTGCCCGGTGGAGAAGTTACGCCGTTCCGTCTGGTGTTCAACGCCGAGCCGAAAACGCAGAACGCTTGGGTGCAGGTGGACGCTGTCGGCAACATCATGACCTCGCAGGATGTTCAAGAAAAGCGCACGACTATCCAGGGGGCGCGGTTATGAAACCGCAGCGCGGTATGACGCTGCTTGAGGTGATGGTGGCGTTGACGGTGTTTGCGTTGGCAGGGCTGGCCGTGATGAAGACGGCTATCTACCAGGTCAGTACCCTGAATCGTTTGGAGCTGAAAACCTTCGCAGGCTGGGTGGCAGAAAATCAGCAGGTACAACTAAAACTCGAGAAACGCTGGCCGGAAACGCGCTGGGTAAGCGGTGTCAGTTCGCTGGGTGGTGAGCGCTGGTTCTGGCGTTGGCAAGGCGTAGAAACCGGTGATGCGCAGTTTCGCGCGCTGGATGTTGAAGTGCGTCGTGATAAGAACAGCAGTGCGTCCGATGCCGTACTGCGCAGTTATGTGGTGAAACTTAGGGCACCAGCAGGCTAAATGGTATGCCCTTGGCGCGGAAGCCTTTGTGGGCAAAGTGATCCTGCGTGATGCACTGATCGCGCCGGATCGCACCACGCTGTCGCAAAACTGGGCGCAGCGCGGACGCCAGTTCCCGGTTGAGGGCGGGGAGATCCTCGGCTATGTGCTGGATGGGCTGGCGTGCTTCAACCTGAATGCGCTTAATCAAACCCTCAGTGAAGACAGCACGACGGTCAGCACGCCGTATCCCGCACAGGTATTTCGCTGGCTGCTGATCAATCTTGGGGTCGATCCGGCACAGGCGGTGTCCATTGTGGCGGCGGTACGTGATTGGATCGACGAAGACAGCCAGCCGATGGCGAACGGGGCTGAGGATGAAACCTATATGGCGCTGCCCGACCCCTACCGTGTGGCCAACCAGTCGATGGTGGACATCAGTGAATTGCGCATGGTGCAAGGGGGGGATGCTGCGCTTTACCAGCGTCTGCTGCCGTTTGTCTGTGCACTGCCGACACAAAAGTTACAGATAAATATTAATACCTTGCGGGACTATCAGGCACCGCTGCTCTCCGCGCTGTTTCTTAACACGCTAAACGCAGAGCAGGCCAAAACGCTGTTGCAACAGCGCCCTGTGGCGGGGTGGCAAAGCGGTGCTGCATTTTTAGCGCAAGACGGATTTCCCAATATCAATAAAAGCAGCGCACAGCGAGTGTTGGTGGCGAGAAGTGATTGGTTTTTTGCCTACATGCGGGTTCGTATGGGCGAGAGTAGCGATGTCTATCAAACCAGTCTGCTGCATAAGGATGGAAAAACAGTGTCCGTGGTACGACGGTACTCAGGCGGTTACCGCACGGTGAATCCATGAACAGGAACAGTATGAAGACGTTTAATTTTCAACGTGTATTGCCCGGCAGAACGATGGCCTCTTCACGTCAGACGCATGACAGCGTGCGGGCTTCTGACAAGCCGCGTCTGATTCTGCGACTGGCAGGGGATGAGTCGGATGTTGAATGGCTGATCGCGCACGGCCGCGAGGGACGCGTTGTCATGCAAGGGCAGGGCAGCGTAGTGCAATTGCGCGAACTGCTGGCGGGGTATCCGGGCATTCACACTGCCACCGTGCTGGTGCCGACGACCGCTGTGACATTTCACTCGCTGACCATTGCTCGGCAGGCTCGGCGTCAGTTACAGCAGGCGCTGCCGTTTATGCTGGAAGAGCGTCTGGCCGTTGATGTGGAAACCGTACACTGTGCCGTACTGGCATGGGACGGCGATCGTGCGACGGTTGCTGTCGTCGCAAAGAGCAAGATGGCGCACTGGATAGCGCTCTGTGACACATTGGCCATCAAACCGGACATCATACTGCCTGATGTGATGGCGCTGCCCTTGCCCGTGACGGGACTCAGCGCGCTCTGCCACCGGGATCTGTGGCTGTTTCGCCGCACAACCGGCGATGGCATGGCAGCGGAGCAGAGCTGGCATGCCGCGTTGCTGGGCGCATTGCCACAGGCCCATCCCGATGATGAACCCGATGCTACAGGGAATGACCCCGACCAAGAGATGCCCGTTCTGCACGGTGACAGCTACAGCTATCCGGTACCTTCCGCCGGTATCTGGGCGTCTCAACCTGCCATGCCACTGTTGCAATTGGCGGTGCAGACACCGAGGTTGTCCCTGTTAGGGCTGGATCAGGGGGAATTCGCACCGGCGAGAGCATGGCGCAACGGGTGGAATGCCTGGCGCGGAGTGGCGGCGCTGGCTGGCTGCTATCTGCTGTTACTACTGGCGGATGCTGTCTGGCAGCATTACCAACTGTATCAACAAGCGGCCTACTGGCAGCAAGAAAGCGTGCGTGTTTATCGCCAGATATTTCCGGCAGAAACGCAGGTCGTGAATCCCCGGGTGCAGATGCAACAGCATTTACAGCAGGCCGGGGGGGAGCGCGATACGACGCGTCTGTTGCAATCAATGAATCGCTTACAGGTGCTGCTGGGCGAAAATCAGGACATACGCCTGACCACGCTGGCCTATGATGGCAATCGGCGGGAAATTAGCCTGGCTTACAGCGCGCCTGCCTATCCCGAGCTGGAACAGTTCCAGCAACAGGCTGAAGCTTATTACCAGATTCAACACGGTGAAATTCGCCAGAATGGCACACGTGTTGAAGCGCAGATGACGTTAAAGGGGCAACCATGAGAAACGCCATCATGACGCAGTGGCACCACTATTGGCTCAGTATCACGCCGCGTGAGCGTCGGCTGTTGATGCTGGCAGGCAGTGCGCTGGTGCTGGCCGCCTGCTATTTCCTGCTGTGGCAACCCTGGCAGCAGCGCAGCGAGCAGTGGCAGCGCACGCTGGTCAGAGAGCAACAAACGGTCTCCTGGCTGCGCCAACAAGCTCCACGTATTGCACAGGCCGCCGCCCCCTCGACATCCCCGGCAGCGGAATCGCGTCATGTCAGCCTGCCTGTGTTGATTTCGCAAAGCAGCAGCCGCTACGGCTTGAAAGCGACACGGCTACAACCGCAAGGGAACCAGGTGGCCGTGACGCTGGAGCGCATTGATTTCACCTTGCTGATGCAGTGGCTGGGGGAGATGGAACAGTCAGGTGTTAACGTGCTGCAACTCGATGTGAATGCCGTGGACGGCGCGCCCGGCAGAGTGGATATCAGCAAACTGGTGATGGAGCGTGCCAATGAAAGCTAGTGCTCTCAACACCGATTCGAACACTGGGCTAACTTTCAAAGTGAAAGCGCTGGGAGTGCTCGTGTTCATGCTGGGCTATCTGTTTTTCCTGGTGCAGGATGCCCCCGCTCGCTTGCTGACGCGGTGGCTACCGTCGGATCTGGCGGTTAACGGTGTCAGCGGCACGGTCTGGCACGGGCAGATTGATGCGGTTCGCTGGCGCGGCAGTGATGTGGGCACGGTGAGCTGGGATGTCACCTTCTCTGGTCTGATGCCCGCGCTGGCGGTGGCTTTTGATAGTCCCGACGGGCCGCGCGGAAAAGGCGTGATCCGGGGCTGGCAGCAGGCGCAACTTTTTCAGTGGCAGGTATCGGTTCCCGCCGCTTACGTGGTGAATAAATTGCCGCTGATTGTACCCGTGAGCGCGCAAGGAAACGTGCAATTGCGACTGCAACACGCCATTGTCGATCCGCGCGGATGCCAATCGCTGTCGGCAACGTTGAACTGGCAGGATGCTGCATTAGGCACGCCGCTTGGCACGGTTGCGCTGGCTCAGCCGCAGGTGCAGCTCAATTGCCATGAGGGGCGATTGGAAATGGCGCTGCGCCAGCAATCGCCCTATGTGCAAATTACCGGTAAGGGGAGTTTGGCTGCCAGCGGGGAATACCAGTTTGATGGCCGGGTGGCGAGCGGTGACGCCATGCCGCAAGCGATTGGGCGTATTTTGTCCACGCAAGGTAACGCTGACACGCAAGGTGGCCGTTTGTTGCGTTTTCAGGGGCGTTTGGCGCTTTAACTGCGTGCGAGTGCACAAGCTTGCATTTGTGAAGGTTTTACCGGTTGTTGCGCCTTGCCGCCTGTGAAACGATAGCGCGTAAAGGCGATGCCAACCATTACGAGGATGATAATATGCGAGGCACGGCGTGGAACAACTGGTAGCGTTTTCGGAAGCGTATCCTCTGCTCTGGTGCGGTGTGCTTTCGGTGTTGGGGCTGGTCATTGGTAGCTTTCTGAATGTGGTGATTCATCGCCTGCCTGTCATGCTGGAAATGCAGTGGCGCGATGAGACCGCCTTGAACGTTGATGGTGACGTGCAGGTTGCCCAGGCTCGCTACGATCTGTGGTGGCCGCGTTCCCACTGCCCACACTGCCATCAACCGATTGCGCTGCGTGATAACGTGCCGGTACTGGGGTGGCTGGTACTGCGCGGTCGCGGTCGCTGCTGTAATCAGCCTATCGCCTGGCGCTATCCGCTGGTGGAAGCGGCAACCGGGATCTTGTTTGTGGCGGCTGGCAGCCTGTGGCCGCCAGGCGTTTCGCTGCTGGGGGCATTGACACTGCTTGCCTTTCTCATTGCGCTGGCCGCGATTGATGCTGAGACGTTGCTGTTACCGGATGCATTAACGCAGCCGCTGTTATGGCTTGGATTGTTTATCAATCTCAGCGACGCCTTTGTACCACTAGAGAGTGCTGTCATTGGTGCCATGGCCGGATATCTTGCCCTGTGGGTGGTCTACTGGTTGTTTAAAACCCTGACGGGCAAAGATGCGTTGGGGGCGGGTGATTTCAAACTGCTGGCGGCGCTCGGTGCCTGGCTCGGATGGCAAGCGCTACCGCAACTGGTGCTGTTAGCGGCATTAGGCGGTTTGGTCATGACTTGTCTGTGGCGATGGCGGCGCGGGGGGGATTTCGATCAGCCGCTGGCGTTTGGTCCCTGGCTGGCGATAAGTGGCGGCATTCTGCTTTTTGTGCCCGGTTTCTCTTTCTGACTTTTTTATAAACGATGCCAACAAAATGGGCTGAGTGATTCTTCACTCAGCCCTTATTCATTTCTTTTTTCGATTTTATTTATTTTATGCTGTTTGGTATCGAACTCGCGATGACCTGTCACTAAATCATCAGCATAAAAGTACCCGCCCACACCATCAGCATGAATGAGATACCCATAAAAAAATACTTCACTGATTGTCATCTCCAGCAAACATACGCCTGCAACGATTCCGATTGTGCGTCTTGTTGGAAAGCATTTACCCCTGCGAACCGACGCAGAGCGAGGGCTTTCCGTCTGTCATAAACAGGGCATGCCCGTTATGATGGAATCGGCGCTAAATCTACGCCTGGTGGGGGTTGAATATCAATAGGGGGACGGAGGAAAATGCAATAAATAGCATTAAAAAGCAGCCTGTTGGAGAGTGTCTTTGAGCGAAAAAAAGGCACGCGGTGGCGATTAATGCTACCAATAATCGCGCGGTTGACAGGAAAACGCGAGAAAGGATATCTACCTAGGAAAAGCATTTGAAATTACGCTTTGTTATTCACTCATCTTCTCTCCCGATGTTTGTTATTCCCGTTGCAGATAATACCTGCTCCAAAGGGGCGTTTTAACCCTATAATGTGATCTGTCTCGCACTATTTGTTGCGAATCGAACGTGAGTGCCATGATAAAACACCAGACACATGAGGGTTGCCTGAACCAGCCTTGAAGCCGGTTTCTGAGAAAGGAAAATGCTATGCCGAATCTATTCGAACCTGTCACTATCGGCGAACTGACGCTGCCTAACCGCATTGTGATGGCGCCGTTGACGCGCATGAAAGCCTTTAACGAAAGAACGCCTGGGCCGCTGATGCTGGAATACTATGTACAGCGTGCCAACGCAGGACTGATTATCAGCGAAGCTACCTCTATCTCAGCGCAGGGGGTAGGCTATCCGAATACGCCGGGGATCTGGTCTGATGAACAAATTGCCGGTTGGGCGCGCGTCACCGCGGGTGTGCACGCCGCGGGTGGAAAAATTGTCCTGCAACTGTGGCACGTCGGTCGCATTTCCGACCCTGTCTATCTTGAAGGGAAATTGCCGGTTGCGCCCAGTGCGATTGCACCGGAAGGCCACGTCGCTACCGTTCGCCCTTACAAGAACTATGAAATGCCACGTGCGCTGGAAACCAATGAGATCCCCGCTATTGTCGAGGATTTCCGTCAGGCGGCAGCCAATGCCAAGCGCGCCGGCTTTGATGGCGTGGAAATACATGCGGCCAATGGTTATTTGCTCGATCAGTTCCTGCACGATGGTTCAAATCAGAGAACGGACCGCTACGGTGGCAGCATTGAAAACCGGACCCGCTTTCTGTTAGAGGCGGTGGATGCGGTGCTCACCGTCTGGCCTGCGGGCCGCGTTGGCGTGCACCTGAACCTGATGTCCAATACGCACTCCATGAAAGATTCCGATCCGGCGGCGCTGTTTACCTATGTGGCCCAACAGCTGGATACACGTCGTTTAGCCTTTATCTTTGGCCGTGAAGATATTGCGGGCAGCACGCTTTATGGCCCACTGGTGCGTAAGCATTTCACCGGCGCCTATATCGCCAATGATGGTTTGACGGTGGCATCAGCGCAGGCATTGCTGGATGACGGTGGTGCAGACGCTGTGTCGTTTGGGCGTTGGTATATCGCTAACCCCGATCTGGTGCAACGCTTGCGCGTGGGGGCGCCGCTCAACGCCTTGAACGCACAGACTATCTATACCAGCGATCGAACGGGTTACACGGATTACCCCACTTTGGATGACGATAACGCCAGTCCTCAGGAAGGTGCGTGATGGCGAGTATCCAATTAACGGTGAATCACCTGTATCAGTTACAAGGCAACGAAAAAAAGCCGGCCCATGCAGTGGCGCGGGTCTATGTTGGGGATACGCTGCTGGCAACGGAAGAAATAACGGGAATGACAGAGGACGCTGTCAGCAAGTATCTGCACCATTCACTTCCTGAAGGGCAAGCCGTGCGCGTCGAGTGGGATTGTGCAGGCGTTACCGCAATTAGCGCCGCCGAAGTACATATGTGCCCCTGCTGCCACGCAGAGGAGTAAGTCGCATCACGCCACACGGCAGCCCGCGCGGATAACGCAGATATCAGCGCGGGTGCTGAGCCATCATAGACATTACACGTCGCTTCCGTTTTCCTTGCCGAGCAGTTCTTGAATACGCTGATAGACTTCAGCCGCGGTGAGTCCGCTGTAGGATTCATTACTCTCAAAATTCATCACTTGCTCAGGATCCACGCCGTGCAACACGCCGAGCAGAGCCAGATCTTGTTGCGAAATGCGTTTTCCCGTAAGGGAATCAAACATCTCTGATTGTCCATCAGGGTATTTAATCACGGAAACCAATTTACCGCCGAACAGAGGGATACCTGTCATGGTTAATGAATATTCGTTACCCGGTGCCGCCTCTTCGTCGTCATTTTGGTGCTCTGCTTGTTTTCTTTCCGCGGAATCGCCCCGAGCGGCACGCGATTTGTCAGAAGACAACGTCACTTTGGTGCTGTTAGCCGCAGAAAAGGTATCCGAAGAGTTGGAGCCCGTGGAGGAAGAACCTGTTTTGCTCTCGGTATTCACCGCGGCAACCGCATTGGGTGATTTGATCACATCAACGGTAGAGACATTAGGTTGAAAAGTGGCGCCATGTAGATTTTGAGTCTGAATATCTGGAATAACCACAATATAACTCCTTTATATATTCATTACTGGCAGTATTTAGTGCCAACACGTCACTTTGAAATAAAGCGAAAAAGATAAAAATGTCAGTAAAATATTTCTGACAAAACAGCCACTTAACATATTAATGCGTAATCTAAACGCGTTGGGTTCTGAAGAACGCGACGTCTGGCCCAGCAACCGCTGGTTGTCGATGCTTTAGCCATTGTCCGCTGATGCATCGAGCTTATCTGTATGAGCACAGAACACAAACCCTTGAAGACACTATCGGCCAAAAAAAGAGCTTTTTTAATACTTAAAATGAATAATAGATGATTTCCGTTATTCCGTACGATAACTGTGGATGTGAAGCGTTTTTTGATGGTTGGCCAAGGTTAATTGGCCTGAACCGTCAATGCGAAAAAGGCGTGCACGATAGGGGGAAAATCAATTCCTCCCGATAGAGCGATCATTTGGATTTTCGGGAAACATTGTTGCCCGCATCTGCATGTAATTTGATGATATCCCATAGTGCCAGCGCGGTAATCAGCGCAATCAAGGCAAACCCGATGCGGAAACTGACTCCCGGTATGGCGGGCAGCATAAACGTCTCGCTGAGCCAGGTACCCAAGCGAATACACAGCGCACCGAGCGTGATACCGAGGCCATTAGCCAACTGCAACGAGGTACTGAAAAGCGTATTGGCCGAGCTCATCTCGTGCGCGGGAACATCGGCGAAAGCCAATGAACTGATCCCAGTGAATTGCATCGAGCGAAACAAACCGCCTAGAAACAGTACCACTAATGTCACCATTTGCGGTGTTGCGGGGCTTAACAGTGCGCAGCCTAACAACGACAGCACGCAGAGAATACCGTTGCCGATCAGCAATTTTTTAAAGCCAAAATAGCGAATAAGCGGCGTTGTTGCCGGTTTCATCGCCAGGTTACCGGCGAAAACCGCCAGCACCAACGCGCCTGAGTGAAAAGCATCCATACCAAACCCTACCTGAAACATCAGTGGCAGCAGGAAGGGAACGGAACTGATGGTGGCGCGTAAAACAAATCCTCCACGCATGGTAATGCGGAACGTGGGGACGCTCAATGCGTCAAGGCGAATCAGCGGAGTAGACGCGGTGCGCAGGTGTTTTATCGCCCAAAACAGGGCGAGCATACCGGCGGCTATAACGGCAAAGGCATATGCTGGGTGACTCTGCTGCTGGCTGAGCATTTCCAACCCGGAAACCAGGAACAGCATGGTGATCCCGGTGGAGAGAAAGCCCTGACCATCAAACGGCAGCTTTTCTTGCGGTTTCTGATTCGGCATTAAACGCAGTGCGATAATGATGGCGATAATCCCTAACGGCACGTTGAGGAAAAAAATCCAGTGCCAGCTGGCATAGGAGGTGATGAACCCTCCCAACGGCGGCCCGATGATCGGTGCCACCAGCGCGGGCCAGGTGAGCGTAGCTATCGCCTTAATCCACTGGTCTTTGGGCGTGGTTCTTAATACCACCAGGCGACCTACTGGCACCATCATGGCGCCGCCAATGCCCTGTAGCACGCGTAACAACACAAACTGTCTTGCGGTTTCCGCCAAGCCGCATAACAACGAGGAAAAGGTAAATATCGCCAATGCCGCACTGAAAACGGTTCTGGCACCAAAACGCTCGGCAACCCAACCGCTGGCGGGGATCAGCGCCGCCAGCGTTAACAGATACGCCGTAATGCCAATATTCAGGTCAACGGCAGAAACGCCAAATGAGCGGGCCATATCAGGCAATGCGGTGGCGATCACCGTGCCATCGAGGAACTCCATAAAGAAAGCGCTGGCCACCAACAGGGCTGGGGGCTGACGCGGGTTTGCTTTGCTGCTGCGCGGAATCCGATACAGCCATAATTATTCCCCTGACGTGACAATAAAAAAAGATATTATTATTATTTAATGGTATAACAGCAATAATAAAGGTGTTATACCACTATTGACTTCAGGGGAAAACTACAATTCCATAGCAGAGTGAGGGTTTTTGTGTGCAAACATTGCGCTGTTATGGTTGATTTGCATTGCGCAAATCATGGTCAAGCGAATGACGTGTAAGTGTATTAACGCCGTGCTGTGAAAAATGCCATAGCACCTTTTGCTGACGCATCTGTTAAAGCGCCGTCTTTTACAAGGGTGTCCACGTAATAAAGGGTATAGCGACCACAGTCATTGCCATTCAAGAGATGCTGATGCCCGTGATGCTGTGCGGTGAGGATACTTTTTTTATCCAACCCAAGACTTTCATGATTGAGAAACTGCCTTTTAAGGTGGTTGTCACCCTTATAAAAACCATCAATTAGTCCTGCTTTAGGATCATGCAGTGTTATTGCGCTGATTATTCCCTTATTGATGTTCACCTCGCATAACACAAAGTGGCCACGTAGCCCGAAGCACCCGAGTGGATTACTTTGTGCGATAGGTATTAAGGTTTTTACATTGCCCGTTGGAAATTCATTTTTTATTTCCTCCAACAGGGCGGCGGCTGAATGACCACCCGATAGCGTTGCTGTAGTGCTACACTCATCAAGTAGATCGTGAGCTGGTGCAGATACCACGTAGGTAGTGTCATCGATCTGTCTGCTGCGATAGACGGTTTGTTTGATGGGGATATACTCAGATTCCCTTTTCAAGGGGGTCCATCCCTCTTCTTTGCTAAACAACGCATCCAACTGAAGATTAAGCTGTGAGCACGTGAGCTTTTCACCATGGGTATCCGTCAACACACGGAATATTTCCACAATCCTCGCGCAGAAATCACCGAACTGAAAAGAAAGGAGTGACTTCATGGCTTTCTTCATGAGCGTCGCACAAGGGGTTTGTGCTAAAGGGGGAGAGATTGGGGATAGTAGGGGGCTGGTATTGTTTGAAATGGGCAGTGGCATGTTTTATACCTCACATAAGGGGTAAAGGCTGTAAACGATAGGGTGTAAGGCGCTGGAGAGCCTTTAATAAGGTGATAATGGTGCGGCAGGTGGTTGAGGGGAATAGGAAATAAACCCTATTCCAGATTCTGGAACAGGGTATTGGCTACTAATAGCTAATTATTTGGCGCTGGAAAGGGCATTGATCGCTTCCCATGATAACGTGAGATAGTTATTTTTCTGTAATTCGGTTAATCCGTACAAGCGTTCACGAACCATATCGAGATTATCTTTAGCGTGGAACAGATAAACCGCAATCAGATAATCGTAGGTAAATTTGCCGAAACCGCTATCACCGAAATAGTTCTGATAAGCATCATGGATTTCTGCTTTAAACAGATCCCACTCATCTTCATTGATCATGTTACACGTGAAACCCCAGCGCACCAGCATGGCAGCACGTTGTAAATTGAAGGCAACGTAGGGAAGGGTGGTGTCGTGATGCTTTTCTAACTGTGTTTCTGTTACCGCAGAAAATTTATCCAGAATAGCCAGTGCTTCACTGTAGGCTGATTTGGCTTCCGGTCGGTTTTCTTCCGGCAATGACTGAAGCAATTTGCCAATGAATTCGACCAACTCGCTGCGTTTTTCAATGTCATAGCTCAGCATCAGATAGTCAAACGCTGAGTTATCAATGATGCCTTTTTTGTTGGGCGCTTTATTGACGTCGTAGGCCTCGCGGCTGTTGAGGTAGGATCTGGCATGATCGGCGCGGTTGTTCCTGGTATCACAGATATCCATCAATCCGGATAACTTCACCACCAGCGCATCGGCATCATCTCTGAGAGGATAGCGAATGTTGGCGGCTATCCCGTTGGAAAATTGCGGGATGCCATCCTTAAAGCCATAGTTGGTCACAATATTAAGCAACAACCTAAGGATCACCCACGCTAATGATGCACCTATTACCCATGGGAAATAGGTATGTATGCTGTCTAGACGCGTGCCCAGCATATTTTCAAGGTAGGGGAGAGAATAGTGCACAACCAGGAAAAAGACGGCGATTTTGCTAAGGCCAATAACCAGTTTTTTTATTATAGGCTTGTAGATCTCAAACATAAAATTTCCTTATAAATGTCTATTACACAACACGATGATATCGAGCGAATCAACAGGTCTTTGTCCATCATGACCTGAATGAGCAAAACGGGAGAGAGAGGCGTAAATATCCGGCGATCGCAGGATGCCAGAGAGCCTATTGGCAAAATATTTGACGCAAATTTAACAATTTCATAGGCATAATTCAACGCCGGTGTGACAGCTTTCTTTTTTTCAATTTATTGAGCGGCGTAATTATTTTAGTTGTTTCTATATTATTGTCTTAATATTTTATTTGTGATGGATATTCATGCTGAGAGGGCGAGGCGTATCGCGTTAAACAAACATTTTCTATGCAAGCGTCGCGCTCGTGTTGCACCTGTCGCTGCCACCGTGCGAAACAGGATTTCTTGATACCACTTGCAATGCCAACCACTTTGTGCGTTAATGAGCACGTCGGTTTGATAAGCAGACATGATCAACGCAGTTTACTAAAGCAGTTCTCACATCTAAGTGCTATCTAAGAGTTATCCTCGATACCCCTTCTTTTTGAGTTTCATCTTTACGCTCTGATTCCATCCTGTTCTCAAGCCCTGTTCGCCGAAAGGCTCATTAAGAAGGTAATAGATATGTCTAACAAAATGACTGGTTTAGTAAAATGGTTCAACGCAGATAAGGGTTTTGGTTTCATTTCCCCGACTGACGGTAGCAAAGATGTTTTCGTTCATTTTTCTGCCATTCAGAGCAACGAATTCCGTACTCTGGATGAAGGTCAGAAAGTTGAATTCTCGATTGAAAATGGCCCGAAAGGCCCAGCAGCTGCGAACGTGGTTGCACTGTAAGTAAAGGATTGGTTCGTTATTTCTACATTATTTCTAAAATGTCCGTGTTGTCACGGTTCCCAATACAGAACGTCACATTTTGACGTTTCACCGTGGAACCCGCATGGTGCAAAATGCATTTTTTGCAAATCCATCATGCAAGTGGAGGGCAACAGCGCAGTGCACGCCGGGCAGCTAATAAAAACGCCAACATCATTGGCGCATTATTCCTGATTATTTCAGAATAAAAACCTCTGTATAAATGAAACCACACCTGGCGCGTCAATGTTAATTGACCGGGGTGTGGTTTTTTGCATTAAGAAGAAGTTGTTGCGGTTTTCCTGATACCTTTTAGTATAGAAATTACAGGAAGTGTAAAAATCACAAACAAAATCGCGTTAACAGCAAAAATGAGGGTGGTGGTTTCAATAACGGTAAAATGCTCGATGATCAATCGGGTTTTGTATAACACTTGAAGGAAAAATACCCCGGTGATGGAGGCGAGCCAAAAGTGAGCATAAGATAAAAAGATACAACAAAACAAAAAGGTGTAGTGGTAACCCTTTTCCTTTTGCAAAGAATTAAGCGAAAAGTTCTTATAATATTCATCCAGTATCGCAACAATCTCTTGGTGTTTGGTGCCGAATAAAATAAAAATGAAAAAAAGACACATGAGAATGGTGAAAATATTTTGTATCTTATCAGCGTAGGCAGATCGTTGAAGACCGTATACAAGCTGTATGAAAAATTGCATGTTGCTGCAAGAGACAGTAAAAGAAATAATTTCCTTTTCATAAATCCTCAATCCTGAACGTTATTTCACCCTTAAAAGATACGACAGTATACATAATCCCTTAATGAGCCGCAGAAATTCGGATAAAAAACTTGTTAGCGCAATAGCTCACCAATATAGTCAGCCTGTTGCCGCAAAATCGGCAACCGGGATTAGCAGCCTGTGTGTACTATCGGCGATACCAGACGCGCCATGCGTCTTTTTTGTATCGTAGCCTCGGCACATCCATACTTTACGAATCTTATTCGTAACACAATGGTGGCTCAGGCAGGGCAGCCTTCGGGCTGGCCGGTTTCCGATAGTGCCGGTACTGCTAACTCTGTCTGGGCTACCCCAATTTAGAGATTAGCAGCTCTGATGGTGGTGTTTTTCCTACTATCGGAGACTCTCGTAATGGTTGTGACTCCTACCCAAACTCAGCCTGAATGTTGCTCTGCCTTTCTGATACAACACTGTGTGGATCTGTTGGCTATCGGTGATGCTCTGCTGGCTAAGAGGGCATGCCATGTTTGATAACGCCCCTCTGGAACTGGAAGACCTCATCGATCAATGCCGCGCGCTCGCTTATGCGCTGGTGGAGTTGGATCACCCAGAGGCTAAAGATATTCTTACCTTTGTTTTGTCTGAACATCTGGATTTTCTCTATCGCACTTTTCACCTGACGCCAGAAGAGGGCAACTATCATTGACCCTCGCCGCGTTAATCAGACAGCCAGGACTTTCATAAGCGGGTTGTTCTTCAATTGAATGGGAAAAGGGCGTGGCGGCCCTTTTCTCTAAAAGCGTTTAATCTCGTCTTACCCCTTCAGGATAACGATATTTTTCTCAAGGCTCTCCATCATTATCACTGTCCATTTTGGTATTAGGGTCGTTTCGAAGAAAAAAATAAGCTTCTTCTTTGGATCTCATTTGTGAGCAGTGTTGTCGACCATCGTAAGTGAACCCTTCCGTTGTACGTCTGCTATTATTTTTTTTATTACTATTCCAATCTTCAATATTTTTTCTTTGCTCGTTGTAACCAGAGTACTCGCCTGAACTGTAAATGAAAAAGCTGTGAGTAGTAATAAGAATAATGACTTTCTTAACATTACTTATCCCTCTTGTAAAAATAGTTAGAATATTATTTCTGCATCAATGATTTATAAAATAAATTCTCCATAAGAGTCATAAGGCGTGGAGAACGAAAAGAATATATAAAACCATAAAATGATAATGAATATCATTACCAAATGAAATAGGTAGAGCTAAAAGCCGTATAGCCTATCTAGCATAACGGAGACAGTAGCCAATGACCCACACGTCTATCTGGGAAAGAGAAGACAAAATTCTGCCGCATGATGCAGATTTACCCATGAGATGTCAGTACACTGTCAAAGTGTACTCGTTCCAGAACAGTGAGAATGAACGTGTTGGTTGATACCTCAACCAAGGTCGTTTCGCATCACAAAACGGGGTCAAGGAATGAGTGCAAAGTACAACACGAGGCCAGGCTTATTTATATTTGTTAATGGTGATAATTATGATCAGGGTAATTATTTTATTTTGTTTTATTGCTCTAACCACAGGCGCTTTTGCAAAAGGAGGCGGACATCATTCATCCTATAAGGGCGCTTATAAAGCACCGAAGAGTTATAGCTACAGCACTGGCAGTAGCTCAAGCCATGAAAGGGTCAATGGGTACGTTAAAAATAATGGAAAATATGTCTCTCCGTATAAGAGGACAACAAAAGATTCTACGCAATATAATAATTTCAGTACTAAAGGGAATTACAACCCTTACACACATAAATATGGAACTAAAAAAGCAACCTACTAGAAATGGCTTGCAAGGGATTGCTGAGACGATTTTATCTAAAAAGCTTCTATTATGTGATGCCAACTAGCATCCCATAAGAAGAGCAAATGCATATCAAGCCTAGCAGTCTGCTCGATTGCCTTGTCGAACATCCCTTTCACCTCCGGGGCATTTTGATTATATCGCACTATGTCAGGACAAAATGTATCGGTCTGGTTACGCCAACAAAGCGAGATTAGGGGAAAGGGTCTTGCAGTGAGTGTGACTGGTGTCCCCAGCAGGAATCGAACCTGCAACTAGCCCTTAGGAGGGGCTCGTTATATCCATTTAACTATGGAGACTTCCGCGGGGACATTATACGCATTTTGGCCGTAAGCATAAGGACATGAATGTGCGATTGATTAATATCACGTCAATCGGTGGCAAAAAAGTGAGAAGCAGGTCCGTTTGCAGGGCTCTGGATCTGCATATCTACGTCATAAAAACCCGTTTTTTGGCTTGCTAATTCAGTAACACACGCATTAATAAGCACTATTACGTTAGCTTTCCTCGATAAAGCGCAATAAAATGTTACACTACCAACGCCTGTTTCTTGTCCGAATGCGTTCTTCGCCATCAATGCGTTGAGACGGATCGGGGGTATGCTATACGGTTGTAATGTGGGCGAAACGCAATTTTATCAGGGAGAATCACTATGAATAACCGTTTGAGTGGGGTGGTGCTGGCCAGTGTCATGCTGGTTGGGTGCGCCAGCTCTTCGGATAAAACAACCCAAGGGCGTTCCGACCCACTTGAGGGATTCAACCGCACCATGTTCAACTTTAACTACAATGTGCTGGACCCATATGTGGTCCGGCCAGTAGCCGTTGTCTGGCGTGACTATGTGCCGAAACCCGCGCGTAATGGGTTGAGTAATTTCCTCAGTAACCTGGAAGAACCCGCAGCGATGGCAAACTATTTTGTGTCGGGCGATCCCTATAAGGCCATGATCCACTTTAACCGCTTTTTCCTGAACACCCTATTGGGGATGGGCGGGTTATTCGATCTTGCCTCGGTGGCGAATCCGAAGCTGGCAAAAGAAGAGCCGCGCAGATTCGGCACTACGCTTGGAAGCTACGGCGTGGGCTATGGCCCGTATGTGGTATTGCCGGGTTATGGCAGTGCGACGCTGCGTGAAGACGGTGGCGGTATGGTTGATACGCTCTATCCGGTTCTGAGTTACCTGACATTCTGGGCTTCCGCCGGTAAATGGGTCGTGGAAGGAGTGGAAACCCGTGCGCAACTGCTGGATTCGGACGGCCTGCTGAGAAACTCGTCCGATCCTTACCTGATGGTGCGCGAAGCCTATTTCCAACGGCATGATTTCCTGGCGCGGGGTTGCCGTCTGTCTCCACAAGAGAACCCGAACGCCGCTGCCATCGAAGATTCTCTTCAGGAGATCGATGCGCCTGATCCGGTTCCCGCAGCACCTGCCAAATAGTCCTTTCTCTGGCATCACACGTAAAAAGGCTCCCGGTGGAGCCTTTTGCTTTATGCGCATTCATTCGAAATAAAACACTGCACTACTCCGAACCAGCACGGTACTTTCACTACTTGTTAATCAATGATGATTGTATTGTTATTTTTTATTTAATTACAAAAATTTATTTTCACCGCCTTTGTAACAATAATGTTGTACGGATGTGCGATGTAATACGCATTTTACACGACGCCTGGCTGCCGTGTGGGAATGATGCACGTTCGGGATGGTTGGAGTAGCGATTGACCTGCAACAACAAAAATTAGAATAAACAGAGGCATAGAAGTATGAAAAAACTACGGGCTTTGGTCTTGTGCCTGAATCTGGTGGGAACCGCTGCATGGGCGCAAAGCGCAGCGGATACGGCAAAAACCACCGATGTGGTACTGATCGGTGGTGGTGTCATGAGTGCAACGCTTGGGACTTATCTTCAGGAACTGCAACCCGACTGGTCAATCACGATGGTTGAACGTCTGGATAAGGTTGCCGAAGAAAGCTCCAATGGCTGGAATAACGCAGGCACCGGCCACTCGGCCTTTATGGAACTGAACTACACGCCAGAAAAAGCCGATGGTGCTATTGATATCAGTAAAGCGGTTGAGATCAGTGAAGCGTTTGAGATTTCGCGCCAATTCTGGTCATACCAGGTCAAGAATGGCGTGCTGCACGATCCCAATCTGTTTATCAACAGCGTGCCGCATATCAGCTTTGTCTGGGGCGATGAGAATACCGCCTTCCTGAACCAGCGTTATAAGGCGTTGCAGCACAGTACGCTGTTCCGCGGCATGGAGTTCAGTGACGATCACGCCACGATCCAATCCTGGGCACCGCTGGTGATGGAAGGGCGCGATCCGGCTCAGAAAGTAGCCGCCACGCGCATGCCGATTGGCACCGATGTCAATTACGGTGAAATCACGCGCCAGTTAGTTTCCGGATTACAGACCAAAGACAACTTCTCACTGCGCTTGAATGCAGAAGTACGCGAGATAAAGCGTAACGCCGACCACACCTGGAGCATTATCTATGCAGATTTGAAGGACGGTGAGAAAGAGCATGCTATCAATGCCAAGTTCGTGTTTATTGGCGCGGGCGGGGCGGCGCTGCCGTTATTGCAAAAATCCGGTATCCCTGAAGCGGATCTCTATGGCGGCTTCCCGGTGGGCGGGGAATTTCTGGTCACCGACAATCCTGACATCGTAAAACGCCATATGGCAAAAGTATATGGTAAAGCCTCGGTGGGCGCACCGCCGATGTCCGTGCCGCATCTGGATACGCGTATCTTTAACGGTAAACCTGCGCTGCTGTTTGGGCCTTTTGCCACGTTCTCCAGCAAGTTCCTGAAAAATGGTTCACTGTGGGATCTGCCGGGCTCTGTCACACTGTCAAACCTGATGCCAATCCGGATCCCTGCTGTTCACTGCGGCTGTAGGCGGTGCTGAGCGTTCCCCAACGCCCGACAGACATATCTGCACCTGCGCCGAGCAGAGAGAGGTCGCGCACGTTCTCACCATGGCCCGCCAGCGTCAGGCTTTGCGTGACGCCATAGCGATAAAAACCGCTGAAGGCAGGGTCTGACGTGTAGCGATCCTGCCCCATCCCATAAGTGCGGCGCAACACGCCAACCGAGAGATCGAAATCACTAAATCCCTGACGCAGTAGGGTGTTGGACACGTAAAACGGTACGCTGGTGCTGATCTGCCTCCCTTGCGCATCGGTGGTGATAATGGTCGCTTCACCGGCACCGTTGAGATAGGGGGTATTGGTCAGGGTGAACGGGCCTGAGTTGAGTGCCGTGCTGCTGGTTTTAAAGCCGTTAATAAACAGATCCAGTGTGCTGGGTACTGCCGCTGAACCTGCGTATTGCAGCATCGGATAGGTGACAATATCCGGGCGAAGATTGAAGTTGCGACCGATGCGCAGACCAGCCATTCGCATGGATTGGGTCCAGGTGAGCGAGTTGCTGATGAAATCACCCAACTGGTAACTGACCATTCGTTCACTGTCGCTGTAGCGCCAATAGGTGTCGTAGCGGCGATAGCGGCTACCCTCGTCGGCATAGGGGTTTTTTATTACCCACAGTCCCGAGTTGGACAAGATGCCATGTTCGCTGAACAGGCGCTGTTCCATCAACGCATTCATCGAGTCACCCTGATGGGGCGGCGAAGTGTAAAACAGGTTGTAATTAAACAGTAAACCTGTGCTGCTTTGTGCGGATAAACGCGGTATACCGTTGTTACTCCCCGTATCGAACCGCTGTTGAGGCAACCAGTCTGTCGGGATGGTGAGTTGCAGTTGCTGCTTCTGCATGTCATAGAACACCGTCACATCGGGCAGCCCGTTGATGTCTACTGAGCCTGCGGCATTCTCGGGCAGACGGATATGCCGCCGGGTCAGTTCGCTGGCATCAATCGCATAGCGATCGCCATTCACGCTAACCGGGATGACCCGATTATCGCTGTATCCGTTTACGGCCAGCGTCAGGTAATACAACGCCTGCTCCTGAACGGGCAGGGCCGTCGGTGGTGGCGGTAAATCGCCGAACGCCTGCGCCGCAAACGTGCGGGATGCGCACAGGATTGCGCCTCCCGCGAGTAAGGACACGCAGAGAAAAAGGCGCTGAGATGAATGCCTCAACCTTCCTGACATCAGGCTTAGTCGCGTGCGATCACAATGGGTTCAGGGGCATCCACCAGATGCGTAAACAGCACGGCATTCGCGCCTGGTGACGCCGCCGTTGCGGGCAGCGGCCAACGCATTTCTTGCCCTGGCAACACGTACCCCAGAAAGCCCTCGCTGACGATCGTGCGCGCACCTTTCCCTTGCGCCGAGGTAGACCAAAACACGTTATTCAGGCGCGCATGGTTTTGGCCTTCGTTGTTTACGTAGAGGTAGGGCTTACCTCCAACGGCGGCGATACGCCAGCGTAATCGTAGCGCTGCGGTGGGGGGGGGGAAGTTTTTCATTGCCAGAGCCACGCAGGAAGAGCGGCAACAGGTAGCGCATCTGGAATTGTAAGCCTGAGGCCGCCGTGTTGTTTTGCGCCATGTAGGGCGTAGAGAGTTCATCGATAACAATGCGAAATGCGCGTTCCTCGGGGGTTGATGTAGGATTCACACGCATCAACCGGACCATGCTGCGCTGGCCCGGTTCGAGCTTGACAAACGGCGGGGTTGGGATCACCACGGTTTGCTCAGCGTAGCGATCTTCATATTGCATCTGACGCCAGGCCATAATGCGAATTTGCAAACCCACGGTGTTATTGCCCCGGTTCTCCAGCCAGAGGGCGGCACTGCTGCTATTTGCCTCAATAACCTGGTAAATCGGCCATACCAATAAAGAACTGGCTGCGAGGGCCCCGGAGCAGGCAAACAGTATTGCAACACACAAAAAACGTCCCAGATTATTTTTGGTTATTCTCATGCCAACGCCTTCTTTTTAATATCACACGGTGTGTCAAAACCTGACCGAATAGTCTGTGTCCCGTTGTTAATACGTCACATTGATGGTTATTTTGTCCGTGTATTGCCCGGCGGCGGGTAATGGCGTCGCCCCCATGTAGCGGGCATACACGGTGTAGGTTTGCGTGGTACTGGGAAATGAAGACACGTTAAGCGCCAATTGGCCGTTGCCCCATACCTGGGTACGGGCAGCATCACGGTAAAGCTGATAAGGCAACATACGTGTTTTAGCGCTATTAGCCAGATAGCGTTGTGCACTGGTGCCGCCGTTGAGACCGTAATCCAGCGCAATGGTGACTGAAACGCCGGGGGTGCAGGTGACAACGATAGAACCACTACCCGGACCGCTGACGGCATTCACATTGGTCGCTGCGGCATTCTGCGTGCCAAAACTGAGGGTTCCCATATCGCTTGAACTGCCGCTGGTGATGCCAAACATGCAGCCTGCTTGCAGAGGGGCCTCGACGTTAAATGTTGCGGTTTTCGTTACCGCCAACGCGCTATTGGCAAAAGGTGATAACGCGCTCAGTAATACAGCGGGGCCACGAAAAAGTCTCCATGCCCCCATGCCTGAGGTTCTCCCTGTGCTAGCCGTCATGGCAATCAGATTCTCCGGTTTATCAGTTCCAGGTCAGCGTTGCGGAAATCGTATCGACATAAGATCCACTTGTCGGATAAAGGTTTGCCGTATTGTCACTAGAGCGAATCAGGCCATAGATAGGGATGTTTTACGCCACACCGGTTCCCGTAGGGAGTGTTATTGGTGTATTAATGACGATTTCTGAGTTATGACCAGCATCACTGTAAAGGCGATAGGTAATCAATGTCGGGTTCGTGGTTGCGCCATTGGAAAGACGGCGGAGGCTGCTTGTGCCGTTGGCTCCCGCGTTGAGCGTAAGGGATGCCACCGTGTTCGGTGAACAGACGACAGACAAACCATTGGTGCCTACTGTGGCAGGGATGTCGGCATTTAAATTTGATACCGTGCCAAACTCCATCGCACCCCACACACCGCTGCTCACATTGCTGACCAGACACGTGGGGGTTATGTTCAGAGAAACATTGATATTGCCGCTTATATCGGCATTTACCGAGGGTGTTGACAGAAACATCAATAACAAGGGAACCGTGCCGAGCGCAGCTTTTTGTTTGTTCATTGCCATTCCTTCAAGCAAGCGCAGTACACTATTCTCCCACTTAACGCAGTCGCAATTTCAACAAATGCAATCGCGTATAACAACAGAAAATAGTGTCAGCGCAGAGATTTAGGCATTCTCACTGCGACGCGTTGTTGCAGGAAAATGGTTAAAACGTTTGGGTTATGAACGGCTAACCCGGTTGGCTAAATCACCGCTTTCTCTGGTAGGCAATATAAACAAAAAATAAAAGGTGCTTTTAAGCACGTCAGCTGCCATCGTCAGCAACTGGCCGCAATGGAAATGCTGTACTTTTAAATAATAGTAATAACAACTTACATAAAACGCTATCAAATAAAGATAGATGCCGGTCACTTGTTTAACAACGTCAGTATTTTGATAAAAAGCAAAATGAAATGAAAAAACCAAATTAAGCAAGTGACCAGTTTTTTATGCTATTTAATTTTACTTTATGGTTTATAAGTCTGTTTTTTTGCAATGCGACGGTGGCAAAAAGGCTGTTTTTGATCTTTGCGGTCCCTCACCGCGGAGTAGTAAACACTGAACGCTAAATTAACCATATGATTTGTGTTGATAATGTTGCCGTTTTGCTGGTGCCGGCAGCAAAATGTGGCGTGCGCTCCCTTGTCCGCCTGCGCAAATTGGTTGACTCCGGCTTCCCATCTAAGGTAAAAAAGCGGTTCGTGCTTCGGTTAAATTTGCAACAAAATGACGCGTATTCCCTCTGCTTTGCCCCTGTGTGTATGGCGGCTTGATTATCGGAGAATATGCGCTAACAGCATAATATAACGAAGTTTTTTACTATAACGGTGTTATATGCAAGTGTTGATTATGCGTCATGGTGATGCAGTACCTGACGCAGCCAGTGATGCGCTTCGCCCGCTCAGTGCGCGCGGTGTTCAAGAATCGCGTCAAATGGCTTTCTGGCTACATGACCAGAGTGTGGCCATTACGCGTGTTTTGGTCAGTCCTTATGTCCGCGCCCAGCAAACCCTGTCCACCTTGCGTGGTATCCTTTCCCTGCCTGATGAAGAAGACTGCCTGCCAGCGCTGACGCCAGGCGGCGATGCTGCGCTTGTCAGTGATTATCTGCTGGCATTGGCCGGTGAGGGGATCGAATCGGTGTTGATCGTCTCACACCTGCCCTTGGTGGGGTATCTGGTGGCGGAACTCAGCCCACAAACCGGTGCGCCGATGTTTGCCACCTCGGCGGTGGCCTGCGTTACGCTGGATGCGCAGTCGGGTGCGGGTGTGTTCGATTGGCAAATCAGCCCGTCACAGTTGGCGCTCAAATCCTGATCCGAGCTTGCGCCGTCGCCACCGTCAGGCGACAGCGTGCAAGCCGGGCGCATTAGCGTGACGGTTCAGTGCCCGCCTTTATTTGACCGTACGCGGCATCCAGTTCCACCAACACCAACAACGCGGCGTCACCGCCAAACTCTTTGGGTGCCTGATGGAAAGCCAGCACGTCTGGATGTTGTGCCAACCAGAGTGGCGTTTGCTGTTTGAGAATATGCTTGCCGTGGCCGTGCATCACACAGGCGCAGTAAACGTGCTCACGGCGACAGGCCGCGAGCAGGGCGCCCAGTTCTTGTTTGGCTTGCAACTGGGTTAATCCGTGCAGATCGAGAAACAGATCCGGAGAATAGTCGCCGCGCCGCAGCTTTTTTAGCTCGTAATGGCTGCTGCCGGGGCGCACGTAACGCATGGGGCCGTCGCTGTCCAACTGGGGCTGAAATTCGTCGGAAAAATAAAAACTGGCATCCACTTGTTCCTGCAACGCCTTGCGCGGCGGCAGCTTTCCTTCAACGTGATGGCGCTGTGGACGATGTACATAGGTATCCTGGCGCAGCGTTTTGGTGCCAGCTACGGAGGCGCGGAATAACTGTGCTTCGCCATCATTCAGCGCGTGTTTCTTACTCATTCGGTCACCCCGTTGTGTCTCTCACGGTCCTTATTACGTCGGCGTATCTGCTTCCCGATGGGGCGGCCTGGCGTTAGGGCATTAATTCGTACGGCATTTGCCATAAATTATATGGGTCCCAGTGTAACCTGTAATAGTGCCTGCGCTACCTTTTTAATAGTAAACCTGAAATTGCCAAAGCACTGAGAGGGAGAATCGATTGATAGGTGACGTAGAGGATTTCTGTGCGGGTGGGTGATATCTGCTGATTTGTCGTTGGCTTCATGGCAAACTAAGCGGCATTTCCTGACGGGTGGGGTCTGTGGAGGACTAACTTGGATAAAATTTTCGTCGACGAGGCGGTCAAAGACCTGCATACCTTGCAAGACATGCTGCGCTGGGCGGTAAGCCGTTTTAACGCAGCCGATCTCTATTATGGACATGGCACCGATAACCCGTGGGATGAAGCGTTGCAACTGGTGCTGCCAACCCTGTATTTACCCCTCGATTTCCCCGCGGATATGTATGGCTCGCGTCTGACGTTATCAGAGCGTCAGCGTGTGGTGGAACGCGTAATTCGTCGCGTAAATGAACGTCTGCCGGTGGCTTATCTGACCAACAAGGCATGGTTTTGCGGGTTGGAGTTTTTTGTTGATGAGCGCGTGCTGGTGCCACGCTCGCCAATTGGTGAATTGATTTCCCAGCAGTTCGCAGGATTGATCGCCGATGAGCCGCTGCATATTCTTGATCTCTGTACCGGCAGCGGCTGTATTGCGATAGCGTGTGCGCATGCCTTCCCCGACGCTGAAGTGGATGCTGTCGATCTCTCCAGTGATGCGTTGGCCGTCGCCGAGCAAAATATCCAGCAACACGGCCTGGAACAGCAGGTCACGCCGATTCGCTCCGACCTGTTCCGCGCGCTGCCGCCGCTCGCATATGATCTGATTGTTACCAATCCGCCTTATGTGGATGCTGAAGACATGGCGGATTTGCCACAGGAGTTTCGCCGTGAGCCAGAACTGGGTCTTGCGGCGGGTAATGACGGGCTGGATCTGGTACGCCGCATTTTGGCCTGCGCGCCAGACTACCTTAATGAGCAGGGCGTGCTGATTTGCGAAGTGGGCAACAGCATGGTGCATTTGATGGATCAATATCCGGATATTCCGTTTACCTGGCTGGAATTCGAGCACGGTGGCGATGGCGTATTTATGCTGACAAGAGATCAACTGGTGGATTGCCACGACCATTTTGCGGCGTATCGGCAATAAACGCCCCGGTTATGCCGGGCTCGGCCCGGCACTCTACATCATAATGCAGTACAGAATAGCAATGTTACACAGAAAGGAGCCGTGATGGCAGGCAACAGTATTGGCCAGTTCTTCCGCGTCACCACGTTCGGTGAATCCCACGGTATTGCACTGGGATGTATCGTTGATGGCGTACCGCCGGGCATTCCGTTGACCGAGGCGGATCTGCAACACGATTTGGATCGCCGTCGCCCCGGCACCTCGCGTTATACCACGCAGCGCCGCGAGCCGGATCAGGTGCGTATTTTATCCGGTGTGTTTGAAGGGGTCACCACTGGTACCAGCATTGGTCTGATTATCGAAAATACCGATCAGCGCTCTCAGGATTACAGTGCGATCAAAGACGTATTCCGTCCCGGTCATGCCGATTATACCTACGAACAAAAATACGGTGTACGTGACTACCGCGGCGGTGGCCGCTCTTCGGCCCGTGAAACCGCAATGCGTGTGGCCGCCGGGGCCATTGCCAAAAAATACCTGCAAATGACACACGGCGTTCAGGTGCGTGGCTATTTGTCGCAGATGGGCGATGTCACTTGCGAACTGAAAGACTGGAATATCGTTGAGCAAAACCCGTTTTTCTGCCCCGATGCCGACAAGATCGATGCGCTGGATGAATTGATGCGTGCCCTGAAAAAAGAGGGTGACTCCATCGGTGCTAAAGTCAGCGTCGTCGCAGAATCGGTGCCCGCTGGTTTGGGAGAACCGGTGTTCGATCGTTTGGATGCCGATCTGGCCCACGCATTGATGAGTATCAATGCCGTAAAAGGCGTTGAAATCGGCGATGGATTTTCGGTTGTCACCAAACGTGGCAGCGAAAACCGTGATGAAATTACCCCGCAAGGATTCCAGAGTAACCATGCGGGCGGCGTACTCGGAGGCATCAGCAGCGGACAGGCGATTGTCGCGCATCTGGCGCTGAAACCCACCTCGAGCATTACGGTGCCGGGGAGAACCATCAACCGCCAGGGTGAAGCAACGGAAATGATCACCCGTGGACGTCACGATCCCTGCGTGGGGATCCGTGCGGTGCCGATTGCGGAGGCAATGATGGCGATTGTATTGATGGATCATCTGTTGCGTCAGCGCGCCCAGTGTGCGGACGTCGTGAGTCAGGTTCCTCGTTGGTAAACTAAACATGAAAAAAGGGTGGGTGGGGGCCATTGCCGTGCTGTTGAGCGCGGGCGTATGGGCAAAAACCCCGTGGCAAGCGATCGCACATCCGGTGCCGGGAACGGCGCAGGCCATTGGTGCGTTCTCTAACGGTTGTATTGTCGGTGCGCAGCCGTTGCCGTTGGAATCCGTGAATTATCAGGTGATGCGTGTCGATCAACGTCGTTATTTCGGTCACCCGGATTTGCTGGCGTTTATCGCGCGACTGAGTGCCAATGTGAAAAAGCAGACGGGCGGTATTGTGCTGGTGGGCGATATGGGCATGCCGGCAGGCGGTCGATTCAGCAGCGGCCATGCCAGTCACCAGTCTGGTCTGGATGCGGATATTTGGTTACAGATGCCGCTGCAACGCTGGACGGCACAGCAACTTCTGAAACCGCAACCTATCGATTTGGTTGCCGCCAACGGTCGTCAGGTTAACCCACGTTTGTGGCAACCGCAGGTGACGGCACTCATCAAACTGGCCGCACAGGATCATGAGGTCACTCGCATCTTTGTCAACCCGGCCATCAAGAAACAGCTGTGTCAGGAAGCGGGACAGGATCGTGACTGGCTGCGCAAAGTGCGTTCCTGGTTTGCGCTCCGGGCGCATATGCACGTGCGGTTACGCTGCCCGGCAGACAGTCTGGAGTGTCAGGATCAGGAGGCACCACCCGCGGGTGATGGGTGCGGCGCCGAGTTGAGCAGTTGGTTTACGCCACGCCAGCCGAGCCCTGAAGCGCCAGTGAAAACGCCACCCCCGCTACCGGCTTCGTGCCAGGCATTACTCGATAAACATCTGTTGGTGAACTAAGTCATGGAATGGTTTTTGGTCAGCCCCGAAATGCTCGGGGTGTTGTTTGCTTTTGCGGCACTTGCCGGTTTTATCGATTCAATCGCGGGGGGAGGCGGATTACTCAGTATTCCTATTCTGCTCTCGGCGGGACTAAGCCCGGCGCAGGCGCTGGCAACCAATAAACTGCAAGCGGTCGGTGGCTCTTTTTCTGCCAGTCTCTATTTTGTCCGTCAGCGCGCCGTGAAGTTAAATGAACAGAAGCTGCCGATCGCATTGACCTTTGTCGGCTCAACGTTTGGCGCTTGGTTGATTCAGCAGATTCACGCAGATTTTTTGCGCCAGATCCTGCCTGTTCTGGTGATCGGTATCGGGCTCTATTTCCTGCTAATGCCAAAAATTGGTGAAGAAGATCGCCAGAAACGCTTATCGGGCCTGCCTTTTGCCTTTTTGGCCGGCGGGTGTATTGGGTTCTATGACGGTTTCTTTGGCCCCGGTGCAGGTTCTTTCTACGCGCTGGCGTTTGTCACGCTCAGCGGTTTCAGCCTGCCCAAAGCCACGGCGCATGCCAAGGTTCTTAATTTTACGTCCAATTTTGGTGGGTTGCTGTTCTTTATCCTCGGCGGTCAGGTGGTCTGGGGCGTTGGTCTGGTGATGCTGGTGGGGCAGGTGCTGGGTGCCCGTCTCGGGGCACGCATGGTGCTCAATAAGGGGCAAACGCTGATCCGCCCGATGCTGGTGATTGTGTCTGCCTGTATGAGCGTGAAGCTGATTTACGATAACCACGGCAGCGATATTGCCCAATGGATAGGACACCTTTGGTCATGACCACCTCTAACGTAAGCACGACGCATGATTACCGCGATCTCATCACCCTGTTCGGACAATGCTTTGAACAGGACTATAACACCCGGCTGGTGAAAGGGGATGATGAGCCTATCTATCTGCCCGCGGATGAACAGTTTTCCTATCATCGCATTGTGTTCGCGCATGGGTTTTATGCCAGCGCGTTTCATGAGATTTCGCACTGGTGCATTGCCGGTGAGGCGCGACGCAAGCTGGTGGATTTTGGCTATTGGTACTGTCCGGATGGCCGCGATGCGGCAACACAGGGGCAGTTCGAGCAGGTAGAAATCAAGCCACAGGCGTTTGATTGGCTGTTTTGCGTGGCATCGGGCTTTCCCTTCAATGTCAGTTGCGACAATCTGGAAGGGGATATCGAGCCGGATCGCATCGCGTTTCAGCGCACCGTACATGCGCAAGTGATGGCCTATCTCGAGCAAGGTATTCCGGCGCGGCCATTGCGCTTTATTCGCGCATTACAATCGTTTTACAATACGCCGCCGTTGACGGCGGCGCAGTTTCCGTATCACGCCGAACTCAACTGATGCGGATAAACGTTAATAGTGAGGATGTTAGATGATCGCAGAATGTGAAGCGCGTATTCTTGCGCTGATTGATGATATGCTAGAGCATGCCAGCGATGATGAACTTTTTGCCGGTGGCTACCTGCGCGGTCATTTGACGCTGGCGGTGGCAGAAGCCGAAGAACAGGGTGACACTACGGTTCAGGCGCTCTATCAGCGTGTTTGCGACAGTGTACAGCAAGCGATTAAAAACGGTGAGCTGTCGCCGCCGGATCAGATATTAGTTAATGGTATGTGGGACGATTTATTTCAACGCGCCTCACAGATCAATTGATATATAATCCGTCCTGATTTGTTAAATGAGAACACGTATTATTTAACGCATTATAATTATTCCCGTGAAAGCGGGAATGATTCATTAAAACAACCAGTTGAATGCCACTCTGTCTGGATCGGTAAATAAAATTATCAGCTCCGCACTCATCTTTACACGACTCTGATTAAATTATACACGCACGATAAACTTCTCTGCATAATATCCGGAATAATAGCCATCAACGAGAGAGATGCTACAGCAGCAAGGAATAAATAAGCTGCCTGACCTGCTAATCTGACAGGTTATATTCTGCAAGGAATCAGAGTTAATGATGCGTTATCTCGTTATCTATTTACCCCCGAGTTGAGGGGGAATACATTAACTTTGATGACAGAGATTAAATAAAATGATGCTGAATAAATATGCTGTAGCGTTTGGTTTTGTTGCTTCACTGGTTGCCGTTCCGAGCATGGCGCTGGCTTCTGGCAATACCATTTCTTTCGAGGGGGAAGTCGCGGACGAAACCTGTGAGGTTTCGGTTAATGGTAATGACGCATCACCCGTCGTATTACTGCCGACAGTCAGTGCCAGCCAACTGAATGCTGCGGGCCAAACCGCTGGGCAAACCACCTTTGATATCGGTGTCAGCGGCTGCACGGGTGATGCGGATGGCATGACAGTGTCTACCGTATTTGTCGGCAATCAGGTAACCAGCGCAGGCAACCTGGGCAATATCGGCACGGCAAAAAATGTCGAACTGCAAATTCTGGACACCAAAGGGACGGAGATCAACTTCACCAACGGGTTTACCGGTGACGGTGATTTAGCTCTCGGCCCGAATGAAACCAGCGCCAGCTATACCGCACAGTATCTGGCAACCGGTAGCGCGGGTCCAGGGTCGGTGACTTCAACGCTGCAATACGCCATTTCCTACCAGTAATCTTGTCGGGCCTGTTTTTACAGGCCCGTTTGCCATTCCCGCTTCGCCCCCTGTTACGTAACTACCCGAAATTCATGTGGATAACCCGGCAATTTTCTATTGCTGAATTATAATTACGACGATCGCTAAATTCTGTCCCGCTTAATCTCGCTTTAGGGGCTGTATATGACTGCACGCAACGTCGTATTGCCAGGTATTGGGGCTGCTCTGCTGGTGTTATTGGTGATGGCGAGTTTCTCCGCATGGGCCAGTGTCACCATGACGGGAACACGAATTATTTATCGCAGCGATGCGCGCTCGGTAGATGTTCAACTCGCGAACCGCGGTAACGTGCCCTATATCGTTCAAACCTGGTTTGATGAAGGGGATATGAACGACGGTCCGGAGAGCAAACGTAATATCCCCTTCGTGGTTTCTCCCGCGTCTTTCCGTATTGCCCCGAATGCCGGACAGGTTGCCCGTATTTCCTATACCCGCTCGCGCGCTTTGCCAGAAGATCGTGAGTCCATTTTCTATTTCAATTTCCAGCAAATCCCACCGTCCAATGTGGGGGGCGATGCTGCCGCTGGCCAAAATAAAATGCTGGTGGTGC
The DNA here is from genome assembly GCF_019797845.1 of Symbiopectobacterium purcellii. Taxonomy (NCBI): domain Bacteria; kingdom Pseudomonadati; phylum Pseudomonadota; class Gammaproteobacteria; order Enterobacterales; family Enterobacteriaceae; genus Symbiopectobacterium; species Symbiopectobacterium purcellii. Next base: position 3,015,310 of record NZ_CP081864.1, on the reverse strand, counting down.
TGCGCAACCGCGTCAAATTATTTTTCCGCCCCTCCCAACTGGGAAATCCTCCCACCAATGTTCTCTCAACGGTGAAAGTGACGGCCACCCGTGAGGGGCAACGCAGCGGCGTTGTCGTGTCCAATACCCTGCCGTTCTATCTCAATGTAAGCAAGATAGTGCTAAATGCCTCGGGCACAGCCATTCCGGCGACAGCGGATATGGTCGCGCCCTTAAGTCAGCGCACGTTCTGGTTTACTCGCGCTGTGCCGTCAGGACGTAATACCGTCACGGTAACGATCATCAGCGATCAGGGAGCCAGACTCAGTGCCGACTTCCCGTTATGAACGGCGTGCGAGTCCATTAACCCCGGTTCCCCTCTGGCTGGCAGCAGCAGTGAGCGGGGTGACATCATCGGCGCACGCTGACGACTATTACTTCGACCCGGCATTATTGCAGGGGGCGGCCTATGGTCAGGATTTGGCACGCTTTAATCAGCACGATGCGCTGATTGACGCCGGTGAGCACGTGCTGGATGTGTTCGTTAACGATCAGATGATCGCCGCCAGTGAGACGGTGATGTTTATTGCTACCGCTGGACAGGGTGTGAAGGCCTGCCTTTCTCCGGCCTTACTGGAAAAAACAGCGATACGCGTGACCCGCAACGCAGCGCGGCAACCGGCAGAATGTGTGTTACTGAGTGATACCGGCCAAAGCGTGGCTGAAGAGGTGGATCTCACCGCCTTGCGCCTTAACCTGGTGGTGGCCCAGCAGGCCTTATTGCGCACCCCGCGCGGTTATATTCCGGTTTCTGAGTGGGACAGTGGTGTTCCGGCGCTGTCCTTACGTCATAACACCAACTACTACCGTACGGAAAATCGTGACAATAACTATCGCTATGGTTATTTGTGGAGTGCGTTGAATGCCGGTTCGAATATCGGTTTGTGGCAGGTTCGCCATCAGGGAAACCTGCGCTATTACGACAGTAATGCCAGTGGCAGCCAATATAAATACAACGCGGTGCGCACCTGGGTGGACAGGCCCATCCCCGCCATGGAAAGCATGCTGACAGTGGGCGACAGCTACACCAGCAATAGCCTGTTCGGCAGTTTGTCATTCAATGGGGTCAAGCTTGCCAGTGACCAGCGTATGTGGCCGCAAGGGCGCAGAGGGTTTGCGCCTGAAGTGCGCGGCGTGGCGGGCGCATCGGCACGCGTGGTGGTGCGGCAACTGGGGCAGATTATTTATGAAACCAGCGTTCCGCCCGGTGCGTTTGTGATCCGCGATTTGTATAACACACAGGATCGCGGGGACTTGCAGGTCGAGGTGATCGAGGCCAACGGACGGGTATCAACCTTTACCGTCCCCTACGCCTCCGTGCCCGACTCAGTGCGTCCCGGTAACTGGCAGTACGAAGTGGCGATGGGACGCGTGCGCCATTTTAATAGCATCGATAACCAGTTTGTCGAAGGCGTAGTTCAGCACGGCCTCAATAATGTGTTAACGCTCAATGGCGGAATACGCGTTGCGGATGACTATGTTGCGGGGCTGTTTGGCACGGTGATCGCCACGCCTATCGGCGCCTTCGGGACGAACGCGACCTGGTCGCACGCGGATGTGAATGGCCACACGGAATCGGGATGGCGCAGCGAGCTTAGCTACGGGCGCACTTTTACCAGCGGCACCAGTGTAGTACTGGCTGCCTGGCACTATTCCACCACCGGTTTTCGCGATCTGCAAGATGTGCTCGGTCAGCGCCGCCAATATCGTAATGATGGGAATTACTGGTCAGACAGTCTGAACCAAAAAAACCGGTTCTCCGCCACGGTGAGCCAGGCGATGGGCGCGTGGGGCATGCTGAACATGTCGGCCAGCACCAGCAGCTACTACGGTGAGTCATCACGCGTTACTCAACTGCAACTCGGCTACAATAATTCCTGGCGAAACATCAGCTATAACCTGAGTGTGGCGCGCCAGCGCACCGTATGGGAGCGCGGACGTAATTTCGTCAGCGTCAGCGTCAGTGATGGCGACTATGACAATACCGGTCAGCAGCGCTATACCGAAACCCTTGTCGCGCTCGGTTTCTCTGTGCCCTTTGATGTTGGGAGCACCCGCTCGACGGTCTCATTGGACATGAATCGCACTGGTGCATCACGTTCAGGCACGTTGAGTGTGGCGGGGTCTTCAGGCGACGACAGGCAGTTCACCTGGTCTGCCTACACCGGGGTAGAGAATTATCAGCAGGGCGGTAACGCCATGACATTTGGCGGCAGCGCACAGCAAACGACGTCCCTGGGGGCGTTGCGCGCATCGGTGGCGCAAGGCGACAACTATCGCCAGTTTGGCGTCGGGGCTGCCAGTACGCTGGTGTTGCATCAGGGCGGGGTGACGCTTGGGCCTTATGCCAGCGATACCTTCGCATTGATCCGCGCGCCGGGTGCCCAAGGCGCCATGGTACGCAATGGTCAGGGGGCTATGGTCGATCGCTTTGGTTACGCCATCCTGCCGTCGCTGGCGCCGTACCGTTATAACACCATTACGCTGGATGCCAGCACCATGAACGATGAAACTGAACTGCAAGGTGGCAGCCAGCGCGTGGTTCCTTACGCGGGGGCCGTGGCGCAGGTCAGTTTTTCCACCTTGCAAGGCAGGGCGGTGCTGATCGCTACGCAGCTTGAGGACGGGAGCTTTCCCCCAATGGGTGCCGATGTGGTAACAGCGGCGGGCAACAGCGTTGGCATGGTCGGGCAGGGGGGCAAATCTATGCCCGTCTCGCCGAAGAACGCGACACCTTACAGGTAGTATGGGGCCCGCAGGTTGGGGAGCAATGTGTGGTCAGCTACCGTTTACCGTCACGCGGCAGTGACGCTTTCACCCATCTTAATCTGCCCTGTCAGCCTCGGAGGTCGCCATGACATCGCGTATCATACTCTGGCTGGCGGTGCTGTTGTTCGGGTGTCAAACGGCCTACAGCGCCTGCGTTCGGGTCACCAGTGCCACCACCTTATCGCAGGCCGCGCGCAATGCGGGCTATACCGCGACCGCCTGGAATGGCGCATGTGATACCTGCAACGGCAGAAACATTGGTATGCCCGGCGTGATAAGCCTGAGCAGCGGCACCTTTCAGCCGCCGGGTACTTTACTGGCGAGCAGTTCAATCAGCTTTCTGAGTCAGGGCGCGCAGACGGCGTTTACTGCTAATCAGATCTTGTTTCGCTGTGCGGTCGCTGATGCCAGCAGCCTGTTCGAGATGTATGCCACCAATGGCGATAGCGGCTATGCCGGAATGTATGCAGCCAGTGAGATTGACGGCGCTTACTACAGCTATGTGCGCAATGTTGCGGTCCGGCTCACCCATTTAAAGAGCGGGGCCTACTTTTCCCGCTATTGGCAGGGGCGGCAACTGACGCCGTCCGATTGGTTTTCCGATGGCACTTATATCTATATTCCGGCCAGCGCCTTCAGCGATATTTTGATGGAAGTGTTCCGTATCGACAGCACCACGTGGTATGGCAACGCCTATAATCGCTACACCTACCTCTACAGCCAGCCTCACGGCTATACCGCGTTCAAAGGTCCAGGGCTTAGCGCGAATGTGACGGAGGGCGCTGATTCGGCCACCAAATACGAAGGATGGCCCTATGACTGGCCTGGCACCTGGAGCCTGTACGCGACGGGGGTAACCTTTGTACGCGGTGCCTCTTGTCGCGTGGATGATTTTCCGAATGTCGTGATGCTGCCGTTGATCACCGCCAATCAGCTGCGTCAGGGCGGCACCAGCCGTGCGGGGTTCTCCGTCACCATACAGTGTGAATCCGGGGCATTGTCCAGCACCAATGTGTCAACGCTCACTGCGGCGAATGTCTCAATGGGTTTTTTGGTAAACAAGCCCGCTGCCGTGGCGGCAGCGCAGTCTTTAGGGTTGGTCACCAGCGGTGGCGGTTTAACCTGGTTGCTGGATAATCAGTACGGCACTGGGGCAGGCGAGGCCTCTGGCGTCGGTATCCGTATTTTCAACAGCCGGGGGCAAGCCATTAATCTGCTGCCGGATTTGACCTCTTACGGCACCGGCAACCCGCGTGGGTGGTATGCCTTTAAAGAATTGACCACCAAGGTCTCCACCGGTAGCACAGAGATTTATGCCGGCGATTTTACCGCATCGCTGGAAGCGATTAATCAACAACCGATCACGCCGGGGACAGTCAATGCACAATTGCAGATCATGGTCAGTTTCCAGTAACGTGCAGAAAGCCATCAGTGGGATGCTGTGTGTGCTGGGGTTGATGAGCGCACTGCCCGCATTCGCGGTGGTCAATATTGAAGGCACGCGCGTGATTCTGCATAACGGCGAGATATCCACATCGCTCATGCTGTCCAATTCAGAAAAACAGCCCACGCTGGTACAGGTTTGGAGTGATGAGGGCGATCCACTGATCCCACCCGAGCGTGCGACAACGCCGCTGATTGCCGTGCCACCGGTATTCAGCATGAAGCCCGGCGAGGAACGTTCTTTGCGTTTGCTGCTTACCTCGCGTCAGGGGTTTGCTCATGACAAGGAATCGCTGCTGTGGCTTAACGTCTATCAAATTCCACCGAATACCGCGGAGATGACGCGCCACACGCAAAGCGTCGTGTTGCCGCTGCGTTTGCGCCTGAAAGTGTTTATTCGGCCAGCCGGATTGGGTGACCCCACTGAGTCTGATGGTGAGCAACTGCGTTTTCGTTTGCTGCAAGCGGGGGACGGGCAACAGTTGCAGGTCGCCAATCCCACGCCCTGGCATATGACGCTGACCGACATCAGCTATGCTGAGCAGCGTCTGGGCAGCATGATGGTAGCTCCGGCGTCCAGCGTAAACCTACCGGTAAATCGTGCGAACGTCGGACAGACGCTCAGCTATCAGCTCATTAACGATACCGGCACCCACTGGCGCTATACCGCGACACTCTCGCCTTGATAGCCACGGATTACACCGCGCGGCCTTTCAGCAACTTTCTCACCCAAAAACGATTCGGGTTCAATGCGGCGAGCGTTGGCGCATCGAGCGGTAACGGTTCGCCGTACAGTTGCCCGGCCAGGATTTCGGCAGCCAACGGGGCAGAGCACAATCCGCGCGAACCCAGCGCGCCGATGACGAACAGGTTCGTATGAACCGGTGCCACGGCTACACGCTCTGGCGTGTGCTGCTGCACATCAAGTGATGCGTAGTGATGTAGCGTCTGTGCGTGATCCGGCGCCGCGCCGAGCAACGGCAGATGATCGCGCGTAGCGCAGCGCACGCCCTGACGTGCTGCGTTGCCACTGACATCGATGTCATTTACCCACGTGGCATCGGGCAAGCAGGCCGCGAGGCGCTGGTGGTTTTGCTGCTGCTCGTCTGCACTAAACGTGGTGGTCATCACGCCTCGCTGGTAGCTGGCACCGATGCAGTGCTGCTGATGGCGAGGGCTGACGGGAGTCAGATAGCCATCGTAACAAAGCACGCGTTGCAAGCCTTGTAGCACCGGCGTGGTCGGGATATGGCTCACCTGACCGCGCACCGCATAGCAGGGGAGATGTTGCGTTTGCGCCCAGTCGTTGAGCTGGTGTCCATTCGCCAGGATCACCACGGGATGGGTTTTTTGCTGCCCGTTTACCAACCCCAGTTGCCAGCCTGCTGTGACGTTTTCCAGCGCGCAGACGCGAGTAGCAAAATGCACCACCAACCCGAGCGATTGCGCGTATTTCAACGCATGGGTTGTCAACTCAGCCGGACACAGCCAACCGCCCTCGGCATAGCTCACACCTGAAAAACCGATCGCTACTCCAGACGTTGTGTCCATCTCATCAGCGCTGAGCGGCGTAACCAGCTCTGTTGGCCAGTGGCCGTGCAAGATTTGCGTGATTTTGCGCGCGCTTTTTTCATCGTAGGCAATCTGATTCACGCCGCACCAGTCGTGCTCAAAGGCGATACCGGCTTGCAGCAGTGAATCGTACTGACGGCGGGAAAAACCAAACGCAGTGGCGAAAAAGCGGGAAAGCGCGTCATGTTTGTCGTTGAGTAACGGGTAGAGTGCGCCCTGACGGTTGCCGGATGCGCCTAACGCCGGTGCCTCATCTTCACAATAGAGCGTCACCTGTGCGCCGCGTCGCAGCAGCGCCAGTGCGGTCAGCACGCTGGCAATGCCGCCGCCAATAATAGCGATATCTTCTGTCGTGCTCGCGGCCGGGCGTGAATACCAGGGGGTTACCGCTGGGGCTGGGATGACGTTCGGCAATACCCCGCGCAGCATTTCGCGCTTTTGTCCGTAGCCCTTGATTTTTTCCACGTCAAAATGGGCCTGTTGTAAGCCCCTGCGCACAAAGCCTGCGGCGGTGAAAGTCGCAAAAGTGCCTTGCGCCCGGCACAGGCGTGCCATGGCGTGAAACAGGTTCTCGGTCCACATGTCTGGGTTTTTGGACGGGGCAAAGCCATCGAGAAACCAGGCGTCAACCTGATGCGTCAGAGAATCGTCCAGCGTTTGCAGCAAGTCGTTGATATCGCCAAACCACAGGTCGAGGGTGATGGCACCGTCAGCCAGGATCAGGCGATGACAACCCGGTAGCGCCGACGGCCATGCCTGTCGCAGTGCTTCGGCGTAAGGGGCGAGTGTCGGCCAGTGGGCGTGCGCCTGTTCCAGATCGGCCACGCGCAACGGGAATTTTTCAAAGCTGATAAAGTGCAGGCGACGCAGCGCGGCCTGCGGATGCTGCGCGCGAAAATGGGCAAACGCTTCCCACAGCGTCAAAAAGTTCAGGCCAGTGCCAAAACCGGTTTCCGCAATGATGCACAGTGGGCGTGAATGCTCAACAAAGCGCGTCGGGAAGTGATTACCCTGCAAGAAGACGTAGCGGGTCTCTTCCAACCCATCCTGATTTGAGAAGTAAACGTCATCAAACTGTTGCGAAACAGGTGTACCCTGTTCGTTCCAGGAGAGTGTACCGTGCTTAATAGCATGGTCTTTCACGATAATTGACTCATTTTTAAAGCGATAGCGTGATTTTACTCAGCAGGTGCCCAAGGCGCAAATTTTGTAAAAGGTTGGGTGATCGGACTTGTTCAGCTTACATCTGTACGCTAAAGTGCGTGACGAAATCCCAAAATACATTTATGCGGAAAGAGGTATTGAATGAAACGTGCAGTGATTACTGGCCTGGGGATCGTCTCAAGCATTGGTAATAACCAGCAGGAAGTCCTGGCATCGTTGCGGGAAGGTCGCTCGGGTATTACGTTCTCACAAGAGCTGAAAGATTCCGGTATGCGTAGTCACGTCTGGGGCAATGTGAAGCTGGATACCACCGGCCTCATTGAACGTAAGGTCGTGCGTTTCATGAGCGATGCCTCTGTCTATGCTTTTCTGTCGATGGAACAAGCCATCGATGATGCCAAGCTGGCTCCTGAGGTTTACCAGAATAACCCGCGCGTCGGTTTGATTGCTGGTTCCGGCGGCTCTGCGCGTTCTCAAGTGTTTGGTGCGGATGCCATGCGCAGCCCACGTGGCCTGAAAGCGGTTGGTCCGTATGTGGTGACCAAAGCGATGGGCTCTGCGGTGTCTGCCTGTCTTGCAACGCCCTTTAAAATCCAGGGTGTGAACTACTCCATCAGCTCCGCCTGCGCCACCTCTGCGCACTGTATCGGTAATGCGGTAGAGCAGATCCAACTGGGTAAACAAGACATCGTCTTTGCTGGCGGCGGTGAAGAGTTATGCTGGGAACTGGCCTGTGAATTTGATGCCATGGGCGCACTGTCTACCAAATATAACGAAACGCCAGAAAAAGCGTCCCGCACCTATGATGCCGATCGCGACGGTTTTGTTATCGCCGGTGGTGGCGGTATGGTGGTTGTGGAAGAACTGGAACACGCGCTGGCGCGTGGTGCACATATTTACGCCGAAGTGGTGGGCTACGGTGCCACCTCTGACGGTGCCGACATGGTTGCCCCGTCCGGTGAAGGTGCGGTGCGCTGCATGAAGCTTGCGATGCAGGATGTGGACACCCCTATCGATTATATCAACACCCACGGTACGTCTACGCCGGTGGGTGACGTAAAAGAGCTGTGGGCGATTCGTCAGGTGTTTGGCGACGCGGTGCCGCCGATTTCGGCCACCAAGGCGATGACCGGACACTCCCTCGGTGCCGCGGGTGTGCAGGAAGCGATCTACTCTCTGCTGATGCTGGAGCATGATTTTATTGCGCCGAGCATTAACGTAGATACGCTGGATGAGTTGGCGCAGGACATGAACATCGTGACACAACCGACGGAGCGTAAGCTGACCACGGTAATGTCCAACGGTTTTGGTTTCGGTGGCACCAATGCGACGTTGGTGATGCGTAAGTTAGCGTAATCATAATCGCTATACCCTAAATAATTCGAGTTGCAGGAAGGCGGCAAGTGAGTGAATCCTGATGAGCTTACACAGGTAAGTGATTCAGGTGAACGAATGCAGCCAACGCACCTGCAGCTTGAAGTATGACGGGTATCGTTTGTTTTGCTGAACCGGGGCCTGGTGCCCCGGTTTTTTTGTCTGTTAAAACAGCACCCACAGCAAAAATATCACCACGCAAACGCTGACAATGGGCCAAAACAGCGGTTTGTTGAACACGGACTGGAGGACAGGCGGCAAGGCGGCAACCAGCGGATTGGCAATGGGTTGCGGATGCGGGAACAGGCTCTGTATTGTCAACTCGCCGTCGGCAGCGCGCTGCATGCGATGGGCGAACAAAAAGGTTATCAGTTCGTTGAGTTGCGGTTGGGTAAGCGGTGTCTGTACCCCGGCATTGAAACGATTTTGGCTATAGTCTAGCAACAACTGGCGCTCATTGGCTTCCAACGCGGGTTGAAACAGCGAGTGCAAGGTTGACTGGGTCGCGGTCATTGGGGGCTGCGTCGTATTGCCCGCCGCGGTTGCCGGCGTTGCGGTGGCCGTCGCAGGTGCATCGCTGCGTCCATTCCCGGTCGTCAGCAGATGGTGTAGGTCAGTTTGTGTTTGCAAATACTGCATCAGGAGCGGCAAATGGCGGGCCGGGATCGGCGTGCCTGGCGGCTGGTGCTGCATTGCCGTCAATGACGTCCAGATTTTTTCCGTCGGCTCGCCCAGCAGCGCGGATAACCGCACCACCATCTGATTCAGGCTGTTCTGTTCGACGCTGGATAGCGGACGTTGCAGTAGGGCCGTGGTTGCGGCATTGGTCGCAACATTGGTGAGTGCATTTTGCACCAGCGTTGTGGCAAGCGCGGGGGCTCTGCCGGAAGCGGCATTGAGCGGTGTCGCATCGGGCGGTGTTTGCAACATAGTCAGCACCCGTTGTAACTGGGGCTGCGTGAGCGCTTTGAGTTCGGTATGACCAAATTCCTGACGTAAAAACTGAGTGACGCGCTGGCTGTTGTTTCCCTGCGGCAGCAGCTCGGTCAGGCGTTGCAACAACGGATGGCGGGCGCTGCTTTGCTGTGTTTGCGCCTGCACCAGTTGGTTCTGCAATGACTGTTCGGCGGCGGTAAAATGCTGACCGAGCAGCGTCTGGTTTGGCGCCAGACCGATGTCCTGACGCAGTGTGGTCCAGATGGCATTGTTACTCAGCGACGTCAGTGCCTGTAGCTTGACCACCAGCGTGTCCAGCGTGGCGCGTTGGGTAAAGCTAAGTGGGGAGTTCGCCGCCGCCGTATTGGAAGAGGAAGATGCAATGGCCGACGTCGGCGACGAGGGGGGACGATCTCCCGGCGTCGGGGTTCCCGGACTGCTGACAGGCTGCATGATGGACTCCTCGCTGCGTGAAAGGCACCCTGCATTCCCCGGGAGCCCTGAATAGGCAACGGAAATCATAGCAAGGTGTCTGGTGCGAGAATAGTCAGATCATACGGGAAAATGCGTTCTTATTTGCGGTTTGCTTCCACGTCATGCGTTTGGATGGGGGACGTATGGCTATCCGGCGTGCGCACAGCGTTGTGCTGAGTGTGCGGAGTGCGTATACGCTGCGCCATGACAACCCCGAGTAATACCATTATCCCGCCCACAATGTGGTAACCGTGCAGCGTTTCATGCAGCAATGTCACGGCGATCAGAGCGGTAAACACCGGCGTCAGATTAATGAAGATACTGGCGTTATTGGCTCCGATTCGCATCACGCCGACGATCCACATCCACGGTGCGAGGATCGAGGCAAAAATACCGGCGAACAGTACCAGCGGTAGGTTTTGCGCGTTCAGGGCAATGCTTTCTGCCAACAATAAGTTCGGCAGCAACAGCACAACGCCAAAGGCAATTTGCACGTAGAGCGACACCCAGGTGGGCAGCGCAATGGACCAGCGTTTGGTTAATACGCCGTACAAGGCATAGGCTACTGCGGCAATAAACATCATCACCTCGCCGCGTCCGATACCCTGCGCCAGAATCAGTGCCGGATGCCCACCGCTGATAAGCCAACTGATGCCGAAAAAAGAGAGCAGACTGCCGCACAGTAAGCTCAAGGTGGGTATCACGCCGAGCAGTGGAATGCTGATCAATACCGTGAGCAAGGGGATCAAGGAGACCAGAATACCCATCATCAGCGCGCTGATGCTGTGTGCAGCATAGTAGGCCATGCTTTGGTAGAGCACCATGCCGAGAAACCCCAGAAACAGCAATTTTCCCCAGTGTAGCCTGATGGTGCCTGCGTGGCGCCGTAACTGAGGCAATATAAAGGGCGTCAGCACCAGCAGAGCCAACAGCCAGCGGTAGAATGACATAGCCGCCGGATCGATGGCACCAACGGAAAGTTTATTAACGATCACGTTAAATGACCAAAACAGAACGGCGATAAGGGGAAATAACGCTTGCATGATAATAATTCTCATTAACCTGGTGGGTCAGTTTACGACAGGCGGATTTGTTCTATATAGTGAAAAACAGACATCCTGAACGGCAAGACAGACAACATGACACGACAACGATCTTACTACCGTCCTGAAGGCATACCGCCGCACGGGGTGTTTTTGCGTACTGAAGCGGTCAGCGCGGATACAGAATACCTGCCTCATTGTCATGAGTGGGGGCAATTGCTGTATGTGGTTTCTGGCGTTGTGGTGCTGCGTCTTGCACAGGAGCGTTTTTGGGCACCGACCCATTTTGCCATCTGGTTGCCGCAGGGGGTTGAGCACGCTTGCTACAATCAACGTCAGGCTACCATTCGCACCATCAATTTCGATACGCGCTGGTATGCAGAACTTCCCGAAACGCCGTGTCTGCTCGAAGTCGGCCCGCTGTTTAAGGCGATTCAGGATGATTTGTTCGCGCGCGATGTGCTGATCCCTCAAGATAAACCCGACCTGCGTTTGTGCCGTGTGCTGTGCGATCAAATGACGCTGGCACCGCGCCAACGCAATTATTTGCCGGGAACCGACGATCGCCTATTGGCGCCGGTGTTGCATGCACTTGAGCAGTGTCCGGCGGATAACCGTACGCTGGCGCAATGGGCAACAGAGGTCTATAGCACGGAACGCACGCTGTCTCGGCGCTGTCAGGCATTGCTCGGTATGTCATTCAGCGAGTGGCGCCAGCGGCTACGTTATCTGCAAGCGCTGGCATTGTTGCGTCAGGGCATGAGCGTGCAGTCCGTGGCGCTGGAAGTTGGCTACAGCGCGTCATCAGCGTTTATCGCGATGTTTCGCCAGCAAAGTGGCTCCACACCGGAAGGGTATCGAACCAGACCTTAATCGATGGGGATAGCGTTGGGATTCTTTATCATTCGGTGGCAAAATAGTGCCCCTGTTTTTCTTGCTAGCGTTGCCTGACCGGGGTCGTACATGAAAATTGTGGTTGATGAGAATATGCCTTATGCGCGCGAGCTGTTCAGCCGCGTGGGTGACGTGGTGGCTGTGCCGGGAAGGCCGTTGCCCGTTGAGGCGCTGTCACAGGCACACGCTCTTATGGTGCGCTCCGTGACGCCGGTTAATGCCGCCCTGTTAGCGGATTCGGGCGTGACCTTCGTCGGCAGCGCCACGGCGGGTACCGATCATGTGGATGAAACCTGGTTGCGCGAGCAGGGTATCGGATTTTCCGCTGCGCCGGGCTGCAATGCCATCGCGGTGGTGGAATACGTTTTTTCTGCGCTGCTTATGCTGGCGGAGCGAGATGGCTTTTCGTTGCGCGACAAAACCGTCGGTATTGTCGGTGTGGGCAACGTCGGGCGGCGTTTACAGGCGCGTCTTGACGCCTGGGGCGTGAAGACACTGCTGTGCGATCCTCCGCGCGCGCGCAAGGGGGATGTTGGTCCCTTTTTGCCGCTGGATGCGCTACTGCGTGACGCGGATATTGTCACGCTGCATACGCCCTTGACCAAGGGGGGCCTCGATAACACCCTGCACCTGATTGATGAGGCGGTGCTTGCCGCCTTGCCCGCTGGCCGTATTTTGATCAACGCCTGTCGCGGACCGGTCGTCGATAACGCAGCGCTGCTGCGGGCGTTACAGCGAGGCAAGGATCTGCGCGTGGTGCTGGACGTGTGGGAGTCGGAACCGGGACTTTCGCTGGATTTGCTGGCGTACGCTGACGTGGGAACGGCGCATATTGCCGGTTATACGTTGGAAGGCAAGGCGCGCGGTACCACGCAAGTGTTTGAGGCGTTGTGTCAGTTCATCGGGCAGCCTCAGCAAGTGCCGCTGTCATCGCTGTTGCCTGCCCCGGATATCACGGATGTTCACGTAACGGCCCCTCTCGATCAAGCGTTGCTTAAGCGTCTGGTGCATCTGGTGTATGATGTACGCCGTGACGATGCGCTGTTGCGCCAGTCTGCTGCTCAAGCTGGCGGGTTTGATCGTCTGCGTAAACACTATCAGGAGCGCCGCGAATGGTCTTCGCTGCGTGTCACTTGTTCTGATGAGGCCAGTGTGGCCTGTCTGAATGCATTAGGTTTCACTGCCGTCTTACCGTAATTCGGTGAGAGGGTGTCATGAAATACGTCGTTTTTAGCGTAGGGTCTTCGGGCGGGATATACCGCCCGAGCAAGAGGTATTGACGAATGGGAGAACACCACATGTCTGACGGCTGGAATATTGCGCTATTGGGCGCAACGGGTGCGGTGGGAACGGCGCTGCTGGAGTTGTTGCAAGAGCGCGAGTTTCCCGTAGGCACGCTCTATCCGCTCGCCAGCGAACGCAGCGTGGGGGAATCCGTGAGGATCAACGGCAAATCCTGGCAGGTTGAGGATGCGGCTGATTTTGATTGGTCTCAGGCTCAGTTGGCCTTCTTTGTCGCCGGTAGCGACGCGAGCGCACGTTACGCGGAAGAGGCGGGTAACGCAGGCTGTCTGGGGATTGACAGCAGCGATCTGTTCGCGCTGGAGCCAGATGTCCCGTTGGTGGTACCGGGGGTCAACACCCATGTGCTGGCCGATTACCGTAATCGCAATATTGTGGCGGTGGCAGACAGTCTGGTGAGCCAACTGCTGCTGGCTATCAAACCGCTGATCGATCAAGCCGGGCTGTCGCGTCTTCACGTCACCAATCTGCTCTCTGTGTCGGCGCTGGGCAAAGCGGCGGTAGACGATTTGGCCGGGCAGAGCGCCCGTTTGTTGAACGGCATCCCACCGGAACCGGGTTTGTTTGCCAAACAGCTGGCGTTCAACATGCTGCCGTTGCTGGCCGATGCGCAAGGTAGCGTGACGCAAGAGCGCCGATTGGTGGATCAGGTGCGTAAGGTGTTACAGGACGAAGGGCTGCCAATTTCTGTTAACTGCGTACAGGCTCCGGTGTTTTACGGCCATGCGCAGGTCGTACATCTTGAGGCACTACGACCGCTGTCTGCGGAGGAGGCCCGGGATGAGCTCGCACGCGCAGAAGATGTTCAACTCAGCGATGAAGACGATTACCCGACGCAGGTGGAAGATGCGTCTGACAACGTTCAGCTCAAGATTGGCTGTCTGCGCAATGATTATGGCATTCCCGAGCTGCTGCAATTCTGGTCGGTGGCGGATAACGTACGCTTTGGCGGCGCATTGATGGCGGTGGAAACGGCAGAACGGCTGGTGCAGGAGTATCTGGGGTAATGTCAGACAGTAATTTGTCGCAGCAGCCTGCGGGTATCAAGGTGGCACTGGGCATTGAGTATGACGGCAGCCGCTATTATGGCTGGCAGCGTCAGGCTGAAGTAGAGAGCGTGCAAGGGCATCTGGAACTGGCGCTGAGTAAAGTAGCCGATGAGCCGATTACCGTGTTTTGCGCCGGCAGAACTGATGCTGGCGTGCACGCTACCGGGCAAGTGGTGCACTTCATCACCCAGGCTCAGCGCAAAGATGCTGCCTGGAGCATGGGCGTCAATGCCCATTTACCACCGGATATCGCCGTGCGTTGGGTGAAGACTGTCGATGACGATTTTCATGCGCGTTTCAGCGCCACGGCGCGTCGCTATCGCTACATTATTTTTAATCATCGCCTGCGTCCGGCGGTACTGGCGCGGGGCGTAACGCAGTTCCACTTCCCGCTGGATGCGGCGAGCATGGAACGCGCCGGGCAAAGCCTGCTGGGTGAGAATGACTTCACGTCGTTTCGCGCCGTGCAATGCCAGTCGCGCACGCCGTGGCGCAATGTAAATCATTTAAAGGTTACGCGTCATGGCGCTTACATCGTGGTAGATATTAAAGCCAATGCGTTTGTCCATCATATGGTGCGCAATATCGTCGGCAGCCTGATGGAAGTGGGATGCGGTAATCAGCCTGAATCTTGGATAGCCGAACTGCTGGCGGCCAAAGATCGCTCGTTGTCGGCCGCCACGGCGCGCGCAGACGGTCTTTATCTGGTGGCGGTAGATTATCCGGCGCGTTTCGCACTGCCCGTGGCGCCAATGGGCCCGCTGTTTCTGGAAGATTGACCTGTGGTGGGCGGTTGTACCGTGCCACGCTAAACACGAGAGGATTGTCACGGCATTGCGCCGTGAAACATGCACATGATGGAACTTGTCGCGTTTGTACGCTTTATCATCGATTTTATTCTGCATATTGACGTTCACCTCGCGGAACTGGTTGCGCAATACGGTGTCTGGATTTATGCCATTCTGTTTTTGATCCTGTTTTGCGAAACCGGTCTGGTGGTGACGCCGTTTCTGCCGGGGGATTCCTTGTTATTTGTTGCCGGAGCGCTGGCGGCGCTGCCCACCAATGATCTCCATGTGCACACCATGGTGGTGCTGATGATTATGGCGGCCATACTGGGAGATGCGGTCAATTACACCATCGGGCGGTTGTTCGGGGAAAAGCTGTTCAGTAACCCCCATTCGAAAATTTTTCGCCGCAGCTATCTGGATAAAACGCATCAGTTTTATGCTCGCCACGGCGGTAAAACGATTATTCTGGCGCGCTTCGTACCGATTGTGAGAACATTCGCGCCGTTTGTCGCTGGTATGGGACATATGCGCTACCGCCACTTTGCTCTCTATAATGTGGTAGGCGCATTGCTGTGGGTATTGCTGTTTACCTACGCAGGTTACCTGTTCGGCGACCTGCCGATTGTGCAAGAAAACTTGAAGTTATTGATTGTCGCTATTATTTTCATCTCTATCTTGCCGGGGATCATTGAAATCTGGCGGCATAGACGAGCGGCGGCTCGGGCGAATAGCCCATCGCGTTCGCAAGAATAAACGTGGTAATCGCTCCGGTTTGACCAGTTTTCTATCCACAGTCCCGGAGTGTTATGGTTTAATGAGCGGCATTTATGGTCTGTCCCCGATGACGACCTGCGTTACCAGCGCCTTGCAATCCGGGTGTAAACACCGATTGGGGCTGCGGTATGCGAGCGTAGTGACGGGGCAGAGCGGACTGGCCACGGCCAGGTTCAAGCAGAAAGGTTATCAATGAGCTGGATTGAACGAATTCTTAACAAGAGCAACATTACACCGACCCGCAAGGCCAATATTCCTGAAGGGGTATGGACCAAATGTGACAGTTGTGGTCAGGTGCTTTACCGCGCCGAATTGGAGCTTAATCTTGAGGTGTGTCCGAAATGTGACCACCACATGCGACTTTCCGCCCGTGCGCGCTTGAATGCGTTTCTGGATAAGGACAGCGTGGTTGAGTTGGGTAGTGAGCTGGAGCCCAAGGATGCGCTGAAGTTCAAAGACTCTAAGAAATACAAAGATCGTCTGGTTGCAGCACAGAAACAGTCTGACGAAAAAGACGCGTTGGTGGTGATGAAAGGCACGCTGTACGGCATGCCGGTGGTCGCCGCTTCTTTTGAATTTGCCTTTATGGGCGGTTCCATGGCCTCCGTCGTCGGTGCGCGTTTTGTGCGTGCGGTTGAGCAGGCGTTGGAAGATGGCTGTCCGCTGGTGTGTTTCTCCGCCAGTGGCGGTGCACGTATGCAGGAAGCGCTGATGTCGCTGATGCAAATGGCGAAAACCAGCGCGGCGTTGGCAAAAATGCGCGAGCGCGGTCTGCCTTACATCTCGGTATTGACCGATCCGACCATGGGCGGCGTGTCAGCCAGTCTGGCAATGCTCGGCGATTTGAATATTGCTGAACCCAAAGCGCTGATCGGTTTTGCCGGCCCGCGTGTTATCGAGCAGACGGTACGTGAAAAATTGCCACCGGGTTTCCAACGCAGTGAATTCCTGCTGGAGAAAGGGGCGATTGACATGATCGTGCGCCGCCCGGAAATGCGCTTCAAGTTAGCCAGCATGCTGTCTCGGTTGACCAACCACCCTGAGCCGGTGGACACCGCTGAGGTTCGTCCGCCGGAAGTGACCACTGAACCGCAGGATGATGCGCAATAAGTGACACATGAACAGGGTGCGACAGAATTGTGCTTAGGCCGTTCTGTGCGCCCTGTATCAATGAACCGTAAGCCAGTGAACGGGACTCATGGAAAATCTTATCATTCCCCAAGCCACGTCGCCTTTGGCCGCGTGGCTTCATTATCTGGAGCACCTGCACGCCACTGCCATTGATATGGGATTGACGCGTGTCCAACAGGTTGCCGACCGCCTTCACCTGCTGCGTCCGGCCCCAGCGGTCTTTACTGTCGCGGGCACCAACGGAAAAGGCACCACCTGTTGTACGCTGGAAGCCATTCTGATGGCGGCGGGTTTACGTGTCGGCGTTTACAGTTCTCCCCACCTGCTGCGTTATACCGAACGGGTGCGTATTCAAGGCCAGGAATTGCCGGAAGCCGCGCACACTCAAGCATTTGCCGAGATCGAAGCTGGGCGTGGCGATGTCTCGTTGACCTATTTCGAATTTGGCACCCTTGCGGCATTGCACCTGTTCAGGCAGGCGAATCTGGATGTGGTGATTCTGGAAGTCGGGTTGGGCGGACGTCTGGATGCCACCAATATTGTGGATGCCGACGTGGCGGTGGTAACCAGTATTGCGCTCGATCATACTGATTGGTTAGGGCATGACCGCGAAAGCATTGGTCGCGAAAAGGCCGGTATCTTCCGCGGCAATACTCCCGCCGTGGTGGGTGAGCCGGATATGCCGGCTTCTATCGCTGCCGTGGCTGAAGAGAAAGGGGCCGTGTTGTTCAAACGCGGTCGCGATTGGCACTTTGCGCTGGAAGGCGACGGCTGGTATTGGCAATCGACCGGCGGTGAGCGCATGACGCTGCCGCTGCCGAACGTGCCATTACCCAACGCGGCGACTGCGTTGGCTGCGTTGCGTCAGGGGCCGATTCATGTCCCTTTGGCTGCGATTGAACAGGGGTTGCGCCGCGCGGCGTTGCCGGGCCGGTTCCAAACGGTGAGCGAACAGCCAACGCTGATTCTGGATGTCGCGCACAATCCCCATGCGGCAGCCTATCTGGCCGGACGATTGGCACAGTTGCCAAAAACCGGCAAAGTGCGGGCGGTGATTGGTATGCTGGCCGATAAAGATATTCCCGGTACGCTGGCACACCTCAAACCCGTAGTGGATGAATGGTATTGCGCCCCGCTGGAAGGACCTCGCGGTGCCAGTGCTGAATTGATAGCGGCACATCTGGACAGCAGTCGGTCGTTTGGCGATGTTGCGGCTGCCTGGCATCAGGCGATGCAAGACGCAGATATGCAGGATATGGTTGTCGTGTGCGGATCTTTTCATACGGTAGCGCATGTGATGGAAGCGCAGGAGGAGAGGGGGTCGAATGGCAAGTAAGTTTCAAAACCGTCTGGTCGGCACCATTATTCTGGTGGCGTTGGGCGTTATTGTGCTGCCAGCGCTGCTGGATGGCAAAAAGAAACATTACGAAGATGAGTTTGCCGCGATTCCTCTGGTGCCAAAACCGGGCGACAGCACGGAGGCCGAATCGCTCCCTTCACTGAACCAGTCGTTGCCCAGCCAGCCGCCGGAAGGGGCACAGCAGGCGATGCAAGGACAGCCGGCTCAGGGCGGTGTGACGGCGCCTGAGGATGACGGTGCCATGCAGGCACCACCGAGCAGTACGCCACCGCCTTCTGCCGCACCGATAGAAATTGCCCCGCCCGCCGTGGCGGCGCGGCCGGTAACGCCTAAAGCTGACGTGAAGCCGGAAACCAAACCCAAGACGAAGCCGGAAATCAAACCGGAAGTGAAGCCTGAGCCGAAACCGGAAAGCAAGCCGGCAACGCCTGCGCCGCAACCCGCAGCGCAACCGGAAGTGAAACCGGAAGCGGCGCCCGCAGGACAAGCCTACGTCGTGCAACTGGGCGCGCTGAAAAATGCGGACAAGGTGAATGAAATTGTGGCCAAGCTGCGCCTGTCGGGATATCGCGCTTATACGGTGCCATCGACACCCGTTGCCGGGGAGATCACTCGCATTTACGTCGGGCCGGATGCGTCAAAACAGAAATTACAGTCCGCCCTTGGCGAACTGCAACAGCTGAGTGGACTGAGCGGGCAAGTCAGGAACTACAGCGCACGTTAAGGGGTACCAGAGGGCTATGTTCACCGAGGTTGTTGGCAAAACCCACTAAATCGGTCATCCCCGCCTACCGCGTCATTACCGTGTAGGCGGGAATCTCTGGCAGAAAAAATGCGTTCATTCTTGCAGGGATCCCCGGCTTTTGCCGAGGATGACGAGGAAGAAAAGTGACTTTGCCAGTGCGCTGCCAGCAAATTCGCCTATCGGTGAAATCGTTGGGAAATAGGCTACGCAAACGTTTTCTTTTTCTGTTAGAATGCGCCGCGAACAGGATGATGAGCGGCGCTATGCTCTCTTGAATCGGCGGTAATTGTTGTTGGTGCGAGAGAGGTTGTGTTGGCATCGTTCGTGAGTGAGAGAATTCATGGTTTGGGTTGATTACGTCATCATTGGCATTATTGGTTTCTCTGCGCTGGTCAGTTTGATCCGGGGCTTTGTTCGTGAGGCGCTTTCGCTGATCACCTGGGGCAGTGCATTCTTTGTCGCCAGCCATTATTACCCATACCTGTCGGTCTATTTCACGCGTTTTGAAGACGAGCTGGTGCGCAACGGGGTTGCCATCGCCATTCTGTTTATTGCGACATTGATTGTGGGAGCGATCGTCAACTATGTGATAGGTTCACTGGTTGAACGAACCGGGCTTTCAGGCACCGACAGGGTACTGGGCATTTGCTTTGGTGCGCTGCGCGGTGTGTTGATTGTCTCCGCACTGCTGTTCTTTTTGGATACCTTTACCGGTTTTTCACAAAGCGACGACTGGAAACGGTCTCAGCTCATCCCGCAGTTTAGCTATATCATCAGGTGGTTTTTCGACTACCTGCAGAGCACGTCAAGTTTCTTGCCGCAGCACATAGAGCTGCGGTAGCGCTGATGAGGAAAAGACAACATGTGCGGTATTGTCGGTATCGCCGGTTTTACACCGGTAAACCAGTCGATTTATGACGCGTTAACGGTGTTACAGCACCGTGGACAAGATGCCGCAGGCATCGTCACCATCGATCCCATGAACTGCTTCCGCCTGCGTAAGGCGAACGGCCTGGTGAAGGACGTATTTGAGGCGCGTCATATGCAGCGTCTGCAAGGCAATATGGGCGTGGGACATGTGCGTTATCCTACCGCGGGCAGCTCCAGCGCATCGGAGGCCCAGCCGTTTTATGTCAATTCCCCGTTTGGCATCACGCTGGCGCACAACGGTAACCTGACCAACGCTCATGAATTGCGCAAACAGTTGTTTGAGCAAGGGCGTCGCCACGTTAACACCACTTCTGATTCAGAGATCCTGCTTAATATCTTTGCCTGCGAGTTGGATCGTTTTCAGCACTATCCGCTGGATGCCGACAACGTGTTTGCTGCCGTTGCCGCGACCCACAAAATGATTCGTGGTGCTTATGCCTGCGTCGGGATGATCATCGGACACGGTTTGTTCGCTTTCCGCGATCCAAACGGTATCCGTCCGCTGGTGATCGGCAAGCGCGAACTGACCGATGGCCGCATCGAGTATATGGTGGCCTCGGAGAGCGTGGCGCTCGATACCCTTGGCTTTGAGTTCTTGCGTGACGTAGCGCCGGGAGAGGCGGTTTACATCACTGAGAAAGGGCAACTGTTTACGCGCCAGTGCGCCGAAAACCCGAAAAGCAACCCGTGTCTGTTTGAGTATGTCTATTTTGCTCGCCCGGACTCTTTTATCGACAAAATTTCGGTCTACAGCGCCCGCGTGCGCATGGGCCAAAAGCTGGGCGAGAAGATTGCCCGCGTGTGGGAAGATCTGGATATCGATGTAGTGATCCCGATTCCAGAAACCTCCTGCGATATCGCCTTGGAGATTGCGCGCATTATCGATAAACCGTACCGCCAGGGGTTTGTGAAAAACCGCTATGTTGGTCGTACCTTTATCATGCCGGGTCAGGAACAGCGTAAAAACTCGGTGCGTCGCAAATTGAACGCCAACCGCGCTGAGTTCCGCGATAAAAACGTGCTGCTGGTGGATGACTCCATCGTGCGCGGTACCACCTCGGAGCAAATTGTCGAGATGGCGCGTGAAGCCGGTGCACGCCGCGTTTATCTGGCCTCTGCCGCGCCGGAAATTCGTTTCCCTAACGTGTACGGCATTGATATGCCGAGCGCCAATGAGCTGATTGCCCATGGTCGCGAAGTGGAAGAGATTCGCCAGATTATTGGTGCCGACGCCCTGATTTTCCAGGATTTGGACGATTTGATCGCCGCCGCGCGTGAAGAAAACCCGGATATCGTGCAGTTTGAATGCTCAGTATTTAACGGTATCTACGTGACAAAAGATGTCGATCAGGGTTACCTCGACTATCTGGAAGGGTTGCGTAATGACGATGCCAAGGCGTTACGTGGTCAGAACGAAGTCGAAGATCTGGAACTGCATAACGAAGGTTAATGTCATCCACGCTGCCAATTGGCAATGAAAGTGAGAAGGGAGGTGCGTAAGCGCCTCCCTTTGTTGCTTATTGAGCGGGGATAAGGCAAAGTCTGCCCGTTATCCTTTTTGTACAGCGGCATTTCGAGGTTTGGCATGAAACGACTCATTATTGGACTTTCCGGTGCCAGCGGCGCAATTTATGGCGTGCGCCTGTTGCAGGTGTTACAGCCGTTGGCCGACGTGGAAACCCATTTGATCATGAGTCCGGCCGCCCGACAAACGCTGATGCTCGAAACTGATTTTACTGTGCGCGATGTGCAGGCATTGGCGGATGTGGTGCATGACAGCCGTGACATCGCCGCGTCGCTGTCGTCCGGTTCGTTTCGCACCGCAGGAATGGTGATTCTCCCGTGTTCCATCAAAACCCTCTCGGGAGTGGTGCACAGCTACAGCGATAACTTATTGATTCGCGCCGCAGATGTGATACTGAAAGAGCGTCGCCCATTGGTGTTGTGCGTGCGTGAAACCCCGTTGCACCTCGGGCATCTGCGTCTGATGACGGCTGCCGCAGAAATGGGCGCGGTGATCATGCCGCCCGTTCCCGCGTTTTATCACCGTCCGCAAACGCTGCAAGAGGTGGTGGATCAAACCGTCAACCGTGTGCTCGATCAGTTTGATATTGACCTGCCTGAAGCGCTGTTCACACGCTGGCAGGGCAGTTAACCGCGCCTAATCGTAAAAACACACCAATCAGGTGCAATTCCGCTCACCTTTTCTCTCGCTTTCTTGCCTGTCTGCGCAAGGTTTGCACTACGCTTAAGCGATGATGCGATGTTATGGTGCAAATGTTGATTGGTTTGCACCAAAATGTTGCCGGGAAAGCGCGCCGTCTCTTTCCCGATCAACGCAGGCATCATTACCCTCATCAGGGTGGCCCTATCACTACGCGCCTGCGGCAGATTTCGGATTTATCCGTATTCAGCTGCGATTATGGCGCGGATTTTGCAGGGTTTCTGCTGATGAGACTGGCGGCGCTGGCATCCCTTTCGCGCAAGAGCGCGCAGGCGTCTGACCGCCCCTTTACGCTTAGTGATATTCATTCCTTTTGATCATCATTCCATCAAGATAAGGGTTGCGAAATGAAAAAATTATTCAGAATTCTGCCGTTGGCCTTAGTTATTGCTGCGGGAAGCGCGCTGGCCGATGTTCCCAAGAATCTTAAAATCGGCACCGACCCGACGTATGCACCCTTTGAGTCCAAGAATGCCAGCGGTGAGCTGGTGGGTTTTGATATCGATTTGGCTAAAGAGCTGTGCAAACGCATCAAAACCGAATGCACTTTTGTGGAAAGCGATTTCGATGCGCTGATCCCTTCACTGAAAGCGAAAAAAATTGACGCCATCATCTCCTCGCTCTCCATCACCGAGAAGCGCCAGCAGGAGATTGCTTTCACAGAAAAACTCTACGCGGCCAACGCGCGCCTGATTGAGAAGAAAGGGGCCAACATTCAACCGACGCTGGAATCGCTGCGCGGTAAAAGTGTCGGCGTGTTGCAGGCATCTACCCAGGAAGCCTTTGCTAACGCTAACTGGCAGCCGAAAGGGATTGATGTGGTGGCTTACCAGAACCAGGATTTGATCTACGCCGATTTGACCGCAGGCCGTATCGATGCCGCGTTCCAGGATGAAGTGGCGGGCAGTGAAGGCTTCCTGAAATTACCGGCTGGCAAAGATTACGTCTTTGCAGGTCCGGCGGTGAAGGATGACAAATTCTTTGGCGTAGGCACCGGTATGGGGCTGCGCAAAGAAGATAAAGCACTGAAAGCTGCGTTGGATAAAGCGTTTGAAGAGATGCGCAAAGATGGTACTTACGACACTTTCGCGAAGAAATACTTCGATTTTGACGTATACGGCGGCTAATGGCGTGTTGCTGGGATCTGCCTGCGTCATGCAGGCAGAGTGTGCCTTTTTAGACGGAAACACGCGATGCTCTACGGCTATACCGACCTGATTCTTGACGGAGCGCGCATGACGCTGCAATTAGCGGTGTGCTCGTTGCTGTTGGCGTTGGTCATTGGGCTGATTGGCGCAGGCGCCAAGCTCTCTGCCAATCGCCTGCTGTCCGGTTTTTTCTCCGCGTACACCACCCTGATCCGCGGCGTGCCGGACTTGGTGTTAATGTTATTGATTTTTTATGGCCTGCAAATAGCGCTCAACAGTGTGACGGAAACGATAGGTATCGCACAAATCGATATCGATCCGCTCTCGGCAGGCATCATCACGCTCGGGTTTATCTACGGTGCCTATTTCACTGAAACCTTTCGCGGTGCCTATCTGGCTGTGCCGCCAGGGCAGATTGAAGCGGCCGTGGCTTACGGCTTTACGCCATTGAAGGTATTTCGCCGCATCATGTTTCCTTCCATGATGCGCTTTGCCTTGCCCGGTATCGGCAACAACTGGCAGGTGATGCTCAAAGCAACAGCGCTGGTATCGCTGTTGGGGCTGAATGACATTGTCAAAGTGACCCAGTTGGCGGGCAAGGGGGCGCATGAACCGTTTTATTTCGCCATTGTCGCCGGGGTGATGTATCTGATTTTTACCACGGTCTCCAACGGGGTGCTGTGGTGGCTGGAACGCCATTACTCGCAGGGCGTGAAGAAGGTGAATTATGAGTGAGATCCTGCAACAGTACTGGCAACCTTTGCTATGGAGCGATGGGTATCGTCTCACCGGTCTGGCGATGACGCTATGGCTGCTGATTTCGTCGGTGGTGATGGGGGGCCTGCTGGCAATCCCGCTGGCCATTGCCCGCGTTTCTCCACGGCGGCGTTTCTGTTTTCCGGTGTGGGTCTTTACCTATGTATTTCGCGGCACGCCGCTTTACGTGCAGTTGCTGGTGTTTTACTCCGGTGTTTACAGCCTGGAGATCGTGCGCGGCACCGACATGCTGAATGCGTTTTTCCGCAGCGGGCTGAACTGTGCGGTGCTGGCATTGGCGTTGAACACCTGCGCCTATACCACAGAGATTTTTGCCGGTGCGATCCGTTCGGTGCCGCATGGCGAAATTGAAGCAGCCAGAGCCTACGGTTTTTCCCGGTTTAAACAGTATCGCTGCATTATTTTGCCCGGTGCGTTACGTATTGCACTGCCTGCATACAGCAACGAAGTGATTTTGATGCTTCACTCCACGGCGCTGGCGTTTACCGTAACGGTGCCGGATATCTTGAAAATTGCCCGAGATATTAACGCGTCCACCTATCAGCCGTTTTATGCCTTTGGCATTGCAGCGGTGATCTATCTGGCAATCTCTTTTGTGCTGATCGGCCTGTTTAAACACGCGGAACGGCGCTGGCTGCGGCATATTCATACCCGTTCATCTCATTAACATCAGGAAAAAACAGCATGTCATACCATAAACTGATGGTGACGGAACTGCACAAGCGTTACGGGGAACACGAAGTACTGAAGGGGGTTTCTCTTCAGGCGAAAGCGGGCGATGTTATTTCGATTATCGGGTCGTCAGGGTCAGGGAAAAGTACCCTGCTGCGCTGCATCAACTTTCTGGAAAAACCGTGCGAGGGGGCGATTTTCGTCAACGATGAAGAGATTCGCATGGTGCGTGACACAGACGGGCAACTGAAAGTCTTTGATAAGAAGCAACTGCAACTGCTACGCACGCGGTTGACCATGGTCTTTCAGCATTTCAACCTGTGGAGCTTTATGACCGCACTGGAAAACGTCATGGAAGCGCCAGTGCAAGTGTTGGGATTGAGCAAAGCGGAAGCCCGCGAGCGTGCGGTGCGTTATCTCGATAAAGTGGGGATCACCGGCGAGGCGCAGAACAAATACCCGGCCAATCTCTCCGGTGGGCAGCAGCAGCGTGTCTCCATTGCCCGTGCGCTGGCCATGGAGCCGGAAGTGCTGCTGTTTGACGAACCCACGTCGGCACTGGACCCTGAACTGGTGGGGGAAGTGCTGCGTATCATGCAGCAACTGGCGGAAGAGGGCAAAACCATGGTGGTCGTTACCCATGAAATGGAGTTTGCTCGTCACGTATCAAGCCACGTGATCTTTTTGCATCAGGGGGTGATCGAAGAAGAGGGCCCACCGGATCGCGTATTTGGTAACCCGACCAGCCCCCGTTTGCAGCAATTTCTCTCTGGTGCATTGAAGTAGCGGGTAGCATCATCAACAGGGTGTATCTGGCGATGTCTCGTCGATACGCCCTGTGGCTATTTTTTCCCGGTGACGTCTTTGAGAGCCTCTTCCAGTTCGTAATAGCGAAAGCCAAACCCAGCGGCCTCTAGCCGATGCGGAATGGCGCGCTGTCCCCCCAACACCAGCGTGGCGGCTTCCCCCATCAGCAGTTTGAGCGCGAAGGCGGGTACACGCATAAAACACGGACGATCCAGCACGTGGGCCAGCATGGCGCAGAACTGCTCGTTGCGCACCGGGTAAGGTGCGGTCATGTTAAAGGGCCCGTGCAGAATCGGATTATCTAACAAGTAGAGAATGGCATTGACCATATCGTCGATATGAATCCACGGCATGTACTGTTTGCCCGACCCCAAGGGGCCACCCAGCCCGACGCGGAAGGGGGGCAGCATTTTTGCCAATGCACCGCCGTTCGCCGCCAGTACGATGCCCGTGCGCAGCAGGCAGACGCGCGTGCGATCGCTTTCCGCGCTGAGCGCTAATTCCTCCCAGCGCGCACAGAGTTGGTGGGTAAACTCGGGCGTGGGCGATTCCTCTTCGGTGATCAACTCGGCACCTTGATTGCCGTAATAGCCGACCGCAGAGCCAGAAATGAATACCGAGGGCGGTGACGTGCTGGCGTTAATCAGCGTGGCCAACTGCTCGGTTATTTGCCAGCGGCTCTCGCTCAGTTTCTGCTTTTGCTGTGGCGTCCAACGTTTATCTGCGATCGGTTCTCCTGCCAGATTGATGACGGCGTCGATGTCATCCAGTGAGGTGCGATTTTGCAGCGTTGACCAATACTCCACGCGCTCGCCGAGTACCTGACGGGCATGCGTTGTATCCCGGGTAAGTACCGTGACATGGTGAGATAAAGACAGTAATCGAGCAATCAGGTGACGGCCAATCAGGCCGGTTCCGCCCGTAATCAGTAGTTGCATCGTTGCCTCACTTATTCCCTATCGGTTCTGATGGCGCTTTAAGGGTGTAACGCAGGACGTGTCCGTATTTTTATCATGAATGCTAATGATAATAGGTGATTCTGAGCGCGATACCGTGACTATCTGGTAAAAAAACGCTGCATTTCAGTACACCACGCTGCTCTTGGGATTAGCAAAACCTGCTGCATTATGGGGCGAACTGCTGCAAAACAGCGCAGGATAAATGTCGGTGGTCGTTGACGTACCTGCACAATGTCAAGTTGTGTAAGGTTTTTTCGTCGTTGGTATGCGCTTTGCACGGTGACTCCCATAGGGTCTTTCTACGGGATAAACAACATGCAAACCAACAGTGCACAACCAGGATTAAAGAGGATGCTCGGCAGCTTCCATTTATGGGGCATTGCTGTCGGGTTGGTCATTTCCGGTGAGTATTTTGGCTGGAGTTATGGCTGGGCGCAGTCGGGTACGCTGGGGTTTTTGATCACCTCATTGGCGATAGCGGCCATGTATTGCGCCTTTATCTTCAGTTTCACGGAGTTGACCACTTCTATCCCCCACGCTGGTGGGCCTTTTGCCTATGCCTACCGCGCTTTTGGCCCAACCGGGGGCTTTATTGCCGGATTTGCTACGCTGATTGAATTTGTGTTTGCGCCTCCGGCCATTTCCATGGCGATTGGTGCTTATCTCAACGTGCAGTTCCCGTCTCTGGACCCCAAATGGGTGGCGGTCAGCGCCTATCTGGTTTTTATGGGGTTGAATATTCTGGGAGTGGGTATTGCGGCTACTTTTGAACTGTTAGTCACTTTACTGGCGATTTTCGAACTGCTGGTGTTTATGGGCGTGGTAGCGCCCGGATTCGAATGGGCAAACTTTGCCCGTGGTGGCTGGGCTGGGATGGACAGTTTCAGTCCGGTAGCGTTATCCGGCATTTTTGCCGCTATTCCTTTTGCCATCTGGTTCTTTCTCGCCATTGAAGGGGCTGCGATGGCCGCCGAAGAAGCCAAAGATCCCAAACGCACAATTCCTCGTGCCTTTATCGGTGGCATCCTGACCTTAAGCCTGCTGGCTATGGGGGTGATGTTGTTTGCCGGTGGCGTGGGTGACTGGACACAGCTTTCCAATATTAATGACCCGTTGCCTCAGGCAATGAAAATGATTGTCGGCAGTAACAGTGGTTGGTTGCATATGCTGGTGTGGCTCGGATTGTTTGGGCTGGTGGCCTCATTTCATGGCATCATCATGGGCTATTCGCGTCAGATCTTTGCCTTGGGACGTGCGGGATATCTCCCTGCTTCTCTGGCGCGTGTCCATCCGCGTTTCCGCACGCCGCATCGCGCGATTTTAGCGGGCGGTGTCGTCGGGATTGCCGCCATCTTCTCCGACTCGTTCGTCACCATCGGTGGACTGCCTCTGACGGCAAATATTGTCACCATGTCGGTTTTCGGCGCGATAGTTATGTACATTACCTCGATGGCTGCCTTGTTTAAACTGCGTCGCAGTGAACCGGCGCTCAGCCGTCCGTTTCGTGCGCCCTGGTTTCCGTTTGCGCCGGCATTTGCGCTGGTGATGGCGGTGATTTGCCTGGTTGCCATGGTGTATTACAACACGCTACTGGCGTTGATTTTTGCTGCCATGATGCTGCTGGGGTATGGCTGGTTTCGGGCAACCCGCAGCGCGCGCGAGTCGGCGGTATTCGATCCCCAATTGACGGCATCCAAATAGCAGGCGAGGAGGGGTATGTATCACACGACACTGGGGCACCAGCGTTACACCTTTGATTCTCTGCGTACGCTACTGGCCAAAGCGTCACCGGCGCGTTCCGGTGACTATTTGGCAGGCGTGGCGGCGCTGAGCGCCGAAGAGCGCATGGCGGCGCGTATGACGCTGGCTGCAGTGCCGCTAAAGACCTTTTTGCAGGACCTATTGATTCCTTACGAACAGGATGAGGTCACGCGACTCATTGTTGATAGTCATGATAAGCAGGCATTTGAACCCATTTCACATTTGACCGTGGGGGATTTTCGCAATTGGCTATTGAGTGACACCACCAGCAGCGAACTGCTGGCGCGTGTTGCGCCAGGCATCATGCCAGAAATGGCGGCGGCGGTAAGTAAGCTGATGCGTAATCAGGACTTGATCCTGACGGCAAAGAAATGCCGTGTCGTTACGCGCTTTCGCAATACGATTGGCTTGCCAGGGCATCTCAGCGTGCGCTTGCAGCCTAACCATCCTACCGATGATTTAAAAGGCATTGCCGCCAGCATGCTGGATGGCTTGCTGTATGGCAGTGGTGATGCCGTGATCGGCATTAATCCGGCCAGTGACAGCTTGCCACTGCTGGAACAGCTCAATTACATGCTGGATGATGTCATTCACCGCTTTGAGATCCCCACCCAGTCCTGTGTGCTGACGCATGTTACTAACACGCTGAAATTGATAGAACGGGGAGCACCGGTGGATTTGGTGTTTCAGTCGATCGCCGGTACTGAAGCCACCAATGCCAGTTTTGGCTTTAATTTGGCGACGCTGGAAGAGGCGCATCAGGCTGCGTTGAGCTTGCAGCGTGGCACCCTGGGTAACGACGTGATGTATTTTGAAACCGGGCAGGGCAGTTGCCTTTCAGCCAATGCCCATCACGGTGTCGATCAGCAAACCTGCGAGGCGCGCGCCTATGCGGTCGCGCGGCGGTTTTCTCCGCTGCTGGTGAACACGGTCGTGGGCTTTATCGGGCCTGAATACCTGTATGACGGGAAGCAAATTATCCGCGCCGGATTGGAAGATCACTTTTGCGGCAAACTGCTTGGCGTGCCCTTGGGCTGCGACGTGTGCTACACCAACCACGCCGAAGCGGATCAGGACGATATGGATACGTTGCTGACGCTGTTGGCCACCGCCGGATTGACCTATCTGATGGGCATTCCGGGTGCGGATGACATCATGCTCAATTATCAGAGTACCTCGTTTCATGATGCGCTGTATGTGCGCGAGCTGCTGGGATTGAAGCATGCGCCGGAGTTTGGTGAGTGGCTGGCACGCATGAAGATTCTCGATACCCAGGGGCGGCTGTGTGATACCAGCCGTCAGCATCCGTTGCTGCAACATCAACCTTATCTGGAAGGGCGCGTATGAAGGAGATCGTTCACGCCAATCCGTGGGAAATGTTGCGCGAATACACCGCCGCGCGCATTGCCTTGGGGCGCACCGGTGCAAGCCTGCCGACCGAAGAACTGCTGAAATTCGGCCTGGCACACGCGCAGGCGCGGGATGCGGTACATCAGGCCTTTGACAGTGAACCCCTTGCAGAGGCCTTAGCCGCGCAAGGGCTAAAAACCTTTACCGTGCACAGCGCCGCAACGTCGCGCGAGCAGTATCTTTGTCGGCCTGATTTGGGTCGGCGCTTATCGGATGCCAGCCGTGATGCACTGATGGCACTGCATCAACCGCCCGCCGATTTGCTGATTGTGGTGGCCGATGGTCTCTCGTCCAAGGCGGTACATCGTCAGGCGGTGCCGCTCATTACCCAGGCGCGGCCTTATCTGGAGCAACTTGGTTTATCGCTGGCACCGGTGGTGCTGGCGCATCAGTCGCGTGTGGCGCTGGGCGATGACATTGGCGAGTGTCTGCGAGCGAAAGCCGTGGCGATTCTGATCGGCGAGCGCCCCGGTTTGTCATCGCCGGATAGCCTGAGTATTTATTTAACCTGGGGGCCGCACACGCGCCGTTTGGAATCGGAGCGTAACTGCATTTCCAATATTCGCCCGGAAGGGCTGGATTATCCGCAGGCGGCGTTTAAATGGGCCTGGCTGCTGGAGCAAGCGTTTCAACGCCGGCTGTCGGGGGTTGCGCTGAAAGATGAGAGCGACAACCCGGCGATGCACGGCAAGATTCACCCACCTGCCGTAGGGCATTTGACAACACCATGATGGTGACTCGCTTTCCCCTGCGCGCTGCATCGTGCTGGAGGGGCGAGATTGTTCACTTGACTTTTATCCGCGTGTCACTGACACGGATTCTGCTACTCAGGATCGTACTGAACAGGGAGTATTCAGTACGTTTTTTTTATGCTGCGCTTAGCGTTGGTTTAGCGAGGACCTTTATCATATAGCCCTCCGATCATGGATGTGTGTAATCGTGCGACACCCACCTGCCAAATGAAAAAAGGACAAGAGTTGAGTACGGTAATTTTGTTACACTTTGCCGTATTGCGACGTAGTTTTTTCGGGGATCACGATGAAGTTGATGTTTGCCTCAGATATTCACGGCTCGCTAACGGCGACGGAGCGGGTGCTCGATATTTTTACCCGTAGTGGTGCCGAGTGGCTGATTCTTTTGGGAGATTTCCTCAATCACGGCCCACGTAATCCGCTGCCGGAGGCTTATCAGCCTGCCGAGGTGGCAAGCCGATTAAATGCGTTTTCCCGTCACATTGTGGCGGTGCGCGGTAACTGTGACAGCGAAGTGGATCAGATGCTGCTCGACTTTCCGATCACGGCACCGTGGCAGCAGGTGCTGTTGCCGCAACAGCGTCTTTTCCTGACACACGGTCATCTCTATCATCCTCAGCATCTTCCGCCGTTGCAGGCAGACGATGTGCTGGTGTATGGGCATACCCACCTTCCTGTGGCTGAACGTCAGGGAGAGATCTACTGCTTTAATCCTGGCTCCATCAGCTTGCCTAAGGGGGGCAATGTGCCCAGCTATGGCATGCTGGCGCAAGGGACACTTCAAGTTTTACCGTTAATGGGTGGCGAGCCTATTGCACAGGTGACTATTAGTCACTAAGTTATCAACGATCTTGCACGACTAACGCTTAGTACGTTTAAAACAGACGCGCGTTGCAACGCGCCAATACTGAAGGGTTCAGAGGATGGTGGAGCAAAGTCAAGCGGCAGGGACCGAGTGGGTGGATATTGTTGACGAGAACAATGATGTTATCGCCCAGGCCAGCCGCCAGCAAATGCGCGCTCAACGTTTACGTCACCGCGCCACCTATATCGTTGTTCATGACGGCATGGGAAAAATACTGGTTCAACGCCGTACCGAAATAAAAGATTTCTACCCCGGTTGGTTGGATGCGACAGCCGGGGGCGTAGTGCAAACCGGCGAGCACATGCTGGAGTCGGCCCGTCGTGAAGCGGAGGAGGAACTGGGTATTGCCGGTGTGCCTTTCGCCGATCATGGCTTGTTCTATTTTGACGGGGACAATTGCCGCGTGTGGGGGGCGTTATTCAGCTGCGTTACCCATGGTCCGTTTGCCTTGCAGGAAGAGGAAGTGGCTGAGGTGTGCTGGATGACGCCGCAGGAGGTTACGGCGCGCTGCGATGAGTTCACGCCGGATTCTCTCAAAGCCTTGTCGCTGTGGATGAGCCGTTACAACGAGCAGAGCTACGGCAAACCCATTACGCGTGAGCCAGCAAAAACCGATGACGAGGTTGCCGCATCGGACGACGCTGAAGAGTAACCGGGTTACACAGTGCTGCGGGCTATCTGGTGGCCCGCAGCGCAACCATCATACGGTAGCGACAGCCTGTTGCGAGCCGGGACACACCAGTTGACGGCTCTTGATGTGGTACATTTCCAGATCCTCACGCAGGAAGAATGCCATCTCCCACGGATTTTTATGAATGAACGCCTCGCGTACCTGTTCGAATAGCGGGTTGTGTGGCGGGATCAGATGGGCATCACCCTCAATCAAGGTGTAGTTCCACTCAATAGCGCGTTCAAAGGTGTAGTGTGAGCGCTCATCCATCGCAAAAAAGCAGTGCGGATTACGCTTGAGCTGCCGGGATTTGAACGTCTCAGGGAAGGTGATAAGAAACACATCATTGTCCACCGAAGAGAGAAACGCCAGAACGGTGGTGTGGGGCTGTTCTTGCGCCATGGTGACCAGCATTGGTGAAATCATGGTGTTCTGTCTCTGGCAGCGCATTCAGGGGCGTAAACGGCACCGCGCGTTCTTCCCGCGTATCCTGAGGATAGTGATAGTCCGGTGCGCGGATATCCAGTACGCAGCTAAGCCCATACATCACCTGGCACTCACGCTGTTCCAGCAGCACCCAATCTTCATCCACCTCCACCACGCGCCCTTTGTAAGAGGCGCGATAAACGGAAATGTTGGCATCAAACTGATCCACGCCGGTGCGGTTATCAAGATGCAGCGTGGCGACATCACCGACGGCCAGCGCGTGGCCCTTGGGGAAGAAAACCCGCAGTGCATTGTTGGTGCGCGGGTAGACGCCGCAAATGTGCATCACCACCTTTCCCTGTTGGTAGCAGGCTAAAACCCCCAGCGTCTGCTTGCCGAGATAGTGAACCAGATTCATGCTGTGCGTTCCTTACGAAGTGAATAGCGAAGCGCTAATGTGTTGTTTTTCTGTTTGTTTCGAGATTATTTGTCTGCGTGTACGCTGTCAATAGACGTTGCCATGAAAAACACACAGGCCAATAATCATCGGGTTACACTGAATATATCGGTCAAATAAAAGGAAATATTATGTTGGTTATCTGGGGAAGGGAAACCTCATCCAATGTACAGGCGTTAATGTGGTGCGTCGGGGAGCTTGACCTGCACGTTGTCAGACATGATGTAGGACACCGCTATGGAGGAACCGATACCGCGGAATTTTACGCACTCAACCCTAATCGTACTGTTCCCGTGCTTCAAGATGGGGATAACCCAGCGCTATGGGAGACGGGGGCTATCCTGAGATATTTAGCGAACCGCTACGCAACGGGCGATTTCTGGCCCGAAGCGTTATTAGCAAGAATGGAGGTGGATCGCTGGGCTGAATGGGCAAAATTGAACATTGCGCTTGGCTTTACTGCGCCAGTGTTTTGGCGTGTGGTGCGTACACCCAAGGCTGAGCGTGACCTTCCGGCGATCGATACTGCTGTTACTGCTTTTGAGCAAAAGCTCGACATCGCCGAACAACAGCTTGCCAGACCCCCTTTTTTAGCCGGGGATGCGTTTTCACTGGCTGATATTCAGTTTGGTCATGTGCTGTACCGTTACTACGAGATTGAGATCAATCGTAAGCCTTTACCGCATCTACGCGCTTACTATGCAAGATTAATGCAGAGAGCATGTGATGGTATCCTATGACGAACTGCGCGCGTGAGCGGGATTGATGTAAAAAAAATCCCCCCGCAACCTGCGTTGCGAGGGGATGGGTGCTGAAGTGGCGGTTTGCCACTCGCCGTGGGTTACCCGAAATTACTGCTGGGTAGCCTGAATGGCAGTCAGGGCAACGGTGTAAACGATATCGTCTACCAGTGCGCCACGGGACAGATCGTTAACCGGCTTACGCATGCCTTGCAGCATTGGCCCGATGGAGATCAGGTCAGCAGAACGCTGTACCGCTTTGTACGTGGTGTTACCGGTGTTCAGATCCGGGAAGATGAACACGGTAGCTTGGCCAGCAACCGGTGAATTCGGCGCTTTGGATTTTGCAACGTCGGCCATTACTGCGGCGTCGTATTGCAACGGACCATCGATCACCAGGTCCGGGCGTTTTTCCTGTGCCAGACGGGTAGCTTCACGCACTTTTTCCACGTCGCTGCCCGCACCGGAGTTCCCGGTGGAGTAGGAGATCATGGCAACGCGCGGATCGATACCAAACGCAGCGGCGGAATCAGCGGACTGAATCGCAATTTCGGCCAGTTGTTCGGCGGTCGGATCCGGGTTGATGGCGCAGTCACCGTAGACAAACACTTGTTCCGGCAGCAGCATAAAGAACACGGAAGAGACCAGTGAACTGCCCGGAGAGGTTTTGATCAGCTGCAACGGCGGACGAATGGTGTTAGCGGTTGTGTGAACGGCACCGGAAACCAGACCGTCAACTTCGCCTTGTTCCAACATCAGGGTGCCCAGCACTACGTTGTCTTCCAGTTGCTCACGCGCAACCACTTCGGTCATGCCTTTGCTCTTACGCAGCTCAACCAGACGCGGAACATAGCGTTCGCGAACCGCTTCCGGATCGACAATCTCGATGCCTTTGCCCAGTTCAACACCCTGTGCAGCAGCAACGCGTTGGATCTCTTCCGGGTTACCCAGCAGTACGCAGTGTGTAATACCACGTTCGGCACAGATAGAGGCGGCTTTCACGGTACGCGGTTCGTCGCCTTCCGGCAGCACAACGCGTTTTCCCGCCTGGCGTGCCAGTTCGGTCAACTGATAGCGGAATGCCGGTGGAGACAGACGACGAGAACGCTCAGACGCGGCGCTCAGGGACTCGATCCACTGGCTGTCGATGTGGCGAGCCACGTAGTCTTGGACTTTCTCAACGCGTTCGCTGTCATCAGCCGGTACTTCCAGGCTGAAGCTTTGCAGGCTGAGCGAGGTCTGCCAGGTGTTGGTGTCTACCATAAATACCGGCAGGCCAGTCTGGAAGGCGCGTTCGCACAGTTTGGCGATGCTGGCATCGATTTCATAACCGCCAGTCAGCAGTACGGCACCGATTTCAACGCCGTTCATGGCCGCCAGGCACGCGGAGACCAGCACGTCAGGACGATCCGCTGAGGTCACCAGCAGGGAACCCGGACGGAAATGTTCTAACATGTGTGGGATGCTGCGTGCACAGAAGGTCACGGTTTTCACACGACGGGTCTGAATCTCGCCTTCATTGATGATGCGGGCATTCAGGTGTTTTGCCATGTCGATAGCGCGAGTGGCGATCAGATCGAAGCTCCACGGCACGCAACCCAGCACCGGCAACGGGCTGTTGGCAAACAGTTGTTTCGGATCGACGTTCGGCACGTCTGCTTTGCTGGAATCGTCGAAGATTTCAGACAAATCAGGACGGGTACGACCTTGCTCATCCACCGGGGCGTTCAGTTTATTGATGATAACGCCAGTGATGTTTTTGTTCTTGCTGCCGCCAAAGCTGCTGCGAGCCAGTTCGATGCGCTCTTTCAACTGGTCCGGAGAGTCGTTGCCCAGTGCGATAACGAACACGATTTCGGCGTTCAGGGTTTTGGCGATTTCATAGTTCAGCGCGTTGGCAAACTGATGTTTGCGCGTTGGCACCAGACCTTCTACCAACACCACTTCTGCATCTTTGGTGTTTTCGTGGTAGTTGGCGATGATCTCTTCCATCAGCACGTCTTGCTGGTTGGAACTGAGCAGCGCTTCAACGTGGCTCATTTTCAACGGTTCAGCCGCAGTGATGGCTGAGTTGGCGCGGATGATAGTGGTGGTCTGATCCGGCGTATTGTCGCCAGAACGCGGCTGCGCGATCGGTTTAAACACGCTCAGGCGCACGCCTTTTTGTTCCATGGAACGAATGACACCCAGGCTGACGCTTGTCAGACCAACGCTGGTGCCAGTGGGGATCAACATGATTGTACGGGACACGGCTAAACCTCTTTACGGTTGCTCGCTGAGTCAAAAACAGCTTGGTCAGAAACGACACCGTCAGCCTTGGCTGACGGTGTGGGATTACTTGTCTTACGCGGTGAGACGCAGGGCGTCTTGCGCGATAACCAACTCTTCGTTGGTCGGGATCACCAGCGCAGGGCGGCAGCCCTCTTTGCTGATGTTGCCGCCGTTGCCGAAGCGAGCGGCCAGGTTGCGTTCGTGGTCGACTTCAAAGCCCAGCAGGCCCAGTTTGTTCAACGTCAGTTCACGCACCATTGCGGCGTTTTCACCGATACCGCCGGTGAAGATAACGGCATCCAGACGGCCTTCCATCAGCGCACTGTAGGCACCGATGTATTTGGCCAGACGGTGGCAATACACGTCCATGGCACGTTTGGCATCAGCCTTGGTGGTGTAGTTATCTTCAACATAGCGGCAGTCGCTGGTGACTTCGGTCAGGCCCAGCAGACCAGATTCTTTGGTCAGCAGCTTGTTGATAGCCTCAACGCTCATGCCCAGAGAATCATGCAGGTGGAAGATGATCGCCGGGTCGATGTCACCGCTGCGGGTGCCCATGACCAGACCTTCCAGCGGGGTCAGACCCATGGAGGTATCAACACACTTACCGTTACGCACTGCGGTTACGGAACCGCCGTTGCCCAGGTGGCAAGTGATCAGGTTAACTTCGTCAACCGGCTTGTTCAGCGCTTCTGCGGCCTGTTGGGTCACAAAGAAGTGGCTGGTGCCGTGTGCGCCATAGCGGCGAACGTGATGCTCGGAGTACAGTTTGTACGGCAGCGCATACAGGTAGGATTCTCCCGGCATGGTCTGGTGGAATGCGGTGTCGAATACGGCAACGTTTTTGTTTGCCAACGCCGGGAATGATTTCAGGGCTTCGTCGATACCAATCAGGTGAGCCGGGTTGTGCAGCGGCGCGAACGGCACGGAATCTTTGATGCCTTGCAGTACGTCGTCGTTGATCACGGCAGACTGGGTGAATTTCTCGCCGCCGTGTACGATACGGTGACCGATAGCAACCAGTTGCGCGGAGAGTTCCGGTTTCTGTGCCAGAATGGTGTTAACAATGAAGTTCAACGCTTCGCTGTGTGCAGCGCCTGCGCCCAACGCAGCTTCCTGCTTGGCACCATCCATTTTCCATTTGAGACGGGCTTCAGGAAGGTGGAAACACTCGGCCAGACCTGACAGGTACTCTTCCCCGTTAACAGCATCGATGATAGCGAACTTCAGGGATGAACTACCGCAGTTAAGAACCAGTACTAACTTACTCGACATGGAAGTACCTACTTGTTATACATGGTGAACAAATGTCAAACAGCGCGTAGCGTAGCCTAAACAGCCGCTGACATTTATGACTAACGTCATGGCACGGTGTGATTTCCCTGACATGACCATGAAAAAGCGCCGATATGGCCTATTCGCATAGCATACTGGATGCACGGCGTGCGAAGATGACATATCGGCCCTGAAAAGCATGTGGCGAAAAATAAGGCGATAAATGTCGCGCCCGCACCAATGGTCCCCTGTTTTTTGCCTATGCTGTAGTTAATACAGTTGAAAACGGCATTCATCATCAAGTACGACGGTGAAAGGATCGTTATTCTGGCATGCAGCATGACCACGTTGGTTTAGTGACATGACTACTTTAGTATAGATTGCGACCTACGCCGAGGTAGGATACCGATAGCGTCAGGCAAACACAAAATATATTTTAAGTTTATCAAATAGAGTTGCTGGCTTGTTTTAGGATTTTATTTTTTATCTGTTATTTTGATGATGCAATTGAAAATGGTAATAACTGAAACGGTAACAAAGGAGTCGCCATGAAATCTCAACCAACTGACAAACGCGGGGGATGGCGTTTACTCCATTACGGGCAGCATTATATGAAAACCTGGCCGCTGGATAAACGTCTGGCGCCTGTTTTTCCTGAAAACCGCGTAGTACGTGCTACCTAGTTTGGCATTCGTTTTATGCCACCGCTGGCTGTGTTCACCTTAACCTGGCAGATTGCGCTGGGCGGCCAACTGGGGCCAGCGGTGGCGACCGCACTGTTTGCCTGTAGCCTGCCGTTACAGGGACTGTGGTGGTTAGGTCGCCGTTCGGTATCGCCGTTACCGCCAACGCTTTCCGAATGGTTCCACGATCTCCGCCTTAAACTGCAAGAGGCAGGGCAGGCGTTGGCACCGATTGAAGGTAAACCCACATATCAGATGCTGGCCGACGTGCTGAAACGTGCTTTTAAACAGCTGGACAAAACTTTCTTAGACGATCTGTGACCGTTTTCACCCTTTTTACCCGTCATACTTCAAGCTGCAGGTACGTTGGCTGTGCTCGTGCACCCGAATCACTTACCGTAGTAAGCTCATCGGGATGCACTCACTTGCCGCCTTCCTGCAACTCGAATTATTTAGGGTAGAGAATGTAGATAGCATGATTTTGTCCTTCCCCTCTGTTTTAAATCAAAAAACCGGAGGCTAGCGCTATCTTCCCACTTGGGGGTATGCGATTCTTATATCAGGTTAAACGAGTCAGCGGCGTCAGGCCGGTACTATAGAGGTTCAGGAGAGCACGATGGAAATGACCAATGCTCAGAGATTGATCCTTTCGAATCAATACAAAATGATGACGATGATGGATCCGGACAATGCAGAACGCTATCGTCGGCTGCAAACCATCGTCGAGCGTGGCTATGGGCTACAAATGCGTGAGTTGGATCGGGAATTTGGCGAACTCAGTGAAGACGTGTGCCGCACCATCATCAATATCATGGAAATGCACCACGCCTTGCAGGTTTCCTGGGATAACCTGAAAGACCGCAAGGATCTGGATCAGCGTCGTCTGACCTTTTTGGGCTTTGATGCCGCGACCGAAGCGCGCTACCTCGGCTTTGTGCGTTTTATGGTGCATGTGGAAGGTCGCTATCCGCATTTCGATTCCGGTACTCACGGTTTCAACGCACAGACCAAAATGTGGGAAAAATATAACCGCATGCTGGCGGTGTGGGTGTCCTGTCCACGTCAGTATCATTTAAGTGCCGTAGAGATTGCGCAAATCATCAATGCCTGAACCGGTGAAATAAAACAAAGAGGTGGTTGTGGAGTGTAAAGGTTTCCTGTTTGATTTGGATGGTACGTTGGTGGATTCATTGCCAGCCGTGGAGCGTGCCTGGGTTAATTGGGCGGTAGCCCATGATATTGAACCCCAGGAGGTGCTTGATTTTATCCATGGTAAACAGGCGATCACCTCGCTGCGCCACTTTTTACAGGGTAAAAGCGAAGCGGAGATCCAGCGTGAGTTTGATGAGCTGGAACGTACCGAAGCGTCTGACACGCAAGGCGTGCAGGCGATGCCGGGCGCAAGCCTGCTCCTTGAGCGTCTTAACGCGCTCGGCATTCCCTGGGCTATCGTGACATCAGGTACCGTGCCTATCGCCCATGCGCGTCATCGTGCCGGGCAATTGCCCCAGCCGCAGGTATTTATTACCGCCGAGCAGGTGGCTCGCGGTAAGCCGCAGCCGGATGCTTACCTGCTCGGTGCTTCAAGCCTGGGTCTGGAACCGCATGAATGCGTGGTGGTAGAAGATGCACCTGCCGGACTGGAATCCGGGTTAGCGGCAGGCTGCCGGGTGATTGCCGTCAATGCCCCAGCGGATACCCTGGCGTTAGAGGACGTTGATATGGTTCTGACATCGCTGACGCAACTGACCCTGAACCCCACCCCGAACGGTGTCCGGGTGCATAAGCTAACCGATTGATATACCCGTTATACTTCAAGTTGCATGTGCGTTGGCGGCACTCGCTCACCCGAATCACTTACTTATGTAAGCTCATCGGGATTCGCTCCCTTGCCGCGTTACGAGACGCATAAATGCGTCTCGCCCTAAAGGGCCAGCGCAGGCGCTGTTCAAAACGTTAACGTTTTGTCCTGCAACTCGAATTATTTAGGGTATAAAAGCGTAACTAAATATGATCAAAACCCCGCCTCGGCGGGGTTTTTTTATGGCAGACTACCCAAACAGACTTGGGTTAAGCGTGATTTTTTAGGCTGTTACCATCTGAACGGTTATAAGTGACCGTGTTGCCGCTGGCTTACGCGTTTTTTCGGGAGGATCTTTTGAACCGCGAACTGCTCTGGGTGTTATCCCTGCTGTTGATCGCTATCTTATTGTTTAGCAACAATAAGCTACGCATGGATGTGGTGGCGCTGCTGGTGATCATCGCCTTTGTGCTGAGCGGTACCTTAACGCTGTCGGATGCGCTAGTCGGCTTCAGCGACCCCAATGTGATCCTTATAGCCGCGCTGTTTGTTATTGGCGAAGGGCTGGTCAGAACCGGTGTGGCCTATCAGGTCGGGGAGTGGCTGATTCGCGTTGCGGGCAACAGTGAGATCAAAATGTTGGTGCTGCTGATGCTGACCGTGGCGGCGCTGGGCGCGTTTATGAGTTCCACTGGCGTGGTGGCGATCTTTATCCCTGTGGTGCTGAGCGTGTCGGCCAAAATGAAAACCTCACCAGGGCGGCTGATGATGCCGCTCAGTTTTGCCGGCCTGATCAGCGGGATGATGACGCTGGTGGCGACGCCGCCCAACATGGTGGTAAGCAGTGAGCTGATGCGTGATGGCAACCACGGTTTCGGCTTTTTCAGCGTCACGCCGATTGGTATCGTGCTGCTGCTGCTGGGCATCGCTTACATGCTGGTGGCTCGATTCTGGCTGAGCGGTGTCGATCCGCTAGCGGCGAACAAAGAGGGATGGAAGCGTAAGACGTTTCGCGATCTGATACGCGATTACAAACTGACGGGCAGGGCGCGTCGTTTGGCGATACTGCCGGGTTCACCTTTTATTGGCCACCGCCTTGATGATTTGCGGTTGCGCCAGCGCTACGGTGCTAACGTGGTGGGGATTGAACGCTGGCGTAAGTTCCGTCGCGTGATGGTCAGCGTGGCGGGCAACACCGAACTGCGTTTAAACGATGTGTTGCTGATCGATATGTCAGCCTCTGAGGTTGATTTGCGTGAATTTTGCGCCTCGCAGCGCTTGGAACCGATGGTGCTGCGCGGTGAGTACTTTTCCGAACAGGCGCGCGATGTCGGGATGGCTGAAGTGTCGCTGATCCCTGACTCTGAACTGATTGGCAAGACGCTTTATGACGTAGGCTTTCGTAGCCGTTACGGGCTTTCCGTGGTGGGTATCCGCCGCAATGGTGAGGCGATGGACGGATTGCTGGCCGACGAACCGCTGCAACTGGGAGATATCCTGCTGGTGATTGGCGATTGGCGAATGATCCGCCAACTGCAATCGCAAAAGCACGTGATGCTGGTGTTGAACCTGCCCGCCGAAGTGGATGATGTTGCGCCCGCGGTAAGTCAGGCTCCGCACGCGCTGTTCTGTCTGGCGCTGATGGTCGCCATGATGCTGACCGACGAGATCCCCAATGCGATTGCCGCCTTGATTGCCTGTTTGCTGATGGGTAAATTTCGCTGCATCGATATGGAGAGCGCTTACCGTGCAATCCACTGGCCGAGCTTGATTTTGATCGTCGGGATGATGCCGTTTGCGCTGGCGCTTCAGCAAACCGGTGGTGTGACGCTGATTGTTAACGGACTGATGGACATTGCCGGCGGCGCAGGGCCGCAAGTGATGCTGGTGTGCCTGTTTGTGCTGTGTGCGACCATCGGACTCTTTATTTCCAACACCGCTACCGCGGTGTTGATGGCCCCCATCGCCATTGCTGCGGCAAAACAGATGGGGGTTTCGCCGTATCCCTTCGCCATGATCGTGGCTATCGCCGCATCGGCGGCATTCATGACACCGGTTTCGTCACCGGTGAACACGCTGGTGCTCGGCCCGGGCGGCTACCGCTTTGGTGATTTCGTGAAAGTGGGTGTGCCGTTCACCGTGCTGGTGATGATTGTCAGCGTGATCATGGTGCCGTGGCTTTATGGTTTTTAACTATGGGTTTTAGGTTTTTTTTGATTCGCATAAAAAATTGTGCCGAGGTGGGCGGGGCCGCCGGGTGAGGCGCATGGATGCGGCGAAAGGCCGCGCCGCGCCGGGAGCGCGTCGCTGACGGCCCGAATCGCGGACACGGGTACCGAGGGAACCGCGTAGCGGCACAATTTCTTGCGAAAAGCCAGGGGCCATGGGGCGACGGCGATTGAGCCGCCCCATGTCGGGCGCGTGCACCTTGGTGTACAGAGAATCACGCGAGCTTTCGCGCACGAAACCTTAACAGCA
The DNA here is from genome assembly GCF_019797845.1 of Symbiopectobacterium purcellii. NCBI lineage: Bacteria > Pseudomonadati > Pseudomonadota > Gammaproteobacteria > Enterobacterales > Enterobacteriaceae > Symbiopectobacterium > Symbiopectobacterium purcellii. The sequence goes on along the minus strand of NZ_CP081864.1, from coordinate 2,973,344 downwards.
CTAACAGAAATACCGATATCAACGCCAGCGTTGCACGCTGATAATAACTTACAGGGTGGAACCCTGACTGATCTCATCCAGCGACAGGCTAAAACTCGGGATAAACACCTCCATAAAGTAGTCCATCTCCGGGCTTTGGCGCTGTTGCAGCTTCTTTTCCAGTCGGGTTTTGGCAAGGGCGAACTCGCTGTTACCGGCCGAAAGTTCTTCAAGACATTTCAGGTAAGCGCACAGGGCATCCGCCTGTTTGACGATGGCGTGCTCTTCTTCACTACAGCAACTGTCATCAATCAGTTGGCGATAATCCTGCTGTAATTCGGGCGGCAACATGGCGATCAGGCTGCGCTGTGCCAGCTTTTCTATCTTCTTATATTCATGGGCGATCTGCGCATTGAAATATTTGATAGGGGTCGGCATGTCCCCAGTCAGCACCTCGCTGGCATCGTGGTACATCGCCAGCATTCCGATGCGTTCTGCATTCAGGTTGCCGTTGAATTTGCGGTTTTTGATCACCGCCAGCGCGTGAGCAACAAAAGCTACTTGAAGGCTGTGCTCAGACACGTTTTCAGTGCGCACGTTGCGCATCAGCGGCCAGCGGCTAATCAGTTTCAAACGGGACAAGTGGGCGAAAAAGTGACTCTGATTCATCATGCTCTCTCAGACGGCAGCACCATAATCAGACATTGTGGCCGCTCTCGGGAAGGATGTAAACGCCTGCACATCGTGGAAAATGAGGCGCAGGCGTGATGTAAACAAGAGGGGTTACTGATGGTAGTGCGATAAGAAACGGCCCAGCTTGTGAATAGCGGAATCCAGCTCATCCACACGCGGCAGCGTGACGATACGCACGTGATCCGGGTGTGGCCAGTTAAACGCGGTACCTTGTACCAGCAGCACTTTTTCTTGCAGCAGCAGATCCAACACCATTTTTTGGTCATCATGGATATTGAAACGCTTGGCATCGATACGTGGGAACATGTAAAGCGCGCCTTGCGGTTTGACACAGGAGACTCCGGGGATCTGGTTGATCAGCTCCCAGGCGCGCAGACGCTGCTCATACAAGCGGCCACCGGGGTGGATGAACTCACTGATGCTCTGATAACCGCCCAGCGCAGTCTGAATGGCATGTTGCATAGGCACGTTGGCACACAGGCGCATCGACGCTAGCATTTCCAAGCCTTCGATATAGCCTTTCGCGTGTTTTTTCGGGCCGTTTAGCACCATCCATCCTTGACGAAAGCCGGCTACCCGGTAAGTTTTAGATAAACCATTAAACGTTACCGTCAGCAGATCCGGCGCCAGTGCGGCGATGGAGTGATGCTGTGCTTCGTCGTACAGAATTTTGTCGTAGATCTCGTCGGCAAAAATAATCAGGTTGTGCTGGCGTGCAATTTCTACTATTTCCATCAGCAGCGCTTTGCTGTAGACGGCACCGGTAGGGTTGTTGGGGTTGATGATCACGATACCGCGCGTGCGGGGGGTGATCTTGCTGCGAATGTCGTCCAGATCGGGGAACCACCCGGCTTCTTCATCACACAGATAGTGCACCGCATGCCCACTGGATAATGAGACTGCGGCGGTCCACAGCGGATAATCCGGTGCCGGAACCAGCATCTCATCGCCCGTGTTGAGCAACGCTTGCATGGATTGCACGATCAGTTCGGAGACGCCGTTGCCGATATACACATCTTCCAGCGTCATTTCACGCATTCCGCGTGCCTGATAATGCTGCACAATGGCCTTACGCGCGGAATAAAGTCCTTTGGAGTCGCAGTAACCTTGCGCAGTCGGTAAATTACGGATGACATCGACCAGAATTTCATCCGGTGCATCGAAACCGAACGGCGCAGGGTTGCCGATGTTGAGTTTGAGTACTTTATTTCCTTCTTCTTCCAGGCGCTTGGCTTCTTTTAGCACCGGACCGCGAATGTCATAGCAAACATTATCCAGCTTTTTAGACTTCTCAATGGGAGACATCATAGATAGAGCGAACCTTTTTCAGGAAAAGCGTATTTCGCGATGAAATAGCATAACCTGCCTAATGTACTCCTGTGTTTACCCCTTTTGAAGAATGATCGTCGATTTTAGTGCAATGCAGTGGGCGGCTGCACTGTTACTGTGCATCGATATCCCCATTGAATTGCATTAATCCCTCTTTGAAAAAGGGAGATAACGCATCCTGTGCGCCTTTCTTTTCCTCAGGCTATTTATTCGGAGCGTGAAAATATAATTTCCAGTATAAAGGCGGAGCGGTTGTTTTTTTACCGAGCGGATAATGATTCCCGACACTATTTGGTGGGGGCGTTAGCGGCTGGATGAAAAGGCGATAATGGTAACGAAACGTGAGTATTTTTTTGCCCTAATCGAACGACTGCGATACTGTTTCAACATGTATTGTAATTAACTATACATGTAATAAAACACCAGGAATGTTTGTTAAATACTAAAATAGATAAGTGAAAATCGTATGGCCAATGCAAATCGATCGGTACTCAATCTTGATCTCGATCTACTCAGAACGTTTGTAGCGGTAGCGGATTTGAACACTTTCGCTGCCGCCGCCGTGGCGGTTTGCCGCACGCAATCTGCGGTGAGCCAACAAATGCAACGACTGGAGCAACTGGTGGGGAAAGAGCTGTTCGCCCGCCACGGTCGAAACAAATTGCTGACGGAACACGGCGTGCAGTTTCTGGGTTATGCCCGCAAGATCCTGCAATTTAACGATGAAGCCTGCACCTCGCTGATGTACAGCGACATGCTTGGCTCGCTGGCGATCGGCGCGTGTGAAAATACGGCAGATAACATTTTGCCTACGCTTTTGCATCGCGTGACCACGCTGTTTCCCAAACTGACCATTGACGTTAGCGTAAAGCCTAGCCCAGAACTGCACAGTATGCTGGAAAAAAAAGCGATTGATTTGGCTATTACCACCATGTCGAGCGATAGTGCTGAGCAAATTTTGCTGCGCACCTCTCCGACCATGTGGTATTGCGCAGCGGATTATCGCTTTCGTCAGGACGAACCCGTGTCGCTGGTGTTACTGGATGAACCCAGCAATTTCCGCGCATTGGCGATCACCTTGCTCAATGAGGCGGGCATCCCCTGGCGTATTGCCTATGTCGCGTCAACGCTCCCGGCAGTGCGTGCTGCGGTGAAGGCTGGCCTGGGCGTGACGGTGCGAACGGTTGAGATGATGAACCCGGAACTGAGGGTATTGGGAACGGCAGACGGTTTACCGGTGCTTCCCGATACGCAATATTTTTTGTGCAAACGCCTGCAAGAAAGCAACACGTTGGCCGATGCCATTTTCAATGTGGTAGCGTCCGGCCACTACTATCGTGGCGCGTTGCTCTCTGGTGCCTCAGCCAGTGACGATAACAGCACCAGTGAGGGGGAGGCGGCGCTGAAAAACGCCCTGTTTATGTAATTCAGAACGTTGCACACGTTCATACGGGTATGGCGTAGTAGCAGGACGCCGTCACGGCTATGCCCGTTTTTTACTCCTTTCTGATTATCCCACTTCGTGATTATTCCCATTCACACGCGTTCCTTTTATCGTTATTCCACCCGCTTTCTAAGGCTTTGTATTTTATGAAAAGCCGTTTCTTATTTTTCAAATGAATGTTGCAAACTTTCAGCTGTTAACATTGGCGCTGACAATTGGGTTTTTTTACTAACTAAATTGACAAAATTGTGTGTTGGATCAAAAAATAACCCTATTAACGCTAAGGGGGACCGGGTTTTCCGCACGAAAATGGTATAGTGCTTGTGCATTATCACCTATCCTTTAGCTAGCAGGTTGTTAACAATTGTACCTGTAAGAGCCAAACTGACTCGATTTAGCTGAAGCCTGAAAAGTGAAATGTTAACAAAACAGCGTGCATGTTAAGTTATGTGCTGTTATTTTTAGTAAGGTTGAAAAAAGGTTACAAAATAAAGGACGCAACCACTGCAAAAAGCACTTAACGTAGATGTTTTACGCACTATTTGCAGGGTGATTATCCTTCCTTTTAATCGATGTGACGCCTTAACTGCCAGTAGAGCAGGTGTTCAACGTCACTTTTGATGAGTAAGCAAGAGAATGTCAACAACGACTGAAATCCTCGCCCATCACTGGGCATTTGCGCTATTCGTTATCATCGCCGTCGGCCTGTGCGGCTTCATGCTGCTGGGCGGCTTCCTGCTAGGCGGGAGAGCCAGGGCAAGGGCAAAGAACGTTCCCTATGAATCCGGGATTGACTCGGTTGGCTCTGCGCGTATGCGCCTGTCCGCCAAGTTCTATCTGGTTGCCATGTTTTTCGTTATTTTCGACGTTGAAGCCCTGTATCTCTATGCCTGGGCCGTTTCCATTCGGGAAAGCGGCTGGCTGGGCTTCATCGAAGCTGCCATTTTCATTTTGGTGTTGTTGGCGGGGTTGGTCTACCTGGTCCGTATCGGCGCGCTCGACTGGACGCCGACGCGTTCAAAACGGCAGGTTATCAAGTCTGACTTTCCGGTTAACACTACCAACACTCATCCGCAGTAACAGCGAGGCACTTTAAGATGGACTATACGCTCACCCGCATAGAGCCGGACGGTGAGAATGACCGTTATCCCCTGCAACGCCAGGAGATCGTCACCGATCCCCTGGAACAGCATGTTCACCGCAGTGTCTTCATGGGAAACCTGGAGCATGCCTTACACGATACGGTTAACTGGGGCCGCAAGAATTCACTGTGGCCCTACAACTTCGGTCTTTCCTGCTGCTATGTGGAAATGGTGACTTCGTTCACTGCCGTGCATGATGTGGCGCGCTTTGGTTCTGAAGTGTTACGTGCTTCGCCGCGTCAGGCTGACTTCATGGTGGTGGCCGGAACCTGTTTCACCAAAATGGCCCCGGTCATTCAACGCCTGTATGAACAGATGCTGGAGCCGAAATGGGTGATTTCCATGGGGGCGTGCGCCAACTCCGGCGGCATGTACGACATCTACTCTGTAGTGCAGGGCGTTGATAAGTTCCTGCCGGTAGATGTTTATATCCCGGGCTGCCCGCCGCGTCCTGAAGCCTATATGCAAGCGTTGCTGCTGCTCAAAGAGTCTATTGGTCAAGAGCGCCGCCCTCTGTCATGGGTGGTGGGAGAGCAGGGCGTGTATCGCGCCAACATGCAATCTGAGCGCGAACGCAAACGTGAAGAGCGTATTGCGGTGACGAACCTGCGTTCGCCTGACGAGATTTAATCTGTTAATGGCAAGCAGATTGGCTGCGTAATACTACTCTCACAGGGTAGCAAGATAATAAACGGCAGCCGCACCATTAACAGAATGGCAAAATTACCGTGGTGACCTATTTATGACAGATTTAACGACGCACGACCTCGCGCAGCCGGCCTGGGCTACCCGCGATCACCGGGATGATCCCGTCGTTGGCGAGCTGTGTAACCGTTTTGGACCCGAAGCCTTTACCGTGCAGGCAACCCGTACCGGGATGCCCGTTGTTTGGGTAAAGCGTGAGCAATTACTGGACGTTGTCGCGTTCCTGAAAAAACTGCCTAAACCCTATGTGATGCTGTTCGATCTGCACGGGGTGGATGAGCGCCTGCGCACTCACCGTGAAGGCTTGCCTGCTGCAGACTACTCCGTCTTCTATCACTTTATCTCCATTGAACGTAATCGCGACATCATGATCAAGGTGCCATTGTCTGAAAATGACCTGCGCCTGCCGACCATGGTGAAACTGTTCCCTAACGCCAACTGGTATGAGCGTGAAGTGTGGGATATGTTCGGTATCACGTTTGATGGGCACCCACACCTGACGCGCATTATGATGCCGCAGACGTGGGAAGGGCACCCGTTGCGCAAAGACTACCCGGCGCGAGCTACTGAATTCGATCCCTTTGTGCTGACCAAGCAGAAAGAAGATCTGGAGATGGAATCCCTGACCTTCAAACCGGAAGACTGGGGCATGAAGCGCGGGACGGAAAACGAAGATTTCATGTTCCTTAACCTCGGTCCGAACCACCCCTCATCACACGGGGCGTTTCGCATCATCTTGCAACTGGATGGTGAAGAGGTTGTCGATTGTATTCCTGATGTGGGCTATCACCACCGCGGTGCGGAGAAGATGGGCGAGCGCCAGTCCTGGCACAGCTATATCCCGTATACCGACCGTATCGAATACCTGGGCGGCTGCGTCAATGAAATGCCCTATGTATTAGCCGTAGAGAAACTGGCAGGGATTGTGGTGCCGGAACGTGTGAACGTTATCCGCGTCATGCTCTCAGAGCTGTTCAGAATAAACAGCCACCTGCTTTACATCAGTACCTTTATTCAAGACGTTGGCGCCATGACGCCGGTCTTTTTTGCCTTTACCGATCGCCAGAAAATTTATGATTTGGTGGAAGCCATCACCGGTTTCCGTATGCACCCGGCCTGGTTCCGCATCGGCGGGGTGGCGCACGACCTGCCGCGCGGCTGGGAACGTCTGCTGCGTGAATTCCTGGACTGGATGCCCAAGCGTCTGGATACCTACGTCACCGCTGCGCTGAAAAACACCATCCTCAAAGGTCGTACGCAAGGCGTGGCAGCGTACAACGCTAAAGAAGCCTTGGAGTGGGGCGTCACAGGGGCGGGACTGCGCGCCACCGGCGTGGCGTTCGACGTGCGTAAATGGCGTCCGTACTCCGGCTATGAAAACTTTGACTTTGAAGTCCCGGTCGGCGATGGCATCAGTGACTGCTATGCCCGCGTCATGCTGAAAGTGGAAGAGCTGCGCCAGAGCTTGCGGATTCTGGAGCAATGCCTGAACAACATGCCGGAAGGCCCGTTCAAGGCCGATCACCCGCTGACCACGCCGCCGCCGAAAGAGCGCACGTTGCAGCACATTGAAACGCTGATCAACCACTTCCTTCAGGTTTCCTGGGGGCCGGTGATGCCGGAAAACGAATCGTTCCAGATGATCGAAGCGACGAAAGGCATCAACAGTTATTACCTGACCAGCGACGGCGGCACCATGAGCTACCGCACCCGTATTCGCACCCCAAGCTACGCGCATTTGCAGCAGATCCCTTCCGTGATTCGCGGTTGTCTGGTGTCTGACCTGATCGTGTATCTCGGGAGTATTGATTTCGTTATGTCAGATGTGGATCGCTAATTATGCATGATCAAGACACTCAACAACCTATTAACGCCGCAGCCGATGCCGCGCCGAACGAGTCTGTTTTTGTATTGAGCGACGCTGAGCGCGATGCCATCGAGCATGAGAAACATCATTACGAAGATGCGCGTGCGGCGTCCATCGAAGCGTTGAAAATTGTTCAGAAACATCGTGGCTGGGTGCCGGATGGCGCTATCCATGCCATTGCTGACATTCTGGGGATTCCGGCCAGCGATGTGGAAGGCGTGGCGACGTTTTACAGCCAGATTTTCCGTCAACCGGTCGGACGACACGTGATTCGCTATTGCGACAGCGTGGTGTGTTACATCAACGGTTTTCAGGGCGTGCAAGCAGCGCTGGAGCGAAAACTGAAGATCAAGCCCGGTCAAACCACCTTTGACGGCCGTTTCACCCTGCTGCCGACCTGCTGCCTGGGCAACTGTGACAAAGGCCCGTCGATGATGATCGACGAGGACACGCACAGTCATGTCAAGCCTGACGATATCGATTCGCTATTGGAGCCGTATCAATGAGTATGAACAGGATTTTGACGCCCGAACAGCATCCGCTGACCTGGCGTCTGCGCGATGATAAGCAGCCGGTATGGCTTGACGAATACCGCGCAAAGAATGGGTATGTGGCGGCGCAGAAAGCGCTCAGCGGTATGGCTCAGGACGAGGTGGTTAGCCTGGTAAAAGACGCGGGCCTGAAAGGGCGCGGCGGTGCGGGCTTCTCCACGGGGCTGAAATGGAGCCTGATGCCGAAAGACGAAAGCATGAACATCCGCTATCTGCTGTGTAACGCGGATGAGATGGAGCCGGGCACCTACAAAGACCGTCTGCTGATGGAACAACTGCCGCACCTGCTGGTGGAAGGCATGTTGATCAGCGCGTTCGCGCTTAAGGTCTATCGCGGCTATATCTTCCTGCGTGGCGAATACGTAGAGGCAGCCGTTAACCTGCGTCGCGCCATCGAAGAAGCCAAACAGGCGGGCCTGCTCGGCAAAAATATTCTCGGTAGCGGATTCGATTTCGAACTGTTCGTGCACACCGGCGCCGGTCGTTATATCTGTGGTGAAGAAACCGCGCTGATCAACTCACTGGAAGGCCGGCGTGCGAATCCGCGTTCCAAGCCACCGTTCCCAGCCTCTGCCGGCGCGTGGGGCAAACCGACCTGCGTAAACAACGTAGAAACCCTGTGTAACGTGCCTGCGATTATCGCACACGGTGCCGAATGGTATCAGGGGCTGTCTGCTGGCAAGAGTAAGGATGCAGGGACCAAACTGATGGGGTTCTCTGGCCGGGTGAAAAACCCTGGTTTGTGGGAACTGCCGTTTGGCACCACGGCACGCGAGATTTTGGAAGACTATGCGGGCGGCATGCGCGACGGGTTTAAATTCAAAGCCTGGCAGCCGGGCGGCGCGGGGACCGATTTCTTCACTGAAGCGCACCTCGATCTGCCGATGGATTTCGAGCATATCGCCAAGGCAGGCAGCCGTCTCGGCACGGCGTTGGCCATGGCGGTCGATCACGAGATCAACATGGTGGGTCTGACCCGTAATCTCGAAGAGTTCTTTGCCCGTGAATCTTGTGGCTGGTGTACACCGTGTCGTGACGGTTTACCGTGGAGCGTGAAGATCCTGCGAGCGCTGGAGCGAGGCGAAGGGCAACCCGGCGATATTGAAACGCTGGAACAACTGTGCCGCTTCCTGGGGCCGGGTAACACCTTCTGCGCCCATGCGCCAGGTGCCGTTGAGCCGTTGCAAAGTGCTATCAAGTATTTCCGTGACGAATTTGAAGCGGGTATTGCGCCGCAATATCTGGGAAATACCAAAGCAATTGGCGGTATTCAGCCGAACCTGCTGAAAGAGCGTTGGTAATCAAGCCGACAATAACAGGAGACGAAACACGTCTCCGCTGGCGGATAGCCTGCTCTTATTACAGAATTTTTGATTAGCGCCTGTGGCAACACGGGCCATTATGGAAGCATGCTGACTATGGCTACGATTCATGTAGACGGCAAAGAGTATGAGGTGAACGGCTCGGACAACCTGCTAGAGGCTTGTCTGACGCTGGGGCTTGATATTCCTTACTTTTGCTGGCATCCCGCGCTGGGTAGCGTCGGTTCCTGCCGCCTCTGCGCGGTGAAGCAGTACCAGAATGCGGAGGACACGCGTGGCCGTCTGGTCATGTCCTGCATGACCCCCGCAACCGATGGCGCGTTTATCGCCATCGACGATGAGGAAGCCAAACTGTTCCGTAAAACCATCGTCGAATTCCTGATGACTAACCACCCGCACGACTGTCCGGTCTGCGAAGAGGGTGGTAACTGTCATTTACAGGATATGACGGTGATGACGGGACACAACTTCCGCCGCTATCGCTTTACCAAACGTACTCACCGCAATCAGGATCTGGGGCCGTTTATCTCTCATGAGATGAACCGCTGCATCGCCTGCTATCGCTGTGTGCGTTACTACAAGGACTACGCCGGTGGCACTGATTTGGGCGTGTATGGTGCCCATGACAACGTCTACTTTGGTCGTCCTGAAGATGGCGTGTTGGAAAGTGAATTTTCCGGCAACCTGGTCGAAGTGTGTCCGACTGGGGTGTTCACCGATAAAACCCACTCTGCGCGCTACAACCGCAAATGGGATATGCAGTTTGCGCCCAGCGTCTGCCAGCAGTGCAGCGTCGGGTGTAACACCAGCCCCGGCGAGCGTTACGGCGAGCTGCGTCGTATCGAAAACCGCTACAACGGTAGCGTGAACCACTATTTCCTGTGTGACCGTGGCCGTTTTGGTTATGGCTACGTCAATGCGAAAGATCGTCCGCGTCAGCCGTTGCAGCGTCGTGGCGATGACTGGATTGCCCTGAATGCCGATCAGGCGTTGCAAGGGGCGGCGGATGTGCTGCGTCAGTCAAAACGCGTCATCGGTATTGGCTCTCCGCGCGCCAGCGTAGAAAGCAACTTTGCGTTGCGCGAATTGGTGGGGGCGGAAAGTTTCTACACCGGTATTGCCCACGCTGAGCAGGCGCGTTTACAGCTGATCCTCAACGTGTTGCGCGACAGCGGTGTACGTACCCCGATGCTGCGTGATATCGAAAGCTATGACGCCGTACTGGTGCTGGGTGAAGATTTGACCCAAACCGGCGCGCGTATTGCGCTGGCGGTACGTCAGGCGGTGAAGGGGAAAGCGCGTGAAATGGCGGCGGCACAAAAAGTGGCAGACTGGCAGATTGCGGCCATTCTCAACATCGGCCAACACGCCAAGCATCCGCTGTTTATGACCTCGGTAGATAAAACCCGTCTGGATGATATCGCTGCCTGGAACTACCGCGCACCGGTAGAGGATCAGGCGCGCCTTGGCTTCGCCATTGCTCACGCATTGGATGAAAATGCCCCTGCAGTCACCGATTTGGATGCGTCGCTGGCACCGAAAGTTGACGTTATCGTGCAGGCACTGGCAGGCGCTAAAAAGCCGCTGATTATCTCTGGTACCCATTCTGGTAGCGAAGCGATTATCGAAGCGGCAGCCAACGTGGCGAAAGCGCTTAAACAACGTGGTTCTGATGTTGGTGTGACCTTTGTCGCTTCTGCGGCAAACAGCATTGGCCTGTCAATGATGGGTGGCGGTTCGCTGGACGATGCGCTGGCGCAGTTGGAGAGCGGTGCCGCCGATAGCGTGGTGGTGCTGGAAAACGATCTCTATCGTCACGCCCCGCAGGCGCGTGTCGATGCAGCGCTGGCGAAAGCCACCAATCTGATCGTGCTGGATCATCAGCGCACCGCGATCATGGACAACGCGTCGTTAATCCTCTCTGCCGCCAGTTTTGCTGAAAGCGACGGTACGCTGATCAATCAGGAAGGTCGCGCTCAGCGTTTCTTCCAGGTGTACGATCCGGCCTACTACGACAACAGCGTGGTGATGCTGGAAAGCTGGCGTTGGTTGCATTCGCTGGCGACCACCTACCAGAGCCGCAAGGTCGATTGGACACAGCTGGATCACGTGATTGATGCCTGTGTAACCGCGTTGCCGCAGCTGGCGGGTATCAAAGACGCTGCGCCAGACGCCAATTTCCGTATCAACGGGCAGAAACTGGCGCGTTCGCCCAATCGCTCCAGTGGCCGTACCGCGATGCGCGCCAATATCAGCGTGCATGAACCGCGTCAGCCACAAGACAAAGACACCATGTTCGCCTTCTCGATGGAAGGGAACAACAGCCCGACGGCCGCGCGCCAGCAGATTCCGTTTGCCTGGTCTCCCGGTTGGAACTCCCCGCAGGCGTGGAACAAATTCCAGGACGAAGTGGGCGGTCATCTGCGCCATGGCGATCCGGGTGTGCGTTTGATCGAAGCGGGCGAAGGCAAACTGGGTTACTTTGACGCCATTCCGGCAGCGTTTAACGCACAGCCGGGACAGTGGCGCGTCGCACCTTACTACCATCTGTTCGGCAGTGAAGAGATGACGCAGCGCGCTGCGGTTATCCAACAACGTATGGATGAGGCTTACGTGATGGTCAGTCTTGCCGATGCCGCGCTGCTGGGGGTTAACGCTGGCGCGCTGCTTGAGCTGCGCTGTCAGGGCCAGACCCTGCGCCTGCCGCTGCGACTGAGCGACGCTCTGCGCCAGGGACAGGTTGGATTGCCGTTAGGGTTCCCAGGTATTGCGCCGTCGCTGGCAGGGGCAACCATTGAAAGTCTGCGGGAGGCTGCACAATGAGCTGGTTAACACCGGAGGTTATGGATACCTTGATCGCTGTCGGCAAAGCCGTGGTGATCCTGCTGGTGGTCGTCACCTGCGGCGCATTCATGAGTATGGGCGAACGTCGCCTTCTGGGGCTGTTCCAAGGGCGTTACGGACCTAACCGCGTGGGCTGGGGCGGATCATTGCAGCTGGTTGCTGACATGATCAAGATGTTCTTTAAAGAGGACTGGGTGCCGCGCTTTACCGACCGCGTGATTTTCACGCTGGCACCGGTCATTGCCTTTACCTCGCTGTTGCTCTCGTTTGCGATTGTGCCGGTCACACCGACCTGGGGCGTAGCCGATTTAAACATCGGCCTACTGTTCTTCCTGATGATGGCGGGGCTGGCGGTGTACGCCGTGCTGTTCGCTGGTTGGGCGAGCGGTAACAAATACTCCCTGCTTGGGGCGGTGCGTGCATCAGCACAAACGCTGAGCTACGAAGTGTTTCTCGGTCTGTCGCTGATGGGCGTGGTCGCACAGGCGGGCTCGTTCAACATGCGCGATATCGTCGAATCTCAAGCGCACTTGTGGAACGTCATTCCGCAGTTCTTCGGCTTTTTGACCTTTGCCATCGCCGGTGTAGCGGTGTGCCACCGCCATCCTTTCGACCAACCGGAAGCGGAGCAAGAACTGGCGGATGGTTACCACATCGAATATTCCGGTATGAAATTCGGTCTGTTCTTCGTCGGGGAATACATCGGCATCGTGACCGTATCGGCGCTGATGGTAACGCTGTTCTTCGGCGGCTGGCATGGGCCGTTGTTACCGCCTTTCGTTTGGTTTGCGCTGAAAACCGGCTTCTTCATGATGATGTTCATCCTGATCCGTGCCTCGTTGCCGCGTCCGCGCTATGACCAGGTGATGACCTTCGGGTGGACCGTCTGCTTGCCGTTAACGCTGCTTAATCTGCTGGCGACGGCGGCCGTGATTTTGTACAACGCACAGTAAAGGGAACTGAACCATGAAGATAAAAGACATTGTGGTTGGTTTCGGTACCCAGGTACGCAGTATCTGTATGGTCGGGTCCAACGCCTTCAAAAAGCGTGAAACCAAAATGTATCCGGAAGAGCCGGTCAACCCACCCCCACGCTATCGTGGTCGCATTGTGCTGACGCGCGATCCGGATGGTGAGGAGCGTTGTGTTGCTTGTAACCTGTGCGCCGTTGCCTGTCCGGTCGGCTGTATCTCGTTGCAGAAAGCGGAAATGAAGGATGGCCGTTGGTATCCCGAGTTTTTCCGCATCAACTTCTCGCGCTGCATTTTCTGCGGCTTTTGTGAGGAAGCGTGCCCGACCACCGCGATTCAGCTGACGCCGGATTTTGAAATGGGCGAGTACAAGCGCCAGGATCTGGTGTACGAGAAACAAGATCTGTTGATCTCAGGGCCCGGTAAATACCCGGAATACAACTTCTACCGGATGGCGGGTATGGCTATCGATGGGAAAGAGAAGGGCGACGCCGAAAACGAAGCCAAACCCATTGATGTCAAAGGCCTGTTGCCCTAAGGAGCCGAGCATGGAATTCGCGTTTTATGCATCGGGGTTAATCGCCATTCTGGCGACCCTACGTGTGATTACTCACACTAACCCTGTACATGCATTGTTGTATTTAATCGTCTCGCTGCTGGCTATCTCCGGTGTATTTTTCTCGCTGGGGGCGTATTTCGCCGGGGCGGTAGAAATCATCGTTTATGCCGGTGCCATCATGGTGCTGTTCGTGTTTGTGGTGATGATGCTGAACTTGAATAGCGTAGACCAACAGGAAAGTGCCTGGTTGAAACCGAGCGTGTGGATTGGCCCGGCGGTGCTGGCGCTGGTTCTGCTGCTCGTAGTGGTTCGCGCCATTTTCAGTATCAGCAGCGCGGAAATCACAGGGAACATGATTGATGCCAAAGCCGTTGGCATCACGCTGTTTGGACCTTATGTGTTGGCGGTGGAATTGGCCTCTATGCTGTTGCTGGCCGGGCTGGTGGTAGCGTTCCACGTGGGCCGTGAGGACAAGATGGTCGATAGCCAGACTAAAGAAGAGATCGAGAAGAAACTGGCGGAGGAGCGTGCATGATCCCGTTACAACATGGGTTAGCTTTGGCTGCCATTTTATTTTTTCTCGGCCTGACGGGCCTGATTATTCGGCGTAACCTCTTGTTTATGCTGATTAGTCTGGAAGTGATGATCAATGCCGCCGCGCTGGCGTTTGTGGTTGCCGGCAGCTATTGGGGGCACGCGGATGGGCAGGTGATGTATGTTCTGGCGATCACGCTGGCGGCAGCGGAAGCCAGCATCGGTCTGGCGCTGTTGCTCCAGATGTATCGCCGTCGTCATACCCTGAATATCGATACTGTCAGTGAGATGCGCGGATGAACTTACTCTACTTAACCATATTATTCCCGCTGCTCGGCTTTTTGCTGTTGGCATTTTCGCGCGGTCGCTGGTCGGAAAACACCGCGGCTACCGTGGGTGTGGGTTCTATCGGGTTGGCCGCATTGACCACCTGCTGGGTCGCGATGGATTTCTTTGCGCAGCACCATGATGGCGGCGTGACCTTTTTCACGCAACATCTGTGGACCTGGATGGCAGTCGGCAATTTTAACATTGCCTTCCGTCTGGCGCTGGATGGTTTGTCTCTTACCATGCTGTCGGTGGTGACGGGCGTTGGCTTCTTTATTCATCTGTTCGCCTCCTGGTACATGCGCGGTGAAGAGGGCTACTCTCGCTTCTTCGCCTACACCAACCTGTTTATTGCCAGCATGGTGATCCTGGTGTTGGCGGATAACCTGCTGCTGATGTACCTCGGCTGGGAAGGGGTAGGGCTGTGCAGTTATCTGCTGATCGGTTTCTACTACACCAATCCGAAGAACGGTGCGGCGGCGATGAAAGCCTTCGTCGTGACACGCGTCGGTGACGTATTCCTGGCGTTTGCGCTGTTCATCCTGTTCAAAGAGTTGGGCACGCTTAATTTCCGCGAACTGATGGTGTTGGCACCGCAGAAACTGGCAGAAGGGTCTCCGGCAATTACCTGGGCAACGCTGATGTTGCTAGGTGGCGCGGTGGGTAAATCTGCCCAGTTACCGCTGCAAACCTGGTTGGCGGATGCGATGGCTGGTCCAACGCCGGTTTCCGCGCTGATCCACGCCGCGACCATGGTAACGGCTGGGGTTTACCTGATTGCCCGGACCAACGGTTTGTTCCTGATGGCGCCGGATGTGCTGCATCTGGTGGGTATCGTCGGTGCCGTGACGCTGGTGCTGGCGGGATTTGCCGCGTTGGTACAGAGCGACATCAAACGCGTGTTGGCCTACTCCACCATGAGCCAGATTGGTTACATGTTCCTGGCGCTGGGCGTGCAGGCGTGGGATGCGGCGATTTTCCACCTGATGACGCATGCCTTCTTTAAAGCGTTGTTGTTCCTGGCCTCCGGCTCGGTGATTCTTGCCTGCCATCACGAACAGAACATCTTCAAGATGGGCGGACTGCGTAAAACCATTCCGTTGGTGTACGTCAGTTTCCTGATTGGCGGCTCGGCGCTGGCGGCACTGCCGTTGGTCACCGCCGGCTTCTTCAGTAAAGATGAAATCCTGGCGGGTGCCTGGGCTAACGGTCATATGGATTTGATGATGGCGGGGCTGGCCGGGGCGTTTATGACCTCGCTGTACACCTTCCGCATGATTTTCATCGTGTTCCATGGCGAAGCGAAAACCAAAGCGCACGCAGGCAAAGGGCTGTCTCACCACATTCCGTTACTGGTGCTGATGGTACTCTCCACGTTCGTCGGTGCACTGATTGTGCCGCCGTTGCACGGTGTGCTGCCACAGACCACGGAACTCGGTCATGACCGAACCTTGACGCTCGAAATTGCGTCTGGCGTGGTGGCGATTGCCGGTATTCTGCTGGCCGCGGTGCTGTGGCTGGGTAAACGCCAGTTTGTGACCAGCGTCGCGCAGAGTGCTCCGGGTCGCTTCTTCTCCACCTGGTGGTTCCACGCCTGGGGATTTGACTGGCTGTATGACAAAGTCTTCGTACAACCGTATCTGGCGATTGCCAAACTGCTACAACGCGATCCGTTGAACGCGATGATGGGCTTGCCTGCCGTGGTGGTGCGTTGGAGCAACAAAGGGTTGGCCGTCAGTCAGAATGGTCAGCTGCGCTGGTATGTTGCGTCAATGGGCATAGGGGCGGTTGTGGTGCTGGCATTGTTACAGTTTATCTGATGGCCTGTTATCTGATGCCCCATTATCAGGTGACACCGTGCCGTGAGATAAACGCGATGAAAAACACGCAGTAATGATGCGCAGGGGCGGGAAGCCAATACGAATGGCTACCGCCACAGCAAGTTTTCAGATTTCTTAAAATTAGGGACGCAAAACGCCATGCTACTACCTTGGCTAATACTTCTCCCCTTTATCGGCGGCCTGCTGTGCTGGCAGCTCGAGCGCTTCGGCACCCGCGTGCCGCGCTGGATCGCACTGATATCGATGGGGTTAACGCTGGTGCTGTCGCTGCTGCTTTGGTTGCAGGGCGGGTACTCTTTAACGGCGCAGGCTGATGTGCCGCTCTGGCAGTCTGAATACAACGTGCCGTGGATTCCTCGCTTCGGTATCGGTATTCACCTGGCGCTGGATGGGTTGTCGCTGCTGATGGTAGTGCTGACCGGTCTGCTGGGGGTGTTGGCAATCCTGTGTTCGTGGAATGAAATCCAACGTTATCAGGGCTTCTTCCACCTGAACCTGTTGTGGATCCTGGGCGGCGTGATTGGCGTGTTCCTGGCGATTGACATGTTCCTGTTCTTCTTCTTCTGGGAGATGATGCTGGTGCCGATGTATTTCCTCATCGCACTGTGGGGACATAAAGGTTCCGATGGGAAAACGCGTATTACCGCGGCCACCAAGTTCTTTATCTACACCCAGTCCAGCGGCTTGATCATGCTGATTGCTATTCTGGCGCTGGTGTTTGTGCATCACGATGCCACTGGGGTGTGGACCTTTAGTTACACCGATCTGCTGCACACTCCGATGTCGCGCGGCGTGGAATACCTGCTGATGCTGGGCTTCTTTATCGCCTTTGCGGTGAAAATGCCGGTTGTGCCGCTGCACGGTTGGTTGCCGGATGCGCACAGTCAGGCGCCGACGGCGGGTTCTGTCGACCTGGCGGGTATCTTGCTGAAAACAGCGGCCTACGGTCTGCTGCGTTTCAGCCTGCCGCTGTTCCCCAATGCGTCCCATGAATTTGCGCCTATCGCGATGTGGCTGGGTGTTATCGGTATCTTCTACGGCGCCTGGATGGCGTTTATGCAGACCGATATCAAGCGCCTGATTGCCTACACGTCGGTGTCTCACATGGGCTTTGTGATGATTGCCATCTACTCCGGTAGCCACCTGGCGTATCAGGGGGCCGTCATTCAGATGATTGCGCACGGACTTTCTGCGGCCGGTCTGTTTATTCTGTGCGGCCAGCTTTACGAGCGTCTGCATACGCGTGATTTGCGTCAGATTGGTGGCCTGTGGGCGCGCATTCGTTTCTTGCCCGCACTGTCGCTGTTCTTTGCGGTAGCGACGCTGGGGATGCCGGGCACCGGCAACTTCGTCGGCGAGTTTATGATTCTGTTCGGTAGCTACCCTGTGGTGCCGGTGATCACTGTGATTTCGACGTTTGGTTTGGTGTTTGCCTCCGTCTACTCGCTGGTGATGATGCAACGCGCTTACTACGGCACGCCCAAATCCGAGGAAAAACTGCCGGGGCTGTCCACCCGTGAATTGTCGATGGTGATGTTGCTGGTGGTATTGCTGGTGCTGCTCGGGTTGTTCCCGCAGACCATCCTGAATACGTCTGATGCGGCAATGGCTAATATCCAGCATTGGTTTATGTCATCAGTGACTGATTCAACACTTTCAACGACAAGGCCGTAATTCGCCATGACAATAACTCTTCAACACCTGGTCGCGCTTCTGCCGCTGTTAATCGTCGGTTTGACCGCCGTGGTTGTGATGCTGTGCATTGCGTGGCGACGCAACCATTTCTTCAATGCCACTGTCACGGTGATCGGTCTTAACATTGCGTTGTTCTCGCTGATTCTGGTGGGTAACGCGGGGCCGATGGACGTGACGCCGTTGCTGCGGGTAGACGGTTTCTCCATGTTCTACACCGCGCTGGTGCTGCTTGCCAGTCTGGCGACCTGCACGTTCGCTTACCCGTGGCTGGAAGGCTATCCGGATAACCGCGACGAGTTTTATCTGCTGGTGGCAATTGCTGCGCTGGGCGGTGTTCTGCTGGCCAGTGCTAACCATTTGGCGTCGCTGTTTATCGGTATTGAACTTATCTCACTGCCGCTATTCGGTCTGGTGAGCTATGCGTTTCGCCAGCGTCGCTCGCTGGAAGCTGGCATCAAATATATGCTGCTTTCTGCTGCCGCCTCGTCCTTCCTGCTGTTTGGGATGGCGCTGGTCTATGCTGATTCGGGTAACTTGAGCTTTGCCAGCCTGGGCGCGCGGATGGCAGATCGTACGCTGCACGAGCCGCTGCTGCTGGCTGGTCTCGGCATGATGATTGTCGGTTTGGGATTCAAACTCTCGCTGGTGCCGTTCCACTTCTGGACGCCGGATGTGTATCAAGGTGCCCCGGCACCGGTGTCGACCTTCTTGGCGACCGCCAGCAAGATCGCCATTTTTGGTGCAGTGATGCGTCTGTTCCTCTATGCACCAATGGTTGACAGTGATTCGGTCAGAACGGCGCTGGGTGTTATCGCGTTTGCCTCCATCCTGTTTGGTAACCTGATGGCGGTTGCGCAAAGCAACATCAAACGTCTGCTCGGTTACTCTTCGATCGCTCACCTCGGCTACTTGCTGGTGGCGCTGATTGCCGTACAAACTCACCAGTTGGCATTAGAAACCGTGGGGGTCTATCTGGCGGGCTACCTGTTCAGCAGCCTGGGGGCCTTTGGGGTTGTCAGCCTGATGTCCAGCCCGTACCGTGGCCCGGATGCGGATTCTCTGTTCTCTTATCGTGGGCTGTTCTGGCATAAACCGATTCTGTCTGCGGTCATGACGGTAATGATGCTTTCTCTGGCTGGTATCCCGATGACGCTGGGCTTTTTCGGCAAATTCTATGTATTGGCCGTAGGCGTTGACGCCAAGCTGTGGTGGCTGACGGGTGCGGTGGTGGTGGGGAGTGCCATTGGCCTCTACTACTATCTGCGTGTCATGGTTAGCTTGTATCTGACGGCGCCGCAAGAACGTCAGCGTGATACGCCCAATAACTGGGCGCTGACCGCAGGCGGCGTGGTGGTGTTGATTTCAGCCATCGCCGTGCTGCTGTTGGGGTTGTATCCGCAGCCGCTGATTTCACTGGTGCAGATGGCGCAGCCGTTGATGTAATACACTCGCGTTGCGCTATAAAAGCCTCCGCAGCCGTTACCCGGTTGCGGCGGCTTTTTTTTGCGCGTCTGGCTGTCATGTTGGTGTGTTGTTTACCCTGGTTTCTATTTTCGGAATGGTCTGTGGTGATCAAGGCCCTACTGTGTGAAGAACTTGACTATAGTTAATCTACCGTTAAGTTAAATAACATGGAGTCGATTATGGCTGAAAAAAAACAACCCACAGAAGATATTCGTATTGAAGATGATGCGAAATTATTAGCCGATACATTAGATGATATATTGCGTTATTCTGGTGATAGTGCCGATGAAGCTTATATTACATTGAAGAAAAATGCGGAGAATGCCCTATTGGAAGTTAAATCGAGATTAGGTATTTCCGACAGTTATTATGCTAAGGCGAAACAAGTCGCCAATCGTGCGGACGGTTATGTGCATAAAAAACCGTGGCACAGTGTAGGCGTAGGCGCATCGTTAGGGATTGTGCTCGGTCTGCTATTGGCACGCCGTTAACGTGATTTTTCAATAGGGTACGGTGATAATATGATTATTACCGTGCTGTTTTTTTGCTTTTCTTTATTCGCTGACTATATTAAAGAAAATATTATCTTAGGGTATTATATCATGGTGTGTTACGGAATAAATGCGCCACTTATTTATCGATGCTAAATATCTTTTTTATAAGCGAAGATTCTCATTTTTTTTTCCAGGGATAATTTTGTTTCTTCCTGGCTTCCATATCTGCTACTGTGTTGCCGTCATTAACGTTACTCTTACCTGTAAATAATATCACTAACGGATAAGTGCATTACTGTCTGGATACGAGGCTGATGCAGGTATTATCATCATACACGTCGGTTGAGACACTCTGCTGTATAAACCGGCATTGCCAGAATGCATGAAGATATTGAGGAGAACCATCAAGCATGAAGACGCCAAGGCCTCGATGGAACAGATGCACCTTGCTTTCTTCCCGGCCATCTCTGCTTACTTCGGAGCAGAACAGACTGAGCCGCAAACACGCCTTACCTCAATCATTGTCAAATGCATGGGGTGTTGAAGCGTTACAACTTGATGAAGAGGCGATGCAGCATCAGTCTTTAACGCTAAAGCAACTGCGCCTGTGTTTACCCGACGGCACGTTGATCGACGCTGCCAGATTGCCAGGGCTGTGTTGTGCAGTACCGTTGGATCACCATTTGGCACCACAGCTGCAACAGGTGGATGTGCTGTTGGCGCTCCCTTCCAACGAGCATCAGTGCGATGCGTTACCTCACCCTTCTCGTGTTCAGGAACCGCCTGCATTAGCCTATGGTGTGAACGCGCCGGAGAGAGTACCCCGAGAGTTAGGTATGGCCGCGAGCGCTGCAATTTGTGTACGCTTTAGCGTTGATGAAAACCGTGATTATCACACGTATCCCATTGCGCGACTTAACCGCAATGGGCAAGGACGTTGGGAAATCGATGCGTCTTTCATCCCACCGTTGCTAACGTTTTCCGCCTCGCCGATGCTGGTGGCGCAGTCGAAGCAACTGTTGTCGCGTTCTCGCAGCAAACGTCGCCGTCTGCTGGCGCTGCGCCATGAACAACCCAGAAAGCATGGACAGCCCGATATCCCACTGTTTTGGTTGTTGAACGTGCTAAATCGCTACGAGTCCGTGCTGAGTGAAATTAGCCAGGCAACCGCGTTGCACCCGGAATTGGTCTATCGTGAGCTGGTTAAGTTAGCCGGGCCGCTGTTGCCCTATACGCAAGCGTGGAGCGCGGCGGATATTCCTCGCTATGATCACATTCGCCTCGCAGAGGTGTTTTCGTCTCTCTTTTCACTACTCAGTGCGTTACTTGAAACCTGTATGCCCGCCAGAACCGTGGGGATCGCGTTAAGGCGTGAAAAAGACCATCTGTGGGTCGGGCAGTTACAGCCGCATAATCTGGATTCTGTCTCTGAGATTTATCTTTTGGCGCACTCATCCTGGTCTTCGCAGCGGTTGCGTGCGCATATCATGACGCAGTGTGCGGTTGGCACACGACATGCCGTCCGTGTGCGCCAAGACGCAGAGAGTCAGGACAAACCGTTGCAACCGGTTAATGACATCCCTGCGGTTATTCCTCTGAATTGGGAAAACCTCTGCTTTAGCGTCGACCTTGAGCATTCCGGCGTACAGGATGCGCTGGCTTCCGGACACTGCGCTATCTCGGTGCCCGATCACTGTGGTGATTTATCGCTGAGACTTTTCGCCGTACTGAAGGAGTAAACCGTGGTTTTCCCCTCAAAGTTCGGTATCAGACAGCCAATAAATCGCCTCATAAGGGCGCAACGTCAGTGAAACCGGGGTGCACGGGGGATCATCATAGTTGCTTAGCAGCAGGCGCCAGCGCTGTGGGAACGGCTGGTTAGGCAGCGCGTAATACTGTATTTCCCGACTCAGATTGGCGAGCACCAGCAACTGTTGTCCCTGCCAGCGGCGGCGATAGAACCAGAGGGTTGGATGCTCAGGGGCCAGGTCGTGATAGTCACCATAGGTCAGCAGTGGCAGCGCTTTACGCAGGGCGATCAACCGTTGGTAGGTGTAAAACACCGAGTGCGGATCGGCCAGTGCCTGCGATACGTTAATCTCCGCGTAACCTGTTCCGGGGGATATCCAGGGCTTACCTGACGTAAAACCTGCCGACGGCGCAGCTGACCATTGCATCGGGCTGCGCCCGTTATCGCGTGATTTGTGGGCGAGAATACGCAACACCTGCGCGGGTGTTTCACCTTTGGCGAGATGTTCCGCGTAGACATTCAGGCTTTCTATATCGCGATAGTGCTCAAGGGTGTCATAGCCGGGGTTGGTCATACCGATCTCTTCCCCTTGATAAATATAGGGGGTACCCTGCATGCCGTGCAGCACCATCGCCAACATTTTGGCTGACGGTGTGCGATAGTCGCCCTCATCGCCAAAGCGAGAAACGATGCGTGGCTGATCGTGATTACACCAAAATAGTGCACTCCAGGCTTTATTATGCATACCGCGTTGCCAGGTATTAAATAACGCTTTCAACGCAATGAAATCCGGGGCAGCCAGTGTCCACTTTTCTCCGCCCGGATAATCCACTTTTAGATGATGGAAGTTAAACGTCATTGACAATGCATTACCCGTCAGTGGGGCATAGTGTTGGCAGTTCTCTAAGGTGGTCGAAGACATTTCACCGACGGTCATGAGTTTGCGCGGTGAGAATACGGTGCGGTTGAATTCGTGAAGAAATTCCACCATACGTGGCCCATCGGTGTAAAAGCGGCGACCGTCACCTTCGCTATCCGAAGGGAAATCCTGCTGTTTCGACACCAGATTGATCACATCCAGACGCAGGCCATCCACCCCTTTATCCGCCCAAAAGTGACAGATCGCTTGCAACGCCTCACGCACCGGCGCGTGCTCCCAGTTCAAATCGGCCTGTTGTGGTGCGAACAGATGCAGGTAATGTTGCTGGCTGGCGGCATGCCACTGCCAGGCGCTGCCGCCGAATTTTGAACGCCAGTTGTTGGGGGGCGACGTTTCTGTTCCCGCGCGCCAGCAGTAAAACGCGCGATAGTCGCTATCAGGCGTTTGGGCCTGTATAAACCAAGGGTGCTGCGTAGACGTATGGTTAAACACCATATCCATAATGATACGCATACCGCACCCGTGAGCTTGCGCGATCAACGTTTCCATATCGTGCATCGTGCCATAGACGGGATCGATGTCGCAGTAGTCAGCAACGTCGTAACCATTATCCACCTGCGGCGAGGGATATACCGGTGTAAGCCACAGCGCATCGACGCCTAACTGTTGCAGATACTCCAGACGCGAAATAATTCCTTGCAGATCGCCAGTGCCAGAACCGGTGCTGTCCTGAAAACTTTTGGGATAGATTTGATAGATGACGCCATTGCGCCACCAAGGAAGCGGTGCTGTCATACCATTACCCATTTGCGCTTTACCTGTACGCTAGTTATAGGACGCAATTACCCATTGGGCAATGCGCCCAGTCGTTGTTTACGCCGGTACACCGTGGTGGTCAGTATCACGGGTATCACGACTGCGATCTCCATGGCGACCAGATAGACGCTCCAAAATGAGGGTTTGATGGACAGTATGCCGGGTAAGCCACCCACGCCAATGCCATTGGTCATCACGCCGCTCATGCCGCACAAGAGTGCCGCCAGCGCGGAGCCAATCATGGCACACAGCATGGGAAAGCCGTATTTGAGGTTGATACCATACATGGCGGGTTCTGCCACGCCCAACATAGCGGAAATCGCCGCTGGCATGGAAGTCTCTCGTTCATCACCTTGCGACTGATCAGCATAATGCCAATCACCGCAGAGCCCTGGGCAATGTTTGACAGTGCAATCAGTGGCCAAACCGGGGTGTTTCCCATACTTTGAATCATTTGCAAATCGATAGCCAACGTCGTTTGGTGTACGCCAGTAATCACCAGTAGCGCATAGAGAAAGCCAAACAGCGCCGCGCCGATAGGGGCAAAACTGCCGGTCATCACGTTTGTGATTGCCCAAGCGATACCATCCCCAATGCTGCGCCCAATCGGGCCGATGACCGTGTGCGCCAGAAATACCGCCAGCAGCAGCGACAGCACCGGGACACTCACCAGATGCAGCGAAGACGGTATCCATTTTTTAAGACGCCGTTCAATCATTGCCAGCATAATACCCGCCAGCAGGGAAGGGATGACCTGTGCCTGATAGCCGATACGCTGTACCGTAAACCCGCCAAAGTCCCACACCGCCGGTATTTGCTGACCGATAGAATAGGCATTCATCAACTGAGGGGAAACGAGCGTGATACCGAGAATGATGCCCAGCACCGGTGTGCCACCCATTTTTTTTACCGCCGACCAGCAGATCGCCACAGGCAGATAGTAGAAGATGGCTTCACCCAGCAGCCAGAGAAAATCATAGATCGTGCGGCATACTGGGCTGCGCTCGATCAGCGACAGACCTTCAACCAGCGGAATGTCCCCGATAACGTTGCGGACGCCGAGGATCAAACCGCCACTGATCAAGGCTGGCAACAGCGGGTAAAAGATCTCCGCGAAATGTGAAATAGCCCGTTCCCACAGTGACATTTTATGGCGCATGGCGTGCCGGGCTGCGTCTTGCTTTTCAGGGGCTTTACCGATGGCGGCCTGTAATGCCTGGTAATAGGCTTCAACGTCAGTACCGATGACGATTTGGCATTGGCCGCCATGGGTAAAACACCCTTTGACTACGGAAAGCGCTTTGATGTTGTCGATATTAGCCTGTTCGGGGTGTTGTAATACCAGGCGTAATCGAGTGATACAGTGCGTCAGTGTGACAATGTTCTGTCTCCCTCCGAGCTGCGTAATTAAGTCTTCGATCGTTTGTGGCTCTACCTTGCTAATTTTTCTACCCTTTTCTTTGGATGGGGCGAAGTGGTGGATCAAGGATAGGCAACGATGCGTCGGTAATCGCCAGTGAGCGGGGATTACGAGCGAATTATTAGATTTGTCAGGCACCAAGCGATAAACCTGATGCCTGCGGCGCGTTGAACGCGTCATTTATTGGAAAGGTAAGGTCGCGTTGCGCAGTTTACGTCGATAGACCGCCATGTTTAACAGCGCTGGTATCACGATGGCAATCGCCATTGCCGCCAAGTAGATGCCCCAATACATCGGCTTGATGGATAAAATACCGGGTAAACCACCAACGCCAATGCCGTTCGCCGTGACGCCGACAAGCCCACACAGCAACCCAGCCAGGGCTGATCCCGTCATGGCGCACAGCATCGGGAAGCCGTATTTTAGATTGATGCCGTACATGGCCGGCTCAGTGACGCCCAGCATGGCAGACAGTGCCGCTGGCACGGAAACTTCGCGTTCATTGTGTCGGCGACTAATGATAATGATACCAATCACGGCGGAGCCCTGGGCAATATTTGATAATGCAATCAGTGGCCATACTGGCGTTCCTCCCATGCTATGAATCATTTGCATATCAATGGCCAGCGTCGTTTGGTGCACGCCAGTAATGACCAACGGCGCGTAGAAAAATCCAAACAGTGCGGCCCCTATTGGTGCGAAACTGCCGGTCATCAGTCCTTTCACCACCCAGGCGACGCCGTCACCGATCAAGCGGCCAAACGGGCCAATCACGGCATGCGCCAGTGCCACAGAGGCCAGCAGAGCGGTGACAGGCACGACAACCAGATAGAGTGAGTCAGGCACCCATTGTTTTAACCGCGTTTCGATCATCGCCAGCGTAATGCCAGCCAACAGCGACGGGATAACTTGTGCCTGATAGCCAACCTTTTCGATGGCAAACCAGCCAAAGTCCCAAACGTCAGGGATTTGCTGACCTATCTGGTAGGCATTCATCAGTTGCGGCGACACTAAGGTAATGCCCAGGATGATGCCCAATACTGGCGTCCCGCCCATTTTCCGCACGGTCGACCAGCAAATGGCGACTGGAAGGTAGAAGAAGATAGCTTCACCCAACAGCCAGAGAAAATCATACAGTGATTGCCAGGTAGGATGGCGTTGGATCAGGGTTTGCCCGTCAGAAAACGGAATATCGCCAATCACGTTACGCAAACCCAGAATCAGCCCGCCGCTGATGAGCGCAGGCAGTAGCGGGAAGAAAATCTCAGCAAAGTGAGAAATTCCGCGCTCGAGAGTCGTCATATTATTGCGTGCTGACTGACGCACACTCTCTTTGTTGGCGTTGACCTTACCCGTGCGTGCGCTAAGTGCCTGAAAATAATCGCCCACCTCAGTGCCAATCACCACCTGAAACTGCCCAGCGGTGATGAAACAGCCTTTGACCATCGGTAGCATTTCAATACCTTTGGAATCGGCCAGGGCAGGGTCTTGCAACACGAAACGCAGGCGGGTAATGCAGTGAGTGAGCGTGACGATATTATCAGCTCCGCCCAGCAGCGTGATTAATCGCTCAATATCTTGTTGTTGTACCTTGCTCATTGCGCGTCCTTGTGTGAATACCCAGAGTGAACAGGTTTAAGGATAGGTAATGAACGTGCAGCAGGGGAAACAAGATAGCCGCAGTGCGATCGCAATCAACTAATCGCGGTTGTTACAGTCGGTTCTTGGCAGAATGGGAAGGTGAGCTGAGAGAAAAACAAAGGCCGCCTGATGAGAAAAAGCGGCCTTAGTGAGGAAAGTGGCTGTTATCAGAACGGGCTGATGATTGAGCCGATACGTTCGCAGTAGCTGACATAGACATTCCCCATTTTTTTGAAGAATTTACTGATATCACGGAACATTTTCATAATCAGTCTCCTTGGGTTCATTAATAAGTGTGATGTTCATCACGTTTTAAAGAGTAGCCCAAAGAGAACGGCGTTTCAACATTTTTGTGACGAATATCACTCTTTTTTGCTGGAACAACATTCACCAACTGTGCGTTGGCCTATCGTGACGCCGTGCGCTGCAAGCAATAACGGTTTTGATCGTAAATGTTATCTCCAATTTTTTCTGCGGCGAGTAGGCGCTCGACAAACACAAAGCCCAAGCGTTGTGCCAGCGCATTGCTGCGCTGATTCACTGTGGCTGCCTTGATGATGAAGGTGTCCAGTATGGCGGCATCGGTAAATGAATCAATTAACAACTGGATTGCCTGTGAAGCGATGCCTTGCCCTTGAAAGCGTTCAGCCATCCAATAACCAATCTCTCCCTGAGAGGCTTTCAGGCTGTTAAAGGATGCCACGCCGGCCATTTCTCCCTGCCAGCGAATGAGATAGACCGCTGTGCGTCCAGCAAAAAAATCCGCCCGGTTCTTTCTGATCGTGGTCAGGGTATCTTCAGTGTGTTGCACGCTGTCTGGCCACGCCAGAGTGTGGCGCAGACGCGCCTTTTCCTGTTGTATCAGCGAAAACAGCGCGGGGGCATCGTGCTCTTCTTGCAATGCCAATGTGAGATGTGGTGGGCGATGTAGCTTGTGCAGTGCGTGTAACATGGAAGCTCCCTGCTGTTGTTTTATGTGGTGTGCATCGGTAGGATGCAGTGAAAGTCTTGCTATCCGATAGCATATGATTCTACTGTGCTGATCTGTTGGGTCAACGTCTTCCATTCTGAGGTTTTATGAAGCAGAAGCATTTGCAATGCACGGCCCCATCGTACGGGCGCGCTCCCTGGATAGTCACCGGTATGGTGATGTTGCTGGCAACCTGGAGCGGGGGGGATTTGCCTCCGCGACGCTGATGACCGTGAAAGCCTCCGCTATTCACCCTACCCAGCCCGCGATAGGCAGGGCAGAAGTCGCCTACGAGCTCGCCCACTACCGACAAAAACCGCGCGCGCTGTTTGATGATTTCTGTAAGGGAGAAGGGGCGGGGAAAGTGGCTGATTTTTCGGACGCCTCGACCCTTGCCACCGCCACGAGTTTTCGCTGTGCGAAACCCGCCGGAACACATCCCGATGCGGTAAAATCGGCAGTGATTGCCCCGGATGGTCAGGTTTACCTGACAGACGGCCATCACTCGGTAAGCGCATTGCGCGCCAGCACGCCGGATAGCGATATCACGGTGTCATTGCGTATTACTGATGATTTGCGCCAGTTACCCTCAATGGCGGCGTTCTGGGATTACATGCAACAACATCATCTGGTGTGGCTGGAAGGCAATACGGGCAAAATTGCACCGCAGGCACTGCCTACTCAAGTGAGTATCGACGCCATGCAGGACGATCCCTATCGCTCAGTGCTCTATTTCTTACGGGGTATTGCCTATGAACGGCCGGAACCCTCCCCCCCGTTTTTAGAGTTTTATCTGGGCGCCTGGCTGAAAAGTCAGATGGCGATTACGCCCGCGGATACGGCAACATCGCAGGCCTACTTTGCTCTGTTGCAAAAGGCGGCGCAGCTTCTGATACAGGCATCACCGCAAACCCATACCTTACCTGACGCCGCTTCACCGACCTTAAGCCAACTGGGACAACTGCGCGAGGTTAATCATAAAAAATTGAACAAGCTGAATAACCCGGATGGCAAGCTGGCGCTGTTGTATTCGACGCCGTAGGAGCGCCATGCGCCACAGGGCGCATGGCCATTTTTGTTCGGCATATAAACTGCACGCGACCCCGAGACGTGCCTGTGGCATAATGCGCGTTAAATCACACTTTTTATTTGAGTCAACGCCGTGTTAAGTACCAACAACATTACCATGCAGTTTGGCAGCAAGCCGCTTTTTGAAAATATCTCCGTCAAGTTTGGCAACGGCAACCGCTACGGGTTGATTGGTGCTAACGGCTGCGGTAAATCCACGTTTATGAAGATCCTGGGGGGCGATCTGGTGCCGAGTGGCGGCAACGTTGCCCTCGATCCGAATGAGCGTCTGGGTAAGCTGCGTCAGGATCAGTTTGCGTTTGAAAATTTCAGCGTACTGGATACCGTGATCATGGGGCACGCTGAACTCTGGACGGTAAAAGAAGAGCGTGACCGTATTTACGCATTGCCGGAAATGAGCGAGGAAGACGGCTATAAAGTCGCCGATCTGGAAGTCAAATACGGCGAAATGGACGGTTATAGTGCAGAATCCCGCGCCGGAGAACTGCTGTTAGGCGTGGGTATCCCGCTGGAACAGCATTACGGTTTGATGAGTGAAGTCGCTCCCGGCTGGAAACTGCGCGTACTGTTGGCGCAGGCGTTGTTCTCCAACCCAGATATTTTGCTGCTCGATGAACCGACCAACAACCTGGATATCGACACGATTCGCTGGCTGGAAAATGTGCTGAACGAACGTAACAGCACCATGATCATCATTTCCCACGATCGCCACTTCCTGAATATGGTGTGTACCCACATGGCGGACTTGGATTACGGTGAACTGCGCGTTTATCCGGGGAATTACGATGAATATATGACGGCGGCCACGCAGGCGCGTGAACGTCTGTTGTCAGACAACGCTAAGAAAAAAGCGCAGATTGCCGAACTGCAATCCTTCGTTAGCCGCTTTAGTGCCAACGCCTCGAAATCACGTCAGGCAACGTCTCGTGCACGCCAAATCGAAAAAATTCAACTTGATGAAGTGAAAGCCTCTAGCCGCCAGAACCCTTTTATTCGCTTCGATCAGGACAAGAAATTGTTCCGTAATGCGTTGGAAGTGGAGGCTCTGGCCAAGGGCTTTGACAACGGTCCGCTGTTCTCTGGCCTTAACCTGTTGATTGAAGTGGGCGAGAAAGTTGCCATCCTGGGGACTAACGGGATTGGTAAAACCACGCTGCTGAAAACCCTGGTGGGTGAGTTGACCGCGGATAAAGGCGCTGTTAAGTGGTCTGAAAATGTCAACATCGCTTACTACGCACAGGATCATGAATACGAATTTGATGGCGATCTGACGGTGTTTGACTGGATGAGCCAATGGAAGCAGGAAAAGGATGACGAACAGGCCGTACGCAGCGTACTGGGTCGTTTGCTGTTTGGTCAGGACGATATCAAGAAGAAAGTGAAAGTGCTCTCTGGGGGCGAAAAAGGCCGCATGCTGTTTGGCAAGCTGATGATGCAGCGCCCCAATATTCTGGTGATGGACGAACCCACCAACCACTTAGACATGGAATCGATTGAAGCACTTAACATGGCGCTGGAGCTTTATCAGGGCACCTTGCTGTTTGTCTCCCATGACCGCGAGTTCGTCAGCTCGCTGGCCACGCGCGTACTGGAAATTACGCCCAACAAAGTGGTCGACTTTACCGGCAGTTACGAAGATTACCTGCGCAGCCAGGGTATTGAGTAAGCCATAGCCTTTGCCACTCTGCTGTGTGCGAGTCTTCGCGCACAGCGGGTGTTCCGTATAACATCCTCGCTCGTGTCTCCTTGCTCGCTACCTACTATATCGCCACAAATACATAGGATCTTGCAATCGCTGCCTTCACCACGGTGTGCCGCGAAGATCCCCATTACTCCGCTACTCCCTTAGGGTTATAGTTTCTATTATTTATTATTTTCATCAGTCAGCCCTAAGCTATTGGTGCTCTTTTGTCTTTCCCTCTACATGAGCGATATATTCTGCGTTGTGATGTGATTCAAAAAATTTGCGCTAAAGATTTTTATTTAACTAAATTATTTAAAGAGAACATTGAAGGATTCTATGTTGACCGTCATGAATCATCGAAATAAGAGAAATTGGGAAAAAATATGATTAATATATCTTTTGATTTTAAATCAATGCATTAGATTATTTCGTTTTAAAGGTTAATCGATTAAGCACCGGTTTTCTGGTGTGCAACAAATAGCGAAAATTAGTTATTGAGATTATTTCTCATTTAAATTCGGTGTAGATAAATAAAATAAAAGGGTGATGCGTAAACAATCACACTTATAACAGAAATAAGCAGGCTAATGTTCTGCTGCTTGATGAAGATCAAGTCTGTTAAATGAATTTCCTCATTACCATACCCGTACACATGTTGTGTGTTATACCCCACACCGTTGACGTTGCAGGTGCGTCGGCTATCTTTCTTACTCCGCCAGACTTATCCACATCAGTTTTCAGGAGTACGTGAGGCAGTCGTGTATCCGCTTTTCGAAATCCATTGGGTAAGCTCCGTTCTGGTTACAGGAGAATAATAAAAAATGACTGGGGAAAATGTAATGCTTTCCCATCACGGTGTTAATCGCCGTGATTTTATGAAGTTATGTGCAGCACTTGCCGCATCGATGGGGCTAGCGGATTCCGCTGCCGCAGAGATTGCGCAATCCCTTGGCTCCGTGCAACGTCCGCCGGTGCTGTGGATTGGCGCTCAGGAGTGTACGGGTTGTACCGAATCCCTGCTGCGTGCGACTCACCCGACGATTGAAAATTTGCTCCTGAACACCATTTCGCTGGAGTACCACGAGGTACTTTCCGCTGCGTTTGGTGAACAGGCAGAAGAGAACAAACACCGCGCTATTGAACAGTACAAAGGTAAGTATGTGCTGGTGGTGGATGGTTCTATTCCGATTAAGGATGGCGGCATCTACTGCATGGTGGCTGGCAAGCCCATCGTCGATCATATTCGTGAAGCCGCAGAACATGCAGCGGCGATTATTGCCATCGGCTCCTGTTCTGCCTGGGGGGGGGGTTGCCGCCGCAGGGAGCAACCCGACCGGCGCGGTCAGTCTGGAAGCGGTACTGCCGGGCAAAACCGTTATTAATATCCCCGGTTGCCCACCGAACCCGCACAACTTTTTGGCGACCGTGGCGCATATCATCACTTATCAACGTGCGCCGGCATTGGATGCCAAAGGCCGTCCCACTTTCGCCTATGGTCGCCTGATCCATGAGCATTGTGAACGTCGTCCACACTTTGACGCGGGCCGTTTTGCCAAAGAGTTTGGCGATGACGGGCATCGCCAAGGCTGGTGTCTGTACCATCTGGGATGCAAAGGACCGGAAACCTACGGCAACTGCTCTATCATTGAATTCTGCGACGTCGGTGGCGGTATCTGGCCAGTAGGGATTGGTCACCCGTGCTATGGCTGTAACGAAGAGGGTGTCGGCTTTAAGAAAGGGATCTTCCAGTTGGCGAATGTGGAGAACCCTACACCGCGTGCGCAAAAACCGACGGTAGATCGTCCCGAAGGGGGGGAAGTCTCCGCCACGGCGGTGGGTCTGCTTGGCGCGGTTCTGGGCGTGGTCGGCGGCGTCAGCTTGATGGCAGTGAGGGAATTGGGGCGTCAACAGAAAAATGCTCAGCAAAAACAGGGGCAGCAAGACGCCGGTAACGATTCCCGGGAGGGCTAAGCCGTGAACAGACGCAATTTTTTCAAGCTAGCCTCAGCCAGTGCGGTCATGGCGGGAACGCCGTTTGCCGCCAAGGCAGCGGCGACCAATCGACCGCCGATCCCCGGTGCATTGGGCATGCTTTACGACTCAACGCTGTGCGTAGGGTGTCAGGCATGCGTGACCGAGTGTCAGCAGGTTAATGAATCGGCCTATCGACCGGACAGTCAGATTTATGCCGGTGGTTCACCAACCTGGTCCAACAATGACAAGCTGAGTCCTTACACCAACAACATCATTCAGGTGTGGAGCAGCGGTTCGGGTCAAAACAAAGACCAGGTCGATAACGGTTATGCCTACATCAAGAAGCAGTGCATGCACTGTGTCGATCCGAACTGTGTCTCAGTCTGTCCGGTCAGCGCGCTGAAAAAAGATGCCAAAACCGGCGTCGTGCATTATGACGCCAGTGTTTGCACCGGTTGTCGTTACTGCATGGTGGCGTGCCCGTTCAACATCCCCAAATACGACTACGAAAACCCGTTCGGCAAGCTGCACAAGTGTGAACTGTGCAACCAGAAAGGGCTGGAGCGGTTAGATAAAGGCGGCATGCCGGGATGCGTGGAAGTGTGCCCAACCGGCGCGGTGATCTTTGGAACTCGTGAAGAGTTGCTTGATGAAGCCAAACGCCGTATGGCAATGAAACCGGGTGATGAGTACCACTATCCGCGTCAGACGCTGGCGACCAAAGACACTTACCTGCACACCATTCCGACCTACGATCGCCATATTTACGGCGAAACTGAGGCGGGCGGTACCCAGGTACTGGTAATGGCAGGGGTTCCCTACCAAAACCTCGATCTGCCGCAACTGGATGAGCTGTCTACCGGCGCGCGCTCTGAGCACGTTCAGCACACCTTGTATAAAGGCATGGTGTTGCCGCTGGCGGTGTTAGCCGGGCTTTCTGTGCTGGTGCACCGTAACACTCGGGATGAACGCAAGGCGGATGATGAAGATCACGCCGAACCGCATCATCCGAAGAAAGATCAGGAGAACGATCATGACGGCGCATAAAGCCAGCCCGCTGGGCGGGCGTCTGGTCAGTTGGCCGGTGATGCTGTTGGCACCGCTTGCGGTGATTTGCGGCGTATTGATTCTGCGGCGGCTTATCTTTGGTATCGGTGCGGTAGCAGCCCTGAACGGGGGCTATCCGTGGGGGCTGTGGATCGCGTTTGACCTGCTGGTGGGCACTGGGTTTGCCTGTGGCGGTTGGGCGCTGGCCTGGGCGGTTTATGTGTTTAACCGTGGGGAATATCACCCCCTGGTGCGTCCGGCGCTGTTAGCCAGCCTGTTCGGCTACTCGCTGGGTGGGCTGTCCATCACCATTGACGTTGGTCGTTACTGGAACCTGCCGTACTTTTACATTCCCGGTTTCTTCAACACCAACTCGGTGCTGTTTGAAACCGCGGTCTGTATGACCATCTACATCGGGGTCATGGCGTTGGAGTTTGCGCCCGTGGTGTTCGAACGGTTCGGGTGGAAGAAAGCGCTGAAGCACCTCAACAAGGTGATGTTCTTTATCATCTCGCTCGGCGCATTGCTGCCTACCATGCACCAATCCTCCATGGGGTCGTTGATGATCTCGGCCGGGTATAAGGTGCATCCGCTGTGGCAAAGCTATGAGTTGTT
Source organism: Symbiopectobacterium purcellii (assembly GCF_019797845.1). Taxonomy (NCBI): domain Bacteria; kingdom Pseudomonadati; phylum Pseudomonadota; class Gammaproteobacteria; order Enterobacterales; family Enterobacteriaceae; genus Symbiopectobacterium; species Symbiopectobacterium purcellii. The sequence continues at coordinate 2,939,697 of NZ_CP081864.1, read as the reverse complement.
GCCGCTGCTGTCGTTGTTGACGGCCTTTATCATGGGCTTCTCCATCGTGACGTTTGAAGGATCGCTGGTGCAGGCCGGGTTGAAAGGGCGTGGACCCAATGAACGCTCGCTGTTTACCAAACTGAGTGCAATCACGCAGGTATTGCTAGTGCTGTTCCTGGTGCTGCGCTTTGGCGAACTGTTGTGGCACAACAAAACCGGCTACCTGTTCGTCGGCGGTCTCAGCATGCTGTTCGGGGCGGCACTGTGGCGTTTGAGCTACTCATTGCTGGCGTTCAATCCTGGCGGTGGCTACCACTACTTCCCTGCGGCACAAGAAGTGCTGATCTCCATGGGATTTGTCGCCATTGAAGTGTGCGCATACATCTTGTTAATCCGGTTGTTGCCGGTTCTTCCCGCACTGGGAAGCGTTCATAAGAATTATCAGGCCGAGGTAAAGCATGAGCCAACGCATCACCATTGATCCTATTACCCGTATCGAAGGGCACCTGCGCATTGATTGCGAAATTGAGCAAGGGAAAGTCACTAGAGCCTGGTCTTCTGGGACCATGTGGCGGGGAATGGAAGAAATTGTTAAAGGTCAGGATCCGCGCGATGCGTGGATGATTGTGCAGCGTATCTGTGGGGTATGTACCACGGTGCACGCCATCGCTTCAGTGCGTTCGGTGGAAAACGCGCTCGGGTTAAACGTACCGGTCAATGCACAGTACATCCGTAACCTGATTCTGGCTGCACACAGCATTCATGACCATATTGTCCACTTCTACCAGCTGTCGGCGCTCGATTGGGTCGATGTGACGGCGGCGTTGAATGCGGATCCGAACAAGGCGGAAGCCCTGCTGAAAGGTGCATCCACCTGGTCGTTGAACAGCGCGGCAGAGTTCACCAAAGTGCAGCAGAAGATCAAAGATCTGGTGGCCAGCGGTCAACTGGGGATCTTCGCCAACGGCTATTGGGGGCACCCGGCCATGGCGCTGCCGCCGGAAGTGAACCTGATTGCCGTTGCTCACTACCTGCAAGCGCTGGAATGCCAGCGTGATGCGAACCGTGTCGTTGCCATTCTGGGCGGTAAAACGCCACACATCCAGAACCTGGCAGTCGGCGGTGTGGCAAACGCGATCAACCTGGATGCCCCTGCGGTGCTGACCATGGAACGCCTGATGTACGTGAAATCGTTCATCGATCGTCTGGGCGATTTTATCGAGCAGGTTTACAAAGTGGATTGCGCGGTTATCGCTGCGCACTACCCTGAGTGGCTGACGTTGGGCAAAGGAGCCGATCACTACCTGAGCGTGCCTGAATTACCGACCGACAACAAAGGCGGCAGCTTCCTGCTGACCGGCGGTTATCTGGAAAACGGGGATTTCAGCAAATATCGTCCGATCACCAGCCACAACGATGCGTTTTTGATCGACGGCATCAAAGAAAGTGGTAAGCACGCTTGGTATAAAGATGATGAACCACTGGCACCGTGGGAAGGGCTGACTCGCCCCAACTACACCGGCTGGCAGGATGATGGCAAATAAACCTGTGTCAAAGCGCCGACCTTCTACGGCAAAACCGTCGAAGTTGGGCCGCTGGCCTGGTTGCTGTGCGGTTTGGCGGCCAAACATAAAGATACGGAAACCCATTTCGCGCAGGTCGCTGGCCTGTATAAAGCGCTGACCGGTAAAACGCTGGAAGAGAAGCACCTGCACTCTACCTTAGGTCGTGTGATTGGTCGCACCGTGCATTGCTGCGTGCTGAAAGATACCTTGGCGCAGCAGTGGCAGGCACTGGTGACCAATATTGGTAAAGGTGACCATCAGACCTTTATCAAGCCGGAGTTTACCCCGGACAAGGAGTACCGTGGCGTCGGGTTTGGCGAAATGCCGCGCGGTATGTTGTCGCACTGGATTGTGTTCAAGAACGGCAAGATCACCAACTATCAGGCGGTCGTGCCCTCAACCTGGACCTCCGGACCGCGTAACTTTGAAGGGGTTCCTGGGCCTTACGAGCAATCGCTGGTGGGCACGCCAGTGGCCGATCCGCACAAACCGCTGGAAGTGGTGCGTACCATTCACTCCTTTGACCCCTGCATGTCTTGTGCCGTGCACGTGGTTGACGCGGTGAACGGTAATGAAGTCACCCGCGTGAAAGTGCTGTAACGGTCACGCTGTTGTTCGTCATTCCCGCACTGGCGGGAATGACGAGAAGGATGTCGTAAAAGGGTTCATCATGAAAACATTGGTGTTAGGGATTGGCAACTTGCTGCTGAGCGATGAAGCGGTGGGTGTGCGCATTATCGAAGCCTTGGAACGGCAATACGCGTTCTCGCCGGAGATTGATATCGTCGATGGCGGCACAGCAGGCATGGAGTTGCTTGAAACCATGGCCAAACGTGAGCACATGATCGTTGCCGTTGCCGATGCCGTGCTGACTGGCTGCGCACCGGGCACCGTGACCGTGCTGCGCGACAACGAAGTGCCTGCGCTGTTTACCCGCAAAATTTCCCCGCACCAGTTAGGGTTGGCGGATGTGCTGATGGCGTTACAACTGACGGATGAGTTTCCTCGTCGGTTGTTGCTGGTGGGTGTGGAGCCGCAGTCATTGGAACCGACGATTGGGCTGAGCGACTGCGTGCAGCGTGCTGTCGAACCTGCTCTGGCGCAGATCCTGGCGGCGTTGAGTGCAAGTGGTATTACGATTCGCAGGAAAACGCCACAGGAACAGGCGGCGTATCCAACCACCTGCCTGTCGGTGGAGCTCTGTGTATGAGTACCTGCGTAGACGATCCCTCCGCTGTGGCAGATAGCGGTGTGAGTGAGGAGACATTGGGTTTCGCGGATTCTCCCGCAGTCTGGTTGGAAGCGGCGTTTACCCGCGTCGCTCACAACGATATGCAAACCTTACCGTTTTATCGTGCCGCCATTCCGGTGAAGACGTGCGGTTTCACCCTGTTTGAACAGCAGTGGGTCGGCTGCTTGTTAACGCCCTGGACGTTGAGTCTGCTGGTGTTGCCGGGGCCGGATCAGGTGTGGTCACAGCGTACGACCGGTGAGCGTCTGGCACTGCAATTGCCGTGTGGCAATGTCACGTTTATGGTAAGCGACATTGCCGATGCGAGCGGCCAAAATCACCAGTATCTTTCCTGTTCACTGATGTCGCCCATCGATCCCCATATGTCGGCTCAGCAGGCGTTAACGCTAGCAGAACAGAGCGCGCGCATGGCGCTGTCGCTCCCGGTGGTGGATGCCAATGCCCCGCGTAATCTCAGCCGTCGTGCGTTGTTCCTGCGCGGGAATGAGTAGCATGCATGAAATATCCCTATGCTATAGCACGCTAGAGTTGATTGAGCAGCAGGCGCGTCAGCACGGCGCGCATAAAGTCACTGGCGTATGGCTGGAAATCGGTGCGCTGTCCTGCATTGAGGAGAGCGCATTACGCTTTTGCTTTGAATCCGTTTGCCGACAAACGCTGGCGGAGGGATGCGAGTTACACGTTGCCGTGCGCGCGGCCCGGGCCTGGTGCTGGGAGTGCAGCGCGGTGGTTGACATTTCGCGTCATGGTGCGGGTTGCCCGCAGTGTGGCAGCTATAACCTGCGAATTGATGAAGGCGATAGCCTGCAATTGAAACAGTTAGCAGTAGAGTAACGCGGTTCAACACCGTAAGGAGTCAGTTCCTATGTGTACCACATGTGGCTGCGGCGAAGGGGAACGCAGAATCGAAGGTGATGAGCACGACCATCATGCTCATGAACATAGCCATGCGCATCATCATGGTCATCACCACGGGCACGATCGCCACGATGATGCGCATACGCACCAACACGCCCATGCGCATCATCACGCTGATGACGCCATGTCGCAAGAGGCTGGCTCGCCGCGCTATGTGGTGATTCACCACCACCATTACCACCATAACGGTGATGTTCACCACCACTATCACGGCGAAAGTAAGGTGGTGTCAAAGCGCAGCGTAGAACAGGGACACGCTCATGCACACCATCATGACCATGATGACCACCATCACGATCATCACCATGACGCGCATCAACCGGTTGTTTTCCTGCCGCAAGTGAATGGTTCCGATCTGCACTACGGGCAGGGGGAAGCGGGAACGCACGCACCGGGCATGCCACAACAGCGTCTGTTGCAAATCGAAATGGACGTGCTGAGCAAAAACAATGCGCTGGCTGAGCATAATCGCGAACATTTTTCTGCACAAAAGATTCTGGCACTCAATCTGGTTTCCAGCCCCGGCTCCGGCAAAACCACCCTGTTGACACAAACGCTTGATCGTATCAGCAGTCATGTGGCGTGCGCGGTCATCGAAGGTGACCAACAGACCACCAACGATGCTGAACGTATTCGTGCAACCGGGGTGAGTGCCATCCAGGTCAACACCGGGAAAGGTTGCCATCTGGATGCGCAAATGGTGCATGATGCCGCGCATCGTCTGCAACTGGCGGATAACAGTATCCTGTTTATCGAAAACGTCGGCAATCTGGTGTGCCCGGCCGGGTTCGATCTCGGTGAACGCCATAAGGTGGCAGTGCTCTCGGTGACGGAAGGCGAAGATAAACCGCTGAAATATCCGCATATGTTTTCTGCTGCCGCGTTAATGGTCATCAACAAGATCGATCTGCTGCCGTATCTGGATTTCGATTTAGATGCCTGTATCGCCTATGCGCGCCGTGTGAACCCGGATATTCAAGTGATTGCCCTCTCGGCCCGTAGCGGCGAGGGGATGGATGAATGGTTCGCCTGGCTGGAGGCACAACAATGTGCTTAGGCATTCCGGGTAAAGTGGTGTCGGTCGGTGAAGATATTCATCAACCGGCGCTGGTGGATGTGTGCGGTGTGCAGCGTGCGGTGAATATCGCACTGGTGTGCGAAGGCGAACCGGCGGAATTGATCGGTCAGTGGGTATTGGTGCATGTCGGGTTTGCCATGAGCCTGCTGGATGAGCAGGAGGCTCAGGACACGCTGGACGCATTGCAATCCATGCAAGCGGTTGGGCTGGAGCTGGACGAAATGCGCCAGCACGAGGACGGTTATGCAGTACGTTGATGAATTTCGCGATCCTGAATTGGCCAAAACGCTGCTGCGGGAAATTGAAAAGCAGGTGGCGGCGATGCCGCACTGGCGTGAACATCCTCTGCAACTGATGGAAGTGTGCGGTGGTCACACCCATGCCATCTTCAAGTTTGGGCTGGATCGGCTATTGCCGCCGGAGATCGAATTTGTGCATGGCCCCGGTTGCCCCGTGTGTGTGCTGCCGATGGGGCGCATTGATGCTTGTATCGAAATCGCCTCGCACCCGGAGGTGATCTTCTGTACCTTCGGCGATGCGATGCGATGCGATGCGATGCGATGCGATGCGATGCGATGCGATGCGATGCGATGCGCGTGCCGGGGCGCAATGGGTCCTTGTTGGATGCGCGCCGTCACGGCGCTGATGTACGGATTGTCTACTCTCCGTTGGATGCGCTGGCGCTGGCAGAGAAACACCCAGAGCGCCAGGTGGTGTTTTTCGGGTTAGGGTTTGAAACCACCATGCCCAGCACGGCGCTGACTTTACAACAGGCCAAACGGCGCGACATTCATAATTTCTCCCTTTTCTGTCAGCACATTACCATTATCCCCACTTTGCGCAGCTTGCTGGAGCAACCGGATATCCGTATCGACGGCTTTCTCGCACCGGGTCATGTCAGCATGGTGATCGGCGCTTCGCCTTATCAACCGCTGTGCGATGCGTTTCATAAGCCGTTTGTCATTACCGGGTTTGAGCCGCTGGATATACTGCAAGCGTTGCTGATGCTGGTGACACAATTGCGTGAAGCGCGCTGCCAGGTAGAAAATCAGTATCGTCGCATTGTGCCGGACAGCGGTAACGGATTGGCGCAAAAAGCGATGGACGAGGTGTTTGAAATCAAGGCCAGCAGCGAATGGCGCGGACTGGGTGAGATTGCCGACTCCGGCATGCAATTGCGTGCTGCCTATCATGACTATGATGCTGAACGTCGCTTTCAACCCCGTCAACAGCGGGTGGCCGATGAGCCGCTGTCACGCTGTGGAGATGTGCTGACCGGTCGCTGTAAACCGGCGGATTGCCCCTTGTTTGCCACGCATTGCTCACCAGAGAACGCGATTGGCGCACTGATGGTATCGTCAGAAGGGGCCTGTGCTGCCTATTATCAATATCGCCGGGAAGAAAGTCCCGTCGGGAGTGACGCTTAAGTGAATATTTGTAAACCGCCCAAAGAGATTACGCTTGCGCACGGCAGCGGCGGTCAGGCCATGCAGCAACTGATAGCCTCATTGTTTCTCACCGCATTTGATAACCCGCTGCTTGGGCAACGGGAAGATCAAGCGCGTATGCCGCTGGCCCCGCTGACGCAGCAGGGCGATCGTCTGGCGTTTACTACCGACAGCTATGTCATCGATCCGATTTTTTTCCCCGGAGGCGATATTGGCAAGCTGGCCGTATGCGGCACGGTCAACGATCTGGCGGTCAGCGGGGCACAACCGCTTTATCTTTCTTGCGGCTTTATCATTGAAGAAGGGTTTTCCGGCGAGGATCTGGTGCGTATTGTGACGTCTATGGCGCATACCGCGCAGCAGGCCGGCGTGCAGATTGTGACTGGAGATACCAAGGTGGTGCCGCGCGGTGCCGCCGACAAACTGTTTATTAACACGGCGGGGATCGGTGTTATTCCTACTGAGATCAACTGGGGCGCATCGCAGATCCGTGCCGGTGATAAAATCATTGTCACGGGGACCTTAGGCGATCACGGCGCGACCATCCTTAATCTGCGCGAAAAATTGGGCTTGGAAGCGGAACTGAGCAGTGATTGTGCTGCGCTGACGCCGATGATTGCACCTTTGCGTGCGATCGACGGAGTGCGTGCGCTGCGTGATGCTACGCGCGGTGGTGTGACGGCGATCCTGCATGAATACGCACAAGCCAGCGGTTGCGGTATGGTGATTGATGAGGCGGCACTGCCTCTGAAATCGGCGGTGCGTGGTATTTGCGAAATTCTGGGATTGGAAGCGCTGAACTTTGCCAATGAAGGTAAGCTGGTGCTAGCGGTCGCCCCGCAGGCGGAACAAGCGGTGCTTGACGCGCTGCATGCACATCCGCTCGGCAAAGAGGCCGTCACCATTGGTGAAGCGACGGCATCGACGCAGGTGCGCCTGCGCGGCATATTCGGCACGTCACGACTGCTGGACCTGCCGCATAATGAACCCATGCCGCGCATTTGCTAACGCGACAACGCAAGCCTTTTTTTGGTTTTTTGCCGCGCGTAAAGCATCCCGCTGACGAGTGCGGGGCGCTCTCACCCACCTCAGCGTGATTTTTACGCTGAGGAAAAACACTACAATATTCCCCTGGAGTTCAGCGCCTAATATGAGCAACGGTATTTGCATCCGTGTTAAAGGCAAAGTGCAGGGCGTGGGGTTTCGCCCTTACGTGTGGCAACTGGCGCATCGTTATCAACTGTGCGGCAATGTCAGCAATGACAGCGCAGGGGTGTTGATTCATCTGATGATGTCTCCACAGGTTGCAGTGTTCCTTGACGACCTTGCCCACGAATGCCCACCGCTCGCTCATATCGACAGCATCGAATCATATCCTTATGAATGGGAGCTGCAACCCACCGACTTTAGCATTGCCCACAGCGGTACGGGAGCGATGGATACGCAGGTGGTGCCTGATGCGGCAACCTGTCCGGCCTGTCAGCAAGAGTTGATGACGCCCGGCAACCGGCGCTATCACTATCCCTTTATTAACTGCACTCACTGCGGGCCGCGTTTTACTATTATTCGCCATATGCCTTACGACAGGCCCAATACGGCGATGGCGACGTTTCCGTTGTGCTCGCCTTGTGCCCGTGAATACCAAAATCCTGCCGACCGACGCTTTCATGCCCAACCGACGGCATGCCCGGATTGTGGACCACACCTGTGGTTGTGCGATGCCAGCGGCAATGAACGGGCTCAGGGCGATGCGGCGCTGGAACAGGCTGTGAAGGCGCTACAAGCGGGGCAGATCGTTGCAGTCAAAGGGTTGGGTGGTTTTCATCTGGCGTGCGATGCCACGCAACAACAGGCGGTAGCGCAATTGCGTCAGCGTAAGCGTCGTCCCGGTAAGCCGCTGGCGGTGATGCTGCCTGATGAGCACTGGCTGTCGCGCTGTGCGCAACTGATGGATGAAACGCCCGCCATCAATCTGATGAAAAGTGCGGCGGCGCCCATTGTGTTGCTGCCGTTGCGACGCGACGGCGCGCTGTGTGATGCGGTAGCGCCCGGATTGAGTGAAGTTGGGCTGATGCTACCCGCCAACCCGCTCCAGCATCTCCTGCTGGCATTGGCGGATCGCCCTCTGGTGATGACCTCCGGTAATGCCAGCGGAAAACCGCCTGCACTGACCAATGCGCAAGCGTTAAACGATCTCAATGGGTTGGCCGATCTCTGGTTACTGCATAACCGTGATATCGTGCAACGTGCCGACGACTCACTGGTGCGTTGTCACGACGGCGCTGCGGAAATGCTGCGCCGTGCTCGTGGCTATGTACCTGATGCGTTTACACTGCCGCCCGGTTTCGAGCACCAACCCGCATTGTTGGCGATGGGTGCCGATCTCAAGAACACCTTCTGTTTGCTGCGCGATGGGTATGCCATTGTCAGCCAGCATCTGGGCGATCTCACCGACAGTGATGTTGAGCAGCAGTATCAAAACGCGATAGCGCTTTTTGAGGACATCTATCGCTTCACACCCACGGCGATTGTCGTGGATGCGCACCCTGGCTACATCAGCCACCGCCTCGGGCATCAGCGCGCCGAACATGCCAGTATTGCCTGCCATGAAGTGTTACATCACCATGCCCATATTGCCGCCTGTCTGGCGGAGCACGGCTGGCCGCGTGATGCCGGACCGGTTGTTGGCTTGACGCTGGATGGCATTGGTTATGGCGAAAAGGGCCAATGGTGGGGCGGTGAATGTTTGCTGGCCGATTACCGTTCCTGCTCTCATCGGGGCGGACTGCCTGCGGTAGCATTGCCGGGTGCGGATCTGGCGGCTCGCCAGCCGTGGCGTAACCTGCTGGCGCAGTGGCTGCGTTTTGTGCCTGACTGGCGAGAACAACCGCAGGCGGCGCATTTTCCTCAGCATGCGCTGCCTTTATTGATCAAAGCGATTGAGCGCGGCGTGCAATCCCCGCACAGTTCATCCGCCGGGCGACTGTTCGATGCGGTTGCGGTGGCAACGGGGTTTGGCGTGCGTGAACAGAGCTGGGAAGGCGAAGCCGCTTGCCAGCTAGAAGCGTTGGCGTGGCAAAGCGATGTCCAGTTTCATCCGGTATCGATGCCGCTTGCCGGTAACCTGTTAGATCTGGAGACATTCTGGCACGAATGGCTGGCCTATCAGGCAGCACTCGCGCGGCGTGCGCACGCCTTTCACGTGGCGCTGGCGCAAGGCTTGGCGGCGTTGGCCCGGCAGGTTGCGCGTGAGGAAAATACTCATACCATCGTGCTTTCTGGCGGTGTGCTGCATAACCGACTGCTTAGCACACTGCTGCATCGAGAACTGGCTGATTTTACCGTGTTGCAACCAAGACGTTTGCCCGCAGGCGATGGCGGTCTCTCGCTGGGACAGGCATTGATTGCTGCGGCGCGTGGATAAACGTGAAATTAATGTCAATATTTTGTTGCGTGACATATATGTCATTTTGAAATATGTGCTGATGGGTTTTATTTTAAATAAATCAGTTTGTATGTATTTAAATTGCTTTTAAATAACGCTCAAAAGTAAGTTTTTCAATGAATTGAAATTAATTGTAAATATACTTAAACCGCAATGAAGTCAAATTCCTAAAAATATTATTCGATTGAACTTATTCCTTGTTTTGTTAAAACCCAAAGGCTAACGTCCACCGCTTATTAATTGTTTGTCTTTTTATTTAGCTTGGGCGTTAACATATGTCATACAACTATTTTATTAACAAGAAAAGAAAATTTGAGCAAAGCGTTTCTCGCAAAGTCACCGTAATGGTGTGGGTCAATATCTTTTTCCAATTGCTATTTCCACTGAGTATTTCTTTTTCCCCGGTGATGGCTGCGGCTATCTCTGCTTCCACGCCTACTTTTTCAGATACTGAACCGTATGTGTTGGGGCCGGGTGAAACGGTTGATGCCATTGCAAAAAGATATGGTGTTTCTGTTGAAGAACTGCAAAAGATCAATCAGTACAGAACGTTTTCTAAACCCTTCTCAGCGCTTACAACGGGCGATGAGGTTGAAGTTCCGCGCAAGCGTTCACCTTTCTCTGTAGACAACCAACAGCCTGTAGAAACAGAAAATCGGCTCGAAAGCCAAGCGGTGGCAGGGGCGACGATGCTATCCAGTAAAAATGCCGCCAAATCCGCAGAGCAGATGGCGCGCTCCGCCGCCAATAGCGAAATCAACAATTCTGCACAGCAGTGGCTGAGCCAGTACGGCACTGCCCGCGTACAGCTAAACGTCAATGATGATTTCAAACTCGATGGTAGCGCGATAGACGTTCTGGTGCCGTTAAAAGATAACAATAAAAATATGTTGTTTACTCAGTTAGGGGCGCGGAATAAAGATAGCCGTAATACCTTAAATGCGGGTATTGGCTACCGTACTTTTCAAGATAATTGGATGTACGGTGTTAATACCTTTTTTGATAATGATATTACCGGAAAAAATCGCCGGGTTGGTGTCGGCGCAGAAGCGTGGGCTGACTATGTGAAATTGTCCGTGAACAGTTATTTTGGCCTGCTGATGATAACGACTATGTTGAGCTGCGTGCACGCGTTATCGATGCAAATGGCAATGCGGTTGAGGGGGTCTTTATATCACCAGCCTGGAGCGACGTAACATTATTAAGTCGAACGCTGACTGATATTGACGGCATCTCTACCCTCCGTTTTACAAGCAAGACCACTGGTGTTAAATCAATTAGTTTAAGAACGTATATCAATGGTACTTATGGCCCTTACGTTTATTTGAAACCTGTTTTTATCGCGGATAACAGCACGGCAACGATAGCTGATGCGGATTTCACGGTAGCCAGCGGTGCGCTTGCCAACGGCACTGACAGTAATACATTGAGTGTTGTGGTGAAAGACGGGCAGGGGAACGTGGTTCCTGATATCTCGGTGACATTTGCGCTAACGAGCGGTAGCGCAACGTTAACGACACCCACAGCCCCGACAAATGCAAAAGGCGTGGCGCAAGCCACGCTAACAAGCTGGGTTGCTGGCGATAACCAGGTAACGGCGACGGTGGGCAAACACACGACAGCCGCACAGACCTCCACGTTTAAACCGGGGGCGGCACTTACGGGGATCTCCGCCAACGGTCACACCTTTACTATTGGTGACGGATTTCCCACTACCGGATTTCATGCAGCAACCTTTACGTTAAATGTCAGTGAGAGCGCGAGTGCTTATACATGGAATTCAAATCAACCTGGCGCGGTAACAATAAATAATGGTCAGGTTACACTGAACACTCCACCTTCTGGGCCTGTGATTATCACGGCAACCCCGACAAATGGGCTAGGAGAGGCGTTGAGTTACTCATTTACCGTCAACAGTTGGTTTACTAATGGCGGCTCAACGACGTTAAACTGGACAGAGGCTAACCAATACTGCAACCAGCAGCCAGGGTTTAACCACCTAACGAGGGCGCAGTATAATTTTACGTCGAGTACTACCCGTCGCGTTGGGGCCTTGTGGGCGGAATGGGGAAATTTGCGTAATTATACTGACTCAGGGTTTTCTGGATTTGAGTATTGGACAGCAGATGGAGATGGGGCGGGAGGCAATAATTATTATGTTAACATCAACTTTAGTTCTTTCTACAGTGGTACGCACAGTACCCCTCGGGGACTGATCTGCCATCAGGGACTTTGATATTTCTCCATATCATAGGCTCATCGAGTGTTCTAGTAGAGGCTTGATGATATGCGTAAAGGGGCAGCCATTACGGCTGCTCCTTTATATTGGTATAAAACAGACCTGGGCGATTTGATTTGCTCTAACAGCTCAAGGCCCCGGATAAAACCCGGCGCTTAGCGCCTGCACGGCGTGCGCCACTCTGGGTCCCATGCCTAGCACCAGCGCCTGATCGATGGCAACGATACGTTGCTGATGCCAGGCGCGAGTGTGGGTGATGCCGGGCACCGCAGCCAATGTGTCCAACCCACCCGCGATACTCTGCGATGTCACCACGATCACCTCTGGGTCGGCGGCGATCATTGATTCACCGCCATAGGGCCGATATTGAGGGTGGGTAGCCACATTTTTTCCTCCTGCCAGCGTAATCATGCCATCGGCGACGGTGCCTTCCCCCGCCACCATGGCCCCGCTGCCCGCGACGCTAAGCAGAAATAGCACCTTGACCGGCGTTTTTTGGGCCGCGGTGAGTTGCTGTACCCGCTGAAGATCCGCATTGATCTGCGCGATAAGCGCCTCTCCCTGTTCGACCTTGTGTAACAGGTTAGCCGCCTGGCGTATTGTCACTATCAACTGCTGCGGCGTGCTGGTCGTGCGCTGAAACAGCGAGACCTGAACGCCCGCCTGGCGTAGCTGATCCATGCGGCCTGCGGTTGGGCATCCTGCCAGGTCATCACCAGCGAGGGTTGCAAAGACAGCATGCCGTCCACGTTGAGTTGCTGCCAGTGGCTGACCTTGGCGAGCGTTTGGGTTTCGGGTGGGTAGGTGGTGGTTTGATCCACCGCTACCACTGTGCTGCCGCTCCCTACGGCATAGACGATTTCCGTCAATGCACCGCCAGCGACGACGACACGCGCTGGCGGTGATGCTCCCTGTGCGGACAGGCTACATGCCAGGCAACTGATAAACAGCGCAGATATCACCCTTAACATGTCCTTTTCCTCAGAATGCCATGGAGGCGCCAATCACCGTGCTGAACCCGGAGGCCGGAATGCCTTCATGCGCGGTGGTGTAGCGTTTGTCCAGCAGGTTGTTCAATGCCCAGTTCACCTGATACTGGTCATCCTTGCCGAAGGTGGCGGTAAATGCCAGATTGGCCGTCGCCCAGCCAGCATGCTGGGTTACCTGATCGGCGGTGCTGTCTTTGGCACGCGTTGCTGCACGCAGGAAGGCATCTGACTCCAATGAGAACAGGTTAAACAGAGCGACATGTTTCACGCCAACGCGCCCGGTCAGTGCCGGTTCGCCAGTGTCGAAGGTGCTGCGGTTTTCCAATTCCAGCTCACGGCGAATCACATTTCCGGTGACATAAGGGGACACTGTCCAGCCCAGATATTCCGCATGCAGTTCCAGCCCGTAGGTCTTCGCACTGTTAGCGTTAGCGTAATAGCGGCTGTTGGCATCGGTGCTGCCAGCGCAGGCAGCGCTGCCCGCACAGTTGAGCGTGGTGATGTAATCTTTAGCGCGTGAGTGATACACGGCCCCGTCCAGCAACCACTCTGCATTTTTATAGCGAGCGCCCAGTTCATAGTTGTCCGAACGCTCTGCTTTCAGATTCGGGTTACCGTACGTGATGCTGCCGCCTGCGCTGGTGTCGTAGAACTTATGGGTCAAGGTGGGGTAGACATAGCCTTGTGCGTAAGAGGCACGTAGCTGTGTATTGGTAAAGCCCGAATAGCGCAGCGTGGTGGCGGTCACCGTGGTGCTGTCGTGTTCGCGCTGGCTTGCCTTAGCGCTGTTGGTAATAACACTGCCGTTTACGCCGGTCATGGCAGGGAAGCCATAACGGGTGACGGTGCCATTACTGGTGCTGCCATAAGAGAGTGATTCAACCCAATATTGGCGAGCGCCCAAGGTCCAGGTCCAGTCCGGCGTGATTTTCCACTCATCCTGTGCGAACAGTGACCAGTGCGTTTGTTGCCAGTGGGCGTCAGAATTGATGTTGGGGTTGATATTGATGTTATACGGGCTGCCAAAGAAACTGATTGTCTTGCCAATAGTGACGTTAGTGGATGCAGTTTGTTTAACATCATCGCGTGACCACTGCCCACCAACAATCAGCAGATGATTATCCCAGGGGGTGAGATCGGTTTGCACCGTGATGCCATCACTAATCTGCTTATCGTTGGTGCCGGTTTTCAACGTCATCACTGAATCGGTCATTGCCCAGCCTTGGTAGCTGTAATCAACGCCGCTCTGTACCAAATCATTGCGGAACTCCCGCTTGATGTTTTGCCGATAGGCATCCAGATGCACTTTTTTCAGCAGGCTGTTGCCGACGTTCCAGTCGTAGAACAGACCGATCTTATCGCGTTCCAAATTGGGAATACGTACGCTGAAGCTGTCATAGTCGTTGGAATTGTTGTAGGTTTGGGTGCTGACTTTATAGCGGTCTAAGGATAGCCCGAACTTGTGTTGGCCAAGGCGATAACCCAACCAGGCGGATTGGCTGTTGTTACGGAAATCGGTGCCAGGCAGGCGACCATCCGGCGTGCTGCGATTACCCTGATCGCTGTAGCTGCCGCTGAGGCGGTATTCAAAATCCCTCAGCGAGCCGTAAGCGATCGCTGATTGTTGCCAGCCTGCGGTCGCGCTGTCATACATCACCTTGATTTTGCCACCGATGGGCGAGTCTCCGCCTTTACGGGTGATAAAATTGATAATCCCACCAATAGCCTGTGAGCCGTACAGCACCGAGTGCGGCCCTTTCACCACTTCCACGCGCTCGACATAAGACGGATCGATCAACAGGCCCAGGCTGTAATTGGGCCCGGCGCGCTGATAAGTCACTTCCTGCCCGTCGATAAGCACCAACACACGCGAGGCTTCTTCGCCACGAATACGAATCTGCTTACGCCCGGCCAACGAGTTGTCGACAATATCCACGCCGGGAATATCCCGAAGCGCTTCCGCCATCTGATCGCCGGTAAATCGGCTCAGTTTCTCACTGTCGATAACCTGCATGCTGACCGGACTTTCCCACAGATTCTGTTCGGTGCGCCCGTCGCTGATGACCGTGATTTCGTCGTCCTGCCCGGCAGCCAGCGAGGTATTGCCATAAATAAGCGGCAGTAAACATACCGCGGTGTGCGTCATTATTTTTTTCATCTGTTATTCCCGAAAGATAAACAATTCTCATTTGCATTGCGAATTGTTGTATTTCAAATGAAACATTTGATCAAAATATTTTTATATTTATGTGATGCGAGTCATGAATTATTTTTAATAAATACTTGCTTTTTATGTATTAAATTAAATTAAGCAAACTTAATGAAGTGAGGGTATTTATCATTGATATAACAAACTCATTAACTTTAATTTTCAATGCATTGATTTTTATTGTTATTTTTTCTTTGTTGCTAGCAAGGTTTTTTACAAAAAAGCGAAAAATGCGTTAATGCAATTGCAAGTCTTAAGCCGCGTTTCGGTTTGGTCCGCAATTCACGTTAGGGCGTGTTGCTAAATACAAATAGTTATCATCTAATCTTTTCACCGTGGTAGAAGTGGAAAGGATGAAAGAAGAGATGAACATTGATTTAACGCCGTATTACGCCCAGCCCGGCGAGCAACCGTTCGCCGCACGGAAGATGGCGATGCCTTGGCGTAATCATGTACCGCTTTCTCCAGAGCAGATTGCTGCAAGCTGGCAAACGTTGCGTCAGCAAACGGTACCGGCGCGTAAGCGTCTGCTCTATTTACACATCCCTTTCTGTGCCACGCACTGTACCTTTTGCGGCTTTTATCAGAACAAGCTGCGCGATGACAGCACCGCCGCCTATACCCGCTATCTGCTACAAGAGTTGGCGCTGGAAGCGGAAAGCCCGCTGCATCAGTCTGCCCCCATTCATGCGGTCTATTTTGGCGGCGGCACGCCGACGGCGCTGTCCGCTGACGAGCTGTCACAGATTATTCGGGCCATCCGCACCTCTTTGCCGCTGGCTCCCGACTGCGAAATAACCGTTGAGGGCCGCAGCGCCGGGTTTGATGACGAGCGCATTGATGCCTGCCTGGAGGCTGGAGCAAACCGCTTCTCCATCGGTGTTCAAACCTTTGATAGCCGGATACGCCAACGCATGGCGCGCCTGTTTGACCGCCAGCAACTTATCCACTTTTTGGAAAACCTGTGTAGCCGCGATAAGGCTGCCGTGGTGTGTGATTTGATGTTCGGTTTACCGGGACAAACAGCGGAAAGTTGGCGTGAAGATTTAGCGATTGTCAGCGATCTGCCGCTGGACGATGTCGATCTTTATGCGTTGAACCTGTTACCGACCACCCCGTTGGCAAAAGCGGCAGAGAACCAGCGCGTGACGTTGCCGGAGGTGATGGAACGGCGCGATTTTTATCACACCGGGGCCGATTTTCTGGCTAATGCTGGCTGGCATCAGTTGAGCAACAGCCATTGGGCAAAAACCACCCGGGAACGCAATCTCTACAATTTGCTTATTAAACAAGGTGCTGACTGCCTGGCTATGGGGAGCGGGGCGGGCGGTAACGTTAACGGCCAGGCGTACATGATGGAACGCGATTTGGAACGCTACTACGCGAAGCTGGATAACGGAGAGAAGCCGATCGCGATGATGACACCCGCCAGCAAAGCCGGTGTCTGGCAGCACCGTTTGCAAGCCGGTATTGAAGTTGGCCGTGTCGCCCTGCCGCTGTTGACACCACAGGCAGATGTGCTGACACCCTTGCTGCGTCAGTGGCATGAAGCCGGGTTAATCCGCGATGCGTCAACCTGCCTGCGGTTGACCAACGATGGACGTTTCTGGGCAAATAATCTGATGCAGGCGCTACAACAGCTTATCCCTCAGTTCAATGCTGGGGAATCATTGCCTCATTAAGGGAAGAAGATAATGACGTTACAAGAATTATTGGCGACAAATCCGGATGGCACCTTAGAGGCGATCGCGGAACAATACCAGACCAGCCTGTTTGCGGTTACCGACGCATTGCCGGACGCGCAGCGTACGCTGGTGGCGGGGGATCAGTTCGATCGCGTGTGGGACACCATTACCCAGTGGGGTGAGGTAACGCTCATCAGTCACACGGCGGATGCCATTCTGGAGTTCAAGAGCGTATTGCCAACAGGCACGCATCGTCACGGCTATTTTAACCTGCGTGGCAAAAATGGGCTGAGTGGCCACATCCGTGCTACTCGCTGCGAGCACATTGCGCTTATCGAGCGTAAGTTTATGGGGATGGATACCGCTTCCGTGGTGTTTTTCAATGCGGCAGGTGATGCCATGTTCAAAATTTTCCTTGGCCGTGACGATCACCGTCAACTGTTGGCGCATCAGGTTATTGCGTTCCGTCTGCTGGCGGATGAACTGCGGGCGGTGGCAGCGTGACGCCTTGGTTGCTGTTCGGTGCGGGCAGCGGCGTTGGCGCGTGCCTGCTGCAACGTGCACTGGCGTGCAACCAGTCGGTTATTCTGGTGTTGCGCGACAGTGAACAGGCCAGACAGTGCCGTGAGCAGGGCGTAACCGTGGTCGAGGGTGATGCTTGTGAGCCTGAGGTGGTTGCCCAAGCCTGTCAGGCCGCAGGGCCGGATGCGGTTGTTGTTTCCACGCTGGGTGGCGGTTCGGTGAACTATCTGGGACACCGCACACTCATTGATGGCGCAGAACAGGCTGGCCTGAAACGTATGCTGCTGGTGACCTCACTGGGATGCGGTGAGGGGTGGCCGCTGCTCTCCGCGCGGGCGAAAGCCGCTTTTGGTCTGGCGGTGAGAGAGAAATCGCTGGCGGAATGCTGGTTACAAAGCAGCTCGCTCGATTACGCCATCGTTCGTCCTGGTGGGCTGTTGGATGTGGTGGCAACGCATAATGGCCAACTGACGCAAGGGCCCGCAACATTGGGGCTTATCTCACGTCAGGATGTGGCATTTGCGTTGGAAAAATTGCTGCTGCAACCCGTATTTGGCAATCAGATCTACAACCTGATCGATCCCGAGCTTGAAATGCCTGCGGTGCGCTAGTTTCGCCGTCTCTTCACTGTTTTTATTGCGTGTGCCGCTGTGGCGACGCACGCAATGTTTATCTCTCGATAAACCACTTTCTCTTTGGCAAAACCACCTTATCCCTTTCGCCTTGCCGTCATGTTTTTGGGCATCACACTGTCGGTTTACTGTCTGGACGGAATGTGATTTTTTCGTTAACGCCAGTACGTCTATACTGATAAACAACGGCGTAGCATGGTGCGCGTCGATACGACGAATCCGGCGGTGAGGAGAGGAAGTATCCCGATGGATGAGATTAAACGTATTCTGAGTAATGACATCGAACAGCTTAATCGTAAAGAGAAGCGCGATAACAAAATCCGCTTTAATCCCGGCTTTATCCGTAAACACCCCTATCTTTTCGGCGGCATGTTACTGTGCTACCTCCCGGTGTTATTGATTTTGGGGTTTGCCGATTATTTCGGTAGCGGCTATGTGGTGGGGTTCACGCTGTTTGTGCTGGGCGTGTCACTGGGGCTTTCCTGCCATGTGAGCCCTCGTTACCACTTTGACGATATTGACCAGATGGATTTGCGCGTCTGCTATAACGGCGAGTGGTTTAATAAGCGCAGCATTTCTCAACAGGCGTATGCACAAATTCAATCGAGTACCGGGGTTACCCCCGAGGTGAAGCAAGGCGTAGCGCAGATCCAGCAGACCAAGGGGAAAGTGACTTTTTTTGATGTGTATGCGCTGGTGTATCTGAAGTCACAGGGTTCGGCGGTGTGACCAGATGCCCGTCTCGTGACAGGGTTTAGGCGGCATGGTAGGGTTCAAAAGGAATAGCGGTAACGTCCGCGTATTGAGAAGCAGGTAAGCATAACATGGATAAAAAGCCGTTATTGATTATTCAAATGGGCGTGCCGCCGCAGCCGATTGCCCAGGTGGTGGGTGAACAACGTCTCTGGTTTAGTGCGGCGCTGGCAGCAGAGCCGCGTGAGCTGCTGGTGATTCGGCCGGAACGGGGAGAACGCTTACCCCTTCCTGATGCGGTAGCCGGGGCGGTGGTCAGCGGCTCCTGGTCGATGGTAACCGACCGGTTAGACTGGAGCGAGTCAACGGCGGCCTGGCTGCGTGAGGCGTTCCATGCGCAACTGCCCTTGCTGGGCGTGTGTTATGGACATCAACTGTTGGCGGATGTGCTTGGCGGACTGGTTGCCGATAATCCCAAGGGCAAAGAAATTGGGCTAAAAAAGGTGACGCTGACAGCGCAGGGCGTGAACGACCCGTTGCTGCGCGATTATCCTGCACACTTTGACGCTTATTTGACACATCAGCAATCGGTACTGATTCCGCCTCCGGGGGCTCAGGTGCTGGCCTATTCCGACCAGGATGGCTGCCAGATGTTACGCTATGGCCCCCATGCACTTTCGGTGCAGTTCCACCCGGAATTTACCGCCGCGATCATGACGCAGTGCGTGCGTAACAGTGCCAACGCATTACGGGCCGCTGGGCATGATGTTGATCGGTTGCTCCAACGGGGGCAGGAGCCACTCTGGGCGCGTCGACTCTTGCTCGACTTTGTGGCTCAGATTGAGGATCACCCGGCAAACTTTATCCCCGCGGCTTAACAGGCAACGATCTGTATAATAACGGGTTGCAATAATCCAGCCCGTTTATTTAATCAATATCCTCCCCCGTGAGATGTAATTGCATTTCCTGTCGCTAACGTTCAATAAGAGATTAATAGAAACCGGTAATTAATTATTATTTTTTGGTTTTTTTTATCTTGAACGTTCTTATTTTTTCGCAAATTCGATATGTAAATATTTATATAAAGATAAAAAAACCGCTGCGATGGTATTGATAATTATTATCATTAATTGTGATCTGATACTGGGTTTGGTGATTTATTGTGCAGTTATGTGTCTTTTTTGTTGTCGGATTGATAATGGTTTGCGGTTTTTATATTTCAATGCATAATACTTAATAAGTATATGGTTTTATCCCCAATCCGGTTCTATCTTATTTATTAATTAAAACGAAATGCTATTTGCGCCACCAATTTTTGAGCAATGTGGGCTTAGGAGTTTTTATGCAAGTCAGCAGAAGACAATTCTTTAGAATATGTGCGGGCGGCATGGCGGGAGCCACGGTCACCGCATTGGGTTTCTCTCCCGCCACGGCATTCGCAGAAACCCGACAAGGCTTTGTTGAATAAATCAGAACTTGTGACTACAGCTCCCCTAGCAGATCGATTGTTATGCGATCCGGATGCTGTTCGGCATGCCTAACAGCGTCATTTTGTTAAGCGCTTTGACCATCGCCATTGCCTCACCTACCTGCGCATCATAGTCACGTAGACTTAGATGATCGCCCAGAAGCGTTTTGAACCGGAATATCGCTGTTTCAGCCACTGAGCGTCTATGATAGCCCACTTTCTTTTTCCAGACATCGTTACTGCCGCTTAGACGCTGATCCGCAACCGCGTGATTACGCTCATGGTATCGGTCTGGCCAATATTGCGAACCACGTCGTGGAGGAATAAGAGGCCTTATCCTCTTCCTCAGCAGCACATCATGACAGTAGCGGGTATCGTAAGCGCCGTCAGCCGACGCTTCCCTGATTTTCCGGTGGGTCTGGTTTATCAGGCCCGGTAGAGCCTGAGCATCAGTCGTGCCGCTGAGTGACAAATCAGCACAGATAATTTCATGCGTCACACTGTCTGTGGCCAGATGCAGCTTACGCCACACCCGCCGTCTTTCTGCACCATGCTGCCGGACTTTCCATTCGCCTTCGCCAAAGACCTTCAGGCCGGTTGCGTCAATGACCAGATGGGAGATTTCACCACGGGTCGGCGTTTTTATGCTGATTTTAACGGTCTTTGCTCGCTTGCTGAGCAGCGAGTAGTCTGGGCATCTTAGCGGCAGCCCCATCAGTTTAAAAATGGAGTCAACGAAGCCCTGTAAAGCCCTTAGCGAAAGGCCAAACACGCGTTTCATCATCAGAACAGTGGTGATAGCCATATCTGAGTAGTGACGCGGCCGGCCACGCCGTTCAGGCGTTGTTTTCTCCGTCCATGCAGAAACGGACGACTCATCCAGCCATATTGTCAGAGACCCGCGCAGCTTGAGAGCTTTGTTGTACGTAGACCAGTTGGTGATTTTAAATTTTTGCTTTGCCATGGGGTGCAGATGTTGAAATGACGGTAGTGATCTGAGCAGATGCTCACCTAAAAGTTCTATTTATTCAACAAAGCCACCCGACAATACAAACTGTTGCGTGCCAGAGAGACAAGAAACAACTGTACCTATTGCTCCGTTGGATGCGGCATTTTGATGTACAGCCGTGGCGACGGCGCCAAAAATGCGATTGCTTCTATCTTTCATATCGAAGGCGATCCGGATCATCCGGTAAGCCGCGGCTCTTTATGCCCAAAAGGGGCAGGGCTGATTGACTTTATCCACAGTGACCAACGCCTGAAACTGCCAGAGTATCGCGCGCCAGGTTCTGATAAGTGGGTGCCCATCAGTTGGAATGACGCCTTCGATCGCATTGCGCGTTTGATGAAGGCGGATCGCGATGCAAACTTCGTGGAAAAGAACAGCGCAGGTGTCACGGTTAACCGTTGGCTCACTACCGGGATGTTGTGCTCTTCGGCGGCCAGCAATGAAACCGGCGCATTGGATTACCGTTTCGCCCGTTCGCTTGGCATGCTGGGGATGGATACGCAGGCGCGTTTATGCCATGGGCCGACGGTTGCCGCGTTGGGGGCGACCTTTGGCCGTGGCGCGATGACCAATAGCTGGGTTGATATTAAAAACGCCAATGTGATTCTGGTGATGGGCGGTAACCCGGCAGAAGCGCACCCGGTGGGATTCAAATGGGCGATTGAGGCCAAGGTGAAAAACGGCGCTCGCATGGTGGTGGTCGACCCGCGCTTTAATCGTACCGCAGCCGTCGCTGACATGTATTCGCCGATCCGGGCCGGTTCGGATATCACTTTCCTGTTAGGCGTGGTCAATTATCTGATCACGCAAGATAAAATCCAGCATCAATACGTGTTGTCCTACACCAACGCCAGTTTGCTGGTGCGGGAGGATTTTGCCTTTACCGACGGCCTGTTTAGCGGTTACAGCGAGAAAGACAGTAAATACGACAACACCACCTGGAACTATGAACTGGATGAAAACGGCTTCGCCAAGCGCGATATGACGCTGACGCATCCGCGTAGCGTATGGCAGCAACTGAAACAGCACGTCAGTCGTTACACGCCACAATTGGTCACTGAGGTGTGCGGTACACCGCTTGACGATTTCATCAAAATTTGTGAACTGCTGGCTACCACGGCGGTACCCGATAAAACCGCCACGGTTCTCTACGCTCTAGGCTGGACGCAACATACCACCGGCGCACAGATGATCCGCACGGCCGCCATGATCCAGCTGTTATTAGGCAATATTGGCATGGCGGGGGGCGGGGTGAATGCGCTGCGCGGACACTCCAACATTCAGGGGTATACCGATCTTGGGCTGCTGTCGCTGCGCTTGCCCGGCTACATGGACTTGCCCTCAGAAAAGCAGACCACGCTGCAACAGTATTTAAATGAAATCACCCCCAAAGCGCTGCTGGCGGATCAGGTCAATTATTGGAAGAACACGCCCAAATTTTTTATCAGCTTGATGAAGAGCCTGTATGGCGATAAGGCACAGAAGGAAAACGACTGGGGCTTTGACTGGCTGCCGAAGTGGGACAAGAGCTATGACGCGCTCAGCTATTCGCGCCTGATGCTGGCGGGCAAGGTGAACGGTTATATTGCGCAGGGCTTTAACCCGATGGCGGCCTTTGCCGATTCCAATCAGGCCCGTGAGGCGCTAAAGAAACTCAAGTTTCTGGTGATTATCGATCCGTTGGCGACCGAAACCAGTAACTTTTGGCAAAATCACGGCGAACTGAACGATGTGGACCCCGCCCAGATTCAGACCGAAGTGTTTCGTTTGCCGTCGAGCTGTTTTGCTGAAGAAAACGGTTCTATCGTCAACTCCGGCCGCTGGCTGCAATGGCATTTTGCCGGTGCACAGCCTCCGGGTGAGGCCTTGCACGATGGGGTTATTCTCTCCGGTATTCTACTGCGCCTGCGTGAGATGTATGCCAAAGAAGGGGGAGCCAATCCAGAGCCGCTGTTAAACATGACCTGGAACTACGCGGACCCGGAGGATCCTACACCGGAGGAAGTGGCGAAAGAGGCTAACGGCTATGCGCTGGAGGATGTTTTTGACGATCAGGGCAAGCAGATTCTGAAAAAAGGCCAACTGCTCGACAGTTTCGCCCAAATGCGTGATGACGGCACTACCGCCAGTTTCTGCTGGGTTTACGCCGGAAGCTGGACGGAGAAGGGTAACCAGATGGCCAATCGAGACAATGCGGATTCCGGTCTGGGCAATACGCCCGGTTGGTCTTGGGCATGGCCGCAGAATCGTCGCATTCTCTACAACCGCGCCTCAGCGGATGAAAGCGGACAACCGTGGGATCCGAAACGAGAAGTGGTGCGCTGGGATGGAAAACGTTGGACGGGCAGTGATGTGGCGGATTACAGCGCGGCGGCACCAAACAGCGGTGTTGGTCCCTTTATCATGAATCAGGAGGGGTTAGGACGGTTGTTTGCCATGACCAAGATGGTCGATGGCCCGTTCCCAGAACATTACGAGCCTGTCGAATCGCCGTTAAAACAGAACCCGTTACATGCCAACGTGATGCACAACCCGGCCATGCGCCTGTTTGACGTTGACCGTCAGCGTATGGGAACACCGGACGAGTTTCCTTATGTCGCGACCACCTATTCGCTCACTGAGCTGTTCCGCCACTGGACCAAACACGCGCGTCTGAATGCGATTGCGCAGCCCGAGCAGTTTGTTGAAATTGGCGAAGGGTTGGCGCAGCAGAAGGGGATTCGTGTGGGCGATACGGTGAAGGTCAGCAGCAAGCGCGGCTTTATTAAAGCCAAAGCGGTAGTGACCAAGCGTATTCGCACGTTGACGGTAGCCGGGCAAACGGTCGAAACCATCGGTATTCCCTGCCACTGGGGGTTTGAGGGCACCACGCGTAAAGGGTATATGGCAAATATTCTTACGCCACATGTGGGGGACGCCAATAGCCAAACCCCGGAATACAAGGCTTTTCTGGTCAACGTGGAAAAGGCGTAAGGGAGACAGCACATGGCAATGCAATCACAAGATGTTATTCGTCGCTCAGCGACCAGCGCGTTCACCCCGCCGCCGCAGGCTCGCGACCATCAGGCAGAAGTCGCGAAGCTTATCGACGTCACTACCTGCATCGGCTGTAAGGCCTGCCAGGTCGCCTGCTCCGAATGGAACGATATTCGCGATGAGGTAGGCCACAACATTGGTGTTTATGACAACCCTATCGACCTAACGGCTAAATCCTGGACGGTGATGCGGTTTTCGGAAATTGAGGAAAACGGCAAGCTGGAGTGGCTGATCCGTAAAGATGGCTGTATGCACTGTGCGGATCCGGGTTGCCTGAAGGCCTGCCCGGCAGAGGGGGCGATTATTCAGTATGCCAACGGTATCGTTGATTTTCAGTCTGAACAGTGTATCGGCTGCGGCTATTGTATCGCGGGTTGTCCGTTTGATGTGCCGCGGTTGAATAAAGACGATAACCGCGTTTACAAATGCACGCTGTGCGTCGATCGCGTGGCCGTAGGGCAGGAGCCAGCCTGTGTTAAAACCTGTCCGACGGGCGCTATTCATTTTGGTACCAAAGACGATATGAAAACCCTGGCCGCGGAACGCGTGGTCGATCTTAAAGAGCGCGGTTACGACAATGCCGGGCTGTACGATCCGGCAGGGGTGGGGGGCACCCATGTGATGTACGTGCTGCACCATGCTGACAGGCCGCAGCTCTATCATGGTTTACCGGATAACCCGGCCATCAGCCCCACAGTGACCTTCTGGAAGGGGATTTGGAAACCGCTCGCCGCGATTGGCTTTGCGGCGACCTTTGCCGCCAGCGTCTTCCACTATGTGGGCGTTGGGCCCAATCGGGTCGACGAAGAGGACGATGAGGACGAGGTAAAGGATGAGGCGACCACCGCACAGCATGAGGGTAAACAGCATGAAAAAGAGTAATCGCATTCAGCGCTATAGCGCGCCTGAGCGCATTAATCATTGGATTGTGGCATTCTGCTTCGTGTTTGCCGCGATAAGCGGGTTAGGGTTTTTGTTCCCTTCGCTGAACTGGTTGCTGCATATTCTCGGTACGCCACAACTGGCGCGTATACTGCATCCGTTTGTTGGCGTGGTGATGTTTGTGGCCTTCTTGCTGATGTTCCTGCGCTACTGGAAACACAACCTGATCCAGCGTGATGACATTGAATGGGCCAAAAACATCCACAAAATTGCCAGAAATCAGGAAGTCGGTGACACAGGTCGGTATAATTTCGGGCAAAAGAGTGTGTTCTGGTTGACCATCATTTGCCTGGTGCTGCTGTTGGCGAGTGGGATTGTGATGTGGCGTCCCTACTTTGCTCCAGCGTTTCCTATCCCGGTGATCCGTTTGGCTCTGCTGGTACACTCGCTGGCGGCCGTTGGTCTGATCCTGGTCATCATGGTGCATGTGTATGCGGCGCTATGGGTGAAAGGAACAATTACTGCTATGGTAGAAGGCTGGGTACCTGCGGCGTGGGCGAAGAAGCATCATCCACGCTGGTATCGAGAGATTCAACGAAAACAACAAGAAAAACAACCGTAAACAACAGGATAAATCACCCGGATGAGTATTCGCATTGTCCCTCAGGAACAGTTGGAAAATAATGAAAAATCATCAACGGTGGGCGTGATCCCGCCGTTGCTGTTCGCGAATTTAAAGAGCCTGTACAGCAGCCGTGCAGAGCGTCTGCGCCAATTGGCGGCTGATCATGCGCTCAGCGATTACCTGAATTTTGCTGCTGCCATGGTTGAGGCACAGCAGAAGGTGCTGCACGATCATCCGTTGCTCGTCGATTTGACCGATGTGTTGGTACAGGCGCAGCAGAACAATCGCCCACCGCTGGATGCCAGCGTGTTCCCGCGTGATACGCACTGGCATACGCTGCTGCATGCGTTAATCGAAGAGTTAATGCCTGCCGCCAACGGTCAGGTGCTTATTACGTTGGAAAATCTGAAGAAAATGCCGGAGCAGGAGTGGGAAACACTGGCCGACAGCCTGTTGGCACACCAGTTTAACGGCGAAGATAACGATAAAGCCCCGTTTATCTGGGCCGCCCTCTCCCTCTATTGGGCACAGATGGCGACGCAACTGCCGGGTAAAGCGAAAGCCGAAGTGGGTGAACACCGTCAGTTCTGCCCGGTGTGTGGCGGCATTCCTGTTTATGGCGTAGTACAACTTGGGACCACCAGCGGTTTGCGTTATCTGCACTGCAACCTGTGCGAAAGTGAATGGCACATGGTGCGCGTGAAATGCAGTAACTGCGAGGCAACGGGCAACCTTAACTATTGGTCGTTGGACAGTGAAGAGTCAGCCATCAAGGCAGAAGGCTGCGGTGATTGCGGCACCTATATCAAGCTGCTGTATCAGGAGAAAGATCATCGTGTCGAAGCGGTAGCAGACGATCTCGCCTCACTGGTACTGGATATCAAAATGGAAGAAGAGGGATTCTCTCGCAGCAGCATCAACCCGTTCCTGTTTCCTGAGTACACCACGGCGGATTGATGCTAGTGGGTACTGTTAGCGGGCGCGGTGCACAAACGTAAATGCAGTGCCTGCCAGTACATAGCAGATGAAGATCGCGAATGCCATCGACAATGCTGAGGTGCCATGGATACCGGTTAATGGGGTACTAATGGCACCCAGCATAAACATGCTCATGCCAATCAAGGCTGATGCGCTGCCAGCCAGATGACCTTGCCCCTGCATGGCCAGCGTTGAGGCGCAAGGGCCAATCAGCCCAATCATTGCCATCGTGACAAACAGCGGCAGCATAATGATGGGCAGCGGCGCGCGTAACGCGCAGACTATCAGCAATATCAAGGCGGCTGCCACGGCAATGTGCAATGCTATTTTCAGTACCGCTACTTCGCCTCGCTTGCGACTCAGATAAGCGGCGATCTGCGCAGCAATAACCATTCCTACACCGTTAATCGCAAAACATAAGCTGAATGCTTGCGGACTCAGCTGATAAATCTCCTGAAAGACGAACGGCGATGCACCAATATAGGCGAATAGGCCTGCGCCTACGAACGCTTGTGTCAAACATAATCCCATAAATTCCCGTTGGGTTAGCAAGGTGCCGATGGACTGTAGGAGTTTGCCTGTGCCCCCTGTGATTCGACGCTCTGGTGGCAGCGTTTCTTTCAACCGCCAGGTAGAAAGCGCCAACAACACAATCGCGATCGCTGAAAGCGCAAGAAAGATGCCGCGCCAGTCCATCGTTTGTAGTAAAACACCTCCCATAACGGGGGCGAGAATAGGTGCAAGACCATTGATCAGCATCAATAGCGCAAAAAAACGTGTCAGTTCGTAGCCGCTGTAAAGATCGCGTGCGATAGCCCGTGATAACACGGCCCCCCCAGCCCCGGCAGCGCCTTGAAGAAAGCGGGCTGCAATCAGTTGGGGGATATCCGGTGCAAATGCACACCATAGCGATGCTAACAAAAGGATAATCAGAGAGATAAGCAGAGGGCGTCTGCGTCCTTGCGTATCACTCAGAGGACCAAAAATGAGTTGTCCTGCACCCAGACCAATTAAACCGGCGGTCAGACTGAGTTGTACCGTAGCTGTGGAAGCAGAAAATTCATTACCCAGTGAAGGCAGTGCGGGCAGATAAAGATCGGTACATAGTGGGCCGAGCGCGGCCAGTAGCCCGAGGACGATGGCGTAGCTTAAACGGGAGGTACCTGTCAGGGACGATGTAGGCGTTTTATTCATCATTTTCATTGTCAGAGAACGTCAGTTGTAACAGTTGTTGATAGAGGTGGTGCAACAGCTCAGGTGAGGCTGGTGTTTGCAGAACCGAACGGAATGCCGTCCCTTCACAGAGTGTTGCCATGACTTCCACTCTGGCCGCAATCTGCTCTGGCGTGAAATGGGGAAAATCGCGAGCCATTAGCGTGCATGCCTGTGGAAATAGCCGGCTGTCGGCTTCCTGCAAGATCTCTGCAACGCGTGGGTTTCGTGTTGCTTCCGCAGTGACTTCCAGCATGAGCGCATGATCCTCCTCCATGCGGGGAGTAAGGTCGGGGGGCTTGCGCAAAGAAAGTGCTTTGGCGGCCATCGCAGCAGGGTGTACATGGCTGGCCCCTAATAGCATGAACTGCAGTTTCTGATGGGTGATATCCCGAACTATTGCTTCAATGACGGCATCTTTATTGGTGAAATAACGATAGATTTGCCCCACGCTCAGTTCTGCATGCTTGGCGATTTCCGTCATGCCTGCACCATGGAATCCGGATCGACGAAAGCATATGCGGGCTGCGGCAATGATTTGGTTGCGGCGGTACTCGGTGCGCTCTTCTTTGTTCATTTTTTCCTGCATATGCTCCCCTTTAACGTTTGGATAGGGTGTTTTACAAAAACCTAACACAAACCTTGCAACAGGACGGCCTCGGTTTATTTAATATTGAGAATGAACGTTCATTCTCAATTATAGGGCATGATTTCATGCAAAGTAAGCACTTTGTTTTAGTAATGGTATTGCTGGTAAGTGGTTGTAATGACGTTGGGCAATCGACGCAGGTATCGCCAGAGACAGCAGTAACGGTGATGACGTTAAAAACCGAACCGCTCTCTCTGAGTAGCGAATTAACCGGTCGAGTGACGGCGGCGATGATTTCTGACGTGCGTCCGCAGGTGGACGGTATTATCCACAAGAGGCTGTTTACGGAGGGGGGCGACGTCAGTGCTGGGCAGGTGCTGTACCAGGTGGATCCCGCTCCCTATCAGGCCGCTTATGACGAAGCGGTCGCGACGTCAGTGCTGGGCAGGTGCTGTACCAGGTGGATCCCGCTCCCTATCAGGCCGCTTATGACGAAGCGGTCGCGACGTTGAAGAACGCACAAGCCAGTGTGAAATCAACACGGTTGAAAGCAGAGCGTTATGCGCGGTTGGTGAAAGTCGAGGGTGTCTCACAGCAGGATGCTGATGATGCACAGAGCAGTTATGATGCCGCTGTCGCCAGCGTGGCTGAGAAGCAAGCCGCACTGAACACGGCTCGCATCAACTTAGGGTATACGCAAATCAAGGCACCGATCGCCGGCCGCATTGGTATCTCAACGGTAACGCCGGGCGCATTAGTGACAGCAGGCCAAACCACTGCATTGGCGACGATACGCCAGCTCGATCCTGTCTATGTCGATTTAACCCAGTCGAGCCAGCAACGGCTGGCTCTGGCACAGAGCAATCATGCCACTACGATGCCTGTATCGTTAACGTTGGAGGATGGTTCGACCTACGATCGGACTGGGATGTTAAAGCTTACTGAAGTGGCGGTGGATACCTCCACGGGCAGTGTGACATTGCGTGCCGAGTTTCCTAATCCGCAGAAGGTACTGCTGCCGGGTATGTATGTGCGGGCCCGTGTGGTTCAGGGATTCGATCCTCAGGCGATCATGGTGCCCCAGCAAGGCATAACCCGTGATGCCAAGGGAAATGCAACGGCGTTGGTGGTTGATGACGAGCAGCGTGTCCAAGCACGCACAGTGGTCACTGAACGTGCTATCGATAGTCGTTGGCGGGTAACTCAAGGTCTACAGGCTGGCGATCGTGTCATTATCGAGGGTACGGATAAAGTGACTGCCGGCGCACGAGTGAGCCCCATCGAAGTCAACACGGAAATATCCTCTGCACCTAGCCCCACTGCTGTGAAGGAGGCTCGGTAACCCATGTTTTCACGTTTCTTTATTCATCGCCCGGTATTCGCCTGGGTTATCTCGATTGTCATTATGTTGACTGGGGCGTTAGCCATTTCCTCTCTGCCCATTGCACAATATCCGGATGTCGCCCCCCCTCTGTGTCTATTAAAGCGACCTATACCGGTGCTTCTGCCGAGACGTTGGAAAACAGCGTAACGCAGATCATTGAACAGCAGCTTACCGGGTTGGATGGCTTGCTCTATTTCTCATCATCCAGCAGTTCCAGTGGCGATGTGAAAATCACGGTCACGTTTGCTCAGGGCACTGACCCGGATACTGCTCAGGTGCAGAACAAGGTACAGCAGGCACTGAACCGTTTGCCGACAGAGGTTCAGCAACAAGGCGTGACGGTTACCAAAGCACAAAGTAACTTTCTGCTTATCATGTCGTTGTACGACAGTCGCGATCGCAGTAGCTCCTCTGATATTGCTGACTATATGGTAAGTAATTTGCAGGATCCGCTGGCACGTGTAGAAGGCGTAGGTAATGTTCAGGTTTTTGGTTCTCAATATGCGATGCGTATTTGGCTAAACCCAACACAACTGGCTGCGTATAGCTTGATGCCTTCGGATATTTCGACGGCAGTAGAAGCGCAGAACGTGCAAGTTGCTGCGGGCAAGATAGGTGCATTGCCATCTCGCAGCGAGCAACAGTTGACGGCGACCGTCATGGCGCAATCACAATTGAAAACGGTGGACCAGTTTAACAACATTATTGTTAAAAGTGACAGTAGTGGTGCCGTTGTACGTTTGAGCGACGTGGCGCGGGTTGAATTGGGTGATGAAGATTACAGCATCATCACCCGTCTTAACGGGCATCCCGCGGCAGGGATTGCCGTGATGTTGGCGCCTGGATCGAATGCGTTGGCGACCGCAGAGCGCGTAAAAGCGAAAGTGGCTGAGTATGCACCTACCATGCCAGAGGGATACCGCGTCGCGTACCCGAAAGACAGTACCGACTTCATCAAAATATCTATCGAAGAAGTCGTCAAAACACTGTTTGAAGCTATCGCACTGGTGGTAGCGGTCATGTTCCTTTTTCTGCAAAACTGGCGAGCTACGCTTATTCCTGCTGTCGCCGTCCCTGTCGTCTTGCTTGGGACATTTGGTGTTCTGGCAATTTTCGGTTATTCAATCAATACGCTGACGTTGTTCGGTATGGTGTTGGCCATTGGATTACTGGTGGATGATGCCATCGTCGTTGTGGAAAACGTCGAACGCTTGATGCGTGAGCAGCGGTTGTCTCCCGTGGTTGCTACGGAACGATCCATGCAGGAAATTTCCAGTGCGTTGATCGGCGTGGCTCTGGTGCTGAGTGCAGTCTTTCTGCCGATGGCGTTTTTTGGTGGTTCGACGGGCGTTATCTATCGTCAGTTCTCTATCACGATTGTGTCGTCTATGGCGTTATCGGTTCTCGTCGCATTAACGCTTACACCCGCACTGTGCGCCTCTCTTTTGCGTCCCGTCTCACATGTGGAAAACGGATCGGGTTTTTTTGCACGATTTAATCGCGGCTATCAGCATTTGCAGGGGAGACACCGTCAACAGGTTGCGCAGATTCTGCGTCATCCAGGACGCTTTGTGTTGATTTATGCGGCGATTGTGGTGCTGATGGGGGTGATGTTTGTCCGTTTACCGAGCGGATTTTTGCCCACAGAAGATCAAGGGGATGTGATGGTGCAATTCACTCTTCCTCCGGGTGCAACGGCGGTACGTACAGAGAAAATAGGGAAAGCAATAGAAAACTATTTCCTGACGGAGGAAAAGGAGAATACGGAAGCGATATTCGTCATTACAGGGTTTGGCTTTAGTGGTAGTGGACAAAATGCGGGCATGGCATTTGTCGCCTTGAAAAATTGGCGTCAGCGGCAAGGAGAGGAAAATCGCGCGGATACCATTGCCAAACGAGCAATGGCTGCATTTTCGTCCCTGCGTGACGCTCAAGTCTTCACCTTGACGCCACCCGCTGTGGACGGTCTGGGGCAAACTAGCGGGTTTACCTTTGAGCTACAGGCCAGCGGCACCACCGATCGTACGCAACTTTTAGCGCTGCGCGACACGTTATTAAGTGACGCGCGGCAGAGTCCGTTACTGTCCGCGGTTCGGCCCAATGAGTTGGCTCAGATGCCGCAATTGCAAATCGATAACGCAAAAGCGAATGCACTTGGCCTTTCCCTCAGCGATGTCACGTCAACACTGAGCAGTGCATGGGGGGGACTTACATTAACGATTTCCTCGATCGTGGGCGAGTGAAAAAAGTGTATATGCAAGGCGACACCGACACGCGTAGCAAACCGGAAGATCTGGAACAATGGCAGGTGCGCGGTAGCAATAATACGATGACGCCATTCTCCGCTTTTGCTACTACACATTGGACTTATGGGCCGGAGAGTTTATCGCGTTACAACGGTCTTGCTTCCTATGAAATTCAAGGTAGTGGTGCATCGGGCGTCAGTTCTGGCGAAGCGATGGATGAGATGCAGCGTTTGGCTTACTCGTTACCACAAGGTTCGACTTATGCCTGGAGTGGTCTCTCTTACCAAGAGCGTCTGGCAGGAGGGCAAACCTCTGCACTGTATGCCATTTCCATTTTGGTGGTGTTTTTGTGCCTGGCTGCTTTGTATGAAAGCTGGAGTATTCCTTTTTCGGTGATGCTGGTGATCCCCCTTGGTGTGATCGGGGCGGTTTTAGCAGCAACGCTACGCGGACTGGAGAACGATGTTTACTTCCAGGTTGCGCTGTTAACCACCATTGGCCTTTCCGCCAAGAATGCCATCCTTATTGTCGAATTTGCCGAGCTGGCATACCGGCGAGGGGCGACACTGTTTGATGCAGCGCTGGAAGGTGCATCGATCCGGCTGCGCCCGGTATTAATGACCTCGCTCGCATTCATCATGGGGGTACTGCCGTTGGCGTTAGCCACAGGTGCCGGAGCGAATAGCCGAGTTTCCATCGGTTCGGGCATTGTTGGCGGTACGCTAACGGCAACCTTTCTGACTGTTTTTCTGGTTCCGATGTTTTTTATGTTGGTACGGCGTCGATTTCCTCAAATAAAGAAGGGCATTGCACAGCCCAATACGCCCAGAGAAGAGAATAATGATGATGCATAATCTGAAATGGATTACGGTGATTTTTCCTTGGTTATTAAGCGGATGTTTATCGCTGGAACCTCACTACCAGCGACCCACTGTACCGGTAGAAAAGGCATGGCCACAGGGGGCTGGCTATCTTACGCCAGAGAAAAATATGCCGGCGGCGAGCGAAGTTCCCTGGCGTCAGGTTATCGCCGATGAGAAATTGCGTCAGGTCATTGAATTGGCATTGAATGACAACCGCGATTTGCGCAAGGCGGTTTCCGATGTTGAGGCTGCCCGTGCTCAGTATGGTATCCAGAGGGCTGCGCAGCGACCAACGGTGAATGCCGGGGGGGAGGGAAGCCGAGGCCGCGCGCTCAGCGCAACCTCACCAGGCAGTGCCAATAACACCCAGATCTCACAAACCTACAGTGCTTCGGTGTCCAGCAGTTCGTTTGAGTTGGACTTGTTTGGGCGCGTGCATAGCTTGACTCAAGCCGCGCTGGAGAGCTATCTCTCAACGCAGGAGGCGGAGAAAAGTGTTCGTTTGACGCTGATTGCGGACACAACCACGGCGTATATTGCGCTGGCCAAAGCACGCAGTGATCTGGTTTTGTCGCAACATACATTGCAGAGTGCTCAGGCTTCGCTGGACGTCACTCGTCAGCGTCAGCGTAACGGTGTGGCTTCGGGTGTGGATGTTGCGCAGGCAGAAACGGTATACCAGCAGGCGCGCGCGGATGTTGCCAGCAATACGACAAGCAGTGCGCAGTACCTTAATGCGCTGAACCTTCTGGTTGGGCAAACCGTGCAGGAGGTGTTGTTGCCAGAAAACCTGGCGTCATTGCAGTACGCTATTGCGCCCGTTGCGGCTGGTGTTGATTCGTCCACGTTACTGCAGCGTCCCGACGTGCAGGAAGCTGAACACAATCTCAAGTCAGCGAATGCCAATATTGGTGCCGCCCGTGCAGCGTTTTTTCCAAAGGTAACGTTAACGGGAAGTGGTGGGGTCAGCAGCACGGCGCTGTCTTCCCTGTTCAGTGGCGGTGCCGGAGTGTGGTCGTTTGCTCCAGGTATTAGTCTGCCGCTCTTTGACGGCGGTGCTAATCAAGCGTCGCTGGATTATGCCAAGGCACAGAAACAGGGCTACATTGCCAGCTATGAAAAAGCGATCCAATCTGCGTTTAAAGAGGTGGCTGATGCGCTGGCACGCAAAGGGACTATTGATGAAGAGCTCGCCGCGCAGCGTGACTATGTGGCTGCCGCTGAGCGTAGCTATCGCCTGGCAGAGCGTCGTTACCGGGAAGGGGTGGACACTTACCTGAACCTACTGGAGGGACAGCGCACACTTTACAGTGCACAGCAGGGATTGATTACGCTGGAACAGACCCGGCTGGATAATTTGGTCACGCTCTATAATGCGTTGGGCGGTGGCGTCTCGCTGCTCTGACTACGTCAGCCGAACTAATATTGCAGGATGCTATAGGCTAGTACCAGCGCGGTTACCACCACGGAGAGGGAACAAAACGCGATGGCATAGCGAACCACGGTGGCGCTTGATGCAGGGCGTTGATGCGAAAAGCGTAAGCGCCACACGCTCATCGCCACCATCACCACAGCGAGTGCCAACAGCAGTACGCTGCACCACAGCGCTAATCCTGAGTCGCGATAGAGACTAAAACGAAAACAGAGCATACTGACGATCAGTGCCAATAGCACAGATCGTGACCAGGCCATGCCAGTTCGTTGCGGTTGTAGCCCCGGATCGGGAGCAGCGGGCACGCGGTTAACCAACGATAACCACCACGGCCAGCACCATGGCGACGGCGGTAACAAACAGCGTTACCAGTAGCAGTAGTGGGCTATAGGGCATGTCTTGTTCCTGGCGCATGGCATTTTCGCTGCGCGCCCAGCGAAAGTAGGCCAGCCCACCGAGTACGGCGGCACTCAGCACCAGTAACAGCGCCAGACTCTGCCGGACCATAGGGGTTGCCAGATTGACGGTGAACTGATCGATAGCAATGGCACCCGCCAAAAAGGCCAGCGCGGTTCGAATCCAGGCAAGAAAGGTACGCTCGTTGGCCAGAGAAAAACGGTAATCAGGGGTTTTTCCTTGCTGCCACCAGGGCTTTTTCTCTGATGGCGATGGCGATGGCGATGGCGGTGTGGTCATCATTCTTCTTCACGATTGATAGGTGCTAATGCAGCCAGACTGAACGGTATAAGGTAGCACCGGTTCATGGGGGTGCGGCCATTTTACCTGTCGTCGTCGCATCTGTCAGGTGTGATGATGGCATTATTGTGGGCATCAAGACGAGAAAATCAAACGGCTACCGCAGCCGTTGGCAAAAGCGTCAGCTATCGTGTAGACCATCCGTCGTGAGATAGCGGATTAGCGTATTGATTTTTTCGCTGTTTAGCGCGGAGGTGAGAGGGGTTGGCTGTAATATCGCCTGAGCCTGATTCAATAGAGCCTGTCGAGCAGGTTCTTCGGCGTTGTAAGCAAGCAGCAGCTTTTGTGCCAATGCCACATATTGCCCTTCGCTAATCAATGCGGGTGTAAATGTGCTGGCACTGTCAAGTACGCTCAGAATTTCATTAAGTTTAGCGCGCACGTCGGTGTCAGGGAGTGCTTCACTCGCCGTTGTTTTTAGCGTTGACAGGATGTGTATCGTGTCATGTTTAAAGGCGTTGCTGATGACGTCTTTACCCAGATTTTGGGTCAGCGAGATCAGCATGGCTTCATTTTCATTCTTGATTAAGGTATAGGTGATCGGTTGCCTGTCTCGGTGGGGTGAAGGCTTAACCAATTGATTTCCATTTATAATTGCCGTAATGCCTGCAATGTCCATCTCTGATGCGGCCGTTGCACTCTCGCTGGTGGTAGCGGGAGTGGGCGAGACGTACTGCGCAGTTGCTGCGTTCTGGTTATATTTCTCCTGCTTCTTAATCTCCTTTAATACTAATTTCAGGTTTTTGATGGCTTTATTGTGGGAGTAACTCGAGTCAACCTGGTGTAGGGCTTCATCAGCGGAGGATTGTTGCTGCTCCAGCGCGGTATTTAATGCGGTGATCTGGCTATTAATTTCACCGATACTTAGCTGGGTGTCTTTGATTGTGGTGGTAAAAATATGATGCAATTGGGTCGTTTCCGCTTCAAATTGTGTCTTCGCATAATTCGCCATCTCTCGGGTATGTGCCAGACAGTTGTTCATGGTCATTTTGTCACCAGAGAGCGTGTCCGTAATGTAACCGTCATATTCCTGTGGGATAGAGGTGGAGCCACTCAATGCTATTTTATTTTCGGAACATGGGATTTTATTGTTGATACGAAGGATGTTTCGGTTGCATTGTGACAGCGTGCCAATTAATTTATTTTTGAGTCGATGTAGCGTATTGTTGTAATACAGTCGGTTTTTTAATAAAAGAGACTCCTCCTGATCGAGACGGCCTTTAAGCAGTAGGTCGAGCTATTGGCGTTGAGTATTCGTAGCATTTTATTATCCAACGATGATATATAAAGTACTGATTGAAGCGTAGCACGCGAATTTATAGGCTAATTACAAATAACGCTACGTTTATCTGTCAACGGATATCCGGCCTTTTTGATAAGTAAAAAAAGTATGCCCGTCTTGACGGCATTTCCTTCTTTATTCTATCTGTCATTCTGTAAGGGGTTGCATTCATTCATGTGAATCATTCTTCATTCAGTACACGGGGCTTTATTCAGTGACTGCCTTTCTGCAATGTGAATGCGGTGTGATGTATACCGATGATAAATAGGGATGATAATAATAATTTGATATAACAGTCTCAGGTTACAAGTATGTGTTCGGTATGCAGTATCAAGAGTGATTAGTGCTCGTCGTATATTGAGGTGCCTTTTTATCCCCTCCTGTCTTGTTTTTATTTCTTTTTTCCTAATAGCACCCGTATCGCTCAACTTTACTTGTTGATAATGATTATCAATTGAGTTAGCGTGGTAACCCTGCAACCTACTATGCAGGCCGGAGACCCGGGGGGAGTGTGTCTGGGTAGGTGGGACGGATTTAAATTAAAAAATCGTTTTATTGATGATTGATATTTATAAATTACGTGAAGGTGTGCGCGAAATAACGATCCGTTTCACAAGATGTGAGTATCCGCATGAGATCAATCAGGCGTGTTTAATTTCATCATTTAAGGTGACACGATGTTGGATGCTATTGTAACCCAGACCAGTAACCCGTCAGAAACACCGGTAGATTTCTCTTATTACTCCACACACCGGTGTGTGAGCGCTTCGGGCATTTTTGAACGGATTTCACAACCTGCGCAAACCGACGGTGATAATGGCCAATCCCTGTGGCAAAAGATACAAGCGACCATGGCGCGAGCACGGGCGCAAGGCGTGTCCGCGCCGCTTGTGGTCGGTGCTATTCCTTTTGATACCTGTCGTCCATCCTGCTTGTTCATTCCGCTGCACTACCATTTTACCTTCAGACAGGCTGATACCTCGCTTGCATTGAGTAACAGTGCGAGCCCCATCGCTACGATCACCCAGGTGAACAGCATGCCTGACGTTCGGCATTTTCAATCTGCCGTAGGGGCTGCACTACGTTGCGTGCGTCAGGGGGAAATCCGCAAAGTGGTGTTGTCGCGTCTGCTTGATGTGGACGTCGCACAGCCAATAGATTGCTCGGCAGTCATGAACAATTTGCGGGCGCAAAACCCCCATGCTTATCACTTTTCTCTGCCTCTGCCGGAGGGGGGGATTTTAGTCGGCGCTAGTCCAGAATTGTTGATTCGCAAAAATGCGCGGCGTATCTGGAGTAACCCCTTGGCAGGCTCAATTTGTCGTCATCAAGACCCGCAGCACGATAAACTGCAGTGTCAGCAATTGCTGGATTCACATAAAGATCAGCAGGAACACCGCATGGTAGTGGACGATATTGCCCGGCATTTACGCCCTTTATGCCGTCAACTTATCACACCCTCGGCCCCTTCATTGTTAGCAACCAACACCATGTGGCACCTTTCCTCGCCTATTGAAGGTGAACTGTACCAAACGGATAATAGTGTCATAC
Organism: Symbiopectobacterium purcellii; assembly: GCF_019797845.1. NCBI lineage: Bacteria > Pseudomonadati > Pseudomonadota > Gammaproteobacteria > Enterobacterales > Enterobacteriaceae > Symbiopectobacterium > Symbiopectobacterium purcellii. The sequence goes on along the minus strand of NZ_CP081864.1, from coordinate 2,901,727 downwards.
AACTGGCTTGTTTGCTGCATCCCACGCCGGCGATGTGCGGTACGCCGACGGCAGCGGCACGTCAGTTGATTGCTGAATTGGAACCCTACGATCGTGGGTTATTCAGCGGGATTGTGGGATGGAGCGATGAACACGGCGACGGTGAATGGGCTATTATCATCCGCAGTGCCATCATCCGGCAGCAGCAGGTGCGCTTTTTCGCCGGTGCCGGGATCGTAGAAGGCTCTGACGGACAAAAAGAGTGGGAAGAGATCGCGGGGAAAATGGGGACTATGCTGCGTGCGCTGGGATTACAGTTGCCGGGCTGATCTGTTTTTGCTTAGCCTCTCGGTGCCTCAGGACAGGGAACAGAACAAGAGGAGTGTCATTTTTGTATCAGCACTATCCAACGCGGAAGGAGATTTTCACTTCTTCCACCTGCGGGGACTACCAGCTGTTTATTGCCTGGCCCGATGAGCCAGCGCCAGAGCAAGGATGGCCGGTGATTTATCTGCTTGATGGAGAAGTCCATTTCCCGGTGGCGGAAACCCTGATGCGTACACTGGCGCGCCCGCGGTGTTGTATGACGCCGGGTGTCGTGGTGGCGATCGGTTATTTGGAAGGGACGCTGCGTGAACGGGATTATCGTCCGGCAGTGGCGCAGCGGGTTCCTGAACCAAATCCTCGCGGCGGATACTACCCGAGTGGGCTGGCAGGACAGTCAGAGGCATTTCTGGCGTTCATTCAACATGAACTGAAGCCCTATATCCGACAAGCGTTCTCTGTCGATCCCAGGAGGGAAGCCTTATTTGGCCACTCCTACGGTGGGCTGTTTACGCTCAATACCTTGTTTACCTGCCGCCATGCCTTTCAACACTACTATGCCTCCAGTCCTTCGGTGTGGTGGAACGAGGGCTATATCAATGAGATTGCTACAGACTTTTTGCAGGCTGAGGTGACAGAGGAGCTCTCTGCTGCACCCGTGCTGTTTTTATCCGTGGGAGAGTGGGAACAATCGCTGGAGCGGTGGGAGTTGGCATTGCCCGAGGTACAGAGGGAAGCGTTGCGGCAGCATCGACGCCAGCGCCGGATGGTTGATGGCGTTCGTGAGCTGTCGTGGCGATTACAGGCGGCGGACCGCGATAAGCTCGACGTTTCGCTTTTTATTCATGCCGGGCAGTCTCATCAATCTGTCCCGCTGCTTTCGTTACAGCAGGCGTTTATGCACCATTTTCAGCGCTGAGAGCACTGAATCATTGACGAAACGGGTGAATCGTGAAGCTATTTTCTTATTTTATGTGAATGAACACAGTTTGCGCAGGGTGAATTTGTTATTACATAAAGAGTCAAAATAATTAATGTTATGTTATAATATATTGAGCGCGTGGCTTGCGCACCTTGCTTGCGCACCTTGCTTGCGCACCTTGCTTGCGCACCTTGCTTGCGCACCTTGCTTGCGCACCTTGCTTGCGCACCTTGCTTGCGCACCTTGCTTGCGCACCTTGCTTGCGCACCTTGCTTGCGCACCTTGCTTGCGCACCTTGCTTGCGCACCTTGCTTGCGCACCTTGCTTGCGCACCTTGCTTGCGCACCTTGCTTGCGCACCTTGCTTGCGCACCTTGCTTGCGCACCTTGCTTGCGCACCTTGCTTGCGCACCTTGCTTGCGCACCTTGCTTGCGCACCTTGCTTGCGCACCTTGCTTGCGCACCTTGCTTGCGCACCTTGCTTGCGCACCTTGCTTGCGCACCTTGCTTGCGCACCTTGCTTGCGCACCTTGCTTGCGCACCTTGCTTGCGCACCTTGCTGTGGATGTTGAATGGATTGCACAGCGTGGAGATAGAACAACATGAGGAGCCTGAATGAACGATTCAACGCAGCCTATTGATGAACAAACGCTGCTGGCCATGTCCGAAGCAGACTATATGAATAGCGCGCAGCGGGATTTTTTCCGCCGGCGGTTGGAAACGGAGCGGCAGACGATTCTGGCGCACATTGGGGAGCTGAAAGGAGAGATCTATCGCTACGATACCAGTGGTGATGATGTTGACAAAGCAGCCCATGAAGAAGAACTACGCATGTTGTTCAGACAAATCGACAGAGAAAGTCGCTTGTTGCCAAAGGTCGATGATGCGTTGCGCCGTATCGAAATGGGAGACTATGGCTATTGTATTGAAACCGGAGAGCCCATTGGCCTGCGCCGGTTGCTGCTACGCCCAACGGCGGAACGCAGTATTGATGCCAAACAGACGCAAGAACAGCGTGAGCCCCAGTACCGCAAGGTGAAATAACCTGACACGGTATGCTATCACGCTGTTTGCCCACCTTGATAACGCATGGCGTATGCCTGTCTTCCTTAAATCGGCCTTGCATCTGTCGCCGATAACACGTGCAATACACACCACGATACACCTTGCCCTGACGCAGCGTTGGGGCAAATACCTATAAAATACGTATGGATAGCACAAATTCTCGCAGAGAAGTGCTCTCTGTTACGGGCGGATTGTGGCAGAAAAAATAGTGAATTATTCGTTTCCCACAGTGAATTATCACGATGTGATACCTTGAGTGTAGCTAAATCTAGTTATAAGAAAAAATTAATCAGTGACTTGTTTTACATTTTTTCTATGCTCGGCTCTCTAAGCTGGTCTCAGTGACAAGGTCTGCGGCTCTCGCCAAAGCGAAAGAACGTCAGGTCCATCGCGTGCTGAACCGGATTGATGGTGATGACAACGCGGACGATATTCAATGGTTAAAAAAACAATGTCAGCCAATAAATCGATAGATATGTATGCCGTTCAGGTTTTTGTGACCGTAGCGGAAGAGGGAAGCATGACAGCGGCCGCTTCCCGGTTAGGGCTGACGCCATCGGCTGTGTCGCAGACCATTCGCCAGTTGGAAGATGATTTTGGCGTGATGCTGGTAAACCGCACGCGCCGTCCGTTTGTACTGACACCCTATGGCATTGCGCTGAAAAATCGCGGCGAGGTGTTGACGCAGGAAATTGCCAACCTGAAAGCACAGGTGCTGGAAGCGGGTAAGGGCATCAAACCGGATCTGCGTATCGGCCTGGTAGATTCCTTTGCGATCACCTGCGGCTCGGTATTTACCAAACGCTTGTTAAGCAGTTCGTCTCAGTTGTTAATCAGAACCGGGCTGAGTCCGCAGCAGGGGGAGGCGCTGATCCGACGTGAACTGGATCTTATCGTGACCAGCGATCCGCTGATGGACAGCGACAGCGTGGTGCGTTATCGCCTGTTCTCTGAAGGCTACTTCATCATCACGCCACCGGAGTATCGCAAGCGTATCAGGACGATTGAAGATCTTCGCGAGCTTTCGGCCACCATGCCTTTGGTTCGTTTTAACCGCAACTCACAGATTGGCATGCAGATTGAGCGTTATCTGCGTCGGCTGGATATCCGCGTACCCAATCAGCTCGAGTTTGATAATGCGGATACCCTGACCGCGATGGTGGCCGCAGGTTTGGGGTGGGCGGTGACCACACCGATCAGTTTTTTACAATCGGAAGCCTATTCGCGTCAGGTACTGACCCATATGCCCGAACAGTTGAACATGAGGCGCTCGTTGTACATTTTGGCGCATCGTGATGAATACAGCGCCTTTGTTCAAGAGGCCTGTGTCGTGACCCGTGAAATTATCGAAACGGTATTTATTCCTAAACTGGAAAGCCTGCATCGCGGTATTGAAAAATTAGTTTCAATCAATGCCGATGAAACGTCGGAATAAGGACAACGAATTTCAGTAAAAAATCAAAGGTAATGAAATAGCGCAAGGCGCTATTACAGAAAGATTAAATACGCATCTCTGATGTGGTGCGTCGTATACCCGTCATACTTCAAGTTGCAGATGCGTTGGCTGCGTTCGCTCACCCGAATCACTTACCTGAGTAAGCTTATCGGGATTCGTTCACTTGCCGCCTTCCTGCAACTCGAATTATTTAGGGTATATATCTGAATAATGTGCCGCGTTGGTAACGTGACCGGAGAAACGTCTTTAGGTCACGCATCACAACATTCGCAACGCATTAATATTACTCGATATTGAGAAATATCGTGCGGCCTTTTATTGGCTGACGAATCCATGGACCCTATTTGTAAGCAGCGTGAACCGGTGGGTCAACAATAAAAACGGTTCATGAACTAAAAAAAGGAATAGTGACTATGTCAAATAACATTCGTATTGAAGAAGATCTGTTGGGTACCCGTGAAGTTTCCTCCGACGCCTATTATGGTATTCATACCTTGCGGGCCATCGAGAACTTTTATATCAGTAATCATAAAATCAGTGATATTCCTGAATTTGTGCGCGCGATGGTGATGGTTAAAAAAGCGGCTGCGCTGGCGAACCGTGAATTGAAAACCATTCCCCGCCCGATTGCCGATACCATTATTCGCGCCTGCGATGAAGTATTGAACAACGGCAAATGCATGGACCAATTCCCGGTTGATGTGTATCAGGGCGGTGCGGGCACCTCGGTGAACATGAACACCAATGAAGTGCTGGCTAACATTGGTCTGGAACTGATGGGCCACAATAAAGGCGAATACCAGTACCTCAATCCCAACGATCACCTGAACAAGTGTCAGTCTACCAACGATGCCTATCCCACTGGCTTTCGTATTGCGGTGTACAGTTCCATCCTGAAACTGGTTGAAGCCATCACGCAGTTGGCTGACGGTTTTGAGCGCAAGGCCAAAGAATTCGAAACCATCCTGAAGATGGGGCGTACCCAGTTGCAGGATGCGGTGCCGATGACGCTGGGCCAGGAATTTCATGCCTTCTACGTACTGCTGAAAGAAGAGAACAAAAACTTGCTGCGCACCGGTGAATTGCTGCTGGAAGTGAATCTGGGCGCGACAGCCATCGGTACACGACTGAATACGCCGGATGAGTACCAGCATCTTGCGGTACAACGTCTGGCGGAAGTGAGCGGTCTGCCGTGCGTACCGGCTGAAGATTTGATCGAAGCCACCTCAGACTGCGGCGCTTACGTGATGGTGCACGGTGCGCTGAAACGTCTGGCCGTGAAGATGTCGAAAATCTGTAACGACCTGCGCTTGCTCTCTTCCGGTCCGCGCGCTGGCCTCAATGAAATCAACCTGCCGGAATTGCAGGCGGGTTCTTCCATCATGCCAGCCAAGGTCAATCCGGTGGTGCCGGAAGTGGTCAATCAGGTGTGCTTCAAGGTGATCGGCAATGACACCTGCGTCACCATGGCCTCTGAAGCGGGTCAGTTGCAGCTTAACGTGATGGAGCCGGTCATCGGTCAGGCGATGTTCGAATCTATCCACATCCTCACCAACGCCTGCTACAACCTGCTGGAAAAATGCGTCAACGGCATCACCGCCAACAAAGCGGTATGCGAAGCCTACGTGTTTAACTCCATCGGCATTGTGACTTACCTCAACCCGTTTATTGGTCACCACAATGGCGACATCGTCGGCAAGATTTGCGCTGAAACCGGCAAGAGCGTACGTGAAGTCGTGCTGGAGCGCGGTCTTCTGACCGAAAGTGAGCTGGATGACATTTTCTCCACGCAAAACCTGATGCATCCGGCCTACAAAGCGAAGCGTTACACCGACGAAAACGCCTAACTTTCCCAGTGATTAACCGCAGGCACAGGGTAGCCCTGTGCCTGATGTCCATTAATAAAAAAAAGATAATAACAACAATACCATCGCACGACTTTTAACCATCGTTAAGGAGCATTGTATGCTTGTCGTGGAACTCTTTGTCGTTCTGCTTGCCATTTATCTAGGATCTCGTCTTGGTAGCATCGGTATCGGCTTTGCCGGTGGGTTAGGGGTGCTGGTGCTGACGCTGGGTCTTCATATCAAACCGGGCGCCATACCGTTTGATGTGATCGAAATCATTATGGCGGTGATCGCCGCCATTGCGGCCATGCAGGTAGCAGGAGGCATGGATTATCTGGTCAGTCTGGCGGAGAAATTGTTACGTCGTCAGCCTAAATATGTCACCTTCCTCGCGCCACTGGTTACCTACTTTATGACGCTGCTGGCGGGCACCGGCCATACCGCCTTCTCAACGTTGCCGGTGATCGCGGAAGTGGCGAAAGAGCAGGGGATTCGTCCGTCGCGTCCGCTCTCTATCGCGGTCGTCGCTTCGCAGGTGGCGATCACCGCTTCGCCAATTTCTGCGGCGGTGGTTTTTGCTGCCGGTATTCTGGAACCGCACGGCGTCAGTTATCTGATGCTGCTGGGAATATGCATCCCTACCACACTTGCTGCGGTGCTGTTGACGGCGGTTGTCACCAACTTTCTGGGTAAAGAGCTGAAAGATGATGAAGTCTATCAACAGCGGATTAAAAATGGCGAAGTGTCAGTGCGCACCGCCAGTGCGTTGGAGATCAAGCCGGGGGCAAAATTGTCGGTGTTGCTGTTCCTGCTTGGGATTGTTGCCGTGGTGGGTTATGCCACGGCAATCAGCGATACGGTGAAGCTGATTGCTAACCCGGTGTTGCCGCGTAACGAAGCTATTGTGGTGTTCATGCTAACCATCGCTACGCTCATTGCCATCACCTGTAAAATTGATACCAGCAAAGTACTTTCTGCCAGCACCTTTAAATCGGGTATGAGTGCTTGCGTGTGCGTGATGGGCGTTGCCTGGTTGGGGGATACCTTTGTCAAAGCGCACATCAATGATATCCAGAGTACTGCGGGTGCGTTGCTGCAAGGTTATCCCTGGATGTTGGCCGTGGTGCTGTTCTTTGCATCGATGCTGCTCTATTCCCAGGCGGCGACGGCGAAAGCATTGCTGCCCGCCGCGCTGGTGCTTGGCGTTTCCCCGGTCACGGTGGTCGCTTCCTTTGCCGCGGTATCAGCCCTGTTTGTCCTGCCAACCTACCCGACCTTGCTGGCGGCGGTGGAAATGGATGACACCGGTTCGACCCGCATCGGCAAGTATGTTTTTAACCACGCATTTCTGGTGCCAGGGGTGTTAACGATTACGCTTTCCGTGGTATTCGGTTTTGTGGTCGGTAATATCGTGCTGTAACGGAGAATGCTTGGCAACCGTTGATGTTGCCACCTGAAAGAGGAGGTATACTGCTCGGCAGTGTACCTCCTTTTTTATTGCACCCGTTTTCCTAAACCCATCTTCAAAAACCAGAGTGACCGCGTGATGAATCTGATAAATCGCACCCTATACTGCACCGTTTTTTCCAGCCTGTTAATGACCGGAAACCTTGAAGCCGCCAACTGGCAGGATACGTTGTCCAGTGCTGCCAGCCAGCTTGGGCAAAACGGGGGTTCAACCACCAATTTGACCGGGTTACTCGGTGGTGGTACGCAGGCATTGAGTGCGGGTAGCATGGGCAATGCTGCGGGTATTTTGCAGTACTGCATCAAGCAGAAGCTGGTATCTGCTACCAATACTGAAAATATCAAAGATAAATTGCTCGATAAATTGGGGCTGAACAGCGCGGAAAAACAGAAACAAACGGATTACACCCAGGGAATGGCTGGGATGTTGCAGACCAAGGATGGACAGGCGCTAAACCTTAACAATATCGGTAGCACCCCGTTGGCCGAAAAAGTCAAAACCAAAGCTTGTGATTTGGTGCTAAAGCAAGGGATCGCCTTTCTTTCCTGAGGGTGTGAACCGTGAAGGCCACACCGATGAGGCTGGCATCTCGTAATCAATATCACGCTTTGCGGCAGACGCTGGTCTGCCGCTATTGGTAACTGATCACCACGACTTTGACCGTTTCGCTTAAGGACAGGGGGGCAATATAGCCCACGCCCTGGGGCAACGTGTGCGGTTGCGTTAGCTTGGCAAGGGTGAGCGTGTGCTGTTGTCCTTGCCGGAAACACTGCGCCGTCACCTGCTGTGATTGCGTTGAAATATCACAAGGGGGTTCAACAATGGTGCCAACGATATGAATAACGCCGGTATTGATGGCTGAAGAGGCCATCGCGGTGGGCAGTGAAAAACCCGCCCATGACAGAAGTGCGCCACACAAAAACCATGCTCTCATGATGATATCTCCAAACAGCCCTACGTTTAGTTAACAACGGACTCTTTAGAAATAACTTTAAGACATTTATTAAAATGTTAAAGATTTGCCAATAAAATGTTTTGGTTTTGTTTCTCACTCAATGAGGTTTGTGGTTTTCATCACTGATGTGACGTTTTGTTGTCATTGCTCGTTTCAGGTGCGCGACCACCTCCTGTTCAGAGATAGCTTAGCTTGAAGTGTGCCGTTGCCGTGTAGTCACCGGATTGCAGTGTATCGTCTGCCGTTCTTTCAATCCGGGCCGAAAAGGGAATGGTATTATCACCAACCTGCAAGGGGATCCACGCTGAGTTTTTGTTGATGGTAACCAGGCTATTGCCGTAATAAATTCCAATCGCCACCCCTTTGGCACCCGAACTGCTATCCAAGGCCAGTCGACCGGGAAGGTGCGTGTCTTCGGTGCCTAAAAACTGAATGGCGACATTTTGAAAGGTGTCGATATTGCATTCAGTAAAACCTAAGTAGCACCGCAGTGCGAGCAGATTTCTGGGATTACTCATCGCGGTTTATATTTTCATACTGTGCATGGCTTTTATTTGTTGCTGAATGAGTGCTGCTAATGCCTTTACGCTTTGCTCGCAGCGCTCATCCCATTCATAGGAAACATTTAACCGGAAATGGCGATCGTATTTGTCGCCGGTCGTGAACATTTTTCCGGGGGCGATACTGATCCCTTTCTCTAGCGCTTGCCAGTAAAGCGTGGTGCTGCTGAGACCGGGAGGTAATTCTAACCAAAGGAAATAGCTGCCGCGGGAAGGGTAAATAGTAACGTCATAAGGGAGATAGCTCTGGAGTGATTGGATCGCCGCATTTTTGCGTTGTTCTAACGTCTTGCGAAGATGGCGTAGGTGACTGTCATAGCTGCTTGTTGCAAGGTATTCTGCGATAGCTAACTGCATAGGAGCACTGGCAGAGAGCGTGCTCATCAGCTGTAAACGCTGGATATTCCTGGCATGTTGGCCGGCCGCCACCCAACCGATTCGGAAACCAGTCATCAGATTTTTGGAAAACGAAGAACAGTGCAGGATCAACCCTTTGCCGTCTAATGCCTTTGCGGGTAACGGCCGCTGTAATCCAGAGTACAGTTCACCGTAAACATCATCTTCAACCAATCCCACGCCATATTTTTCCAACATCGCCACTAGCCGCTGTTTATTTTCCCATGACAGCGTGCAGCCGAGCGGGTTATGGAAATTGGTCATCAGCCAGCAGGCTTTAATGGGATAGTCATTCAACGCCTGATGCAGCGCATCAAGATCTATGCCGTGTTGTGGATCGGTGGCTATTGCAATCGCCTTAAGCTTAAAACGCTCGATGGCCTGTAATGCACCGTAAAAGGCAGGCGATTCGATAGCGACATAATCTCCCGGCACCGTCAGTGCCTGAAGACTCAAATTGAGTGATTCCATCGCGCCGGCGGTAATGACGATTTCATCGGGTGAAACGGCAATACCTTGTAATGCGTAGCGCTGAGCGATGTGTTTTCTTAGCTGCTCGTTGCCAGGGGGAAGATTATCCAGAGCATTTCGTGGCTGCATGCGGCGCGCGACTGAAGCCAAAGAGCGGGTTAATTGTCGTTGAGGAAAAAGATGTGGATCAGGGAATGCTGAGCCAAAAGGAACGACAGAGGGAGACTTGCTGGCTTGAAGCACATCAAAAATAAACGCATTAACGTCAACATCTTCCGTCAATTCCACACGAGCCTGTACATTTACGGCGGAGGCGCTATCAAGCGGCGGTGCGGCTAACTGCGGCGCGGCGTAATACCCAGATTGTGGGCGTGATATAAGCAGTCCCTGGCTTTCTAATAATTGATAGGCTCGTAGTACCGTCATCAGACTCATACCAGAGTGAATCGACTTTTCTCGCAGTGACGGAAGCTTGTCACCGGGTTGCCAGATCCCCTCCTGCAGTTGCTTTCGCATCTGGCAAGCTAATTGCTCGAACTTGGCCATCGCACACCCGTTTTTTGCCGTGATGGATAATAGGGTGAGAGCGTATCACCACATGGAGGTAAACAGTTAGTGCGGGAGTCGTGGAATAGCCATGCAGTAGACGGAATGAACGACATGCACTTTCTACCGGAGAGGCGGATATTTTGAGGGTTTATACGCTACGCGTTATATTGCGGCTTTTCTAAGATAAGCGAGAGAATAAACATCGTAAAAACCTACTTCACCTTTTGTAGATTGGATTTTTGCTATTCCGGTTTTTACTTCCGTTGCAACATGTTCATTGCTTAGCAGTTTATTTACGGTGTCATGTGAGATTTGACGTGTGGTAAACCACTCACCGTTATAGCAAACACGTAAGTCCAGCACATCAATATCTTCAAAGCGATATTTGGGGTTGATATCTATCGAAAGCGCCACAGACATGACGAGCATAAACCCCGTGAAGCCAATCAGGTAGGGCAGGCCAAAATAAGTCGCATACCATAAAATCAACGCGACAGGCACGTAGCTGATCAACATGGCGGAGAACAGGTAGGGGTGCGAGTGCATAAATTTTAGGCTAAAGCGTATTTTATTATCACGCTTCTCTTCCTGGTTAAGGCGTTCAATCTCTTCAGTCAGAAGACGTTTTACTTCATCCATCATCAACACCGTTACGCTTAGGGATGTTTTTCTGATTCAACAAGAATCTGACAATATTTTTTCAATTACAACACAGTTGTACCATAGAGAATAGATACAGTTTTCTCTGTATTGGCTATAACAGTTTACCCGCTTGGGTACTTACCTTTCGTCAGGGGGGGGGGCCACGTTCAAGAAAGGTGGACAGTGCGATATAGCTGCGCACTGAGCGAACCCCTTCCAGACTCTGAATTTCCATCAGGAAATTTTCCAGAGATTCGGTGTCGGCCGCGCGCACCTTGATTAAAACGCACCCGTCTCCTGCGACAGTATGCAACTCTTCAACCTCACGCCGGCTGGTGAACTGAAGAAGGGCACGGGTTGCTTTATAGCTGCTGGTATCAATAACCATGAACGTTAATAGCGTCCGGCCCAGCTTGCAGCCATCCAGTACTGCAACGGTTGCCTTGATAACCCCGTCACGTTTCAAACGCTTCACGCGATCGTGCACCGCCGGTGCCGAAAGATTCACAATTTCGCTCAGTTCGCTATAACTGCGTCCTGAATCTTCTGCCAGTGCGCCTAATATTTTTCGGTCAATGGCATCGAAATCTGCCGGTTTGTGTCTTGTCTGCCGAATGCCATCTTTTTCTTTATCAAATGCGTTCATAAGGGTTCACTTCCTGAATAAAGTGTCGAATATACTCGATTTTACCTAATGATATTCAATCAACAAGTACATGCTGGAGTTTCAATGCCAATAGCTCTTTTAGCCCTCGCCGTCGGTGCATTCGGGATCGGTCTCACTGAATTCGTCATTGCGGGTATTCTCCCTCAAATTGCCGCTGATTTTGGCGTCAATATCCCTACTGCCGGGCTAATGGCCACATCCTACGCATTGGGGGTTTTTGTCGGTGCGCCACTTTTGACGGTTTTGGGGGCAAGGGTGCCCCGCAAGACGATGTTGATAGCACTGGGGTTTATATTCACCGTCGGGAATATTATCACCGCCATCGCGCCGACATTGGCGCTGGCGATTGTTGGCCGTATCATTACATCTTTCAACCATGGTGCTTTTTTTGGTATCGGATCGATCATCGCAGCGTCGCTGGTTGCGCCGGGTCGTCAGGCCAGTGCTATTGCTTTTATGTTTTCGGGGTTGACGCTGGCCAATCTGCTGGGTGTTCCTCTCGGTACTTGGCTTGCGCAACTCTTTGGATGGCGACTTGTTTTCTGGGTGATTGCCGGGATTGGCCTGTTTACAATGGTCTGCGTTGCTTTGCTGGTTCCGCACATTGAGAAAGGGAAAGCGGTGGCCCTACGTGCAGAACTACGTGCCTTTGTCGATCCCCAGGTACTGCTTGTCATGGGGATCACGATTTTTGGTCCAGCTGCGTTTTTTACCTCTATCACCTACATCGCCCCGATGATGATCGAAAAAGCCGGTTTTTCAGCCAGCGGTGTTGCCTGGTTGATGGTGCTTTTTGGCTTCGGGCTTGCGGTTGGAAACTGGGTGGGGGGGCGTTTTGCCGATCGCTCACTTTTCGGCACGCTTTTTATCACCCTCGCCGCACAGGGTACGGTGCTTCTCATCTTTTGGGCCGGCATTGAGAATCATATGGTTGCCTGCATTTCAGTCTTCCTCATGGCTGCTTTTGGTTTCGCAACGGTTTCTCCCATTCAGAAACTGGTTATGGATCGCGCCAGCCATGCCGGCGCACCCACAATGGCGGCATCGGTTAACATCGGCATGTTCAATCTGGGAAATGCGCTGGGCGCCTGGGCGGGGGGCGCTACTATTGCTGCCGGTTTTGGTTTGGCGTCACCGAACTGGGCTGGTGCCATCCTCTCCTTTATCGCGCTGGGGCTCGCCTTTCTGGCATGGCAAAGCGCCCGCAAAGATTATGCACTGCAAGTGCATGTCGAATAGGTGATCCTTACCCTTGATGCGATAGGGGAGATATCCGATGCGGTTTTTTAGAGCGTTAATGGCCATTTGGGGGCACTCCGTTATCGAAGTCTCTTGACCACCACATTCACCCGATGTGGAGGGAAAAGTACGCTCAGGTCGGCAAATAATTCTTACATTATCTTATTGAAGCAAAAAGCAGATGCCAAGGACATCTGCTTTTTGAATTTTGCGCTTCTGACTGGGAATATATTTTCCGGTAACTAGATAATAATCAATACAATATGAATTCCTTTTATGTCAAAACCACCAAAATGACCACCATTAGATAGGGGGGCAAAAAAAGAGGTAGAGTTCTTTAAACTAGGTGGTGATCGTTAATATGGTGTCCGCCGCAAGAGATGCGTAGCGAGAATGAGCATTGATGAGTCTGCCCTGGTGAAACTACGTACAACGGTTGAACTCACAGCCAATAGCAGACGTTACGCTAATCAGTGATGAGGTGGTCAGACTGGATAGTACGTTTAGCCAGTTTCTTTTGAAGTATTATGACCATTATGGGAAATCCAGATGCAGTTAATGCACTTATAACCAACAGTCTATTTAGATTTTGCGTTGTTATTCCCAGGTCAGGTAGTAATAAGGAAGAGAGAAAGAATGCGAGAGTAGTTATCAGGTACATAATTGCTGTCTGTAGTGAAGAAAAACTGGCTCGTTGTTCATTCTCAGGATACTGGACCGCAACCGACGAAGCGGAAACAAGTCGGCTATATGAGGCACCAAGAAATAAAGTTATAAATAGAAATGCATTATGGCTACCCATCGCAGGAATAAGCAGACTTGTTACAAAGAACAGCGTTGAAATTGTTGCCAACATCAGCGCTGATAAACGTGATGTTAGAATGCCTGTTATTTTTGTAGACAAATAACCTGCAATCCCTCCACTTAAGAACAATAAGGGCAAGAGGTTTGTTTGTGCTCCCATGTACTGCGTCATTAAGGGCGTCAAAATGGGAACAATCAGCATTGGACTAAATTGTACCAGCGCAGTACAAGAGGCGAAAAGTAAGGTTTGAGTATCGATAGACAGGTTGGCCTTTACGCTTGATGGGACCGTATCCTTGGGAAGAATGAATACTATCAACGGTAAACACACTAGGCACAGTGAACTGATTAACCATAGCGCAGTATGCCAACCATAATGCGTGCAGAAAAATAATATAGCGGGCATTCCGACGATGCTTACCATCGAAAATGCTGCAATCACCGTTGCCAGCATTTTCCCACGTAAGTTTGCCGGGGCATAATTTATCAAAATACTCATACCCACACCCATTGTCGTACCACCCACCAATCCTGCGAAAAAGCGTAGTACCAGAAGAGCGCCAAAATGAGTAGTGAGTGTGGTAAAAAAGGTTAATGCTCCCAGCAGCAGCATATTCTTGATCAGGAATTGTTTTTTATTAAACAGGTCGATCCAATAAAAAGCAACAATTCCAGAAATGACAGCACCCAGTGTGTATACACCAGAGACATAGCCAGAAAATGATACAGGAACCGAGAACCCCTCTGCCATAAAAGCAAAAACAGGCGTTAACGCCATGTATTCCAGCGCATTAGTGAACTGGATAAAAGCCATTACAATGGCGATCCGCATGAGAGCTTTATGATTAAACGTCTGTATGACCAGTGACATAGCAAGTAACCTATGGATGAAAGATATCCGAGTTTAACTGCTATCACGGGTGTTAATTATATGGTAAAAATGGTACTCATTATTATCACATATGGGATAGTTGATGCGTCCGGCCCTTGATTTTACTACCCTGAAAGTGTTCATTGCGGTGGTTGAAAAAGAAAGTTTTGTTGGGGCATCGAAAGTCCTTGAAATGCCGACATCAAATGTTAGTCGTTGCATTTCTCAGTTAGAAGAAAAACTGAATCTTCAGCTCATCGAGCGCAGCACCCGACATATGAAACTCACCCAGTCCGGGCACTTGCTTTATACTCGAGCGAAGCCATTAGTTGAGGCGCTTGAGCAAACTGAGACAGAATTAACGTTACGGCAAATGCAACTCAAGGGCCCATTGCGTATCTGTATTCCCAATGAAATAGGTCCTGCATTACTGGGGTCTGTTATTGCCGATTTCGCCTGTCAGTACCCGGATCTGGAGATCAGTTGTGTCACAAATTTGTCAGGTTTCGAATCCCTACGGGATGATCTGGATTTAGCGATCATTATTAACCGTGGTCAGATGGATGACTGTGACTACATCGCCCGCCATCTGGTGACTATCCCTTGTACCATTGTTGCAGCCCCTTCCGTCATTCAGCGTTACGGCACCCCTTCTCGTATCCAGCAGTTTGAAGAATTGCCCTGTATTACAACGGTAAGTGCACTGAAAGGTGCTCCCTGGCAGTTTGTCAATGTAAAGGGAGAATTCCAGACGATTAAGGTTAAAGGGCATTATCGGGTAAACAGCGGAGAGATGGCGGGACGGGCTGCGCTAGCGGGTGTCGGTTTTGCCATTCTATCGAAACAAGCTTGCCAACCATACATTAGCGATGGACGGTTAATCGAGGTTGAGTTTGAACAATCGGCAGCCCCTTTGCAATTGTTTGCACTTTATTCAGATCGGCGTTACTTGCCGGCTAAAACAAGAGCGCTCATTGATTTTATGCATCAGAAATTGAGCGCTATATCCTTAGCGACATAAGGTGGCATTGAATCGCCGCAACGAGTCCAGTCGATACCATGGGTCTCTACTTAACACCGAACCTTTGGTGTTCGCTCGTAACGGATTACTGCATCAGGCCAGGTCCGTTATATCTGACGAGAATGTAGTGGATAACGCTTTTTTAAGGGCTGTATTCATACCTGAAAGCAAAGGCCGCTTTATGCGGCACTTAACACTTTTTCGGCAGTGCATCATTTGGTCATAATAAACCGCGCTGAAATTCATGGCCCGCGGATATCCGCTGACGAATATTCAAAAATCGGTCGCACTCGTCATAGACATTGAGAATTTTCAGTATGACAGTGATTAAATCTGCGCTAACCCACCATCTACATATATTTCCGAAGCGTTAATGAAACTCGCATCGTTAGAGGCCAGAAACGCCACTGTTTTACCGATCTCTTCTGGTTCACCCAGGCGGCCCTGCGGCACGCCTGCTGCCAGCGTGTCAAACAACCCCTGGCGTTGCGCTTCAGGAACAAGTCCTCCCAGACCGGGCGTGCGGATGGGGCCCGGGCTAACCACATTGACGCGGATGCCACGGTCCTTCAGGTCAAGTGCCCATGAGCGGGCCAGGTTACGCACAGCGGCTTTACTTGCGCTGTAAACACTGAAGCTGGCTGTTCCTTTAGCCGCAGCCGTTGAGCCTGTAAGAATGATAGCAGCACCCTTAGTCAGCAGTGGAAGTGCCTTCTGAACGGTGAACAGCACGCCACGCACGTTTGTGCCGAAAATACGGTCAAAGTGCTCTTCTGTGATGGCGCCGAGCGGCATCATGTCACCCCCACCGGCATTCGCGAAAAGCACATCCAGTTTACCTGATTCGCTCGCGATGATGGAAAACACAGTATCGAGATCGCTCAGAACAGAAGCGTCCGCCCGGATCCCTGTGGCGGATGAGCCAATCAGGGCCACCGCGGCATCAAGTTCTTCCTGGCGGCGGCCGGTTATGTACACTTTCGCGCCCTGTTTTGCCAGCTCCTGTGCTGAGGCCAGACCGATGCCAGAACTGCCGCCCGTAACTAACGCTATTTTTTCTGAAAGTGTTTTACTCATGGTGAAATTCCTTAGTTAAAGCATGAATATATTATTTGAGTCATCGAGTTACAGTGAAAACCAGGCTGCTGATTTCGGTTTGCACCATAACGTCATTGAGCAGTGCAGAAAAATGCACGACTCTGGAAAACACGTTCCACGCGCGTGGATACCGTCAAACTGGGTTATTTGCTGATAAAAACGCGTGCGCTCGACAGTCTGCCGTCGTTGAGCGTAAAGATATCTTCGCCGCGCACCAGATACGGATTGTCTTTCGGGCCATAGCCCCAGGTCACGCGGGCAATGCCGTGATTCCACTCGGCAGGTGCCGGGGTGAAGATGAAGCCCAGATGCTGTGACTGCACTTTACTGATGGCGGCATTAACGCGTTCCGTGCCCTGATGCAAACCACCGTGTTCGGCAACGAAAAAGTTCGATGTGTAAACCGCAGCAAACGCTTTTGCCCGCTCTGCGGCATCGGTGTTGTTCCAGATCGTAAAGTGGCGATCGATGAGCTGCTGCAGGCCTGAAGGTGCGACCTGAGTCGTCGTGATGTTCATGGTTGTGTTCTCCGCCCATACGTTGTTTGTGCCAGTCAGCAGCGCGGCCAGCAGCAAGGTTTTAGTGAATAGCTTTTTCATGCCTGTGCCCGGTCAGTTTGCTGTTTTCACTTTGCCCACCAGCTCAATCTGCGAGCCCCACGGCGTCAGGAAGTAAAACCACTGTATGCCATCGGCATTGGTCACCGGCTCATTCAGGGTTTTCAGTCCGGCTTGTTGGATAGCCGTAAAGCTGGATAGCACATCATGCGTTTTCAGCGCGATATGCGTCGCCGCGTCATCATCCTGATGAGGACGTTTATGGCCGATTTGCTCACCACTGTACTGGAAGAGCTCCACACCCGTGCCATCTGGCAGGCGCATCATGACAAAACGTTTGAGGTCACTGGACTCATGCCAGTTAAAAGCCGCTTTCCACGCATTTGGGATAGCGCCCGGGGTAATATCGGATTCCAGCGTTGCCCCGAAGGTAGTCTGGAAAAATGCGATGGCTTTACCCAGGTCAGGGACGTTGATGCCCGCATGATCGACCCCTGAAATGGTGACCAGCGGCGTCTGGTCGGCACTGAAAGCGGGTGCAGAGAGGCTGGCAGCACCCAGCAGCAGTGACGAAGCAAAAAACGTAGAAGCGATACAGTGCGTTTTCATTTGTTTATTCCTGTGATGAGTTAATAACCTGAGCCGGCATTGCTGGCGGCAGCGGTTGTTGTCTCGATGAGATAAGCATATCGACGAGCGATAATTTTCAAAATAGAATGATTTGAAACTCATCATTGCAGATTTGAAATGAACAGATTCCCCGATTTCGAAGGACTCGCGATGTTTGCGAAAGTGGCAGAAGAAGGTTCTTTTGCGGCAGCGGCCAGGGTGATGGGGGTCTCTGTCCCCACCGTGTCACGGGCTGTGGCGCGACTGGAGGAACGTTTGGGCGGTCGACTGTTTAACCGAACGTCGCGCCAGCTTGCTTTAACCGAGTTCGGTCAGAGCATGGCTGCAAAGGCGTCAGAGATCTACCGCCAGGCAGAAGAGGTGGAAAGCGAAGCCCATGAGCTGGCGGTGCAACCGCGCGGTCAGGTACGTTTAGCGGTCCCCATGTCTTTTGGCTTACGCTGGGTTGCGCCCCTGATGCCAGAACTTATCCGCCAGTTCCCTGAACTGAGTGTGGATCTGCATCTGTCAGATGCGTCAGTCGACTTGATTGCCGAAGGTTTTGACGCCGCGTTACGTATCGCGGCGCTGCCGGACTCCTCGCTGGTAGCGCGCAGGCTGTGTGCGGTGACACAATATCTGGTGGCCTCACCGGCTTATCTTGAGACTCAGGGTATGCCACACCATCCGCGTGACCTCACTGCTCGGCAGTGCTTCAGCTATGCCTATCGTGCACGAAGCCAGGTATGGCGGTTTACCCATGCCTACGGCGCGCAGGAGGATATTGTCCCGAACGGCCCGCTGCGGGTAACCAACTCCGATGCACTGCTACCGCCTCTGCTGGCAGGTCTGGGGATTGCTGAACTGCCGGAATTTATTGCCGCAGAGTATCTGAAGGATGGACGTCTGGTGCATCTGCTGGATGAATGGTCGATGACACAGGGCGGACTCTATTTTGTCACCCCCACCTCGCGCAGTCGTCCGCTGAAGGTCAGGGTGCTGTCGGACTTCTTTGCCAGGCATCTCAGTGAACCCGAGTGGCGCTGGCCAGACTAACCTTGCTCTCAATACCGATTCATCATTACATTTATGAAACCATGAGTTTCATTCTTTGCTGTTTTGATCACTCCTGAGTTTGATTATTGTTGCTTCACGCCGCCGATATGCGTCCGGTACTGACAACAGGAGCGCTCTTACCATGAAAACAGCCGTGCAGTTACTTCAGCATTACCTGGACCACATTCAGGACCCTAAAACCGCCGCTGCCCTTTTTGCCGCAGACGGCGTGCTGGAATTGCCCTATCTGCAGACGCTGGGCCTGCCGCATCGTGTGCAGGGTCCCGCTGAAATCGAAAGCTTCATTGCCGAATTATTGGTTAAAGTCCCGGATTTTCGTTTCCGCAATATCCAGTTCTTCATCGATACACCAACACAGGCATTTGGCGAATACAGCGTAGAAGCAGGTCTGGCCGGAACTGATCGGATATACAAGCAGACCTATGCCGGACGACTGGTGGCGGAAGAGGGCAGAATCAAACTGCTGCGTGAATCGCTGGATACGTTCGCTGCGTGGCGTGCTTTTAATGGCGGGCAGACCGCCTGAACCTGTTTTTGCATTTCACCGAAAATATCTGGAGAGAAAAATGAGTACGAACACAACCGATACACACATTTTTTCTGCGGGCGATCATGACAAAACCCAATCGACCAAAATCATCGTCAGCGCTTATTATCGCGTGCACCCTGATGACCGACAGACCTTCATTAATGCTGTTAAACCGGAAATGCAGGCTGCACAACGGCTGTCGGGCTGTGTGTTTTATGCTTTTTCTCAGGATCTGGTCAATCCGGACGCTTTTCATCTGTCCGAGGGCTGGGTGGACATCGACGCCTATGAGCGCCATGAGCATTCAGAAACGTTTTTGAAAGCGTTGGCGACAGTAGTGAAACATGTCCGTATTTTGCATCGTGAAGGGATTCGTTATGACGTGGCGGAGCAGCATATTGATGACCCGCGTGGCAACGTTTCATCCTGACCAAGACCGTACAACCTGAAACTAAGGTAAAAAACCGCTCACGAGGCGTTACAGTGCTGTGCCGGGATACAGATTAGGATCCGGGTGGTAGTCAGGGTCTTCGAATCTGGCGTTACTGAATCGTTTTTCCGCTGTTGACCCATTGGATTTGTAAGTCACTTCAGGATTGGGCGTGAGGTGCCATGTCGTGCCATTCTTGTCGCATTCGATCAAAGAAGCGTCCGAGGTACAAAAATCACCTGAGCCTTTGTTCAGCATAAACTGGTAATAGCGTCCTGCTTTTGGAGTGAACGTGATGGTGATGAAGCAAGAGAGCGTTCGTGGGCCTTCCCACATCATCGACACCTCGGTTTCTACATCAGGCCGGACGCGTGTTTCGTAGTAATCGAAGGTCAAATCTTGCCCGGCTTTGGGCATGCCCATGTCCTGCGTGTTAATAAAGGGCAAGGGACCTGACCGGATGACACCTCCAGTGCGGACGCCCTTTTCATCTTGATAGATACCCGCATGTTGCGTGTAATTAACGATACGAACCCACGCAGGGTTTGGCTCATTAACAGGCGCAATAAAGTAATTCGTATGCGGGAGAAACTGGCAACCCGCTAACAAGGGGAGAGCCAGTAAGCAGAGAGAAGGGCGTGATGACATGGTGAGCATCCTTTGCAATGTATCAAGTGTTCTTTCTAAAAACAAAAACACCCTACATTAAGTACAAATTCGTCATATGGGACAATTCCCTAATTTTCGGTCCCCCCTAAATCCTAGCGTGTTAATCACCGGGGACCGGTCAGTACGAAAAGGATAGCAAACGAAAGACCTTGGATCTGCCCCGTTGATTAACTCGCGCAAGCCTGAGTAATACCACCATCGTGGTGTGAGAGCAGCCGTGAATTTCTGTTTCTTGCTCATAACTGCCTGATGGGGGGAGGGCTGCTCCGTGCCAGGAGCAGAACTTACATACGTTAAAGTAGCTATAGCGGTCCGCTCAGCTATTCTACAGATTTGGAGTTTTATATCGTCTGGGAGTAGTGCCAAATACTCGCCGAAATAAAGCAATAAAAGCACTCACGTTGTCATACCCGAGGTTCAGAGCAATTGCCGTCACTGGCGTGCCCGCAGCAAGAAGCTCAAGCGCCTTAAGTAGCCGCACACGTTGTCGCCATTCATTGAAACTAAAACTGTGAGTACAACCGATGGATGCAACACATTGGTTAAAAAGCTCTGCGGGTGATTCATAGTCTGGCGTTTTTCTTGGCCTCTCATTGAGCCGCCTGGCAACACTGTTTAGTCTTTGCTAGCTGTGAACCGATAAGTCAGTTCCTTTTGGAAAATACTGTTTAAGCAATCTGTTCGTATTTTCATTGTAGCCACGTTGCCAGGGGGATTGAGGATCGCAGAAGTAAACCTGAATATCTGTGGCTACAGTAAACCGGGTATGGCTGGTCATTTCAGCGCCCCGGTCCCATGTTATTGTTTTATAAAGCTCAGCAGGTAATTCCCGGGCTTGTTTGATGAGGGCAGATATAGCCGTTATGGTCTTGTTGTACCTGCATAACAAAACGGGAATGACGTTCTACGGTGGGGGACGATATAGGTGTTTTTCGAGCCCTGAATCAGGTCACCTTCCCAGTGACCGAGTATGGCTCTGTCAGCGGCTTCAGGTGGCCTTTCGCTGATAGGGATCGTATCCGGAATCGATCCTAATCCTTTCCCTTTAAGCGACGATATTCTGGATCTACGCACGACTCTTCCGCTTCTGAGGTATTGTTGCAGTTCTTTTTTTAGTGCACCCGGGTTTGTATAAAAAGCCTTTTATCAATTGTTACGTGTGACACATGCGTTTCCTCATTATCTGGATAACAGTGTTTCAGCCAACCGGCGATTTGTTTCGGTGACCCGTTCTGATGCATCTTCTCGGCAATGATTTTACACAGTGTGGGTATTCCAATTAGCTTGCAGGGTTTTAGTCTCAGAGTACTTTCCCACGCAGCAGTATCCGCTTTTGATGCACGGTATTGTTTTGCACCACCATGCTTCTTGATCGCGGGGTTAATCGTTGAGGGGGCTCTTGATAATGTGTCAGCGCTATCTCAGATGCTACGTTTTGCTACCAGTCCTCTGGATATCTCTTCACTTTCATCAAGCGAAAGCGCTAACCGGTAGCGCTTTCTCACAGGGAGACGGTATCCACCAGTCTAGTGAACAGTGGGCATTATAGAAGAATGATATCTGTCGAACATTCTGGCGATATCATGCAGGGAATCACCTTGCTTATATTTGTCCCCGATAATCGCTTTCTGTTCCGGCGTGTAGTTGATACGCGTTCTTTGTTTCATGGCAACGTCCTCCTTCGATCAAGGATAGCGTTGCATCGCCCCGTTGAATTCACAGGGCTTAGCAGCCCTTTTCCCTTGATTATAAAGAGTTAGGTGAGCTGCTCCTATTATTCCCTTAATATCTTCTTTTTTTACCAAAACGAGTGTCATTCTCACAGGGATCCCCATCATTATCTCCATCCATTTTTGTATTAGGACAATTCTGGATGAAAAAAATAGCCTCTTCTTTAGATCGCATCTGCGTGCAGTATTGTCTTCCATCGCAAACAAATTCTGTAGATGTGCGTTTTTTGCTATTATTATAGTTCTTCTTGGTGCTCCAGTTTTCAGCATTATCTGTGGGATTGTTAGCGTCAGAGTATTTCGCTTGAACTGTGAATGAATATAAAGCAAGAAGTGATATAACTAATGAAATTTTTATCATCATTTATCCTCTTATAAAAGTTTAGCTCTCAAATGAGACGTAATGCGTGAAGGCGGCATAGGTAGGTATCTGAAATTAGGCAAATGATAATGAATGTCATTATCAAGTGCAACGAAAATTATCACTCTTATCTTATTCATATAGGCTGATGTTCACGGCTCTTCTCATCATGTCTAAAAAATTGAGAATGATGCTAAAAAATGCTATCTGATGCGGATTTTCAGGCAAGAAAAAGGTAGGCTCACATATAATCATAGCCTTATCCTGTTAACGTTGAGGTTAGCGCTTGTTGTACCTTTTCGGTCGCAATTTAGTCTCGGGGATGTTGCTAGCGAGTTGCTAAACGCGATAACAAGAACACCTACGGCAACTAAGCTTTAGTTCTTTCAAATCCGTAAAGTTCCAGAGTTGCGTGAGCATTTGGATGAAACGGCTGAAAATGCTGGGGTGAGTATGGGAACTGGTTTACATTATTGGCCCGGCAAGAGTTTAAACGGCTGGAACTTAAATGGTGATGAGCTATCGTTCCCAATTCCTTCTATCTCCATATCATAGGAATGTTAGTGAGCGAAGAAATAGAGGCATTGTTGACCACTGCAATAGATTTGGCTGCAAAGTATAAAAAATTAACAGGGAAACCTCTTGGGATAACAGGGGAGGTCGCTGAATTTTATGCTGCCAAGTTATTAAATTTAAAATTAATGGGTGCGAGAAGTCCCGGCTACGATGCTATTGATTCTGATTATCGAAAAATCCAAATCAAAGGCCGTTGCCTTCCTGATAAGTTTAAGGTCGGGCACCGAGTTGGTTCTATCCGATTGGAACACCAGTGGGATTCAGTTATTTTGGTTTTGATGAATGAATTTTTCGTTGTCTCCGAGATGTGGGAAGCTGATCGACCTATGGTGGAAGCCGCTTTACTGGCCCCCGGTTCAAAATCACGTAATGTACGTGGTGCTTTGTCAGTGAGTAAGTTTAAACAAATCAGTAAAAGGGTATGGCCTGTTTAGACATATTGGATTAAACAAACCACCCGTGGTTTAAAAACTATACTTTCTGCGCAAACTCAAACGGCCTGACCGTCTCGTTGTTGTTAGCATCCAGAAAATCAGCTCGCGATTGCAACATGAGCGGCGTTGTTCGAGATGTTTGGCCTTAGGAGTGTAGGCAGCACGAACGTTGTTCTTTTCGATGTGGCTCATCTGAAGTTCAACCACATCTTCAGGCCAGATACCCGATTCAATTAAGGCACTATACGCCAGCGTTCGAAAGCCGTGACCACAGAGATCGGTTTTGGTGTCATAGCCCACTTTGCGCAATGCTTTTTTGATGGTGTTTTCGCTCATAGGCCTCATCGCATCATAACAGCCCGTCAGGATAAAACCCTCATCACCGTTAACGTCATCGGTGAGGTCTTTGAGCTCTTCCAAAATTGCCAATGCTTGACTACACAGAGGAACATAATGCTTTCTGCGCATTTTTGCTCCACTGCCTGAATGCTTGATCCCTTCAATGGCTTCACGCTGTTCAGGGGTAACTCACAAGGCACTTTTGAAATCGATCTCTGGCCCTCTGGCAAAGCGGAGTTCACTTGAGCGGATTGAGTTTTATCACAAGTCAGGTCAGTCTGCTACGCCCTGATAGCCTTCAATACGTTCCCGTAAGGTGTGTATCTCTACCAGCTCGATAGCGGGGCGGTGTTCCGTTTGTGGTTTCTGAACCGCACCTTCCAAATCATAGGCTGGATTGAAACGGATCATCTTTTGCTGGACGGCATAACGCATGATGGTGGTTGCATACGGCTTCACCCGCATGGCAATTTCCAGATAGCCCAGCTTCTTTATCTTTTTGATGGGAACCAGCTTTACCCGTATTTTTACCAGCAAAAGGGTATGGCTTCGAGTGTTTTTTGGTGAACGAGGGCGAACCTGAAGAAGGAGATAACCAATTGATAAAAAGCAAAAAAGCAGACGTCAGTGAACGTCTGCTTTCTTTAATTTGGCTCCTCTGACTGGACTCGAACCAGTGACATACGGATTAACAGTCCGCCGTTCTACCGACTGAACTACAGAGGAATCGGTGAGTGCGGTGGATAATAGCGATAGCGTATGGGCTTGTCAAAGGGTGTGATGCACAATCTTTACCGATTGCCGATCTAATAGTCAATTCTTTGAATTATCATGGTGTTGATAAGTGATTTTATCATGATGTGTACGGCCTATCCTCTGGCGGTCAATCAGGGATTGCACCCTGATATAGCAAAGTTTGCCTTATGCTGGTGCAGTGGCTTGTTGCTTTCCTGACGCGACTTTGCGATGGCGGCAGTGCAAAAAAATAGCCCAACCATTTCTTTTCCTTATTTTACGGGCAACTGTGCTCACAAAATGAATATGAGAATCACAACGTAGAACAAAGTGGCGCGCTTCTTGCTACCTCAAAAGAGTAACTACTCAGGAGGCGAAAATGAATCTAAGGCGGCTCAAATATTTTGTTAAAATCGTTGATATTGGTAGCCTGACACAGGCTGCCGAGTTGTTACACATTGCACAGCCAGCATTAAGCCAGCAGGTGGCTAAGCTGGAAAGTGAATTGGAAAAGCAACTGTTAGTTCGTAGCCGACGTGGTGTTACGCCGACTGAAGCAGGGAAAATTCTTTACTCACACGCACAAACTATCCTGCACCAATATGAGCAGGCGAAAACTGCCGTCAATAGTGTGCGGCAGGCTGTTAATATCTGATTGTGCAACACCAGCCATCGTTATGGTGGCTGGTCATCTCTCTTTATCACTGACCGCCGTTGGATTTCATTGTAAGTAATCCAGGCTCCTTTCGTATTATTTGCCAGTCCACGCGCTAACTCAATAATGTTTTATTCTGGTGCTGGTAGAAGATGCAATTCTAGTGTTACATTAATCTCAATTCCTGTTTTCTCCGCAGGCGCATATCACTTTATACTGGGCTACTCACAGGTGCATTATTTTTGATGAAGGAGTTCAAATGAATACTCTTCTTTCTCAATTACTCATCAAACTGGCGCAAAAGGAGGCAGATGAGAAGCGGCTTCAGACTCGCGTCGCATCTCTTGAAATGCTGGTTTCTGCGGTTATTTCCACAATGGATGATCATAAATTGATCAAATTGAAGGGCGAAATTGATCTCCTTGTAAGGCGGGAAACGATGCCTGTTGGTGAAAGAGACGATGTCTATCTGCTTCTTAGAAATATCAGTGGAATGGCATCTATCCATTCACCTGAGTGATTGAACGGCTCTATAGCATCATCTATTTGCTAAATGAAAGGCTGTTTCACATTTCGTCTTTAATTATGTCTAGAGTTATTAACTCTGTTTTGATGGGTGAGTTGCCCGCGCAGGAAACGTATTAAAAGCTAAAGACGCCAATAATAAGCGTCTTTAGTATGAATGCCTGCAATGATTTATACGGGATTAAGCGCTCTGTTTTTTCTTCAGCAAGAACTGATAAGCAATTGCAAGAAGGACAAACCAAAGCGGTGTCACCATTAGTGCCTGTAATGTGTCCGGTTGCAATCTCAGCAGAACAATTACACCCGCAAAAAAGACCAAGCATACCCAGCACATGATAATACCTAACGGCATTTTGTAGGTGGAATTGGCATGCAACTTAGGCCGCGTTTTCCGATATTTAAGATAAGAGCACAGGATGATGCTCCAGATAAACATGAACAGAATGGCGGAAACCGTTGTGACCAGCGTAAACACGGTCATCACATTCGGAATCAGGTAAATCAGCACAACGCCACTGAGCAGACAGATGCAAGAGAACAGTAGTCCTGTTGCAGGGACAGCGCGTTTTGACAGATGTGCAAAGGCCGCAGGTGCATCGCCCTGTTTTGCCAATCCGAACAGCATCCGGCTGGTAGAGAATACGCCGCTGTTGGCGGAAGAGGCTGCCGAAGTCAGTACGACAAAATTGATCACGCTGGCGGCGGCGGGGAATCCGACCAATACGAACATCTCTACGAAGGGGCTACGGTCGGCGGCAATCGCGTTCCACGGCGTAACGGACATGATCATGATCAGCGAGAAGACGTAAAACATGATGATACGGATAGGTATGGCATTCATGGCTCGCGGCAGCACCACTTGAGGGTTTTTGGTTTCCGCGGCGGTAGTACCGACCAGTTCGATCCCGACGAAGGCAAAGACCGCTATCTGGAACCCGGCAAAAAATCCGCTTATCCCTTTCGGGAACATGCCACCGTGATCCCACAGGTTAGTGAAAGAGGCGACTGAACCTGATGGGGAAGGGAAGTGCATGAAAACCAACACCGCACCGAGGATAATCAGAGCGACAATTGCCACGATCTTGACCATGGCAAACCAGAACTCCATTTCTCCGAACAGTTTGACCGTCGCGAGATTAAGCGTGAGCAACAGCAGCACACACAATAAAGAAGACACCCATTGCGAAAGTTCGGGAAACCAGAACTGGGTATAGGCGCTGATGGCGACCACATCGGCGATGCCCGTCACCACCCAACAGAACCAGTAGGTCCATCCGGTGAAAAAGCCTGCCCAAGGTCCCAGCAGGTCAGCGGCAAAGTCGCTGAAGGATTTGTATTCGAGATTGGAGAGCAGTAATTCGCCCATTGCGCGCATAACGAAGAACAGCATAAACCCGATGATCATATAGACGAAGATGATCGAAGGGCCTGCCAGGCTGATGGTTTTACCCGACCCCATAAATAAACCGGTGCCGATAGCGCCACCGATAGCAATAAGCTGTATATGCCGGTTGGTCAGGTTGCGCCTTAGGCCTTCATCATGGCCTGAGGTAAGGTCGTCGACCTCTTTGACGTTATCTACCATGTGTTAAATTTCCTGTTTTTGTCGGTGATGTTGTGTTGAGCTCTTGAATGGCTCTCTGATGATAGCGATAGGTATATATAGATCCTGTTAAACCAACCTGGTAATGCCGCGCATGATACCGAGGACGTGGCATAGAGAAGGTGAACATTCGCACGTTTTACGTCTGTGTATTTTCTGTTCGAACAAGGCTGGCATACTAGGAATTGAGATGACGGATATAAACGTGGGCAAGACTAACAAAATCGGCTTTTGTCGACAATCGGATTTTCATGGTTGGGAGCGAAAAGAAAAAAATCGAATTAACCGTTTGACAGCGGCAGGCAACGGGAGAATAATCCACGGCGTTGGGTCGTTAGCTCAGTTGGTAGAGCAGTTGACTCTTAATCAATTGGTCGCAGGTTCGAACCCTGCACGACCCACCAACATTTCATACTGCTTTATTTCCCGCGATTTTATCCGCTATTTATAATAAATGATTTTCGGTGGAACGTTATTTATTGCTTTATTTATATCCATGAGTTGACATATTCACCTCTTATTTATGTACCGTTTATTCCTCTGTTGCCTGATTAAATAATCCTCCGGTTACTGAATTATTGTTTCTATGTTGTCATGGCTTGATGATTACGCACAAAGCGTTGTTTCTGTCGCGGCGTGGATCACTGACGGAGTGTCTTACGCATCCTGTTCTATGTAGACCTGCTATACTTTTCGCACTACGGCTTGCACGTTGTTAAGCGCTGTTTGCCTTGATGCATCGCGTAGCGCTCCAGATATGTCATGCAACAACTTCATTCAATCAGGAGGGGTTCATGGGGATAGAAAAACTCTTGGCAGTGGTTGAAACAAGCTATCAGGATCCGAATGCCGTAATCCCACTTTCGGCCCTCAGTCAGGTAATCCATGAGATTATCTGTACCGAACAGTCGTCGGAGTACAAGATTAATGGGTGTTACAGTGAGTTAAAGTCGCTGGTAGATGAAATCAAGCAACTTTCCCGAAAACGCCTGTTCGATAAGGTTTATGTTCTGGATTTGACGCACTATAAATCGATGGAACACGCGTTGTTGCTCAAATTGCAAACGCTGATGGGTGAACGTCAGGTCTGACATTGAGACGGTGTGCGGAGATAGAAACGGCCAGAAGGATCTGGCCTCCAGACTTAACCTGCTGTGGTTATTGGCGATAAGCGTGTTTAATCTGTTTCAGCGTGGTGGAAAAGACTTCTGCCTGCGCGGGATCGTCGAGTTGAGCGATCTGTTTTTCCATATTGATGATCACTTTTCCGGCATCTGCCTGACCGATGGCTTTTAGCAGGAGCGTAATCATTGCTTTTAAACAAGTTACTTCATCTGCCAGTGTTTCAACGGATTTGCCAGTAGAAAAATCTACGTTGCTCATGCGCTCTCCTTAACAAGCACAATAGTGTGGAACGCCTTATTCTGCGCTAAGCATGATGGCTCGTTTGCGCAGTGGGGCTTTGGAATGCGCGAGAGTATAACACAGTGCGTTACGCGGTGGTGTTGGATCGATTATGCCAGGGAAGTAATGATGCTTTTCTGTTCGCAGTGCAACTTTTTTATCTTTTTTAACTAACAAGGTTCGCATTATGTATTGTAAATGTTGCGAGGGATACATTTCATTTCAATTGTATCTGCCATCTTACCGGCATCTAAATGGGAATAAGGAATGACAGCGCGATGAAAAGAAAATGTAAGGGGTGTTTAAATTAACACATGTGTGCTTTTTATTGCCGTGTATAGCAACAGTCCAATACCACGCCAATGAACATTGCGTGCGCAATCCACTGAATAACGAATAAAACCACTCTCTTACCGCTGTAACATCAAATTTATGTGGCATGGCTGTGACTGATGTGTATCATGATGTTTTAGGTATTTTGTCGCTCTGATTCAGCGACATTGGGTTATTGTTGCTATATACGTCGATATACCCGTCATACTTCACGTTGCACGCGCGGTCGCTACGTCTGTTGCTCCCAATCACTGACTTGAGAAAGTGTCAGGATTAATGAACTTCGTTTCTGACGTTCACCTTTCGGCCACGTGCAGAGGCTGCTCGAATGTGTAACAAACATTCTTTCTCGTTTGTCGCTGTCCTGCAACGTGAATTATTTAGGGTATAAGCGTGAAATGTCGCTGTTTTATAATTTTTTCAAAAAATTGTCGCTTCCATCTGCGGTTGCGTGGCGTTCAGCGTTACACCCTTTTCGGAGAATAATTTTTGATTAGCGTTTTTCTTGTAGATGACCATGAACTGGTGCGAACAGGGATCAGGCACATTCTCGACGACACCAAAGGGCTAAAGGTAGTTGGCGAGGCGCACTGTGGTGAAGATGCGGTTAAATGGTGCCGTCAGCATCCTGTCGATGTCGTCTTGATGGACATGAACATGCCAGGGATCGGTGGACTTGAAGCCACGCGCAAGATAGCGCGTTTTGCGCCTGCAATTAAAATTATCATGCTAACCATTTACACCGAAAATCCATTACCTGCTAAAGTCATGCAGGCGGGTGCTGCGGGTTACCTCAGCAAAGGGGCTGCGCCGCAGGAAGTGATTTGTGCTATTCGCGCGGTGCATGCGGGTAGTCGTTATATTGCTTCTGATATTGCACAACGTATGGCATTGAGCCAGTTGGCTCCGCACACCGAAACCCCGCTGGCATGTTTGTCTGAACGTGAATTACAAATTATGATGATGATCACTCAGGGGCAAAAGGTCACGGAAATCTCCGAACGGTTAAGCCTGAGTCCGAAAACCGTAAACAGTTACCGTTACCGCATGTTTAGCAAACTGAATGTGAGTGGTGATGTTGAGTTGACTCATTTGGCTATCCGCCACGGATTGTTTAACGCGGAGCCGTCCATGAGCAGTGAATAACAGGCAGTGAGCGAAGGTTAAGCAGTGAGTGAACATTTCGATTCCCCCGCATTTTTGAAAACCGTCACCAGCCAGCCTGGTGTATACCGTATGTATGATGAGAGCAACACGGTCATCTATGTCGGGAAAGCAAAAGATCTAAAAAAGCGCCTCGCAAGTTACTTCCGCAGCAACGTTGCCAGCCGTAAGACGGAAGCGCTGGTGAAGGCTATTCACCAGATTGATGTCAC
The DNA here is from genome assembly GCF_019797845.1 of Symbiopectobacterium purcellii. Lineage (NCBI taxonomy): Bacteria > Pseudomonadati > Pseudomonadota > Gammaproteobacteria > Enterobacterales > Enterobacteriaceae > Symbiopectobacterium > Symbiopectobacterium purcellii. The sequence goes on along the minus strand of NZ_CP081864.1, from coordinate 2,871,452 downwards.
CATCACCCATACCGAAACCGAAGCGCTGCTGCTTGAACACAACTATATCAAGCTTTATCAGCCGCGCTATAACGTATTGCTGCGTGATGATAAATCGTACCCGATGATCTTTCTCAGTGGCGATACTCACCCACGGTTAGCCGTCCATCGCGGTGCCAAGCACGCTAAAGGGGAGTATTTTGGCCCTTTTCCAAACGGCAATGCCGTGCGTGAAACGTTGGTGCTGCTGCAAAAGCTTTTCCCTATTCGCCAGTGTGAAAACAGCGTGTATCGAAACCGCTCGCGGCCTTGTCTCCAGTATCAGATTGGGCGCTGCCTTGGCCCCTGTGTTACCGGGCTGGTCAGTGAAGAAGGCTACCGCCAGCAGGTAGAATATGTGCGGCTTTTTCTCTCAGGTAAAGATCAGCAGGTGCTCAATCAACTGGTGGCGCGTATGGAAGCCGCTAGCCGCCAGTTGGATTTTGAAGAGGCGGCCCGTATTCGCGATCAGATTCAAGCGGTGCGTCGCGTCACCGAAAAGCAATTTGTTTCGGGCGATGGCGAAGATCTGGATGTGATAGGCGTTTCCTTCGATGCCGGTATGGCCTGTGTGCATGTGCTCTTTATTCGTCAAGGCAAAGTGCTGGGAAGCCGCAGCTATTTCCCCAAAATACCGGCCGGAACGGAACTGGCGGAAGTGGTTCAGACGTTTGTCGGTCAATTCTATCTGCAAGGCAGTTTGTCGCGCACGCTGCCGAGCGAAATCTTGTTGGATTTTGCGTTGCCAGAGAAAGAAGTATTGGCAGAATCGCTGTCTGAGGTCGCGGGGCGACGTATTCATATCCAAACTAAACCGCGCGGCGATCGCGCCCGCTATTTGAAACTGGCACGCACCAATGCGGCCACGGCATTGGTCACTAAACTCTCGCAGCAGTCCACTATCCACCAGCGCTTAAAGGCGTTAGCGGATGTACTTCATCTGGAAAACATCGGGCGGATGGAGTGTTTTGATATCAGCCATACCATGGGGGAGCAGACGGTAGCATCCTGCGTGGTGTTTGATGCCAATGGGCCGCTGCGTTCGGAGTATCGCCGTTACAATATCACTGGCATCACGCCGGGGGATGACTACGCGGCCATGAATCAGGTTCTGAAACGTCGCTATGGTAAAGCGTTAGAAGAGAGCAAAATTCCCGATGTGATTGTTATCGATGGTGGAAAGGGGCAATTAGGGCAGGCGCTCGCGGTGTTCGATGAGCTGGATGTGCCGTGGGATAAACGCAAACCGCTGCTGCTTGGCGTTGCCAAAGGGACAGAGCGCAAGGCGGGATTGGAAACGTTGTTTTTCGAAGCGACCGGGGAAGGGTTCGCCTTACCCGCGGATTCGCCAGCGTTGCACGTTATTCAGCATATTCGCGATGACTCGCACGACCACGCTATCGCCGGGCACCGCAAGAAACGGGCAAAAGTAAAAAACACCAGTTCGCTGGAGCTGATTGAAGGGGTGGGCCCAAAACGTCGTCAAATGCTGCTGAAATACCTGGGAGGAATGCAGCCACTGTTAAATGCCAGCATTGATGATATTGCGAATGTGCCAGGAATTTCGCATGCATTGGCAGAAAAAATCTTTCATGCATTGAAACACTAGGGACAATGTAGCAACATATCCACCAACCGATACCAGCCAAAGTAGCCAATCCCTATGCAATTGAACATACCAACATTGCTAACTCTGTTTCGTGTTGTCCTTATTCCCTTCTTTGTGCTGGCGTTTTATCTTCCTTTTAATTGGGCACCGCTGCTGTGCGCTTTTATTTTTGTGGTCGCGGCGGTGACTGACTGGTTTGATGGTTTTCTGGCGCGTCGTTTGAAGCAAACCACGCGCTTTGGCGCCTTTCTCGATCCTGTGGCTGACAAGGTGATGGTTGCAGTGGCGCTGGTGCTGGTGGCGGAGCATTACCATGCATGGTGGATAACCTTGCCAGCCGCCACGATGATTGCGCGAGAAATCATTATCTCCGCCCTGCGAGAATGGATGGCTGAGATTGGCAAACGCAGTCACGTCGCGGTTTCTTGGGTGGGTAAGGTGAAAACAACGGCGCAAATGCTGGCGTTGGTTGGACTTCTCTGGCGCCCTGAGCGTATGGTCGAAGGCGCGGGCATTATTGCGCTCTATATCGCCGCTGTGTTGACCTTTTGGTCCATGTTCCAGTATTTGAGTGCCGCGTGGCATGATTTGCTGGATTCCTGACCTCTGCGTCGTAAAAAAACAGCAATTGATGAGCGTTAAGGGATAATTTTATTGACTGGTCAGGGTAGGTCAGTAAAATGCTCGCCATGGACAGGTTGGTGGTCAACGCTAACCAAGTAAAAATGTCTATCGATTTTATACAGTGTCACGATGCCTACTATTTGTAGCATGATGCGGGAATAGCTCAGTTGGTAGAGCACGACCTTGCCAAGGTCGGGGTCGCGAGTTCGAGTCTCGTTTCCCGCTCCAACATTTAAAGAACCGAAAGGTTCTTTTTTTGTTTTTGTCTTATCACCGCGCCGTTCATCCCATTATTCTTTCACATCCCCTCGGGGAACTGCCCTCAGGGCTTGTCTTCTGCATCAGAAAAAATCTTGATCGTTGTCATCCTCGTTAGCTATACCCTCTTATTCTAGCCATCGTAGTTTCGAGGGGCTTTCTTTATAAAACGGCAAAAGGAATTGACATGATGGATAAGAACTTGCGGTTTGCCTGCGGCAAATCTGTTGGCAAACCGAGCAATAGCGAGGATTTCGTGGCTCGAGAGCGGCGTAACTTTATTAAAGCCGGATTAGCAGCTACCGCTGCTGTGGTGTTACCCGGTTTTGCCACCAGCGCTATTGGCGCGGTTCAACCTCGGGTAAAAAACGTGCTTATCATCAATGCACATCAGACTTATTCTGGTCTCAGCGAAGGCGCGCTGAATCGAGAGTATGTAGCGTTGATTAAGGATGAAATGGATAAAAAGGGATACCACATTCAGCAAACCTATATCGAAAAGGGCTACAACATTAACGAAGAAGTTCAGAAACACCTTTGGGCAGATATTATTATCACTCAGTCACCGGTGTTCTGGTTTGGTACCCCCTGGATTTACAAGAAATATGTTGATGAAGTCTTTACGGCAGGAATGCGTCAGCAAAGCTTTTTGATCGATGATGGGCGCATACCGAACGACCCGAGTAAACAATATGGATCGGGTGGCAAGCTGCACGGTAAAAAATTCCTGCTTTCGCTGACCATGAACACCCCTAAAGAGGCATTTGATGATCCAGCCCAACGGCTCTATGCTGGGCGCTCCCTGGAGGATTTGTTCTCCTCAACGACCTCCGTCTATAAATTTTGTGGCTTTGCCATATTGCCGGTGTTTGGCTCATTCGATGTAATTAAAGCGCCGCAGATAGCCGAGGATAAAGCTCGGCTTATACGCTATCTGGCGGAGTTGTAGCTCACGCGCAGGATAGCTGCGCGTGAGGTATTGTGAGGAGTGAATCAATAATAAGGGTTCACTCCTCGGTGCTTGCGTGTCAGCCAATTATGCTGTGCGCGCTGATAACATCAATTTAGAATTTATAGCTGATACCGCCATAAATTGTCCGACCTGACAGGAAATAGTCATTAGCGGTAGCCACATAATCGCGCTTTTCATTAGTGATATTGGTGACACCCACTTTCAGATCAACGTGTTTAATTGGCGTATAGGTCGCGCCCAGATCGACGGTATTGAACCCTCGGGTTTTCTTCGACTGCTTGTCGAGCAGATACTGATTGCCCGTGTATTGATAGGAGAGCGACGTAGCAAGGTTGTCCAGCACTTGCCACGTTAACTGAGTATTGACCGTATTTTTAGGCGTCTGTTTCAGGCGCATTTTGGTGCTGCGATCTTCCGCATCGACGATGGTCCAATTGGTGGCCCAATTGAGGTTTTCAGTCAGATCGACCCATACGGAGGTTTCAATGCCCCGGATGCGTGCTTTATCCACATTTTCATAGGTGAGCTGTGTCGCGACACGGTCCCAGGTTTGCACCTGAATCATATCCTTGATGTCGTTATTGAACAGAGTTAGGCCCGCACCGTAATGCTCAGCTTCATAGGCAGTGCCCAACTCATAGCTGACAGCGGTCTCTGCCTTCAGGTCAGGGTTCCCTACCGTTTGGCATTGTCCTCGACAGGCGGCAACGGCATAGCCTGGGTTAAATTGCGCGATGGTCGGTGCTTTGAATGCTTTGTTTACGCCCCCTTTGACCACCCAGTTATCGCTGAGGCTGTAGGTGGCGTAGGCGCGTGGGCTAAATTCTGTGCCGTAAATTTCGTGCGAGTCGACACGACCGCCAAACGTCAGTGCCAGATCGCCGAGTTTAAATTCATCCTGCAAGAAAAACGCTTTCTGGCTTACCGCCACGTTGCCATTTCGCAAGTTCAGGCTGTGTTGTAATTCGGTGTTCCGATACTCACCGCCAGCCGTGATCAAATGATCGCCAAGGTAGTCGGAGACTTGCCCATCCAGGGTTTTATTATCCTGAGTAATGTAGGCTTTGCCGTTGTTAAGCTGCGAGTTATCCATCAAATCGACGCTTTCGAAATAGGCTCGTAAGCGAGTATCAACGTACTCCCAATTGCCATTGTGCGTCAGGCCAAAGCCAATGCGTTCCATTTTTTGAATATTGTGTGCCGAGGCGCCGTAGTTATTCCACAGCACATCACGATCGTCTTTTGCGTAAGTGGTGTCGAATTCAATATTTTGCCGGTCATCGATAAGCCAGGTCAGATTGGTCAGAGCATTGAATGTATCGCGGGCTTCCAGCGCATCCGAGTTGGGGTTGACGGATTGATGGGTGCGCCAGGCATCACGTTTTCCCCCGTCAACGATCACGCTGCCGAGCAGTTTATTGTCCAACAGCGGGCCGCTGAGATAGCCGCTCAGGCGATTATGTCCGCCGCCATCGCCTTCCGTGGGGGCTTCAAAACCGTAACCTATCTCACCCGCTGCCGTTTCACCCGGCTGACGCAAGATCACGTTGACGACGCCGCCCAGCGCATCGGCGCCATACAGGGATGACATCGGGCCGCGAATGACTTCAATGCGATCGATCGCGGAGACGGGGATCGTGGAGAGATCGAAATCGTTACCCATGTTGCTGGCGAGCGCTTCACGCGAGTTGATGCGTCGGCCATTGAGCAGCAACAGCGTATAGTCGGATTTCATGCCACGGATTTTGATCTCTTTGCGGCCGTAGGTAGTTGAAGGATTAATGCTGATACCGGGCAGTTTTCTGACAGCATCGGAAACGTCGTTAACCGACATTTTTTCCAGTTCGGCACGGGTGACGACTGAAACGCTGGCCGGTGCGCTGAGCGTGGTGTGCTTTGTCTGGGTGGCGGTAACAACAAACGTTTCATTTGTTACATTTTCCGCGATTGCTCCAGTGGAGAGGGCGGTCAATCCGGTGGCGAAAAGGGTGCGATACAAGGTATTAAAAACCAAGCGGCGTGGTGCATATTGCTGCATGTTAAAAAACTCCGTGGTTAACGCGCTCAAAGAAAAAATGTTTTGATTTTTTTATCGTTTTAAATCATTAGGATAGTGGTATTAATGGCCGGTTTGCGAGTGATATGCATTAAGCAGCAATGCATCCATGCCTGATGCTGGCAGCATCAAAGCACGTGCATTTCGGTTGAAAATAACATCCATATTAAATGCATCTTTTGTAATTATTTGAAATAACATGACGTATCTTAACGGGCACTTACTTTTTTTGAAAGTAAATGATAACCATTTTTATTATCAAGTGAGTGAGCGATCACAGGGAGATGCTCAGCGTGAGGCTCTCTTATCGAGAGCCTTTGTTGGTGGGATCAGGCGGAGAACAGGGAAGGGTGGATTTGCTGGTGCTCATCCAGTCCGAGGCGTTGCAGAATATCTTGTCGCAGCAGGTATTTCTTGATCTTCCCTGATGCGGTGCGCGGTAAACTCTCGACGATCACCAGATGCTCGGGATACTTGTACTTTGCCACACGTTTACGGCTGAAAAAGGCAATAATGTCTTCAAGCGTCAGCGTGTGGTAAGGGACGTTAAGCACCACGTAGGCGCATGAGCGTTCACCCAAACGTTCATCGGGCATGGCGACCACCCCCGCATCGCGGATGCGCGGGTGTTGCATCAGAATATCCTCTACCTCACGGCTGCTGATATTTTCGCCGCCGCGCACGATGATATCTTTCTTGCGCCCGGTGATTTTGATGTAGCCGTCGGCATCGATGCGGCATAGGTCACCGCTGTAATACCAGCCATTTTCATCCAGTGCGCGCGCTGTCAATTCCGGTTCGTCCAGATAGCCCATAAACACATTCGGGCCGCGCGACGCTTCTTCGCCTTCTTCACCACACTCAACGGTATTGCGCGCTTTGTCGACCACTTTGATTTCAACGCCCGGCGCTGCCTGCCCGTCAGTGTTCACGATTCGGGATGTGGGATCGTCCAGCTTCACTACGGCGTGTGGTGAGCTTTCCGTTGAACCGTACACGCTGAGCAGTTTGATACCCATCTGCATACAATCACGGGTGATCTTTTTGGGGATCGTGGTGCCGCCGCACAGGAAAAAGCGCAGCGAGGATAAATCGTAAGGTTTTTGCTGTACACAGCACAGGAGGTCGTAGACAAACGGTGTCGCGCCCAGCACGCAGGTACAGCGCTCCTGCTGTAGCAGTTCAAGGCAGTCTACCGGATTGAAAATATCCAGCAGTACGCTACGTGCACCAATGATAAAGGGGGCAGTAACCCCGTGTAAAAAGCCGGTGGCATGGCCCAACGGCGCAGGCATCAAGATAGTATCCAGCCAGGTCAGGTTCAAGCGCGCACAGTAAGCGCGTTCGCTGGCAAGAATGTTGTTATGCGTCAGCATTACCCCTTTGGGCACCCCCTCAGTACCAGAGGTAAAAAGCACGGCCGCTAATGCATCGCCATGCACAGGGATCGGCGTCTCCAGTGGTGCAAAATCTTGCAATAGTTGACTGAGTGCCAGCGTAGTGGGAGTGGCGGGAGCCAGTTTATCCAAGGCCACTATTTGTCGCAGGTGAGGCAACTGAGCACGCAACGGGATAGCCCTGTCGACAGGCTGAGTATTCTTGAACAAAGTGGGGGCGAACAGCACTTTTGCCTGGCATTTATTGAGGATCCATACCAGCTCGGTTTCACGGTAGGCCGGGAGTAGCGGTACGGATACCGCGCCCACCTTCAGACAGGCCAGATAGATAACCGTAAACTCGCACCATCCCGGGAGTTGAAAAGCGACGCGATCGCCGGGTTCGATTCCGCAGGTGAGTAAAAAGCGTGCAAGGCTGCTTGCTGCGCGGTCTAGCGCCGCGTAAGTGTAAGATGTCCCTTGATGGTCAATGACGGCAACCTTGTCCGGCATGGCGCGTTGTGTTTGATGCCAATAGTCAGCGAGTGAAGCGTCTCCCCAGAATCCTTGCTGACGGTATAACGCCCGACGTTCAGCGTTAAATGCTATTGAAACGGTCATGTATTTTGTCTCAGTGTTTGGCGGCCGCCAGTACGGCCGTTTATCACTTATGCGGAGGGATCAACCAAAGCGGAATTCGATACCGAACGTACCCTGCGGGTATTCCCATTGTTCCAGAATGGTTTCACCGCACAGTACCCGGCAGGTACCGCACTCCAGACAACCGGCTGAGTCGAAATGGATATTCCCTGCCTCATCCTGCTTGTAGAGCCCTGCTGGACAGGCTTTGAGTAATTTACGAAACTCTGCCATATCAGGGTTGTCGGCCAGAATAATGTGTGGGTGGCCTTCATCCACGTGGAACTTATTGACGCCCAGTTTGACGTCGACGTTGACGCTGTTGTCGCTACTCATAGCGCTGTCGCTCCTTTGATGCCGTCTTTCAACAGGTTTATCAGGCCAACCTGTTTGGCGCGCTTCATGATTTTTGCTCGCACTGGCACGTTGGGGCCGCCATCAATGATGAACAGGTCGCTCATGATATCGGCCACCATGCGCGGGTACTGAGTGAACATGCGTGGGTTTTCCATCATGGCGGGCACTTTGCGATAATTGTGCATATCGCGCAGTACGAAGCTGTGTTCCAAGGTGCGTTTGTATTCCATCAGGCTGCTGGAAGAGAAGTCCTGGCGCTGCTTTGCGGCGATCGCAGTGTTGGCGGCTGCCTGTGCAGAGGCGATGGCCAGATCCATACCGCGCACGGTGTAACCCAGATTGAGGCACAGGCCGGCCGCATCGCCGACAATCATCACGCCGTCATCCACCAGGCTGGGTACCATTTCAAGTCCGCCTTCCGGCACCATGTGTGCCGAGTATTCCAGTAACGTTCCTCCCTGAATCAATGGGCGGATCGTCGGGTGTTGTTTAAAATCTTCCAGCATCTGCGGCACACTTTTGCTGGCGTGGGCTATATCGCCTAAACCGCAGACTAATCCAAGCGAGATTGAGTCTTTATTGGTGTAGAGAAAACCTCCGCCCATCAATCCGTTGGAAGGCGAACCGGCAAACAGCCAGGCGGCACCTTCTCCCGGCGCCAGGTTAAACCTGTCTTCGATTTGCGCTGCGGGCAGGGCAATCAACTCTTTCACGCCGACCGCATAGTGATGAGGCGACGGGGGCGGAACCATACCGACGGAGCGACCCAGCAGTGAGTTCACGCCATCCGCAAGGATCACCACGTTTGCCTCCAGCGCATCTTCGCCTGCCTGCACACCGGTGACTCTGTTGCCTTCGCGCAACAAGGCATCGACGCGTACGCCGGGAATAAACTGCACACCGGCTTCTTCGGCTTTCTCCATCAGCCAGGGATCGAACCGGTTACGCAACACGGTATAAGAGGCTTTGGCAGGGATATCCGGTTGTTCGCTGTGGTAATCCATCGTGACGGCGCTTTCATCGGTGAGAAAGGAAATTTTTTCTCGCGTGACTTTGCGTTCAACCGGAGCCTGTTGCGCAAACCCGGGCATAATGCTCTCTAGGCTGTGGGCGTAAAGGCGTCCGCCGGTCATATTTTTACTGCCCGCGCTGTTGCCGCGTTCGATGACTAATATATCAAGCCCAGCTTGTGCCATGACATAACCGGCGACGCAGCCCGCAACCCCGGCACCGACGACGATGGCATCAAATTTTTCTTCCGACATGGTTCCTGCTCCCTATCCCGCCACCGTGGCGTAGCGGGATACGTGCTGTTAACGAAAAGACCAACAAATGAAGGATTACCGGGTCAACTGCTCAACCAACGCCGGGATCACTTTGTAGATATCGCCGACCAAACCGTAGTCGGCGTATTTGAAGATCGGCGCATTCTTGTCTTTGTTAATGGCGACGATGATTTTTGCGCCGTTGCCGCCCACCATGTGCTGGATTTGGCCGGAGATCCCCAATGTCAGGTAAAGGTCAGATTTCAGCAGCACGCCAGAGACACCGATATAGCGCTCGCGCTCCATCCAGTGTTCCCCTTCAGCAATCGGGCGTGAGCAGCCGACTTCCGCGCCCAATACCGTTGCCAGGTCTTGAACCATGCGCAAGTCTTCTTGCGACACCAATCCGCGGCCCACGCCGACAACGCGTTTGGCTTTGCTCAAGTCGACACTACTTAACGATTTAGCGCGGCGTTCTATGCACAGGATTTCCTGACGCGGTGCAACATAGTTAGCCTGATAAACCGGGCAATCAGACGGTGTGGTGGCGGTCTCGGCTTCGATGGCGCCCGGTGCCAGCGTAACTATGGCAATTGGGCTATTGATCTTCTCTTTGCCAAACGCCAGGCCACCGTACATGCGATGTTCGGCATACAACGCCAGCTGTTCTACCGTCAGGGTGGTGACATCGTTGACGACGGCGGCATCGAGCAGCACGCTCAAGCGGGCTGCTAGCGCCTTACCACGCTTGGTGGCTGCCAGCAGGATCAGCGTGGTGGGATAATCCGCCGTTGCCGGCTTTTCTATCAGGGATGCCAGCGTTTCGGCGTAGTTTTCGATACGCTGCTGCGCCGTTTTGCCCAGCACGTAGAGTCCCTGTGCGCCGAGTGGTTTAACGGCGGCAACCTGCGTGTCATCTTGCACGACAGCATAAACCTGCTGTCCCCACTGGCGTGCGCCCGTCATTAATTCGCTGTAGCGCTCAACATTATCGCTGAACACCCATACATTGGTTAATTGACTCATGATGATATTCTCCGGGTTAGTTCAGCGCTTTTTTCAGGTGTTCGGCCAGTTCGGCGATCGCTTCCGGCGAATCGCTTTCCAGAATGATGTGTTTACGCTCCGCCTGTGGTGGTACGCAGATCTGCGTCAGCTCGGTGTGGGGGGCTGTGCGCTGCCAACTGATATCTTCCGCTTTCCATTGCGTTACCGGTTTTTTCCCGGCACCCAGAATGGCCTTCATCGACGGAATTTTTAGCGCATTAATATCTGATGTCACGCAGAGCACGGCGGGCAGCGGCAGCTCAAGAATTTCCACTTCCTCTTCCAATGTGCGCTCCACGCGCACCCGGTTATCGAGCAGTTCTACCTGGCTTACGGCATTGAGGGTAGGCAGTTGCAACATTTCACCGACCAACAGCCCAACCTGCTGCGCATAGAGATCGCCGGAGCCTTCGCCGAACAGCAGCAGATCGAAGCCAATCTTACGGGCCGCAGCTGCTAGCACTTGTGCAGTATCTTTGGGTAGCGCGTTGTCTAACTGTGCATCCTGTACCAGGAACAGTTCATTGGGGCCGCGCGACAGCACATCTTTGCGTACTTTGGTGTTGTCCAGCAGGCTGCCGCCGACGCTCAGCGCGGCAACGTGCCCATCAGCGCCGGCCAACTGGGTGGCGGCTTCGATGGCATTCAAATCAAACTGACTGATTTTTGCATCGGCGCGGTCAAAATTGAGCGTACGTTGGGCGGTAACCACAATGTCTTGCTCTTCGGGCACCAGCTTGAAGCAGGTTATTATTTTCATGGCGTCTCCTATTGGTCGCTCGCAGGCGGGCATCGAAAAATAATATCGATGTGCCTCAGAGAGATATAAAAATTTGATGGGAGTAGTGTGCGGGGGATAGGGGTGAAAAACGACATGATAATATGTTTTAGTTACCAACAATCTTGCAAAAAAATTGTGCGCAACGGCAGATAAATATATTTCATGGCATCTTGCTTATGTGACATCCCCTTTAAACGTTACGCAGAAATCGGCTACTGCATATTCACACTGAAAACACAGGGTGAAAATAAGTTGTGATGCACATCATAAATGCGAGGCTTTTTTTTAATTGGAATTATTAACACGCTCATTGAATAAAGAGAATATCAGTGAATTGTGAATGTGATGTTTTGTGTATGTAGGCAATGCGTGTTTTAAATGAGAAAAAATACACAGTGTAATGCGTTAAAAAAATGTGCTTTTCAGGCTAAACAATCGGGCGGTGTAATCTTGCATGATATGCAAACAATCTTGTTTTGCGCGGTTAAAAACGTGATATACAGTACAGGTCGTTGCGCTACTTTACCCCTAAATAATTGGCTCACACCTTACTGTTCTCCGTGGAGGTTGTCATGTATCAGCGCTGGTTTGACAATAATACCGATACCTTGTTTGAAAAGGGAATGACGCCCAAATTGTCCCGCTTTGTGATCAGCGATGACCCAAACTGGGAGTCCGGTCACCATGTACATGATGCGGAAACGGAGCTGATCTATGTGAAAAGTGGCGTAGCTCGGCTTATCATCGATTCGTCCAATTATGTTGCACAGACCGGCGATATTGTGGTGGTCGAACGTGGCCGATTGCATGCCGTCGCCTCCGATAATGCGTCCCCGGCAACCACCTATACCTGTGCTGTTTACGGATTTAAATTTCGCGACAGGGATGAGAATCAGATCATGCAGGCCAATTCTTGCCCGGTGGTTTCAGTGGTGAAAGGAAAAGAGGTAATAAAAAGTATCTTTCACGAACTGGGGGTGATGTTACCACAGCAAAAAAACCTTTTATCCTCACCGGTCTACGATGCTTTCGGTTATGCTTTGACGGCGTTGTTTTATGAAAACTTTAAAAATGCCTACCGTTCTGAACCCGGTTATATTCGCAAAGAAGTGTTGGTGAAAGATATTTTGGTTTATCTCAATAATAATTATCGGGAAAAGATAACCCTGGATCAGCTCGCTAAAAAATTCCGCGCCAGCGTCAGCTACATTTGTCATGAATTTACCAAGGAATATCATATCTCTCCGATCAACTATGTGATTAAGCGCCGGATCACCGAAGCAAAATTTTCGCTGACCAACACCGAATCCAGTTTGAACGAGATTGCCATCCGCGTGGGGTATGACAATGTCGATCACTTTGCCAAATTATTCATGCGCCACGTTGGCTGTTCACCGAGCGAGTACCGCAAGCAGTTTAAAAATAGTCTGAATGGATTGGAGTATATAACGGAGTTTGGTGAGCGTTCAGAATTGCTGCTGTGATGCGGATAGCCGGTTAAGGCTCCCAAGTGAACGGGAGCCTTAACCCGTCAGTTATTTACTTTGATAATCTTTCAGGATCTGCCGTCCGGCAATATAAATCATGATTTCATCAGTACCGCCGCCAATCCTTTCGCAGCGCACGTCACGCCAGAAACGGGATACGCGTGCATCATCCGTATAACCCAGTCCACCCATGATCTGAATGGCATCATCGATCACTTCCAGTGCGGTGCGCGCGCAATAGAGTTTGCACAACGCGGCACTGGTGCGTAATGACAGCTCCTGATCCGCCTGCCAGGCACACTTCAGCACCATATTACGCATGTTCTCGATTTTGATGGCCATCAGCGCCAGCTTCTCCTGGATCATCTGGTTATGGCCAATCGGTTTGCCAAAAGCGATACGCTGGTTGGCATAACGGGCGGCATCTTCAAAGGCGCACTCGGCAAAACCGGTACTGCGCGCGGCATTGATCAGGCGTTCCATTTCGAAATTGTACATCACGTTCAGAAAGCCCATGCCTTCTTCACCCACCATGTCACTCTCTTCGACTTCGACGTTATCGAGATAGACTTCGCAGGTGGTCAGCATATGCCAGCCAATTTTGTGCAATGGATTGATTTTTATTCCGGGTTTGTCCGATTCCACCCACCACAGGGTAAAGGCTTTTTTCGGATCCTGTGGTTCAGGATCGCGCGCCAGCACCAGCATATAAGGGTACTCTTTGGCACCGGTGATAAAGGTTTTTTGCCCGTTGAGATACACCTTACCGTTTTTACGCGTGTAGCTGGTGGTCGCACTGCTGTTGTCCGAGCCTGCGCCCGGCTCGGTGAGGGCCAGCGAATAGGCCGGATCGCCGGTTGCCAGCGTGCTTTCCGCGGTTTTGCGCAATTGCTCGGCAGAACCAAAACGACGCATGCTGTGGATGCACTGACCGTTAGTGATCAGGAACGCCGGGGCGCCATTTTTAGATACTTCCATCAGCGCCAGCATTTGGGTGACATAGTCCGCCGGAATGCCGCCAAATTCTTCCGGCACGCCCAGCAGGGAAATGCCGTTATCGGCCAGCGCCCGCATAAATTCTTTCGGATAGGTACCGGTCTGATCGCAGGTTCTGAAATACTCTTCCGGGAAATCACTGGTGATCAATTCCCGAATACTGGCAAGCAGCAGTTCTTGCTCTTCGGTTAAGGCAAAGTCCATCGTTGTTACTCCTGTTATTGTTCAGCGTCTGGCAATACAAAGCCCATCACGGCATCGAAAAAGAGGCGTGTATCCATCAGTGTTAAGTCAGGCGAAATGACCGGGGTAAAGTCCATCTGTGCCAGAATGTCTTTTTCCAAATCGACGCCGGGTGCGATCTCAACCAGGTGCAAACCGTCTGCTTTTAGGGTGAAGACGGCGCGTTCGGTGATGTAACGCACGTCCAAGCCGCGTTCGAGCGCAATTTTTCCGCTGAACGTGATTTCAGGGATTTCCTGAATGAATTTTTTGACTTTCCCTTCCTGCACGATCGTCAGCTTGCCGTCGCCGACGTCAGTTTTTAAGCTGCCTGCCGTTAGGGTGCCGCAGAAGATGATCTTTTTCGAGGTGGCGCTGATGTCGATAAACCCGCCGGTGCCCATGATTTTTCCGTTGAATTTATGCACACCAACGTTGCCGTGTCGGTCGATTTCAGCAAAGCTCAGGTAACACACATCCAACCCACCGCCGTGGTAAAAATCGAACTGAGACGTCATGTCCAGAATGGCGCGGGTATTGACGTTGGCGCCGAAGGCCACGCCTTGTGTGGTGATCCCGCCGATAGGGCCGGTTTCCACCGTTAGCACAAAGTCATCGGCACAGCCCTCTTCGCGCGCTACCAGACCGATGTCGTCGGCGATACCAACACCTACGTTACCGACTGCACCCTTGCGCATTTCGAACAGCGCGCGGCGTGCCACCAGTTTGCGTTGGTTAAGGGGGATGGCCATTTTGGTGCTGTCATCCAGCACAAAATCACCGGAGATAAAGCGGTTGACGGGCGCTCCGCCGTACAGTTGGGTTTGCGTTGAATCCACCACCACAATGTCGACCAGATAGCCAGGAATACGCACGGATTTAGGATGCAGCGTGGCTTTTTTGACCATCTTCTGCACTTGCATCATCACGATACCGCCGTTGTTGTGTACCGCTTGCGCAATCACCAGCGCATCGAGATACATCACTTCATCTTCGAAAGAGGCGTACCCTTCGCTGTCGCAGGTGGTCGCGCGGATAAAGGCGACATTCGGGGCTATGGCCTTGTAGAACAGGTATTCCTGATTATCGATTTCGACCAGCTTGATCAGGTCGTCTTTGGTGACTTCATTCAGCTTGCCGCCCTGTTGACGCGGATCGAAAAAGGTACCAATACCGATATTGCTTAAAATGCCCGGCTGGTGAGCGGCAGAGGCGCGAATAGCTTGCGTCAGCACCCCTTGCGGGTAGTTGTAGGAGACGATCTTGTTCTGTTCTGCCAGATCGGAAATTCGAGGTGATTGTCCCCAGTGGCCGCACAGCGCCCATTTCACCAGACCTTCCTGTGCCAGTGGACTGATGCCGCGCTCGGCGCGATCGCCTAGCCCGGTTGGGCTGATCAGCGACAGGTCGCGCGGTGACTGCGTGGTTTTGTAGCGGTCGGCGAGGGCGGTGATCAGTGAGGTGGCTTCCAGAATGCCACCGCCAGCCCCCAATACGCACAGGGTGGCTTCATCGGGGATATAGTTAACGGCGTCCTGTGCGGAGAGCACCGGCACTCGGCCATTAATTCTTTTCGGTTTTTCCAGTTTCATTGCAACTCCTCGTGATAAGCAAATGAGCGTGTGCTGCTTTCAGCAGCGCAAACGGCTACAGCCGCGCCATCGCTATTCAGGATTGGTGTAATACCGTCAACACAGTGCGCAAATCTTTAACGGCAATTTGCCCTGGGGCAGAGGCCTTTTTCAGTGCGCCAAACGTGGCGGCTGAACCAAACAGCTCGCCGGAGAGACGGGAGATGACACCGGTTGTTGACATGGATATGGTGATGATCGGGCGGTCAGCGTGCTTCTCATGCATTTCCAGCGTGGCGGCCAGCAGGGTGAGCACATCGTCTTTGCTCTGCTGCATCAGGGCGATTTTCGGGATATCGGCACCCAATTCCTGCATTTTGCACAGGCGTTTGACGATCTCTTCTTTCGGTGGCGTTTTGTGGAAGTCGTGGTTGGACATGATGACCTTCACGCCGTGAGCATGCGCAAATGCCACGGTATCTTTCACCAGTGCATCACCGGTAAACAGCTCCAGATCGATCATGTTAACAAACCCGCTCTCCACGACTGCCTTGTTCAAGGCAATGTAGGCCTCGGCAGAGAGCACTTTTTCCCCGCCTTCTTGCTTGCTGCGGAAGGTAAACAGCAGGGGCTTGTCGGGGATGCAGTTACGCAGCGTGCGCACCGACTCCAGCACGCTGGCGATAGAGGACACGTCATCGAAATGATCGGCGGCCATTCCAGAACATCGACGTCACCGTCTTGATAATGGTGGGCTTCAGACTTGATGGCTGCGATGTCTTTGCCCATCAGCGAGACGATAATTTTTGGTGCGCCTTCGCCAAACACCCGATTTTTTACGGTTACGGTTTTCATGCTTTTCCTTTACGTCATCTTTTGCCACACGGTCTGATAAACGCGGCGTGAGGAATACGCCGCGTACCGACGTGTTTTAGGCGTTAAAGCCCATCACTTTTTTGATGTGTTCCAGCGGGAACTCTTTACCGGTCCAGAGCTTGAATTGCTCAGCCCCTTGCCACAGCAGCATGCCGTAGCCATCAATGGTCTTGCAGCCTGCATCCATGGCCATTTGCAGCATCTTGGTGATGTGCGGGTTGTAAACGCACTCGGTGACCAGCAGTTCAGGGCGTAGCATGGCAATATCGCTCACCACGCATTGGTCTTCGAGCGGCTTCATGCCGACTTTGGTGCCGTTGGTCAGAATGTCGGCGTGGGCAATGGCGTCGGCGAAGGCTTTTTGGTTCGCCAAATCACTGACGGTCACGGTGCAATCGGTGTTGTCATTCACGCGTTTGGCGAAGGCAAGTGCCTGTTCGTAGAATTCATCTTTGCGGTTGAACAGCTTGATCTCTTTAATGCCTTCAATCGCAGCCTGGGCACCAATGGCGGTTGATGCACCGCCCGAACCGACCAACACCATGGTTTTGCCTTGAATATCAAAACCGCTTTCTTTGATGGCACGAATATGCCCGGTGCCATCGGTGTTATAACCACGCAAATACCCGTTATCATTAACAATGGTATTAATCGCCCCCACCAATTTCGCAGCCGGTGTTAATTCATCCACATATTGGCAGGCTAATTGTTTATTTGGCATGGAAACGCCAGTGCCGCGCATTTTCAGCGCTTTCAGGCCTTCAATCGCTTTACCGAAGGTGGTGTTGTCCACCTCAAAGGCCATATAAGTGAAAGGCAAACCCGCTTTTTCCAACGCCTTGTTTTGCATTTCCGGCGAAAGGCTGTGTCTGATGGGATAAGCCATTAATCCAATCAGTTCATATTTTGCGGTAACATCCATTCTAAACTCCTTACACAAGGTAATAATAGGTGGTGCAGTTATTCAGGCAATAGGCGGGCGCATATCGCGCAAACGGTCGATTGCCGTTCTGTTCAGTTTTTAAAATCAATACTCACATTCTTGTGGCGTCGTTATTGAAAGAAACGTTCGCCGAACCGTAAATCGGTTTGCGGGATTTTGAACACTTTGTAGTAGCGAATAAAAACCACGATGGCAGTAACAAAAGCCAGCAGGGCAAAAGCAATGTCCAGCAAAATAATGTATTGCAGACCGATTTTTGACAGGTATCCAGTGATGAGCGGAATTAAGAAGTTAGCCAGGCCACCCATCATCATGTAAACGCTGGTGACTTTGGCTTTGCTTTTTGGGAAAAATTCGGACATGACTGAAACGCCGAGCTGCAATATCCCGCCTGCGGCTGAAAAGCCGATAACAAAGGCGCCCACATTACATACCAGCGGTGATGGGTAGAGATAAATAATCGTGGCAGTGATCACCGATACCCCGGTATTAAACACGTTGGCCCACACCGGGCGTACCATGCTTTTTAACAGCAGGGCGAATATAAATACGCACACCAGTGAACCCATGCTGTAATAGGAGATGGTTTTCAGCGCATCGGCTTCCGCCATACCGGCAAAGGCCATGGCGTATTTAGGCATCCAGACCACAATGACGTAAAAGGTGGAGAATGCGGCAACGCCAAAAATAATAGAGGCAACCCCTTCCAACCAGGCGAGCGGCTTGCTGTTCATTTGCGGCAGTTCTTTGGCAATGGTGGCATCCACCAACTGGCTGGGGAACTTGCTTTTTAGTAGCAGCAACGATACCAAGACGAAGAGAACACCGGGGATGATCATGGCATAGCCATACCAGATGTGACTGAGCAGCAGGTAGCTGACCAGCATCGGGTATAACATCTGGCCGAAGGAGATCATGGCTTTTAACAGAATGACTGCTGAACCTGACGTTTTGGGATAACACTCCATCAGTGCTGGATAGCCGCCGGTGTCCAATGCTGCATTGGCGACACCGACGCACACGGCTAGGCCGAAGGCGACAATCAGATTTGGGCTGGCGGGAATACCAAAGAAGAACAATATATATAAGCTGACGCCGAGCAAAATGACTGAGCGGCGACCAAATTTGTCAGAGATCACGCCAAAGAAGAGAATACTGACCAATCGGCCTAAGCCAATACCCGAAATCAGATAGGCAATACCCGCATTATCGGTACCAAATTTCTCCGCAAGGGATGTCATGTTTTGTGCCAGCGTAATAACGCTGACGCCATGTAAAAAATAACTGAGATAGATACCGACGACGGCTAATAAGAAGGGCGCATTGAAGGCCTTATTCTGGCTCATGCTTTTCTCCGCATTTCGTTAATGATTCTGCTTGTTGTTGATGTTTTTTATAACCAGGGATAGCGGTTTTCGTTTTTCCTGACCTTTTGTATTTCAATGAATGTCGATACTGCTTGAGATGTTTTTTATTCTCGTTATGTAATGTATTAAATGCGGATAATAATAAATACGTAATATGCCGTTTTAGTTGCCAACTTTATTGCTGTGCAATGTGAGGAAGTAGCGTAATTGGATGTTGATGAAATGTTTTTATTTCACAAGCTCCCTACAACAGCGCGATCCGGAAAAGGTGGTCTTGCATCACATTGTGTTTACGGTGAGTCGCTATTTTGTGATCTGACAGGCAGTATTATTTCCTCAATTTCTCGGGTGGCAGATATATGCTATAACGCAGTGTCATTCCTGTCCGATTTATGCTTTCACTCATTAACAATTGCGTTACGCTGCGCGTTTTTGTTGTGCTGACAGGCGTACCGCTTATATTGCACGGCACCGAAACAATGTTGCATTGGCCCGGTCTGACCGGCAGTTGCAACGGTAAAAGCGGGATATGCTGGCAGTAGGAATCTACCCATATCACTGCGTGCAAATGATGCCGTGATACCTTGCCAAGAGGTCGGTCATGAATTTAAAACAGCTCCACTACTTTAAACGCCTGGCTGAAAAGCAGCATTACACCGAAGCAGCATCAAGCCTGTTTATTACGCAGCCGTCGCTTAGCCACGCTATTGCAGAACTGGAGAAAGAGCTGGGTGTGATGCTGTTTGAAAAATCGGGCAGGAATGTACGTATTACCCATGCAGGTAAGCTTTTTTACCCTATGTGGACAATGCACTGCTTGAACTGGAGAATGGCCGACTGGCGCTGCGCCAGATGTGTGGCCAGCAGGATGACGTGATCAGTCTGGCATTTATCTACACCATGGGCGAAACCGTGGTACCGCGCCTGGTCGATCGTTTTGTCCATCAGCCCGGTAATGACAACAAACGCTTTTGCTTTTATCAGGGCACCACGTCAGCGCTGGTGGAAGATCTGAAGGCCGATAAATACGATATGGCTATTTGCTCGCTGGTGGCGGATGAGAATGAAATAGAGTTTTTGCCGTTGATAAGCCAGGAACTGGTGCTGGTTACCTCTTGCCAACACCCGCTGGCACAGCAAGCAAAGGAAGATATCTCGCTGGAAGAGGCCATCGCTTACCCATTTATCTTCTTTTCACGGAAAAGCGGGCTGAGTCAGTTTATCGATAAGATGTTCATGCAGAAAAAGCTGATCCCGGAAATTGCTTGTTACGTTGAAGAAGATACCGCGATGGTGGGATTGGTCAGTGTCAATTATGGCATTGCCGTGATGCCGCGCATCAGCACGCTCTCTCGTTCAGATCTGCATGTGATGCGTATTCGCGATCCTGGCCCAACGCGCTATATATATCTGGCTACACGTAAAGACAAAATGTTATCGGCGGCGGCACAGGGATTTAAAAAGTTTGTCTTCACCGCCTGCCAGACCCTGCAATTTTAGTGCTTAACGCCGCTGGAGCAAAAGCATAGCGGTGCGGCATCAGGATGGACGACGCAGCGCGCCGTCAACGTCCAGTTCATCCTCGGTCAGAAGGTTATCGCGCGTTTTCCGATTACGGTAGCCGATAAACAGCGCCAGCAAGAAACCGACGGCGGCAATCCCGGTATCAAACCACATAATGCTGGCAATGCTGGTTTGTGAAAGCCTGGCAGTGATAAGAGGGATCGTAAAGGTGGCGATACTGCCTGCGCTGTAGTAGATCGCGGTGGCTTTGCCTTTGGCATGGGGAAAGCGTACCGCCATCAGCGTCAGCCCCAGTTGCAGCACGCCCCCAGCAGCGGAGAAGCCAATCACGAAAGAAAACACGATAACGGTGTTTGGGCTGGGATACAGGCTCACGCCCAGCAGCGCCACCAACGAAATAAACGTGTAGAGCATCAGCAGCGAGGTGGAACTGACGGTTTTTCTCACTAAAACGGCGGAGATCACCACGCACAGCAGAGAGCCGACGGTGTAAATACTGAGCAGTTTGATTGACATGGTGTAACTCATGCCTGCGACAAACTGGCCGTATTGTGCCAGCCATTGGCTGATAAGGTAAAACGTTGCCATGGCGATATAGCCATATAGCGTATAACTGGTTAGATCCACCAACGAGCAGGCGTGTTGTGAGGTAGTGCGGACTACAGGGGCTTCGGCAGCCAAGGTTTCCCGCACCACTTTTCCCGGATGTGTCGGGAAAGGATAGCGGAACAGACAAATGCCGTTAAGCAGCATAATCCCTGCTGCGATGATAAACGACCAGCCAAACCACAGATCTGCCCATACCAACAGGCTGATGATCATAGGCAGCAGGAATTGCCCACTGGAGACAAAGGCCTTAATTAAAATGTTGGCCGTGCTGGGGGAAGAGGGGAAGGCTTCCATCAGCGATGGGTAGGTGCCGGAATCGAGGAAGCTGTTTGCCATCCCAGCGAGAAAGCCAAAGCAATAGGCGGCAGCAATGCTTTGCGAGCCGAGGATACCAAAGAAAAAACCGAGATAGCATACCATTCCCAGATACACGAACGGTTTACGGCCAAAACGGTCGGACAACATCCCTGCCAGCAGCAGCAAGCTCAGTCTGCCAATGCCCAGTGATGAAATGACGACAGACACCCCTGCGGCGTCGGTTTGCCACTGTTGCTCCAGATGCGGCATGTTCAGGCTGATTAATATCACGCCCATGCCATGCACCAGATAATTGAGATATAATCCGAAGGCGGTTGGTATATATTTGTTTTTCATAGTTAGCCTTGTGAGAAAACGCCTGGGTAAAAAGAAACCCTGTTGTTTTCTTGCCCCGATGCGTAATACCGGCCTTATCCTGGTATCCTGTCGTATTCGATTGACATAACCTACAGATTTACGTCCGGTTTTTAAGTTGTTTTGATGCTAACAATCCCTTCGGGAAATGAATAATTCCTTTTTTTTTATCAATTCATAGATTGTTTCTATCGGCAAACCCGATAAATGTTATTGATGTTAATTTTTATGCTGAAAACCCTGACATACCCTTCTATTTACTCAATGAAAAAGATACGGATATGTAACACCGGGCAGACGATGTGCTATAGATTAATTTCTCTTGAGGTAATGGTGATTTTCTCCCGCGTAATAAAGTGATTGATTTGTGATTTATCTCTCAATAGAGGGCTTGGGCGTGGTAAAAATAGATTTCTATTTATCATTTTGCTACAGATTATATCGGAACGCAGAGTGCGTAAATTTGTTGTAATACTTCGGTCTTATCTTTATTGGCATCAATGACGTAATGCGCACTTTCTTGATAAAGCGGATCGCGCTCTTTAATAATTCCGGTGATCTCTTCGGTAATAGACAGGCCGGTGAGAGAGGGGCGCTGACTGACCGCTGGGTTTGATTTCAGTCGAGCCACCACGGTGTCGGCAGAGGTGGCAAGGTAAAAGACAATGCCGTTATTTTTCATATAAAAACGGTTTTTTTCCGATATCACCATGCCGCCGCCCGTTGCTACCACGGCATCACTCAACATGACGTCTTCGAGAATCTGACTTTCGATTTCTCGGAAGCGATCCCAGCCATGTTCATCAACGATTTGCGCGATGGTTTTATTCGTTTGTTTTTGCACCAGATCGTCTGTGTCGATAAAATGTCGATGTAGCCGGGTTGCCAGCATCTTTCCAACGGTTGTTTTACCGGATGCGCGCGGGCCGACTAAAATAATCGAATGAGTCATCTATTATCCTTAACATAACCGTTCCAAGTTGTGTGCATAAAGTTCAGCGGCAACAGATTGGTATATTTTCCACTCAATATAATCACCTTCGGTATAGACGGTGCGAAAGTCAGCATAATCTGGGAAAAAACGCATAGTATTATTCCCGATGCGATTATTGATTTTTTCGATGATGGCATCGAGCCGTTGCTTACGTTTTTTGTTCATCAGCATTAAAGTGTCAATAATCTTTGAGGGTATTGGCTGCGATCCACTTTCCCATAAACGCCAGGTTTCGCTTTCAGTGCCGTTTGCAATATAGGTGGCCGCTTCATCAATACTCATAAAAAAGAGTTGACGTAACGCTTGTAGCTCTAAAGGGTTCATCATCATGCGACTCCACAACGCAAAGAATTATGCTGTCAGTAAATAACATTATTGCTTATTTATCGGCTTGATTACTGTCACACTATTTTGTGCAACATTGTTTATTTGCAGTGCCATACAGGTTGGCGTGATCTTTGCAGGACGAGCGCAGCCAGAGGAAGACCCGGTACTTGGCTGGTCGATGCTAGCGCGCGGTGAATGGACACGGGTGTTCTATCTGGCATAGACAGCTTTTAAAGAAATTCATCGCGCATTGCAGGCTCGATGATTGAACATGCGCTTAACCACGACAACGGTTACTGACAGCGACCGTGTCGACACTACTGTAATTGCTGGCGCAGTATCAATCCCAGTCGCCGAGTTTACGGGTGGTGGCGGATGTTGTACGCTTTGGCCGCTGTCCGACATTGCCGTTGAGCCAGGGTCATGATGTTACTGCGGTCTAGACTAGTGCATATTTGTCGACTAAACAGCCATTTTGCTGCTAAATGCAGCGAGAGTTGTAAATAATGAGCGTCCGTGGTGAGCTTTTGAGCGTTCGATTTTATCCTGGCGACAAAGGGCTTGCCATCAGCACGTAACCAGTCCATAATAGCGTCCATTCCTGAAACGGAAATGAAAAAATCTTATTTAATCAATAAGTTATAAGTAAGAATTTATTGATATGACCTAAAGTATCAGGTCGATAGGCAGAATAAAGGCGCGTTGGCAGAGTGGCCATGCAGCGGATTGCAAATCCGCCCACCTCGGTTCGACTCCGGGACGCGCCTCCAATTTTCGCCCGGGTGGTGAAATCGGTAGACACAAGGGATTTAAAATCCCTCGGCGTACGCGCTGTGCGGGTTCAAGTCCCGCCCCGGGCACCATCACCACATCAATGGACGTCAACAGACGTCTATTTTTTTGTCTAAAACCCACGGTTTTACTGGCTTTCCTTCATTCCTTACTCTCCCGACGTCAACACAATTCAACCTACATCAACTTGCTTATACGGGTACAATTGCGGGTATACTGCGGTATGGTAAATCCTTGTACCTTCAATAACGCTTTATTGAAGGAAAGTCACTATGGCACTCACGGACATCAAGGTACGTTCAGCAAAACCGGAAGAGAAGGCCTATAAACTCACCGACGGCAACGGTATGTTTCTTCTGGTCCATCCCAATGGATCAAAATACTGGCGCTTACGTTATCGTTCGGATGGCAAAGAAAATACGCTGGCATTAGGTGTCTACCCCGAGGTTTCACTCTCTGAAGCGCGTCAGAAACGCGATGAGGCTCGAAAACTTATTGCTGCTGGCGTTGATCCCAACGAGCATAAAAAGGCAGTCAAAACGCAACAACAGGATGATGAGCAAACTTTCGAAGTTGTGGCTCGTGCCTGGCATGCCGATAACAAGAAATGGTCGGGCTCACATGCCGAACGTATCCTGAAAAGTCTAAGCGACAATATTTTCCCCGCCATCGGTGGTACACATATCGCAGCGCTGAAAACTCGCGACTTGCTGACACCGATTAAAAGCGTTGAACGTTCAGGACGCTTGGAAGTGGCTAAGCGCCTAAAACAACGTGTGACTGCCATCATGACCTATGCGGTACAAAATGGCCTGATTGACTATAACCCGGCGCAGGATATGGCAGGGGCGATCATGCCCGGCAAAGTCGAACATCGCCCGGCATTAGAACTTGAACGTTTGCCTGAACTTCTTGGCCGTATAGATGGCTATAAAGGTCGTGAGTTTACCAAGTGGGTAATGAATCTTTCCCTACTGATCTTTATCCGTTCCAGTGAACTACGTTTTGCCTGTTGGCCGGAAATCGACTTCGAGCGTGCCTTATGGACGATTCCCTCTGAGCGTGAACCGATTCCCGGTGTGAAGTTCTCCGAACGTGGCTCAAAAATGCACACACCACACCTTGTTCCACTAAGCCGTCAGGCTGTGGAGATCCTTAAAAAGATTCGTGAGGTGAGTGGGCATTGTGAACTGGTTTTCATTGGCGATCATTCGTCGCGAAAACCTGTTAGCGAGGGAACGGTAAACAAAGCGCTGCAAACCATGGGCTACGACACCAAAACGGAAGTATGTGGTCACGGTTTTCGTACTATGGCCTGTAGTTCACTGATTGAGTCGGGGTTGTGGTCTCGGGATGCGGTGGAGCGACAGATGAGCCATCAGGAACGCAACGGCGTTCGGGCGGCGTACATTCATAAGGCGGAGCATCTCGACGAACGTAAGCTGATGCTGCAATGGTGGGCTGATTTTCTCGATGCGAACCGGGTGAGGGCGGTGAGTCCGTTTGATTTTGGGAAGTTACCTGCTGATTAGTAGGTAAATATGTGCAGGTTGTAACTCAGGTTGGACCGTGTACAGCTTGCACATTGCGATAAAAAAAATCATAAGCACGACACTGGATCTTGCCCCACATCTTTAACTGTAGGTAATAGTTTAAGGAATTTTAAGACTGGTGTAGATAACATGCTCATTTGTATAATATAGTTACATTTTTCTCTCCAAGACCAGATGGTTATGAGCGCAATCACATTACGTAAAGCGTTGGGTGTACTTGCGAAGTCATCTTCGTTTTCTGTAAGTACTGAGACTCATCGGAAAAAAGATATATTCGATGAATTAAAAGAACAACTCTTTGTTAAACAAGAGATTGAAGACGAGTTACAGCGTTACCTGGATATTGCGAAGCCTGGTGAGATCGTCTTTCTTTGCGGAAGTAGTGGGGATGGGAAATCCGAAATTTTAACCCGTTGTAAGTCAGAACCACGATATCAGCAGAGGTTTAGTTTCCATCTGGATGCTACGCACAGTTTTGCCCCTCGACAGTCAGCTATTGATGCATTGAATGATTTATTTGAAAATCATCATCAACAATCATACCCGCTTCTCATCGGTATCAACACTGGGATGCTCGCCAACTTTGCCAGAGAGGGTGCTGAGGATCATCAGGCTATCCGCTCTGCGATTGACTTATTCTTGTCAGAACAACAGAATGGGAATCGCCCTTACCGTAGCGGAAATTGTTCTTTTTTTGACTTCGAGCAGTATCCTAAGTTCAAGTTTGACGAAGATCGGCAATATTCACCCTTTATAAAAAACTTATTAAATCACTTAACAAGTGATGATGATAACAACCTTTTTTACACTATTTTTCAACGTGATGAGTTAACGCAGGATGATTTAAATACTGTTGCTAACTTCAAACTGCTCTGTATGCCTGGTGTTCAGAATGTCTTAATCACTCAACTCTTTAAAACCCGGTTAATTAAAGACCAGTTTGTTACCACAAGAACATTACTGGATTTTTTGCATCACCTGTTACTGGGGCCTGGCTACCTTTTTGATAACCTCTTCAATGGCGCAGAAAATGATCTGATTAAAAAGGTTTCTGATTTTGATCCCACCAGATTACATAACTATGAACTCGATCAATTCATTTTGCGCTATGAGCTTGGCCTTGTTGATCCCGATCTGGATGCTTTCCTGGCAACGCTTGAACATTTACATATTACGTTTGATCGCAAGTGCGTTAAGCCAGGTGATGCCGCCTCATTGATTCGACTCTTCTGGCTGCTACAACATGAGTCGCTGGGGAATAATTATCACCAGAAATTTCTGGCGTTCTTTAAAGAGTCATTGTTCGAAGATTATTCAGAAATCTGGCACTTACATAGAAATTACACAGCAGATCCGGAGCAAAAAAGATCACTGAATCGCTTTTACACCTCTGAACTTATCGCTGGGATCCAGCGCTATGCAAACCGTAAAGCACCGGAGTTGAGTAAGCATAAAGAAGAATTTTTTTTGGGGGAGTTTGGCGGGGTTAAAATAACTGCACCAGTAGCGCTGAAGCCTAACTGGAACGCTATCCGTAGTAAACATACTACTCATCCTACTGGCTTCGATGTTCATTTAAAAGTGGGTGAAGATCCATTACCCCCCATCCGTATCGGACTTAACCTATTCGAATTATTGAAAAAGTTAAATAATGATTATCGTCCGAATAAATACGATAAAAATGCTATTGTTCTATTAGACGAAATTATTGATTTAGTTTCTGATAAGATCAAGCTCAGTACTGAGATAAGATTTTATGATGGTATGCGCCGAGTTTATAGCGCAAGATTGGATGACGATATGATCTCTATTAGCGGAATGGAGGGGTAACAGAATGTATCCTATTTCAGAGATCTTGGAAGTAAGGAAAAATAATCCACAACCTAGCTATCTTCCTATACGAAATAAAAATAATAATATTAACTGGCAAATAGTGATTGGTTTGGTGCTAAGCTATTCCTTGAAACATAAAATCGAGGAGTCTTACGGGATTGAACAATTCAGAGATGATTGCAAAGCCCATTTTGAAAAAATAATCGACGAACCAGATTTCTGGGCCGTCTTGGAACGAATGTATTTTTCGAACCACGATATTTTTCGTGTTTCTCCTATGTTTTTATTGTTTCAATCCCAGTTTAACAATGAAAGAATAAACTCTGGTTCAGCAGCCGATAAGCGTCTTGGAGTTCTCTTCGCTAATTTGATGGGGGATTTTAATCTCAACTATCCAATGCCGGATAAACTGAATTTTATCGAAAAGCAACTTTTGAATAAGCTTGATGAAAAAGTATATGAGTTTTCTGGTGAAAGTCCATTTACCAAAGAACAACCTTATCTTCCCTTTATTGCGAAATGTTTTCAGTCCGATTTAGCATTTCTAGCGGAATATCCACAATATCTTCTACAGGAACTAGCCAATACTTTGCGATTGTATGCTTTTAGCTGGTGCGCTCAACTTGCGCTTAATCTAGATAATTGGCAAAAGGGGGAGCCGCAAAGCAAATCACTTTTTTTCATCCTTGACTCGGAAAAAGCCAGTGCAGAACGGGAAGGTGTGCAAACCTATGGTTATAAGCTTTTTGCTCGGCATAGTAAAAATCTTTTCCCGATGCTGTCTGCGCTGGAAGTTTTACAGTGGAATGATAAAAAGCACAAAGGGCAACCCAAACGCCCGCTATGGCAGGTTTATCAAGATTGTTTCAATTACTCAGATTCATCAAAGGTACTAAATTCGCTTAACAATTACTTGCAGGAGTTTATTGTCGCGCGCGAACTTCAGGTTTGTGAACGAGCTGCAAACTTGGATGAGGCCTTTAAGCAGCTAAAATCAGTTGCTGTTGGACAGTTTCAGAATAAAAGATCTGATAGAGCAAGGGTGAACCGAGATTACATTAATGAGCTTGAGAGCCAGATTTGTACTGATTTCATTCAGGTCCGTGGTCGGGCAGGGAAAGTGCTGGTGCTGAATCAGGATCGTCTTCTGTTACTGACCAATCTCACTGTGGGAAAAAATGACAAACTCCGCCTACATGAACTGCTGCGTGGTTTTGAACAGCGCGGTTTTTATCTGGACAATTAGTCGGCGCAAACGCTGGTGGCGTTTTATGAACGCATGGGAAATGTAGAGCGAATGAGTGATAGTGGAGACGCCGTGTATGTCCGTAAAACAGTATGAAACCTATCTGGCAGAAACCTTTATTGAATGGGTAGGTGGCATCATTCAGCCCGGCGAGCGCTACCAGTTCAAATCGCCCGATCCCGATAATGCCCTAAAACTGTGGGAAGCATTCGTCTCTCTGGCGGACAGCAATCAGTTGGAAATTGCGCCAGGGCAATATATTGATTGCCTCCCTTGCAATGGTGTTCAGCTTATTCCTGTACTGCACGGAGCCGAGGCCCCAGCATTCACAGAAAACTACATTTCTCATTTGCGCGATGAAGTTGCAGGGCGCAGCGGCGTTTTTGCCCAAACAGCGCTGTTGATTATTCACAACAGTATGCTCGATACCCTGATTAACAGCACGAAAGACGTGGCGGCACCGGATGCTATCTGGTACCCACAAACATTCAGTCATCAACTGGAAAAGCTCATTACTACTAATAGTAACCGTTCGGAATTGTCCCGCTGTTTGCTGGAGGATCAACTGGCGACGGTACTGGATGAAGGCGCGACCGTATTTGGTTTCTCGTCGCTGTATCGCTTGCTGGATGATGGCAATCTGGATTTCTCTGAGCTTCATCTGTTTAAAGATGATGAACTAATGAACTATAGCCAGAAGCAGCTACGCACCCGACTGAATGAAAACCGGAAATTATATCGCCAGATAGAAGATAGTGTTGAACGCTACAGTGGACAGCTGGAGAATGTGCTGCCTGAGTTTAGTACAAAATTCATTCAGGAGCATTTTTACGATAAAGATGACTGGCGTGAGCTCGATTTCTCCGACTATAGGAAAGAGAAAGAGCAGAATAGTGAACAAAAGCTGGTGCTGGAGAACGTCTCCGTCGAAAACGGTGAGGTTTGGCAACGGGCGAAAAGCGCCAGTAAGGCAGGCAAACGTGACATCAGTCTGTTGGTGCAGGTGCTGCCAGGGCAATCAAAGGCTGAGCTGGAGTTCAGTTTTCAGGGTAATGATCTTCAGGATAACCAGATAAAGATTGCCCATAATCGCCGGTTAAAGAAAGCACATTTCTGGCGCACCAGCCGGGCGGGAGGCAAGACTTCACGCATTATGGCATCGGTGCCTTTTGACGGGCATCCTTGCTTCTTTAGTCTCGAACTGACCAACCGCAATAATTCAGCTGAAGAGTATAAATTTCGCCTGTTGTTGGTCGAGCAGGGACAATTCTGGCTGAACGATATTCAGCACTGTTACCGCATTGAGCCAGGTAAAGAACAAATAACCCTGCAACTGGAAGATAACACGCTGCGTATTGCCGAGTCTGGCAACCTGACCTGTACGTTGAATGACGAGAGCGAAGACATAGACTGCCAGCATTATGCTCAGGTGAATTTTGAGACGTTGGCAAATCAAAGTGACCTGGTTCAGTTTGCGATCGTGTCTGGCGATTCCCGTCTGTCGTTTAACATAGAGGGACCGGGAGCAGAAGAGGGGCTAACGCTGCCACTGCTTTTTGACCAAAGCCGTTTCAACAAATTGTTTAAGGAAGAGGGCAATGCAACCTGGAACCGACTAAAAGGGCGCATCATACTCGATAATACTGAACATAAGGTCGTCGGTGTACGCCAGCAGTTGTTGATATTGGAAGCCTCATTAATTGAGCAACGTCTGCTGGGTACGGGAAGTGACGATAGCGAGTTTGCGTTGGATGAACTTCTTGCTAGCTACCCCGATCTCCATAACGCTTATGAGCAGTTATTTGCCTACTATCATCGTCGTAACACCCTGCCGAGTCTGGTGTCGTGGTCAGCGGAATATCGCGCACTGGTCAGCTACATTGTTACTACGTTTGAACAGTCACTCCAGCAAATAGGTCTGAGCAGAGCGCTGACAGCGCAAGAGAAACGTCTTCTGCATCTTGGGATCTGCCGCAATGATAGCCATGAGCGCCTCTCTCCGCTGCATCCTCTGGTGCTGGCCTACCACCTACAACTGGCAGAAACTATCGTTGCGGAGTCGGAACAGCACGATTCGGCATCATTTGCTGCACTACCGCCAATCACTCTTGATCGCTTGATGGTTTCCGGGTTAGTGCCATTTGTTTATCACAGTGAGCATGAATACGCGCAATTACAGCCGGTGGATGAAAACCGCTTCTGGATTGATGTGGTTCCCCAGCGGCAGGTCAGCCATGACTACGTTAAACGTCTGGTAAAAGACAAACTTAATGAGTTCACGGACGCTTACGCCCGGTTGTTCCAGAGCGCAGAAAACAGTGCGTTGATTATTAATGCCATTAATCAAGGGAACGCCAAAGAACTGTTTCTGGGATTAGTAGAATATTTTAAGCAAGAAAAAGAGCCAGCCCAACACCACAACTCATTCTTATCGCTATACAGGCAGCCATTCGAACCTCTTCTGTTGCCGCTTTGGAACTCGCAACAACATTGGCGGCCAGCGTTATCACCGCACTCGGCGGGATCGCCACTTGGGGAACCGTGTTCGTTGCGTCTCGCGCCCTTTCAGTTCTCGCTGGCCCCGTCGGTTTAGCGCTCAGTTCAGCCTGGATGCTGTCGGATATTGCGGGCCCGGCATACCGAGTCACGATCCCTGCCTGCATCGTTATCGCCTGGCTACGTCAGAAAAACCTTACCAAATATTAATTTATTCCGTGTATGCCAAAAAGGATGCACGGAATTTATACAGGAATTATCACTATGCCTGAACAGGGAAAACGTTACGACCGGCTCGCCAGTCGCCTGGCTATTTTAGTCAGCAGGCTCTTCATGGGGGAGTCTCTGTCAGTCAAACAACTGGCTTTAGAATTCAATGTCTCGGAAAGGACGATTCAGAGAGATTTACGACAGCGGTTACAGTATCTGGATACCGAATTAAAAGATGGATACTTGCGTCTTTCTGATGCGAGGGGGCCATTTCGTACCGATCACGATATCATTACGTTTGCACGTATCACCCATGTGGCACAATTTTTCCCTGCACTGGATAAAAAGTTACTTTCCGTTTTGCTGGATGCAGGACAGGACTCTCCCTATATCGTCTATAACGCACCGCCACGGAATGTCCCTTCTTTGTTCGGTGGTTTTTATGCCATTACTCAGGCTATTGTTAAAAATCGATTAATCAACTTTTTACATAATGGTCGCAGACAAATCGCGATTGCCCCCTATCGCCTTATTTACTTTGATGGGGAATGGTATCTGGCGACAGAAAAGCAAAACCACATAAAAGTATTTAATCTGGTGGCAATTACGGATGTAGCGATGACCATTAGTTCATTTAGTAAAAAGGAGGAAATGAGACGAATTTTTCAGGATAAACGATTCATTACAGCGTTACCACACTTTCAATATATCTGTGAGCTCATACGTGAATAAATGAGATGAACAATGAGTATAGTCAAACTCATTCACATTTATTAAATCACTACTTTACGCAATGAGATATTATACGCATTTTATAAGGAGTTATTGCATGAATCATTCAAAATGGTTGTTACCCGCATTGTCATTCCTCTTCTCTGGAATGGTGATCGGTGCGCAAATACCAGTACCAATAAAGGTAATGGCATATAACAATGTCCATGTGGCGGGAAATCGCTACGTTGATGTCGTTGTCACCGCTCAAACCGATACTGTTCGCATCAATAATATCAGTGTCAATCGTGGTAATTGCCGTATCGGAAATCTGAAATACTTCGGCACCAGTAATAAGGAAACCATTATTCCGGCAACACTGCGCTTTGGTGAATCAGTAAAAGTCCCTTTTTACAATAATTGTGTTGCCTCAGAAGTCCAGGTGGATACAGACAAAGGCGGTTGGACATTCACTTTTGATTGAAATAACACATCAATATCTCACTGAAATATAAGGATATGCCACATGAAATACTTAAAAGGTGCCGTATTGGCGATACTGTTGCTACCCTTAGGCAGTGCTGTTGCGGCTGAGTGGACATACTGGTCATTGCAGGGATATGCAGGCGTTCATCTGAGTAATGACGATAAGCATTATCTTGAAATCAGCTGTGAATTATACTCCTCAAAACCGCCTGTTTTACGTGTACAGGCAGGGTTTAGCGGTGATTATTTTCAGCTACAGGTTGATGGCATGATGTATCACAACCCTTTCACTCATTAGATCGGATAAAAACAGAATGGGAGGCATTACGTCAGGCGAAAGTCATTCGCGTCAGTGATGCGACTGGAAAGTCATACACATTTAATGTTACAGGAAATAAAGACTTCCCCCCCTTTGATTCTGAGTACTATCCCTGTGATAAGGAATGACTTTCAAATATTATCGATAAAGGTCAGGCATTATGTCATTACTTAAAATGTTAATTGCTGCATTAGGTAAAGTAATTACCTGGTATTCAGGTGCTCAAGCTCAGGATTTTGTGGCTGAGCACTTACGGCAGGCAGGTTATAATGACGAAGAAGTTGAAGCAGCCCGGGAGGCTGCTTTTTTATTGGTAGGTGCAATAACCACTACAATAATGAATTTTATTCTTCGTACTGTTTTTACTGCCTGAAATATGAAATCCATTCTTTCATTAATTATCATTTCAACAAGATGTGCCAGGGTCATTCACTCTGGCACATAAGGAGTTTTTATGCCCAAGTTGACCTCGCGCTTTGGCGCGGTAAATATTATTCGCCGTGACCGTCCATTAACCCGTGATGAACTGGCGCACACGGTTCCCAGTGTATTTAGTGAAGACAAGCATGGTTCGCGTAGCGAACGGTATACTTATATTCCCACCATTACCCTGTTGGATAACTTACAGCGTGAAGGTTTTCAGCCATTTTTTGCCTGCCAAACCCGTGTACGTGATCCGGAGAAACGGGAGCATACCAAGCACATGCTGCGCTTGCGCCGGGAAGGTCAAATTACGGGCAAACAGGTGCCAGAGATTATTTTACTGAATAGCCATGACGGATCCAGCAGCTATCAAATGTTGCCCGGTCTTTTTAGACAGGTTTGCCACAATGGTTTAATTTGTGGTGAATCCTTGGGTGAAGTCCGTGTTCCCCATAAGGGTGATGTGGTTGGCCGTGTTATTGAGGGGGCTTATGAGATATTAGATACATTTGAGCGTATTGATGAAAAACGTGATGCCATGCAGTCTTTACTATTACCACCACCGGCACAGACTTCCTTGGCTCAGGCTGCGTTAACCTACCGATTTGGTGAAGAGTATCAACCAGTGACAGAGGCTCAAATCCTGTCTCCTCGCCGCTGGCAGGA
The DNA here is from genome assembly GCF_019797845.1 of Symbiopectobacterium purcellii. Taxonomy (NCBI): domain Bacteria; kingdom Pseudomonadati; phylum Pseudomonadota; class Gammaproteobacteria; order Enterobacterales; family Enterobacteriaceae; genus Symbiopectobacterium; species Symbiopectobacterium purcellii. Next base: position 2,838,126 of record NZ_CP081864.1, on the reverse strand, counting down.
CGAAAGCAACGATCTATGGACCACTTACCAGCGTATTCAGGAAAATTTGATAAAAGGTGGACTATCAGGCCGTACAGTACAAGGTAAACGAGCTAGAACCCGTGCTGTCAAAGGGATTGATGGTGACGTAAAACTTAACCGCGCCCTATGGATATTGGCCGAAAATATGCTGGAGCTGGCATCCTAATTTTCCTCCTTTTGTTTATTCTCCCTTATTACCTCACTTCAAGGACTTACCATGTCATGTAATTCATTGACAGGCAGCATTGCGTCCAAAGAGCAGCGCATTATCCAGATGGCGCTGTGCCTGCTGGAAAAGCGAGTGCGTAAAAATACACGCCAGTTCAAAACTTCAGAGGACACCAAACGCTGGTTACTGCTGGAACTCAGTAGCCTGGAGCGCGAAGTCTTTATGGTGCTATATCTGGATAACCAGCATCGCCTGATAGAAAAGGAAATTACCGCGCTGGGCGGTATCAACAGCACCGAAGTGCATCCGCGTGAAATCCTCAAAGCCTCACTGCGTCATAACGCCGCTGCCGTGATACTGGCACATAACCATCCTTCCGGCTGGGCCGAGCCCAGTCAGGCCGATCGCCATATCACCGATACACTGAAAAATTCCCTCTCACCGCTTGATATCAGAGTACTTGATCACCTGGTTATTGGCGGCACTGAGGTGGTGTCGTTCGCTGAACGTGGTTGGCTGTGATGCCCACATTTACCACCGTGTTTTTATAAGGAAGCTATCATGCCATCGTCTGATACCCTGGAATGGGGACTAAAACGCGCTATTACTCCACAGTTCGGAGCTAGGCTGGTTCAGGAAGGCCACTATCTTCATTATCTGGCAGACCGGGCCAGCGTTGTCGGTACGTTCAGCGAAACGGAAGCCCGTCATCTGGAACAGAGCTTTCCTGAACTGATTAAGCAGTTGGAACAGAAGCTACGCACGGGGGAACTGAATCCCCGTCAGCAGGGCTGCATCACGCTGCATTGCAACGAATGGACCTGTGAAGCCGATACGCTGGGCAGTTTTGGCTACGTGTATATTGCTATTTATCCCTCTTCGGCGGCAGCACAATAATCCGCAGCTTCTCTCCCCATTCTGAACATTTCCCTTATTTTATCGACCTAACCTGAAGCGAGTATTCCCATGCAAACATCACCTGCAATCCCATCACGGGAGGATCAGTCTTGCCCGTCACCTGTAGCCGTCTGGCAGCGACTTCTGGCCTATCTATTGGAAAAGCACTACGGACTCACGCTGAATGACACACCGTTCTGCGAGGAAAACGTGATTCAGGAGCATATCGATGCTGGTGTCACGCTGGTAAACGCCGTGAATTTTCTGGTGGAGCGTTACGAACTGGTACGCATCGATCGCAATGGCTTTAACTGGCAGGAGCAATCGCCGTTTCTCTCCGCCGTTGATGTTCTCCGCGCCAGACGTACAACGGGATTACTTAAGTCATAAAGGCTCAGAACTGCTTTCCAGTAATACCACACCAAACCTATTTCTCATTCTCCCCACTGCATAATGCACCAGCCCTTACCGGCTGGCGCATTTGCTTTTATCTATGGACTACAAACTATGCAAATTGAACCCGAGGTTTTGACCGAACACACCGAGCTGATTTGCTCGACCAATATCGAACGCATCGTCACCGGACGTGATGCCGCGCTGCAACAGATAGAACAACTCCTTAATCAGGTACGGGCGATCTCCACGCTAACAGCGACTATTGGCGGCGGTACAGTTGAAGACTGGGGACTGAAGCAGGGGCATCGCTACGATTGTTGGCTGACGGAAACGCCTGATAAAGCGATGCCTGCTATCACCCGTATGCTGGATCGCAATATCTGGCGTGACCTGATGCTGAAATCCGGCATGCTGTCGCTGATGGATGCCGAAGCACGTAGCCAGTGGCATAAAAATCTGGATGAAGGTGAGCTACCCGCCGTCAGTGAAGCCAATATTCTCAGCACCTTTGAGCAACTCCACCAAAGTAAGCAGGAGGTATTTGAGCGTGGGGTGACCAACGTCTTTAAGGGGCTGTCGTGGGATTACAAAACCAATCACCCTTGTTATTTCGGTAAGAAAGTCATTATCAATAATTTGGTGACATACAATCGTTGGGGCTTTGGTCTGAATTGGGGTTGGCGACGCGATCAACTGGCCGATCTGGAACGTATGCTGTATCTGCTGGATGGCAAACCGATCCCCGACAACCGAGGCGATTTAACCATCCGACTGATGGACCATATCCGCGATAACCCCCATCAGCAGGAATACGAAGATGAGTATTTTAGCGTCCGTTACTTTCAGAAAGGCACCGGACATCTCACCTTTAAACGCCCTGACTTGATCGAGCAGATGAACGATATTATCGCCAAACACTATCCGGGGATGTTGGCGGCAAGGTGAGTAACTCAATAACGCTGGCTGCGTATATCCCATTGACATATCCCATCAATACTCTATGCTTCCTATAGCACAAAGTTTATCCAAGGAGATCGCCATGGAAAAAACCACAGTATTCAAAAGCAACCGTAGCCAGGCAGTACGGCTTCCTAAAGCCGTTGCACTGCCCGATGATGTGAAGCAGGTTGATATCGTTGCGATTGGCCGCACGCGTATCATCACTCCGGCAGGGGAAAGCTGGGACAGTTGGTTCGAAGAACAAGGAGTAACACCTGACTTCATGATCACCAGAGAGCAACCGGATGATCAGATCAGGGAAGATTTCTGATGCTGAAATATCTACTCGATACCAATATCTGTATTTACACCATCAAGAACAAACCACAGGAAGTCCGGGACGCTTTTTATCGTCATTACGGGCAGTTTGCTATCAGCGCTATCACGCTGATGGAACTGATCTATGGCGCGGAGAAATCGGTAAATCCAGAAAAAAATCTGGCCGTGATAGAAGGGTTTTCTGCACGTCTGGAAGTGCAAACTTATGGCTTTGACGCTGCCGTACATACTGGTCAAATTCGTGCGGAACTGGCAAAACAAGGAACACCCATTGGCCCGTATGATGCTATGTTAGCCGGTCACGCGCGGTCCGCTGGTTTGATTCTGATAACGAACAATGTGCGTGAGTTTGAACGTGTGCCTGGATTACGTGTAGAAAACTGGGTCGGTAGTTCGGCTGACAATAGCCAGCCTTTGTAATATGCTGTCGAAGTTCAACAACTGGCGTCACTGCTTGGTATCGTAGCGAACGGCAGGATAGGGAATGAAACAATTTGGGTTGTGGGTACAAATGCGGGTACATGTGAGTTGGATTTTAAGGTAACGCCTTTAAATTCAACGATGATGTCATGTTTTTCAAGTCCCGCCCCGGCACCATCGTTTAAGTTAATAAAAACAATTAGTTATAAATATTATTACGCCACCGCAAGGTGGTTTTTTTGTTTTTTAAATTTCGCAGTGGCAGCAGAGTGGCGGCATCGGTTTTGCGTGGTTAAGCTCAGGGTTGGCAGAGCAGGGCGCATTATTAAGTCATCATGAACAATTCAAACAGCAAAAAGCTCTGCTATTGATTACAGAGCTTTTACGCACAAATCATATTACCTACTTGGGGACTCCTGCTCGAAGTGCTGAACATTGTTAAAGAAAAACCGGGGACCATTCACTCCAACTTGTGTTGCTAGTCATTCCGCCCTGTTGCAATTGGATGCGTACGTTATCAGTAAAAATGTCACCAGACCAACTACGCATTGAGCCAGAACCATTGCCTGTTAAATTGGTCAAAAAATAGTATTCTGCCAAATTTCTCATAGAAATATTTTCCCATGCAAGTATTTGATTTAATTGAGAAATTAAAAACCCCATTGGCCTGAAGTGTCCATCTTGCCTCTCATCATTGAGTATGTGACCGAGATATGCAGTATTTATTGTGAGAGCGTCTTGATGTATGGATACTGAGTGTTTCTGTCCTTCTGAAGGGGGAATGCTAGATTTTACGAATGCCATTTTACTAAATTGCCATGCGCCTAAGTCTGCAACACATAATAAGTCCAACGCATAGCGAGGGTGTGAAATTAGTTTTCTATCTTCACTTATAAGTTTGTTGATAATAATTTTCTCTGGTTCAGATTGTTCACCTTTCCAAGAGTGGGAATGAGCTAATAGTCCGTAAATAATGGGAGAGTGTAATTCCCTATAGGGTGTTCCTCCACGCGGCTTATAAAGATTTTTTATTTTTATACTATTTTCTATTACTTCAGTGATATGAGACGCTTTAAGCGTTGTTTTGCATTCAAATGCTGCTGCTACACCTGCTGCTAAAAATAATTTTTTATTTAACAACTTTGATGGATACGAAGCATGCAGGATAAGAATATCGATTTGAGGGCTAGTCTCACCATCTTGGCTAATAATTCTTCCTTTTGTAACGATATGATACTCTTGTGGGAGCCAATCCCTTAGGATTTCGGCCCAATTCTCTTCACCTTGATCTCCTGCTGTCCCTGGGTCTTCTGACACTCGTTTTTGAATTCGAGTATATTCACTTGCCATTTCAGCACTGATTTGATTCATAAAATCATGTAAATCATGAGTTTTTTTCATTGATTATGCCCTTTTTACTGTGAATGCATTGCTATGTTAATTATTTTTTTTGTGTACATTATAATTTGTTAATCTAAGTTATTGTATTTAGGATGTTATCATTAAAAATGCAAGGGTTAGCATCTGCTGTCGCTAAAGTCAATAATACATTTCAAAATATAATATTCTGATTGTGTGATAGGTCTTTTCAAAAAATAATATTCATTATCCCGATAAAAGGCCCCGCGATTTAACTCGAGGGGCCTTTCGTTACAGCGCCAAATTTAACTGATCCCGCATAGTGCGATGTTGGAAACGCATCCTGCGGGATAAAGTCAGGCGGCAAGGGCTCCTCTCGGGCGCGCTTAGACACCCGGTGTTCTACGGTGTTAAGCGTGGTAAAGGTTTCGCTGCATTCCTGATGTTGACACTGATGATACTGGCGGATAGTCATTTCGTTTAGGCGGCGACTGGTACGGGGGCGGGCTACTGCACCGCAAAATGGACAAGTGAACATAATGATCTCCCCTGCGGGAGTTGAACTCACGGTTATTCTATTCACTTTCTGCAATCCAGTCAGATATTTTCGCTTCCAATTCCAGACGCGTGGTAAAACCGCTGTCGCCAATCACATGCTCCTCACGTGAAATAATCCATTCCTGATTATCTATCTCCGCTTTAAAGCTGGTAACGGTGACGTGCATTTCCGGGTACAGATCAGCTCGGCCACGCGCCAGGGTGATAGAGAACTCGGCGGCTCCCCGCTGAAGCTGTTGCCATTTTGCTGCCGCTGCAGGTTTGGCGGCGGTTTCATTTTGGTAGGTTTTACGCAACACATACACGTTGCCGTCGGTCCCTTCCATGTATTCGCCCTCGTGGCTGCTGTTTTTCTCCTTTTTCGGTTTGGACTTGGTTCTGCGCCGTTTTACGCTGACTTTCTTTTTTTGCCAAAGTTGAGATCCAGCCAATAGGCGCGCACGCCACTGTAAGCATCACGATCCACAATCGCGCGGCCTCATCGACGCGTTGCCGCCACAGCAGTTCACGATAGGCGTTTTCCTGTAGCAGCTTGACCAGTGGCTCCGATTCCAGCGCGCAACGGCGGTGCGCTAGTCTTCCGGGTAGAGCGACAACAGCACCGCTTTGCGCTCGTTGTAGATGGTTTCGTAATCCGGTTCTTCCACCACAGCCGGGGCGGGAAGCTGGCTTAAATCAATGGTTGCCATGGTGTCAGCTCACAGGAACAGAAAGAGAAAAGGCGGGGCTATCGGTCAGCACGCCCACAAGATCGACGGCCAGCTTGCCGTCGTAGGTCGATTCGAGCGTGATGCCCGTCAGCGTGATGCGTGGCTCCCAGCGCAGCAGCGCCATGTAACACGCGGCCATCACCTGCAATTTCACCGCCGGGCTTTGCGGCTGGTCGATAAGGGCGGACAGCAGCGAACCGTAATCATTGTCCATCACGTGTGAGCCTATCGGTGTGATCAGAATGTCGCGCACGCTTTGGCGAATGTGCTCAAGGTCAGCCAGCGCGGTGCCGTTATCGTGGCTCATGCCGCTATCGCGCGCGGTCATAGTGGCGTTCCTGTGGTGCCGCCGCTGTCGCCAGGGTGTTTGTAGGTGTGCAACACTTTGCCATTGGACGACAGCGAACCGCCGGAATGCTGGATATTGCCGCGCATTTCTCCGCCTTGCTGTACTTCCAGCGTTCCGGTGATCAGCTTGTTGGTGCAGAGCACTTCCGGCGAATCCAGCGTGATGCGGGTAGCGGCTTTCACCAGTACCAGCGGCACGGTCGCAGTAAGGGTTTCAGAGGCGGTGACGTCGGCGGTTTTGATGCCGCTGACGGTCAGCGCGCCGTTTTCAGGTTCGTACTCGATCACCGCACCGTCGGAAAAACTGATATGCAATGCATCAGCAGAGGCCGACGGCGCCGGGTTGTCATCGGAATAGATGCCGGGCAGCACAAAGGCGGTATCCCGTTCGCCGCCGATAGACAGAATTAACACCTGCTCACCGATAGACGGGGCCCATCAGTCGCGGGAACGCCCGGCACGACGGGTCAGCCAGTTCAACCAGTCGGTTGTCATGTCTCCGGTTTGCACCCGGCACAGGGCATCTTTGGTGTTGACGTTGGTCACGACGCCGACACGGATCAGATTGCGCAGCAGACGCTGGATTTCGGTAAGGGTGGCTCGTGTTTTCATAGGGAAAGGATGCCGTAGGGAATTATTTTCGGCAATTAACTGTAGTGCGGTAGGGCCTGTTGACAATCATCGCCAAGAACCTGTTTTTTTGTAAAAGAATCTGTTTACATTCTGTCTTTTTTGGAAAAGCAGAATGCCAAGATTGATGCTCAGTGATGACCAATACGAACGGATTAGCCCGTTTTTGCCGGGAAAGGATTCGGATCCGGGACGAACAGCAGCAGATAATCGGCTTTTTGTCGAAGCGGTTTTATGGATCGCCCGAACTGGAAGCCCATGGAGAGATTTACCACCCGATTTCGGACTCTGGAACAGTGTGTACAAACGCTTTGCCAGATGGTCACGGGCAGAAATATGGCATTCCGTTTTTGCTGAACTTGCGGGCGATGCCGATTTCGAGGAAATCTTCATCGACAGCACTATCGTACGGGTTCATCAGCATGCAGCGGGCGCTCCCAAAAAAACGGTGACCAGTCGATTGGTCGTTCTCGCGGGGGATTGACAACCAAGATTCACGCTCTGGTTGATGGGCTGGGCATGCTTGCCCGTTTTAGTTTGACTGGTGGTCAAAAGAGCGACACCAGAGAAGCATTGCCTTTACTTGGTGAATTGAAACCTTCAAGCTTGGCTGCAGACAAAGCCTACGATACGAATGTGATTCTACAATATCTGGAGTCGGTAGGCATTCAGGCTGTCATCCCCAGCAAAGAGAATCGCCGTGAGCAACGCCCACTGGACAAACATCTTTACGCTTCACGCAATTTGATCGAACGTTTCTTTTGCCGTATCAAGCAATTTCGACGCGTAGCTACACGCTTCGACAAACTCTCAAAACGCTTCGCATCATTCGTTGCGCTCGCTGCTGCATTCGTCTGGCTGTGTTAATTGTCAACAGCCCCTAGTACTTAGCACAACAAAATGCACATTAAGACTATTCTTAGGCTCAATTATTTTTTATGCTGGAGATGCTTCTAAACATTTAAATTCTGGGATGAAAAATGGATGAAATTGAGTTTTACAAAGGTGGTAATGTAAGCATTACAAATGCAAGATTTTTAGTTGGCTCGACTACATACGCGATGAATGGCGTCACCTCCGTTAAGCGTGGCAAGACAGACCCTTCAAAAGCAGCACCTGTTATTGCTGGATTAATAGGTTTAGCAATGGTATTTGTTGCGACAACATTTTTGTTCAAAGCTATCGGCGTGGGATTATTCCTATTGGCTGTTGTATGGTTTAGATCAATTAAGCCTGAATACATTGTTGTTTTGAATAGTGCATCAGGTGAGTCTCAGGCGTTAAGCAGCCAAGATGTAAAGTATATTAATGATGTTATTAATGCGTTAAATGAAGCAATCATCCACCGCGGCTAGATTTGCTGTGCCCCATTTTCGGGGCACTTCTTAATGACGAAAGTGTTCAAGCACCAGCGTCTCAATCAGATTGCTCTCTTCCTGAATAAACCCCAGCAGCAGCCTTGCCTCATATTGCACATCATCACTGTTGCGGTTAGGCCGATCGCGCAGGCCATAGTGATGCACACGCGCCATGCGCTGCACTCGCTCGACAAACTCCACGCTGGCTGCATCGGCAGTGCTTTTGTAAGCACCTATGAGGACATGGGGCATGGCCCTGACTGATATGAAAGTGCGCACGGCAAAACCAGAAGAAAAACAGTATTCACTGACGGACAATGGTGGGATGCTTCTGTTAGTTCACCCCAATGGCTCAAAATACTGGCGGTTGCGTTTTCGCTTTGGCGGTAAGCAGCACCTTCTGGCGTTAGGGGTTTATCCTGATATCTCTCTGGCACAGGCGCGTCAAAACACGATGAAGCCAGGAAACTGGTTGCTGCGGGAATGGATCCCCGAGAGTATAGGAATGCGGTAAAGGCCAAGGAAGAATACGATGGCAAAAACTTCGAGGCCGTGGCCCGTGCCTGGCATGGCGACAACTAGAAATGTTACGAAAAAAAAGCACCATCACCACACTACACTCCTCTGGCAAGATACGCGGTACAAGCCGCATTGATTTCGTCCATCAGCGTTTTGGCCAAGGGGGTTAATCCTAACTGCTGTTTGTAGATCAGCGTATACTCGGCATCAGGCAGGGTTTCTTTGATAGGCACAATCGATACGATATCTTTGATGTGATCAACATTGAGAATTGCCTTGGGACCAATAAACAGATAATCCTCATTGGTCACCAACTGTTCACCAATTGTCATTGAGTCACCATAAATGATGCGAGAGTCAGCCGGCTTGCCGTTGGGGAAAATATGTTTTTCGAGCTCCTTGTAGTATCCCGTTCTGGAATTTGGGAAATACCATTTACACCCTTGCAATTGGATGAGTGTGGTGCTGCCCGCTAACGGATGCCCATGCCGTGCCATAATGCAAAATTCTGCTTTGATAGCATTCTCGATGAAAAACTCATTCATGGCTATTTCTGGTGAAGCAATGCCAAGGTAGAAGTCTATTCTCCCTAAGCGTAACGACGTGATCAGTTCAGATAATTGTCCTTCTATAATGGTGATCGTGGCATTCGGGTGTTCTTTTTGAAATTTGTTGATCAATGCGGGCATGATACTGAAGGCGGGCAAATGTGAGCAGCCAAACACAACGGAACCTTGTGATATTTGGCTAGCCTGGTGCAGTTCATCAACGGCCCTTTCCAGATCGTTAAGCAGCATCGCCACTCTGGGTTCAAAAATGCGGCCCATCTTGGTTAGCACCATGCCTTGAGGCCCTCGGGCTAACAGGGTAACGCCCAATATTCTTTCTAACTCCTGAATACTGCGTGTCATGGCCGGTTGCGTTTGAAACAGCGCTTGTGATGCCGTTCTGATGCTTCCATAGCGAATGATTGCCTGAAAATTCCGGAGTTGATTAATTTTGGGAAGCTCTTTCATGGGTCACCATCAGCAATATTGGACGCGTCTTTTCTAAGTTAGCCGGATTTTTGATGTTGGCAACAACACATTGAACAAACGGTTGTATTGACCATGTCAAGCTGAAGATGCGCCATTAAATACCATGGTTACGGACAAGCCATGGCCGGGTTTGCCGTCAATCATATCTTTTTTTAATCCGCAGTATAACCCTTGCGTAAAGCACTGTTGGTAGAGGACGGGAATTTGTACACTTGGCGAGGGGCGAAACTGTAGTGACCTGCATTTGAATAAAAAGTATTAACTATAATTGACGAAAAAAAGAGCGTTTTTGATTTCGGACATCGGTGTTGAAACCATTAAACCCAGTGATTGTAGTGAAGTAATTTTTATCACTAATAAGAAAATGGCATCATCAAAAATAAATGGTTATTAATCAGTCTAATCGTGTTTATTCTTTAAACGATCGTTCATGATGCAGTGCCTTGACGACTGCAATAACAGGGTAAGATGCGCGTGTTTTACCCCTTTTTGGTCTTCCTATAAAGTGTGGTTCAATGTAAATCTGTTTTTAATTTGAAAGCTTTTGTGTTTTTCTGTCAGGTTAAAATGAAGATATAGCATTAGTTTATCACTGATAAAAATAACTTCCTTTACCATGCTGTCTGGTGGGATTTATAGTGAATCCCGCAAGTCAATGTCGGTGTGGTTTTTTACTGTTTTATTTCTCTGGAAATCTATTAAAACACCCGGGTGACTAAATAAACGTTTTTCATGTTTATGGCTAACGTCTACTCCTTTGAATGAAAATATTTAACTCATCGTCATGTGAATATTCAGTCGATATTTAAATATCAGTAATGATGAATTATAACCAGTAAGGTATATGTAAATGAAAAAGATCGTTTTCTCCTCCATTGCTATCTCAATGATGTCTGCTGGCCCGGTACAGGCGGCGTCAACCGGCACCATCACTTTTAATGGACAACTGAATTCAAATACCTGTGATGTAGTGGTTGATGGCCAGTCTGCGGATGCTACCGTGGTGCTGCCGACTATTGGAACGAAACAGCTGTCTACCACCGGCCAAACGGCGGGGGATATGGGCTTTACCATGGCGCTGAATAACTGTGCGGGCACATTGGAAACCGCATCTGCATTCTTTGAAGCAGGGACTACGGTAGATTCTGTGACCGGGCGTTTGAATAACACCGGGACAGCATCCAACGTCAGCCTGCAATTGCTTGATGGTTCCAGCCCGTCTCGTGCGGTCATTGAAGCGGGTAACCAAAGTCAGGTTAACGGCAATACCTATGTCAATATCTCCTCGGGCAGCGCCAACCTGCCATATATCGTGCGCTACTTTGCAGAAGGTGCAACCACGGCGGGTACGGTTGTTAGCAACGTTGTCTACTCTATTCAGTATCAGTAATTGTTCACGGGAGGGGGAATGCCCTCCCAGTTTTCCGTCAGGAGTATCGTATGAAATATCCTTCTTTCAATCTTCAGCGGATGTGCTTACTTGCAACGGCGTTGTTTAGCATGACAGGGCAGGCCAGCGTCGTTATTAGCGGTACCCGGGTAATATATCCCGCTGATGCCAATGAAGTGAGTGTTAAAATCAATAATGGTGGCCCGTCGCCCGTATTGTTGCAAAGTTGGATCGATAACGGTGATGTCGATGCCAAACCTTCTGCCATTAGAGTGCCGTTTGTATTGACCCCGCCGATGAACCGCGTGGAGTCGGGTAAAGGGCAAACGCTGCGTATCAGCTATACCGGTGATACATTGCCATCTGACAGAGAATCGGTTTTTTGGCTGAACGTATTAGAAGTGCCAGCTAAATCTCAGGCAAAAAGCGAAGAGAACCGTTTGCAGATGGCTTTTCGTTCACGAATCAAACTGTTTTATCGCCCGGTGGGGCTGGAAGGTAATGCGAATGAGGCTGCAAAAGCCATTACCTGGAATGCTCAGGGGAATCGCATTCAAGCGACCAACCCAACGCCATATTATGTTTCTTTGGTCAATATTACTGTAAATGGCAAGAAACAGGATTATGCGATGGTTGCACCGCGCAGTACCATGATGTTGGAATTATCTGCCAGTGCCGGAAATAAGATTAGCGGTAGTTTTGTTAATGATTATGGGGCGGTGCATGGCTTTGAGTCTGTAGTGAAATAATATTCTCCGCGTAATAAATTTTAATTTATAGCCATCATCATTCAGGAAAAGGGTGTTGACAGGAATCATTATGTCAAAATATTTTCAAGCCGAACCCAACAATAAGTTGCTGCAATTGAGTGCGGCTATTATATCTGCACTATTTATGGGTAATGTTAGTGCTGAAATGAAACCTGGCATGCCTGTGGGGAACGCTAATGATTTGGAGTTTGATGCTTCTTTCCTGAATGTTGATAATGCTGCTTTGATCGATCTTAGCCGCTTCGCGACGGGTGCTTCAGTGTTGCCGGGGGTTTATAAAACGGCAGTCTATATTAATGAACAGTGGATCAGCAATGTAGATGTCGAGTTTAAAGCACATACAGATAAAACGGTATATCCGTGTCTTTCGATCGATTTGATGAAAAGCATTGCGTTTAATTATGAGAAATTGCCGTCGGATTTTTTCGGCTCACAGAATCTGGGCGAACAGTGTGTCGATTTGCAGCAAAAACTTCCTGAGGCACAGATTAATTATGACAGTAACGAGCAACGGCTAGATATCGTTATTCCGCAGATATACATGCAGAACACGGCACGCGGCACGGTGAGTCCGGAATTATGGGATGACGGTATCTCTGCGTTACTCATGGGTTATAACGTCAATGGCTACACCAGTGAATCGCAGGGTAAGACCTTTAATTCGTTATTTGCTGGGTTGAATGCCGGGCTCAACGTTGGCCCCTGGTATTTACGGCACAACGGCGCTTATACCCATATGGATAACGCGCCCAGTACATACAACAGCATCAATACTTACCTCCAGCGCGACATCCCAACGCTGAAAGCACAGATGCTGATGGGGCAATCAAATACGGTTGGGCAACTGTTCGATACGCTGCCCTTTACCGGTGCGCAGTTGATGACCGATGAGCGGATGTTACCGGAGTCCCAGCGCGGTTATGCCCCTGAGATTCGTGGTATCGCTCGCACCAATGCGCGGGTCACCGTGCGACAAGGTGGGCAGGTTTTGTATGAAACCACCGTCAGTCCCGGCGAGTTTCTGATCAATGACCTCTATCCCACTGGTTATGGTGGCGATCTGAATGTCACGGTGCGGGAGTCTGATGGCACTGAGCAACATTTCAGTGTGCCTTATGCGTCGGTGGCTCAGTTGCTACGCCCTGGCTCATCACGCTATGCGATCACTGGGGGAGAAGTGCGCAGCGATAATTTGCGCGATAAGCCATCGCTCTATCAGGCGACGTATCAACGCGGTTTGACTAACGCGATTACGGGGTATGGCGGCGTGCAAGCCAGTGAAAATTATTCCGCAGTGCAGTTAGGGGCTGCGGTAGGTACGCCGATAGGTGCGCTTGCGTTTGATGCTACTCAGGCGCGTACACGGTTGGATAATCCAGCCAGTGCGGAGAGTCAATACCGGGCGGGAGGCGCTTTTAATGGGCAAAACTATCGCGTGAGCTACAGTAAACTTATCAGTGAAACCAACAGCAACCTGTCGCTGGCGGCATACCGTTTTTCGACGGATGGTTACATGGATTTTATGATGGCGATGCGTACACGCAATGCGGCGGCTGAGGGATATTCACCAGAAGCGATCTCAAGAGCGAAGCATCGTGTTACGGTCACTGCCGGGCAAGGGCTGCCTGTGAATTGGGGACAGATATATTTCAGCGGTTCGTTGCAGAACTACTGGAATGACGCGGGCAGCGAAAAGCAGTATCAGATGGGCTATAACAATCGTTATAAAAATCTTTCTTACGGCGTGAGCGTTAATCGTAGCTTCTCCAGTCTGGGGGCCGCGCAGACGAACTACCTGTTGAGTTTCAGCATGCCCTTGGGCCGAAATGATGCTTCTCATACGCCCTATTTGCGTATGGATCTGTCTCACGACAGCAGCGGCCGTTATGGTCAGCAAGCAAGCGTGTCGGGCGCTGTGGGAGCCGATAATCCGCTGAGCTATGCGGTGACGGCGATGTATGCCAACCAGAATAGGGGATCCAGTGGGGCCGTGAGCGGTAACTACCGTAACGCGGCGACAGCGGTGAGTGGCGCCTACAGTACCGGCAAGGGATATCACAGTGCGTCTGCCGGGATGAACGGTACGGTTATTGGCCATGCGGGCGGCCTCACGTTCACGCCGTACACGTCGGATACCTTTGCATTGGTGGAAGCCAAAGGTGCAGAGGGTGCCAGCGTGTCATCGTATCCGGGCGTAAGTATTGATTCACGCGGCTATGCCGTAGTGCCGTACTTGAGCCCCTATCAGATGAATGAGATCAACATCGACCCCAAAGGTGCGTCAGCGAATCTGGAGCTGGATAGCACCAGTATGAAAGTAGCTCCGCATTCCGGTGCGGTGGTGAAGGTGAAATACAACGCCAAGAGCGGTACACCCATTTTGGTTAATGCCACCTATCAGGGAGAGCCCGTGCCTTTTGGTGCCGATATTTTTGATAGTCAAGGCAACAGCGTGGGTGCTGTCGGACAGGGCGGTCAGTTATATGCGCGTGTGTCACAAGACAAAGGGCAACTGCGCGTGAAATGGGGAGACGATCCTGATATGTCGTGTACGGTTGGCTACTTGCTGATGCCAATGGCGAAAGGAAAAGAACAGCGGCAGATTCAGCAATTCAATTCTGTGTGTAAATCTGCAGTGGCTTCTGCATAGCCAGAAGCCACATTGGCCAAAAGTAGCACAGCAACACGCGTTCATAACCGGTGATGGCAGTGACATGCTGCCTGCCCTTTTCGGTCGATGCCGGAAGTTGGAGAGACAGTATGAAATATTTGAACAACTCTTTTTTAACGCTGCTTGGCACGATGTTGCTTGCGATAGTCAGCAGCAACAGTTGGGCCGCAATATCTTGTGATTATAAAGCGGGATTTGGCACGTCTTCGATCAGCGTGCCGTTAAGCCCGCCGATCATATCGGCCGGTGCAGATATGCCGATAGGTACCATTATTTATCAGGGGCGTTGGATGAATGCACCCTCGGTAGAAATTGAGTGCCGATCGCCTGGTGGCGGCTTTCCCTTCAACTGTGCGGTTGGGATTGAACAAGCGTCACAGCCGCTGAGCGGATTGAATAGTGGCCCGTTTGCCGGAGCGGTGTATCAAACCAATATTCCAGGGATCGGGGTCGCGATATCACGTCATAGTGAAAGTGCTGCCGCAACGCTTGGGACATTTGGCTATCGTAACGATGACGTTATTTTCGGTAGCGATCCATATGGTGGTGTGACGCTGGGAGCCGCAACACGTTATATCTCGCTGATTAAAATTGGTCCGCTGACACCAGGAAGCTATGCTATCTCAGCATCCAGTTTCCCTGTGGCAAGTGATAATATGGTGAGTTCGCGTTCTGGAGAACAGATCCAAGGATTACCACTCCAATTAAACCGCGTCACCTTTACCGGAAATCTGACGGTAACGGCGCAAACCTGTACCACGCCGGACGTAAATGTTGCGATGGGAGCCTATGATATCCGACAACATTTCAGAGGTATCAATTCCGCGACGCCGTGGATTGATGCATCGATTTCTCTGCAAAACTGCCCGACATTCCATGGCTTTTATAATCAAACCAACACCACCACATTGATGGATTTTAATACCGGCAGTGCGGCTGCAACAGCATCCATCAATAACAGCATTGGTGTGCGATTGACGCCAACAACAGCAGTGAAAGATGCTGCCAATGGGATCATGGATATCGACTCATCGCTGCCCGGTGCGGCTTCAGGCGTCGGTATTCAGATCGGCTGGGGGGCGAATAATCAGACACCAACGCCGTTTAATTTCTCGTCGGAGCACGCCATGACGTTACTGAAAGACGGCAGCCCGACGATCCGGGTTCCGTTATCCGCACGCTATATTCAAACAGATACCGTTGCGACTGCCGGGAGAGCCGATGGTAAAGTGGTGTTTACCATTAATTATTACTAGCTGATGCTGCTCGGATACATACCCAGTAGAAATGCAATGCGACGGCTATAAACATCGCATGGCTTTCGCTAAGGTCCCTTTGCGGGATTTGAGTTTAGTGGCCACCTCCTTCGGTAAAGAAGGCCAGATATTCAGATGCGGTTTGGTTTTCGCTTCTATCTCGTTAATGGTGACTTGATAGTGACAGATATTGGCGGCTCGTGGGGTATCCTGATCCATGATAAATGCAGCAAATTCGCCAGTTTCCGGACGGTTGCCGGTGAAAATAACCTTCCAATAACCGCTGGGGATCTCAACGTCAGGGGCTGCTGGCAGCGTGGCTATCTTGCGCGTAAATAAAGGGCCGGTAACCACGTAAACGGGGGGCGGATTTGGGCGACTTGCCAGCAACCGTTCTTGCAATTCCAAACGGGCCCAGGGACTTTGGTTTAAGGCTGATCTCTGTGGCGTGATATTTGATAAATAGTTGAGTGCTTGCCAATCGGATGAACCAGCAAGCCCCGCGAGCGGTGCTTGATGCCCACGATCGATAGACAGTGCAGCATTTGCACCGGTGTAGGCCGCTGGGGCCAGCGTGTCCGATTCGGGTAGCACAGGGTCGCGCCTCCAGTTTCTGGTGCCGCCACTGGCAATACTGTCATGGGTGACTTTATAGGCTACCCAATTGGCGAACCGGGTATTGCGATTATTGTTTAATGTATAGGCTTCACGTATCACAGTTTGTTGGCTTCCCCCTACAGGACATCCCACCGCACAGTTATCAATCTCTGGTTCATCTTCCGATACGCTCATGGGTGAAAATGTGTTTGATGCTACCGGCTCAGGCTGTTTTGTTGTGGTACAGGCTGCGAGAAAGATGACTGGGAGCAGTCGAGAAAAGGTATATTTCATGGTGTCGTCCAAGTGCTGGCAACATGGGGATAGAGGGACAAAGGCGTTCCCATATACGTTTCGCTTAACGATAAGGTGACATGAGTTTTTTAAACGGCAGTTTAATATCCATCAATGCAATAAAAACAAATGATGATCTTGAGAGGGTTATTCCAGACGGAAATAGTTTTTGCGGCGACGCGCTCATAATGCCGTCACCGAAAGGGGGACTTCTAAATTGAGGTACTCATTTAGTTCGTTAGTCGATTAATCGTTGGGAGGGATGCGGAATCCTTTCAACGAAATAACAAACATCCCTGCTTTTTTGCTGATCTTTGCACCTTGTGCACACCATGCATCAGCGATTCTGAAAAAATCGTCAGTAGTCACAGAATAATCAAGAAGCACTTTGCTGGTGGTGCCGGACGCGAGTAACTTTTCAGCTTCACTCGTACTTTTGGCATGAATGGTTATCATTTTTTCATCTCCAGATGGCCGTGCCACTATTATGTGTATAAATGATGACACTATGATGACGAAGAGATGGGTAGCGCGAGAAATAAAAAAGCCAGCGCGTTGCTGGCTTGATAACGGCAGATTAATGGAGACGTTTAGCCGCGCAGGCGTGCTGCAACGGCGGCAACACGTGCCCCATACTGCTTTGCGGTCTCCAAATCACCGGAAGGAATATCATCTGCCGGGCCATCGGAAGGGGATTGCACCAGAAGGCCTACTGAGCCACCAAGGTTGTTAACATCCTCACGTGTCGCCGTTTTGGTGTTAGCGGGCAGTAAGCCCAGGCTCACCCACAGACCACCGTGTTGCGAAGCCAGTGTTTGCATCCAAATCAGGCTAACCTGCTTGTCGCCGTTCAGGCTGGCACTGTTGGTAAAACCGCCAAAAACCTTATCCTGCCAGGCACGAGTAAACCAGGCTTTAGAAGAGGCATCCGCGAATTTTTTAAACTGCCAGGGCACCGAACCCATATAGGTGGGAGCACCAAAAATAATGGCATCTGCGGCGTTCAGCGTATCCCACTCATCAGCGGTAATATCACCGTTTTCATCCACGGCGATACGCGCTGCATCAGCACCTTGTGCAACATATTCTGCGACACGTTGGGTGTGGCCATATCCTGAGAAATAAACAACAACAGTCTTACTCATGTTCACTTTTCCTTTCGTCAGTAATAACAGGGACGGATGCGGTGGTCTTGTAAGCGATTGAAGAAAGCATCAGTTTTCCATGGAAAGATAGTATATATGGTATACTTCGTTGACAAGAAGGCACCTGAACGATACCAGGTTTCCTGGAGGATACTATGCAAATACACCCGACTCAGGGCGATACCGCGCCCGGTTACAGCGTATATTCATCGCACTGCCCGGCGCGCCAGTTTTTGGAGCGGCTGGCAGACAAATGGACCATACTGATTATTGGTCGTTTGAAGTCAGGTGAGACGCGATTTAATCAATTACGCCGGGACATCGAAGGCATTACCCAAAAAGTCTTGTCGCAAACGCTGAAAAAGCTGGAGCGGGATGGTTTGGTCGCTCGTCGTGTGTTTGCTACGGTTCCGGTTACCGTAGAGTATTCACTAACGCCGGTGGGGTTGACGTTGGTGGAAACATTCGAAAGTTTGGCGCACTGGGCAGAATCCAATATTGAATCAGTGCGGTTGGCACAGGAACAGTATGACCGTTTACACGCTGTGACCAATAGTTAACGACGACGTTGAGGGCTTACGCCGTGAAAGTGAATGATATCGTTACAGTAAAAACCGACGGCGCAGAGCGACGGGAAGGCGTGGTGTTAGCGGTCGAACCGTTTCTGGAAGGGACGATGTACCTTGTTGCCCTGCCGGACTATCCGGCGGGAATCTGGTTTTTTAATGAAGAAGAAAATCCGGAAGGTATTTTTGTGGAACTGAAACGGTAAGGCGCGCATCGCTAGTCGAGCAGGTCTGCAAGCAGACCTGCCCGGTCAGTCAGCGGTTAGAAGGTTTCCCAATGCTCGCTGCTGTTAGTGGCTTTTTTATTTCCGAGAGGCAGTGCTGCTGGTGCGCTTTTGGCTGATGCCAGCGTGTATGACGCGGGTGTCGGCGTTGCACGCTGTTCTTGTAATTTGAACACGGCCACGGCGCGTGTCAGCAGAGCAGCTTGTTCTTCGAGCGAAGCGGCGGCAGCCGTAGCTTCTTGCACTAACGCGGCGTTTTGCTGCGTGACGCTGTCCATCTCGGCAATCGCTTGTCCCACCTGACCAATACCACGGCTTTGTTCGTCAGACGCGGAGGCAATCTCCCCCATGATGTCGGTCACATTGGTAACGGCATCAACAATCTCTTTCATGGTTTGTCCCGCCTGATCGACAAGCGTCGAACCGCTGCTCACCAGCGATACCGATTCAGAGATTAATGTTTCAATCTCTTTTGCCGCCTGCGCACTGCGTTGCGCCAGACTACGAACTTCGCTGGCGACCACGGCAAAGCCACGACCTTGTTCACCGGCACGTGCGGCTTCAACGGCAGCGTTCAACGCCAGAATATTGGTCTGGAAGGCGATACTGTTAATCACGTTGGTGATTTCAGAAATCTTGCGCGAACTGCCGGAAATGCTGTCCATTGTTTCAATCACATTAGAAACGATATTGCCCCCTTGCTTGGCTTTATTGGAGGCGTTGGCTGCCAACTGGCTGGCGTGGTGTGCGTTTTCGGAGTTCTGCTTAACGGTTGCTGTCAACTGTTCCATGCTGGCGGCCGTTTGTTCTAACGCGGCAGCCTGCTGCTCCGTGCGAGATGACAGGTCCGTGTTGCCAGAAGAGATTTCGGTTGAACCCTGATAAATGGAATCTGCGCTTTCACGTACGGTGGCGACCGTGTTGACCAGTGAGGCCTGCATGTGTTGCACATTATTGCCTAACGTGCCGATTTCATTCGAGCCGTAGTTCACTGAGTGCTGCGTGAGATCGCCCTGAGCAATGCGTTGAATCCGCGCTACCAATGCGTTCATCGGGCGGATCACGGCGCCGCGCAGGAACGTAAAGGTCAGCAACGAGAGCAACAGGGCGATACCAAAGCTGGCACCCATCAAGGCATACCCTAAGGTGGCGTTCTCTGTTGCTATCTTATTGAGTTGCTGTGCACGCTCGGTGCGGTAAGCGACCGCATCCAGCAGCGGTTTGTTATAGTTAGCATCAAGAACGCGAACTTCTTCAGCCTCATGACTCAGAACCTCTTCAAACAGGCCGTCCTTTGCCGATGCCATCATGGGCTCGATACCTTGCTTGATATAGTCCTGATAAGCTTTGGTTAATCCGGTATCAAGCGAAGAGTCATATTCGGTTTTTATCGGGCGATTTTCGTACAGTTCAAAGGCTTTTCTTGATTGCTCAACGCGTTGTGCTGCTTGCTTCAGGTTGTCATTGTAGACTGCAGAATCACCAATACGCGCAGCGGAAGACGCCTGAATCAGGAGCAAACGCGCAGATCGTAGGTGATTGGAACTGTTGGAAAGCCCCATGCGCACGTCGATCTCTTGCGTGACGTCGGCGAGGTATTGATTGCTGCGTGCCAGAAAATAGCTGGAAGTCCCTATCGACAAGGCAAACATCAACATGATGCCACCAAGAATGATGACGAATAAAGGCACTAAGCGTAAATTATTCAACACACCTGTTTTCCCCTGCTGTTCAGATTGTGAAGTTATTTTCATGTCCATTCGCTCATTTTTCAGGAAAAGTGATTACAATTTACCAAACAACAAGACACATCACGCATCTTTGGTATTCAGCACCCTTACAGTAACAACGAGTGTTCCTTTTAGTGACAACCAATATAAAAGATAATCGGCATATAGTGAAAAATCTTAATTGTAGTCGTCGGGATCTCGATCACAATTTTTGCTTTTTAAAACGTATTTTCATTTTGGTTGCTGATAAAGTAGCTTGTGGAATTTCGTAACGTCGTTGTAAAAATTTTTGTTGTGAAAAAATAAATGCCGATCTGCCTACTTTTATTGTATCAGTGGGCTGTTTCTATTGGAGTCTTTTTTGAAGAATACAACCACATTTTTTACCAATGAAAAAATAGTCTTTGCGCTGGCAACACTTTGTTGCCTGTTGTGGGGAAGCGCCTATCCGGCCATCAAAAATGGCTATGCCTTGTTCCTGATTGCGGAGGGAGACATCGCCTCAAAGCTGGTGTTCGCCGGTTATCGCTTCGTGCTGGCGGGTGTGTTGCTGCTGCTGTTGGCGCTGGTAAGTGGTAAGGCGATTGCGCGGTTTAAGCCAGGGCAAATTCGGCAATTGGCGGTGCTCGGGGTCACGCAAACCACGTTGCAGTATATCTTCTTTTATATTGGACTCGCTTATACCACAGGGGTAAAAGGGTCTATTATGAATGCCACCAGTACATTTTTTAGCGTACTGATTGCACACTGTATTTATGCTAATGATAAAATAACACCGAATAAAGCATTGGGTTGCTTGTTGGGTTTTTTAGGCGTCACGATTGTTAATATAAAAGGGCTTGATGATTTCAGTTTTACACTAATGGGTGATGGTTTTGTTGTGATTGCTGCATTTATTTTGTCAGCGGCAACAATTTATGGAAAGCGTATTTCTCAAACTATGGATCCTATTGTCATGACAGGGTATCAGCTGGCGGTTGGCGGTATCATCCTTACCCTGACGGGCTATTCCAGCGGTGGCTCACTGAGTGTCCATGGTTGGAATTCTGTCCTGATTCTTTTTTATCTGGTATTACTTTCATCGGTCACCTTCGCGCTGTGGAGCCAGCTGTTAAAATATAACAAGGTCGGTACTGTCGCCCCTTTCAATTTCTTAATCCCGATTGCTGGTGCCGTACTCTCTGCGCTGTTTCTCGATGAGAGCATTCTTGAGTGGCGCTATGCTGCTGCTTTGGTGCTGGTGTGCCTGGGGATTGGGTTGGTAAACCGGGTTCCCCAGAAAAAATAAGCGGATATCCCCTTCGTGTGGCACTGTTGGTTGGGGTGGTACAACACAATATGCCGATGGGGCAAGCGGCAGAAAGCTATACGCTGCTGACCATCGGTGATGGTCTGGTTGCCCAGATACCGGCGTTGGTCATCTCCACGGCGGCGGGTGTAATAGTGACGCGCGTTAGCACTGACCAGGATGTTGGTCAGCAGATGGTCACCCAGTTATTCAACAACCCACGGGTTATGATTCTGAGTGCGGCAGTGCTGGGGCTCATCGGTATGGTGCCGGGCATGCCTAACTTTGTGTTCCTGCTGTTCACCGCCGCGTTGCTGGGATTGGCTTGGTGGATGAAGCAGCGGGAAAACACGGCGCCTGCCGTAGGGGCTGAGCCACAACAGCATGAGAAGCCGAAGATCATTGAAGCTACCTGGTCTGATGTGCAATTAGAAGATCCGCTGGGCATGGAGGTTGGCTACCGGCTGATTCCGATGGTCGATCACCAGCAGGATGGCGAGTTGTTGGGGCGCATTCGCAGTATTCGCAAAAAATTTGCGCAAGAGATGGGTTTTCTGCCACCAGTGGTGCACATTCGCGACAACATGGAATTGCCGCCTGCCAGCTACCGCATCCTGATGAAGGGTGTAGAAGTGGGGCACGGTGAAGCCTATCCTGGTCGCTGGATGGCGATTAACCCCGGGAATGCGTTTGGCGAGTTACCGGGTGACAAGACACAAGATCCCGCCTTTGGCCTGCCGGCCGTGTGGATTGAAGGTGTATTGAAGGAACAAGCGCAGACGCAAGGCTATACGGTAGTGGAAGCGAGCACCGTGGTGGTCACACACCTTAATCACCTGATTGGTCTCTATGCGAGCGAGCTGTTTGGTCGTCAGGAAGCGCAGCAACTGATGGAACGCGTTTCGCAGGAAATGCCGAAGCTGACCGAAGATTTGATCCCTGGCGTTGTTACACTGACCACCTTGCACAAGGTGTTGCAAAATCTGCTTAAAGAGAAAGTGTCTATACGCGATATGCGTAGCATTATTGAAACGCTGGCCGAACATGCACCGGTTCAACCGGATCCTTATGAACTCACCACCGTAGTACGCGTTGCCTTGGGCCGTGCTATCACCCAACAATGGTTTCCGGGGGAAGGCGAGTTGCAAGTGATTGGTTTGGATAGCTCGCTGGAGCGTATTTTACTGCAAGCGCTGCAAGGCGGAGGCGGTCTGGAGCCAGGATTGGCCGATCGCCTGTTGGTGCAGGCTAAGCAGGCACTCAGTCGTCAGGAAATGCTGGGGGCTCCGCCGGTACTGTTGGTCAACCATGCGTTGCGCGGTCTGTTAGCGCGCTTTTTGCATCGCAGTTTGCCGCAGATGGCGGTGCTGTCCAATCTTGAAATCAGCGACAGTCGCCAGATAAGGATGACCGCGATGATTGGGGAGACGCAGTGATCTTGAAACGATTTTCAGTGTTGGCCGTACTGCTTGTGCCCTTGGCTGTTTCTGCAGGGCAAGGCGGATGGAATGCCAGTAAAACCGGAGTGACGTTGACTTATCGCGGTCAGCTGTTTAACTCGGCACCTCTGGCACCAACGCCCGTTCAGGGGGGCAACCCGCAAAATTCAATCACTGTGGTTTATTGGCGTTATACCGTTGATGGGATATACGATCCTGGTTTGCGCGTTAAACTGTGCACCGTGCAGCGCTGCGTAGACATTGAAGGCGGCAGTGGAGCAACCCAAGCTTTCCGAGGGCTACCTGCCACCAGTGAATTCCGCTTTACCTATTTTCTGGAAGGGAAAGGGCGTGTTTATCGCCCGATAGACATAAGGCAAGTCGAGATCGCTGTTAATTATGAATGATGGGTTATGCGCAAGAGGTAGCGCTAGAGATTGATTTTCCTACCACCCATCACCAATCCCGCCGATTGTCCGTCAGGTCCATACAGGCTCTGACCGTGGCGCGGTTTCAATATGGCAATGGCTTCATTTGTATAACTGATATGTTGGTTTAACAGCATACCGTTGTGCTTGTTCATGTCGTGCAAGCGAGCGGTGAGTGTCTGAATCGCTTGCCAACGCTCGAACAGTTCGGTATCGGCCTCATAGGGAGCCTGAAGTTGCAAGCGCACTTCAATTTCTTGCCGGTTTTTATCAAGGTATTGCACCGTCGCTAGCGTAGCACTTTTGATATCAGTGACTTTCTGTAGTGCAACACTGTTGATATGACCCGCGCAGAGCAAAGTTTGCTCTTCAGATAAAATACCGCTCAATTGGTTCAGGTTCTCCAGAACCGCATCGAGGGTTGCTTGCAATTTTTCCATAAGTATCAATTATTCGCTAAGAAGTCTTGAGTATCTTTAATCAGCGCATCCGCGATTTTACCCGCATCAATCTGCAAAGAACCATCACGGATCGCTTGCTTCAGCGTTTCCACGCGGTTCATATCGATATCTTGCGTGCCAGGCTGCATTAAACGCGCTTGTGCGTCGCTCAGCTTAACCTGGGTCCCGGCCACTTCGCTCTGCGCAGGCGTCTGCACACGTTTTTGCTTCCTCGCTTCACTGGCATCGCGAGACTGTACTTGACTAACGGGCTTCAGCGGCTGGGTGCGTTCAATGCTCATAATGTTACCCTCTAAAATGAGGTGTCAAAAGGTTAAATAATAACCTGATTCCACTCAGGTTTACATAAACGCCACACGAAAGGAAGGGGCGACGCAAAATTTACTCTGCTTGTATCATCGGCAACAACGGCAAATACTTTAATTTATTATTGCGCAATATAAATAACACCGTCTTCACCTGCAATGCCACTGACAATTTGTCCTGATGCCACGCGCACGCGCACCGATTGTCCGGCAGCGGCGTTGCCCATCGCTTTCCCTTCGCTGTTGATGCTAAAACCCACGCCCTGTGCCAGCACCTGCACCGTTTGGCCAGACTTGACCACCCAGGCGCGACGCAGCATCGCACTGGTGAGCGGTTGGCCGGGAGGCAGGTCGCGCAATAATACCGCACCCATGGCCTCTTTGGGGAGCAACAAGGCGAGCGGTGGCAGGAGATCCAATCGTCCCGTGGATTGGCGCAGATCGGCCGCTGCCAACGTAACGCCGCGCCGCAACGGGCGGGCGCTGACCAGATAATGTCCCGTTACCTGAACTTCCGCCTGAATGAAGCGGCGCTGCTCGCCACAGCGCACGGAGACGCTGACGTTACCCCATACGCGGGTATTGTTCGCTAGCGCCAGCACCGGCGCTGCGCACTGGGGCCATTGTTCTTGTGGCGTTTTAATCTCTACCGCAAGGCTGGTCTGCTGGTCAGGGAAGCGGGCATGAAAAAACTGCTCGAGCTGCGCCTGCAAATCGGCAGCAGCAGCGACGTTTACCCCCCCGATCAGGCTGGTCAGTAATGCAAAAAAGAGAGAGTAAAACTTGGTTTTCACTGACATCACCTCTTGATAATCACGGCCCTGCCTAGTGTAAAGCTCTTGGGGGCGGCTTAAGGCAACAAATAGCGTCGCATTTTGCGCTTATTCTCGCGATGACGTTATCAGAATCGGAATTATCCTACCCACTCCAAATTCTCATTTGCGGAGGGAGCATGCTTGACAAACTTGACGCCTCATTCCGGTTTCAACAAGAAGCGTTGAATCTGCGTGCCCAACGACAGGAAATCCTGGCGGCGAATATCGCCAATGCTGACACGCCCGGCTATCAGGCACGAGATATCGATTTTGCCAGCCAACTCAATAAAGTGATGGATCAAGGCAGAGTGGACGGCACAGGTATTGCGTTGAAAACCACCTCCACTCGCCATATTCCAGCACAGAATTTTCAGCCACCAGAGCTGGATATGCTGTACCGCGTTCCCGATCAACCTGCGCTGGATGGCAACACGGTGGATATGGATCGCGAACGTACCAATTTTGCCGACAACAGCCTGAAATATCAAACCAGTCTTACCGTTTTAGGCGGTCAGATTAAAGGCATGATGTCCGTACTGCAATCAGGCTCGTAATGAGAGCGATGGAAGAGGAGGCTAAGTCGTTATGTCACTGCTAAGCATATTTGATATTTCCGGTTCCGCGCTCTCCGCGCAATCTCAGCGTTTAAACGTCAGCGCCAGTAACCTGGCTAACGCAGACAGCGTGACCGGTCCAGATGGGCAGCCCTATCGCGCCAAGCAGGTGGTGTTCGAGGTAGCAGCACCCGCAGGGCAGGCAACCGGGGGCGTGAGGGTGGCAAATGTCATCGAAGACACGTCACCCGCGCGTCTGGTGTATGAACCCGGTAATCCGTTGGCCGATGGACAAGGTTATGTGCGTATGCCAAACGTAGATCCGGTTGCAGAGATGGTCAACACCATTTCTGCATCACGCAGTTATCAGGCCAACGTTGAGGTGCTTAATACCACCAAAACGATGATGTTGAAAACATTGACTATCGGACAATAACCGGGAGATACGTGCATATGTCGGTCACGATTGGTGATACCACTTCCGCCAGCAAGACGAGCAGCACCAGCAGCAGTTCGTCAACGTCAGTAACGGCAAACACCAGTGCCGATCTTCAGAATCAATTTCTGACGCTGCTGGTCGCTCAGTTAAAAAACCAGGATCCCACCAACCCGATGGACAACAACCAACTGGTTAGTCAGTTGGCGCAGTTGAACACGGTCAGCGGCATTGAGAAGCTGAATACTACGCTGGGGTCCATTTCCGGGCAGATCAACAATAACCAATCCATTCAGGCAACATCGTTGATTGGCCATGGTGTGATGGTGCCGGGTAACGAGATTCTGGTAGGCAAAGAGACCAGCACGCCGTTTGGTCTCGAGCTGGAAAGCGCCGCGGAAAACGTGACGGTCACCATCAGCGACAGTACCGGTAAGGTGGTACGCACGCTGGAGCTTGGCGCTCAAACTGCGGGTGTACACTCCTGGGGATGGGATGGCAACGTGACCGACGGTACAGCGGCGCCTGACGGTTCATACACCTTTACTGTTGCCGCCAGCACCAGCGGCGCGCAACAAACTGTACAGCCATTACGTTATGCCCTGGTTAATGGGGTGGTTCGCAATGACTCTGGTGCCCAGCTGGATCTGGAGCTGCAAGGCAAAGCGACGTTAGATGACGTGCGGCAGATTTTGTAACTGAAAAATAACGTTGCGCACAGAATTTGGCTGACCATGAGACCTGTTCTGAAGCATGATTTAACCGATTCATCCGGAGAGCACCATGAGCTTTTATCAAGCGGTCAGCGGCTTGAATGCCGCATCGAAACAACTGGACGTCATTGGTAACAACATTGCCAACTCGTCAACCGTGGGTTTTAAAACAGGCACCATTGCCTTTGCCGACTTGTTTGCCGGCGGTACGGGCTTAGGGACTAAGGTCTCTTCCACATTGCAGGATTTTGGTGACGGTCCGTTAAACTCGAGCTCACGTGCGCTGGATGTGGCGATCAGCGGTAACGGCTTCTTCCGCCTACAGGACAGTGCTGGTACAGTCCTTTTCAGCCGTAACGGTCAGTTTACGCTGGATGGTGCGACCCGTAATATTGTCAATATGCAAGGTATGTTGCTGACGGGCTATCCGGTTGTCGGCACGCCGCCGGTTGTTCAGCAAGGGGCTGATCCAGTACCGTTGACGATTCCTGAAACGCCGATGGCTGCCCAGCAGACCACTGTAGCGTCCATTGTTGCCAACCTGAACTCCTCCGATGACGTTAAAACTTTTGACCCGGATAACCGTGAAACCGCGAACTACAAGGGCTCCATTACCGTTTACGATACCTTGGGTAATCCGCATAACATCGGGCTGTATTTTGAGAAAACGGCGGCGAACAAGTGGACCGTAAACGTGCAGGATGGCTCGGTGGCCGGATCGCCGTTTACTGAAATTGCCCTGGAGTTTTCGTCAAGTGGTGCGTTGATATCACAAACGCCAGCTGCGGATCCTACTGCCACTACGGGGGCGAGCACCATTCCTCTGCCATCACTGGATGGCTCTCTGGCATCGTCGTTTACCCTTGATTTTGCGGGCAGCGTGCAGCAGAACTTTGGCGGCAACAGCAACAAAGCGCCGGTCCAGAATGGTTACGGTCCGGGTAGCCTGATCGGCTATAGCGTCAGCGATGGCGGTGTGATCACCGGTAAATACTCTAACGATAGAACCCAACCTCTGGGCCAGATTGCATTGGCCAGTTTCTCCAACCCGGAAGGCCTGTCCATTCAAGGCGATAACACCTGGGCCAGTACCGATAAATCCGGTCAACCGGTTATCGGTCAGGCGGGCGTGGGGAGCGTGGGCACGTTGCTGGGCAATATGACAGAAAGCTCAAACGTCGACATGAGTAAAGAGTTGGTGGATATGATCGTTGCCCAACGTTTCTACCAGTCTAACGCGCAAACCATTAAAACGCAGGACTCCATCCTGCAAACGCTGGTCAGCATGCGTTAATCGATTAGCGGGGAGACTCCATGGATCACGTAATTTATACAGCGATGGGTGGTGCCAGCCAGTCACTTGAAAAGCAGGCGATTACGGCTAACAACCTGGCGAACGTCAGCACCAATGGCTTTAAACGCCAGCGTGCCGTGTTTGAAGATTTGCTGTATCAAACCATTCGTCAACCGGGTGCACAGTCTTCTGAGCAGACGACCATACCTTCCGGGCTTCAATTAGGGACAGGGGTTCGCCCGGTGTCCACTGAGCGAATCCATACTCAGGGTGGGATGACTGAAACCGGTAACTCCAAGGACGTGGCTATCAATGGCCAAGGATTCTTCCAGGTGCAGATGCCTGATGGCACCACGGCTTACACCCGCGACGGTGCGTTTCAGTTGGACGGTAATGGACAGTTGGTGACCTCAAGCGGCTATCTGGTTCAGCCGGCCATCACACTCCCTGCTAACGCCATTGAACTGGCAATCGGTCGTGACGGCATCGTCAGCGTGAAATTGCAGGGTCAGACGGCGATGAACCAGATTGGGCAAATGACGTTGGCGACCTTTATCAATGACAGTGGTCTGGAAAGCGTCGGTGAAAACCTCTATCTGGAAACCACCAGTTCCGGTGCGCCGAATGAAACCAACCCTGGTCTGAACGGTGCTGGGTTGTTGATGCAAAAGTATGTCGAAACGTCTAACGTCAACGTGGCGGAAGAGTTGGTCTCAATGATCCAGACGCAGCGTGCGTATGAGATCAACAGTAAGGCGATCTCCTCTTCCGATCAGATGTTGCAGAAACTGACCCAGTTGTAAAACCGGGCGATTGACGGGGCGGTGACAAGGATAA
The DNA here is from genome assembly GCF_019797845.1 of Symbiopectobacterium purcellii. NCBI lineage: Bacteria > Pseudomonadati > Pseudomonadota > Gammaproteobacteria > Enterobacterales > Enterobacteriaceae > Symbiopectobacterium > Symbiopectobacterium purcellii. The sequence goes on along the minus strand of NZ_CP081864.1, from coordinate 2,809,213 downwards.
AACGGTGATGCTTCGGTTACCCGCTTTACCCCTGTCATTGCCCCGTTGAGCATGAATAAATGGGCAACCTTTTAAGGCGATATCCGTAGTGATGATGATGCAAAAGCCGGTTATCAAACCGTTGTGCCAGCCGCGTTCGCTGGCGTTGGTCGTGATGTTGACGCTAAGCGGTTGCGCCTATATTCCTCATGATAAAGTGGTTACCGGGCCCACGTCGGCAAATCCCGCGCCGCCAACGGCAGCCGCGCCCAACGGCTCTATCTTCCAGGCGGTTCAGCCGATGAATTATGGCTATCAGCCGATGTTTGAAGACCGGCGTCCGCGTAACGTCGGTGATATTCTGACGATTGTGTTGCAGGAAAACGTCAGCGCCAGCAAAAGCTCTTCCGCGTCTGCCAGCCGTGACGGTTCCACCTCGTTTGGTGTGACCACGGTGCCACGCTATCTGGAAGGGCCGTTTGGCAATAATCGCGCCGATCTGGCCGCCGAGGGTAAAAATGACTTCGCCGGTAAAGGCGGTGCCAATGCCAATAACACCTTCAGTGGTACGATAACGGTGACGGTGGGACAAGTGTTGGCTAACGGTAACTTGCAGGTTGTGGGTGAAAAGCAAATTGCCATTAATCAGGGAACTGAATTTATTCGTTTTTCCGGTATCGTGAACCCGCGAACCATCAGCGGTGCTAACTCAGTACCGTCCACGCAGGTGGCGGATGCGCGTATTGAATATGTGGGTAACGGTTATATCAATGAAGCGCAAAATATGGGCTGGTTGCAGCGTTTCTTCCTCAACGTTTCTCCGTTCTAAGCTAAGTAAAGAGGTACAGAATGCGGATCGCGTCGTTTTTTAGCCTGATGTTAGCCTTGGTGGCTTTCTTGCCTGCGTCTTCGCAGGCCGACAGGATCCGTGACCTTGTTGATATACAAGGCGTGCGGGAAAACTCGTTGATTGGTTATGGTTTGGTGGTCGGGCTCGATGGGTCGGGTGACCAAACGATGCAAACCCCGTTTACCACGCAAACCCTGACCAACATGTTGTCACAGTTGGGGATCACCGTGCCGGCCGGCACCAACATGCAGTTGAAAAACGTGGCGGCGGTAATGGTCACGGCAAAACTGCCTGCTTTTGGTCGTGCCGGACAAGCCATCGACGTGGTGGTTTCTTCGATGGGTAATGCCAAAAGTCTGCGCGGCGGTACGTTATTGATGACTCCGCTCAAAGGGGTGGACAATCAGGTTTACGCGCTGGCGCAGGGTAACGTTCTGGTCGGCGGTGCCGGTGCCGGTGCCGGTGCTGCCGCAGGTGGCAGCAGCGTACAGGTTAACCAGTTGGCGGGTGGGCGTATTACCAACGGAGCGGTGATTGAGCGTGAACTGCCTTCCACTTTTGGTTCTTCTAACTTGATCATGCTGCAACTGAAGCAGGATGACTTCTCTATGGCACAGCGTGTCAGTGATGCCATTAACCGCTCAGGCTTGGGCGGCAGTGCGACGCCGGTCGATTCACGCACCATTCAGGTTATTGCGCCGCGTGGAAACAGTTCTCAGGTGCGTTTTCTGGCGGATGTCCAGAATCTGGATGTTAACATTGGCGTTCAGGATGCCAAGGTTATCGTTAACTCCCGCACCGGTTCGGTGGTGATGAACCGCGAAGTGACCCTGCAAAGCTGTGCTATCGCGCAGGGTAATCTCTCTGTCACTATCAACCAGCAAAATGTGGTTAGTCAGCCGGACACCCCGCTGGCCGGGGGGCAAACGGTTGTGACGCCGCAAACCGAAATTTCGCTCCAGCAGGGTGGTGGTGCATTGCAACGGGTTAACGCCAGCGCCAACCTGAACAATGTGGTGCGTGCATTGAACTCCCTGGGTGCAACGCCGATGGAGCTGATGTCCATTCTCCAAGCGATGCAGAGTGCAGGTTGCCTGCGCGCTAAACTGGAAATCATCTAATATGGCCGATATTCAGTCGCTCAATAATGCTGCGTATGACGCGCAGTCATTGAATTCACTCAAGCGTGAAGTATCTTCCGATCCGCAAAGCAAAGAGGGAATTCGAGCGGTTGCGCGCCAGATGGAGGGTGTTTTTGTTCAGTTGATGATGAAAAGCATGCGGTCGGCGTCATTTGACGATGGGTTACTGAATAACGATCAAACGCGGCTTTATACCTCGATGTACGATCAGCAGGTCGGGCAGCAAATTGCGTCCGGCAAAGGGCTGGGTCTGGCGGATGTGATGGTCAAACAGCTGACGGCGGCGCAACATGCGGGCGTGCCTAGTGCGGCAGCGGCGGCAGAAGAAAACGCGCCTGCGGTGCCATTGCGTTTTGACGGTGCCTTGGTCAGAACCATGCCGACAGCCGAAGTGGAGCAAATGGTGCGCAAAGCGGTGCCGAAATTGCCTTCCATGGGATCGGCGTTGCCGCTGTCGAGCAGCAATTTCGTTTCGCAGCTTGCCGTGCCTGCGCAGATAGCCAGTCAGCAAAGCGGCATTCCCCATCATCTGATCATGGCCCAGGCGGCGCTGGAATCGGGCTGGGGGCAGCGTGAAATTCCGACGGCGGATGGTCGCCCCAGCCATAACCTGTTTGGTATTAAAGCGGGCAGCAACTGGGATGGGCCTGTCACCGAGATCACTACCACGGAGTATGAAGATGGCGTGGCCAAGAAGGTCAAGGCCAGTTTCCGCGTGTATGACTCCTATATGGACGCGTTGGGTGATTACGTCAAATTGCTGACCAATAACCCACGGTATAGCAACGTCGCCGCGGCGGGCACGGCTGAGCAAGCCGCCCATGCCTTGCAGCGTGCGGGCTATGCCACCGATCCGCAATATGCGCAAAAGCTGATCAATATGATTGCGCAGATGAAGAACTCCAGTGAAAAAGCGGTTAAAGCTTATACCCATGATTTAAGCCAACTGTTTTGATTTTTTCCTGAAGGTTTTCTCGGTCTTGCCGATAACTGTTATTAGCGATGAAAGTGGGCAAATCACTTTCTGTATAAAGTTTATTTGTATGGGATTCACGCCCGAGGAAAGGATGTTTACATGGCCAATTTAGTAAATACTGCGATGAGTGGGCTGAAGGCAGCGCAAGCAGCATTAAGCGCGGTCAGTAACAATATCAGTAACCAAGCGGTGACTGGATATAGCCGACAGACCGTACTGCTTGAACAAGCGTCAGGCACCATGAGCGGTAATGCTTACATTGGTAACGGTGTGAATTTGGTTTCAATCAATCGAGATTATAACGAATTTATTGCGAGCCAGTTGCGTTCAGCACAAAGCACTAGCAGTTCAGTAACTACCAGCTACGAGCAGATATCGAAAATTAATAACTTGCTGGCAACCAGTACCACCAACCTATCATCTTCTTTGCAGGAGTTTTTTACTAACCTGCAAAACGTGGCCAACAATGCTGGCGACTCTGCTGCGCGTCAAACCATGATCGGTAAAGCGCAAGGGTTGGTGAACCAGTTTCAGGTCACCGATAAATACCTGCGCGACATGGATTCCAGCATCAACGGAGAAATCCAGAGTGTACTCGGACAGATAAATACCTACTCCAGCCAGATAGCCAATCTCAACAAAGAGATCACCCGTTTACAGGGTGCTAATCAGGGAGCTCAACCCAACGATCTGCTGGATCAGCGCGATCTGTTGGTGGATGAACTTAACAAATTGGTCGGCGTGGATGTTACGGTGCAAGATGGCTCCATTTATCACGTCTCGCTCAAAAATGGCATGAACCTGGTTCAGGGTACGCGCAGCTTTGATTTGGTTCCGCTTGCTTCCAGCAGCGATCCTCAGCGTGTTTCCATAGGGTATGACGATCCTACTGTGGGCGTTAGTGAACTTCGTGACACCACCTTAACCGGCGGTAAGCTCGGGGGATTACTCTCTTTTAGAAACGATACCCTCGACACGACACGTAATCAGGTCAACCAATTGGCGTTGGCATTCTCTGATGCGTTCAATACCCAGCATAAAGCCGGCTATGACTACAACGGCGTTGTGGGCGATGACTTCTTCGAATTCGGCGGTCCGGTAGCCTATGATAACAGCAGAAATACCGGCAATGCGGTTGTAAGCGTCGCGTATACCGATACCTCCGCCGTGCAGGCAACAGATTACTCGATGCGCTTCAACGGCACATCGTGGGATGTGACTCGCACAGCGACCAATACCACGATGACGGGGCTGACGCCGGATCCTGTTACCGGCAAACTGACATTCGACGGGCTCGAAGTCACGGTTACGGCAGGTAGCACCCCCACGGCGGCTGGTGACACTTATCTGCTCAAGCCGGTTAGCGACGTTATTATTGATATGAAGGTCGCCATCACTGACCCGAATAAAATCGCGGCTGCATCGACTAAGCTTGACGCCGATGGCAATGAAGTGCCTGGCGAGTCTGGCGGCCCGAGTGATAATACCAATGCCAAGGCGCTGCTGGCCTTACAGAATCAGAAGATTGTTGGCGGCACTGCCACCTTTTCGGGAGCCTATGCGGGCATCGTGGGGGATATCGGCAATCAGACCAGCGCGCTGAAAATTAATAACACGTCACAGTTGAATGTGGTGAAACAGTTAACGGCCGAGCAGCAGTCTGTCTCCGGGGTAAACCTGGACGAAGAATATGGCGATTTGATGCGTTACCAGCAGTATTACATGGCGAATGCTCAAGTGATTCAAACTGCACAGGCACTTTTTGACGCGCTGCTCTCCATGCGCAGCTAATTGGCGATCGAACAAAGAGGAATTTATACCATGCGTTTAAGTACCAGCATGATATATCAGCAGAATATGAACGGTATTCTGAATGGTCAGTCTGCGTGGCAAAAAGCGGGTGAGCAGTTGGCCAGTGGTACGAAAGTGTCGGTACCTTCAGATGATCCGATTGCCGCTTCGCAGTCCATTATGATTGATCAAGCACAAGCGGAAACCTCGCAATATGCCTTAGCTAGAACATTTTCGCGCCAGAATATGTCGTTGGAATTGACCGCTCTGGACAGTATAGTAGTAGCGGTGACATCAGCATCTACTGCAGTGATCAGTGCGGGTGGCGTGAAAAGCAATGATGACCGCAATACGCAGGCTGAAGTATTGGAAGGTATAAAAGCTCAGTTACTGAACATCGCCAATATGACAGATGGTAACGGTAACTATATTTTTGCCGGGTTCCAGACGACAACAGAACCCTATGTGCAAGATGCCACCACCAAAGCAGTTAGTTATGTTGGGGGTCACACAGCAATTTCTCAGCAAGTTGACTCAAACCGTAGTATGGCGGTAAGTAGTACGGGGCCCCAAGTCTTCGATAGTGTGACAGGAGATGCAATAAAATCTCCGGATGGTACTATTCAGAAAGATTTATTTGAGGCTCTGGATATTTCTATTAAGGCACTAAGAACACCGATTGATGACGGAGATACTGCCGCGTTGCAAGCACTTCAAACCGCACTAGATACCACTAACAGTGGGCTGCGCAATTCGCTTAATAATGTTTCATCTGTTCAGTCAATGCTCGGGATTCAATTAAATGAACTCGATCAACTTGATGCCATCGGTGCCGATCGCAAACTGGCTAATGCGCAGGCAAAAAGTGCGTTAGTGGATACCGACTGGGTTCCCGCCATTTCGACCTATATTATGCAGCAGGCCTCTTTACAAGCGGCTTACACCACCTATCAAAATATGCAGGGACTGTCACTGTTCCAGATTAACAAGTAAAAACAGTGATGCGGCACCGATTTGAATACGCTTAAACCGGGCGTGTTCTTTGGGCATGTCATTTTTTAAATGGCGTGCCATTTTTTGTTTCTATTCTGTTATCTGTCTCAATTCATGGTCCCCCTCAAAATTGATCACTGTGCTGGCAATGCCTGAAATGATAGCCAGCCTGGGTATCAAGGGGGGCCGTGTCAGTTTAGTCAACACGTCAGCGAGAAGGTTGAAGATTTCACTGAACAGGTGCTCGGTGAAAGGGGCTAGCAGGAAAAGCAGCATACCGAGCGTCATGATTCCCACGGTCAATGTCAGTGGAAAACCAATCACAAACACGGTGAGCTGAGGCGCAACGCGGTTTAACAAACCGAGCGAGATGTTGAGTGCCAGCAGTAAGGTAATCAACGGCAGAGCCAGCATCATACCGTTGATAAATATCATGCTTCCTGCTCGAGCCAGCCCTAAAAACCCATCACCATTGAGCGGCGCGGTGCCAATTGGCAAAGTATAAAAGCTGTCGGCAATCAACGATATCATCCATAAATGGCCGTTGAAGGCCATAAAGAGCAACATCGCCATGATATTGAGAAAACGCGCAAGTACCTGCATGTTTGGCCCACCGGTGGGGTCAAAAAAGGTGGCAAAGGCCAGTCCCATTTGCATACCAATGAGCTCGCCCGATAACCTCACGGCAGCAAAGGCCAATTGCATGGTGAACCCGAGTGCCGCGCCGATAAGTAGCTGTTGCAGGATTATCCAGACGCCACCTGCGGAAAATATCGGTGTGGTATTCACCGGCAAATAGGGGGCGACCAGGAGGGTAATGACAATGCCGAGGCAGATCTTCACGCGAGCCGGGATTGCACGCTCATTGAACACCGGGCATGCAGTAATTAACGCCAGAATGCGTATCAAGGGAAACAGGAACTGATTGACCCATATCTCCCACTGTGTGCTATCAAGCGTCAGCATGGTTAGCCAATGATCGTTGGCAGTTGGCCGAACAAGGTGCGCATGTAATCCAGCATCAAGCTAAGCATCCAGGGTCCCGCAATCACCAGCGTGAAAAACACCGTCAGAATTTTCGGGATGAAGGAGAGCTTCATTTCGTTGATCTGTGTTGCAGCCTGCAACAGACTGATAATCAAGCCGCTGAACAGCGCTGAGAGCAGAGGTGGGGCTGCGAGCGCCAATGCGACCTTCATTGCTTCATAGCCTAAAGCCATTACGGATTCTGGCGTCATCGGGCGACCTTAGTAGGAATTAACTGTAAAAACTTTGCGCGAGTGAACCGAGCAACAATTGCCATCCGTCTACCAGCACAAATAGCATAAGCTTGAACGGCAACGAAATGGTGGCCGGCGGCACCATCATCATACCGAGCGCCATCAGCACACTGGCAACCACCAGGTCAATAATTAAAAATGGGATAAAAATGGTAAAGCCAATCTGGAAGGCGGTTTTCAACTCACTGGTGACAAACGCAGGAACCAACACACGCATAGGAACCGCTTCTGGCCCCTGAATTTCGCCCATCTGCGCCAGACGGGTAAACAAGGCCAGGTCGGATTGCCGTGTCTGGCGTAGCATGAATTCTCGTAAAGGTTGAGCACCGCGCTCGATGGCCGTTTGCATGCTGATCTGATCCTGACTGAACGGCACATAAGCCTCATCGTAAACCCGGTTTAGCACCGGAGACATGATGAAAAAAGTCAGAAACAGGGTCAAACCCAACAACACCTGGTTGGGGGGCGCGGTAGGCGTACCTAATGCGTTACGCAATAGGCCCAGTACGATGATGATACGCGTAAAACAGGTCATCCTCAGCATGGTTGCCGGAATAAACGTCAATGACGTCAGGAACACCAGCGTTTGAACCGGCAAGGTCCAACTCTGGCCGCCGTTGGCGAGCGGCTGGCTGATTATGCCCGGCAACTGAGCCCAGACCGCAGGTGTAAACAGCACCAGAACGGCGGCGAGTGCCGGCAATCCGCGCTTTAATGCTGATAATGGTGGAACAGGAAGACGCACTTTCATTCCGATTTTTCCGGACGTTTGATAACTTTATGTAATAATTGCCGGAAATTGGCCGGTATGGCCATCTCGCCAGCAGGCGCGTCGTCCATTTCTTGAGCGGGTAGGGTATGCAACGGCGTAATCTGCTGTGCCGTTACACCCAATACCAGCCAGGTATCCTCAATTTCGACCACCACAACGCGTTCGCGTTGTCCAACCTGGCAGCTTGAAACCACCTTGACCAGCTTATTTTGTCTGACTGGGGGGGTTAACCCCAGCTTACGCACCACCCAGGCAATCGCCAGAATGAGCATCAAAACGCCCACCAGCACAGTGCCTACCTGGGTAAGCAACGAACTGGCGGGAAAGGGAGCGGTGGCAACCTGCGTCGTGGCATGAGAGGCAGGTACCGACGGCGCAGGAGTAAGAGGTTGGGTATCGGCCATTAGCGACTCAAACGACGCATCCGCTCGGAAGGCGTAATAATATCGGTAATACGTACCCCGTATTTATCCGATACCACCACCACTTCACCCTGAGCAATCAGATAACCGTTAATCAGAATATCCAAGGGTTCACCCGCCAATCCATCTAACGCCACCACAGAACCTTGCGTTAAACGCAGCAGTTCTTTGATGGTCATCTTGGTGCGGCCGAGTTCAACGGTCAGTTTTACCGGGATATCGAGGATCAGGTCAATATCCTGCAAGCTGCCGAGTGCATCGGTAGGGTCCAGACTCTTGAAGATATTGTCCGTTGCGCTTGGTTTTTCTGCGGCTTGTTGCTCGTTAAACGCATCAGCCCACAGATCGTCCACGAATTCCTTGTCGTCGGACGGTTGCTTGGTGTCACTCATTGGGCTGTTCCTCATTATTTAGAGAATTCAAAATAGGGTTAATCAAATGTTCGACGCGTAACGCATATTGCCCATTCAGCGTACCGTATTGACTGGTCAGTACCGGAACGCCATCAACGTGTGCAATGATGCGATCGGGTTTATCAATAGGCAGCACATCACCCGGCTGAAGTTTTAATACTTTGGAAAGCCGCAGCGGTATGTCAACAAAATTGGCCACTAACTCCAACTCAGAATGTTGCACTTGCGTGGCCAGCGTTTCGCGCCAATTCTTATCTTCCTGGCGGGAGTTTTCCAAGGGGGGATTGGTTAGCACTTCGCGCAAGGGTTCAATCATCGAGAAGGGGATGCAGATGCTGAATTCACCCAATAGCGTACCGATTTCGACATGAAAAGGCGTAGTTACCACAATATCGTTCGGTGATGTCGTGATGTTGGTAAATTTTACCTGCATCTCAGAACGCACATACTCGATGTCGAGTTTGTAGATCGCATTCCAAGCCTCGCCATAGGCGTCAAGCGCCAAACGCAACATACGTTTTACGATACGCTGCTCGGTATTGGTGAACTCACGACCTTCTACTTTGGTGGGAAAGCGTCCATCCCCGCCGAACAGGTTGTCTACCGCAATGAATACCAGGCTTGGCGAAAACACGAACAGAGCCGTGCCACGCAAGGGTTTCAGGTGGATCAGGTTAAGGTTCGACGGCACCGACAAGTTGCGTGCAAATTCATGGTAAGGCTGTATTTTAATGGCACCAACGGTGATGTCCGGGCTACGTCGTAGCAGGTTGAACAACCCCATACGGAATTGACGTGCAAAGCGTTCATTGATGATCTCCAACGCTTGCATACGTTCATGGACAACACGTCGTTGCGTGTTGGGATCATAAGGCTTGACATCGCCGTCCGATTTCGCGGAGGCGTTGGCACTGCTGGCGTCATCACTACTTCCGCCATTGAGCAATGCGTCAATTTCTGCTTGAGAGAGAATGCTATCGCCCATAAGGATTACCGCAAAATAAAGGCAGTGAATAACACGTCAGTAACGACCTGATTCGGCTGTCCGGGGACAAGTGGGGGGCTTAGCACCTGCTTGATTTGTTCAATCAGCTTCTGCTTACCCTGCTCATTTGCCAAGGAGATGGCATCCTGACGCGACAACAGCAATAATAAGCGGCTACGCACCTCAGGGAGGTAATTCGTCAAACGTGTTCTGGTTTCTTCGTCTGACAGACGCAAGGTGAAACCGACATAAAGCACCCGATCCGGGTTATTGTCTGCATTGACCAAATTGACAGTAAACGTGTCCAACGGCATAAACACTGGCGCTGGGGGCGGTGGAGCCACTTGCTGCTCAGCAGAAGAGGACTTGTGGTACAAGATCCACCATGCTACGCCCGCAGCTCCTGTTGCCGCCAGCGCAATGATAATAAGCAGTATCACCCAGATAGATCGCTTACGCCGTGAACCAGCTTGCATGTCAGACATAGCCAAAGAGAATTCCTGTTATTAATCAATATCTAATGCCAATATCGTGCGGCACTAAATGAATATATGATGTTAATGATTATCCGGTCTATTCGTCTATTCAATACAAGGAATAAACCAGAAAAATCGCGCTAACTTGTTCGTTTACCTAATGTTTATGCAAAAATATCGACGCCGCTCACTGGCCTTGTGCGGACTGCGCTTGACATATCAATCTCGTTTGCTTCGTCGCCATAGGGCACGGAGGACGCAAATTGCTGCCGATAAGATGCGTTGTTATCACCGGTATCGTTGTTATTACCCGCCATGTGCTGTTGGGCCTGTTGCCAACCGCTATTATCACTCGCTACGCTGCTTTGACCGAGGTTGATACCGCTTTCTGCCATGGCGGTACGCAGATGAGGCAACGCCGCCTCAAGGGCACTACGCACCTGGCTGTTTGCCGATGCTAAATGGATTTGAGCCTGATTATCATCCAGTCGTAGCGAAATATGCAACGTGCCCAACTCTTCAGGGTGCAACCGCAATTGTACGCTTTGCTGTCCGTTACGGCTGAGCATGATGATTTGCTGACCCAGAGAATCCTGCCACTGGGTTGTGCCTAACTGTGCATTTAACTGTGCGCTGGCACCCGGTTGCGCAATGTTGTTGGTCATTGAGGTCTGCGCATTAGGTGCCAGACTCACCGGCGTCGTATGTGCGGTCAACGGTAGTTGGCCGCTATTGCTATCCTGTTTGGCCACATCGGCAATTGTGTGACTCACCAAAGCCGATTTATCCTGCATGCTGCTGTCATCCAGCTGTGCCTGTGCACGAGACGGATCGTTTGATGCCGCACGGCTGTTCTTGGCGTTGGATATCGCTGTCGCCAGCGTATCATTTGCGCTGGTTAACCCATCGCGCGGGGCGAGTGTACCGAACAAGGCTGTAGACGCGGTTGCATCGTCAGGCGTGTTCTGCTGTGCCGCCTGACTCAGGCCCGATAATGACAGCGATTGTGCTGCCTGGAGCAAAGACGACATCTCACTGCTTGATGGTGCCGCAGCCGGTGTTACTACTGGCGATAGCATCGCCATCAGCGCTTGCACCGCTTGAGTATCGTTTGAAGAAGTGCCGTCGCCACCCTTTTCCAGGGAAGTGTTTTTGCCTTGAGCAAAAGACTTGCGTAATGACGTCACCAGTTCCGACAATGTTTTGTCATCCAGATTGTCTTGCCCATTAACGGCTTTAAGCAGCGTATTCAGATCCTGCTGGCTAAGATCAATATCCTGTGCAGACAACGCATCCAACAGCTTTTGCTTACTGTCTTTGCCGCTCAGCGCCGAAGTGTTGTCAGTCGGCACCGCGGTAGTGGCTGCTTTTTTCGGCAGGTGTAGCGATAACAGTTGAACGAAATCCTGAGGCAACTGATCCGTTGCAAGTAACCCCGAAGCCGATCCTGCGGTGTCACTGGCGCCAGTGCTTGCTGTTGTGGTAACGATTGGCAGCATCATAAATCTGTTTTCCTCAGAGAGGCCCGTTGGGCAAATTCATCCATCCGTTTTTGATCGAGGCGGTTCTCGTGCGCGAGCTGCCTGATATCTTCTCTTTCTTGTAGCGTCTCAAAAGCATTGAGGCGCTTCTGCTTTTCCTGCCAGGTTTTCATCGCCAGATCCAGACGCGAATTCCAGTGTTGCAGTTGTTTCTGATGCTGATCAATAGCAACGTCCAGCGTTTGAATGAACTGCTGGAAATTCTGCCAACTGGTGTTGGCCATGCCCTCAGACATCGTCACTTGTAACCTTCCGCGATAATCTTCCTGATAGTTTAACAGCATATTCAGTTGTTGTTCAGCTTGTTGATAGGCTTTACGTACTTGCCCCAATTGGGTCGCTGCTTTTTCGACCTCTTTTTGGGCCAATTCACGTAATGTAACCAGCGGTGACTGCGTTTTCATCTGTCCTCCTACTCGCTACGGGGAAAAATGACGTTTAAAGCCTGACAAGCGGCTTCATAACCACTGCGTTCAAACATGCCCTGCTGCAAAAAATCCTGAAGTTGTGGGTAGAGGCGAATGGCTTGGTCGAGCGTCGGATCGCTGCCGGGCGCTTAAGCCCCCACGTTTATCAAGTCCCGGTTACGTTGGTAACTGGAGAGTAACTGCTTAAACAGCCTCACGGAGGCGTAGTGCTTTTCATCAATGAGCGCGGTCATGGCACGGCTGATTGATGCTTCGATATCGATAGCCGGATAGTGACCGGACTCGGCCAATTGGCGCGACAGGACTATATGTCCGTCCAGAATCGCACGCGCTGAGTCGGCAATCGGGTCCTGCTGGTCATCACCTTCGGTCAGCACCGTATAGAACGCAGTGATCGAACCGCCGCCGTGAATGCCATTGCCTGCGCGTTCAACCAGTGCAGGGAGCTTGGCAAACACCGACGGTGGGTAGCCTTTGGTGGCCGGAGGTTCCCCGATAGCCAATGCAATTTCGCGCTGCGCCATGGCATAACGTGTCAGCGAATCCATGATCAACAATACGTGCTGACCGCGATCGCGAAAATCTTCAGCAATACGCGTTGCATAAGCGGCTCCCTGCATACGCAGCAGGGGAGAGACGTCCGCCGGCGCGGCGATGACCACTGAACGGGCACGCCCTTCGTCACCCAGAATGTTTTCTATAAAATCTTTCACTTCTCGACCGCGTTCGCCGATCAACCCGACGACAATCACGTCTGCTTTGGTATAGCGTGCCATCATACCCAGCAGCACGCTTTTACCCACACCGGAACCGGCAAACAAGCCCATACGTTGGCCACGGCCCACCGTTAACAGTGCATTGATAGCGCGCACACCTACATCCAGCACATCTTCAATCGGTGTACGCTGAAGTGGGTTAAACGGCGCCGTCATCAGTGGGGCGCGATAGCCGGTTTCCGGGGGCGGTAAACCATCAAGCGGTTTGGCGCTGCCATCAAGGACGCGACCGAGAAGTTCCGGCCCTAAAGGTAATTGCTTCCCTTGTACCACACCCTGCGTCGCCGCCCGGGCATAGACTCGTGCACCTGGCGTGATGCCTTCCATCTCTTCCAGTGGCATCAGGAACAGGCTTTGCCCGTTAAAGCCGACCACCTCGCACTCAACTTCATCCGTTTTGGTACCCATGTGGCGTTCAATCAGGCAGGTAGCACCCAAGGGCATTTGCAGCCCGGTCGTTTCCAGCACGAGCCCGGTCGCACGCTTTAAACGCCCGTAACGACGCACAGACGGTGTCTCTTTGATGCGCTTTTCAAAAGCGTCCAATTCGGCAAACCAACGTGCGAGGTGATGGGTCATCATAACTCTCCCGGCGCGGCCAATCGGCATAGTTCATGCCAGCGTGTGGCAAGGCTGGCATCGAGATCGCCTTCCTCAGCGCTCACTTTGCATCCGCCGGGATGCAGTTGACTGTCGGCTAGCAACCGCCAGCCGTGCTGTTCCAGCGTTGGCCCAAGGGATGCCTCTATGCGCTCGAGATCGCTGGGGTTGACCCGCAATTGCGCTTTCCCACTGAACAGCGGTTCTTGCTGGATCAGCTGTTGAATCTGATGCTGCAACGCCGTGCCATCGCACAGCGGAGCCTGACCAATGATCTGTTTCGCCACGGTCAAGGCTAATTGCGTCAAGCGCGCTGGAATAGCACTGTCCATGGTATCCAATGTCTGCTGGAACGCGCTAACCATCTGCTGCATATGCTCAATCATCGGCTGCTGTTGCTGCAAGGCGTCTTGCGTCCCTTGTTGCGCACCGGCAGTTAGTCCTTCCTGATACCCTGCGTCATAGCCTTGTTGGCGTCCTTCGGCAAAACCTGCTTCGCGCGCTTGTCGCATGGTCTGCTCACGCATGCGTTCCAGTTCCGCCTCAAACGAGCGGAATTGATCCACCGACTCTGGTGCCGCCTCTTCCGGTTCGACGGCGTCAATTACCGGTTCAGGTTCGACATCAAACGGGGATGCCAGGTCTTTTAGCTTCCAGGGCTTCCAGGCCATGTTGTCAGCGGCATCAGACATATGAATCCTCGCCGCCACCGATGATCATCTCGCCGCTGTCGGCCAGACGACGCACAATAAGCAGGATGGCTTTCTGCTCGTTTTCCACTTGAGACATGCGAACCGGTCCACGCGTCGAGAGGTCGTCGCGCAGAATTTCTGCTGCACGTTGCGACATATTGCGCAGGAATTTCTCGCGCAATGGCTCGTCGGAGCCTTTCAATGCCAACAGCAGCGATTCCGACTCCACTTCCTGCAACAGACGTTGGATGCTGCGATCGTCCACATCGATAACCGCCTCTTCCTGCTGACTCTTCATCAGGTTGATAATCTCGGCTGCAGTACGTACACCACCCATTTTGCTGCGTTTTACGTTCTGACCATCCAGCAAGCCATTCAATACATCGGTCAGTTCTGCCAAGGCTGAAGGTTGCACGCCGCCGAAGGTAGCAATACGCAGCATCACATCGTTACGCAACCGTTCGTCGAACAGCGCCAGAATATCCGCAGCCTGTGCCCGTTTTAAATGCACCAGGATAGTCGCGATGATTTGTGGGTGCTCGTCGCGGATAATATCCGCAGCCGTTTGCGGTTCCATAAAGTTGAGGGTCTCGATGCCGCCGGTCGTTTCGCGGCTTTCGAGAATATCTTCCAACAGGCTGGATGCACGCTCTTCGCCCAGCGCTTTTACCAGCACCGAGCGCAGATAATCACCGGCATTGACGCTCAGCGCGGCGTATTGCTCTGCTTCCATTTCGAACTCTTTGAGCACTTCCGCCAACTGTTGCGGTGAGACCTGGCGCAGATTCGCCATCGCTGTACTCAAATGTTGCACTTCACGCGTAGAGAGGTGGGTAAATACCTCTGCGGCGCGATCTTCGCCCACGGTCATCAACAAGATGGCGCTCTTTTCTGTGCCTGTCATACTCATAGTTCAGTACTCATCCATTGGCGAATCACCAGGGCGACGACGCGCGGATCGTTTTCTGCCAGATCGCGGATACGCTGGCTTTGCAGCTCGGTATTGATGCGTTGTTGTGAACGACGTTGCAGTTCCTCTTCGTCTTTACTCAACTTGACCACAACATCGTTGGTGGCATTGCGCATTTGCGAGGCGGCCTGAGCCGCAGCCTGCTGTTCTTCCCGTTTCTTGATTTGCGGTCTGACCAGCTTACGCCACAAGATCCATGCGACCAGCAGTACCAGCAGCCAACGACCGGCTTCAATCATCAACTCAAAGAAGGCTTGTTTCTGCCAGAAGGGCAGTTCACTGGCCGTATCGTTGGTGGACATGAACGGTGTGTTGACCACGTTTAATGAGTCACCACGCTCTGTTGAAAAGCCCATGGCTTCACGCGTGACGCTGTCAATTTGCTTGATCTGGTCTTCCGATAACGGAATAGGTTTGCCATCTTCTCCAGGCGGTAGATAGTTGACAATCACGGCAACGGAAAGGCGTTTTACACCTCCGGTACTGTGTTTGGTATGCAGAATCGTCTTGTCAATCTCGTAGTTTGTGGTTGCATCGTTACGTGAGTTTGACGTTTGCACCACCGCATTCCCTTGGGTGCCAGCAGCGTTGTTCTGCTGATTGGCCTGAGGGTTTTGGTTGGCATTCTGATTCTGGTTTGCGTTATTGGCATTCGCGGCGTTATTGGCCGGTGTGGCAATCGGTGCCGTTGGTGCTGGGGCAGGCTGGTTAGAGAGGGCTCCCGGTACACCACCGACGTTGGGGCCGCCACGTTGCTCGCTCTGACTGGTTTGTTGCGAACGGATGGCCGCCTGATTGGGCGCAGAGTTGGGTTGATACTGCTCATCCGTTTGTTCACGCGCTGAAAAATCGACTTGTGCAGTGACCTGCGCATGTACGTTACCACCACCAACGATCGGGGAGATAATCGCCTCAATGCGCCGCTGATACATGGACTCTATTTCGGTCACGTATTTCAGCTGTGTGGCATTGACATCACGTCCTGCGGCGCCAGCCGAGGTCAGCAGGCGGCCCATCTGGTCTACCACTGTGACGTTATCTGCCGGTAAACCGGACACGCTGCTGGAGATCATGTAGACAATGGAATTGATTTGACCTTCGTCCAGGGCCCGACCCGGTTGCAAATTCAGGGTAACGGAAGCTGAGGGCGCTTTTTGTTCTCGCACAAACAATGACGGTTTCGGAATGGCCAGATGCACCCGGGCAGTTTGCACCGGTCCGAGGGTTTCAATGGTGCGTGACAGTTCACCTTCCAGTGCGCGCTGATAATTGATCTGCTCGCTGAACTGGCTGATGCCAAATTTTTCCTGATCCAGCAATTCGAAGCCTACCGCGCCGCCTTTGGGCAAGCCTAACTGTGCCAAACGCAAACGGGTTTCATACACGTTTGTCGCGGGGATCAGTATCGCATTGCCGCCTTCAGCAAATCGGTAAGGAATGTTCATTTTTGTCAGTTCACTGACAATGGCTCCACCGTCACGATCGTTGACGTTATTGTAAAGCACACGGTAATCGGGCCCTTTGGCCCATAACACCATAGCAACGACGAGGGCAACCGCAGCTGCCGCCGCAATGAGCAGGGGTATTTTAGGATTGCGCGCAAGCGGTTAAGTATCTCGCCAAACCCTTTCCCACCGGACGCAAAACCGGTTGTGGCGTTCATACTCGTTCTCTGCTTGGTTGTTGAGCGATAAAATTAACGTTGGTACGTAACAAAACAGCACTCCCTGATTGCGCAATCGTTAAGACATGCACCTACTTTTGTCGGCATAGTATTATTTTCCGTAACGGTAAAAACGATGCCCCGATAAGGTGGCATTTTCCCCGTCTTTTACGCCTTTTAGGATAAGGCTGATATGGTAGTTTAGTGCACTGTGTTAATCGGGTGATTTTTGTGCGGTGGGGAGTAAACCCTCGCGCGAGGGTTTACGGTGTCTTACGCATATGCCAAATAGCGATGCCGTCGGAAAAAGGTGAGCGATAATGTCAGTTCAAGGTATTGAGAGCGTAGTGCAGCAATTGCAGGCTACCGCGTTACAGGCGAGTAATTCCTCTGTCGCGAAACCGACTATCGAGCCTGGTTTTGCCAGCGAGCTCAAATCCGCATTGGATAACATCAGTGGTACTCAGCAAGCCGCGCGTGAGCAAGCACAGAAATTTACCTTGGGTACGCCGGGCGTTGCATTGAATGATGTGATGGTGGATTTGCAGAAATCATCAATTAATATGCAGATGGGGATCCAGGTGCGTAACAAACTGGTTTCTGCCTATCAGGAAATGATGAACCTGGCTATTTGACTTTCAGTCTTAACTATTGAGTTGTTTATATTTCCACACATAAAAAACCTTTAAAATGCTGTTTTTTTAAAGGTTTTGTTCTGCAATGTTAACTATGTGGCTCCTGAAGCCCAAGGTCGCCTGGCAGAAGTCGCTTCTCTGCAAATTCACCATATGTGGTATTGATAGATCTTTGTTTTAGTGACTGTTCCATAAGCGAGCTAATTTCTTCCATCCGCATCTGTAAAAGATTTTTTATTTGCGCTTCATTGTCAAGAATCTCTTGCAATATGTGACGAAACTGTAGTCGCATTACGCTATCAATGTCATCAGCGATGGTGATATTGGTTATGCCCTCTACCGCTCGTACGTAAATGATTTCTTGTTCAACCAACGCATCCCACTGACCACTTACGGCCAAATGCAGGATTTTATTACTTAGAGCCAACAACTGTTGATAATCTTTTAACAGAAGAGATAAAGAGCTCATCAGCGTGTTTCCTGCTCTTGAGAGCCGTTGGGGCCAATTTGCCGCCAAGCGCCAGCAATATTTTCCATTAATACTTCAACTTCCTGAATGACGTTAACATCATTGTGCAAGTTGGCTATTAATAAGCGCTGCGACATATAATCGTAAAGGGCAGACAAGTTCTCGACCAGCTCTCCACCACGATCTTGATCTAAACCGGCTTTAAGGCCGTTGTTAATGATATTAATCGCTTTAGATAGTGCCATTCCTTTACCAGCAATGTCACCCTGCTGCATAAGTATGCGTGCCCGTACCATAGCGCTCTGTGCACCATCGAACAGCAACACAATCAACGAGTGGAAAGTCGCTTTCCTCAGAGGAAGTAGCAAAAAGCATTTATAATGGATTTGAGCAAGCGGCTGAATATACTCGGAAGCGTTCAGAATATTATAACAAAACCTGGAGATTAGCATATACCTTACCATTATTGCTGGAGAGTTTACCGAAACCAACACTTAAAACGATAACCGATCAGGAACTGCAACGACTTGCTCTGCATGATTTAACGCTGAGGGATAAAACAAAGCCATTTTACTCTGTGGATAAGTGGTTAAGCGAACGTTTGATTAGCACAGCTCGTCGCGATTTTTTACACGCCTTTATCCAAGCTTATCCTGATAGCGGCAATATAAGTATTGTCATTTTGGCTCAGTCCAATGATAGTAATTCCTTAAAGATTTCATTAGCGAGCATTGCAGAGCAGTTTTATTCGCCCCGTGAAATTTACGTGTTGACCTCTAACGATTTCATTGATGCGGACACCGATGAAGGTGTTACCTGGTTATCATCTGAGCGTTCAGAAGAAAGTCCGCTCAATACTGTGCTGGCTCGCACATCAGCCTCTTATTTGTTAGTGCTACGTGCAGGGGAACGCCTTTTTCCTCATGCATTGCTGCTTCTCGCAGAGTACCGCCTACGTTTGCCTTCGGTAAAAGCCTTTTATTTTGATGAAGTGATAATGAAAGACGGCAAAGCAGAAAACCCCATGCTTAAGCCAGAGTGTAATATTGACATGTTACGTAGCTTCCCCTACATCGGGCGTAACCTGGCTGTTGATGTATCCGCCTTGCGGCAGCAAGGTATTGTTCCTGCCGTAGGTGAATTGCTTGAACTGCATGATTTTTTTTGGCAGCGCATAGAGCAAGAAGGACCGCAAGCTGTTGGTCATATTCCTGAAGTGCTGGTTTACACCACGGATGCTCTGTTTGACTGGATGAACAGTGAAGAAGTGATTCAGCACTATCCAGATATCATTCGACGCCATCTTGAGCGTTGCCATGTTGAAGCCGTGGTTTCAGCAGATGATAATCACGGAATATGCCGTATTCAATATCGTCACCCAAGTGAGCCTCTTGTCTCCATTATTATTCCTACTCGTGATCATTTGCCCGTTATCAGTCGTTGTATCGAAACTCTTATGGAGCGTACGCAATATGCCAAGTATGAACTGTTAATTGTCGATAACCAGTCAACAGAGGCAGGTGCTTGCCAATTTTTGAGTCAACTTGCTGAGATGGGATTGGCACAAATTCAGGTTTTGTCTTGGCCGCATCCCTTCAATTTTTCAGCAATAAATAATTTTGCTGCTCAAAAAGCGAAAGGCGATATTCTGCTATTTCTAAATAATGATACGGAAATTACTCATGGAGATTGGCTGGATGCTTTATTGAATCATGCATTACGCCCTGAGGTTGGAATTGTAGGCGCTAAGCTGGTATTTGGTGATGGCCGCATCCAGCATGGTGGCATTGTATTAGGTATGAGTGATAGTGCCGCGATCTCATTCCAAGGTATGCCAGAAGAATCAAAAGGTTATATTAGTCGTCTGCGTACAACTCACAATGTGAGCGCCGTCAGTGCAGCTTGTATGATGATGCGACGCGACGTTTTTATTGAACTTGGTGGATTCGATGAGCAGCAGTATCCTACTTATTTTGGTGATGTCGATCTGGCACTTAAAGCGCGGCAACAAGGGTATTTGATTGTGTGGACTCCAGATGCTCAAGTAATGCATTTAGGGGGAGCTTCGCGTTTATTTCAGCAGCACTTCAAGCTCCACCCGTTACCGCAGCAGTCTGATATTGACTCACTCTATGAGTGCTGGTTACCTCAGTTAGCTAACGATCCTTGCTACCACCCAGCCTATGGTAAGCATGCTCCTGGATTTTCTCTTACACCTGAAATGGCAAGGTGTCATCGCGCATTACCAGGGCGACCTCTGCCTGTAATTATTGGTAGTCATAGCGATTGGCATGGATGTGGCCATTATCGTGTTATTTTTCCTTTCCAAGCATTAGAACGAGAAATGCATATAGAAGGGGGATTAAAATATGGTGTACCAAAATTGGTCGATGCTGTTGATATGGAACCCGATGTAGTAATTGTTCAATCCGCAGCTGGAGCACAGACACCCGAAATGGCGGCTCGGTATCGCAAATATACGCGTTCATCGATTGTTGCGGAATTTGATGACTACATCCTTAATATCCCTATCAACAGTGGTAATAGAAGTGCGCATTCGCAAAAATTAATTAAAAATTTTCGTCGTTCTCTCGAGTCTGTCGACTGGGTTGTTGTTTCTACTCCGGCTCTGGCTGATGCTTATTCCGCGTACCATTCAGATATTCGGGTTGCTTACAACCGCCTACCGGCCTCTTGGTGGAAAGGTTTGACTAGCCTACGTCAGCAAGGGCGTAAACCTAGAGTGGGGTGGGCAGGAGGAAGCAGTCATAAAGGTGATTTGGCCATTCTCCGTTCAGTAGTGAAAGCGCTAGAAGATGAAGTTGAGTGGGTTTTTATGGGGATGAAGCCGGAAGGTGTTAAATGTGAATTTCATGCAGGTGTTCCCATCGAATATTACCCACAAAAAACGGCAAGCCTTAACTTGGATTTGGCTCTGGTACCTCTGGAACACAATCTGTTTAATGAATGTAAAAGTAACTTGCGACTCATGGAGTTAGGTGCGTGTGGCGTGCCAGTAATTTGCACTGACATAGAGCCTTATCGCTGTGGTTTACCTGTCACACGAGTCGATAATCGTTTCAAAGATTGGATGGATGCCGTGCGTATGCATATTGCGGATATGAATGCAACAGCCAGACTAGGCGATCAATTAAGAGATGCAGTGTATAAAGATTGGATACTTGAAGGTGATGGCTTGAACGATTGGATACAGGCTTGGCTGCCTAAATAGCCGACTAGCGTCATGGAACAATATGAAGATGTGATAGCGCATTGGTTGCTGAAAAGCCAAGGGCGGTAGCATGTTTCTTTTGGGTGATGATGATTGATTTTGTAAAACTTGCCAAAATCCGTTTGATTTTTAGGATAATAGATGGATAAAAAATTTAAATATCCCTATGTAATTGCTGCCCCTGGTTACACTGAATCTTCTCTAGGCATTCAAGTTGTGCATCGTCTTTGTCATCTTATCAACCAACATGGTGGTGAGGCATACCTTGTTTCTCAGGAAACTAATACTGACTGGAACACTCCACAATTAACCACTGAGCAATTAAATGAGTATAAAAACTCGGGGAGAATATTTATTGCAGTTTACCCCGAAATATATTCAGGTAACCCCTTTGATGCCCCCATTTGTGTCAGATATATGCTGAACAGAGAAGGAATCCTAAATGGTAATGCTATAAATGCTAATTTCGAAGATCTTTTTTTCTTTTACCGAAAAGAGTTTGCTGAAAATGAAGCAAATGTAAATTTGTTGATGTTATCAACTTATGATTTGTCATTGTTTTGTGACGACGTAGATGAAAAAGACCTCGACCTTTTATATTTAAACCGAGTTCCACGTAGTTGTGTCGATTTTTCAACATTGCCCGAGAATATAACAGTTCTGTCAATGGAACAGCCTTTATCGCTTAAAGAACTTGCTAATGTGCTCAAGCGTGGGCGTGTGATGTATTCTTATGAAACATCAGGCACTTGTTTTTTAGCAGGATTATGTGGCTGCCCTGTGGTTGAAAAAGTTGCTGTTGGGTATGAAAAATATGCCATAACTGAGAACACATCTAAGGATGTTGGTAATGCAGATGTTGCTTGGAGCGATGATCCCATTGAATTGCAGCGAGCAAAAGCAAGCCTCTATAAATATAGAGATTTTTATGAAAATTTAGAAGATGTTTCAACTCAACAATTTTTCAATTTTCTAGAACTAACACAAGAAAAAGCAAAAGTACTTTTCAATAAAAAGCACAAAGAAAATATCTTAGAGTGGATTAATCAGCGTAGGCTTTCCCCAGAAAACTTATCACTAATATCTCAAAAACTTAATAAAATAGAATCACCTGAAATTATTTATGTTTGTATTTATGATCAATCAAATTCATGGAGTGACGTTTTAATTACATTAAAATCGCTGTTACCTGTAAAAAGAGTGTATTCAAACATAAGTTGCATTGTTGTTAGTGCTAGTGAGCACGTTTTTCCAGAAGAGTTTAAGTGCTGGGTCTCATTGTGCTCCCCTGAAAAGATGAGTTCAGTGATAAATAATATAGCACTACAGCAGCTCTTTGACTGGCTTCAATATGTGAGAGCTGGTGCCGAAATTATTCAAGATGGATTTATTTCAGCGATAATTTATCTAAATAAGAAAAATACATATAGCGCAATCTACCCTGATAAGATATTTATTGATGAGAATAATGAATTAAATTCAGCATTTTTGCCGGACTTTAGTATTGATTTTTTTATTGGTTTTCCCAGTGCTTTTTTTGTTGGTTGTTTTTTTTATCAGGATTTTTTAAAGATTTAAATTTCTATAACGATATTTCGCCTGATTTGTTCGATTTTGATGTTATGATGAGACTTGTTATAGCAAAAGGCAATGAAAGTATTGGTCATATTTCTGAGCCAGTGTTAACAACTAAGTTGAAAAAAATAATTGATAACAGCGACGCAGTGCAATTGATTAATAGCTATATAAATGCAAAAGGGTATTCCGATAGCTTGTTTTTTAAAAATAACCTCGGCGGCGGAAGAATTGTTTATGCTCACAATAAAGCGTTACCAAAAATTAGCATCATCATTATTGATGACGGCGATGTGAGTGTATTGCAACGTTGTGTGATGGGGGTGTTGGAAAAATCTAAATATACGAATTATGAAATTCTCATTCTAAGCTGCTTCGGCGAAAATAAAGAAAATCGCTACTGGTTAGAAGAAGTTAGTACTGTTGACCCCAAAAGAATAAAAGTGACTATTTTTCCACATATGGAAAGTCGTGCAAGATTGCATAATATTGCAGCCGAGCGCGCATCAGGTGATTATTTGCTGTTGCTCGATACAACTGTTTTCCCCGCGCATGATGAATGGCTGGAAAATTTAGTTAATCATGGTCTGCGTGATGAGGTTGGGTGCGTTGGCAGTAAAATAATCAATGTTAATGAAAAAATTTATTCTGCAGGTATGGTTCTTGGACTCAATGGTGTCGCTGACAATGTTTTCGTTGGAAACCATTATTCTGCATCAAGCTACATGCACCGCCTTGAAATCGAACAAAACTATAATGGGCTTCTCTCGCTATGTTTGTTGATAAGGCGCACGATTTATCAAGAGGTTGGTGGATTCGACGCGTTGCTGCCAGAGGGATATCTTGCTGATATCGATTTAAGTTTGAAAGTGCGCAAAGCGGGTTATCTTTCTGTTTGGACTCCTTTCTCAATTGTTGCCACTACTCTTTCTCCAGAGAGAAAAAATCCTAGCAAAGAATCGTATTCTGAACAAGAACTGTTTATATTTCATAAATGGAAAAACGTCATTGCTCATGATCCTGCGTATAACAAAAATTTGTCTTTAACTAAGGATTATATCATTGAGCAACATATCAGGCCGCGAGAGTTATCTATAGGATCTCATCACCAACCACGCTTGATGGCATTCACTAGCAGCAACAGCCCACTGAGTATATATCGGTTAGAAGAACCCTTGCATAGTCTACGAGATAATGGATTGGTTGATGGAGCCGTGATATCACATTCCGCTGCAGTATCGGACTTTCTCCAGATAGAACCCGACGTAATTATTACTCAAAGTCATAAACAAAGTGAAAATATAGTTAATATTAAGTCGTTCAAAGCGTGTTTTTCGATCTGTGACATGAACTACTATGACTCCAGGAAGTTTGAAGAGGGTAAAAATAGAAAAGAACATTTAACTAAAATACAAGAGGAGTTAGCTGTTTTCGATCGTGTGATTTTCGGGTCTGAACTATTAGCTGAGCAATATAGCAAGGTACATCGAGATATTCACGTATTGCCGACGTATTTACCCTCTATTTGGAATGATCTTACCTTGACTCCAAGGTCTGATGCCAAGCCTCGCGTTGGTTGTGTGACTTTGGACCTGAGTGAGGAAGACATTGAGTTAGTTGCTAACATTGTCCGTGATTTTTCTCACCAGGTGACATGGGTTTTTCTGGGCGTTTATCCCCCTAAACTAAAACCTTTCATTCATGAATATCATCGATATAAAGGCATTACCAGCTACCCTCAACAACTGACTTCTCTTAACTTGGATTTCGCGATTGCTCCATTGGTTGATAATCATTCTAATCGCTACCGCGGCAATATCCTTTTATTAGAGTTTGGTATCTGTGGAGTGCCGATTATATGCAGTGATGTTGTTTGCTATAAAAGAAAACTCCCTATATTAGCTGTAAAGAATAGATACAAAGATTGGTCATCTGCAATGAATCAATACATCGATAATATCGACTCAACCAGAATGGTAGGCGATATGTTGAAACGTGAAATTCAAAAAAATTGGATGCTTAACAAAACAAATCTTGAAGCTATAAAGAAAATTTGGCTGCCGGATTGAAAAATATTTAAGGGATGTGTATGAAAAAAGAAATATATGTTACCAGTCCACTGCTTCCCCCTCTTGAGGAATTTATTCCTTATTTGGAAAAAGTATGGGAGAATAAAAGATTAACTAACGGTGGACCATTACATGAACAGCTTGAAAAAGAACTGGCTAATTATTTAGGTGTAAAGTATATCAGTCTTTTTTCGAACGGCACTTTAGAATTGTTGACGGCATTACAGACCTTACGTATCACCGATGAGGTTATCACTACGCCGTATTCGTTTGTTGCCACATCGCATTCACTATTATGGAATGGTCTTAAGCCGGTTTTTGTCGATATTGATCCTCTCACGTGTAATCTCGACCCAGATAAAATTGAACAAGCAATTACGTCGCACACTACAGCTATTCTGCCTGTTCATTGTTATGGGATTCCAGCCGATGTCGATAGGATTCAATCTATTGCAGATAACTATGGTTTGAAAGTTATCTATGATGCTGCTCATACTTTTGGTGTAACTAAACAGGGGCACAGTATTTTAAATTACGGTGACTTATCAATCCTTAGCTTTCATGCGACTAAAGTATTCAATACGATTGAGGGAGGGGCCATTATTTCACAAGATGCTAAAACTAAAAAACGTATTGATTTCCTTAAAAACTTTGGTTTCGCTGATGAAGTTACTGTGGTAGCACCCGGCATCAATGGGAAAAGGAACGAAGTACAGGCCGCATTTGGCTTAGTGCAATTAAAGCATATTGATGCAGCGCTTCTGAAAAGAAAGGTAATTTATCTTCGTTACAGTGAACAGTTAAAAAAAGTAGCAGGTATCCGAGTTATCAATATTCCTAAAGAGATAGAATGGAATTACTCTTATTTTCCCGTTTTTTTCGATAAAAGCATTTCATATAAAAGGGATGAGATCTATACAGCCATGAAAGGCGTCGGTATTTTAACGCGTCGGTATTTTTATCCGCTTATTAGCTCATTCCCTATGTACCGTGGTCTTGATAGTGCTAATTTTAATAATTTATCAGAAGCGAATATTTTATCTAACTCTGTATTATGTCTGCCAATATATCCTGATCTGAGTGATTTTGAGCAAGATAATATTATCTCAGTGTTTATTTCTTTATTGGTGAAGTGATTTATTATTAATAAGGCCGACAAGGGGAATGGATTAAGATATAGTAGTTCTTGCTGTGAAAATAGATAAATATTTTTTATGGTTAAATCTGTAAAAAAACTTCAATTTTAGTGGCTCATTCAATTTATTTAAATTTATAACTGATTATATCAGACGTACTAACTCTTTTTTTACTTGGGCAAACAATTCGGTATATTGAAATTAATTGAGAATAGTGCCTTGTGTATAATAATCCTACTATAAATATTTTTATTTTCCGGTGTTTTCTTGAGAAATAGAAGTGTCATTAATGCTAAGGTATTGACTTGGGACTACAAAATTATGGTATCTGATTCAACCTAGCATCGACCTTGAGAAAAGATCCCATAGAAAGATAAAAACGTATTTCATCAGTATAACGAACTTAGAATATAATTTTCACTATGATTAGAGATAATGCTAATGGGTTATACACAGAAAGATACATATAAATATCATATGAAACGACCAATACAGAGATTACTCGTTATTTCTGAAAATCAGGAACTTTCCCTTTTTTGAAAGCTGAGCTTGAAAGAAATATTTTTAGCCATCCTTTAAAAGTTGACTTTTGCTACACATCATTCAATCTTAATCCCCAACCGATGAACGATATCGGAGCAAAAAAAATTAACGTTAAAGATGAGGAAACAGTAAATAAAATTTTAGAATTCTATGATTTGGTTTTCAGCTTACACTGCAAACAAATATTCCCTAAGCGACTTGTTGATAATATGTGTTGCATTAATTTTCATCCAGGACTTAATCCATATAATCGTGGTTGGTATCCTCAGGTTTTTTCCATAATAAATGGTTACCCTGTCGGCTCAACTATTCATTTGATGGACTCGGAAGTTGATCATGGTGAAATAATTTCACAAAGAGCTGTTGAGGTAAAAATATCAGATACTTCTTTTGATGTTTATAGAAAAATAATCTCTGTCGAAAAAGATTTGATTCGTGAAAATGTTTTTAACCTTATAGAAGGTGTTTTTAATACTACAAAACCTGAGCGAAATTGTAATTATAATGGCATAAGAGAGTTCAACAATTTGTGCAAATTAAATTTAAATTCTGTTGCTACGCTCGGTGAGCATTTAAACATATTACGAGCGACTACACACGAAAACTTAAAAAATGCATATTTTAGAGACGAGAATGGTAAAAAATATTTCGTAAGAGTAGTAATTGAAGAAGATGTTTGAAGATTCTGACTTGCATCGCACAAACCGATTTTTATGTCAACAAAAAACTATTAAAATTATGGCTATTTGGCGGAGTAATTTGGGCTGGAGCCAGCCGGTGGTATCTCGACCGTTACCACTGAACAGGGCGTAATTCACTGGTTCGAGCTCGTTAGATAGGTCAATGCTTTTGATGCTGGCGTACTATACTAATATTTATTCAAAGACTTATTCAAGATGTTACACTGCTGATGGCATTCATATCACCATAAACAATCTATGATATTCTCTGGTTGTTTAAGCCAAATTCCACTGTCATGCATTGCTATGAAATTTGGAGTTTGCATGCACTGAAACCTGATTTAGGGTGGTTTGATATACGTCTCAATGTTTTATAGGCATTTTGGATACACACGCAGTTGATGATTTCAATCGTGATGATATGGACATTAAACCTAACTTGAACATCTTTTCAAAATGTAGAGTTATTATAGTCGTTAGGATAGTAGCTAGTTGTGTTCAATGGTAAGAATTTAATATATTTGATGCTAAAATAATAGGGGGAGTATAATTAAATCATGAGACTTATTAATATGACTAAACGAATACAGAATATATTTTTTTTATGAGTTAAACGAAATTCCAATATTTTTGTCGAAAATTTTTAAAAGTGAAAATATTGAATCTTGATTAAACAAGTATGACGCTAGGTGCTTCTAATTCTTTAATGATTTGACTGAATATCAATCAGTGAAAAGAATTCGAAATTTTCTTAAATATGTTGTGAGGAAAATAAATATGCTCGCAAATCAACATTCTGTTAAAAATAGGCTTTGGCGGAATTACTCTCAACATAAAGATAGCTTATTGTCACTATTTATATTTTTCGATACAATGAATAAAACTACTCTTAGTGGCTTATTAGAATCAGCTCACTCTAACTAACATACTTTACGATTTGATTCTATTTATCCCCTCAAGCGCTAACTTATAATCTCCGCATCGCTGGTAATAATCGAGAGCTTCTACTTTCATACCAACACATTCAAGTATAACTGCAATATTATAATTGGCTTTAAACGTCCCAACCCCTTGTTTCCGACCTGGCCCCATCCTTATGCATAACTGAAATGTATCGACAGCACCCTGGAAATCTGCGTTATTCATTAGTATTAATGCTTTCAAAAACATATAATCAGTTGAAGAGCAGAACGCTTCGTATTGCAAGATATCTAATGCTTTTTCATATTGCGCAGTGTTGATTAAACAGTATCCGTAGCATTCGATCAGAACTAGATTATAATCATTATGTATGTCTTTTTGTAGACGCAGTGATGTTTTAAAACTTTCAGCTGCTCGTTCGTAATCTTTTCCTAAGTAATAGCTTTTCCCTAGCTGATAGTGCAGATAGGCGTCCTCACGTGTTTTATCGATAGCTCCTTGCAATAATGAAATATTTCTAGCTATTTTATTCTTATTTGCTAAAACTTCGTTCGTGTAACCACTGTGCATTAGTGCTAATGGAGTCGTAAATCGGCCATCCGGCGCTTCACCCGTATTTTTTTTGCATATCTGTTCATGAATAGTGCCAAAAAACTCATAATATTGCCTGTTGAAGACTCGGCTTATGTGCTCATGAATTAATTCGGCTTCTCCAGAAACTTCATCATCAGTGATGCTGGCAATCTCAACAGTTCCGACTTGGGTCGGATACATCTTTATAAGATTTGAAAACGTTGTTACATCAAAGTGATTAATCACTTCATCAGCATCAATAGCTAAAACCCAATCATATTTTGCAAATTGTAGTGAATAATTTCTGGCAGCGGAGAAGTCAGCTATCCACTCGAAGTCATAAACTTTGCCAGTGAAACGTTTGGCAATATTTTTCGAATCATCGGTCGACCCAGTATCGACGACAACAATATCGTCAAAATATTTTGAAATTTCTTTCAGGGAGCGGTGCAAACTCAACGCTTCGTCTTTCACTATCATGCAAACTGATATCATCGTCCACCGCATTCCGGGCACGTAAATATATTAGGATACTATAGTATATTGTAGGCAGTATCAATCTCTGGTGAGTTTAGAACATTAGACGCTAAGGTTCATCGTGGAGGATGCCGCCGCGATAAAGAAATTTCCGTAGTAACTTTTGCATATGTGTAAAAATCTTAACGATCTGCACGCTAATGCTGCTGTATGCGAGCCTAAGAGCAAAACGTGGTTACCTTTGCGGTAATTTTGACAGCCATGATGACTGTGCTAGCGTGTCTCCGCCATCACATACCCCAAATAGCCCCCCTTTTACACCCCTATTCGCAGCATTGGACACTCTACGCAAACGCATAATAGTGTCGATAACATTATCATCGTAGGTATTTGTCACTGTGAGCGATCTGTATACCGCCGAAGGCACAATGGATAAAAATTCCCTGTGGCAGCGCTATGTTCCTTTAGTGCGCCATGAAGCCTTGCGTTTACAGGTTCGCCTTCCCGCGAGCGTTGAGTTGGACGATCTGCTGCAAGCAGGAGGCATTGGCCTGCTGAGTGCTGTTGAACGCTTCGACTCGTTGCAGGGAACCGCCTTTACCACCTATGCCGTGCAGCGCATCCGAGGCGCGATGTTGGATGAGTTACGCAGCCGGGATTGGGTGCCGCGCAGTGTGCGGCGTAATGCGCGGGAAGTGGCACAGGCGATGCAACAGGCGGAACAGCAACTTGGCCGTGCGCCCTCGGAGCAAGAAGTGGCGCAATCGTTGAACATCACGCTGGAAGATTATCGTCAGATACTGCTGGATACTAATAATAGCCAGCTGTTTTCTTATGATGAATGGCGTGAAGAACACGGCGACAGTGCTGAAGCGCTTCTGGAAGGCAATGAAGAAGCGAATCCGCTACATCAGCTGATGGAAGGCAGTTTACGCCATCGCGTGATGGACGCTATCGAGAATTTGCCAGAGCGTGAGAAATTGGTTCTGACGCTCTATTACCAGGAAGAACTCAACCTGAAAGAAATAGGGGCCGTTCTTGATGTGGGTGAATCTCGTGTCAGCCAGTTGCATAGCCAGGCGATAAAGCGACTGCGCGCGAAGCTTATGCAGGAACAGTAACCACTGCGTGCAGGAATAGTGTTATCAAAGGATATCAGGCTTTACGTATAAGCGTGTCTTGCAGCGTCATTGGCAGGTAATGTCGCCGTTGCACGTTGGTCTGCGTAAAAAGGATATCCACTCTCATGGAATGGATTCATGTTATCTACACCGCGAAAAAAACAGCTTCTTAGCCGCTATCTGAAAGACTTCAAACACAAGCAAACCCATTGCTCAAATTGCAGGAAACCCCTCGATCGCGTATCACTGGTATTTCGCAATCAGCTTATTAATAAAAAAAGCCTGGGTGATTTCGATCGCTTAATTGAAGAGGATGTATGGCTGTCGCTGCAAGATGAACTTATTCCGGTGTGTCGTTTTTGTAGCGAAGTTTTTTGTAACACACATGCCCGTTATTTCAAGATCAAGGATTTCACCCAGTATCTGATCGACCAAACGGATGTGCGCCACAGCACGATGCGCGAATATGTTATCCGGCTGCGGCGGTTGGATGACATTCTTCTGGCGAAAAATCATCCAGCAGAGACGTTTTCCCCCACCGGTGTGCAACAACGATTAGGTGACTATTTACCCGAGAAAGAGCACATGTTGTATCGTAGTGCGCTGCGTAAATATGACCAATATCTCTCCTGGCAACGCCTTTATTGATCGCATCTCGATGCCGGGTAAGTCGCCATGCTGCCCGGCATCTTGCTCTGCGTCAGGCGGGCAGGGCGGTGTCCCTGCCTAAACGCCTATCGGGTTCGTAAAAAAAATGAAGCGCTAAAAGTCTGTAACGGCAAAGGGTTATATTTATTTGTCATAGATAAATGTTATGGAACTGTAAAAAATGCTTGCCAATGCCAGGCGTTTTATTGCAATGTCATCATACTGACATCAATCCACGTTATTTTTTCCGGGTGATGAGCGGGAGTTCTAATACGGTCAATCATTATTCCGGGGAATAGTTGTTGCCACAGTGAGGAACGCACATGGTAATGTCCTTTTGGGGACCCAATGAGCAACTTCGAACATGTCATTTTCAATATCACCTCTGCTGTCGCCGTCATCAAACGCGATGGTTGATAAAGGGAGGTGAGGGGCTAACTCCCCGTGTGAATTTCTCCCGCAGCCTATCTTGTCTTTATTCTTCTCTCCTGCTTCATCGTTTTTTCACCCATGCGCCCCTCTTTTGGGACGATATTATCGTCCGCCGCGGTTATTGGCGGTGCGCTACTCATGTCTCCAGTATCGGCTTAATAAGGAAGCCAACCTCGTTTGTGAGTGAAACGTCACGCACAGTGGTTATGTGCGGTAAGTGAAACAAACTGTAAGGTGCCACTATGGGAAGACAAAAAGCAGTGATCAAAGCGCGTCGTGAAGCTAAACGCGTTATTCGTCGTGATTCACGCAGTCATCGTCAGCGTGAAGAAGAATCGGTCACTTCTCTGGTTCAGATGGGGGTAATTGAAGCTATCGGTATGGCGCGAGAAAATCGCGATACGTCACCGATTGCCGCGCGTACCATCGCCCAGGAGCATTACTTGTCTGCAATAGAAAATAAACAGTTAATCTTTGCCACCGGTGAGGCGGGGTGTGGCAAAACGTTTCTCAGTGCGGCCAAAGCGGCTGAAGCGCTGATTCATAAAGAGGTTGAAAGGATAATTGTTACCCGGCCGGTATTACAGGCTGATGAGGATCTTGGTTTTTTACCTGGTGACATTACTGATAAGTTTGCTCCCTATTTCCGCCCGGTATATGACGTATTGCAGCGACGCCTTGGCGCATCGTTCTTGCAATACTGTTTACGCCCGGAGATTGGAAAAGTGGAAATCGCGCCGTTTGCCTATATGCGCGGGCGTACATTTGAAAATGCCGTGGTCATTCTTGATGAAGCACAGAATGTCACGGTAAATCAGATGAAGATGTTTCTGACCCGTCTGGGTGAAAATGTCACGGTGATTGTTAATGGGGATATTACGCAATGTGATTTGCCCGTTGGGGTGAAATCCGGTTTGCAGGATGCATTGGATCGTTTTCAGGACGATGACATGATTGGCATTGTTTCGTTCCGCGCATCGGATTGCGTTCGCTCGTCATTGTGCCAGCGCACGCTGTTCGCCTATAACTGATATATCCTGCCGTCACGTAGTGGCTTACGCTGACGGCAGCGTTTCCTCTCTTGCTGTGCGGTCCTCCGCTCCTACGTTGATAGACCTGTGCGTCTGAAACGCCAGCGTCTTTTTTCTGTCATCACGCCGTCGCATTGCTTTCTTACCCTACGGATTCCGATATAAAGTCCCAAAGAGGATGCCCGTATGTTTATGTCTTTCCTGCTTTATTGGCAGGCGGTTTTTACACGCCTGTTCTCCCCACTGCGTTATCTCGCGTTGCCGTCATGGCAATGCCGGGTTGCACCACATCTCTATCGTGTATCACGCGGAGCAGAGCGATGAACCGCTCGGTTGATATCACGGTTAGCGGCCTTTGTTTCCACATTGCGCAGCAACCGATTCTGCGTGACATCGATCTGCACGTACCTGCCGGGACGGTGCTTGCGTTGTTAGGCCCATCCGGTTGTGGCAAAAGCACGCTGCTCAAACTGCTGGCAGGGCTGCTGCAACCGACGGATGGCAACATTGACTTCGCTGGCGTTCGGGTCGCTGAGGCGCGTTTTAGCGCACCGCCGGAGCAACGTGATTTAGGCATGGTGTTTCAGGATTATGCGTTATGGCCGCATATGACGGTGCGTGAGAACGTTGCCTTTCCGTTGAAGATGCGCGGACTAAACGCGGCGCGCCGTAAAGAGAAAACGGATGCCGCTTTGGAGCGTGTTGGGCTGGATACCTTGGCCGATCGCTATCCCGCTGCGTTGTCGGGCGGGCAACAACAGCGCGTCGCTTTGGCGCGTGCCGTCGTGGCCGAGCCACGAATCCTGCTGTTCGATGAACCGCTTTCCAATCTTGCTCGCGATCTCCGCGAGTCGCTCAGTAAAGAGATGTCGGTGTTACTTCGTCAGCTAGGCACGACAGCGGTGTATGTCACGCACGACCGCGAAGAGGCGAACACCATGGCGGATGCGATTGCGACCTTATCCGCGGGTCAACTGGTCTCCGTTTCCACCTTAAATGCAGAGTAGGGGAGTTATACGATGAACATGAACACAATAAACAGCAGCACAGTTTATCTCAGTAAAACGTTAACATCAGGAGTATTCACAGGTATGGCGCTTTCTTTGGTCATGGCAAGCAGCAGTGCGCTGGCATTGACGGTGTATACCGCAGGGCCAGGATCGTTGAGCAGTAAGCTGGCTGCTGGGTTTGAAAAGGAAACTGGCGTTAAAGTCGATATTTTTCAAGCCACCACTGGCAAAGTCATGGCCAGGCTTGATGCTGAACAAGCAAACCCACGTGCTGATGTGTTGATCTCTGCCTCAT
This sequence comes from Symbiopectobacterium purcellii, assembly GCF_019797845.1. Classification (NCBI taxonomy): domain Bacteria; kingdom Pseudomonadati; phylum Pseudomonadota; class Gammaproteobacteria; order Enterobacterales; family Enterobacteriaceae; genus Symbiopectobacterium; species Symbiopectobacterium purcellii. The sequence goes on along the minus strand of NZ_CP081864.1, from coordinate 2,775,617 downwards.
GGGATACCGCAACGGATTTGCAGCAGCGTGGCTGGTTACTGCCCTATGAAAGTAAAAATGCAGCCCAGGTGCCTGCACCGTTTAAAACCCCTTATTACGTTGCTCAGGGCATTTCTGCATTGGGCATTGTGTGGAACAGCAAGAGTGGCACTCCAGAGCCGAAAGATTGGCAGGATTTGGCACAGCTTGCATTCAAAGATAAGGTGACAACCCCCGATCCGGCACTGTCAGGGGCTTCGCTAGACCTGATTATCGGTTTACAAAATGCGCAAGGCGAGAACGCTTGGAAGCTGTTTGATGCCTTGAAGAATAACGGCATGATCGTGGCGGGTCCTAACGCGCAAGCGTTGACACCGGTGCTGCAAGGGGCCAAGGCTGCCGTGTTTGGTGCAGTGGATTACGTGGCCTATAACAGCGTTGAGCAGGGGGAGTCGATCAAAGTGATTTTCCCCACCAGCGGCACGGCGATTGCACCGCGTCCGATGATGATTCTGAAAAGCAGTCAGCATCAGGACCAAGCAAAAGCGTTTGTCGATTATGTGCTTTCACCTGCGGGGCAGGAGGCGGTTGCAGAGGCCTGGTTGATGCCTGCGCGTCAGGATATTGATGCCAAACGCCCTCTGTTTAAATCCCTGACGTTACTCCCAGAAGGCGATGCCGCCAGCACTTCACGAAACGCTATTCTGGCGCGGTTTGCGAGCCAGTTCGGGCAACGTTAAGGATCAACAGCGCCAGCGCAACGCTGGCGCAGGAGTAAAACATGAGAGGTTTTGCATTATTGCCACTGGTGACGGTGGCAATACTTTTCGTGCTGGTGGGGGTTCCCGTTATCTTTGTGGTGCTGCAAGCCGTTTTCCCTGGGCTGGATGAAGGCTCGATGCGTGAGCCGTTGAGCGCATTTGTTGCCGTGGCGCAGGATCCGCGTATTGGTCCCTTGCTCTCAAATACTTTCGGCATTGGTATCGGTGTGGCGTTGCTGAGTGGCTTATTAGGAGTAACGCTAGGCACTTTGCGCGGGTTGTTCCATATTCCCTGTGCTCGGGTGTGGGATTTGTTATTTTTAATTCCCTTTTTGATCCCTCCATATATTTCGGCGCTGTCGTGGATGCTTGCCTTGCAAACGCGCGGCTATCTGGAACAGATTTTCTCGTTCAAGTTTAATACGCTGCTGTTCTCATTGCCGGGCATGGCGATAGTGATGGCGTTGAATATTTTCCCTGTCGTCTACTTTGCCGTCTCGCGCAGTATGGCGAGTCACGGTGGGCGCCTTGCGGATGTTGCTCGGGTACATGGCGCGGGTCCGTGGGCGGCATTTTTTCGTATTACCTTACCGCTGGCATTACCGGCGATTGCAGCCAGTTGTCTGCTGGCGTTTGCGCTGGCAATCGAGGAGTACGGTGTGCCAGCCGCGATTGGACCGCATGCGGGGAATCCAGGCATTGACCACCGGTATTGAGCAGCGCCTTGCTGATTGGCCCATTGATCTTTCCGGCGCAGCCGTATTGTCGTTGCTGTTGGTTGCATTGGCATTGACGGCCTATACGGTTCAGCGCGCACTCACGGCGGCAAAAGACGTGGGCACCATTACTGGGAAGCCTGCGACGATTGTGATTCGCAATCCGGGCCGCTGGACGTTGCCTATCGTGGCGCTGTTCTCTTGCGTGGCGCTGATTGCGGTAGGCATTCCCGTGAGCGCTATGCTGGCAACCGCCTTTTCCGGCACGCTATCCGGTGGGTTATCGGCAGACAATGTGACGCTCCGGCATTTCAGTGCCGTGCTGAGTGGTGAGAATCAAGCGTTGAGTGCGCTCTCAAGCAGCATAGGGTTGGCAAGTGGCACTGCGCTACTGACAGGGATTGTCGGCACATTGGTTGCCTGGCTGGTAACGGTGAGACGCGTTCGCGGTGCAGCGCTATTGGATGGCCTCTCTCTGTTGCCTGTGGCGCTTCCTGGCATTGTGGTCGGTGTGGGGCTGATATTGGCATGGAACCGAAGCTTTTGGCCGGTTACGCCCTACAACACCTGGGTGATTCTCCTGTTGGCGTACAGTTGCTTGCTGTTGCCTTATCCCATCCGCTATGTGAGTGCGGCATTACGCCAACTTGGCCCTAACCTGGAAGCTGCTGCACGCGTTCACGGTGCCTCGACGCTGAGGGCATTGCGCTATGTGGTGGCACCGCTGGTCTTCCCCAGCGTGCTGGCGGCGATGTTACTGGTGTTTGCCGTAGCCGTTCGTGAGTTGGTGACCTCATTACTTTTGGCTCCGGCAGGGGTGCAAACCACTGCGATCTTTATCTGGCGACAGTTTGAGCAAGGGTCTGTAGGGCAGGGAATGGCGATGGCAACGGTGGCAATGACGGTAAGTCTGGCAACCATGCTGTTGGGGATACATTTGTATCAGCGCTTTCAGCCGGGGTAATAAGAATCTGGCTGTACGCTAAAAGCAAAAACGCCCCTGATTGCTCAGGGGCGTTCTTTTATATGGCGGTGAGAGAGGGGTTCGAACCCTCGATACGCTTTCACGTATACACACTTTCCAGGCGTGCTCCTTCAGCCACTCAGACACCTCACCGGGGGTTACCGTTCAAGGGCAACGGGGCGGTACTATAGGGAGTCGGCTGCTTTCGGTCAAGCAGAATTTTATGGATTTCACGCATCTGATTACACAGTGAACGCCTAAGGGGAAATGGGCTGGATAGAATGTGATAACACGGCGGTCGACATGTAAAAGCACTGGCTGGTGCATAAAAAAACCGCAGGTGTTTCCACCTGCGGTTGATAAACCGGTACCGCAATTTTCCCTTTAGGGGAATTATGCCAGCAGCGATTTGATAAAGCTGGTCAGTTCTGCATCTTTGCTGTTGGCAAAGAAGTATTCCTGGAATTTAGCACCAGAAATAGCACCTTTAACCAGATCCTGATCCAAGCCTTTCAGGATGGAGATCAGATCGTTATAGGTAACTTCTTTCACTGCGTCCAGGATCTTCTTGTTACGCTGTTGCGGAACAACGCGGTCGCTCGGGTAGCCACGGCCACCTTCTTCTTTGAACCGTTGAGTGAACAGGTTTTCCAGGTTCAGCTCAGCGCCCCAGCCGAAGCCTTTGGCATACGGCAGAGAAACGGCGTTACCGTTGTTGATCTGGGAGAACAGGTAGGCATCGGACGGGTCAACAACCAGACCACAGATCACACCCGGGAAAGAGTTACAGGCCAGCATCGCCCCCTGGCCGGTACCGCAACCGGTTACCACGAAATCAGCAGCACCAGAGTTCAGCAGGATAGCTGCCAGAATACCGTTCTGGATGTAGGTCAGTTGTGCAGCGTCATCAACGGCGTACTGACCGTAGTTGTATACGGTGTGACCTTGCGGTGCAACGGCTTTAGTCAGCGCTTCGGCAATGATAGCGTTCTTGGCAGCCTGGCTGTTCTCGTTAATCAATGCAATTTTCATGTTCGTTCCTTTATTGTGACGGACAACTAAAAATACTAAAACACTATTTCATTTCTATGGGTGCAGTATACCTTGTCAAAAATAAAGCGCAAATCATCCCAGCGCAGAATTGCCTTTCCAGTGGCAAAACCGGGCCTGTGCCACATTTTCATTGTTATACATTACCTGACAAACAACCAGCACAAGAGGCTCTACTATGCATAGATACAGGTACCGCTCGCCTGACGAGCGCAGATGATAATGATACCGACATCGGGGAGACGGCAATGAGTCAATGGATGCAACAGATACAAACACTCCTGGGGGCTGCGGGAGCAAAAACGGGCTCGGCAGCGAGCAGCGCTAAAAGTGGCAATCTGGGGGATATGCTAAAACCTGCAGCGTTTGGTGGGTTGGCGGGGGTGTTGCTGTCGAACAAATCTACAAGAAAGATGCTGGGGTCACTGGGTAAAAATGCCTTGATCATCGGTGGAAGCGCTGCGGCTGGCGTTATGCTGTGGAACCAATACAAAAAGCGGGTGCGTGATACCCACGTCGAGGATGCCGACTTCGGCGCGCAGTCATCCAGTGACAACGTGCGTGCCCGTCGTTTGATCATGGCATTGGTTTTTGCGGCCAAGAGCGATGGGCATATCGATGCTACAGAGCAGCAACGCATAAAAGAGAACGTCCATGAACTTCAACTGGGCGCAGAAGCTGAAACCTGGATACAAGACGCTATCGACCAACCGCTAGATCCCGCACGGTTAGCTAATGGGGTTAAGAATGAAGAAGAAGCGTTGGAGGTCTACTTCTTAAGCTGTGCGGTAATAGATGTCGACCACTTTATGGAGAAAAGTTACCTTAATGCCCTCGCGCAGGAACTGAAAATCCCGGCAGACGTGTGCGAGTCGATTGGTCATGAAGTGCAGATAAAGCGAGCCGCATTGTAGCTGAGCGAGGAAGGTGTGGACGGTGGGGAAACCCGTCCACATGTTGCGATTAGAACGCGGTAGTGTCTTTGAACAGGCCCACTTTTAATTCGTTAGCTGTGTAGATCTGCTTTCCATCAACCAACACTTCACCATCGGCAATGCCCATCACCAAACGGCGATTGATAACGCGCTTGAAGTGAATACGGTAGGTGACTTTTTTAGCCGTCGGCAAGACCTGCCCAGTGAATTTCACTTCACCCACGCCCAGCGCACGGCCTTTACCTTCACCGCCCAGCCAGCCGAGATAGAACCCGACCAACTGCCACATGGCATCCAGTCCCAGGCAACCAGGCATCACCGGATCGCCGATAAAGTGGCAACCAAAGAACCACAGGTCGGGAGTAATATCCAATTCGGCTTCAACGTAGCCTTTGCCGTGATTGCCACCGTCTTCCGTCATTTTGACGACACGATCCATCATCAACATGTTTGGGGCAGGCAACTGTGGGCCTTCAGGGCCGAACAGTTCACCACGGCTAGAGGCAAGAAGGTCTTCTTTCGTATAAGATTCGCGTTTATCTACCATATTCTCAGTAAGCCTTATTCTAGTGAAGCACGCAGGTTAGCTTACACCTGTAAGCTGAGCAACCCAGAAACGTCTGGTTAAACCAGTTTCTCACCGAAAAAACCACGGGAAGCGGCGTCGCTCCGGCGGTGAGAATTGTGCAATACGCTCTTTGATCAAGCCCAACAGATTGGGCTGCTGTTCATCGTCATAGAGCATATTCGTTAATAACGTGATGGCTTCCGGCACCGTTTCCACGGGAATGATATGGAATTGTCCGGCACGAACGGCCTCTACCACATCGGCATTCAGACTCAAGTGACGAAGATTAGCCGCTGGAATAATGACACCCTGATTGCCGGTGAGTTCTCGACGCTGACAAATTTCGAAGAAGCCTTCAATCTTCTCGTTGACGCCACCAATGGGTTGCACGCGGCCAAATTGATCGACAGAACCGGTGATCGCGAGCTGTTGATTTATGGGTTGCAGTGACAAGGCGCTGATTAATGCGCACAATTCCGCCAGCGACGCACTGTCACCATCAACTTCACTGTAGGACTGCTCAAACACCAGCGATGCAGAGAAGGGCAACTGTTGTTCAAGCTCCAACTCGGAAATCAGAAATGCCTGCATGATCATCATGCCCTTGGCGTGTAAATTGCCGGCCAGTTCTGCTTTGCGATCGACATCTGTAAATTCACCATCACCAGGGTGAACCACACAGCTAATGCGTGTGGGCTCACCAAATGTCACTGGATGACCGGGGTATTCGAGTACCGAGAGTCCATTAATTTGACCAACAACTTCCCCCTCGGTTTCAATCACTATCTGTCCCAGCTCAATTTCGTCATGCATACGCTCTGCCAGGTAGCCTTCTCGCCAGCGTTGGGCGGCGATTGCCTCCGTGATGGTTTGAGCGGTGATATGCGCTTCCTGAGCGTAAATGGCAATGTGCTTGAGCTGATGTGTAAGCCATTGTGGGCAAAGCGGCAGGCTGCCCTGATCGCCGCTGTAACGCACGGCTAATTGCAGCAGTGAAGGCCAGGCATCCACCGCAAGCGCAGGAAGATGATTGGCGGTGCATAGCGCATTAATGTATGCACACCAGCGTGACATGTCATCTTCGTCAATCAGCGGCAATTCGGATTCAAATTCGCCGTAAACCGCCAGGTCACGCAAGTCAGGTTCAATATCGTGCAGATCGCCAAGGCTCTCGCGGTCGCCGACCACAATCAACCGAATGTTCATCGGCATCGGCGGAATAGCGAGAAGTAAAGGACGCCTTTCATCAGGTGAAAGCCAATGATACAGGCCTTCTGCAATAATCTGCTTCAGGCGTAACCACAACAATGGCTGTGCTAACAACGTTCGTGCGGTCAGGATCAACGTACCACCATTGATACGGTGTAATAAGCCGGGTTGCAGGCTAATGCGTTCCTGAAAATAACGGACACAGCCGAATAACTGTTCTGCTTCGATCCATGCCTGGAATTCGCATGACTGCTGGGCCGCAAAATTATCATCACGTTGCTGCGCCGGTTCAATCTCAACCCGATCGTGCTCAATGCGATAACGGCTACCGCGTGGGGCTGAGATCGGTGGGCACAAATGCCTTACTGCCCCTGTAATGAGCGCGAGGTAATCGTGGGTCTCTTCGGCCTTCACCAACATATAGGGCGACGGCGATCGCGGATGGCAAAATACCTTCAGGCTATCAGCCAGTCGGGGCTGAAGCGCAGCAAAATCCAGCGGTTCAAGCTTGTCTGCCCGATCGAACAGAGACTGGTAAGGCGTGTGGTCGGGCAGCAGATGCTGCCATGCAAGTTGGTTACTGGTCAAAGTATCAAAGGTAGTTGTCGGAATGAAGAGCGTGATTATACAAGAATAATACCCGCTGCACAGACGAAGTGTTGGAACGTTATGGAAATAGATAATTGATGTGTGATGACGCCACCGCTTGACGTTGATGGCAAAAACGCGAGCCCTGAGAGGAAAGTTGACTAAAAACTGTTATGCTAAGGTAAGCGTTACACGGTCACTGAAGAATTTATCATGAAATATCAACAGTTAGAGAATCTTGAGTGCGGTTGGAAATGGAAATATCTGGTGAAAAAGCACCGGGAAGGTGAAGCCATCACACGCTTCATTGAGCAAAGTGCGGCTGATGATGCGGTAGACGCGTTGCTAAAAATGGCGAACCAACCGGTGTTGGTGCTTGCTTGGATTAAACAGTGCATGAACCCTGCCTTGGAAAATCGCCTTAAGCAAACGATACGTGCACGTCGCAAGCGCCATTTCAATGCCGAAAGCCAGCTCACGCGTAAAAAATCTATCGATCTTGAATATCTGGTGTGGCAACGGCTAGCGGCATTGGCAACCCGTCGCAATTCGACTTTGTCGGAAACCGTTGTGCAATTGATAGAAGATGCTGAGTCCAAAGAGCGCTATGCGAATCAAATGTCATTGCTAAAACAGGATCTGAAAGCGATCTTGTCTCAAGATAACAGCGACACAAAAAAGAACGGATAAAAAAGACCTGTTCAAAAATGAAGAAAAAAAACCTCGCAATCGCGAGGTTTTTTTATCAGTACAAGGTTATTCAGAAACGAGTAACTTAAGCCTGAGGCTGAGAAACAACGTCTTTGATGCCTTTAACTTCGATCTCAACACGACGATCCGGTGCCAGGCAATCGATCAGCGCTGCACGCGGTTTGGTGTTATCGCAGGTAGAACCGGTAACCGGGTTGGATTTACCCATGCCACGAGCAGAGATCTTGTTCGCCGGGATACCTTTGGATACCAGGTAAGACACGACGTTCTGCGCACGACGTTCTGACAGCGCCTGGTTAGCTTCTACAGAACCGATGCGGTCAGTGAAGCCCAGAACAACAACAGAACCGTCTTTAGGATCCAGATTGCTCAGTTGGCTGTACAGTTGGTCCAGAGACTGACGACCTTCTGGTTTCAGGGTGTCTTTATTGAAGTTGAACAGAACGTCAGAACGCAGTGTGAAACGCTTGGTTTCTACAACCGGTGCTGGTGCTGCAACAGGTGCCGGAGCAGCAACAACTGGTGCCGGAGCATCACCCTGACCGAAACGGTAGGAAACGCCAACGCTCATCAACAGGTTATCAGGACGTGCACCAACGGTGCCTGCATCGCCAATATTGTTGGTCCACTGGTAGTCAACGCGTGCAGCCCAGTCACGATCGAAAGCATATTCGATACCGACAGCAGCCAGCGGGGATACGCCAGTGTCGCTGTCGCTCAACTGATTCGGGTTAACTGTGCCATTAGCATCAACGCGCCATACCATGCCGCCCAGACGAGTATAAACGTCCAGATCTTGCATTACCGGGTAGCTTAATTTAGCAGCCAACTGAACGCCCTGAGCTTTGAAAGCGGCACTGTCAGTTGCGCTGGTCGCAGAACCTGAATATTTCAAACGGCCCAGCCAGTCATAACCTAATTCAAAGCCCAGATATTGGTTTGCCTGATAGCCGACGAATGCGCCTGCGCCCAGTTTGCTTTTGATCGGGTTGTTGTTAAGACTTTCAAAACCATTACCGTAGAAACCGGTGTCATGGAACTGGGATACACCCAGTTTACCGCCAACGTACCAGGTTTCTTCTTTGGGGGCTGCTTGTGCGACTGTAGCAAAGCCAGCCAGTGCCACTGCAATTGCGATAGCTGTTTTTTTCATTTTACGCCTCATTATCATCCAAACCGGCAATTAGCATTAATGCCAATAGGCCTTTGGTTAAATCCTTGACTGAAGCCACTGCTCTTAATTTATAACTAACTGCCAGCCAACTGGCATTATGCAAAGAGCAACTCCAGCGCGTTAAAGTCTACAACGTGATACGAAAGTTACAAGTACGATATGATCTGCCTTGTAGAAAAAACAGCGTTTCATACATACTTCCTAACAAATAATAGTTTATTTTGGCGAATCACAACGTTTATCCGTAATGGTTGACACGCATCACACCTGCATATCCGTGGTTTTGGCGTAAAACAAACCGGTATGACAATACTCAGATGAGAAAACTCTTAATTTACTTAATGGTACAGCGTTGAGTGAATTTTTAGGCGAGAAAATAGTCCATCCTCTTCTCTGCTTATGCACTGTGGTCTCATGATAAATCCGTAGGCGTTTCCTTTTTGAGCAGCTTGCCTCAAACGCATACTTTCTTCTTCCGTCAAATTGTGCTCAAGCCAGCATAAGACAACGCTGTAATTCCCCGTTAACAGCGCTTTTTCCATGGCATCTACAGTTTCATTAGGGCTGAGGTGATAAGGTTGAATCACTTTATCTAAGGGTAAACCCGATTGCTGTAACCAGTGGCGGCTGATTTTTTGTTGGGGGGCCAGCCACAGCAACCAGCGCGATTGCGCGGCTAATTGTTGCAAAAGTGGCAGTAACAGAAGCGTTGTCATTGGGTGCTCAACACTGTAGTCGATTTCGCTGATGATACCGCTGCCGTATCCTGCAACCGTGTGCCGTGGCAATGGGGCACTATGCAGTGAGGCCGGCTGATGACGTTCTGAACGAATAGAGTGCGCACGCATGATGGGTTTCATCCATAGTCGATATACTGTATGTGTATACAGTATATCGACTATGGATGAAAATCAACCTGCTTTTTTTGGAAGCGCTTCGCATAATTGGCATGGCAGTGGGCAGAGATCACATTTTGTGTTTGAAGCCTTACCAACCTTGTGATTAATTACTTTAACACGTTAAGAACACATATACAGACAGAGGATTGATTTTCAATACTAAAGGGTGTTGTATGAATCAGTTATGCAAAAAAAGGATTTTGCAATCAAAAGTTTCTTTCTCCTCATTGGGAGAAATAACCACCCGTTCTCAATTTGGCGGTTATAGCATCGCGGCAAATAAAACGATCTTTGGCCTTATCTCCAACGGAGAGCTTTATTTACGTGCGAACAAGCGCTGTGAGCCACATTTCCTTGCACTGAATATGCCGCATCTGGTTTATACCAAACGGGGCATGCCCGTACCGTTGAGTTACTATCTGGTGGGGGAGGTCTTATGGGAGGAACCGACTCAACTGCTGAAATTGGCCAAAATGTCGCTTGAGGGCGCAGAGCAGGATAAATCAGAGCGTGAGCATTGCACACGGTTGAAGGATTTGCCCAATCTGAATCACGATCTTGAGCGGATGTTATGGAAGGCGGGAATAAAAAATGCTGACGAGCTGCAACAACATGGTGCAAAGGAGAGCTACTTGAAGTTAAAAGCGGTCAGTAAACATGCCAGTGTGAATATTTTACTGGCGTTGGCGGGCGCGATTTGCAGAACGCATCAAGCCGCTTTGCCAAAAGGGGTCAGAAACGAGCTGATTGAATGGTATAAACACCATTCAGCACCGTTGCCTAAAACCTAAAACGCCAACGTGCGCGGTATCTTCAAGGCAATGATACCGCGCTACATGTTTTTACGCTTCGCATCTTCTCTGCACAATTTTTTCAGTGCGTACTTCACCAGACAGTCCCCTTCGACGGATAGCTCCTTTCAGCGGATAGTTCCTTTCAACAGCGTCAGTTCCGGCAAGACATCGATGATCAGACCGATTTGCTGCAAGACCAGTTGCTCCTTACTGTCGGGATCGGGGGCAAGCTGCTGTACCTGCTGTTGACGTGTCAACAACGCCTCTCGCTGCGCTTGTACGTCAATGTCAGGATGATGCAGTGCTGCATCAATATAGCAAATGGCATCATCGAGCAGTTGCAGCGTCTGCGGTATTACCAGCTTTTCTCGGTGGGCACCGAGCGTTGAAATATAGCTCAATAGCGTGTGGTTAAGGCACATAAAGCGAAACGCATCATCGAGCGTGTTTCTGATGGCATGAGGTTCAGAAGACATGTTTGCGACGACAGAGGCCAACTCTGCATCGCTGTTGTGCGCATCGCGGCGCGCGATACGGTAGCGCAAACTGTTGCTTTTACCTTGATGATATTGTTCAAGAATAGCATCCAGATAACGGCAGTTGGCGTTGATGGTTTTATCGATAACCGCAGGTAAACCGCGAAAACGCCAGTCCGGCCAGATAAAACTGACGGCAGCCCAGGCAATGGCACATCCAATCAACGTATCCAGAATGCGTGGCCCTGCCACTTCGAAACCCTCACCCAGTAAGTTAAAGCAGAGTAAAACCAATAGGGTAATAAACAGGGTGGCATGGGCATATTGTACGTTGCGAAAGGCAAAGAACAGCACGCCGCTGATAACAATCAGCGTGAGTTGCCCTTCAAGCGAAGGAACAAAATAGAGTACCGGTATTCCAATCAGGATGCCCGCTAACGTCCCGATGATACGCAAGGCCAACCGCCGTCGCGTCGCATTGTAGTTTGGCTGGCATACAAACAGGCTGGTGAGCAAAATCCAATAGCCGTGCTGCATGTGTGTCAGTTGAATAAGCGCATAACCTCCGCAGAGCAGGGCGGACATGCGGATCGCGTGGCGGAACAGTGCTGAACGGGGGGTAAGATGACGGCCAATGCGTAGCCGAATATCGCTCCAGCCCGTCAACCCGTCATCAGCCAGACTTTCTTCCATCTGCTGTTGCGATTCGAGCCATTGCTCTGATTCAATATTCATTAGCTGAGCATCAATGGCGCGCAGGTTATTCAGCAGATGGCGTAGCGCTTTTCCTTGGGCTGTATTTGCCCCCTCTTTGGTAAAAAAAGCGTGCAGTGCAGCATCCAGATAAACAAACGCCCGCTCAATACGCCCATCGTGCTGATATTTTTGCTGTAACAGAATGGATTGCGCCAATTGGCGACAGGCGCGTGCCTGCATCGTCAGTAAACGTTGAAAACGAAAAAGAATATCACTGTGGCGAAAGGTTTCACGTAACTGAGCGTATTGCACGTGCGAGGAACTGGCGCGTTCGTGAATATCTTGTGCTGCAAAATAGTAGTGCAGCGTGCGGCGGGTGCCCCGCTGTCCGCGATCGCCGCGTAGCCGGGTTAATAAAGAGGCTTTGGCTTGATTGAGCGTTGCCACCACATCACTGTTAACCAGTGCCACATCGATCAATGGGTTATCGGTCGAATCATCAATATCGGGATCAAACAGTGTCGCTTTGGCATCCAGATAGTGGGAAATCTGCTCAAAGCATCGCGCCAGACTGTCCTGCAAAGGACGAATGGGAAAGACAACATGCCCCAGCAACGTCAGCAGGTTGTACCATAACGCACCCGCGAGCAGCAAAAGCGGCTGTTGATACCAATTGTCATACAGGGACACGCCCAGCATAGTGTAAATGGCAATCAGCAGAGCGCCAAAAGCAATAGTGGCGTAGCGTTGACCCAATGCACCGAGCAGGATAAAACCAGCCGTTGAAAAGGCCAGTCCGACGCCGAATAACCACGGGTAAGGAAAAAGCAGTTCTATAGAGACTGATGCGATAAAGAAACAGAGCAGCGTTATAAACAGATTGCGTAATCTGCCGGTAAGACGATCGTCGAGATCGGTCAGCGCAGCGGCCACCACGCCGAGCGTTAACGGAATGGTGGTGGTGGGTTGGCCCATCCACCAGGGCAGCAATGCTGCGCCAGCCAGGGCTATAAAAATACGCGCGTTGTACAACCAACCGCTATTGTATAGGTAACGCCGGAATCCTGAAATGAAAGTCAACAACGTCTGTTCCTTACCGACGGTTAGCGATAGCGACGGCGTGCGTTTCTTTCACGTATCGCCTGCGCCTCTTCAATGGAAACCACACGACGACCTACAGGCCACAGTGCGATGACCGCCAGTTTGAAGTTGGCGATACCGACAGGAATACCGATAATTGTTAGGCATTGCGCAATGCCGCTGGCAATGTGCGATATACACAGCCACCATCCAAAAAGAATAAACCAGAAGACATTGAGGACTGTCCCGCCCGCACTTAATACGGCATTTTTACGCTCAGGCTCTACCTCATCGATGTGAACGGCCTCATTGCCGTAGGGGAACAGCGATAGCTTGGTGATTTCCCAGCATGACCGGGTCAGTGGCAATGTGAAAATCAGAACGATGCTAATTAGCGTTGCAATAAACCAGGCCAGCGTAGTGAAAAATCCGCCCAGCACAAAATTAAGAATGTTCAATACGGCGCGCATTATTGCTCCATGATGTCAGGCGTAGCGAAGGTCTCGTAAATAGGGCATCTATTATTACAAAATACAGACATCTGATGGCATTGCTTCAGCACACATCGCGTATGATGTCACCAGAAAGAATATTACATCAAGCGCAGGGATATCTTAACGTGTTTTAACACTGGAGAAGGGGTCTGTGTCGCAGGTAAACTACCGAAAAGCCGTTTTTTTCATGGCGTAACGAAAATGGAACTGAAAGCAACCTCTTTAGGCAAACATCTGGCACAGCACCCCTATAATCGGGTGAAGCTGCTCAATGCGGGCGTTCAGGTGAGCGGTGAGAAACACGAGTATGTCATTCCCTTTAACCAATTGCTGGATATTCAATGCAAGCGTGGTCTGGTTTGGGGGGAGTTGGAGTTTGTGCTGCCAGAAAACCAGGTGGTACGACTGCATGGCACCGAATGGCAGGAAACCCAGCAGTTTTACCGCTACCTGATGAAAATGTGGCGGCAGTGGAGTGACGACATGAGCGCGGTGTGCGCCGACGCGTTGCAGCACCAAGTCACTGATATCGAGCAAATGCTGAACCAGCACGGGTGGGTTTCACGTCAGGCGCTGGCGGCGTTACAGACAGATATTCGTGCAACGCTCGCGTCCTTGCCGCTGCCTGTCGCCAGGCTGACGGAGTTTGTGAACTGTTGTGACCGCTACACGCTTTGTCAGCAGTGGCTCGCTGAGGGCGAATCGTGCAGAACCGCCTGTAATCACACCTGGATGGAAAAAACGCTCTCCTCAGAGCAGGCATTTTTTGACGGCGTTGAAACGACTCCGCTTAATGTTTCGCAGTGTCGCGCCGTCATCAACGGTGAAGATTCCGTATTGGTGCTGGCCGGTGCTGGCAGTGGAAAAACGTCCGTACTGGTGGCGCGCGCTGCCTGGTTGCTGCACCGCAACGAAGCGATGCCGGAACAAATTCTGTTACTTGCCTTTGGCCGCAAAGCCGCGCAGGAGATGAACGAACGTATTCAGGCGTGCTTGCACACGGACGCTGTACAGGCCAAAACCTTCCATGCGCTGGCACTGCATATTATTCAACATGCTACGCGTAAAGCGCCGTCTATCAGCCAATTGGAAAGCAATGGCGCGCTACGACATGCGTTGCTGATTAAAACCTGGCAGCAGCAGTGCGCGGAAAAGAAAGCGCAAGCCAAAGGATGGCGGGAGTGGCTGAGCGAGGAGATGGCGTGGGATGTGCCTGACGGCGAGTTCTGGCTTGATCCGCGTCTGGCTGCGCGCTTGAGCGGTCGTTTGGATCGCTGGCTCGGACTTATGCGCATGCAGGGCGGGAGCCAAAATGAGATGCTGGTGCTGGCGGATGATGAGCAGCGCCCACGATTGCAGCGTGGTTTGCGCTTGATGGCCCCTTTGCTTAAAGCATGGAAAGCCGCATTGAAAGAGGAAGGCGCGGTAGACTTCTCCGGCCTGATACACCAGGCGGTGAATCTACTGGATAAAGGGCGCTTTATCAGCCCCTGGAAGCATATTCTGGTCGATGAGTTTCAGGATATTTCACCCCAACGTGCGCAACTGTTGGCCGCGCTGCGCAGGCAAAATCTGCGTACCCGCCTTTTTGCTGTCGGTGATGACTGGCAGGCGATTTACCGTTTCAGTGGCGCGGAACTGACGCTGACTACCGCATTTGAGCATCACTTTGGGCGCGGTGAACGCTGCGCGCTGGATACAACCTACCGCTTTAATGGTCGCATTGGTGAGATTGCCAATACCTTTGTGCAGCAAAATCCGCATCAATTAAAGAAACCCCTCAACAGCCTGCGTGCCGGTGATAAAAAAGCGGTCATGCTGCTGCCTGAAACACAGTTGGAAGCGTTGTTTGATAAGCTCAGCAGTTACGTCACGCCTGATGAGCGTATTCTTGTGCTGGCGCGCTATCACCATTTGCGGCCAGCCATGCTGGATAAAGCGAGTGTGAGGTGGCCAAACCTGGTTATTGAGTTTATGACGATTCATGCCAGCAAGGGGCAACAGGCTGACTATGTGGTGATTGTGGGGTTAAACGAAGGCAAAGAAGGTTTCCCTGCCTTACCGCGTGAAAGTTTGCTGGAGCAGGTCTTGTTGCCCCGGCCAGAGCCTTTTGCTGATGCGGAAGAACGGCGTTTACTTTATGTGGCACTCACCCGTGCGAAACACCGGGTCTGGTTGCTCTACGATCGTGACGCACCGTCTGTCTTTGTTGAGCAATTACAGCGTATCGGTGTGCCGCTTCACAGGAAACCTTAATAACAGCGCTGCCAGCAACCAGGTAGCGCTGATGTACCGCGTTACTTCAGACGCTCATTCAGATAGCGTTGGTAGTCGGGAATGGCGATCTCAACGGGCTGTTTAAAAAGGGCTGAGTTAACCAAAAAGTCAGCGGTGGAACGGTTGGTTGCGACCGGAATATTCCAGACGGTCGCCAAGCGAAGCAGAGCCTTGACATCAGGATCGTGTGGAACCGCATTCAGTGGGTCCCAAAAGAAGATCATCAAATCGATTTTTCCTTCCGAAATCAAGGCTCCAACCTGCTGGTCTCCCCCCATCGGGCCGCTCAGCATGTTCTTGACCGGAAGCGCGGTAGTGCGTTGGATCAGGTTCCCCGTGGTGCCTGTCGCGTAAAGGTGGTGCTCAGACAGCGTGTTCTTGTGTGTACTCACCCAATCCAGCAGAGCCTGCTTACAGTGGTCGTGTGCCACTAAAGCAATGTGCTTATGTTCAGGAATAGTACGGGTGGTGAGTTCCATGTTTACGTCCTTTCATCAGAATAATAAACACAGATTACGAGAACACTATTTCGCTGAAAAGATGTAGATGAAAAAAATGCGACTAACACCCAGCGCATTGATGCAACTGCGGTTAAAATAATCAAAACAGCGGTGCGATTTTATTACTTGTCCTTTTCCTTTGCCCATTTCAGAAAACGATCCTGGGTGTCTTTGTCTGCCTGCCGAAACCAGTATTTGAGAATAAGAAAAGGGTCAATGCTGTCTTGGGCATTGGCTGCGTTATTCTCAGGCCAGGTTTTTGCGTTCTGTTTGGGCGAAGTAAAGGCGGTGACGGATGCATTTTTATTGGCAGCATTGTACTGTGCCAGAATGGGCTCCAACTGGTGAGCGAGCTCATCACTGCTCAGTTCAAGCCTGTCGAGGCGTGCGCTGATAGGGTTATTGTGGTTATCCACAAGTTGATAGTGCGTGTCGAGGTCGAAATGTTCGCGTGCCTTGGGCGTGTCGAGTGCGGGTAACTGGATGGTAATAACGTCCTGATTACGCATATTGAACGCGGCCAACAACAGCGGCGATGAGTACGTGCGTTTTTCACTGCCAGTGGTAGACGTCGTTTTTACCACCCGAAACAACAATTGATGTTGCCCGTTATCCAGTTCCAGACTGTCGGCACCTTTCAACAGTGAACTGGACACCTTTTGCCCATCAACGGCGAGAGTTCTATATCCTGATGTAACTTTAGGGTGGTGGCAGCGCTGGCCATACTGCTCGTGACGAAGAAAAGCAACACTAAAACACGATACAATTTCATCAGCTTTCCTCCGGCATCATTTAACTCGCCATTGTTGAGTATTTGGCTAAATGTGTCAAAGTTTTCATTTTTTAACAGTTTTTTATCGGTGCCAGGATTTACCGCCCCATTTGTGTTTACTGCTTTGTTTATCTGAAAATTCTACTTCAGACATGCCAAATTGAATACCCGCGTTCCCGGCAAGGTAAGACAAAAATTAGGCGGCACGGTGGTGTACACTGTAAAAGAGTCCATAGTATACGAGGTAACAACAATGAAGGATGCAGAGATTAAATCGGTGTTGGAGAGAGTAAAAACGATTGCGTTGGTCGGTGCCAGTGAGAAAGTCTCTCGTCCCAGTTACGGTGTGATGGCTTATTTATTGGAGCAAGGGTACGAGGTGATCCCCGTCAGCCCTAAACTGGCAGGGCAAGAACTCCACGGTCAACGGGTTTATGCGTCACTTGCCGATATTCCTGGCAAAGTGGACATGGTCGATGTTTTTCGCCAGCCAGAGGCGGCTTACGAGGTGGCTAAAGAGGCCATTGCCATTGGCGCAAAAGTGCTGTGGCTGCAAATTGGCGTCATCAACGAGCAAGCGGCGGTGCTGGCAAAAAATGCCGGACTTGAGGTTGTGATGGATCGCTGTCCCAAAATCGAAATTCCGCGCTTGGGTCTTGCTAAGTAATAAGCCTGTACGTAATGCCGGCCACAGCGGCCGGTATTAATGCTGTAAGCGAGGCGCTCGCTGTTTGATCTCTTTAGCAAGCTCATTCAGAGAAGGGTGTCTGTCATCATCGGGCGCTTCTTGCATCAACTGTGCTTCCGCCAGATAAGTATGAATGGTTTCCCCTTGTTCATCTTCCATCACAACATGATACCAAGGTGCAGAACGCAGCGTATCATGGGCATCAAGTTCCTCCCACGCCGGGCTCACCAGCGAGTATTCAGGATCGATATCAATCACGACACCAGGGTACCCCAGCAGTTTATGACGAATCTGTTCTCCAATACCGAATTTACAGATAATCATAATGCCTCCTGAGATAATCTGACTCTGTAACCTTACTTTTATATGGGCGCGAATGCCCAGATTTCAAGCCGCAGGTAGAAAGGTAACGTCGGGTATTTGCTACCGGATTAAGATTATTTTACTGTTAATAGTATGATGCATATTGCGTTGCCGTGCAGGAAATAAATGTGCCTGTCCATTTCTGATTGAGGAGGCGTTTAGATGTCAGAACACGGTGTCACAGCCTATGTGTACGGTGTGGTGCAAGGTGTTGGTTTTCGTTATCACACTCAACAACAGGCGCGACAACTGGGTATAAAAGGGTATGCCAGAAATTGTGAGGATGGCAGTGTGGAAGTGGTAGCCTGTGGTGAGCCGCAGCAGGTTGAGCAACTTATCGCTTGGCTAAAAGCAGGTGGGCCGCGTAGCGCTCGTGTTGAGCGTGTTCTTACCGAACCCTGCGCGATGATGGATTACACTGGTTTTTCAATCCGCTATTAGCTGAGCATCAGATACATTTTACCGGTTTAGGTAGTCCTGCAATTTTGGTGGCCTGTTTGGCCGGGCCTTTCGGGAATAGCCGATACAGGTAGCGGCTATTACCTTTTTCTTCACCGTACTTTTGCGCCATTGCTTTTACCAGCATGCGAATTGCCGGTGAAGTATTGAACTCCAGATAGAAGTGGCGAACAAAACGCACCACTTCCCAATGCGCGTCCGTTAACGTGATATCTTCCTGCTTTGCCAGTAGCGGTGCGAGAGATTCGCGCCAATCAGCGCTGTTAAGCAGGTATCCTTGTGCATCCGTTTCTATAATACGCCCTTCGAACTCCAACATAATGCCTCGTAACCCTTGTTTTAAGCGAAGTGTAGCAAAGAAATTTAGCCGGAAGAATGGGGTAGGCGGGGAATAAAAAGGCCTGAGCGCAAACCCAGGCCTGTTACATCAGTGGAACGACAAAGGCAAAAGCCTCTATTCGGTTAGTTGTTGCGCATGATACCCAAAATGCTCAACAAGCTTACGAACAGGTTATAAATGGAAACGTACAGGCTCACCGTGGCGCGAATATAATTCGTTTCACCACCGTGAATGATGTTGCTGGTTTCCCAGAGAATGGCGCCTGCCGAGAACAGAATAAACAAGCCGCTCAACGCAAGATGCAACGCAGGGAGTTGCAGGAACAGATTGGCAATTACCCCGACGATCAGAACAACAAATCCCGCCATCATCATTCCGGACAGGAATGACATGTCCTTACGCGTTGTCAGAACATAGGCAGAGCAACAAAAAAAGACCAACGCCGTGCCGCCCAATGCAAGCATGATAATGTCAGAGGCGCCGGAGGCAATCAGTGAGCTCAGGATTGGGCCCAGCGTGTATCCCATAAATCCGGTGAGCGCAAATGCTGCCAGAATACCTGCGGGACTGTTAGCGAGTTTGTGGGTCAAAAACATCAGCCCGTAAAACCCTATCAGCATCAACAACAAGCCCGGCGCGGGGAGGTTTAGCACGGTGCTGGCGGTAGCAGTAAGTGCGGAAAAACCCAGCGTAAGCGATAAAAGGAAATACGTGTTACGCAGCACCTTGTGCGTGCTGAGCAGTGAGCTTTCCTGTCTGGAAGAGACAACAATACGATCCATGGCAGCGACTCTCTCTGTTAACTGATTATTATGACTCAGGATATCAGCATAGATAGTTGCACAGGGTTATTAAAGACGTTTTACCCTTCTTTACGCTGTGAGGTGCTAATTTTATAAGCATTATGATGATATTACGTCCAGTTAACGCTAAATAGGTTATTTTTAGCGCAGTTGAGCATTATCATGCTTTACAACCTCGCAGGCTGTGTTTATAGTTCGCTTCGTTGTGGAGGGGTGGCCGAGTGGTTTAAGGCAGCGGTCTTGAAAACCGCCGAGCGTAACAGCTCCGTGAGTTCGAATCTCACCTCCTCCGCCACTCATTCAATAGAATCGATACGTTAACAATAGTCTTCGGTTTTATCCTGCATAAGATGCAGCATCAAAGTCCCTTAGCAGGGACTTTTTTGTTTGCGCTTTATCTGCTTTTTATTATTACCTGCTCTGATTATCCATCTATCCGCTACAGCGTGGTGCCTAATGATTTGAGGTTACTACGGCTGTCCCGTCTATCATGCACAGGCAGTTTTCGTTGATAAAATCAGTAAATACCGTCATCCGTGCTGGATAGTGTCCGTCAGTGAAAAATTCGCGAAAAGTATCACGGACCGCAGGGAAATCGTGTCGGTGTTTTAGATAAAGCGTCAACTGAACCATATCATCTAGACTTGCGTCGACCGACTGAAGTGTTTTTTGCAGAGCGTTCAGGGATGCTTTTGCCTGATACACTGCATCCGCTTTCTCATGACCGCCACTGTGGTGCGCCAGGAAAATAAACCCTCCTGCTACTACGCATGCTGGGCAAGTATCATCCTTCGTGTGGGATGCTGCTCTTACTATCATCACGTCGTCCTCAGAGTAAATTGTGTCTGAACTGTATTTATATACAGTTAAAGGGGCAAGGTTTTTTTTGCGATAACCACATTGAAGATGTGAGGTTGTGAACGCGCTCTGATTTTCCCCATATCCTGATGTAAAAGGTGGAGATGGCTGAGTCACGGTCAAAACCTAAATAATGACAAAACAGCTTTCGTTTTTTGACAGAAACTCATCATATTCCTAAAGAACGAAATATTGCCTGTGACATGATCGGCGCTTATTTCGAATTAACGATTTTACTCATAGAAATTTAGGTGATGTCATGCAATTAGGTAAAACTATAGTGGTATTAGCGCTGGGGGTGTTATCAGGATGCGATGCACAACAAGCAGAAAACAGCGACAAGAACAACAATCGTGCGCAGGCTGATAATTCAGTGCCGATCATTATCGCGTTAAAAGACAGAGGGGAAGGGTTTCAGGAAATTCCTTCGACGTTGCTTATCAAGCAGACGGTGTCCGGTGATTCCGTTGAATCTCCCGAGCGTGCAACCGTGACCATCGAGGAGGATATTCCTACTGATGATTCAGTGGCTGCAATGCGTTATGTCTATCAGTTATCTAAGAGAGATGACACCTGGAAAATAGACAGTAAAGATATCAGCCAGCGGTGTGTCAGTGGGCGAGGGAGTGCCGATTTTTCCAAGGAGCTTTGCCGCTAATCTCATTCGGATAATGGCACTCGGTGAGCTCGATTATCATGCTTAAAAAAGGTGCGTCGCGTGCCACCCGTGCTGTTTCCAGGTGGCCCTATTCGCGCCTCCACAGTCAGGCAATCTCTGTTTGCAGACCTTCCTTTGCCCTCTCTTTAATGCTTTCCTGAACTCTGTGAGTGACACGACTCTTGTCTTCGGGCGACATGGCCTCAAACTCTTCTTTGGAGATCCCCATTGAAGCCAGAATCGAGAAAAAGAGTCGCTCTTGCGCAGACATATCAAGCCATTCCTGCAATTCTTGTGCGGCGGCAGACTGTTGAGACACTTGCGTGGGTTGAGCACTGACCGCATTTTCTTGTTGAGTCGGATGCTCTTTCGCTACCGCTTTTTTTAACTCAATATCGAAAGCATTTCCTTGCGAAGCAATCAGGCGTGATGCTGATGATGTCAACGCGGTATGCGTAGCCAATGTTTCAGTGATGGACATTCATATTTTCCTGTGCAAAGAGAGGAAATACGATAATGCTACTTTTTTAGAGATTCCATTCGGAGGGTAACCGCGCTAATTATGGCTAAATTACCGGATAGGCACGCAGTATTGGTGACGTAAGAGTAACGGTGAGATGGTTAAGCTGAGGGTAATGAGTAGACGGTATAGTTAGGATGCAAATTGAAAATTGCCTCCTCTCTGCCATGATGGCACGAGAGGAGTCATCGATTGGGGGGATCAGTGTTCATTAGTCATCCCATTTAGGGATAAAGAAGGCGATAATAAAACCTACCGCTACGATAACAGCGAGTACGCTGATAAATACATTTTCGTTTGCCAACATAGTAAAACTCCTTGGGTTAAGTAATTCGATAGATAATCCTCTGCGATAAAAACAGCCTGACTAAATTTCAAGGAGAATTCTAAGATATACACCTTAAACGGGCTTTAAATAATCGCTACTTTTGGCCGTGCAGTTGGAATAAGGGCGAAATTGAACATAGTGGGATCTTTCTTTGATCGCGATCTCACTTCATTTTCACCACCTCGGGTAATCTTCTCGGCCCTTTTTGTTGAGGAAGCATTAGTGATGAGTAAGATAAGAGCGAAATCGGTCTGCCTATTCCGCCACAACGGGCGAGTGCTGCTAGCGGAAGGACACGATCCGGTCAAGGACTCGCATTATTTGTTACCCATCGGCGGTGGCGTTGATTTTGGTGAAACCTCTGAGGCTGCGGCTATCCGTGAAGTCAAAGAGGAGATTGGCGCTGATGCCGTTGATCTGACGCTGTTGGGCATATCCGAAAATGTTTTCGAATACAACGGAAAGCCGGGTCACGAAATCGTTTTTGTTTATGAAGGTCTGTTTGCCGATAAGGCGTTTTATCAGCAAGAGGTAGTTCACGGCGTTGAATCCAATGGCATGCCAATTGTGATGCGCTGGATCGATCAGACCGCCGTGCTGAGTGATGCGTTTACTGTGTTTCCTAATGGCATAAAGGGCATGTTATAGCCTGTCTTGCCGCGACGTAAATCAGCGCCAAGCGTCGTACTTTTTGGCGGCACACCGTTGTTATCTCTGTGCCAGTGGTTCTCGCTTGGCGATTTCTCGTTCCAACCATGCCATCACGACGCTCACGATATAGTCTTGTTCTTGTTGGCTAAGCGCTTGGTGTGCGGCAATGCCATGCCATTTTGTTAAACATCCCCGGCAGCAGGTCGCCGTGGCATGTTGCGCAATAAATACAGGATGGCCGCGCATTGGGGTTTGTTTGCCATCATTGCGCGGTTCGGCGGGCGCTAAACGTTGTGCAATGAAATCAGTAGCATGTTGTTTGATAACATCGAAGCCCTTTTGATTCATATAGCTAAACTCTTTTGGCCCGAGTGCAAAACGTTGTCGAAATGCCGAACGAGACAATCGTAAGAAAAGATCGTCCATAGAAAACCTACCTCACAGATTTATAAAGCGTTATTTTACATCATACCGAGGTGGGATATGCTTTTCTTAAGCGGGAATCTGCAATAAGGAGCTGCTATGTATACGACGATACTGGTCCCTATCGATCTGGAAGAAGATGAGTTAACGCATAATGCCTTGCAGCATGCGGTACAACTGGCAAAGGCGTCGGGTGCCACACTTCACTTGTTTCATGCCTTGCCCGATGCCTCTGCGTTTATGTCTGCCTACTCATTTGGTATCAAAGAGTTTGAAAATCAAGCCGTGGTCAAAGCAAATGAGGTACTTAAAGCACTGGTGGCAAAGACCGGTCTTCCGGTAGAGCATGTGCACTATAGCGTCAGCTTCGGTTCTCCCCGAGATGAGACCTTGCAACTCGCGCAAGAGATTGGTGCGGATCTGATTGTGGTCGGTTCACGCAGACCCAATGTGAAAACGTATTTGCTCGGTTCTAACGCCGCCGCCATCGTCCGTCATGCAACAACCACGGTACTGGTGGTCAGATAGTCAATCGCTGTTGTGCGGCGCTGTCGGTCGGTAGGCGCCGCTACAGCAGTGAAAACAGTAATACCAAAGGAAAGCTCAGTGGCCAGGTTAATCCAATCAGTATCGAGGCCAGAAAACGCATCAGCAGGGATTTATCTCGGCTTAGCAAAAACGTTATTACCATCGCAATGATGGCACCCAACATGTAGGCATGCTTGATAAATTCCCAGACGGCGTGGTGTGACACAGCAGGTTCCTTTTCGTGGCGGCGCGCCATTCTAATGTGTTAATATATTATGATCAACGCGTTAAGTCTGATGTTGTGGCTTCGATCGCAAGTCATTTACCTTCTTTTCATTGTAAGTAAAATAATTGGCTTACCAATAATTATTATTGTCATCTCTTTTCGCAATAATTCAGGTTGCAGACTGACGATGCTGCCATGATGACTCGAAATCACACAGCGGTGTCAAAATGGGTAACTGGCGGAGTCTGCATAGCGTGGTGTCTTTTTCATGACGGAAATATTAAATTTTTGTGTCATGCTAGACTTTACCATACGACTAACATACCGTGTCCTTTTATCTCTTAAAGAAAGGTAAGAAAATTAGTGAGATATCCAGTTTATCTTTAAAAATCCCCCAAGAGTTGAAAGAGCAAATTAAGGCGGCTGCCTTAGAAAATCAGGTTTCCATTAGTGCAGAAGTGGCAGCGCGTTTGGCGAAAAGTTTTGCTATTGCCGCTAAGGATAGCGTCGATGCAGAACAGGCTGATGTAGATAACCAGCATACCGAAGAGGTTGTTGAACAACCATTGAGTCAAAAAGAATTGAAAAAAATCAGACAGTTGATAAAAGATAAGAGCAAAGGCACTTCCAAGAAAAAGTGATGTTGCCAAATGAAACCTCACCGTATTGCTGATGACGGTGGGGTTTTTTTATTGTCAGTAGCGATCGATGTCGTGTTTTTGAAGCCTTGTTTTAAGGTTTTCCCCGCTCTGGCCGATGAAAAAAGTTTAGGCATTGGGAGGGGCGAATATGTTACTGGGGATATTAAAAGAAACACTGATTTTTCAGCATCGGGATAACAATCGATTCTATCGTTATGAGATTTTAAAAAATGAGCACCGTGGTGGCTATTTTGCTATTATTTATTTATCTGAAGCTCACACTCAGCAGAGTAAGAAAACATCAGGTTGGGAAATAATCGCTCCCTTTATGCAATTGAAGTCAAATTATCTTCCTAATGCCAGAGTAGAGTGCGAATTACATTTTAATTAAATGCACAAAATGGCTGTTTTGCAATAATATTAATGTTTAAATATTACCTGACGTATCCTGTGATTATTATATCAATAATATTGCTCTCTTGCTTAAAGGCAATAGAGCAATATTAGCATTAACGGCTGTGTATTTTCTTATGTTCCTCTCTGCAATGGGTAATCCTCCGAGATTATTTATTTGATAATGTTTTAAATTTGTTAATGCGAAATCGACGCGGCCAGTGGTTATAATTTACCTTGAATTTAGATAAATATTTCCATAATGATCGATTATGGTGATATATGGGTTTTGTAAATAAAAATAGACATATAAATTTCATTCAATCAGTAAAGAAATCGTATAATATGCCGTTGAACATAAGTCTCTGGCTTTGCGTGAATACAACCGTACCCAGAATGAGAGTATGGTTTTTTTCGTAACTATCAGAAAGAAGTGCTATGTTTATCTTAATGATTTTTATTAATTTATTTTATTAAAAGGACGCGATGTGTCAATGCGTAACAAGGATTGTTCTAATGAACGGGTTTCATACAAGATTTAATGCCGCACGCGCGCAGCTAACATATTCGATTATCTCGCATGTGTGTCGCCATCCATCGGGTGATGCTATGTGTTGATGTCATATCTACAGGGATAAATAGCGCATACCGCTATTCAGTGAATAGACTTCTGTTGAACGAAACGGTCAACACGGGGGCCGTGACGTTTATAGTAAAGATGAATAAAGGAATTTATATGAATCTGTCAAATTGGCGTATTGGATATCGGCTAGGGATAGGGTTTTCACTTCTGGTATTAATGCTATTGATCGTCGGCGTGATGTCATTGGGACGACTGGCCGATTTCAACACTCAGATAGACCGGATTGTGTCCAGTGACTATCCGCTCACGGTAAAGGGAAACCAACTGATTGGTGAACTTAATGGTTATGCACTTAGCCAACAGCGCGTATTGTTGACGACATCAGAACAGAATATCAAAAAAGAGATGGAGTCGATGAAACAGCGCACTGTCACTGTTTCAGCGTTGATGGAAGAGTTACGTAAATCCGCCAATGACACGCGCTCACAAGCGATATTACAAGAGATTAATCAGGCGCGTGGGGATTTTCATACCTCTAGCACCAAGTTCGCTGGATATATCAATGCCGGTGATACTGCTGCCGCGCTCAACGAGTTTATGACGGCAACCGAGAAAAGTATTCAGGCTTACAAAGCCGCCATTAGCGCGTTTATTGACCACCGTGATGACCAGATGTCGGTCTCGCAGCAGCAGGTGGCGCAAAGCTATACCAACACCCGACTGTTGCTGGTGGGGATGATCCTTGCAGCCATTCTGGTCAGCGTGATCGTAGCTGCCGCTATCACTCGCAGTGTCACGCATCCACTTAACGAGGCATTGTCTATTGCTGAGCGTGTTTCGACCGGGGATCTCACCTCGGATATTCTTGTCACGCGCAAGGATGAAACCGGTTTATTGCTACAGGCATTGAGGAATATGAATGACAGCCTGCGCCATATTGTCAGCCAGGTGCGGGATGGTGCGGAAAGCATATCCAGTGCCGCAGGCCAGATCGCCGCAGGCAATCAGGATTTGTCAGCGCGTACCGAAGAGCAGGCGAGCTCGCTAGAGCAGACGGCATCCTCGATGGAGCAATTAACGGCAACCATTAAAAACACCGCAGATAATACGACGGAAGCGACACAGCTTGCCGCACAGGGGTCACAAACGGTACGCGAGAGCGGTGAGTTGATGAATGATGTCACCACCGAAATGCGTGGCATTCGTGAATCCTCACAGCGGATGGCGGAAATTATCGGCGTGATCGACAGCATTGCTTTTCAAACCAATATTCTCGCGCTGAATGCGGCCGTTGAAGCGGCGCGTGCCGGTGAGCAGGGGCGCGGTTTTGCCGTGGTAGCAAGCGAGGTCCGCGCGTTGGCACAGCGTAGCGCGACGGCGGCGAAAGAAATTAAAGAGCTGATTGATGGCTCCGTGGAAAAGGTGCGCCAGGGTATGGTACTGGTGGAGAAAACCGCCGTTTCCATGCAGACGCTGGTGACTAACGTTGAGGGGGTTAACGGCATCGTCACGGAGATTGCTCAGGCAAGCCGTGAGCAGAGCGATGGGGTTAATCAGATCAACTTGGCTGTGGGGCAGATAGACACCACGACCCAGCAAAATGCGGCGCTGGTAGAAGAATCAGCGGCGGCGGCATTGTCGTTACAAGAGCAAGCCCAGGCGCTGACCAGTACGGTCAGCATTTTTAAACTGGGCAGCTATCACGAAGGCCCTGTAGCGCATCAAGAGACGCTACGCATGTTGCCCGGTGCATAAGAACATTGCGGCTCTGTACCTCTGTCAGCGCCGCAATGCCCCCTCAGCGAACCGTCACTGTGGTGCGTGTGGCAGCGCGTCGGCGTTTTGTAGCGCTTGATGGCGTCGCCACCGCACGATATCTATCAGCAAGAACATCAGCGAACTAACGCCCATGACGGGCAAACTCCCGCCCAGTAACAGTGCGAGGCAGCCGACAAGTAGGCGTACCGCGAGCGGCAACGTGGTGAAGGCGGCGCAAAGCGTGTTAGCCGGATGAGGTTGGCCTCCAGGGCGCTGTCGACGTAGCCACCACAGACGGTATCCCCATACTATCAGGGTGCACAGCCCCAATCCGAACGCGGCCAGAATCAGTTGATTGGGCAACCCGAACAATACACCCATATGGGCATCTACGCCCCAGCGCGTCAGTTTTGCAGCAACAGGATAATCTGCAAATCTGATGTAATCGACGACAGCACCGCTGTCAGGATTGATAGCGACCATATCGGCCTGGGTCGGCCACCGTCGCTCAATTTCCGTCACGGTCCAGGCATTATGTGCGCTTTTTGCCGGCCGGATCTCCAGTTTATTGGCGCTGATCCCCGCGTGTCGTGCTATCGCCAATACGCTATCGACATTATCTAACACCAAGGGGGGAGCGGCGTGATGAGCCATGGCCGCACCGTGGTGTTCGGCATGTGCATCCTGTACTGCGGTGGCGGAATGGGTTCCTTGCGCGGTGTTCAGGGTTGGCGTTTGCCAACCTAATGCGTTGCGCCATACGCCAATATTATTGCCTGCCCATTGTGACCAGGTCAGCCCGGTGGCGGAGAAAAATAGCATCCCGATGAGTAACGTTAGCCCCAACGTGCTGTGTATGGCGCGCAAGCGGGCAGTGAGCGGCAATTTACGGCGCGGAGCGGTTCGTGCAGGCTTACGCGTTCTCCACCACAGATAAACGCCGCCGAGTGCAGCGATCCACAGCCAGGATGCCGCCAGTTCACTGTAGAGACGGCCAATGGAACCGAGGAATAGCCCCTGATGCAAACGATCGAGCCAGGTTCGCAAAGGCAATATTCCTGATGTGCCATATACCGTGAGCTGGCCCTGTATGGCCAGTGTGCTTGGATTGACAAACACGGCGAGGTATTCAGAAGGGGCGGCGTCAGGGAATCGGAATAGCACACGACTGGTGTCGTGCGGTGTGGGCGCAGGGCGTATGGCCAGCCATTGGGCTGAGGGTTGATCAGCCAGTACAGCCTGAGCGGCGGCTATCTGTGCGGCGAGCGGCTGTGCTGCGCCGGGCATATCAACATGCAACTGTTGCGTATACAGGCGTTCTTCAATCTGCGGTGTCAGCACATACAGCGTACCGGTGAGCGCAGCAACAAAGATAAACGGCCCAACGAACAGACCAATATAGAAATGCAAGCGTAATATCAGCGCCATTACCGCCGCAGAGAGGGACTTTTTGTCAGCGTTTACGGTATCCATAGCATGGGAGCCCTTGTCATCGTAACAAGAAGAAAATAAAGGAAAAGACGACATCGTCTTGTGACGGGACGTTATCCAATATCAAATTTTTGTGCTTAGGGGTGTGTTATATGACTGTCGGCGGTGCGCGAGGTGATTGGATGCGATAACACTCGGTGACAATGTTGTGCCGTGGACGTGGCTCATTCACCGTGGACTGCGTGATAAATCGCGGATCGAGAGGCGAAGAGTTATCAGGAAACAGCGCTGGGTGATGGGATAACAGCCCACAGTAACCACAGGCGTCGTGGCCTATTGTTACGCCGGATGACAGGGGTAACGGTGTTGCCGGTTTACTGTGAGAATGATGGTGCTGAGTAAGAGTTGGCGGAGTATAATCATGCCGCATTAACGCCTGTGAAACGATGGGCGCGATGAAAATCATCAGCAACGCGAAGAGGCTTAGCGTGGTGGCAATTTTGTTATGGCGCAATGCGTTCATGTAAGAATCAGTAAGCGTCGATGCAAGTAGGTGGACTGGCTTGAATATGTCATCCTACTGTACCTGATTTAACGCAATTTTGTTATCAATGGGAGTTATCCGTGTTGCACCCGGTTTTTTTAAAGCAGAAGCGTGCAACGGTTCGGATTATTCTTGAAAGTTGCATGCGCGTAAACGTCATGGCCGTCGTGTTAACAAAAGAAGCAGGTATTCTCTGCAACTACAGCATAAATAGGGTGTTTTGCTAACAGTGCAACAGGTAGAATTGTCGATAAGCAGTACACCGCTGGCATAAATAACCCCAAGGGGTTGCCAACGGCTGACCGGTGACGGAATATCCTCGCTAATTTTCGATTTTTTACAGAAATTTATCGGGGTTGCAGTTTGCGTTGTTTAAACGCTGACCTATCATGATGAACCGGGCTTTTATCAAGTTGTCGGAAGGTTAACTTATCCATTAATATGGATTTTAGTTGATTTAAGCACACGAACAGGGGGAGCTGTGCTGGTTAATAATTTTGGGGTTGAACGTCGAGTAGCGAATCTGCGCTGGTTATCCGCAGCGATTGTGTTGTCTTTCACTGCGTTGCCTGCCTGGGCATTCTCGCTGGATGATGTGGCGGCGCAAGCTGAAAAACTGGCAGCGAAAGGCTATGAAGCGCCGAAGAGCAATCTTCCCGCCCAGTTCCGTGATATGAAATTTGCTGATTATCAGCAGATTCGGTTTAATCAGGAGAAGTCATACTGGAATAACCTGCAAACGCCGTTTCGCATTCAGTTCTATCACCAGGGCATGTATTTCGATACTCCGGTGAGAATCAATGAAGTGACGGCCACTGAGGTTAACGAGATCGCCTATTCGCCGGAATATTTTAATTTCGGTACGGTGAATCACGATGCAGAGACCGTGAAAAATCTCGGTTTTGCAGGCTTCAAAATCCTGTATCCCATCAACAAGCTTGGCAAGGATGACGAAATTGTCAGCATGCTGGGTGCCAGCTATTTCCGTGTGATCGGTAAAGGGCAGACTTACGGTCTTTCTGCGCGCGGTTTGGCTATTGACACGGCATTGCCCTCTGGGGAAGAGTTCCCACGCTTCCGCGAGTTCTGGATCGAACGTCCAAAACCCAATGACAAGCACCTGCTGGTCTATGCGCTGCTCGATTCACCGCGTGCTACGGGCGCATACCGTTTCGTCATTTATCCAGGTCGCGACAGCGTGGTCGATGTTCAGGCTAAAGTATTCCTGCGCGCTCGCGTTGGTAAACTGGGGCTGGCACCGTTAACCAGTATGTTCCTGTTTGGGCCGAACCAGCCTTCTCCAACCTTGAACTACCGTGGGGCGCTGCATGACTCTAACGGCTTATCTATCCATGCGGGCAACGGTGAGTGGATCTGGCGTCCGCTGAATAACCCGAAACACCTGTCGGTCAGCACCTATTCGATTGAAAACCCGAAAGGCTTCGGTTTGCTGCAACGTGGGCGTGACTTCTCCAACTATGAAGACCTGGATGACCGTTACGATCTGCGCCCAAGCGGCTGGGTTGAAACCAAGGGCGAGTGGGGCAAAGGGAAAGTTGAACTGGTTGAAATTCCGACCGCTGATGAAACCAACGATAATATCGTTGCGTTCTGGACGCCGGAAGTACTGCCTGAAATCGGTCAGCCGCTGGAAGTGGGTTACCGTTTGCACTTTACCCGTGACGAAGAACAATTGCATTCACCTGAATTGGCCTACGTTCAGCGCACCATGCGTTCCACTGGGGATGTGAAACAGTCTAACCTGATTCGCCAACCGGATGGCACCGTTGCGTTCCTGGTCGATTTTGCCGGCCCGATGATGAAAGAGATGGAAGAGGCGACGCCTGTGACCTCTCAGGTCAGCATCGGTGACAACGGTGAAATCGTTGAGAACAATGTTCGCTATAATCCGGTAACGCGCGGCTGGCGTTTAACTCTGCGTCTGCGCGTGAAAGATCCTAAACAGCCAACCGAGCTGCGCGCTGCGTTGGTGAACGGCGAAACGCTGTTATCGGAAACCTGGAGCTATCAGCTACCTGCAAATGAATAAGTTAATCTCGAGCCCTGATTATATCGGGAAATTGCCTCTGTCCGCGCAAGCGGCGGAGGCGTTGCAGCATGCGTTGCCTCAGGCTGAGAGTGAAAGTTTCTCGGTCATACATCGGGCGCTGTCGCAGGGGGAATCCCCTGCGACGCTGTTGACGGAAGAGGATTCGCCGCTGCAATCCGTTAAGGCGCGTCTGGATGCCGCCTGGCCCGACACGGCAACGGCGGTTAAACCGGTGGCTGCTGACAAAGAAGGGCGAACCGCATTACAGGCGATGCCCACCATCAAACGTGCGTCGATGTTTCCTGATATGTGGCGCACTAACCCGCTGGTACGCTGGTGGGAAAGTATGCTTGGGCGCTCCCCGGCACCGAGTCGCCCTCATGCCAGTCCGGAAGAGAAGATTGCCGAGAATCGTTGGAGAATGGTGGGGACGCTGCGCCGTTACACCCTGCTTATCTTGACTCTGTTCCAAACAGCCATCGCCACCTGGTACATGAAGACCATTTTGCCTTATCAGGGATGGGCGCTGATCGATCCGTTCGCAATGGTGAATCAGCCTTTCCTGCGTTCCTTTATGCAGGTTCTGCCTTATGTCCTGCAAAGTGGCATTCTGGTGTTGTTTGCCGTGCTGTTCTGTTGGGTCTCTGCCGGTTTTTGGACTGCGCTGATGGGCTTTTTACAACTGCTGATCGGCAAGGACAAATACAGTATCTCGTCAACGACGGTAGGGGATGAGCCTCTCAATCCCGCGCACAGAACGGCATTGATCATGCCTATCTGTAACGAAGACGTTGAGCGCGTGTTTGCCGGGTTACGGGCGACCTACGAATCTGTAGCGGCTACTGGACAGCTCGATCACTTCGATCTGTATGTATTGAGTGACAGTAACGGCCCGGACAAATGTGTCGCAGAGCAGAAAGCCTGGATGGATCTGTGCCGTGAAGTGGACGGGTTTGGCCGTATCTTCTATCGCCGCCGCCGCCGTCGCGTGAAACGCAAGAGCGGTAACATCGATGATTTCTGCCGCCGTTGGGGCAGCCAATATAGCTACATGGTGATATTGGATGCCGACAGCGTGATGAGTGGTGAATGTCTGACGCAATTGGTGCGACTGATGGAAGCCAATCCCAATGCGGGGATTATCCAGTCCTCTCCCAAAGCGTCTGGCATGGATACCCTGTATGCACGCTGTCAGCAGTTTGCCACACGTGTGTATGGGCCGTTGTTCACCGCAGGTCTGCACTTCTGGCAACTGGGTGAGTCGCACTATTGGGGCCATAACGCCATCATCCGCGTGAAGCCGTTTATCGAGCACTGTGCGCTGGCACCGTTGCCTGGTGAAGGTTCTTTTGCGGGCGCGATTTTGTCCCACGACTTTGTTGAAGCTGCGCTGATGCGCCGTGCGGGCTGGGGGGTGTGGATCGCCTACGATCTGCCCGGTTCCTATGAGGAACTGCCGCCCAACTTGCTCGATGAGCTTAAACGCGATCGTCGCTGGTGCCACGGTAACCTGATGAACTTCAGGTTGTTCCTGGTGAAAGGGATGCACCCGGTTCACCGTGCCGTATTCTTGACTGGGGTGATGTCTTACCTTTCCGCGCCGCTGTGGTTTATGTTCCTGGCACTGTCAACCGCACTGCAAGTGGTGCATACGCTGATGGAGCCGCAATACTTCCTTCAACCGCGTCAGCTTTTCCCTGTGTGGACGCAGTGGCGTCCTGAATTGGCGATAGCCTTGTTCTCGACCACGTTGGTGCTGTTGTTCCTGCCAAAGTTGCTGAGTGTGATTCTGGTATGGGCAAAGGGGGCGAAGCCTTACGGAGGGGCAGTACGCGTTTTCCTGTCACTATTGCTGGAGATGCTGTTTTCGGTATTGCTGGCCCCGGTGCGTATGCTGTTCCATACCGTTTTCGTGGTCAGTGCCTTCTTGGGATGGTCAGTGCAGTGGAAATCACCGCAGCGTGATGATGACGCCACGCCGTGGAGCGAGGCCTTTACTCGTCACGGCTCTCAACTGGTGTTGGGGCTGGTCTGGGCGATTGGTATGGCCTGGCTGGATTTACGCTTTCTGTGGTGGTTGTCGCCGATCGTTTTCTCGCTGATCCTCTCGCCTTTTGTGTCGGTGATGTCAAGCCGCGCGTCGATCGGGTTGGCCTGCAAACGTGCCAATCTCCTGTTGATTCCGGAAGAGTACGAGCCGCCGCGCGAACTGGTAGCGACGGACACCTATTTCCGCGCCAACCGTGCCCGCAAATTGGAAAATGGTTTCGTGCAGGCCGTGTTCGATCCTTCACTCAATGCGTTGGCGAGTGCAATGGCAACAGCGCGTCATGGTTTTAGCCGTGCGGTAGAACAGGGCCGGGTTCAGCGCGTGACGGATGCGCTGAAACAGGATCTGGAGGCACTCAGTGACAATCAGCGTCTGGTGCTGTTAAGCGACCCCGTGACGATATCCCGTTTGCACTATGCGGTGTGGCACGATCCGCAGCAGTTTGCCAGTTGGCATCAGCGTTATCGCGTGTTGGAGTCCTGACGGTTATACCGTAACAGTGTGCTTCATCAATAAAAAAACAGCGGCTTGGCCGCTGTTTTTTTATTGCACTGTCGGTGACAAATGACGATTCAGTACAGCGCAGGTTCGCCTTCCGGACGTGTTTTAAAGCGGCGATGTAACCACATATATTGATCGGGCGCCAGCAGCACATTCTGTTCTACCAGCGCGTTCATCCAGCTGGCCGTTGTGGCCTCGTCGTCTAGCGGTACGCTGAGTTCGGCAGGTTGGATGATCAATTCATAGCCTTTCCCTCCCTCACGCCGGCGAGGGACAAATGGCACAATGGCAGGTTTGGCCACTTTTGCCAACAAATAGCTTCCGCTGGTGGTTGCTGCACTTTCCATGGCAAAGAAGGGAACAAACACGCTGCTGCGTGGGCCATAGTCATGGTCGGGGGCATACCAGATAATTTCCCCCTGTTTGAGCGCCCGAATCATGCCCTTGAGATCTTTACGATCCAGCATGGTTTTGTTGGAGCGCATACGGCCCCAGGTTTGCAACCAGTCAATCAGTTTATTGTCATTGGGCCGATAAACGCCGATCCCCGGGTTATGCATGCCAAAAATGCGAGCCCCCAGTTCCAGCGTAAGAAAATGCAAGCCAATCAATAGTACGCCACGTTTTTCGGCACGTAGCGGTTGCAGATGCTCAAGGCCCGTGACGGTAAACCAGCGTGCGATACGCCAGTCGGGCCAAAACCAGGCCATGCCGGTTTCTAATAGTCCCATGCCTACGGATTCGAAGTTTTTACGTACCAACGCGGCGCGTGCTTGTTCTGTCATCTCGGGAAAACAGAGTGCCAGATTGCGCTCGGCAATGCACACACGGTACTTCATTACGTGCATGGCGATACGCCCTAGCACGGTGCCGAGGCGATAGATAAC
The DNA here is from genome assembly GCF_019797845.1 of Symbiopectobacterium purcellii. Classification (NCBI taxonomy): domain Bacteria; kingdom Pseudomonadati; phylum Pseudomonadota; class Gammaproteobacteria; order Enterobacterales; family Enterobacteriaceae; genus Symbiopectobacterium; species Symbiopectobacterium purcellii. Next base: position 2,741,291 of record NZ_CP081864.1, on the reverse strand, counting down.
TGGGTAAGGCAGTAGCACGACAAGATAGAGTATGGCGATCCCCAGCCAGGTTAGCCAGTAACGAGGGTGCAACAATGAACGGGTGAATGATGGGAGTTGTGTCATGAGTTCCAGTATCAAAAAATGCAGGCGCAGTCATCCGCGCTTGTCGTTAAAAGAAATCAGTCACACCAAGGTGATAGTGTTTAATGTGGTGCGGTGCATCAACTATCGTAATGATGATGCAGTAAAGCGTTCCAAAGCAGGAAGACTAACCCTGCGTAAGGCTATGTGGAATACGCTAAAAATCAATATCCGTCTTTTATCTTAGCATCGACGAATAATGATGTTTAACCTTTGGTGGGATGCCAGTGCGAAGATACCCCCTCCCGTTTACGGCGGGAAGGGGAGATTGCTCAATGCTGGAACAGATTTTTTATGTGATGCGGTTCACTACGCCAGAATTGCGGTGGCGTTGCTACTTGTGCGCCCAATCGAGCGGCGGCGTGCCATGGCCAACGCGGGTTATAGAGCACGGCACGCGCGATGCCGATGGCATCTGCCTGACCTGTTGCCACAATGCCTTCAGCCTGCTCGGCTTCAGTGATGAGGCCAATCGCGATGGTGGTGATCCCCACCTCGCGCTTAATGCGTTCAGCATAGGAGACCTGATAATTGGGGCCCGGCTGAATACGCTGTGCTGGAGAGAGACCACCGCTTGAGACATGCATAAAATCACAGCCAACGGCATGCAGCGCGTGGCTGAGCGCAACAGACTGCTCGAGATCCCATCCGCCTTCCACACCATCGGTAGCCGAAATGAGCACGCCAACGGCTTTGTGTGCGGGGACAACCTCACGTACAGCGCGGAACACCTCAAGTACCAGACGCATACGGTTATTCAAATCCCCACCGTAGCTATCGTCACGCGCATTCGACAACGGTGACAGAAATTGATGCAGCAAATAGCCGTGTGCAGCATGAATTTCGAACACATCAAACCCAATGCGATCGGCGCGCTGCGCGGCAGTGGCAAAGGCCGTGACGACATCCGCTATCTGCTGCGTCGTCATTGCTGTTGGTGGCGCGTCATTGTCATCATAAGGCAGGGCTGAAGGGGCAACAGGTTGCCAGCCTCCTTGCTGTTCACTCACGCGAGCCCGGCCCTGCCACGGCACGGCGGCGGATGCTTTGCGTCCGGCGTGGCCCAACTGGATACCAAGCGGCATAGCGGAGTAGGCCTTAACGGCGTTGACTGCCGTGGCGAGCGCCTGCTCGGTTTCATCATTCCACAGGCCCAGGTCCTGAGGGGATATACGGCCTTCAGGTACAACCGCAGTGGCTTCAATGATCAGCAATCCGGCACCGGAATGGGACAGGTTACCTAAATGCATGGTATGCCAGGGCGTAGCCAAACCGTTCTGGGCCGCATACTGACACATGGGGGCAATGATAATGCGATTGGGCAGTGTCACGGGGCCTAGCGCGAGTGGGGTAAATAGCCGACTCATGGTGGTTTCCTTATCCAAGAAAAAACGACTAAACCATCATACGCCGAGATATTTTTACTGTGTCGACGATTTTCTCCATGTCGCACGAATTCCTCCTCTGGTGTAATTGCCGCGATCGGCTATAATCCCGCGCGTTACGCACATGTCGCCGTAACGTTATAATCTGGTTAACCCTCGCTGAAGACAGGAACGTACACCATGCCAGTGTTACACAACCGTGTTTCCAATGAGGAACTGAAAGCGCGTATGCTTGCGGAAACCGAGACGCGCACCACAGTTTCCTTTTATCAATATTTCGTGCTTGATGATGCACAAGCGTTTCGCGATAACCTTTACGTGAAATTTATGCAATGTCAGGTATTTGGCCGTGTCTATGTGGCGGCTGAAGGCATCAATGCGCAGGTGAGCGTGCCTGCCAGTCGCTTCGACGACTTTAAGGCGGCGTTGTTCGGTGCGCATCCGGCGCTGGATCGTATCCGGCTGAATGTGGCACTGGATGATGACGGGAAATCCTTTTGGGTGCTGCGCATGAAAGTGCGCGATCGCATTGTCGCGGATGGCATCGATGATCCAACCTTTAACCCCAGTGATGTTGGCACCTATCTGAAAGCCGAGGCGGTTAACGCCATGGCGGACGATCCCGACACGCTGTTTGTCGATATGCGTAATCATTACGAATATGAAGTGGGGCATTTTGAAAATGCCCTTGAAGTGCCCTCCGATACTTTCCGTGAGCAGTTGCCGATGGCTGCAGAAATGTTGGCTGATGCGCGGGACAAAAATATCGTGATGTATTGCACTGGCGGCATTCGCTGTGAAAAGGCCAGTGCCTATATGCGCCATCAGGGTTTCAAAAACGTTTACCATGTGGAAGGCGGCATTATTGAATATACCCGTCAGGCCAAGGCCCAGGGCTTACCGGTAAAATTCATTGGTAAAAACTTTGTCTTCGATGAGCGCATGGGAGAACGTATCACCGAGGATGTTATCGCCCACTGCCATCAATGTGGTGAACCGTGCGATACCCATACCAACTGCCGCAATGCAGGGTGTCACTTATTGTTCATTCAGTGCTCCCGCTGTCAGGCGGCCTATCAGGGCTGTTGTAGTGACGACTGTCAGCGCGAACTGGCGTTGCCCCTGGAAGCGCAGCGTGAGCGACGTCGTGGACGGGAAACCAGCATGAAGATTTTTAATAAATCACGCGATCGGCTCAGAGGAGCGTTGCGTATCCCGGCTCCTGATGAAAACGGCAGTAGTGAACGGTGACAGCGTATTCTTGACGTAACTCATCGGGAAACTTAAGCGCGCTGAATATGACGACACCGCCATCAGGCGGTGTCGTCAAGGGATAATCGATTACTGTGAAATCGGGAGACTAGTGTTTAAGTAGATCGTGTGGCTGAAAATCTGTCGACTCAATTTTAGCGATACCGGCTTCAAGAATATAAATAAGTTGCCTTGCTACATCGGTAGTAAGCCATAAGGTTCGGCCTACGTTTGCATCTGCGGGAGCCTGGTCTGGGGTGGTTAAATAATGCAAGCGGATCATCATGGCGTCATAACTGTCAACGGTGCTGATATCCCATCCTACAAGAGGATGTGTCTGAATAACTTCATTTTTTCTGTCCATACATACCCCTTATTGACTAGTTACTAACATGAGTGACTAACGAGGCTTGGGCGGCTCCTTATTGACAAGAGCAACTTAAGTATACTGTGACTTTTGTACAGCAGGTGAGTTATTTTGACTCTTTTTGCAAAGAAAAATTTCTGGATATGATATCCCCGAATTTCAAAGGGATATCAATCAGGTGAGCGCAACACAGATTAGTCTGCGCTGATACCGGCATGCTTTTCAAACACAGCAATAAGCAGCGCCAGGTGTTTTTTGGTCTGCTCTGCGCGATGTTCGTTGTGTGATTCCAGTTTCAAATTATGTAGCAACAGCTGTGCCGTTCTTTCATCCAGTGCAAATGCCAGGGAGGAAAACGCCAGTTCCAACGCATCAATCTTATGCTGCTGGTCGCCAATCAGCGCCAATAATTCGCCGAACGTCATGGCTTGTTCTGGTTTCTCTACCGTCATTGTCATGTCCCTCCGTCATCGACCATCTTCCGGCTAGTGTGAAGACTACAAGGATAAAATAGAAGGTCTCGATTATTAATGCCAGTGATTATTCTGCACTAAACCAATCGTCGGCACTTTCCCAGGTTTCCTGAAGGATTTCTGAAATTAACGCTTTATCATCCTTGTTGCCACCTAACACGCTCAGGTTGTTGGCCGCGGCGTAACGCACCTGAATGGCGCTATCGGGATAATGACGGTGTACGCGCTGGGTCAATTCCTGCGTCAAGGCTTCAATGGCGCCAGCGGGTAAGGGGGCTGATTTGGCTAATGTGAGTTCTACGCGCATGATACTCTCCTTTAATTAACTGGTTATTTATACAGTTAAAGGTGAGGGGGAGCAAGAGGGGTGATACAAATATGTGGTAGTGAAACGCAAAGGCCGTTAAAAGCCCGTGCAGCGCGACTAAGCAGCGCACGGGCGGGAAGATTAACGCACTTGCCAGTTCAGGGTTTGACCGGCGAGGAAGGGCACCAGCGCGTCATCACCTAACGCGATGCTTTCCGGGAAGGTGGTGGGAGCCTTATGCAGTTCAATCCAGCTTTCATTGACGGGTAAACCATAAAAGGCGGGTCCATTGAGCGAGCAGAACGCTTCTAACTTATCCAGCGCGCCAATCTCTTCAAACACGGTAGCATAGGCGCAGAGTGCGGCCTGCGCGTTAAACACCCCGGCACAGCCGCAGCTTGCCTCTTTCTTGTGGCGTGCGTGGGGGGCTGAATCCGTACCGAGGAAGAAACGGTCAGAACTGCTGGCGACCGCATCGCGCAATGCCTGTTGATGAATATTGCGTTTCAGAATCGGCAGGCAATACAAGTGTGGCCGCACACCGCCCACCAGCATATGATTGCGGTTAAACATCAAGTGTTGCGGCGTCACGGTGGCGCCCAGATAGCGATCGCCGTCCAACACGTACTGTGCGGCTTCACGGGTCGTGATGTGTTCAAACACGATTTTCAGCGTAGGGAAGCGTTTGCGCAGCGGCTCCATGACGGATTCGATAAAACGGGCTTCACGGTCGAAAATATCGATCGCCGGATCGGTCACTTCGCCGTGAATCAGCAGCGGCATGCCGATGTCTGCCATCTGCTCAAGAAGAGGGAAGATATTGGCGACATCGGTAACACCAAAACTGGAATTGGTCGTCGCGTTCGCCGGATAGAGCTTGGCGGCGGTAAATACCCCTTGCTGGAAGCCTGTAACAACCTCTTTCGCGTCCAGCGAGTCTGTCAGATAGCATGTCATCAACGGTTGAAAATCGTCCCCCGCCGGGATCGCGGCAAGAATGCGTTCGCGATAGGCTAGCGCACTGGCAATGCTGGTGATAGGCGGTGTCAGGTTGGGCATTACGATCGCGCGGCCAAAATGGCGACTGGTAAACGGCAACACGGTTGCGAGTACGTCATCGTCGCGCAGGTGAAGATGCCAGTCATCAGGACGGCGAATTTTTAATACGGTAGACAGTGTTGTCATGAAAAGCGCTCCAACGGGCTAAATGCTAAATGTCACGAGCAGATACGGCGGGACACAAGCATAAGCGTAAAGGGCTGGTAATGCACCCGTTTGTTGCTGACGACTCTTTATTCGAAGCGAGTGGCGTTCTGTGCTAACGACTGCGGTACAGGGTACACGGCAGGGAAAGAGTAGCGTATGGTAAGTCCCATCGCTAATTTCTCAGTCAGGCCCTTTAAGGCCCACTGGGATACCTAACAGGAGCAACATATGGAATTGCGTATTGTCGCCAGTATTCAGGCCAAACCAGAGCACGTCGATGCTGTAGCACAAGCGGTGAAAAAGGTGGTGGCACCCAGTCGGGCCGAAGCGGGAAACCTGCAATACGATCTGCACGAATCTCTGGAAACGCCGGGTACGTTCGTCTTTTTTGAGCGTTGGGCAAGTCGTGAGGTCTTGACGGAACACGAAGCAACCCCGCACTTTCAGCAATTGGTGGCCGAGTTGGAAGGCAAAACGCTGGGTATGGTGATCACCCCGCTGCGCGCGCTGATTTGAGTTGCGGTATTTTACTGCGGCCATAAAAAAAACCCTCTAAAGAGGGGTTTTTTGTGCCTGGACGGCGTATTTACTCAAACGCAGCGGGTTTTGCTGCTGCTGCGGTCGCATGGTTGACGGCAGAGTGCCCACCCGCGCTGCCTTTACCGGCGAACTCGGTGGTGGGGCGTACCCAATTGCTGTGGCGCGGTGCTTCCGCCTCATAGGCAGGCGCTGGCGCTTTGGTCATCGGGGCGGAAGCAGCGTGCTGCTGTTTAGCCGCGCTGCGTAACGGCTGTACCGAACGAGTCGTGGGCGGAACCGAAGACTCGGCTACCACAGGTACAGCTTCAACAGCGGCGACCGGTGCAACGGCCTCAATCACGTCGGCGGCTTCTGTCGTTTCAACATCAACAGGTTCAACGTCAGCAACCGCTGGCGCTGTGTCTTCCGTTGCCTGCGCGACTTCCGCTACCGCGGCGTGTTCTTCGACGGCTTCGACAGCCGCCTGCTCAGCGCTCGCTTCGGGTGCCGTTGGTGTTACCACCGGCTGTTCCTCGACAACGGGACTTTGCTCCAAGGCCGTTTCCACGACAGCGACAGGCTCAGTCACCTCTGCATCAGCAACCTCAACGGGTGCTGTTGCTAACACTGCCTCAGGGACTACGGCCTGTTCAACGGTAACAGGTGCTTCGACCGCGTCTTGTGCGACATCTTCAGGGGTAACCGGCTCGGTACTCGCCGTGTCGGCGACAAGCGGTGCGGTGACGATGTCAGTCGCAGGCGTAGCAACAGGTTGCACTTCAGCGTCAAGGGCAGCAATGACCGGCAGTGCCGCAACCGGTGCTTCGATAGCGGGTACCAGCTCAGTGGTTTGTTCGTCGTTTTGTGCCAATGCAGCCACCGGATAGCGGACCCACACTTTACCGGACGCCATTTCCGGCGAGGCAGAAGCCTGTGCCAACGGCATCGGAGATTGTGTCGGATAGCGCTCATCACGATAGCGACGACGACGTTGACCACTCACGCGTAAATGACGCGGTGAACGGCGTGAACGGCGTGGCATGTTGGCATCATTACGACCCGCCTCGGCCTGCTCAGCGTTGGCTTCGGTCTCCGCAGGCGCGTTTGTCACGGCATCGGTCAACAACGGCAGCGCGTGTTCTGCCACCGGTGTCGGGGATGCAGAGGCTTCAACCTGGCTATCCGCCTGAGCTGTGTCACCGTCAATGATACGCACTTTCTGTGTTAACTGGCGGCGCTGACGGCGCGGCATTACCGGCGTCGGTTTCTCCTGTTCACTCTCTTCCTGTACGCTTTCTTCATCACGGTTCAGGGCTTTAACATCTTGCTGAGCCTGACGTTTCTCATCCTGACGACGACGTTGACGCTCAGCACGTTGTTCACGGCGTTGCTGATCGTCACGCGGCGCTTTTTCTACCGCTTCTTCAACGGGGGCGACCGCTTCCGTTACCGCTGGAGCGTTCTGGCGTTTGTTGCGACGGTTCTCATCGCGTGATTCGCGGTTGCCGTCACGGCTTTCCTTGTTGCCATCACGGCTGTCACGCGCGCCGTCACGTTGATTACGATCGCGACGGTTGTTTGAGCCTTGACGACGACCGGAACGACGCTCTTGGCGCTGCTCCGTAGACGCTGCTTCTTGTGTATTGGTGCTTTCCGGTTGGCTTTCCGCGCTGGCAAACATGTTTTTCAACGCGCCGAACAGACGGCCAAACAGCCCAGGTGTTGCAGGCGCAGCGGCTTGCTCCGGTGCAGCTTTCGCCGCTGGCTTCGGAGTAATGACCGGTGATTCAGGCAGATCAGGCATGGTAAACGTGGCCAAGGCCGGTTGCTCAGGAACCTTACGCTCCAGAGATTGCTCTTCCTGAACCTGTTGTGCCTCAGCATCAAGACGCTGTGGCAGCAGATAGCTGAGCGTGGTCTTTTCTTCACCTTTACGCACGCGCAGAACTTGATAATGCGGCGTTTGCATACTATCGTGCGGCACGATAACGGCGCGCACACCACCCTGACGCTTCTCAATGGCATTCACGGCTTCGCGCTTTTCGTTCAACAGATAAGACGCGATAGGCACCGGCACGATAGCGTGAACTTCACGGGTGTTCTCTTTCAGCGCTTCTTCTTCAATCAGACGCAGGATAGAGAGCGACAGCGATTCGTTATCACGGATAGTGCCCGTTCCGCTACAGCGCGGACAGACGTGATGGCTGGATTCACCGAGCGACGGGCTCAAGCGCTGACGGGACATTTCCAGCAGGCCGAAGCGGGAGATGCGACCAATCTGAATACGGGCGCGATCCTGACGAACGGCATCGCGCAGGCGGTTTTCCACTTCGCGTTGATGGCGAACGGGCGTCATGTCGATAAAGTCGATAACAATCAAACCACCGAGGTCGCGCAGACGCAATTGGCGGGCGATTTCGTCAGCCGCTTCGAGGTTGGTGTTGAAGGCGGTTTCTTCAATATCGCCGCCGCGTGTTGCGCGGGCGGAGTTGATGTCGATCGCTGTCAACGCTTCCGTCGTATCGATAACGATCGAGCCGCCAGAAGGCAGACGCACTTCACGCTGGAAGGCCGATTCAATCTGCGATTCGATCTGGTAGTGGCTGAACAACGGGATTTCACCGCTGTACAATTTGATTTTGCTGCTGAAATCCGGACGACCCAGGGCAGAAATATGCTCTTTGGCAAGGTCGAGGATTTTCGGGTTATCGATAAGAATTTCACCGATATCCGGGCGCAGGTAGTCGCGGAATGCACGAACGATAACATTGCTTTCCTGATGAATCAGGAAAGGGGCAGGGCGACCTTCCGCCGCTTTTTGGATGGCGTCCCAGTGTTTCAGACGGAATGCCAGATCCCACTGGAGCGCATCGGCAGATTTGCCAACACCAGCGGTACGCACGATAAGCCCCATGCCATCAGGCAGTTCGAGCGAGCTCAGTGCTTCTTTCAGTTCAGTGCGATCGTCGCCTTCAATGCGACGAGAAATGCCACCCGCGCGCGGGTTGTTCGGCATCAACACCAGATAGCTGCCTGCCAGGCTGATAAACGTGGTCAGCGCTGCGCCTTTGTTGCCACGCTCTTCTTTGTCCACCTGAACAATTACTTCCTGCCCTTCGCGCAACACGTCTTTGATGTTGGGACGACCGTGGGAGGCATAGTTACTGGGGAAGTATTCGCGAGCAATCTCTTTTAACGGAAGGAAACCGTGTCTTTCAGCGCCGTAATCGACAAAAGCAGCTTCAAGACTGGGTTCGATGCGGGTGATTTTTCCTTTATAGATATTGGCTTTTTTCTGCTCATGGCCTGGGCTTTCAATATCCAGATCGTAGAGCCGTTGGCCATCAACCAAAGCAACACGCAACTCTTCTTGCTGAGTCGCGTTAATTAACATTCTTTTCATCTTAACTTACTCGTTATTTTTACTTGCATCATTGATAGAGCTACGGACAAAGATGCTGAATGACCGGGTTCACCGATGGCCTCGTGGCTTATCGCAGGGACGTCAACCTCCCGGTTGTCGCCTGCATAGAGGCGCATATTTCGGTAGCCTGTATTTCCTGGTGGAAAACAGCACATTTATTGAGGGAACAGCTTCTGAAGAAGGGTCACCAGATCTGATTCCATTTACCGGCCAAGCCGCCATCCGCAGCCCGCTAACTGCTTGATTACACATTACGTCTTACGCCATTGCTGCGTTTATGCGTTATCAGGCAAATTTACCTATTTTGCCTTTTCCACTGTTTCAGGAAGATAGGCGGGTAAAACCACAGCATTATTCCATTGCTGGTACTGTTATAGCAAGGTGACTTTACGGATGTGCAACAAGATTGTTGTCCTGATTTTTACCAAATGTGCGAGCCGTATGACTGAAGTCCGCACCTTCGATGGCAATCTGAGGGTCCACTATCTCGGTAACCGCCCATTAAGTACCTGACAGACAGTTAAGCACATAAAAAGGAGTGGCGCTATCCGCACGGGCTATTTAGAATCGCGCATCATGAAAACAGAGAATCCATCAGTACAATTTATCGCAGTTTCTGCCGATGAAGCAGGGCAGCGTATCGACAACTTTTTGCTGGCGCGGCTTAAAGGTGTGCCGAAAAGCATGATTTACCGCATCTTGCGTAAAGGCGAGGTGCGCGTGAATAAAAAACGCACCAAGCCGGAATATAAGCTTCTGGATGGCGATGTGGTGCGCGTTCCTCCCGTACGCGTGGCCGAGCGCGATGAACCGGCGGTGTCTGCCAGTCTCGATAAGGTGGCCGCATTAGCCGATTGCATTCTGTATGAAGATGACAGTCTGATCGTACTCAATAAACCCTCCGGCACGGCGGTGCACGGCGGCAGCGGGTTGAGTTTCGGTGTCATCGAAGGGCTGCGCGCGCTGCGGCCTGAAGCGCGCTTTCTGGAATTGGTGCACCGGCTCGATCGTGATACGTCTGGCGTATTGCTGGTAGCAAAAAAACGCTCGGCGCTGCGTGCGCTGCATGAGCAACTGCGGCTCAAGGGAATGCAGAAAAATTATCTGGCGCTGGTACGCGGTCAGTGGCAATCCCATTGCAAAGTGGTGCAGGCACCGCTGTTAAAGAATATGTTGCAAAGCGGTGAGCGCGTGGTGCGTGTCAGTAGCGAAGGGAAACCCTCCGAAACCCGTTTCAAGGTAGAAGAACGCTTTGAGCAGGCGACGCTGGTGCGCGCCAGTCCGGTGACGGGGCGTACCCACCAGATCCGCGTACATACGCTGCACGCCGGTCATCCTATCGCGTTCGACGATCGCTATGGCGACAGAGAATTTGACCGGCAACTGGCTGCCACTGGGCTGTCACGGTTGTTCTTGCATGCGCAATCATTGAGCTTTGAGCACCCCGGCACCGGTGAGATGATGCGTGTCGAAGCGCCGCTTGATGCGGCATTACGTCACTGCTTGCAGGTATTGCTGCAGCAGAAATAGCATCAGTAATGTTTGATAAGCAAAACCGCCCGCTTCGCGCTGGCGGTTTTATTGGTGAGCGTTAGCCTAATCCGGTCAGGGTTAACGCATTCACACCCTCCTGACGCAGCATCTCGCACAGCGCAATGAGCGGCAGGCCGACCAAGGTATTCGGGTCGCGTCCGGACAGTTTATCAAACAGCGCAATCCCTAATCCCTCACTTTTGAAACTGCCTGCACAGTGCCACGGCTGCTCTCGCGCCAGGTAGGCAGCTATCTCTTCTTCACTCAGCGTACGAAAATGCACGTCAAAGGGCTCGACCTGCGATTGCAACGCGCCACTGGCGCTGTTGAGCAGCGCCAACCCGGTATAAAAGGTGACGCGATTACCGCTGGCCTGACGCAGCTGCTGCACAGCCTTCTCCGCTATCAGCGGTTTTCCGGTAATGACACCGTCAAGCACGCAGACTTGGTCGCCACCGATTATCAGGTGTGCCGGATAGCGGGTAGCCAGCGCTTGCGCTTTTTCCCGCGCTAATCGCTCAACCAGTGCGACGGCGCTTTCTTGCGGGCGGGGCGTTTCATCGATATCAGGATTGGCGCATTGAAAAGGCAGTCCCAGCTTGGCGAGCAGGCTTTTACGGTAAGGAGAGGTGGAGGCAAGCACAATCTGAGACATAATTTTTACGATAAACCGTAGCGTAATCAAAAAAGGCATTTTACACTGTGCGCCGCTGAGAAAGCGAATCTGGGCGATCGCGAATCTTGATAAAATAGTAAGACAACGCCGCCTTTTCCTTTGACTCTACGTCGTTACGACGTTAATATACGCGCCCTATGCAAAAGGTAAAATTACCCCTGACCCTGGATGCGGTTCGCACGGCTCAAAAACGTTTAGATTATGTTGGTGTCTACACGGTTGAACAAGTTGCACGCATTGCCGAGTCTGTGGCCAGTGTGGATAGTGATGTACAGGTCTCTTTATCGTTTAATATCGATAATCAGCGCCTGGCGGTGATTAACGGCAGTGCACAAGTGGCCGTTACGCTGATGTGCCAGCGTTGCCAAAAGCCGTTTGAACATCAGATTCACACCACATTTTGTTTCAGTCCTGTCTGTCGTCAATGACGAGCAGGCAGAGGCTCTGCCGGAAGCGTATGAGCCAATCGATGTCGATGAGTTTGGCGAGGTCGATTTGCTGGCGATGGTTGAAGATGAGATTATTCTCGTATTGCCCATCGCTCCGGTACATGATTCTGAACACTGTGAAGTGTCCGAAGCGGACATGGTGTTTGGTAAACTGCCTGAAGAGGCGGAGAAACCAAACCCGTTTGCCGTATTAGCCAGTTTAAAGCGTAAGTAATTAAGGAGTAAGGTCCATGGCCGTACAACAGAACAAACCTAGCCGTTCCAAACGTGGTATGCGTCGTGCTCACGATGCGCTGACCACCTCTTCTGTTTCCGTAGACAAAGTTTCTGGCGAAACTCATCTGCGTCACCACATCACTGCGGATGGCTACTACCGCGGTCGCAAGGTTATTGCCAAATAATTCTCACGAATTATTAGCAAGGCAATACCTTGACACACCTCACATTGGCGTTAGATGCAATGGGCGGGGACGTCGGTCCCTGCGTAACGGTGCCTGCGGCATTGCAGGCACTGGCTTCTAATCCGGGTCTTCACTTGTTATTGGTCGGCGATCCCGCTGCGCTTCATCCATTACTCGCCAAAGTCGATTCTGCGTTATTGTCCCGGTTGGAAATTGTGCCGGCTGAATCGGTTATTGCGAGTGATGCGCGTCCGTCGCAGGCGATCCGTGCCAGTCGTGGTACGTCGATGCGCATTGCGCTGGAACTGATAAAAACGGGTAGGGCACAGGCGTGCGTGAGTGCAGGAAATACCGGTGCCCTGATTGGGCTGGCGAAACTCCTGCTCAAGCCGTTGGAAGGTATCGATCGTCCTGCTTTGGTGACGGTGTTGCCGCATCAGCAGCAGGGCAAAACGGTGGTGCTGGATTTGGGTGCCAACGTCGAGTGTGACAGCGCGCAATTGGTTCAGTTTGCCGTGATGGGTTCAGTGATGGCCGAAGAAGTGCTGTCGCTGCGCAATCCGCGCGTTGCCCTGCTGAACATCGGCGAAGAAGAGACCAAAGGCCTGGCCGCGATTCGCGATGCGGCCGCGCAGTTAAAGAATACGCCCTCGATTAACTATATTGGTTATCTTGAAGGCAATGAGTTGCTGACGGGTAAAACCGACGTGATGGTCTGTGACGGCTTTGTGGGTAATGTCACATTGAAGACGATGGAAGGCGTGGTAAGGATGTTCCTGTCACTGCTTAAATCGTCGTCGACGGATGTCGGACGTAAAGCAAAGCAAGCGTGGTGGCTCACGTTGATCGGCCGTTTTATCCAAAGACGATTGGCGAAACGGTTCGGTCATCTCAATCCTGATCAATATAATGGCGCATGTCTGTTAGGGCTGCGGGGCACCGTGATAAAAAGCCATGGCGCGGCAAACCAGCGGGCGTTTGCCGTCGCTATCGAACAGGCAATGCAGGCGGTGCAGCGGCAACTTCCCGACCGGATTGCGGCGCGCCTGAAAACTGTATTACCCAAGAGTGACTGAGCGTACATGTATACTAAAATAATCGGAACGGGCAGCTTTTTGCCTGAACAAATCAGGACGAACGCTGATTTAGAACAATTGGTCGACACTTCCGATGAGTGGATTGTGACGCGCACCGGTATCCGTGAGCGCCGCATTGCCGGGCCGGATGAAAACGTGGCGACCATGGGACATCAGGCCGCGCTAAACGCGCTGGAGATGGCGGGCATCGATAAGGACAAAATTGGTTTGCTGATTGTCGCAACCACGTCCTCGACGCACGCGTTTCCGAGTGCCGCGTGTCAGGTTCAGCAGATGCTGGAGATCCGTGACACCATCGCCTTTGACGTTGCTGCGGCTTGCGCAGGGTTTACCTATGCGCTCAGCATTGCCGATCAATACATCAAAAACGGCGCGGTAGATTACGCGCTGGTGATTGGCTCAGACACGCTGGCGCGCACGCTGGATCCGGCCGATCGCGGTACCCTCATTCTGTTTGGTGATGGTGCGGGCGCGGTCGTGTTGGGTCAGTCTGAACAACCCGGTATCCTGTCAACCCACCTGCACGCGGATGGCCGCTACGGTCATTTATTGACGCTGCCTCATCAGGATCGTGCGCATCAGGATCAGCCTGCCTATCTGACCATGGCTGGCAACGAAGTGTTCAAAGTCGCCGTGACGGAATTGGCGCATATCGTTGAAGAAACGCTGCATGCCGCACAACTCGATAAGAGCGAGTTGGACTGGTTGGTGCCGCATCAGGCGAACCTGCGCATCATCAGTGCCACGGCGAAGAAATTGGGTATGGGCATGGACAAGGTTGTGGTGACACTCGATCGCCACGGCAATACGTCGGCCGCTTCCGTACCCAGCGCGCTGGATGAAGCCGTGCGCGATGGTCGGATAAAACCCGGTCAGTTGATCCTGCTGGAAGCCTTTGGCGGCGGGTTCACCTGGGGTTCTGCGCTGGTTCGTTTTTGATCAAACGGGACGTTTAATATGACGCAATTTGCAATGGTATTTCCGGGGCAAGGTTCCCAGACAGTCGGCATGCTGGCTGAGCTGGCAGCACAATACCCGGTAGTACAAGACACCTTTGCTCAGGCTTCTGAGGTATTGGGTTATGACTTGTGGCAGCTCACTGCACAAGGCCCGGCGGAAGAACTGAATAAAACCTGGCAAACCCAACCAGCACTGCTGACAGCGTCGGTGGCGATTTGGCGGGTGTGGCAGCAGCAGGGCGGCAAACAGCCCGCGCTGATGGCCGGCCACAGTCTGGGTGAATATTCGGCGCTGGTGTGCGCCGGTGCTCTGGACTTTCAGGAAGCGGTGCGTCTGGTTGAGTTGCGCGGCAAACTGATGCAGGAAGCCGTGCCGGAAGGCACGGGCGCGATGTACGCCATCATTGGTCTGGATAATGATGCCATTGCCGCTGCCTGTGAAGCGTCTGCTGAGGGGCAAGTGGTTTCTCCGGTGAATTTCAACTCGCCGGGACAGGTAGTGATTGCGGGTAACAAAGAAGCCGTTGAGCGTGCCGGTGTCGCTTGCAAAGCTGCCGGGGCCAAGCGTGCGTTGCCGCTGCCGGTCAGTGTGCCCTCCCACTGCGCGTTGATGATGCCTGCGGCAGAAAAACTGGCAGAAGCGTTAAAAACAATTACAGTTACTACGCCAGCCATTCCTGTGGTCAACAATGTTGACGCGCGTAGTGAAACCGATCCTGATGCCATTCGTGCGGCGCTGGTGAAACAGCTTTATAGCCCGGTACGTTGGACCGAGTGTGTCTCCTACGTTGCAGCTCAAGGCGTTGAGAGCCTGCTGGAAGTGGGGCCGGGCAAAGTGTTGACCGGGCTGACAAAACGTATTGTTGACACCCTGAGTGCGGCGGCGTTTAACGACCCGGCCTCACTGGCTGCGGCCCTGGAACAATAAAACGGAGAGTACCATGAGCTTTGAAGGAAAAATCGCCCTGGTAACGGGTGCAAGCCGCGGTATTGGCCGTGCGATCGCAGAAACGCTGGTAGCGCGCGGTGCCACTGTAGTGGGAACCGCGACCAGCGAAAATGGCGCGCAAGTCATCAGTGAGTGGTTGGGTGCCAATGGCAAAGGGTATATGCTTAACGTCGCCGATCAGGCGTCCGTTGAGGCTGTATTAACAGCGATTCGTGCGGATTTCGGTGAAATCGACATTTTGGTCAACAACGCTGGCATTACGCGTGATAACCTGTTGATGCGAATGAAAGACGACGAGTGGCAAGATATCATCGACACCAACCTGACATCGGTATTCCGTCTGTCAAAAGCCGTGTTGCGTGCCATGATGAAAAAACGTTTTGGTCGTATCGTTACCATCGGCTCCGTCGTCGGGACCATGGGGAACGGCGGACAGGCGAACTATGCGGCGGCGAAAGCGGGCCTGATTGGCTTTAGCAAGTCGCTGGCGCGTGAAGTGGCCTCACGCGGCATTACTGTCAATGTGGTTGCGCCAGGTTTTATTGAAACCGATATGACGCAGGCATTGACAGAAGAACAACGTGCAGGCATTTTGAGCCAGGTTCCTGCGAACCGTCTTGGGGACGCGAAAGAGATCGCCAGTGCTGTTGCTTTTTTGGCCTCCGATGAGGCTGGTTATATTACGGGTGAGACATTGCATGTCAACGGCGGCATGTATATGATCTAAATAGCTCGGAATTTATTTGCGTTATTTGCGGTGAAAACCGCAAAATAGCACAAAATCGTGGTTAGACCAGCCGGGATTTTGTTGCATCTTTTTCAACATTTTATACACTACGAAAACCATCGCGAAAGCGAGTTTTGATAGGAAATTTAAGAGTATGAGCACTATCGAAGAACGCGTTAAGAAAATCATCGTTGAACAGCTTGGTGTTAAACCGGAAGAAGTGGTTAACAACGCTTCCTTCGTTGATGACCTCGGCGCTGATTCTCTTGACACCGTTGAGCTGGTAATGGCGCTGGAAGAAGAATTTGATACTGAAATTCCAGACGAAGAAGCAGAAAAAATCACAACTGTTCAGGCAGCCATTGATTTTATTCAGGCTAACCAGCAGTAAGCGAACATATCTAGGCGGTCATTCGACCGCCTAAGTTTTCTTTGTCCCGCAGTGTCATATTTTCCCTCCCTGGAGGACAAGCGTGTCTAAGCGTCGTGTAGTTGTGACCGGACTGGGCATGTTAACTCCTGTCGGCAATACAGTTGAGTCCACCTGGACTGCTCTTCTTGCCGGTCAGAGTGGCATCAGCCCGATCGACCATTTCGATACTACTGCCTATGCAACTCGTTTTGCTGGCTTAGTAAAGGATTTCAATAGTGAGGATTTCATCTCGCGCAAAGAAGCGCGCAAGATGGATGCCTTTATCCAATACGGTGTTGCCGCGGGCATTAACGCCATGCGCGATTCCGGTATTGAAGTAACGGAAGAAAACGCGACGCGCTTCGGTGCGGCGATCGGTTCCGGCATTGGTGGCTTGGGGCTCATTGAAGAGAACCACAGTTCACTGGTGAACGGCGGTCCGCGTAAAATCAGTCCGTTCTTTGTCCCTTCTACCATTGTTAACATGGTTGCAGGGCATCTGAGCATCATGTTCGGACTGCGTGGTCCGAGTATTTCCATTGCCACCGCCTGTACTTCTGGCGTGCATAATATCGGCCATGCGGCGCGCATCATTGCTTACAACGATGCAGATATCATGCTGGCTGGTGGTGCAGAAAAAGCCAGTACGCCTCTGGGCGTTGGTGGCTTTGGCGCAGCTCGTGCGCTGTCCACGCGTAACGATAATCCTCAGGCGGCAAGCCGTCCGTGGGATAAAGATCGTGACGGTTTCGTGCTGGGTGACGGCGCCGGGATCATGGTGCTGGAAGAGTATGAACATGCGAAGAAACGCGGCGCGAAAATTTACGCTGAAATCGTTGGCTTCGGCATGAGCAGCGATGCCTATCACATGACGTCACCGCCGGAAAACGGTGCTGGTGCAGCGTTGGCGATGCAAAATGCCCTGCGCGATGCCGGTATCACGCCGTCTCAGATTGGGTATATCAATGCGCATGGCACCTCAACGCCAGCGGGCGATCTGGCGGAAACGCACGCAGTGAAATCTGTGTTTGGTGAACAAGCGAGCCGTGTAATGGTAAGCTCAACCAAATCCATGACCGGTCACCTGTTAGGGGCTGCGGGTGCTGTGGAATCTATCTTCACGGCGCTGGCGTTGCGCGATCAGGCTGTTCCGCCGACCATCAATCTGGATAATCCCGACGACGGTTGCGATCTGGACTTTGTACCGCATGAAGCTCGTCAGGTTTCCGATATGGAGTACACGCTGTGTAACTCCTTCGGTTTTGGCGGCACTAACGGTTCGCTGGTATTCCGCCGCGTGTAATGGCGCTGCGATACCGCTAAAAGCCCGGGCAACCGGGTTTTTTTTTGCCTGTCACTCGCCATTGTGGACAGGGCATAATTCAGAACGCGCCCCTTGTTGGCGTCATGGGTTACTGGCACTCTGGACGTCACGCGGTTGCCTCTACCCTCGGGGGGGGGACATCGGCGTTCATGAACCTGTTGGGTGAGGACAGCGAATGTTTTGGATAAATGGCCAGGCGCAAGCGCAGATAGCCGTTATTGATCGTGGCCTTCAGTATGGTGACGGGTGCTTCACCACGGCACGCGTGCTGGACGGCAAGATCGTATGGCTGCCATTGCATATGGCACGGTTGCGGCAGGACACGGCGCGTTTACAAATTCCGTATGCGGCATGGGATATACTGCATGTCGAAATGGAACGGGCGGCGCAGGGCGTGGAGCAAGGCGTAGTGAAAACCATCTTGACGCGTGGCAGTGGCGGCCGAGGTTACAGTACGCTGTCGTGTAGCGAACCAACACGTATTGTCATGCAGACTGGCTATCCTGCTCATTACACCGCCTGGCGCAGGCAGGGTATTGCCCTTGGTATCAGCCCGGTCGCGTTGGGGCGCAACCCACGACTGGCAGGCATTAAACACCTGAACCGGCTGGAGCAGATCCTGATACGCCAGGAGATGGAGGCGCAAGGTGTCGATGATGTGGTGGTGCTTGACACTGAGGGCTGCCTGGTGGAATGCTGTGCGGCTAATTTGTTTTGGCGCAAAGGCTATCAGGTATTTACGCCGGATTTGTCATTCGCGGGCGTGAACGGCGTGGCGCGTCAGCAGGTGATGACCCGCTTGGCCCAGTACCCCGATTATCAGCTACAGGTAGTGCGCGAACCTGTGACGACGCTCGCCGATGCTGATGAAGTGTTTGTTTGTAATGCATTGATGCCGGTGCTTCCGGTCAATCAAATTGATACCTGGTGTTATCGCTCCAGAGCGTTGTACCAACTACTGAGCCCTAACGGTTAGTCGATGGTTGAATGATGAAAAGAAAGAAAACGCTATTTTTCCTGCTGGGGGTGATGGTACTCGCCTCGGCACTCGGCGCTGCATGGCATAACCTGCAACAGTTTGCCCGTTCACCGCTGCTGATTGAACAAGAGACCATTTTCACCCTCCCAGCCGGAACCGGTAGAGAAGCGCTGGAAACCTCGCTGACAGAACAGCAGGTGATCCCTCCAACGGTGCTGTTTCAATGGTTGTTGCGCGTGGAGCCCGAATTGGCAAAGTTCAAAGCGGGCACCTATCGCTTGATGCCGGGCATGACGGTGCGGGAGATGTTAGCGCTGCTGGCGAGCGGCAAAGAGGCGCAGTTCTCTATTCGTTTTGTCGAAGGATCGCGGCTGCGTGACTGGCTGGAAACGTTGAAAACCGCACCCTACCTGACGCACAGCGTGCAGGATAAAACGCCGCAAGAGATTGCTGCTCTGTTGGACATCAAAGAGACGGAAAATCCGGAAGGGTGGCTCTACCCTGACACCTACCTCTATACCGCAGGCACGCGCGATAGCGATCTGCTGCTGCGCGCGCATCATCGCATGCGTAATGCGGTGGATGGCGTGTGGAAAAATCGCGAAGCGGGCTTGCCTTATGCATCGCCGGAAGAACTGCTGACCATGGCTTCCATCGTGGAAAAAGAGACGGCAGTCAAAGAGGAGCGCCCTCAGGTCGCGTCGGTGTTTGTGAATCGTCTACGCGCCGGCATGCGTCTGCAAACCGATCCTACCGTGATTTATGGTATGGGTGAGGATTATCATGGTGTGATAACGCGTAGCGCGCTGGACACCGCCACGCCGTATAATACCTATGTGATTGCCGGGTTGCCGCCGACGCCAATCGCCATGCCGAGCCGAGCTGCACTTGAAGCTGCCGCGCATCCGGCAAAAACAGATTATCTTTATTTTGTGGCGGACGGGAAGGGGGGGCACCGTTTCACGACCAACCTTGCCGATCATAACCGTGCAGTGCGCGCTTACCGCTCAACGCTGAAGGACCGGGATGAACAGTAAATTTATCGTGATTGAAGGATTGGAAGGCGCAGGTAAAACCAGTGCGCAGAATACCGTATTAGCAACCTTACGGGCGCACGGCGTGCAGGATGTGGTTTTTACCCGCGAGCCGGGCGGTACGCCGCTGGCCGAGCGACTCCGTGACCTGATAAAACAGGGGGCCGACGACGAGAGAATCACCGATAAAGCGGAGTTATTGATGCTTTATGCCGCACGTGTACAACTGGTAGACAACGTCATCAAACCTGCCTTGGCGCGTGGCAGTTGGGTGATTGGCGATCGCCACGATCTCTCCTCGCAGGCTTATCAGGGCGGCGGACGCGGTATGGATCAACCGCTCATGCAGTCACTGCGTGATACCGTGCTGGGCACATTTCGTCCCGATCTTACGTTGTACCTTGATATTCCCCCGGAGCAGGGACTGGCGCGCGCGCGCCAACGCGGTGCGCTTGACCGTATTGAGCAAGAATCGCTGGATTTCTTCGCCCGTACCCGTGCACGTTATCAGGCGCTGGCTGCCACCGATGCCACCATCGTTACCATTGATGCCTCACAACCGTTGAACAGGGTGAGTGCGGATATTGAAGCCGCGCTGGTGCAGTGGCTTGGTCAGCAACAGGCACCTGATGCCGCGCCGTTGTCGGTACAGGAGCGCTAAGCATGGAATGGTATCCCTGGCTGAATGGGCCCTATCGACAACTGATTGAGGGATATCAGGAGGGACGGGCGCACCACGCGGTATTGCTGCACGCGTTGCCGGGTATGGGACGCGAATCGCTGGTGTATGCGTTATCAAGACGCGTTCTGTGCCAGAAGCCCGAGGGCATGAAAAGCTGCGGTGAATGCCATTCCTGTAAATTGATGATGGCGGGCACGCACCCGGACTGGTATGCCCTAAGCCCGGAAAAGGGCAAACAGACGTTAGGGGTTGATGCGATACGCAGCGTATTGGAAAACCTCTATCAGCGTTCGCGGCAGGGCGGTGCCAAGCTGGTATGGATTGAAAACAGCGAGCAGTTGACGGAAGCGGCGGCCAATGCGTTGTTAAAAACCCTGGAAGAGCCGCCAGAAGCGACCTATTTTTTGCTGGGTTGTCATGAACCAACGCGTTTGCTGGCGACACTGCGCAGCCGCTGCCTGCACCTTTATCTGCCTACGCCTGACGAAGCGCAGAGCGTGGTCTGGCTCAATAAACGACACCCTGCTTCTGAGCAGGCGCTGCAAACCGCGCTGCGTTTGCAGGCCGGTGCACCGCTAGCGGCTGAGCACCTGCTGCAAGACGATACCGCACGCCAGCGCACGGCATTATGTCAGGCGCTGGCAAACGCGGTGCCAGCACGTGCGTTTTATTCGTTGTTGCCACAACTGAACCACGACGATGCACCGGAGCGTATTCACTGGCTCTCCTCGCTGCTGCTGGATGCGTTAAAAATACAGCGTGGAGCCGCGAGTGCGCGCGTCAACCTCGATCAGGATGCGCTGATCGCGCTGTTAGCCAACCAGTTGTCCGCGGCGGAAATCGACGCCGTGCTTGCTCGTTGGCTGCGCTGCCGCCATCAACTCCTGACGGTGACAGGCGTAAACCGTGAACTCCTGCTGGCTGATGTGTTACTGGAATGGGAACAACGGTTCCAGACGGCAAGCCTTAATGTCCTCCCTTCTTTCTCTGTTTGATAAGCGTTGAGTAAATAGCATGTTATTAGTGGATTCGCATTGCCACCTTGATGGCCTGGATTATCAATCTTTGCATAAAGATGTGTCTGATGTGTTGGCTAAAGCGCGGGCGCGTGACGTCGGCTTTGTGCTGGCGGTAGCAACCACGCTGCCGGGTTTTCGCACCATGCGTGAACTGATCGGCGATCGCCCGGGAGTGGCCTATTCATGTGGTGTACACCCTCTCAATCAGGACGCGCCGTATGATTATGCCGAGTTACGCCAACTGGCAGCCGATGCGCGCGTGGTGGCGATGGGAGAAACCGGTCTTGATTACCATTACCAACCGGAAACACAGGTGCAGCAGCGTTATTCCTTTCGGGAACACATTCGCATCGGCTGTGAGTTAAACAAGCCGGTTATCGTACATACCCGTTCGGCGCGTCAGGATACCCTTGATATCCTGAAAGAAGAGGGAGTAGAGCGCTGTGGCGGTGTGCTGCACTGCTTCACTGAAGATATCGCGACGGCGCGTACGCTGCTGGATATGGGCTTCTATATCTCATTTTCAGGCATTGTGACCTTTCGTAATGCAGACGAACTTCGTGACGTTGCCCGCTTTGTTCCGCTGGACCGCCTGCTGGTTGAAACCGATTCACCCTGGTTGGCGCCGGTGCCGTTTCGTGGCAAAGAGAACCAGCCGGCCTATGTGCGCGATGTTGCCGAGTATCTGGCCGTGCTAAAAGGGGTTGATATCGCACAATTAGCGGCAACGACCACAGACAATTTCTCCCGCCTGTTCCACATCGATTCACAGCGGTTGACCGCCGCAGTCTAGTGTTTACAATGGCCGAGTTTTTTTGTGCCGCGTAATTAATTGATGCTTACCTGTGCGCTGGTTGGTGATTTCACCACCAGTGACAGAAGCTCTGCCTGCCTGTTACGTACAGAAATAGTGATTTTGTGCGCTACTCGACCTGCTGGCGCAATGAAACGTGATAGCAGTCAAACATTGAATGATTCATTTATTTTACTCTGCGTAAAAATTAAAAGAGGGATAAATCCCTCAAATAACAAAGGGTATCCTCCCCGCCTTTTGTTGCTATAACGCCGTAAAGCACTATTACTCAGGAGCACACTCAATTATGTTCAAGAATGCATTTGCCAACCTGCAAAAAGTAGGTAAGTCGCTGATGCTGCCTGTTTCCGTACTGCCCATTGCAGGTATCCTGCTGGGCGTCGGATCGGCCAACTTTAGCTGGCTGCCGGCCATCGTCTCAAGCGTGATGGCGCAAGCGGGTGACTCCGTATTCGCCAATATGCCACTGATTTTTGCCATCGGCGTTGCCCTCGGTTTTACCAATAACGATGGGGTTTCAGCGCTGGCGGCCGTTGTTGCCTACGGCATTATGGTGAAGACGATGGCTGCGGTGGCTCCACTCGTGCTGCAACTGCCGCCTGAAGTGATCATCAAACAGCACCTGGCGGATACCGGGGTACTCGGCGGGATCATCGCAGGCTCGATTGCGGCTTACATGTTCAACCGTTTCTACCGCATCCAGTTGCCGGAATACCTGGGCTTCTTTGCCGGTAAGCGCTTTGTGCCGATTATCTCTGGCCTGACGGCGATCATCACCGGCGTGGTGCTCTCCTTTATCTGGCCACCGGTAGGGACCGCAATCCAGACGTTCTCGCATTGGGCAGCCTATCAGAACCCGGTGCTGGCATTTGGTCTGTACGGTATTGTTGAACGTTCGCTGGTGCCGTTTGGGTTGCACCATATTTGGAACGTGCCGTTCCAGATGCAGATCGGTGAGTTCACCAACGCGGCGGGCCAGGTGTTCCATGGTGACATCCCACGTTACATGGCCGGAGACCCGACTGCGGGTAAACTGGCAGGCGGCTTCCTGTTTAAAATGTACGGTTTGCCTGCGGCAGCGATTGCCATCTGGCACTCAGCCAAGCCGGAGAATCGGGCTAAAGTGGGCGGCATTATGCTCTCTGCGGCGCTGACCTCGTTCCTGACCGGGATCACTGAACCGATTGAGTTCTCCTTCCTGTTTGTGGCACCGATCCTGTACGTGATCCATGCCATTCTGGCGGGCCTGGCGTTCCCCATCTGTATCCTGCTGGGGATGCGTGATGGCACCAGCTTCTCCCACGGATTGATCGACTTCGTGGTACTGAGCGGTAACGGCAGCAATCTGTGGCTGTTCCCGATCGTTGGCTTGTGCTATGCGCTGGCTTACTACACCATCTTCCGCGTACTGATTGCCAAACTGAATCTTAAAACGCCGGGCCGCGAAGAGAGTACTGCTGAACAGTCTGCGCAGAACAACAGTGAAATGGCCGCGGCACTGGTGACGGCATTCGGTGGCAAAGCGAACATCACCAATTTGGACGCTTGTATTACGCGTCTGCGCGTCAGCGTCGGTGATGTAGCCAAAGTGGATCAGGCAGGTCTGAAAAAACTGGGTGCAGCCGGCGTTGTTGTTGCAGGCTCCGGTGTACAGGCGATTTTTGGTACTAAATCTGACAACCTGAAAACGGATATGGACGATTACATTCGTAATCATTGATTCGTTGTCCGGGGAGTGATAAAGGGAGCGTAAGCTCCCTTTTTTATTGGGCGCAAGCCCGTGGTGAACGCGCTGAAATTCAAACGTCTGAATAAGAAAAAACAGAAAGAAGGTTGAAAGCAACCGAAAGAGTCACTCATACTGCCGTAACCGTTCGGCATTACACGTTTACAAGGAACTCAAACATGGCTGAAGAAACCATTTTCAGTAAAATTATCCGCCGGGAAATTCCTTCCGACATCGTCTATCAGGATGAACTGGTGACTGCCTTTCGTGACATCGCTCCCCGTACACCAACGCACGTTCTGATCGTGCCTAACGTGCTGATTCCGAACGTAAACGATGTGTTGCCTGAGCATGAGCAGGCGCTCGGGCGATTGTTTACTGTTGCGAGCAAGATTGCGCACGACGAAGGCATCGATGAAGACGGTTATCGTCTGATCGTTAACTGCAATCGCCATGGCGGCCAGGAGGTCTATCATATTCATATGCACCTGCTGGGTGGACGTCCTTTGGGGCCGTTGTTGTCGGACTAACTTCATGAACTTCCAGATTGTGCGTGGCCTGTTATCTGCGGTATTGGTGTTGGGGGCCGTTGCGTGTTCCAGCAAACCGCCCGTGTTGACCATCAACGAGCGGCAAACGTTAGTGCTTGATGCCTCTCTGCTGTCCGCAGGGATTACGGCATCAAAACCCGATCTGACCACGCGCAGTGAGGGGGGAAGTGCCTGGGCGGTGCTGCGCAATACCTCATCCCAGGCCGTGGCGGTGCAGTACCGTTTCTACTGGTATGACGGAAAAGGGTTAGATGTGCTGCCTTATGACGAGGTGCGCAGCGTTCTGGTGCAAGCACAGAGCGAAGTGCGTATCTCCGGCGCGCATGAGGGGCAGAATGTTCAGCAAGTCCGCCTCCATCTGTTTCTGTAAAAGCGTTTAGAGAGGAAAGCATGAAAAAGTATCTTGTGCTGCTGTTCGGGGCGATGGTGTTGACCGGATGTATGACCCGTCCGCCAGAACAACAGCCACCGGCGCAGATCGAACCGGTGCAACCGTCGCTGCCGGAAGTTGTCACCCCGCCGCCGGGACAGCCAGTGCCTACGCCTCCGAAAATTCAAACCCTGAACTGGGATGACAGCGTCGGACCGTTAGTGGCACAAATGCGGCAGGCCAGCGGCGTCGCACCCGGCAGTATCCTGCTGGTTGACAGCGTGAAGAACAACACCAACGGTTCGCTGCCGGTCGCGAAGGCAACAGCGGCAATTTACGCAGCGCTAAGCAACGGCAACGCGTTCACACTGGTGCCGCGTGAACAGGTGGCCGTGGCGAAACAGACGCTGGGGTTATCGGCAGAGGACAGTCTGGGCTCGCGCACCAAGGCGATTGGCCTGGCGCGCTACGTGAGCGCGCAGTATGTGCTCTACAGCGATGTAAGCGGTGATGTGAAAACCCCGCAGTTGGATATGCAACTGATGCTGGTGCAAACCGGCGAAATCGTGTGGTCGGGAAATGGTGCCGTCCAACAGTAAAGTGGCGCTTGAACGTCTGCTTGCGCAACACTTTCCGGCGGTCGATACCGCCGGTTTTCATTTCGATGCCGTGAACGGTTCGGGACGCGGTTGCTGGCGCGTTCGCGTGGGTGATCGTCAACTGCTGGCGCGGCCGCAAACCACCGGGGCAGCGCAGCTCGGTGTCTTCAGGCAGCGTGAATACCGGGTGTTACGTCAACTCTCAGCACGGCAGCTTGCCCCTAAACCTGTTGTATACCGCGACGGCTGGCTCATTGTGGAATGGGCCGAAGGGACGACGACGTCTGCGCAGGATTTTTCCTGCGTATTGGAAAACGGATCGCTGTCACAACTGCTCAGCCAACTTCATCGCCTACCGTGTTGTGGTTTTCGTTTGAATTTGCCGATGCAGTTTACCCACCATTGGCAAAACATGGATCCGCGTCGGCGCTCGCCTGCGCTGTTGCGCTGGCACCACCATTTTCAGCGTAAAGCTCCGCCTGACTTGCTCGCGTGGGCACCTTTGCATCTTGACGTGCATAGCGAAAATGTCTTGATCACGCCGCAGGGGTCGCTGCTGCTTATCGATTGGGAATACGCTGCCGATGGTGACATTGGACTGGAACTGGCGCTGCTGGTGCGTGGCAACGGACTTGATGTTGAGTCACAACGGCACTTGCTGCGAACCTACCAACAGCAGCGCCCGGGGTTGTGCGCGCAGGCATTGAACGCATCGGTTCAACAGTGGCTGCCCTGGGCCGATTATCTTATTCTGATGTGGTGTGAGGTGTGCTGGCATCAAACGGGACAAACGGCGTTTTTAGCGGCAGGTTCTGCATCGCGTCGTGCTCTCGGACTTAATGTGTAATCTGGATGAGTGATCCACACCTGCGCGTCAGATAACCTGTCATCGGTCAATGCAGGCACGATCCATCAGGTGTATTATCAAAAAGCGTTTGCTCGCGGTAATGAGGCGACGTCTGGCATTGGCCGTAACCGGAGGATGGAGTTCAGATGATTATCTACTTGCATGGCTTTGATTCCACTAGCCCTGGTAACCATGAAAAAGTGTTGCAGTTGCAGTTTATTGACCAGGACGTTGAGCTGTTGAGCTACAGTACGCTTCATCCCCGGCATGATATGCAACATTTACTCAAACAGGTCGACAAGCTGATCCAGCGTGCGCAGGACGAGCGTCCGCTGATTTGTGGTGTAGGGCTGGGTGGTTTTTGGGCTGAACGTATCGGCTTTTTATGTGATATTCGTCAGGTCATTTTCAATCCAAACCTGTTCCCGCAAGAGAATATGGCAGGAAAAATCGACAGGCCTGAAGAGTATGCCGACATTGCCACCAAGTGTGTCGCCAATTTCCGTGAGAAGAATCGCGATCGCTGTCTGACCGTGCTGTCGCGCAACGATGAAATGCTGGACAGCCAGCGCAGTGCCGCGCTGTTGGGGTCGTTCTACGAAGTGATTTGGGACGATCTCCAGACACATAAATTCAAGAGTATCTCGCCGCACCTTCAGCGCATTAAGGCGTTTAAAACGCTCGGTTGATCGCTAACAACCCCTTCCATTTTTCCCTGCCACGGCGTTTGACGTGCATCGTCTAACGTCGTGTGTCCTATACTGACATCACCACCTACAAAATAATTTGATGAATTCAAAAGAAAATTTTTTGCTGCGAATCAAGTGGATAAAAAATAAATTGATATATATCAATTTTGGTATGACCAAATGACCTGGCGTGCTATTCTTCCCTCAGATTTTGCATTTAACTTATGAGAACCCTATGTAATATAAGGATATTATTTTTTACGCCTTATTAACTATTGGTTCACAATCAGGGGGTCGTTTTGACATCAGCACTTAAAAAAATTGTTATTGTCGGCGGTGGAGCCGGCGGTTTGGAATTAGCCACCAGCCTGGGCCATAAGCTGGGGCGTAAAAGCAAAGCTGAGATCACCTTGGTCGATCGTAATCAAAGTCATTTATGGAAACCATTGCTGCATGAAGTGGCAACAGGCTCGATGGATGATGACATTGACGCGCTGAGCTATCTGGCGCATGCCCGCAACCACGGCTTCCACTTTCAGTTAGGTACGCAGATGGATATCGATCGTGAAAACCAGTGCATTCGACTGGCCGAAATCGATAACGATCAGGGTGAAATGCTGGTTGCTGAACGTTCGCTGTCCTATGATATTCTGGTGATCGCGCTGGGCAGTATCTCCAACGATTTCGGCACCACCGGCGTGAAAGACAACTGTATTTTTCTCGACAGCCCCAAACAGGCGCGCCGTTTCCACAATGAAATGCTTAACCTGTTCCTGAAATTCACCTCAAACGCTAATGACGACAAAGAGAAGGTTAACATTGCTATCGTCGGCGGCGGCGCAACTGGGGTGGAACTCTCCGCAGAACTGCACAATGCGGTCAAGCAACTGCACAGCTACGGCTTTGACGGGCTGGATAATCAGGCATTGAACGTGACGCTGGTAGAGGCCGGTGAGCGTATTTTGCCCGCGTTGCCGCCGCGTATTTCTGCTGCTGCACATCAGGAATTGACCAATATCGGTGTACGCGTTCTGACCAAAACCATGGTCACAGAAGCGAAACCCGGTGGTTTACACACCAAAGAGGGCGAGTTTATCGAAGCCGATTTGATGGTGTGGGCCGCAGGGATCAAAGCACCCGATGCCATGAAAGAGATAGCCGGTCTGGAAACCAACCGCATCAACCAGTTGGTGGTGGAACCGACGCTGCAAACCACGCGCGATCCGAATATCTATGCCATCGGCGATTGTGCATCGTGCCTGCAACCGAGTGGCGGTGTGGTCCCGCCGCGCGCCCAGGCGGCGCACCAGATGGCGACGCGTTGCTATCACAATATTCTGGCCCAGCTTAACGGTCAGGCGTTGAAGCCTTATGTCTACAAGGATCACGGTTCGCTGGTATCGTTGTCCAAGTTCAGCACTGTCGGCAGCCTGATGGGTAACCTGATGCGTGGATCGGTGATGGTGGAAGGGCGCATTGCGCGTGTGGTGTATATTTCACTGTACCGTATGCACCAGATTGCCTTGCACGGCTATACCAAAACCGGTTTGATGATGCTGGTGGGCGGTATTAACCGCGTGATTCGTCCGCGCTTGAAACTGCATTAATCGACGGGATTCTACAACGTGCTGCCTGTTGGGGTGGCGCGTTGTCTTGTCCTGAAAGGTTCAAACATCGCGTCTTTTTACGCGCAGAATAACATCTCGCCTTAACGCCAATTCCCCCTAAGAAAAATCCCAAATAACCGCATTTTATTAACATATCTAGGCTTTTGGTTAACTAATCTGATTGTCACTTTTTCTCTTCGAATGCACACTTTCGTCAGTTATTAACGAAACAACGCACGCTGTAATGGCTGATACCGACGTTAAGGGCACTATCCTCTGACGCTCATGGATACAGCGAATAAAGCAGGTGCGAGCGGTCATTCAGGAGGTTTCTGTGAACAAATCCATGTTAGCGGGGGTGGGTATCGGTGTGGCTGCTGCTCTGGGCGTAGCGGCGGTAGCCAGCATGGAAGTTTTTTCACCCGAGCCGCAGTTTGCCCAGGTTATTTCGGCAACACCCATTAAAGAAACGGTGAAAACACCGCGTCAGGAGTGCCGTGATGTTAGCGTAACCCATCGTCGTCCGGTGCAAGATGAGAATCGTCTGGCGGGGTCGGTACTCGGTGCGGTGGCCGGTGGCGTCTTGGGCCATCAGGTCGGCGGTGGTCGAGGCAGGATATTGCCACGGTGGCGGGGGCGTTGGCGGGCGGGTATGCAGGCAATCAGGTTCAGGGCCATATGCAGAATAATGATACCTACACTACGACGCAACAGCGTTGCCAGACGGTATATGACAAATCCCAGAAAGTGTTGGGCTATGACGTCACCTATAAAATTGGCGCACAGCAAGGCAAGATCCGCATGGATCGCGATCCCGGCACCCAAATCCCGTTGGACAGAAATGGGCAATTGGTACTGAATCAAAAGGCATAAGTGGAAATCTGACACGCCCGTCAGGGCGTGCCATTCCTCGTTTAACGCTCAAACAGTAATTCCGCCCAGCGAGCTAACCCTGCGGTGACGGAACCAAAATCATCACCGCTGGCGATAGCCACATCAGGCAATGCTTGTTGTACCGCCAGACGCAGCTGCGGCGCGCGCGCGCTTCCACCGGTCAGATAGACGACGTCTGGACGTGTTGCGCTGTCATCCAACGCCTGGCGAATTTGGGTTTGAATCTGCGACACGGGTTGCGCAATCGCCTGCACCATCTCTTCGGCAGAAACGCGTGTTGCCAGCGCGGTTTCAATAAACGCCAGTGCAGCCTCGGTCAGGGAGGCATCGGATAAGGCAATTTTGCAAGCCTCCGCTTGTTGCACCAAACGATAGCTCAAGCGCTGCTGCCATACGCTCAATAAACGTTTGACCTGTGCCGGTTCACGCGCATCGCGGATCATCTCGTTGATCAGTGTGCGGGTTGCATAGTTGTAAAACGCACTCTGCGCCGGCACATCGTTAATAGCGACCGCATTCCACCAGGGCAAGGTTGGTAGTGCAATGCCTTTTTCTGTCATGCCATTCATACCGAGCAGCGGCATAAACTGTTTGAAGGCCAGTTGGATATCGAGATCGTTGCCACCGGTACGGCACCCGCTGTGTCCCAGCAGACTGTCGTGGCGCTCTTGCTTGCGGTGCCACTCAGGCCCCATCAGCAGCATTGAGCAGTCGGTCGTTCCCCCGCCGATATCGACTACCAGCACCCGCGTTTCCTGCTGAAGCGTCGCTTCAAAATCCAGCCCGGCGGCGACAGGTTCAAACTGAAATGCGATATCACGAAACCCGGCACGCGTTGCTGCGCGCTCAAGAATGTCCTGTGCTTGCTTATCCGCAGCATCACCACCGATGCTTTGGAAATGGATTGGACGACCAATCACCGCCTGCGTGATGGTATCTCCCGCCTGTAGCTCTGCCTGCTGGCGAATATGCAGCATCATGGCGCACACCAGATCTTCAAAAAAGGCGATCTGCTGTGCTTTTAGCCCTACCGCACCTAGAAATGACTTGGGGGATTTCACAAACCACACTTCTTGCGGGTCATCCATATAACGCGCCAGTGCCGCTTGTCCGAAGTGTACACTGTGAGAGTCAACGGCAATATCTTCATCGCGGTTATAGCTGATGGCGCGCCGCAGCAGTTGCGCATTTTCGCCCTGGGCATCCACGTGATGATGGCGCCACAACCACTCGCTGACGGCTTCACGCGTTGGCGCGCACAGCATGGATGAGAGATAGGGAGAGTCGTTTTCCAGTGGCAACAGGCGTGGCGTGCCATTTTGCATCAGTGCAACGGAACAGTTGGCCGTGCCGTAGTCGAAGCCGATAAACATGTTATCCCTCCCGGTAACAAGAAAAAGGCGGGGATTTTACTGCGTGTGAAGCGGCTTGTATAGAGGCACATCCTTTCAGGATACGCTGGATTGCGCATCCATCGTCGTTACCGCTTTATTCAATCGCTGAGCGACTGCTTTGCGTACACTACCCGTCTCAATGCGCTGTTTGCACTGTTTTATCGGCAGCCAGCGTGACGATGAGTGCACGACGGGCCTCCTTTCGTCGATATGCAGTTGCTATCGCAATGCCGTTCTCCACCGGGGTGTTGCTTATACCGTGTTGGCCTATGTGCTCTTGCTGTTGCTGGCTAAAACACGGTTATGAGTGGGCAAGAGGGGAGTTCCTCGCGGTGATTGAGTATTACCTTGGCGTTATTATCCCTTCACTGTTAAAGATAAAGGGTTCACTGGGCAACCAAGTCCATATTTTCTTGTAAATAATAACATATTGGCATTGCCACTAATGCGCTATTATTTCCCCTGGTGTTTCATCATTAATTGAAGATGACACTCATTGAAATAGTTATCATCGTAATGATGCCAATGATTAATTACATGTTCAACTGATGAAAACTACAGTGCAAAAAAAATACCTAATCATAAGGTTATGAAAGGTTATGAAAGGTTATAGAGTATTTATGGTAGTCATTGAGAAACAAAAAGGAATATTATCTGAGTACGGTCTTTACTGCGTAAAATAGCTACTTTTCTTTGACGACTTAGCGGTCTGCTCAGCGCGGGTAAATTAGATGAGACGGATTGGCGTCAATGCCGCTAACTATTCCTTGCATGTTGAACCCTTTGAAGGCATTAGTGACTGGTCGACATTTTATATTTATTTAAACATTGGATAGTTTTACGCCGTTAAGATTCATTCAGTGAATTATGTGAATTATTAGCAACTGCAGGGGGGACGATGAATTATCAATTACATAGCACACCTGATGAAAATGAAGAGAAACAGATACTTGATGGTTTGTGGAAACATAATGACCATTTTGCACCCGCTGATATTCAACCGTTGAGAATCACGCTTAAAGATGAATCAGGGGACATAAAGGGCGGAATAATTGCCAGAACATGGTGGGGTGGATTAGATATTCAATACCTTTGGGTTGCGGCTGAATATCAAAGAAACGGCGTCGGACGAGAATTGATGCAAATGGCTGAGCGTGAGGCGATAGAGAGAGGTTGTCATTTTTCTTATGTTGATACATTCAGCTTTCAGGCGCGTGGGTTTTATATAAAACTGGGCTATTCGGAATATGGCAGCCTTGATGGGTTTTCTCTGAAATTTTCAAGACATTACTTGGTAAAGCAACTTGTCTGATCTTAAAGGAGAAGCGATGTGCGTTGCAGCAGATTTTTCTAAGGCCATTTTTCTCATAGAAAATCTTGATGAGCCATGGGGGATAAAAGACGCTGAATCGCGGCATGTTTATCTGAATCATGCAGCAAGGCGGTACACTAACACACCAAAAAATTTTTCAGTTGAAGGTCTGTATGATATTGAATTTCCAACAGCATGGCATGAATTATACTTTGATTTGATTAAAAACGATCAAGATACAATGCGCAGTAGAAAAAGCACTAGCGTATTAGAAGTACACTGTTGGAACGGAAATCATAAACCGATTGCCTCTATTAGCACAAAAATCCCCCTTTATGATGATGTTAATAAATGCATAGGTGTTCTTTGAGATGCCAAACCGGCATGCTGTATTCACCCAATGCTAAAATCATTAAATAATGATAACTATCAAATAACATCAGCAGGAATAGGGCTGGTAACAGAAAAAGAACTCGAAGTGGTTTGGTTACTTATCCATGGGTATTCACCAAAAGAAGTATCACGCATTCTTAACCTATCCACACGCACCGTAAATCATAGCGTGCACTCGGTGTTTGATAAAATTGATATTCATAACATAGCACAACTACGCGCAATTTATGTCGACCAAGACATGGACAATTTTATACCGGCGGCAATTTTAAAAATGGGTGTTTATAATTTATGAATCGAAATGAAAACTACTCATACAGTCGAGCGCCACCGGAATGCCGTTTACCATTATTAGGTATAATGCTGGTCCATGCGGGTATGTTAACTGTGCTTGACCAATTTATGTTAGGGGCGATTTTGGGTCACTCGATGATCCTACGGGAGGCTTTTATCGCCATTACGATGGCGAGTATTGTATTTGGTGCAATCACATTCGCGCTTGGCTACGCGGTAATGAAAGAAGGATTAACCGGGACCCTACTGGCTCGTTGATCAGGCTTCGGACGATTGGGGTCAGTATTGATCAGTGCAATCGTAGCCATCAGTCTGTTAGGCTGGTTTGGCGTACAAAACGCGGTGTTTGCTAAAGGTATCGATCATGCATTGAATGGCATGCTCGGATTTGAATTCTCTGCTGCATTGTCAGGCTTATGCCTTACTCTCCTCGTCGTACTTGGCATTCGCACGATTAAAATTGCCGCCTCAATTGCAGTTCCACTATTCATTGCTGTTATCGCTTTCATCTCTATTCAGGTCCTTTCGTCGCTTAACGTGGCAACCCTTTTTCACGCGGCTTCACAGGGGGATCCTTTAACAGTAGCGAATGCAATAACCAGGATTATTGGCGGTTG
Organism: Symbiopectobacterium purcellii; assembly: GCF_019797845.1. Classification (NCBI taxonomy): domain Bacteria; kingdom Pseudomonadati; phylum Pseudomonadota; class Gammaproteobacteria; order Enterobacterales; family Enterobacteriaceae; genus Symbiopectobacterium; species Symbiopectobacterium purcellii. The sequence goes on along the minus strand of NZ_CP081864.1, from coordinate 2,707,888 downwards.
TATTGTCGCCGCATTGATGACCCCCGATATAGCACGATATGCTAAAAGAACATCTCATAATAGGTTGGGTCGCTATTTTTTGCTGTTTGTTAGGCAGTGCTGTGGGGGCTATCGATAGATGGGGCGTTCCCGCGATTAACTCATTATTGGTTGCTATGGTGTCTTATTGGGGAATGTATAAAATTAAATTTTTTACCAGCACCGTTTCCCGCTAGTGCCGTGCAATCAGGTCATACCTCACCCCGCACACCAGTGGTGGCTACGCGATAGTAGCCACCACTGTCGAGGCTTATGCCGCCAAGGTGTGCTGGGCCATGTCCGTCAGAAGTCCAGCGATGAAATCGATACGCTGTGGCCTTTCGCTGAGGTCTTTCATAAATCTTAAGCGGGTGGGGCCATCCAGGCGATAGACACGAGGATCGCGCTGTAACAGGCCAATCAGGTGCGTAGGATCGACCCGATTGTGGGCGCTGAACTCGATAAATCCCCCTTTTTCGTTGCCCTCGATACGCCTGATTCCCAGCGATTGTGCCTGCTGGCGCAACGCGGCAATCTGCAACAGATGGCGCGTGGCATCTGGCAGGGTACCAAAGCGATCGATAAGTTCCACTTTCAGCTCTTCCAACGCGTTATCATCCTTGGCGCTGGCAATGCGCTTATAGAACGACAACCGCGTGTTGACGTCAGGAATAAAGGCTTCCGGCAGCAAGGACGGTAGGCGCAGTTCCACCTCGGTCTGGCTACTGATCAGATCTTCCAATGAGGGCTCGCGCCCGGCTTTGAGTGCATCGACTGCACTTTCCAGCAGTTCCATATAGAGCGAAAAACCGACGGTGGTCATCTGCCCACTTTGATCTTCGCCAAGCAGTTCACCCGCACCGCGAATCTCCAAATCATGAGTTGCCAGCGCAAAGCCTGCACCCAGGTCTTCCAGTGAGGCGATGACTTCCAGTCGTTTGTGCGCATCCGTACTCATCGCCTTCGGGTTCGGCGTCAGCAAATAGGCATAGGCCTGATGGTGCGAACGTCCTACGCGACCGCGCAACTGGTGCAACTGGGCCAAACCAAAATGGTCGGCACGCTCAATGATGATGGTGTTGGCGCTGGGGATATCAATGCCGGTCTCGATGATGGTGGTGCACACCAGTACGTTAAAGCGCTGATGGTGGAAATCGCTCATCACGCGTTCCAGATCCCGTTCGCGCATTTGGCCGTGACCAATCGCAATGCGCGCTTCAGGGACTAACTCCGCCAGACGTTGAGCGGCTTTTTCGATGTTCTCTACGTCGTTATAGAGGTAGTAAACCTGTCCACCGCGCAGAATTTCACGCAGCATCGCTTCGCGCACCAACAATCCATCATACTCGCGTACAAAGGTTTTTACCGCCAGACGGCGAGCAGGCGGTGTGGCAATAATCGAAAGATCGCGCATCCCGCTCATCGCCATGTTCAGCGTTCGCGGGATCGGTGTGGCGGTCAGCGTCAGGATATCCACGTCGGCACGCATCGCTTTGATACGCTCTTTGTGGCGCACGCCAAAGCGGTGCTCTTCATCCACAATCAGCAGCCCAAGGTCACGCCAGTGCACGTCACTTTGCAGCAGTTTGTGGGTGCCAATCAGAATGTCTACCTTGCCTTCCTGCGTTTGTTCCAGCACCTGCGTCTGTTCTTTGGCGCTGCGGAAACGGGAAAGCATTTCGATTCGGATAGGCCAGTTGGCAAAGCGATCGCGGAAATTGTCGTAATGCTGTTGTGCCAACAGGGTGGTTGGCACCAGCACGGCCACTTGTTTGTGGTTTTCTACCGCGAGAAACGCGGCACGCATCGCGACTTCGGTTTTGCCGAAGCCAACGTCACCGCACACCAGCCGATCCATTGCCAGCGGCTGGCACATGTCGCTCAGCACGGCATTAATGGCTTGCGCCTGATCCGGCGTGGTTTCAAACGGGAAACCCTCGCAGAAAAGTTGGTATTGCTCGCGATCGTGCTTAAAGGCAAAGCCGCTTTTTGCGGCGCGTTGCGCATACACATCCAGCAGTTCGGCTGCCACATCACGCACCTTCTCCGCCGCTTTTTGCCGCGCACGTGACCAGGCATCGCCGCCCAGTTTGTGCAACGGCGCGTTATCATCCGTCCCGCCGGAATAACGGCTGATAAGGTGCAATGATGAAACCGGAACATAGAGTTTATCTTCTCCGGCATAGGTCAGGATCATGTACTCAGCGGTGATGCCGCCGGCTTCCAGCGTAGTGAGGCCGACGTAAAGGCCAACACCGTGTTCCAAATGCACCACCGGCTGGCCCGGATGCAGTTCGGCCAGGTTGCGGATCAGCGTGTCGGTATTAATGGTACGGCGGCTGTCTTGGCGTCGACGTGCAACGCGTTCGCCGAGCAGATCGCTTTCACAAATCAACGCGCGCTGGCGCAGCGTGTCGATAAAACCGTGCTCGCTGGCACCGATAATCAGATAAGCGCCGGGCTTATCCGCCTGATCCAACCGAGCGATCGGCGTGGGTGCCAATTTGATACGCGTCAGTAATTCCTGAAGGGTTTCACGGCGCCCCTCGCTTTCGACGGAAAAGATAACCTGTCCGGTAAAGCCTTCCAGAAAACGTCGCAGTGCATCCAGCGGCGCTTTGTGCTGATGCTGGATGGCAATGTCCGGCAGCGTTTGGTAACCGAGGTTGCGGTGCGCCGCTTTATCCGTCAGCGTTTCTTTACTGAGTTGAACGCGCGGCCAGGCTTTCAGTTCGCTGAACAAGGCATCGACGCGCAGCCACAAGGCTTCCGGCGCTAACAGCGGACGCATCGGGTCTATGCGGCGACTTTCAAAGCGTTGTTGAATATCGGCCCAAAAGCGGGTGGCGCTGGCCTCAAGATCGCCGGTATTAACCAGCAGTGCATTGCTGGGGAGATAGCTGAATAGCGTGCTAAGCGGCTGTTCAAAAAACAGCGGCTGCCAATATTCAATGCCTGCAGGCCAGGTGCCTTTGCTGACCTGTTGGTAAATATGCTCGGCATCACGACGCACTTCAAAGGTTTCGCGCCATTGGCTGCGAAAGCGCTCGATGGCATTTTTGTCGGTAGGAAATTCGTGCGCAGGCAGCAGGCTAATCTGTGCCACTTCTTGCAGCGTGCGCTGGCTATCGACATCAAATACGCGCAGGCTGTCTATGTCATCATCGAAAAAATCGATGCGGTAGGGTTCTTCGCTGCCCATGGGAAAGAGGTCCAACAGCGCACCGCGTGTGGCAAACTCCCCGTGCTCCATCACCTGGTCGACACTGCGATAACCTGCTTGCTCCAACTGCGCGCGCAGTTTATCGCGCGACAAGCGTTGCCCCTTTTTCACCATCAACGCATGACCGTGCAAGAACGTGTGTGGGCACACCAATTGCATCAGCGTATTGACGGGCAACACCAACACGCCGCGCGTCATCTCAGGGAGGTGATACAGCGTGGAGAGGCGAGCGGAGATTATCTCCTGATGCGGCGAGAAACTGTCGTAGGGCAGCGTCTCCCAGTCAGACAGCGTGGTGACCGGATGCGACGTAAACTGCTGAAGTTCATCGCGTAGCCGCAGCGCGTTTTGCATATCGGGTGCGATAAGCACCACTGGTCCGGCGTGGCGTTCAATGATGTCGGCACACTCGACGGCGCAGGCAGCGCCGGTTAGTTGGCCTAACAGACGTTGTTCACCCGCTTTTACGGGCAGAGCATAGCGATTTTTTTCAGGCATATTCCGAATATCTGGTGTTGCCCCGTTCCAGCATAAGAAAAAGCAGTGTAGAAAGCGGGGTAGGGTTCCATAAAGTGATATGACCCTTTATTATCCTTGATCACTTTGCTTTAGCAACCTTATCCAGACGGATTTCATGTATCAACCTGTCGCTTTATTTATTGGCCTGCGTTATATGCGTGGGCGAGCAGTGGATCGCTTTGGGCGATTTGTCTCCTGGTTATCGGCTATTGGCATCACGTTAGGCGTCATGGCACTGGTGACCGTATTGTCGGTGATGAACGGTTTTGAACAGGAGCTTGAGGAGAGCATCCTGGGACTGATGCCGCAAGCGGTGGTGACCACTGCGGGCGGTTCACTCGATCCGCAGGCGTTGCCCGCCTCATCGTTGAGCACCTTACAGGGCGTGACGCGCATTGCCCCTATCACCACGGGGGAAGTGGTGCTACAAAGTGCGCGCAGCGTTGCCGTGGGCGTGATGCTGGGCATTAATCCCGATGAACCCGAGCCTTTGTCGCGTTTTTTGAAAAATACCTCGCTCACGCAACTTCAGCCGGGTGAATACCTGGTGATCCTGGGTGAGCAGTTGGCCTCTCAACTTGGGGTTAAGCGCGGTGAACAACTGCGTATTATGGTTACCGGTGCCAGCCAACTCACGCCGATGGGGCGCATTCCCAGCCAGCGTTTATTTACCGTGGCGGGTACCTTTGCCGCAGGTAGCGAAGTGGATGGTTACCAGATGCTGGTGAATCAGCAGGATGCATCGCGTCTGATGCGTTACCCGACCGGGCACATAACTGGCTGGCGCCTGTGGCTGGAAAATCCGTTGGATATTGTGGCGTTCAGTGCGCAGCCAGTGCCACAAGGATGGGTGATGAAAGACTGGCGTGAGCGCAAGGGCGAACTGTTTCAGGCTGTTCGCATGGAAAAAAATATGATGGGGCTGTTGTTGAGCCTGATCGTCGCCGTCGCGGCGTTCAATATCATTACGTCGTTGGGGTTGTTGGTGATGGAAAAGCAGGGTGAGGTGGCCATTTTGCAAACGCAGGGGCTGACTCAACGCCAGATTATGGCGGTGTTTATGGTGCAGGGGGGAAGCGCCGGGGTGGTTGGCGCGCTGTTGGGCGCCGTGCTCGGTACGTTGCTGGCTAGCCAGCTTAATACGCTGATCCCGGCATTGGGGCTGTTGCTGGATGGTGCCGCGTTGCCCGTTCATATTGATCCGGTGCAGGTGGTGACCATCGCGCTGGTGGCGATGATCGTTGCCTTGCTGTCTACCCTTTATCCTTCCTGGCGCGCCGCCGCCGTTCATCCCGCAGAGGCTTTACGCTATGAATGATTCCCTGTTGTTGCAATGTAATGACCTGTGCAAAACCTATCAGGAAGGGAAACTGTCCACCGACGTGCTGCGTCATGTGACATTCAGCATGCAAGCCGGCGAAATGATGGCGATTGTCGGCAGTTCCGGTTCGGGCAAAAGTACCCTGTTGCACCTGCTGGGCGGACTGGATGCTCCCACCGCGGGCGATGTTATCTTCAAAGGTCAGGCGCTCAGTGGGTTTTCTGCCGCCGCTAAATCGGCGTTGCGCAACCGTGAGCTGGGCTTTATCTACCAGTTTCACCATTTACTGCCGGATTTCACCGCGTTGGAAAACGTGGCGATGCCATTGTTGATTGGCAAAACGCCGCCCGTGCAGGCGCAGGATCAGGCGCGTGCCATGCTGGCCGCCGTGGGACTGGATGCACGACGCGAGCACCGCTCCAGCGAATTGTCCGGCGGGGAGCGTCAGCGCGTGGCCATCGCCCGCGCGCTGGTGAACAACCCGTCGCTGGTGCTGGCGGATGAGCCTACGGGTAACCTCGATCAGCGCACGGCGGATACCATTTTTGAACTGCTGGGCGAATTAAACGTGCGTCAGGGCACTGCGTTTCTGGTGGTGACTCACGATTTGTCACTGGCTGCGCGTTTGCGTCGTCAGTTGGAAATGCGTGACGGGCAACTTCAGCAAGAATTAACCCTGATGGGAGCCGCGCAATGAGTTTTCCCCCGCTCTCCCTGCTGATTGGGCTGCGTTTTAGCCGGGGTCGTCGGCGTGGTGGCATGGTTTCCCTGATCTCGGTGATCTCAACCATCGGTATTGCACTCGGGGTGGCGGTGCTGATCGTCGGCCTCAGCGCCATGAACGGCTTCGAACGTGAATTGAAAAATCGTATTCTGGCGGTGGTGCCCCATGGTGAAATTGAGCCGGTCAATCCGCCGTTCACCGGCTGGCAGAACATGTTGCCTAACATTGAGCAGGTGCCTGGCATTGTTGCCGCGGCGCCCTATGTGCATTTCACTGGGCTGCTGGAGAGCGGTGCCAGACTGCGCGCGATACAGATGAAAGGCGTGGATCCGCAACAGGAACAACGTCTCAGCACCTTGCCAACGTTCGTGGCGGGAAACGCGTGGGCCAATTTCAAAGCGGGTGAGCAACAGGTTATTCTCGGCAAAGGCGTCGCACAGGCGCTTGAAGTGAAAACCGGGGATTGGGTGACGGTGATGATCCCCAACAGCGATCCGCAAATGAAGCTGTTGCAGCCGAAACGCATTCGCCTGCACGTGAGTGGCATTCTGCAACTTAGCGGACAGCTCGATCATAGTTTGGCGTTTATCCCGCTGGCTGATGCGCAGCAGTATCTGGAAATGGGTGATGATGTCAGCGGCATTGCTATCAAAGTCGATGACGTATTTGCCGCCAGCAAACTGGTACGAGACGCAGGAAAAGTAACGGATACCTATATCTATATTCGTGACTGGATTGGCACCTACGGCTACATGTATCGCGACATCCAGATGATTCGGACTATCATGTATTTAGCAATGGTACTGGTGATTGGTGTTGCCTGTTTTAACATCGTTTCCACGTTAGTGATGGCGGTGAAAGACAAAAGCAGCGATATCGCCGTATTGCGCACGTTGGGGGCGAGCGATGGTCTTATCCGCGCCATTTTCATTTGGTACGGGCTGCTGGCCGGCCTGCTCGGTTGCGTGATTGGCGCCGTGATTGGCGTGGTGGCGACGCTGCAACTGAGTGCGATTATTCGTGGGCTCGAATCGCTGACCGGACACCATTTTCTGTCGGGCGATATCTATTTTATCGATTTCCTGCCGTCAGAATTGCACATGACGGATGTGGTTCTGGTGCTGCTCACCGCCGTGGCGCTGAGCTTGCTGGCCAGTTGGTATCCGGCGCGGCGCGCCAGTCGTATTGAGCCCGCTCGTGTGTTAAGCGGACAATAGCGCTACGGCCCTTGCAATCCATAACCTATTCAGCCACAGAGGAGTAAGCCATGTATTATGGTTTTGATCTGGGCGGCAGTAAGATTGAAGTCGGCGTCTTTGATGCGGATATGCGGTCCGTATGGCAAAAACGGGTGCCCACGCCGCGTAATGACTACGATGCGTTGCTTTCGGCCTTCGTTGCACTCACGCAGGAAGCCGATGCGTTGACGGGCAAACTGGGAACCGTCGGCGTCGGCATTCCCGGTATGCGCGGCGGGGATGATGGCGCGCTGTTTACCGCTAATTTGCCTGCAACCATGGGAAAACCTTTACAGGTGGATTTACAACGCCTGTTACAGCGCGATGTACGCATGACCAACGACGCCAACTGCTTTGCCCTTTCAGAAGCCTGGGAAGGCGAGTTCCGTCAGTACCCCGTGGTGTTGGGGCTGATCCTTGGCACCGGCGTCGGTGGCGGTCTGGTTATCAACGGCGAAGTGATTGATGGGCGCAACGGTATTACCGGAGAGTTCGGCCATTTCCGGTTACCGGTGGATGCGTTGGATATCATGGGTGAAGGTATCCCCCGGGTGAAATGCGGCTGTGGGCAGTCGGGTTGTATCGAAAACTATATTTCTGGCCGGGGTTTTGAGTGGCTGTATGCACATACCTATGGTGAAAATCTAAATGCTGTCACCATTATTCGCCACTATAGGGCGGGTGAGGCAAACGCGCTGGCGCACGTCGATCGCTATATGAGCGTACTCGCCGCTTGCGTGGGGAATCTGTTGACGATGTTTGATCCCCACTTGTTGGTGCTGGGCGGTGGTTTGTCTAATTTTGATGAGATCTACCAGTTTCTCCCGGCGCGGTTGCCTGAGTATTTGCTGCCGGTAGCGCGCTTACCGCGCATTGAGAAGGCGCGCTATGGCGATGCCGGTGGCGTTAGGGGCGCGGCTCTGCTGCACTTTTCTGCGCAGTAGCTTTTTAGCGACACACGTTTATTGCCAATCAAGCAGGCAGTGTTAGACACTTTCCACCCAGCGTTCACAGGAGCAGACATGCATACGCGTCAAAGGATGATACGGTTTCATCAAGGAAAGCGACTGCGTCAGCAGCGTCTGCGTTCACGTATTTTCCATAAGGATTATCTGGCCGTGAATGAATCAAAAAGTCCGCGTGTGGTGGTGCTGACTGGCGCCGGGATTTCAGCGGAATCTGGTATTCGCACCTTTCGTGCGGCGGATGGCCTGTGGGAAGATAACCGGGTGGACGATGTCGCCACGCCGGAAGGGTTTCAACGCGATCCACAACTGGTACAGGCATTTTACAACGCGCGGCGAAAGCAGTTGCAGCAGCCAGAGATAGTGCCCAATGCGGCACACCTGGCGTTAGCCAATCTTGAGGCGGCGCTCGGGGATAACTTCCTGCTGGTGACGCAAAATATCGATAATTTGCACGAGCGTGCGGGCAGCCAGCGGGTGGTTCATATGCACGGCGAATTGCTTAAGGTGCGCTGTTGCCAGAGCGGACAGGTTATCGAGTGGACCGGTGATATCGCAACCGATGAACGCTGCCACTGTTGCCAGTTCCCCGCACCGTTGCGCCCGCACGTGGTGTGGTTCGGGGAAATGCCCCTCGGTATGGAACGTATTTATCAGGCGCTGGCGCAAGCCGATTATTTCATCGCTATCGGTACTTCCGGCCATGTCTATCCGGCCGCAGGATTCGTTCATGAAGCGCACACCCATGGCGCTTACACCATAGAACTGAATCTCGAGCCGAGTCAGGTAGAAAGCCAGTTTGATGAAAAAATCTACGGTGCGGCGACGGCAGTGGTGCCGGAGTTCGTCGGGGCCTGGCTAACGGGGCGGCGTAAAGTGGCATTTTAATCGCCTGAATACCTTAGCGAGATAAACGGCGTGCAGTGACGCTACATGAAAGACGGTCGAGTTAAGCCGAGTTGGGTTTGCGGGGTGTGACCGCAGTGTACAGGATAGCGTTATGCAGCCATTGAACAAGGGATACTCGCTGTTGCGTTTGCGCCAGCGTTATCATGACCGTCAACGCATCGTGGTGTTGGCGCTACTGGCGGCGGTGACCGTGATCATCGGGTTATGCGCTGGCGATCGTTGGGTGATGCCCTGGGCATGGTGGGATGACGCCGAACGCGTTTTTATCTGGCAGTTGCGCATGCCGAGGACACTGGCGGTGATGCTGGTGGGCGCGAGCCTGGCGATGTCAGGGGCCGTAATGCAGGCCATTTTTGATAATCCGCTGGCAGAGCCGGGTTTGCTGGGCGTTGCTAATGGCGCAGGCGTGGCGTTGGTGCTTGGTGTGCTGCTGGGGCAGGGGTTGCAGCCCGTATGGGTGCTGAGCGTCGGTGCTATTGTGGGGGCGCTCGCCACCACATTCTTGCTCTTACACTTTGCCCGACGTCATATTTCCAATGCACGTTTGCTGCTGATTGGCGTAGCGCTGGGGATTGTATGCAGCGCGGTGATGACCTGGGCCGTCTATTTCAGCACCAGTTTGGATCTACGCCAATTGATGTATTGGATGTTGGGTGGGTTCAGCGGCGTGGACTGGCGCTACGGGTGGCTGATGATCGCCTTGCTGCCTTGTCTGGCATGGTTAAGTCGCCAGGGGCAGACGCTCAACCGTCTTTCGCTGGGTGAGATCCAGGCGCGGCAGTTGGGGATCTCCGTATACCGTTGGCGTAACCTTTTGGTATTGGTGGTGGGCATTCTGGTGGGGATCAGCGTTGCGCTGGCCGGTGTTATCGGGTTTGTCGGGCTGATTGTCCCCCACGCGCTGCGCCTGATGGGGTTGACCGATCAACGCTATTTATTGACGGGCTGTGGGCTGGCGGGAGCCATGACGCTCTCACTCTCTGACACAATGGCTCGCGTGATGATCCCCTCGGCCGAGTTGCCCATCGGTGTGATCACCGCGACGCTCGGTGCACCGCTGTTTATCTGGCTGCTGCTGCGCCAGCGTAATCCGGTTAATGTAACCTAATGATATACAACAGGAAGGTGATTATGAGTAACGACATCTATGCAATCCCGTTGACCACGATCAACGGTGAAGCAACCACCTTTGGCACTTATCAGGGACAGGTCGCACTGATTGTTAACGTGGCCTCGAAGTGCGGTTTAACCAAACAGTACGATGCGTTGGAAAAACTGTATGAAACCTATCGCGAACGTGGCCTGGTGGTACTCGGTTTTCCCTCTAATGAGTTCGCCGGACAAGAGCCGGGCAGCGACGCCGAGATCCAGGAATTTTGCCGTGCCACTTTTGGCGTGCAGTTCCCTATGTTCAGCAAGATTGAGGTGAACGGTGAGCAGCGCCATCCTCTGTACCGTCACCTGATTGCTGCGCAGCCTAAAGCCAAGGGAAATCTGCTTAGCGGCTTCTACGAACTTTTACTCAATAAAGGCCGTGCGCCCAAGCATCCTGAAGATATTCTGTGGAACTTCGAAAAATTCCTGATCGGGCGCAATGGTCAGGTGATCCAACGCTTCTCGCCCGATATCGCCCCGGATGACAAAATGATTGTTAACGCCATTGATGCTGCGGTGGCCGAGTAATTGTTGACGCAAGAGCTGAAGCATCACGTTCCCTGCGCGCTGCGTCTGACTCACGTTGCCTGCGGACGGCGATTACAACCTGTCAGCGTCAGCGCCTATGCCGGTCGGCTGATTCATGTGGTCGGGCCCAATGGTTCTGGCAAAAGCACGTTGCTGGCCCGGGTTTCCGGGCTGCTAGAGGGCGGAGGGCGCGTGGAACTGGACGGCATGCCGATTGTCGATTTGTCTGCGCGAGACTTGGCGTTGCGTCGCGCTTATCTGTCGCAACAGCAAAACCCCAGTGCACTGATGCCCGTGTTCCAGTATCTGGCACTGCACCAGCCGAAGCAGGTGAGTGTTATGGCGGTCGATGAAGTGGTCGCCCAATTGGCCACGCGCCTGATGTTAACGGATAAATTGACGCGTCCGTTGACGGAGCTCTCCGGCGGCGAGTGGCAGCGTGTACGCCTTGCCGCCGTGTTTTTGCAGGTGTGGCCTTCGTTGAATCCTTATGCTCGCCTGCTGGTACTGGATGAGCCCGCCACCGGTCTGGACGTAGCGCAACGCGTAGCGCTTGATGCCATGCTGAAAGTGCTGTGTCAGGCAGGGCTGATTGTGCTAGCCAGCGCCCACGACTTAAATCACAGCTTACAGCAGGCTGATGATATCTGGTTGATTTCGAAAGGTAAGCTGATTGATGCGGGCGATGCGGTAGACGTCATGCAGCCTGAACGACTGGCACCGGTTTTCGGCATCGATTTCCAACGCCATCGCGTTGGCGATAGCGATTGGTTGGTGCCGGTGTCCGAGTAACCGCTCATTTGCCGTGTCAGACTTGCCAAAACAGTGACATCAACGCTAAATTGGGCAGTAATATCATTCTGATAGCGTGACATTCACCGCAGGACGCGGTGAATAAGAAAACGAACCGATACTCGCAGGATACCGCAGATGCGCTTGATTCAGGGGTTGCTGATCGCAAGTTTATTTTTGGTTGGGTGCAGCAGCCACCGCGCTCCACCGCCTAATCCGCGTCTGGGCGACTCCATCATGGTAATAAGCCAACTTAACGAACAGCTCACGCAGTGGCGTGGCACGCCGTATCGCTATGGTGGGCTGGATCACCGCGGCATTGATTGTTCTGGCTTTGTCTATTTAACCTTTCGCGATCGTTTTGGTATGCAACTGCCGCGCACCACTGAAGCGCAAACGGAATTAGGTTCCCGTATTGATCGGGACGATCTGATGCCCGGCTATTTGGTGTTTTTCAAAACCGGCAGCGGCAGCAGCGGATTGCATGTGGGTATTTATGATAAAGACGATCAGTTTATTCACGCCTCCACCAGCCAGGGCGTAATGCGATCGTCATTGGATAACGTCTACTGGAAGCGGGCCTACTGGCAGGCGCGCCGAATCTGATTCCACTCTCAAGTAACGGCTGTCGAGGTCGACAGGCCGTTTGCGCATGGAGCCTCAATGTCTTCACTTCGTTTGTTGCTGTCTGACTCTTACGATCCCTGGTTTAATCTGGCCGTCGAAGAGTGCATCTTTCGCCAAATGTCGCCCACGCAGCATGTGCTGTTTCTCTGGCGCAATGCGGAAACCGTGGTGATTGGCCGGGCGCAAAACCCGTGGAAAGAGTGCAATACTCGCAAGATGGAGGAGGATGGCATCACACTGGCGCGTCGTAGCAGCGGTGGCGGCGCTGTTTTCCACGATTTGGGCAACACCTGCTTTACCTTTATGGCAGGAAAGCCGGGGTACGATAAAAGCGTTTCAACGGCCATCATTCTTAATGCACTGACTGCGCTGGGCGTTGCGGCTTCGGCTTCAGGGCGTAACGATCTGGTGGTGGCGACGCCTGATGGTGAACGTAAGGTTTCGGGGTCCGCTTACCGGGAAACCAAGGATCGCGGTTTTCACCACGGTACGCTGTTGCTCAATGCCGATCTCTCACGTCTGGCAAATTACCTTAACCCGGATGTGAAGAAATTACAGGCCAAAGGTATCACCTCAGTCCGCTCTCGCGTTGCCAATTTGGTGGAACTGTTGCCGACTGTCGATCACGCGCAAGTGTGTGAGGCGGTGCGTGACGCATTTTTTGCCTATTACGCGGACAGTTGCACGGCTGAGCACATTTCACCCGCGCAAATGCCCGATCTTCCCGGCTTTCGCGAACAGTTTGCCAAGCAAAGCAGTTGGGAATGGAATTTTGGTCAGGCGCCAGATTTTACCCATATGCTGGATACGCGTTTTCCGTGGGGCGGTATTGAGTTGCATATGGACGTCGATCGCGGTGTCATTACGCGCAGTCAGTTATTTACCGACAGCCTGAATCCCGCGCCGCTAGAAGCGTTGGCACAGGCCTTACAGGGCTGTGCGTATCGCGTGCCCGACATTATCGCGGCGGGCGAAGCGCTGTTTGAACGCTTTCCCGAACAGCAGCCTGAACTGCAACAGGTGAACGCCTGGCTGGCGGAGAATATCCGGTAAAGCAGGATAATCGTTAACAGCGTGACCTCACTGTAAGGGGAACATCAGGATAATGAAAAAGGGATTGTTGCGCGCTCATCGTTGGCGCTAGAGTGATAGTGAACGCTTATCTCCGCAGACATCGATCATGAAAATCACGTTAGACATTGACTACGAAAGTGAATACCTGTTCTGGCCTATCTATAGCCGGGATGAGCGGTTATTGGCGTTGGAAATGACCGGTTGTTTCAATAGTGCGGATGGTAAACTCACCGTGCCGGGCGATATCCTGATGAGTATGTTGACCACGGCGCAAAAACTGACGTTGCTCGATGAACAAATCGATATCATTCAACGTAAAGCGGAATGGCTCAAGCTGCACCGATTTTTGTTGGTGTGGCGCATTGAGAAGCATTGCGCCGAACTGCTGATGGCATCGATTCCACGCCGTAACGCCATTCGTGCGTTACCCTTTGTCCATCTGGAAATAAATGAAGCGTTTCCTCACCTCGAGGAAGGCAAGGGAAACCGTGGTATCACCGAACTTAGTAACATGTTCCCCCTGTGGCTGGATAACTTCGGCTCAGGCAAGGTAAACCTCAAGGCGTTCCATGATGGTTTGCTGAGCTATGTTAAAATCGATCCGAAACTGGTGTGGGATATTCTATCTCGCCCGGCCCCCGATATGATCATGGATCCACTGCTTAACGTGATGAAAAGCCACCAGCAGGGCCCCGGGGTGATCGCTAAAGGGATTGATACGCCCGAGCATTTGAAAAAAGTGCATCACCTCAAGGTGGATGCGATACAAGGCAAGCTGTGGCCTGCCATCCCGCTGCATGCGTTGGAGCAGGAACTGACGCCGGCGGCGTAAACCAGTATCCCTATATTTTCTCCGTGTTTATTTCCTTGTTGACGTTCTACACTCAAGTTTGACAGACGCAGTAGAGTGACAGAACGACGATGACACAGGGATTACGATTTACCCATCACTACCATGACGCTTTGCCTGGTTGTTACACGGCGCTTTTGCCCACCGCCTTACAGGGGGCGCGCTTGCTGTATCACAGCGCGAAACTGGCGGAACAGTTAGGGGTGCCTGCCAGTTGGTTTCAGCCTGAACACATTGATATCTGGCAGGGAAAGACGCTGTTGCCCGGTATGCTGCCGTTGGCGCAGGTTTACAGCGGCCATCAGTTTGGCGTATGGGCTGGGCAACTGGGGGATGGGCGGGGAATTTTGCTGGGTGAGCAGCGACTGGCGAACGGTTCCAGCATGGAATGGCACCTGAAAGGGGCTGGGTTGACCCCCTATTCGCGCATGGGAGACGGCCGTGCGGTGCTGCGTTCGGTGATTCGCGAATTTCTCGCGTCAGAGGCCTTGTATCATCTGGGCATTCCCACCACGCGTGCCTTGGCGATCGTGACCAGCGATGAACCCGTTCAACGCGAACAGCAAGAGCAGGGGGCGATGCTGATGCGCGTTGCCGAAAGTCATCTGCGTTTCGGGCATTTTGAGCACTTTTACTATGCGCGTCAGCCGGAGCAGGTGAAAAAACTGGCTGATTTTGCCATCACGCACCACTGGCCACAGTGGCAGCACGATGAGCGACGTTACTCGCTTTGGTTTACCGATATTGTCGAACGCACGGCGCGCATGGTTGCCCATTGGCAGGCGGTGGGGTTCGCCCACGGCGTGATGAACACGGACAATATGTCGATCCTTGGCCTGACGTTTGATTATGGCCCCTACGGTTTTATGGACGACTACCAACCTGATTTTGTCTGTAATCACTCCGATTACCAAGGTCGTTATGCCTTCGACAATCAGCCCGCCGTAGCGCTGTGGAATTTGCATCGCTTAGCGCAGGCACTCTCTGGATTGTTGCCGGTGGAATCACTTGAAACCGCGTTAGGTTGCTATGAACCGGCCTTGATGGCGCATTTTGGTCAATTGATGCGCGCCAAGTTGGGTTTTTTCGATGCGGGTGCCAAAGATAATGATCTGCTGGTCGGGTTGCTGAACTTGATGGCGCGTGAGCGCAGTGACTATACCCGCACTTTCCGCCTGCTGAGCGATACCCACGTACAGCAGGCCGAATCGCCGCTGCGTGACCTGTTTATCGACCGAGCCGCATTTGACGCCTAGTTTGGCGACTATCGCGCACGTCTGGCGCAGGAGACGCAGAGTGACGCCGAACGTCAGCGCAGCATGAAAGCGTCTAATCCAAAATATATCCTGCGTAACTACCTGGCGCAGCAGGCGATTGAAGCAGCAGAGCAGGATGATGTCGGCCCGTTAACGCAGCTGCATCAGGCGCTTTCTCGTCCTTATGATGAACAGCCTGAATTTGAATCGCTGGCGGCAGCACCGCCAGCGTGGGGTAAGGCGTTGGAAGTATCTTGTTCCAGCTAGGCTAACGGCGCAAAAAAACCTGCGGCGTTGCGTCGTCGGGGTGCGGGTGTACTAACACCTCAGCCTGATACCACTGCGTGAGCGTTTCGCTTTGCAATACCGCATGCGGCGTGCCTTGAGCCACCAGTTTACCCTGATGCAGCAGGGCAATGCGATCGGCATACAGTGCGGCCAGATTCAGATCGTGCAGGATGCAGCACACCGCAAGGGGCTGCTGTTGTGTGAGCTGTTTCAGTAAGCGCAGCAGGTGTTGCTGATGATAGAGATCGAGTGCCGATGTCGGTTCATCGAGAAACAGCCAGCAGGGCGTCGGTGTCGGGTGCCATAACTGCGCCAGCACGCGTGCCAACTGCACGCGCTGCTGCTCCCCGCCGGAAAGGTGGCGATAATCCTGCTGGGCCAACGCCGTGCATTCGGTTAACGCCATCACATGATCGACCACGCTGTCGCCTGCGCGATCGTGGCGATAGGGCGCACGTCCCATGGCAACCACGTCGCGCACGCTAAACGGAAAATTCAACGCAGCGTGCTGGCGCATCACCGCGCGGGTTTTGGCCAAGGCATCCGGTTGCCAATCGGCGAGCGCTTTCCCGGCCAACTGACATTCACCGCTGTCGGGGGCCAGATAGCCGGTGAGCAGCCGCAGCAACGTGGATTTTCCCGCCCCATTCGGGCCAATAATCGCGACGATCTCACCGCCGTTGATGTCCAACGAAACATCATCAATCAAGGTGCGTCCGTTAACCTGATAGTGCAGATGCTGGGCCGTCAGGCGATTAGTCATGGGTTCGTCCCTTGTGCGTGACAATGAGCCATAGGAAGTAGGGACCGCCTATCAGACTGGTGAGCAAACCGACGGGCATTTCCGCCGGGGCTAGCACCGTGCGAGCCAGCGTGTCGGCCGCAATAAGCAACCCCGCACCTGCCAGCGCTGAGCCGGGGAGTAACCAACGGTGATCGGCACTCAGGTTCATGCGAACCAGATGCGGGATAACCAGCCCGATAAACACAATCACGCCGCTGACCGCTAACGCGGTGCCAACCAACAGCGCGCTGAGCAGCAGTAATATCAGCTTGGTCTGTTTCACCTTGACGCCCAGGTAATGTGCGTCCTCATCACCCAGCTGAAGCAGATTAAGTTTGCGGGCATAACACTGAACACCCACAATGGCGGGTACGATAAGCGAAGCAGCAACCATCAGCACCGGCCACTGCGCTTGTCCCAGGCTGCCCATGCCCCACAGTGAAAACTGACGCAACTGCTGATCGTTACTGATGTAGGTCAGCACGCCAACGGCTGCTCCACACAACGCATTCAGGGCAATACCGGTTAACAGTAGACGCGTAACGCCGCTACGTTCATCGCGCCCCAGCATAAACAGGATGGTCGTCACCGCCAGACTGCCGGCGAAAGCAGCCAACATCGGGCTGTAGAGTGCTAATAGCGGAGGCAGGCCCAAAGGCACCAGCAGCGC
The DNA here is from genome assembly GCF_019797845.1 of Symbiopectobacterium purcellii. NCBI lineage: Bacteria > Pseudomonadati > Pseudomonadota > Gammaproteobacteria > Enterobacterales > Enterobacteriaceae > Symbiopectobacterium > Symbiopectobacterium purcellii. The sequence goes on along the minus strand of NZ_CP081864.1, from coordinate 2,690,947 downwards.
AAACGCGACAAACAACGCCGCTCCGCTGCTGATACCCAGCAAGCCAGGGTCAGCCAGCGGGTTGCGGAACAGCCCCTGCATCACTGCGCCGGCCGCGGCGAGCGCGCTGCCCACCAGCAGTGCCAGCAGGACGCGCGGCAGGCGAATAGTGAGCCAGATATGCCACAACGGGTCGCTGAGCGGAGCATGCCACAATTGACGGAAGGAGAGGGTGAGTGCCCCCATATTGGCGGCACCCAGCATTAACAGCAGAGTGAAGTACATCAGCCCCGCTAAAACCAGGCGGGGACGTTGCCGTAGTCTCATTTTACCTGCTCGGCGGCGTGACGCAGCGTGGTTAACAGCGCAGGCGTTTCCAGCGTAAAGCCAAGCATTGCCATATCATCGACCACCACAACACGGCGGTGTTTGCCCGCAGGGGTCAGTGCAACACCGGGCAACTGCCAGATTTTCTCTTCGCCGCCTAAACTCTGCAACCCTTGTGCGGAGATCAACAACAGGTCGGGCGCACTGGCGATAACGCCTTCTTGCGATAGCGGCTGGTAGCGCACCACGTCAGGCATGGCATTTTGCAACCCGGCGGCGCGGATCACCGTATCGGCAGGGGTATTTTTTCCTGCTGCCATGGCGGTCATGCCACCGTGGCTGAGAACAAACAGTGCTTTGATGGGCAGCGGTTGCTGTGCTACGGCAGAGACCTGCTGCTGATAACGGTCTGTCAGCACTTTGCCTTCGATCTCTTTGTGCAGCGCCTGTGCAATCGTGTTGATTTTCTGCGGAATGCTGTCCAGCGTCGGTTGTGCCGGTACCATGATCACCTTAACGCCGCTGTCTGCCACCTGCTTGAGCACCAGAGAGGGTTGTGACAACTCACTGGCAATCACTAACGATGGTTTTAACGACAGAATGCCTTCCGCGTTCAATTGGCGCATATAGCCAACATCCGGCAGCGCTTGCGTTGCGGCCGGGTGCATGCTGGTGCTGTCGCGAGCGATAAGCTGCTGCTCAGCGCCAAGTGCATAGATAATCTCGGTAACATCACCGCCAATCGAGACGATGCGCTCATTGGCGCTGGCACCCAGTGGCAGCGTCAGGAGCAGTGCGTAAAGCCAGTTTTTCATGCGACCAGTTCCTTATTTACGGTGAGCGCTTCGATTTGTTTGCGCCATTGGGCCTGTTCTGGCGTGCCTTCGGTGCGCTGGCCAAACAGCTGTGCGATTTGCGTGCCGTCAGCCGCATAGAGTTCCAGGCTGGTGACGACACCGTCTGCGGTGGGTTTACGGGTGCTCCAGCTTTCGGCGATCGCATCTTCAATCAGGTGCAGGGTGAAATTCGGGTTGAAAATGTTGATCCATTCCGCGTGCTGCGCCATTTTCTCTACCCGCGCGATGGGGCCGGTGAAAATCTGTACGCAGCCACGGCTGCCAACGAACACCATGATGTCGTTTTGATCTTGCTGCGCTGCGGCCAGAACTTGCGACAGGGCGCGGTTATCGACCTGACAGGCCAGATCGTCTTTAACGGCGCGAAAAGCCTGCTGACGCGTAAGGTTATAGCGTTTGAGTAGAATGAAAAATTGGTGTACGTCCGTCATGGCGCGCCATTCGGCTTCAAATGCCGCTTGGTCGATGCGGGGAGCCTGAGTGGCCGCCGGAGTTTCCGCACGTAACTGCACCTCAGGGTTAACGTCCGTAACAAATTCGGCCAGATAGGCGTCCCATGCTGCCATATCGGTCTGTTCGGTGGCATACACTTTCAGGATGGCATCACCCTGATGGTCAAAAAATTGAATGCTCTGACGTTCGCCGCGCGCGGTCTCTTCCCGCAGACTGAACGCTACATTCCACTGCTGCAAAAACAGACGAAGATCCAACGCGTAAGGGTTAAGTATGAGCCCGGCATGGCCGTCTAAATGTTGATTTTGGTAAACGCCGACCTGTTCGTGCACCGCATAAGTATTGCGCGTGATGGATTTGGTCTGGCCGACCTTCTCCAGTGCCAGCAGCCAGCGTTTGGCATCCCCTTGTAAGCGTTGTGCATCATGACCGACGCGTGCGTGCGTCAACACGGCTTCACTGATGCCGAGCGCCGTGGCGATATCACGAGCGTATTGGCGGGGATTGTTGTTTTTGGCTTGCAGGTATTGAGCATAAATCGCGTTCGGCATTGTCTGTTCCTGTGGTCGTTCTGCGATGGATATTATCGTATTAGAAATAATTAACTTAATAAATGAGAATCATTTTCATGTTGCCAAAAGGTGACATCAAGTGAAGATTTCTTAATACGTCGGAAACAGGTGAGCCGGCGGGGGATGATGCAACGGTAGCGCACGGTCAGAAATGGCCGTGCGCGGTTGAAAGGCAGTAGGGCGTTAGAAGCGGCTGTCTACCGCATCGGCTAACTGTGCAAGTAGGGTTTCAGTGTCCTGCCAGCCCAGACAGCCATCGGTAATCGATTTGCCGTAAACCAGCGTTTGCGGCGCAGCCAACGGTTGCTGACCTTCAACCAGAAAGCTTTCCACCATAACACCTGCAATGGCGCGTGAACCCGAGCGTATCTGTTGACACACGTCGGTGCACACATCTATTTGTCGCTGGTACTGTTTGTAGCTGTTGCCGTGGCTAAAATCCACCACCAACTGTGGCGGTAAGGCGAATTCGCGCAGCAGTTCGCAGGCGGCTTGAATATCGGCGGCGTGATAATTGGGATTTTTCCCGCCGCGCAGAATGATGTGGCCATAGGGATTGCCGTGTGTCTGGTAGATGGTCATCTGCCCTTGTTTATCCGGCGACAGAAACAGATGCGATGCGCGCGCAGCACGGATGGCATCGATGGCAATACGCAGATTGCCGTCGGTGCCGTTTTTGAAACCCACTGGGCATGAGAGGGCAGAGGCCATTTCGCGGTGGATCTGGCTTTCTGTGGTTCGCGCGCCAATGGCTCCCCAACTGATGATATCGGCAATGTATTGACCGGTGACCATATCCAGAAATTCTGTTGCTGTTGGTAGGCCAAGCGCATTGATATCCAGCAACAGACGGCGTGCCAATGCCAGGCCATGATTGACCTGATAGCTGCCATCAAGGGCTGGATCGGAAATCAACCCTTTCCAACCGACAACGGTGCGCGGCTTTTCAAAATAGGTGCGCATCACGATTTCCAGACGATCCTGATAGCGAGTACGCAGGACAGAGAGCTGCCGTGCATAATCGAGCGCAGCATCAACATCGTGGACAGAACAGGGGCCAACGATCGCCAATAATCGGGGATCTTTTCCGGTGAGAATATTCTCTATTCTCTCCCGTGACGTTGTCACGTTTTCTGCAACCGCAGGTGACACCGGCAATTGCGCCAGCAACGCCTGAGGCGCGATCAGACGATCGAGCCGCAGGCTGCGTAACTCATAAGTTTTTAACATGCAATATCTCTGCTTACGGGTTGGTCAGGGGACCGTGTCGCATGGCGACTCGTCTCGCAAAGAAACGCCGCTGAACCAAGAGGTAACACGTATAGAAATAAGTCATCGCTCACACTGCGGTTATCTTCCTGAAGATAAGGCTCGGGTGAGTAAATGGCTCGCGCATCGTGTCAGACGGCGGCGGGGCTCTTGGGCGCTAAGCGAGTGTCAGTTTTTTCCCCGTCTCCTACCAAATGGGTTGCTTCGCTACGACGACATGTCGGGAAGTCATGACGTCCACGATAACTGAATCGGGGGGCAATTCAACCCGCTTTTGTTAAAAAATGATAATGTACTAGGGGCTGTTGACAATTAACACAGCCAGACGAATGCAGCAGCGAGCGCAACGAATGATGCGAAGCGTTTTGAGAGTTTGTCGAAGCGTGTAGCTACGCGTCGAAATTGCTTGATACGGCAAAAGAAACGTTCGATCAAATTGCGTGAAGCGTAAAGATGTTTGTCCAGTGGGCGTTGCTCACGGCGATTCTCTTTGCTGGGGATGACAGCCTGAATGCCTACCGACTCCAGATATTGTAGAATCACATTCGTATCGTAGGCTTTGTCTGCAGCCAAGCTTGAAGGTTTCAATTCACCAAGTAAAGGCAATGCTTCTCTGGTGTCGCTCTTTTGACCACCAGTCAAACTAAAACGGGCAAGCATGCCCAGCCCATCAACCAGAGCGTGAATCTTGGTTGTCAATCCCCCGCGAGAACGACCAATCGACTGGTCACCGTTTTTTTGGGAGCGCCCGCTGCATGCTGATGAACCCGTACGATAGTGCTGTCGATGAAGATTTCCTCGAAATCGGCATCGCCCGCAAGTTCAGCAAAAACGGAATGCCATATTTCTGCCCGTGACCATCTGGCAAAGCGTTTGTACACACAGTTCCAGAGTCCGAAATCGGGTGGTAAATCTCTCCATGGGCTTCCAGTTCGGGCGATCCATAAAACCGCTTCGACAAAAAGCCGATTATCTGCTGCTGTTCGTCCCGGATCCGAATCCTTTCCCGGCAAAAACGGGCTAATCCGTTCGTATTGGTCATCACTGAGCATCAATCTTGGCATTCTGCTTTTCCAAAAAAGACAGAATGTAAACAGATTCTTTTACAAAAAAACAGGTTCTTGGCGATGATTGTCAACAGGCCCTAGGGGCTGTTGACAATTAACACAGCCAGACGAATGCAGCAGCGAGCGCAACGAATGATGCGAAGCGTTTTGAGAGTTTGTCGAAGCGTGTAGCTACGCGTCGAAATTGCTTGATACGGCAAAAGAAACGTTCGATCAAATTGCGTGAAGCGTAAAGATGTTTGTCCAGTGGGCGTTGCTCACGGCGATTCTCTTTGCTGGGGATGACAGCCTGAATGCCTACCGACTCCAGATATTGTAGAATCACATTCGTATCGTAGGCTTTGTCTGCAGCCAAGCTTGAAGGTTTCAATTCACCAAGTAAAGGCAATGCTTCTCTGGTGTCGCTCTTTTGACCACCAGTCAAACTAAAACGGGCAAGCATGCCCAGCCCATCAACCAGAGCGTGAATCTTGGTTGTCAATCCCCCGCGAGAACGACCAATCGACTGGTCACCGTTTTTTTGGGAGCGCCCGCTGCATGCTGATGAACCCGTACGATAGTGCTGTCGATGAAGATTTCCTCGAAATCGGCATCGCCCGCAAGTTCAGCAAAAACGGAATGCCATATTTCTGCCCGTGACCATCTGGCAAAGCGTTTGTACACACAGTTCCAGAGTCCGAAATCGGGTGGTAAATCTCTCCATGGGCTTCCAGTTCGGGCGATCCATAAAACCGCTTCGACAAAAAGCCGATTATCTGCTGCTGTTCGTCCCGGATCCGAATCCTTTCCCGGCAAAAACGGGCTAATCCGTTCGTATTGGTCATCACTGAGCATCAATCTTGGCATTCTGCTTTTCCAAAAAAGACAGAATGTAAACAGATTCTTTTACAAAAAAACAGGTTCTTGGCGATGATTGTCAACAGGCCCTAGTACATGCGACGACTCATGCCTAATATATCGATGATCTTGGCGGAAATCTCCTCCACGGAGTAGTTTGTCGTGTTGAGATAAGGGATCTGGTGACGTCGAAATAGCGCTTCCACTTCACTCAGTTCCATTCGGCACTGGCGTAACGACGCATAGCGACTGTTGCCGCGCCGCTCTTCCCGGATCGCCGCCAAACGTTCGGCATTGATGGTCAGGCCGAACAGCTTATGTTGAAACGGTTTAAGCGCTTCAGGCAGGCGCAGATTGTCCATGTCATCGGCGATGAAAGGGTAGTTGGCTGCGCGAATGCCAAACTGCATGGCGAGATACAGGCTGGTGGGCGTTTTGCCGCAGCGGGACACACCGAGTAAAATGACCTGTGCCTGATCGAGATTACGCAATGAAATACCATCGTCGTGGGCGAGGGTATAGTCAATGGCGGCGATGCGCGCATCGTATTTGCCGAGGTTTTTAGCGGTCAGACCGTGGGTGCGGTTGGCCTCCGGCGCAGGAGGGATATTGAGTTCTCCCTGTAATGGCGCAACGAGCGCCTGCACGATATCCTGACAAAAACCGTCGCTGCTGTTAATAATATCCCGCACGGTCTGGCTGATGATGGAATAAAACACCAGAGGTCGCACGCCCGTTTGCTGGTAGAGCGTATTGATGCGTTCGCGTACCGCGTTGGCACGCTCTTCACTCTCCACAAACGGCAGCGTGTAGCTGACCGTGTTGACAGGAAACTGAGAAAGCACCGCATGACCTAATACTTCAGCGGTGATGGCGGTACCATCGGAGATATAAAAGACGCTTCTTTCCACATCAACCCCTGCTTTTTTTCTGCGAAAAAATGTAACTAAACTCGTTCAAAAATTGGCGTTGAACGATATTTTTAATGAAACGCAATTTCATTATCTTCGTGATAAACCAGTTAAACTTTTACAGTATTGTATTTTTACCCCGTTAAGCAAGATTCAGCAGTGAAATCGTTTTTATTTCATAGGTTGAACGATTCACCTTTCCCAGGTTTGTTAAACGCTATGCTACATTCATGGCGTTGAGGCAACTGCCCAACCAACATGTTACATATCCCCAATGGTCTCCATACCCTGTGGTATGCAGGCCGAAATCGTATGCAGAAAGGATTATTTTCGATGTCCAATAACGGCCCTGATTTGCGTAATGTCCTTTGGTATAACCAGCTCGGTATGCATGACGTTGAGCGGGTGGGCGGCAAGAATGCCTCTTTGGGTGAGATGATCACCCATTTGTCAGAACTTGGCGTATCGGTTCCCAATGGTTTTGCGACAACGGCGCAGGCGTTTAACGATTTCCTTACGCAAAGCGGTATCAACCAACGAATTTATGAACTGTTGGATCGTACCGATATCGATGATGTAAACCAACTCGCCAAAGCGGGCGCGCAAATCCGCCAGTGGATTATCGACACGCCGTTCCAGCCTGAACTGGAACAAGCGATCGCTGCGGCTTACGATCAACTGTCCGAAGGGGAAAAAGAGGCTTCTTTTGCGGTGCGCTCTTCCGCAACGGCAGAAGACATGCCGGATGCCTCCTTTGCCGGGCAGCAGGAAACCTTCCTCAATGTGCAGGGTATCGATGCGGTAATGGTGGCAGTGAAGCATGTATTCGCGTCGTTGTTTAACGATCGCGCCATCTCTTACCGTGTGCACCAGGGCTACGATCATCGCGGTGTGGCGCTCTCCGCTGGGGTGCAGCGCATGGTGCGTTCGGATCTGGCGGCATCGGGGGTGATGTTTACGCTGGATACGGAATCCGGTTTCGATCAGGTGGTGTTTATCACGTCCGCCTATGGCCTTGGGGAAATGGTGGTACAAGGGGCGGTAAACCCGGATGAGTTCTATGTGCACAAACCGACGTTGCTTAACCGCAAACCGGCCATTGTGCGTCGCACCATGGGGTCGAAAAAAATCCGCATGGTGTATGCCGACAGTCAGGCTCACGGCAAGCAGGTGCGTATTGAGGATGTGCCCGCAGAACTGAGCGTGCGCTTCAGCTTGACGGATACCGAAGTGGAGGCGTTATCGCATCAGGCGCTGCTGATTGAAAAACATTACGGTCGCCCAATGGATATCGAATGGGCGAAAGACGGACACACCGGCAAGCTCTACATTGTACAGGCGCGGCCGGAAACGGTTCGCTCCAACGGTCAGGTGATGGAGCGTTATCAACTGATCAAACGTGGCAAGGTGTTGGCCGAAGGCCGTGCCATCGGTCACCGTATCGGTGCCGGCCCGGTAAAAGTGATTCAGGATATCAGCGAGATGCACTTGGTGCAGGCGGGTGATGTGCTGGTGACCGACATGACCGACCCGGATTGGGAGCCGATCATGAAGAAAGCTGCCGCTATCGTGACCAATCGCGGTGGGCGTACCTGCCACGCTGCGATTATTGCGCGTGAGCTGGGTATTCCTGCGGTTGTGGGCTGTGGCGATGCGACCGAGCGTCTCCATGATGGCGAAAAAGCCACCGTATCCTGTGCGGAAGGGGACACCGGATACGTCTATGCCGATCTGCTGGAGTTTCAGGTCAAGAGTTCACAAGTCAACGAGATGCCTTCGGTGCCGTTGAAAATCATGATGAACGTGGGGAATCCCGATCGGGCATTTGATTTTGCCTGTCTGCCCAACGATGGCGTCGGTCTGGCGCGGTTGGAGTTTATCATTAACCGCATGATAGGCGTGCACCCGCGTGCGTTGCTGGAATTCGACAGTCAAACGCCAGAATTGCAAAAAGAGATCAAAGGGCTGATGCAGGGTTATGACGATCCGGTTGAGTTTTACATTGCGCGCCTGACGGAGGGGATTGCCACACTGGCAGCAGCGTTCTGGCCAAAACGCGTTATTGTGCGTCTGTCTGACTTTAAATCTAACGAATACGCCAACCTGGTGGGCGGCGAGCGCTATGAACCGCATGAGGAAAACCCGATGCTGGGCTTCCGCGGTGCCGGGCGTTATGTGTCACCGGATTTTAAAGCATGCTTTGCCTTGGAGTGTGCCGCAGTGAAACGGGTGCGTAATGACATGGGGCTGACCAACGTGGAAGTGATGATCCCGTTTGTGCGCACTGTGGCACAGGCGGAAGCCGTGGTTGCAGAGCTGGCGCAGCAAGGGCTTAAGCGTGGCGAGAACGGCCTTAAGGTGATCATGATGTGTGAGATCCCGTCGAACGCGCTGCTGGCGGATCAGTTCCTGGCACATTTCGATGGTTTCTCCATTGGTTCTAACGACATGACGCAGTTGGCGTTGGGGCTGGATCGCGATTCCGGCGTGGTGTCTGAACTGTTTGATGAGCGCAACGAAGCGGTGAAAGCACTGCTTTCGATGGCGATCAAGGCAGCCAAGGCACAGGGGAAATACGTGGGGATTTGCGGACAAGGCCCTTCCGATCACGAAGACTTTGCCATCTGGTTGATGGAGCAAGGCATCGACAGCCTGTCGCTCAATCCGGATACCGTGGTGCAGACCTGGTTAACGCTGGCAGAAAAGTAACCGTGCAGTAGCAACAAGCCCCGGCAATGCCGGGGCTTGTTGTTTGATAACCTCACCCAGTGTTACGGTTTGGCCTCTTGTTGCAAGAAGGCTTTAAACTGGGGAGTCATCACGGTTGCGAATCCGCTGTCGGTTTTGGTGATCAGATAAACGGCCAACCCGTGCTGTTCGGCCACTTTCAGCGCTTTTTCCGTTCCCAATACCATTAATCCCGTGTCCCAACCGTCCGCTTCAAGCGCCGTTTTGGCAATCACCGTGGCAGATACCAGCGTATGGTTGATGGGGTGGCCCGTGCTGGGGTCGATCACATGGGAATAGCGTTTGCCGTCCTGCTCGAAATAGTTGCGATAGCTGCCGGAGGTGCTGATGGAATACCCTTGCAGATCGACTGCCGCTTGCACCGTGTTTTCCTTATCGGTGGGTTTCTGAATTGCCACCCGCCACGGCATCCCTTGCCCATTGACTCCGCGGCTTGAAATAGCACCGCCGACTGAAACCAGATAATTGGTAATGCCCTTGCGCGTCATTAACTGCGCTAACTGATCGGCACCGTAACCCTCACCCAACGTCGAGAGATCCACATACAGCGACGGCAGATCTTTTTGCAGCCACTCTCCCTTGCTGTTGCTGGTAAGCGTAAGGTGCTGCAAGCCGACACGCTGACGGGCATCATCGATTTGTGCTTGAGTCGGAATGGTCACCGGCTGTTTTTGTGGCCCAAATCCCCACAGATTCACTAGCGGCCCCACGGTAATATCCATGGCATTGTCTGTCGCACGGCCAATGCGCTGGGCCACCAGAATAATGTCTGCCATACCGCCGGGAATAGGCTGCGGATCGTTGCCTTGATAGCGGTTAAAGCGCGACAGGATGGAGTCTTCGCGGTACGTGGAAATATCGTTGTTGGCCTGTTCAAGCAGGGCATCGATTTCCTGTTGCAAGTGCGCTTTATCTTCAGGCAGATCGCCGCTGATCTTTACGCTGTAAAACGTCCCCATGGTTTTGCCTTCCAGGCTGGTCAACGGCCGGCTATCGGCCATCGCGGTGTTGCAAACCGCCAGACTGATGAGAATCAGGCACACCCTGCGTGCCAGTGGGGAATGTGACATAGAAAATGACTCCTGATAAAAAGAGACGTTAGAAATAATCCATTAATGCGCGCTTGCAAAGCGGAGATTAATAAAAACAGGATGAGGCGCAATTTCTCAGTAAAAGCAGCGGGAAAGCACCGGATAAACGCCAAAAAAAATGCCCACCTTAGGGGATGGGCAAAGACTACACACAGCAATTCGTTACTAGCTCTGACGAGGAGGAAACTTCATTGGCAAACTCGCGTTGTCATGACAAAAAGCGTTTGTTCAGCAAGACAACGGTTGACAATCGTTTCGTAAATAATGCTAGAAGCTGTGGGGCATTAAGTCATTAAGAATCATCCTAATGGTTAACGTTTTTTTAATGGATTTGTCACGCAGAGATGCCGGCTATCAAAGTATTTGATGTAATGTCGCGGCGTATCGATAGAAAATCAGAATAATCCGTGGCTATTGCATGCTAATCATTAAAATTATTTATCTATTAATGAATTTGCCGCAGCGTTGAGGCTTTACGCTGCGGCAGCCATTTTTACTGCGAGCGTGTCGGACGATCGTTTGGCGACGGCGATGCGTCTGCAATGATTTCTGGCAACGGCGTTTCTTTCATCCAGGCAGAGAGCAAGCGGTATGACACGGCAAGCACCACTGGACCGATAAACAGGCCGATCATACCAAATGCCAACAGGCCGCCAATCACGCCACACAGAATCAGCAGCATGGGCAGATCGGCGCCCATGCGTATCAACATCGGGCGGATGACGTTATCCAGCGTGCCCACCACACAACTCCACACCAACAAAATAGTGGCCCAAGTCGTATCACCACTCCAGTAGAGCCAGATTATCGCGGGGATCAGTACCAGAAGCGGCCCCAACTGCGCCAGACAGAACAGGAACATCACGACGGTGAGCAAGGTCGGATAGGGAATGCCGGAGATAGCGAGACCAATACCGCCCAATACCGATTGCACGATGGCGGTCACTACCACACCGAGTGCGACGGCACGGATCGATTGTGCTGCCAGGATCACCGCGGCATCACCGCGCTCGCGCCCCAGACGAAGCGCGAAGTGGCGCACACCCTGGGCAACCGCTTCACCTTTATAGTAGAGCAGGGCGCTGAAAATCAGCATCAGGCCACAGTGCATCAGGAAACGTCCGATGTACGCTGCTTGCGATAGCAGCCAGGTGGCGGTTTGACCGATATAGGGCTGCACTTTGGCAAACACGCCGCTGCCGCCACTTTGCAACAAACTGTGCCAACTGGAAAACAGCCGGTCGCCGACAAAAGGCAAGGATGTCAGCCACTCCATGCGAGGGGGCGTCAGTTTCTCTTGCCCGGAGGCCCAACTGACGATGGCGGACGTGTTTTCCATCACCGTGCTGACCAGGATGGAAATCGGCATCACAAACAGCAGGCACAGCAACAGTGTCATGCCGGTTACTGCCAGCACGCGCTTGCCCCACAGTAACTTTTGCATTTTCAGCATCAATGGCCAAGTGGCAATCACCACCATGCTGGCCCAGGCAAAGCCCAGAATAAAGGGTTGCACCACCCAGAAGCAGGCGATGATCATGATAGTGATAAACATCAGACTAAAGAGGATTCGGGGCAAATCAAAACGCTGTTGGCGTGTGTTTTGCTGCATCGTTGCAGACAGTGGAGAGTGTGCGGCCAGCGGTTTCGGCGATGATGACTTCGTCAATGGACAATACCTCTGTATAGAGACCCAACGTTGAACAAGCTCCCTGCGATCGCTCGGGTCATCCGGCGGGGATAACTTATCATGGGGCATTTCTCGCGTTTTTGACAGCGTGTGAGCTATTTTGTTAACGCATTAACGGACAGGATTCCAAAAATGATGCGGGGTCGCTAGGCAAAAAGTTTTTCTTGGGATGGCGGCGCATAGCGCCGAAATGTGATAAAACGTAAAACCGCGAATTCGCACAATGATTTTTACAACAAACACACTCACAACACGCTAATTATTTTTAGTCGACAGACAGGGTCAACACATAATGATCCCACAGATCTCCCATGCACCAGGGCTGGCTCAGCCGGTGCTTAATTTTTTGGATGCTTTGAAGCAACGTGGTTTTACCGGCGATACCGCCACCAGCTATGCCGATCGTTTAACCATGGCGACTGACAACAGCATTTATCAGCTGTTGCCCGATGCGGTGGTGTTTCCCCGCTCGACGGCGGACGTGGCGCTACTGGCGCAGTTGTCAGCACAAGAGCCTTACCGTGAACTGACGTTTACCCCGCGCGGCGGCGGCACTGGCACCAATGGGCAAGCGCTGAACCAGGGCATTGTGGTGGATATGTCCCGCTACATGAACCGGATTTTGGAAATCAATCCTGAGGAAGGCTGGGTTCGCGTAGAAGCCGGGGTGATCAAAGATCAGCTCAATCAGTACCTCAAGCCTTACGGCTATTTCTTTGCACCGGAACTGTCTACCAGTAACCGCGCCACACTTGGCGGCATGATCAACACCGATGCATCAGGGCAGGGTTCTCTGGTGTATGGCAAAACCTCGGACCATGTCCTTGGCGTGCGAGCCGTGCTGTTGGGCGGTGACATGCTGGATACTCAGGCGATGCCTTTGGCGCTGGCGCAGCAGTTGGCGCAAGAATCTTCACCGACAGGACGCGTATACCGCACCGTTTTTGAACGTTGCCGCGACCAGCGTGCGTTGATCCTCGAGAAATTCCCCAAACTGAACCGATTCCTGACCGGATACGATCTGCGCCACGTGTTCAGCGATGATATGCAAACGTTTGACCTGACGCGTATCCTGACCGGTGCCGAGGGAACGCTGGCCTTTATCACTGAGGCCAAGCTGGATATTACGCGCTTGCCAAAGGTCAGGCGGCTGGTCAACGTTAAATTTGACTCCTTCGATTCAGCGCTGCGCAGCGCACCTTTTATGGTCGAAGCCAAGGCGCTTTCGGTGGAAACCGTCGATTCTCGCGTGTTGAATCTGGCGCGTGAAGATATCGTGTGGCACTCCGTCAGCGAACTGATTCAGGATGTGCCCGGCCAGGATATGCTGGGCCTGAACATCGTTGAATTCGCAGGGGACGATGAAGCGCTGATCGACGATCAAGTCAGCGCATTATGCGAGCGCATTGATGGTCTGCTTGCCGCTCATGAGGCAGGGGTGATCGGCTATCAGATTTGCCACGACCTTGCGGGGATTGAGCGTATTTACGCCATGCGTAAAAAAGCGGTGGGGCTGCTGGGTAACAGTAAAGGGCAGGCCAAGCCGATCCCCTTTGCGGAAGATACCTGTGTGCCGCCGCAGCATCTGGCGGATTACATCGTCGAGTTCCGTGCGCTGCTTGATAGCCACAACCTGACCTACGGCATGTTTGGCCACGTGGATGCGGGCGTGTTGCACGTACGCCCGGCGCTGGACATGTGCGATCCGCACCAGGAAGTGCTGATGAAACAACTTTCCGACCAGATTGTTGCGCTGACAGCCAAATATGGCGGCCTGTTGTGGGGGGAACACGGTAAAGGGTTCCGCGCCGAATACAGCCCCGCTTTTTTTGGCGAAGAACTGTATAACGAACTGCGGCGCATCAAAGCCGCCTTCGATCCGCATAACCGCCTTAACCCCGGTAAGATTTGTGCGCCGTTGGCCGTCGATGCGCCGATGATGCGTATTGATGCGGAGAAGCGTGGCACCTTCGATCGCCGCATTCCGCTGGCAGTGCGTACCTCGTTTCGGGGGGCGATGGAGTGTAACGGCAACGGGCTGTGCTTCAACTTTGACGTAAACAGCCCGATGTGTCCTTCCATGAAGATAACCGGCAACCGTATCCATTCGCCGAAAGGGCGAGCGACGCTGTTACGCGAATGGCTGCGCTTGCTTGCCGAACAGGGTGTCGATCCGGTGGCGCTGGAGCAGTCGTTGAGCGCACGGTCGCCCAGCCTGCGTGGCTTGATTGAAAAGACACGTAACAGCTGGCGCGCGCGCAAGGGCGAGTATGACTTCTCTCATGAAGTGAAAGTGTCCATGTCCGGGTGCCTGGCCTGTAAAGCCTGTTCAACCCAATGTCCGATCAAGATAGACGTTCCGGGGTTCCGTGCGCGTTTTCTTCAGCTTTATCACACGCGCTATTTACGCCCTGCGCGTGATTATCTGGTGGCCAGAGTTGAACGTTATGCGCCGTTGATGGCGCTGAGCCCTAAAACTTTCAACTTCTTCTTGAAAATGCCGTTGGTTGACGCGCTGAGTCGCCGGACGATCGGCATGACCGATCTGCCGTTACTCTCTTCACCTTCGCTACGTCAGCAATTTGCCGGGCACCCGGCAATGACGACTACGCTTGAGCAGTTGGAAAGCGTCGCCGCAGCGTCCCGCGATCGTTATGTGCTGATTGTGCAGGACCCGTTTACCAGCTATTACGATGCGCAAGTGGTGGCCGATTTGGTGCATCTGGTGGAAAAACTGGATCTCAAGCCGGTACTGCTGCCCTTCTCACCCAACGGTAAGCCGCAGCATATCAAAGGCTTCTTAACGCGTTTTGCTAAAACCGCGGCCAAAACCTCGGATTTCCTGAATCGGGTTGCCAAGTTGGGGATGCCGATGATTGGCGTCGATCCGGCACTGGTGCTCTGTTATCGCGATGAATACCGTGAAATTTTGGGTGATAAACGCGGCGATTTTCAGGTGCAGCTGGTGCATGAATGGCTGCTGCCGCTGCTGTCGACGAGAACGCCGACGGCCGCGCCGCGCGATGATGCCTGGTATCTGTTTGGTCACTGTACCGAATCGACCTCGTTGCCAACCAGCAGCAAACAGTGGGCCGATATCTTTGCCCGTTTCGGTGCCCGACTGGAAAACGTCAACGTCGGTTGCTGTGGTATGGCCGGCACCTATGGCCATGAAAGCAAGAACCTGGCTGATTCCAAGGGTATCTATGCCTTGTCCTGGCAGCAGGCGTTGCAAAAATTACCCTCCACGCGCTGTCTCACGACGGGTTACTCATGCCGCAGCCAGGTGAAGCGTATGGAAGGTCAGGGGCTGCGTCATCCGTTGCAGGCGCTACTAGACCTCGTCTGACAGGAGAGCGTTATGTTGTGGAGAAGAACGGTTACGTTGGCGCAACTGAACCAACAAAGTCAGGGCTGCATGGTGGAGCATGTCGGCATTCGCTATACCGCGATTAACGACGATTCGCTGGAAGGCACCCTACCGGTAGATGGCCGAACGCGTCAGCCATTCGGTCTGTTACACGGCGGTGCATCGGTGGCGCTGGCGGAGTCGCTGGGCTCGGTGGCGGGCTACCTGTGTACCGAAGGGGAACAGAGCGTGGTGGGGATGGAGATTAACGCCAACCATTTGCGCGCAGTGACGTCGGGTGAGGTGCGTGGCGTCTGCCGCGCATTGCACGTGGGACGCCGTAATCAGGTGTGGCAAATCGACATTTACGACGAAAACAACCGGCTGTGTTGCACTTCTCGGCTCACCACCGCAGTGGTGACACCGTAATCTCGCCGCCACTGTAAAATGCGCGCCAACCGGCGCGCATGTTCATTCTCGCGCGCCTCAAGGCAAAAAGGGGACGCGCCGTACAAAATCGGTCTGAAAAGCGGTGGCCTTGTCCCAACTGCCTTCAAGGCTGAGCTGATGGCAGATCAGCTTTAGCGTGTTGCGCGCGAAATAGTAGCTCTGCACGCGGAAAAGATGGCAACGCCTTTCATTATTAATCTCTTTTATCAATCGATTATGCAACTTGACCAGCGCATGCAGATAGCTCTCATCATCGCCGTTCTTACGGCACAGATCGATCATCTCCATGCAGGCATTATGGTAGCGGCGCAGGTGATCGATATGGCTTTCCTGCCGATTCAATCGCGCTTCGGCCATGTAGAAATCTACGGTGACATCCCGGATCAAGAATTTGTACTCATCAATCTGATGCTGTAGCCAGGCATTCACGGATTGCATAGGGATCACTATGGATATTAATGATAATCATTATCATATTTCTAATGTTCATTGGGATCAACCTATCGCTCCGCGCCAGTGAAAAAAAAGTATACGGCCTGATAGGACTTTTTTTGGTCAATAATTGCGCAATCAAACCATAAAATCGGTCACGATTTTTCCTGTTTTAAAAATAGGTATCGTCTATGAATGTTATAATTATGATAACAATATGTTTATACTAATTCACCCAGCTGTCACGTGATGGTAAATAAGTTATTTTATATCAACAGGTTATTTTTTTATTACTACGCTATGTGCGTGCAAGCAGGCAAAAAAAATCGGATTTTTTAAGGTTTCAGTGAAATGTTACAAATACCCCTGCGAAACAAGAGGTTGAAGCAATAATCATTATCACTAACATTAGGCTCAGACAGAGCTTTTCTGAAACGAGGTACGGCGGATGCAAACGGGAAACGTAGAAACATTTTCACTGGATGAAAACATCTGGAAAGGGCTGACGTTGACGGCCAGTGCCGCTCAACAAATCCTGAACCTTGTCCAGTCCGATGACACGGTGAAAGGGTTACGTTTGAGCGTCAAGCAATCAGGATGTGCGGGATTTGGTTATGTACTGGATCTGGTCAAAGCACCGGATGCGGGTGACCTGGTGTTCGAGCGCGAAGGCGCACACCTGTACGTCCCCCTAAAGGCGATGCCTTTTATCGATGGCACCGAGCTGGATTATGTGCGTGAAGGCTTGAACCAGATTTTCAAATTTAATAATCCCAAAGCGCAGCACGCCTGCGGGTGTGGCGAAAGCTTTGGCATTGAGTGATGACTGATATGGCGCGTAGCAATGTAGATGTACCTGATGATGTACAAATCTGGATGGGGGATGGCCGCTACAAAGAGGGCTTCTTCACCGAACTGCCTACTGATCAACTGGGCCGTGGCGTCAATGAAGAGGTGGTGCGAGCGATCTCCGCCAAACGCAACGAGCCCGAGTGGATGCTGGAGTTCCGTCTCAACGCCTACCGCGCCTGGCTGGAGATGGAGGAGCCGCACTGGCTAAAAGCGCACTACGACAAGCTGGACTATCAGGAATACAGCTATTACTCGGCGCCGTCTTGCGGTCACTGTGATGACACCTGCGGCTCTGAACCTGGCGCCAAGCAGCAGTCCAGCATTGCCGAGGTGAACAGCTACCTGACCGCTGAAGTCGAAAATGCCTTCAATCAGCTCGGCGTGCCGGTGCGCGAAGGGCAAGCCGTGGCGGTAGATGCGATTTTTGACTCGGTATCGGTGGCGACTACCTACCGTGAAGAGCTGGCGCAGCAGGGGATTATTTTCTGCTCATTCAGCGAGGCGATTCAGGAACACCCCGATCTGGTGCGCCAATACCTTGGCACGGTGGTGCCTGCCAACGATAACTTTTTTGCCGCGCTCAATGCCGCGGTGGCCTCTGACGGCACCTTTGTCTACATACCGAAAGGTGTGCGCTGCCCGATGGAGCTCTCCACCTATTTCCGTATCAATGCGGCCAAGACCGGACAGTTCGAGCGCACCATCCTGATCGCCGATGATGACAGCTATGTCAGCTATATCGAAGGGTGCTCAGCCCCCGTGCGCGACAGCTACCAGCTGCACGCCGCCGTGGTGGAAGTGATCGTCAACAAGAACGCCGAAGTCAAATACTCTACGGTTCAGAACTGGTTCTCCGGCCAGGATGCCAAAGGCGGTATCCTTAACTTTGTTACCAAGCGCGCACTCTGTGCCGGCGAGTATGCCAAGATGTCCTGGACCCAGTCTGAAACCGGCTCTGCCATCACCTGGAAATACCCGAGTGTGATTTTGCGCGGAGATAACTCGGTGGGAGAGTTCTTCTCTGTTGCGCTGACCAGCGGACATCAACAAGCGGATACCGGGACCAAGATGATCCACATCGGTAAAAACACCCGCTCCACGATTATCTCCAAAGGGATCTCGGCCGGGCACAGTGAGAACACCTACCGCGGTCTGGTAAAAATCATGCCGACTGCCACCAATGCGCGTAATTTCACCCAGTGCGACTCGATGCTGATTGGCAGCGACTGCGGCGCACATACTTTCCCGTATGTGGAAGTGCGCAACAACAGCGCGCAGTTGGAGCATGAGGCGACAACTTCACGCATCGGCGAAGACCAACTGTTCTATTGCCTGCAACGCGGTATCAGTGAAGACGACGCCATTTCGATGATCGTGAACGGATTCTGTAAGGACGTGTTCTCGGAACTGCCGCTGGAATTTGCCGTGGAAGCGCAGAAGCTCCTGGCAATCAGTCTGGAACACAGCGTCGGCTAAGGGCGTCGCAAAATAAAAATGCAGCGGGGTGCCGAATGTCAATCTGATAGCACCCTACGCGAATTGATGTTATCAGGCGTGCTCGGCATGACGCCGCAAGGATAAACTATGTTAAGCATTAAGAATTTACACGTTAGCGTTGAAGGTAAGGCCATCCTGAACGGACTTAACCTCGAGGTGAAACCCGGTGAAGTTCACGCCATTATGGGACCTAATGGTTCTGGTAAGAGTACGCTTTCCGCCACGCTCGCAGGCCGTGAAGATTATGAAGTGAACGACGGGACGGTAGCGTTCAAGGGCAAAGACTTGCTGGAGTTAGACCCGGAAGATCGCGCCGGAGAGGGCATCTTTATGGCCTTCCAGTACCCGGTTGAGATCCCCGGTGTCAGTAATCAGTTCTTTCTGCAAACCGCCGTCAATGCCGTGCGTAAATATCGCGAGCAGGAGCCGCTTGACCGGTTCGATTTCGCTGATTTTATTGAAGATAAAATCAAGCTGCTAAAGATGCCGGAAGATTTGTTGACCCGTTCGGTTAACGTGGGTTTTTCCGGCGGTGAGAAAAAACGTAATGACATTCTGCAAATGGCAGCGCTGGAGCCAGCGCTGTGTATTCTGGACGAGACGGACTCCGGGCTGGATATTGATGCGCTGAAAATTGTGGCCAACGGCGTTAACGCGCTGCGTAACCAAGAACGTGCATTTATTATCGTGACGCACTACCAGCGTATTTTGGACTATATCCAACCTGATTATGTGCATGTGCTCTATCAGGGGCGTATCGTCAAATCGGGCGATTTTTCGCTGGTGAAACAGTTGGAGGAGCAAGGCTATGGCTGGCTTACCGACCAACAGTAACACGCTGGCTGAAAAACAGGCCAAAACGCTCCAACAGTGGCAGGCGTTGTTTACTGTGTCACGCGCGGCCGATGCACCCAGTGCGCAACATCACTGGCAGGAAGTGATGCGACTCGGTTTGCCGGGGCGCAAACATGAGCATTGGAAATACACGCTGCTGGATGGGTTGCTGGCGCAGCAGTTCAGCGCGCCAGCAGCCGTGACCCTTAATGACGATACGTTGACGGCACACGCACTGGCGCTGGAAAGTTGGCGCCTGGTGTTTGTTGATGGCCTCTTCAACGCGGCGTTGAGTGATGCGCAGTGGGGGCCTTACCAGATTGCGGTGAACGCGCCCCATGCGGCACCCACCGATCTGGCGGCGGTTCAACCCGAACTGTTTTTGCACCTGACGGAAAGTCTGGCGGAGCAGCACACGGCCATCCGTTTACCGGCCGGATGTCAGGCGGAGAAACCGCTGTATATTCTGCATATCAGCAGTGGACAGTCTGCCAGCCTGAACATGGCACACCAGCGCCACCATCTGTATGTCGGGGCGGGAGCCAGCGCAGAGATTATCGAGCACTACGTCAGTGTGGATGACAAGGCGCATTTCACCGGTACGCGCCTGACGGTGCATGCCGCGGCTAATAGCCAGGTAGAACACCTCAAGCTGGCGTTTGAGGCTGCCGCCAGTTACCACTTCGCCCACAACGATCTGGTATTGGAGCGGGATGCGCGCGTGCGCAGCCACAGCTTCTTGTTGGGTGCCGGATTAACCCGACACCACACCAGCGCACAGATTAACGGTGAAGGCGTCAATCTTTCTATCAATAGCCTGATTTTGCCGATTGGCAATGAAGTGTGCGACACCCGCACCTACCTTGAACATAATCAGGGCCATGGTGAAAGCCGCCAACTGCACAAGGCGATTGTCAGTGACAAAGCCCGGGCGGTGTTTAACGGTATGATCAAGGTCGCGCCGGGGGCATTGAAGACTGACGGACAGATGACCAACAACAACCTGCTGCTGGGGCGTCTGGCAGAAGTGGATACCAAGCCACAGCTTGAGATCTACGCCGATGATGTGAAATGCAGCCACGGTGCTACGGTTGGACGTATTGATGACGAGCAGATGTTCTACCTGCGTTCGCGCGGTATTTCACAGCAGGATGCACAGCAGATGATCATCTATGCGTTTGCCGCGGAATTGACGGAAGCGCTTAACGACAAGCTGCAAGAAGCGGTGTTGCAGCGTATTGCGTTGCGCCTGCCGAACGCGGCAGGAGTGGCCTGATGAATTATCCGATTGAACGTATTCGCCGCGATTTCCCGGTGCTGGCGCAGCAGGTCAACGGGCAGCCACTGGCCTATCTTGACAGTGCCGCCAGCGCACAGAAACCGCAGGCGGTGATTGACCGGGAAGTGGCGTTTTACAGTAATGAATATGCCGCGGTACACCGTGGCATTCATACGCTAAGCGCACAGGCGACCAGCGCGATGGAAGCCGTGCGTGAACAGGTTGCTCACTATATCAATGCGGCCTCGGCGGAAGAGATCGTCTTCGTGCGTGGTACCACGGAAGCGATCAATCTGGTCGCCAACAGCTACGGCAGTGCTTTTATTCAAGCCGGTGACAATATTTTGATCACCGAAATGGAGCACCATGCCAATATCGTGCCCTGGCAAATGCTGGCGGAACGCCAAGGCGTTGAGCTGCGCGTGCTGCCACTCACGGCGCAAGGCACGCTGGATTTAAGCCAGTTGGATTCGCTGCTGGATACGCGTACCCGCTTGCTGGCCGTGGCTCAGGTCTCTAACGTACTGGGCACGGAAAACCCGCTGGAAACCTTGATTGCGCGGGCGCGGGCAGTTGGCAGCACGGTGCTGGTGGACGGTGCGCAGGCGGTGATGCATCAGCGTGTTGACGTGCAGGCGTTAGACTGTGATTTTTATGCATTTTCCGGCCACAAACTGTACGGCCCCTCCGGTATTGGCGTGCTGTATGCCAAGCATGCGCTGCTCAATGCCATGCCGCCGTGGGAAGGGGGCGGGGCGATGATTCGTGACGTCAGCCTGACGCAGGGCACTCGCTATGCCGATGAGCCGTGGCGTTTTGAAGCAGGATCGCCCAACACGGGCGGGATCATGGGGCTGGGCGCGGCGTTGGATTATGTCTCCACCATTGGGCTGGACGCTATTCACGATTACGAAACGGCGTTGATGCACTACGCGCTGGATGCGCTGAGTACGGTACCGGATATCACTCTCTACGGTCCGGCGGAGCGAAAAGGCGTGATTGCCTTTAACCTCGGCAAGCACCATGCCTATGATGTCGGCAGTTTCCTTGACCAGTACGGTATCGCCATTCGTACCGGCCATCACTGCGCGATGCCATTGATGGCTCATTATGGCGTGCCCAGTATGTGCCGTGCCTCATTAGCGGTTTATACTACCCGCGAAGAAATAGATCGGCTGGTTGCCGGACTTCAGCGTATTCATCGTTTGCTGGGAGGCTGATAAGCCTCCAAGCGCGCCCACGCATCCCCTTGTCTTTGTTTTCTGGTGTTTTCGCCAGGCGGCAATGGGATGGGCGTGCATACCAGCCTGTTGGGAGGAATTCATGGCAAGCTTGCCAGAGCCAGAAAAATTGTTGCGAAATTTTTCGCGTTGCAACAATTGGGAAGAAAAGTATCTGTATATCATTGAACTGGGGGGGCGTTTAGACCCGTTGCCAGAACAGTGGCGTCAACCCGAGAACCTGATTGCTGGATGTCAGAGTCAGGTATGGATAGTGATGACGCGTGATGAGCAGGGCCACCTGGTTTTTAGCGGTGACAGCGATGCGGCTATCGTCAAGGGACTGGTTGCCGTGGTTTTCAGCCTGTATCAAGCATTGACAGCACAGCAAGCACTGGCGCTTGATGTACGGCCTTTCTTTGCGGAACTGGCGCTGAGCCAGCATTTAACGCCCTCGCGCTCACAGGGACTGGAAGCGATGCTGCGCGCCATTCGCGCCAAAGCGTCTACTCTGGTCTGAACCTGCCAACCAGCCCGTTTACAGCGGGTTGGTTCACTCAAACATGGCGTTTGCGCGCCGACCGCCTGGCTTTTCAGATTACCCCACTGGTTATTACCAGAAACTCCTTTTATTCTGTCGTGGTGCTTTGTCAAGAACTGCATATTAACGCATTGATTAGCAAATAAAACCTGTGGATGTTTTTGGCATGCTACACTTGCAGAATCCGACGGAAGTGGCCGCATTCAGGCCCCGGCTGGTATCAATGGCAAACGAATAATAACGTCAACCTGTATAGATTTTCGTATGAAGCGTATGTTTACATTTTTGGGTATGGTACTGGCGACCTACCTGGTAGGAAGCTCGGCGGCGAGCGCCACCGAATACCCATTACCCCCGGCTGGTAGCCGACTGATCGGTGAGAACATTGCCTACCCGGTGCCGCATGATGGTCGGCCGCTGGAAGCTATTGCGTCCGATTTTAAAATCGGCTTGTTGAATATGCTGGAAGCCAATCCCGGCACCGATCCCTATTTGCCGACGCCGGGATCCACCTTGACCATCCCGACGCAGATGCTGCTGCCGGATACGCCGCGTGAGGGCATTGTGGTCAATCTGGCTGAACTGCGCCTTTACTATTATCCAAAAGGGAAGGGTACCGTTATCGTTTTCCCGATCGGTATCGGTCAGCAGGGGCGTAATACCCCGTTGATGGTGACGTCAGTCAGTGAAAAACGGGCTAATCCGACCTGGACGCCGACGGCCAACATCCGTAAGCGCTATCTGGAAGAAGAGGGCATCAAACTCCCGGCGGTGGTTCCTGCGGGGCCGGATAATCCGATGGGGCTGCATGCCCTGCGTCTGGCGGCCCATGGCGGTGTCTATTTGCTGCACGGCACTAACGCTAATTTTGGTATTGGCATGCGTGTCAGTTCCGGCTGTATTCGTCTGCGTGCCGATGACATTGAATGGTTATTTAATAATGTGCCGGTAGGCACTCGCGTGCAGATCATTAATGACGCGGTGAAAACCTCGGTTGAACCTGACGGCAAACGTTATATTGAAGTGCATCAGCCGCTGTCTAAATCCGCCAAGGACGATCCGCAAACCATGGCAATCCCGCTGAATAAACAGATTCAGAGCTTTATTCATGCGGTGGAAACGGATAGCCAAATGGTGGGTGATGCGATTGTGCGCCGTTCCGGGATGCCGATTCTGGTCAGCACCGGGCAAAGCGTCGAGCATTTTCAGGAACCTGCGTTAACGGCACCTGAAACGCATCAGGCTGCGCCAATCTCTTCAGCCAATGCATCGCAGTAATTAACAGATAAAACGCGCTCAGCGCTCGTTGAGCGCGTTTTAACGCCATTCCATGCTGCAAGTCGGAAATATCTTCTTCCAATGACAGATTGTCTGAATCGTGTGACGCGCGTCAGCGGGTTGCGGGGGCGGTAACGACGTGTGCTGAATAAGCAAAATGGCAGGCAAAAAAAATGGCGCACACTGTGCGCCATTTTCACTACTTAACCAATTCTTACTTTTTGTAAGTACGAACTTGGTTGTCCAGACGCTGGTTAGCACGAGCTGCGTCATCTTTAGCAGCCTGTACATCAGCGCGGATTGCGTTCACGTCGTTGCTCAGTTGATCAACTTTAGCGTTCAGAGTCTGAACGTCAGAAGACAGTTGGTCAATTTTAGCATTGCTGGAGCAGCCTGCCAGCAGAGTAGAACCCAAGATTACCGCGCCCAGTACCAGTTTAGTACGATTCATTCTTAATACCCTCTAGATTGAGTTAATCTCCATGTAGCGTTACAAGTATTACACAAAGCTTTTTCTAATGAGAATAAATTTTTGATGAGAACATGCTTAATTTTGATCGTTCGCTCAAAGAAGCAGCGAGTTTTACAGAGTAGTTAAAAAAGGAGTGAAAACAGCGGTATTTTATGATGCGAATTGGAGATATATTCTGCGGAAATAGGTGGGCGAAAATAGCACTTATTTTCTGAGTGTAGTCGATTGATAACATAAAAATATAAAAAAGCGCCAATTTCGGCGCTTTTTTACTATCGGTCATTCACTCACGATCGAAAGTTTACTGGCTGCCACGCCCTTAACGGCAACAGCCAGTGGAAACGATCAGAGACGGTGCACGGATGCCGTGTTGGTCGTGCCACTGGAAACCAGTGCACCAGAAACCATGACAACAACATCACCCGGCTGTGCGTAACCGCTTTTCAGCGCCGCTTCTTTACCAATGCGGTAGAAGTCGTCGGTAGAAGCGATTTCGCTCACCAGCAGCGTATCAACGCCTTTGCTCAGCAGCAATTGACGCGCCGTGATGGCATTGGTGGTCAGTGCCAGAATACGCGCGTGCGGGAAGTATTTGCGGATAGATTTCGCAGATTTACCGCCGCTGGTCGCTACCACGATTAGCGGCGCATCCAGCTTTTCTGCGGTTTCTACTGCGCCGCGGCATACCGCTTCGGTGATGCGCATTTTGGCAGAGTCTTGCTGTGCATCCAGACGTGCATTCATGACCACGTCAGTGCGCTGGCAGATGGTTGCCATGATGGTGACGGCTTCCAGCGGGTATTTCCCTTTGGCACTTTCGCCAGACAACATCACTGCATCAGTGCCATCGATAATGGCGTTGGCCACGTCGCCTGCTTCTGCGCGGGTTGGGCGCGGGTTCTTGATCATGGAATCCAGCATTTGGGTGGCAGTGATAACCACTTTACGTGCTTTGTTGCATTTCTCGATCATCATCTTCTGCGCGAAGATAACCTCTTCAACCGGAATTTCCACACCCAGGTCGCCACGGGCAACCATGATGCCGTCAGACGCTTCCAGAATGTCGTCAAAGTTGTTCAGACCTTCCTGGTTTTCGATTTTGGAGATGATCTGAATGTTTTCGCCACCGTGCGCTTTCAGGTGTGCGCGGATCTCTTCAACGTCTGAACGTTTACGAATGAAGGAGGCCGCCACGAAGTCAACGCCTTGTTCACAGCCGAAAACCAAATCGCTCTTATCTTTTTCAGCCAGTGCAGGCAACTGAATAGATACGCCCGGCAGGTTCACGCCTTTCTTCTCACCCAGGTCGCCGGTGTTCAGCACTTTACAAACCACTTCACCATTGTTAATGGCGGTGACTTCCATACCAATCAGGCCATCATCCACCAGAACGGTGTTGCCGACGGACAGGTCAGTGGCGAAACCTTCGTAGGTGACCGCAACGCGTTCTTTGTTACCGATAACCGTTTGGTCAGTGGTGAAGGTAAAGGTCTGTCCTGCGACCAGGCTAACGTCCGCACCGTTTTCCAGTTTCATGGTACGGATTTCTGGCCCTTTGGTATCCAGCAGAATGGCGGCTTGTTTACCCGTCTTCTCGATAACCGCGCGCATGTTTTTGATACGCTGCCCGTGCTCAGCATAATCCCCGTGTGAGAAGTTAAGACGCATCACATTCATGCCCGCATTCAGCATGTTGGTCAGCATTTCCTCTGATTCGGTTTTCGGACCGATAGTACAAACGATTTTAGTCTTTTTCATACGAGTGTTTTCTACAAGTTGTGATGGATAAAAAATCATAAGTTCGCAGGCACCGGGTACGGAGCCGACGACGGGAATGTGTTTGCGAGTCCAGAGTGAATAATAATTGTAGCGGGTAACAATGAATGAAAGATGATGGACGTGGCCTGTTACCACTGACGGTAAGCCGAGTGCGGGGATGTGCTGCAACCGTGTCGCTCGCCACCGGTAAAACGCATTTTTCAACCTTAAGCGCGTCTCGGGGAGTTATGTTTGCAGTAACAGTGTCTAATCGTAGTCTTTTCGGCACGTCGATTTGCTGAAACCATTCAATGAAACAACGTTTCGTATTATAGTTATAACGCATGGGGAAACAAGATAATTACGCTGCTAAGATAGCGCGTTTTCTTGTGTTTGCGCAAAAAAACTAACGATTTTGTCATTTTCCCTCATTTTCTTTCTTTTTATTGCGCAACTGCACAGTGGTGAGTTTGCGTTGCGCCCTGTCGCTGCGCTCACTGGGCGCACGGGGAGTCTGCGGTAAACGACTGGTGCGATGATGAGCGATATCTGGGTGTGCAAGTGAAAAAAGGCCGTGTTTCTGTCTAAAAAACGCGGCCTGAGTACGTTTCATGTGGTTTTCTGTTCGTTGAACCTGAAGCGCTTTGTTTACCGGTTTTCCAAACCGTGTGCCTGACGTTCCGTACGAATCTGGTTTTCATTATCACGTAGGTAACCATCAAGCTGCATCAGGCCGGCACGCACCTGCTGCCATTGGTCTGCATACTGTGCTTTAGGTGTGGTAGGGTTAGGGTGAGCGGCATCCCATGCCAGCGCTTTGCTAATCGCAGCACGCCAGTCCTTGGGTGAACCACCCGCCCATTCATTGATGGCTTGTCCAAGGGTAGCATTAAGGGCATCCATAGCCGCAGGTTCACCATCGGGCGGCAGTTCGGGGTGTGCCAGTAAATGGTAGCGCCAGCGCAATTGGCCGACATAAAACCAGGTCACGGCTTCATCCTTATGGCCGGTTTCAAACAGTTGCTTGGCGTGCAGATAGAGCTCGCTGGGATGTTTTTTGGCTAAACTGTCATCCGTATCTTGTTGCGATGCAGTTGTCATGGTGATATCCGTGGCAGCAGGCGCTGCATGTACGCATGCGGTGAGCGTTGCCAAAAGCAGGGTTGATAACAGGCGTTTCACGCTGACTCCAAAGAGATAGAAAAAACATGAGCTTATCGCTAATCTGGTTCGAGTGAAACCGTAAATATACACCTATTATGCGTGTTATTGGTCGGATAATGGACCAATACCGCGATCTTCCTGATGTAAAAATGTTGTATATACAATGGTTGCATATACAATTAACGACATGAAAAACACAGACACGTCTCAGGGCTGTACCAACCTCAAGCTGCGCCAGCTTACGCGGATGGTGACGCGACATTACGATCATTACGTTGCGACATGCGGGTTGAAAAATACCCAGTATGCGCTGTTGTCGTATGCAGTGAGCCTGGAGCCTGTCCGCCCCGTCGATCTGGCCCGACACATGCAAATGGATGCCTCTACGTTAACACGTAATATGCAGCCTTTGGTTGCGCAAGGATGGCTAACAATTTGTGCCGGGAATGACGCTCGCAGTCGTCGGATTGAAGTGACGACGGCAGGGCGTGAGAAACAGGCGCAAGCGCAACGGGTGTGGCAGGAGGCGCAGTTGACGATCGTGGCACAACTGGGGGCTGAACGGGTGGCTGCGCTGCATCAACTGCTTGAAGAGTGCATTGATTGCCTTGATAACGGCGGCGAAGATGCCTCCGAGCCACCTCACCAATGCCCTTGATGCTGCCTGTCTTGAGAACTGACGGTGTTTACCTCACTTCGTGAACGTTAATCGTTAAAAAGGAAAGGTCCATGTCAGACAATATCTTGTTCACTCCCTTTACGTTTAAAGGGTTGCAACTGCCTAACCGAATCGTGATGGCACCGATGACGCGGGGTATGGCGAAAGCGGGAGTTCCTGGCGCTGAAAATGCGGAATATTATCGTCGTCGCGCACAAGGCAACGTAGGGCTTATCCTGACGGAAGGCACGGTGGTGAACCGTCCTGCTTCGCGCAATATGGCGGGTATCCCTTTTTTCCATGGTGACGCTGCGCTGGCCGGGTGGCAGGGTGTTGCCGATGCCGTTCATGCGGCAGGCGGTAAAATTGGCCCTCAAATTTGGCACACGGGCTCGACACGCGCGGGAGAGTGGGAGCCGGAAGCGCCAGTGGAAAGCCCTTCAGGGCTGGTTGGACCGGATGCTCCGCGCGGCGTGGTGATGAGCGAGGAGGATATCGCTGACACCGTGTCCGCCTTTGCCCAAGCGGCAGCGGATGCCAAACGGTTAGGGTTTGATACGCTGGAACTGCACGGTGCACATGGTTATCTGATTGACCAGTTCTTCTGGCCGGGAACCAATAAACGTACCGATGCTTACGGCGGAGCAACCATCCGTGAGCGTTCTCGCTTTGCGGCGGACATCGTGCGTGCCGTTCGCGCGGCCGTTGGTCCTGATTTCCCGCTGATCCTGCGCGTCAGCCAGTGGAAACAGCAGGATTATAAAGCGCGTCTGGCAACCTCACCGCAAGAAATGACGGAGTGGTTGGCGCCGCTGGTTGAGGCGGGCGTTGATATTCTGCACTGCTCTCAACGTCGCTTCTGGGAGCCGGAGTTCCCGGAAATTGACGGCGAGCAGGGGTTGAATTTTGCCGGCTGGGCGAAGAAGTTAACCGGTGCTGCCACTATCAGCGTCGGGTCGGTGGGATTAAGCTCTGACTTTTTTGCTGCCTTTGGCGGTGAAGGATCGGGTGCGGCGGCTTTGGATAACCTGTATACGCGTATGGAGCGGGACGAATTTGATCTGATTGCCGTAGGGCGGGTTCTGCTTTCTGATGCGCACTGGGCAGAAAAAGTTGAGTCGGGCCAGACGGGTTCTCTACGCGGATTTAATGCGGCTGATTTGGCCGTACTTGCCTAAAATACCGCTATGACAAAGGGAGCCATTGGCTCCCTTCGCAGACACAGCAATGAGGGGCGGCGCTTAACGTGCCGCTTCGTAGATCTTCTGACTCACTTCCGGCGTAATATCCGCGTGTTCCCCGAGCGCCGTCATGCCGTGCTCTTTCAGTTTGGCAACCAGCGTCGGAATGGTGCTGCCATCCAATTGATAATCCGCCATGTGGGTTGGCACGCCCATTTTCTCGAAGAATGCACGCGTGGCCGCGATAGCACCATCAATGCGCTGCTCTTCGCTACCTTCACGCAAATCCCACACGTGCAGCAGTTTGGCACGCTTTTGCGCTTTTTTCGCTTGCAGCAGGCTAGGTAACACGATCGCCAGCGTTTGCGCATGGTCAAGCCCGTGCAATGCGGTCAATTCATGGCCCATCATATGGGTAGCCCAATCCTGCGGCACGCCAGCACCAATCAGCCCGTTTAGCGCCATGGTGGCACTCCACATCACGTTGGCCCGGACTTTGTAATTTTCCGGTTCGGTCAGCGCACGTGGGCCTTCTTCAATCAGCGTTAACAGCAAACCTTCAGAAAAACGATCCTGCACTTTGGCATCTACCGGATAGGTCAGGTACTGCTCAACGGTATGCACAAACGCATCGACAACGCCGTTGGCAACCTGGCGCGGCGGCAAACTGTAGGTAACGACCGGATCGAGCACGGCAAACAGGGGGAAGGTGTAGGGGGAGAAGAAGGGCAGCTTATCACCCGTGGTTTTACGACTGATAACAGCACCATTGTTAGATTCAGAACCGGTTGCTGGCAGAGTCAGCACGCAAGCCATTTTCACGGCATTGGTCACCTGTGCGCCGGTGGTTTCCAAAATATGCCAGGGATCTTGCGCGGCTTCATAGTGTGCAGCGGCAGCGATAAATTTGGTGCCATCGGCGACGGAGCCACCGCCCACTGCGAGCAGAAAGTCGATGTCTTCGGCACGTACCACCTCAACGGCTTTCATCAGCGTTTCATAAGACGGGTTCGGTTCGATACCGCCGAATTCACGCACATCACGGCCTTCCAGCGCCTGATAAACCTGATCCAGTACGCCGTTACGCTTGATGCTACCGCCACCGTAAGTGATTAGGATGCGCGCATCAGCAGGAATTTCTTTGCCTATTTCGGCAATTTTGCCTTCACCAAACAGAATTTTGGTCGGGGTATGAAGTGTGAAATTTTGCATAGGTAATTATCCAGTTCAACGCCTTGATAAGGAATCCCGGGTAACGCTTGTGGGAGATGGATACCGATCGTTCAGTATGAATGATGTGGGCTATTATCGGCACCTGGCCGTGGGCATTCAATGCACATTTCTGTTGGGTTATTGCCTATTTCTACAATCACTCGGAGAATTGGGTGATAAAATATGGCATTTTTGTCATGTTGTTTTCCTATTATAGAGACGGTGCCACCCCGTATGAGGCCTTACCGATGACGCGTGCCCAAAACAATCCGGTGTTTACCAAGATAATCACGCAGGCGCTTAGCTACACCACTCAGCACTGGGTTACACCTTCGCCGATAGCACAGGTAAAAATCCTTTATGCGGACCAGCCCCATCCACGTGTACCGGTGATGTATGATCCGACGATAGTTATCCTGTTTCAGGGCAAAAAGATTGGCTATGTGGGGGATACCGTTTTTCAGTATGACGCAGAAAACTATTTGTTGATGACAGTGCCGTTACCGTTTGAATGTGAGACGGTTGCCAGTGCTGAACACCCGTTGGTGGGCATCTCTATCCGGATCGATCCGCAGGTACTTCAGGCATTGCTGCTGGATATCGGCGATGATGATAGCGTTATTCGCCCGTGCTCAGGCTCTTGCGGTGTGAACAGTGTGCCGTTCACCGAAGAGATGCTGTGCGCCGTTGAACGCCTCTTCGATGCGATGAAAACCCCCCGTGATGCCCGAGTGCTGGGGCCGATGATCGTCAAAGAGATTACCTATCATATCCTGTGCGGGGAGGGGGGCGCGGCGTTGCAGGCGCTGGTTAACCGCCATACCCATTTCAGCCAGATCGCTAAGGCGCTGCGCCGTATTGAAAATCACTATGCGGATAGCCTTAATGTGGAGCAACTGGCGGCAGAAGTAAATATGAGCGTGTCCGCGTTTCATCATAATTTCAAGGCGGTAACCAATACCTCACCGCTGCAATACCTGAAGTCTTACCGGCTGCACAAAGCGCGCCTGATGATGCTCAATGACGGCGTGAGGGCAGGAGCGGCGGCGGTGCGCGTTGGGTATGAAAGCGTGTCGCAATTCAGTCGGGAATTTAAACGCTACTTTGGCGCAACGCCAGGTGATGAAGTGGCGCGACTGAAAGTCACCAATATGGCGGTTGAAGAGAGCTGAGATAGCCAGACCGCAGAATCGGCGGACTAACGAATAAGAGGAAGGGATAAAGGGCGTTAAGCGGTACATGGCATTTTTTTTGGCCTCTGTATCAGCATAACTGCACATTCTGCGCAACTTCTTGCTCACTTTCTGGTGTAAATCACTTTTTACGCAATGAATGCCGTTTTTTCGCGAGGTCTACGCAATTTCTTGCTCAGGTTTGGCGTACGGGAAAGGGGGTTCAGGTAATTATCATTTAAAAACAATAAGATAAAAACTGGCATGCGAGTTGCTATGCGAACGGTGCAATGACTAAACCCGTTCAATAACAAGGAGCAATACCATGCCAACTCCATGCTATATCAGCATCGAAGGAAAAACGCAGGGCAATATCACCGCAGGTGCCTTCACCTCTGATTCCGTCGGCAACATCTACGTGCAGGGCCACGAGGATGAAATGCTGGTTCAGGAATTCAAACACGTAGTCACCGTACCGACTGATCCGCAATCAGGCCAGCCTTCCGGCCAACGCGTCCACAAGCCGTTCAAATTTACCGTCGCGCTGAACAAAGCGGTCCCGTTGATGTACAACTCGCTGGCCTCCGGTGAAATGCTGCCGACCGTGACCCTGAAGTGGTACCTCACTTCCGTGGAAGGCAAGCAAGAGCACTTCTTCTCTACCGTGCTGACCGACGCCACCATCGTAGACATCAACTGCCAGATGCCGCATTGCCAGGACCCGGCAAAGCTGGACTACACCCAGCTTATCGAAGTGTCTCTGGCCTACCGCAAAATCGACTGGGAGCACACCGTTGCCGGAACTTCGGGTTCTGATGACTGGCGTGCGCCGGTCGAAGCCTAAGCGCAGAGGCATAACCCGGCCCTGTGCCGGGTTTTCTGCGTTTGTGACTGCAACCGTTTTGATTCATCAGCACCACCACAAGCACGGGCGCTGTGCACTGGGTTAACCCAACGCACAGCGTCATGACAGAAGCAACGACGAACCGGTCAGCCATCGGGGCGTGCGGTAGCCATGGCAGGGCGAAACAATAAGGAGATAACAGGTGGCAAATAGCACAGGATTACAGTTCACCGTGACACTCGGCACGCTGCCAGCAAGCACGTTTGCGGTGGTGGATTTCAGGCTTGATGAGGGATTGAATCGTCCCTTTAGCTTGTCACTGAGTCTGGCCAGCGCTCAGCCAGACATTGATTTCAGCGCCGTGTTGGACCAACCCTGCGAGCTGTTGGTATGGTTCGACGGTGAACTTCAGCGTCGCGTCAGCGGTATCGTCAGTGCCTTTACCCAAGGCGATACCGGTTTTCGTCGCACCCTCTATCAGGCAGAGGTGCGTCCGGCCTTGTGGCGCGCGGGCCTGCGCACCAATGCGCGCATTTTCCAATCGCAGAAGCCGGATGCCATTATCAGCACCTTGTTGCAGGAAACGGGTATTAGTGATTTCGCTTTTGCGCTGCGCCATGAACATGCTGAGCGCGAATATTGCGTACAGTATCGTGAAAGCGATCTGGCATTTATCAGCCGTCTGGCAGCGGAAGAGGGAATGTATTTCTTCCATGAGTATGAAGCAGGCAAACATCGGGTGGTGTTCGCCGATGATGCAGGGGCGTTGGCGAAAGGCCCTGGGCTGTTTTTCAATCTGGCGGCACAGGGATTGTCAGAAGGCGCTTACGTCAGGCGTTTTCACTATGCGGAACGCGTCAGTACGGCGGAAGTTGCGCTGAAAGACTACAGCTTTAAAACCCCTGCCTATGGATTGATGCACAACAATCTGAGCCGGGATTTGGCGCATCAGCGCGAAACCTATCAGCACTATGATTATCCTGGCCGTTTTAAACAAGACCCGAGCGGAAAGGCATTTAGCGCTTTCCGGCTGGATGCGCTGCGTGCCGACGCCGTTACTGCCACCGGAGAATCCAACTGTGCGGCATTGATGCCCGGCAACACGTTTACGCTGACGGAGCATCCACAACAGGCGCTCAACATTGTGTGGCAAACGGTGTCAGTGACGCATGTTGGTCAGCAGCCTCAGGCTTTGGAAGAGGAGGGCGGGGGCGAGCCCACGACGCTAAACAACGTATTCTCTGTGGCGAAAGCCAGTACGACCTGGCGTTCAAACCTGCCGTTTAAGCCGATGGTGGACGGCCCACAGATTGCGACAGTAGTCGGTCCGGCTGGCGAGGAGATCTACTGCGATAATTTTGGCCGCGTCAAACTGCAATTCCCCTGGGATCGTTACGGCGCCAGTGATGATCAAAGCTCCTGCTGGGTGCGTGTCAGTCAGGGCTGGGCGGGCGGTCAGTATGGTTTGATTGCTATTCCGCGCATTGGGCATGAAGTGATCGTCAGTTTCCTCGAGGGCGACCCGGATCAGCCGATTGTGACGGGCAGAACCTATCATGCCACCAACCCGACGCCGTATTTGTTACCGGAACACAAGACGCGTACCACGTTGCGCACCGACACGCACAAGGGCAGCGGTTTTAACGAATTGCGTTTTGAAGATGAAGCCACGCGTGAGCAGATCTATCTGCATGCGCAGAAGGATCGCGACACGGTGGTGAACAATATTCACCGGCAAAGCATTGGACGGGATCAACACCTGAATGTGGCGCAGGACCAGTTTCAGCGCGTTGACCGCCATCGTCACCGTACTGTTGGTCAGGATGATTTCGAGCAAATCGGTCAGGACCATCACCAAACCATTGGTCGCAATGTTATCCAGCGCATCGGCCAGTCCCTGAAACGCTTTATCGGCGCGGGTTGGTGACGCTATCGGCTGCGGTGGCGCCGTTGCCGCAGGCAGTGGCGATGTGATTATTGGTAGTACGCCTTATCAGTCTCCGGTCAAGGCGTGCGCGGAACAGTCCGCAAAAAATTGTGCCCCACTGCTGGCTTTGACGCCGATGCTATTGCCTACGTTGATGGAGTGGGCACCATCGGCGGAGTTGCCGATGATGGATGAGCTGTTGACGTTGGCGCAACGCAAAGATCGCTATCTGGCGCGCGCCAAACTGGCAACCGAGGCGACATCCTTGCCGGGACTGGTGGATGCCGCGAAACGTCTGGCGTTCAACAACGACAATATTCTGCGAGCGGAAGCTGCACAGTATGTTTACTCGGTGGATGAATTTCGGCGCGGTGTAATGGATCAACTACCGAAAGCACCCGTCGGGCTGGAACTGTTGGATACCAGCAAGCTGCCCGGCTTGGCGGCGAGCGACTTTACCGATAGCAAAACCGGCTTTGGTGCGGCACTGCTTAAATCAGCGGTGAATGGAGAAACCATGCTGACTTACCGGGGCACCAACAATGCGGTGACTGGTGTGCAAGATTGGGTGACGAATGCCAGCCAGGGGATGGGGATGAAATCCGACCAATACAACCAGGCGATGTACCTGGCAACCAAGGTAAAGGATGTTCTCTCTCCAGCACCGGTCATTGTTGGTCATTCGCTCGGCGGCGGACTGGCTTCCGCTGCCGTCAGCGTCACCAAACTGCCGGGATTTACCTTCAATGCAGCGGGATTGCATGAAAACACGGTGGCGCGTGCTGGAGGATCATCGCTGGTCGATACCGCTACGCTGATTAAAACGCAGGCGGTGGATGGTGAGATCCTCACCCTGGTGCAAAACTACGCTACCCCATTGTTGCCGGGCTTGCTTTCCGGAGCGGGAGCATTAGTTGGCGGCAATGCCGGCGCTGCAATCGGCGCTGTGATGGGGGTAGCCAAGTTACTGGACGGCGCGTTGCCGAAAGCGAGCGGAGAGATGTTATCTCTACCAGACTCCGGCGGGTCGCCATTGGCCCGTCACGGTATGGATCAGGTGATTGCCGGTATTGAAAATCAGAAAAAAGAAGACATCGGACAAATCACCAGCACCTTCGGGGGGATGTAATGCAATGGTTAGTCAGATACAAAGCGCTAGTGCGCCGTGGGTTATGGCCTGCTGTTGGGCTAACCCGCCGCACGCGGGTAGCATGGTTGGGAGCAATACTGATCGGCCTGCTTACGGCTTGTCAGGCAGGAGGGCACAGTATGGATGCCAGTGAACTGTTTTCCCCCACAGTAGTGGCGGTGTTGCACAGCGTTCAAAAAGGTGACGCGGCAGGCGCTCGTTATTCACTGAGTCAGGGCACCGATCTCAATGTTCAGGGCAAAGAGGGGGTGACGCCGCTGCAATGGCTCATCTACCAAACCCAGGATAAACGTGCAGTGCAACAGGCACTGACGCTGGGGGCCGATCCCAATTTCAAAGATGGCGCCGGTGATAGCGCGGTCAATACTCTTGCGGGCGCGAAAGATCCCGAATGGCTGCGCCTCATGCTGGATGCAGGTGGTAACCCGAATGCCATCGGCCGGCGTGGACAACCCGCGCTGTTTGCAGCTATCGGCGAAGATCGCTGGGACAATGTGCGACTGCTGATAGCGCGCGGTGCTGATATCGAGCTGGCTGATGAGGCGAAAACCACCAGTGTGCATTACGCCGCGTATTTGAACAAATATCAGATGGTGCACTGGCTGATTGAGCAGGGCGCGCAGGTCGAAACCTATTCCGCGACGGGAAGCAGTCTGGCATGGCGCGTGTACGAAAGTGTATCCATTATGGCGCAGCAATCACCAGAATATCCCTGGCTGCTTAAGGTGCAGCAGCAATTGCGGGATAAAGGTGTGTCCTTCCCGCCGCGCTCTCCGGCGCAGATGCGCGCACAGTGGGAAAAAGGCCGCACGCCGTAACCTCACAACCCATTTAAACCTTTTTGTCACCTTGTTATCAGGTTTTGTCCTGCGTTTTTTCGGCGCAGGACACTTCCCGGCACCTCACATTCATGCGTTAGCGACGAATGTATTCCACAGAACATGACGAATTCAGAAAACATAATAACGATGACAAACGGCTTTACCCTGTTTGACATCAGCCAGCGTGCAGCACCCTTGTACGCCGTGATATCCCTGCTGGATTATCCGGAACTGCCCGAATATTGGCAGGCATTTCAGCTCGCTGCGGCGGGAGTTTGGCGGCAGTTGCAGTTTACGCCGCGAGCCGAAGCTTGGCAGCGCTGGGCGCCTCTGGTGGTTCAGATAGAGGAGGGCAAAGCGGGAGAGACGCTGGTGCACTGGCTGGAGGAAACCGCTGCGGCGGGGCACGGCGGGGTGACGCTGTTCAGTGGCCCATTGACGCTGCAACAGGCCGCAGAACTTTGGCAGCAGCGTATTTCCTGCCTGTGGCCGGAGGGAACAGTAGCGATTTTTCGCAGCGATGCACCCGCGGTGCTCTTCGGTTGGTGGCACACGCTGGATGCGCTGGCACAGCGGGCGTTTCTTGGCCCGATGACACAACTCTATCTCCCCGTGATTGATGATAAGCGGTGCTATCGCCTGCTGGCGCAGCAAGATACACCGGCAACCGTACACGCCGATACGTTCTACCAGATTCAACTGACGCCAGAGCAGTATGCGCTGCTCGCGCATGACAACCGCCTGCACCGTTTGGCCAATGAACTCTTCCTTTATGCGAGCACACTCACGGCGTTTCCGCTTGATATCGAGGTGGTCAAACAGCGCTTTCTCAGTGGCATTGTGCTGGCAAAACAGGTTTACCCCTTAGCGGGTGAAGCGGAGTGTGAGGCCTGGTCCGTACACCGTTGGGTATTGGGCAGCGAATTTTACCACCATCCGGCTTTTATCTCTCTCACCGAACACCACACGCTGGCAGACAGCTTGCGGATTTTTAAGTCCGCGCCTGAACACCTTCACTGTGTGCGTCTTCATTATCATCGCCCCGGTTGGATGCGGGGCGACTTACCCGACATTTCGGAGGTTGCGCTGTGAGTGTTTCCCCCCCGTTTTTAGCCTTAGTTGAGGAAGATGACGCCGCCTGGCAAGCACGTCTGGCTCAGGGTGGCTGCTTTGTGATTGCGGAGGCCGCACTCAACGATGCCGTGCCCTGGCTGTCTGAACGCTGGGGAGGCAACCTGGATCAAACACGGGTGTATTGGGGCGCGGCCAGTCGTGAGCACGCGAGCATTTCGCCTTACTGCATTCCGGTGCACAGCGCCAACTGGACACAAGTGCGAGAGCATCTGTTGGTACAGGACGGCTGGGGCATGGGAATGCAACTGGCGTGGTTTATGCGGACCTATGCGCCGCGTGATCAACTGATGGCGCTGGTGAAGCACTTTCGTCAGTGGAGCCTGATTTCGCCGCCTTCTGGCGAGAGTGCCATTCTGCGTATCGGTGACTGGCAGGTGGTGAAGGCATTGCTCGCTGTCAGCACGGCACAAGAGGCCAATGCCCTCTATGGCCCGGTCGCCAGCTACTGCGATATTGCGCCATCAGGCCGCGTTCAAATTCTGACGCTGACGGCGCGCGCACCGCATTCTGTGCCGAATAGCCTGCCGCGCCAACTGAGCACAGCGCAATGGCACGCGTTGCTGGAACCCGCACAGCGGCAGGAACTGGCGCGCTATACGGCGCATTTGCGCACGTATCACACGCGTTGGAAGGATGCGCCGGAGGACGCGTTGCTGGACTTTACCCGCCGGCATATGGCGCAGGCGCAGCAAAACGGGTTCAACAACGATCGCGACATTGTGCGTTGGCTGGCACTGGCCACCGAACTGGCGCCAGATTTTCCCCAACAGCCTTGGGCGCAACCTCTCCTGTCGCAGCCGGAAAACATTGGCATTAAAAGTCGTATGGATCGCCTGTATCAAGTCGCGATTGATCAACTGGACGACGCGTAATAAGGACGTCATGTTATGACTCAGGAAAAACAGAATGCCTTGGCGCAAAGTGGTGAAGCTGCGGTCGAAAACTTTGGCACCAATAACCGAATATCAGGGGGATGCGCGACGTGCGCCTGCGAAATCCTCATTAATTACGAATACGACTCGGGCGATCCGGTACCGGATGCGCAATTCGTTTTGACCGACAGCAAAAATACTAAAATCGAAGGCAAAACGGATGAGAACGGAAAAGTATTTATCTATAACATGGGGTGCGGAGCATTTGAGATATTATTGGGTGAGGGCTCTGATAAATTTGTTCCCACGGAAAAAATAAAAAATAACCCGGTGATACAATCCTCACCAGAAAATGCAGCATTGGCCGGGGAATATTTTGCGCTTTATGTAGAAATGCGAAAGCTGAATCTGGTGGTTTATGACCAACATTCCCAGCTTGCGGCGGGGCTGGGTATCATGCACAGCATTCCTCCCCAATATAAACCTGCTTATGAGCGTTTTTGTGTTCTGGTCCGGAAAATACGTCGTGGAGATCCTGCGTTCCGCAAAGAGATTGGTCGCATCCATAACAGTATCTCCGCAGAGGTTGCAACCTTAGCACAGCAGATTGACTCTGCTGTATTGCTAATGGGAGAAATCATTCTGGGGTGTATCCCGGTTGTCGGGTCGGCGATTGATGCGATCTGTATTGCTGAATGGTGTTACAGCACCTATCAAAAACCCGCATTGCTTGATGATCCAATGCATCAAATGGACGGTGTTTTTTGCGCTATCGGCGTTATTCCAGGGCTTGGCGATGCCATGAAAATCAGCGGGCGCGCCATTACCGATGCGATGCGAAAAGTAAAAACCGGATCGCCTGAAAAAATTCAGGAAGCCATAAAACTGATTCGTGGATTAAGTAACGGAAATATTGTCAAGTGGATCGCAAAAATGCGATCAGAAATGAGAACTTATGCGGATGAAGCCAAGGTCATCTTGACGAAGATGAAAGTGGCGTTGCAAAAAGTGATTAATGAATCATCACTGGGTAATAATTGGATTATCACGTTGATGAAAGATACTTTCCATAAAATGGTGGAGTATCTGGGTAAGCTATTTGATTTAGTCGACGCTACCGTCACGTTAATTGATAGCGAACTGGTTGCCTTTATTCCCAATATCATGACGCAGGCGGTGGGGAGTGCGCGCGCCAAAGGAACGTGCAGCGCTTCAGGGCTGGAAATAGAAAAAGGCGCTTCGGGTGATTACCTTACCGAGGAAGAGAGCAATGAAGATGTTAAGAGAACAAAAGACACCGGGTTAACCAATAGCGCGGTGGGGATTGCGGCAGCCATGGCGGCGGTAGGGTTTGGCCGGGTCCGGGGGGGGCGTCACGCGACTGCCGCGAGCGGCACGCACAAGGCATCGCCGAAAACCACTCACGCGCAGACCTCCTCACAGCACGGTAAACCTGACACGGCAAAAAC
Organism: Symbiopectobacterium purcellii; assembly: GCF_019797845.1. Lineage (NCBI taxonomy): Bacteria > Pseudomonadati > Pseudomonadota > Gammaproteobacteria > Enterobacterales > Enterobacteriaceae > Symbiopectobacterium > Symbiopectobacterium purcellii. Next base: position 2,651,580 of record NZ_CP081864.1, on the reverse strand, counting down.
GGATACTCCCTCGACGCGCACGGAAACGGCACCTGCGCACAACAAAGCCAGTGAACCCGCCACTCAGCACAGCCCAGAGTCTCCGGGTGATAAAGCGCAGACAACCGAAACGCCGCAAACCTCAAAAGGGAAGAAGAAGCGACAGAAAAAACGCCAAGACAGCGGCGCTCAGGATATTAAGGCAAGAAGTAAAAAAGAGACGCGCAGCACCGATCCTAAAGACAAGGACAAAGCCAACCAGCAAGACAAGGAAACCGACGGTAACAGCAAAACCGCAGAAGAGAATGGTGACCCAGTGAATATGGCGACGGGGGCCGTGGTGGAACGACGCACTGACCTCCAACTCGCGGGGCTATTGCCTATCTCACTGGCGCGTTTCTACCGCTCAACTGGTGAACGTCACCCTGGTTTGCTAGGTAACCTGTGGCGCAGTAATTGGGATATCAGCCTGGCGACGCTTACCGACGGTGAATTTAACCGCGCGGTGTTTGTCCTGCCGGGTGAAGGCGAGGTGAATCGCGCGCCATCAAACCCGGAATGGCGGCTCACGCGTGAACAAAACCAACTGATCGTCAGGCACGTAGGCGGATTGCGCTACCGGTTTGAGCATGCGCTCGGTACGCAACTTTGCCTGACGGCGATTGAAGACCCTGCGGGCAACCGCGTGAACTTCGAGTGGGAATTCACGGAGCTTCGCTGGACCTCACTGCCTGACGGGCGATTCATTCATGTGCTCACCGAGCAGCAGCGCATCATCAAGCTGACGCTCTGCTCGGCGCAGCGCCAGCCGATAAAAACGTTAGCACGCTATACCTATGACGAACAGGGGCACTTGCTCAGTGTGCGGGCCAGCGAGGGCCGCAACTTTGACTACCAATACAGCCCGCAAGGCTGGCTGTTGCGCTGGTCTGATTTAGGGACCACCTGGGTAGAACATGACTATGACGACCGCGGACGCGCGATACGCGATCGCACTTCCGACGGCTACTGGGCCGGTCACTTTGAGTACGATGACGCCAATCTCACCAGCTATTACCACAGCGGCTTTGGCGGCGTAACGCGCTATGTGCGCGATGCCCGCAACAATATCCTGATCAAATGCATGCCCGATGGTGGCGAAATCCATTTTGAATGGGTCGATAATCAACTGATAGCGGAAACCGATCCGTTGGGCCAGCGTACGGTTTATGAGCGTAACGCATGGGGGCAACCTACCACGGTGACACTGCCGGATGGCGCGATTCACCGTTACGAATATGACGATGCAGGGCAACTGCTGGCTTATTTCGATCCGCTGGGTAACACATGGCGTTATCAACGTAATGCGCTGGGGCAGATCGTTGAAGTCAACGATCCGGAACAGCGGGAGTGGTTCTACCGCTACAACGCCACCGGGCAACTGGATGCATTGATCGGCCCGGATGGCGTACTCCAGCACTACCGCTACAACCGCCGTGGGTTGCTCAGCGGCATTGAGCGTGATAACACGCCCACCGCGACTTTTCTTTATGATGACGTTGATCGCCTGACCGAGCGCCACATTGCTCATGAAACCGGCGTACAAATCCGGCGCTGGGAATATGAAGGCACGCGCGATACGCCCGCCAAAGTAGTGTACGAAGACGGCAGTGAAACACGCTTTGGTTATGATGTTGAAGGTTACCTGACGGCGGTGACCGACGCGCTGGGGCAACGCTATCAATTCCGTTATGGTGCGTTCGATAACCTGCTGGAAGCGACTGACCCGCTGGGTGCCACGGTGCGCTATCACTACAATGCGCAGGCGGAGTTTGCCGGTGTCACCAACAGTTTGGGCCGGGAGTGGACTTACGGTTTTGACCACTGTGGCCGCCTGAATGAAGAGCGTCATTATGATGGGCGGGTCTATCGCTATCACTATGATGTGGCAGGCCGGTTAGCGCAGCGTCTGGCCCCGGATGGCAGCCACATGTTGTACGCCTATGATGCCGCAGGGCGCATCACCGAGATTGTGACGCGGCGCGCGTCGGGTGACACCGAAGCGGTGACCGAACTGCACTACGATCTGGCGGGACGCCTGATAAAAGCGGCCAACCCGGACGCGGTAGTGGAGTACGCCTATAACCGGGCAGGGCAGGTGATTGCCGAAACGGTTAACGGCGAAGTGCTCACCAGTGACTATGATGCCAGCGGACAGCGGGCACGGGTTGAAGGGATTCTGGCTCCATTACAACTGGCGTGGGCATCAGGCCGCGTGACGGCGCTGGGCATTGGCACACACCAGCCGTTGCAGTTCAGTCATACCGCATCCGGTGAAGAGCAGCGGCGCAGCAACGGCAGCGGCTTTGCACTGCGCCAAGAGTGGAGCCCGACCGGGCTGTTGCAACGCCAGGCGTTGGAAGGGGCGGATGGTCGGGTCAACGACGTGCTGGAGCGGCACTACCAGTATGATGTGCTCGACAGGCTGACAGGCATCAGTGACAGTCACTGGGGGGAACAGGCCTTCCGGTTAAACGGCACCGGGCAGGTGACGGCCGAGCGGCGGGAGGAAGGGCGCCGTCGTCAGGCCCGGCTGTTCGGTTACGACAGCGAACAGAACCTGTGCGAAATTGCTCAGATAGCGCCCGGTATGGGCGAAGCGCTGACGCAGAAAGATGCGGTGGTGCAGTCACTGGCGCGTTATGATGCAGCCGGTCGCGTTATTGAGCGCGGTTATACGCACTATCGCTATGACGACTGTGGCCGGCTGGTGCTAAAACGCGAAACGCGCCCCGGTTTTCGGCCAAAGGAAACGCACTACGAATGGGATGTGCAGGACCGTTTGGTGCGAGTCAGTTTGCCGGAGGGGGCGCGTTGGCGTTATCGTTATGATGCGTTTGGCCGCCGGGTCAGCAAGGTGCGCGAGGGACAAACCTCCTCAGCGCAGGCGGTAGCGCGGGTAGCCTACCGCTGGGACGGCGACCAGCTGGTAGGGCAGCAGCAGTATCTGGCGGATGGCACAGCGGCGCGAGCAGTGCAGTGGGTGTATGAACCGGGGAGTTTCCGGCCACTGGCACAGGTGGAAGAAAAAGGCGATGTTACCCGGCTGCACTATATCGTCACGGATTTGACGGGTACGGCGCGCGAGCTGTGCAGCGAGGAGGGAGAGGTTCACTGGCGGGGTGAACAGGCGCTGTGGGGCAATCATCGTGAGGAGCGCCGGCCCATCGTGTTGCGGCGTTATCTGGGTGATGCGTCGAACGAAGAGGTATACTGCGAACTGCGCTATCAGGGGCAGTTGTACGACGCGGAGACAGGGCTTTACTACAACCGGCATCGTTACTATGATGCGGATAGTGGGCAGTATCTCTCGCCGGACCCGATAGGGCTGTTGGGAGGGTTGAGGCCGCAGGGATATGTAACCAATCCATTCATGTGGTGTGACCCCTTTGGGTTGGAGAAAAAAGGCCCAGCGATGGGGCCTCATGGGCAGCTGAAAAATGATCCAAGCCCCGGACAGTCTCACCACTTAAATCAGGATGCCGCGTTTAGGGATGTTATTCCGCGAGATCAAGGCGCGGCAATAAAATTAGAAGGGAATGCGTTTACCGAACCGGGTTCACAGCATTACGAAGCTCACCGGTCGATGGAGAAGTTTTGGGATCAATATAGGAAAGGTGGAGAATTCTATAGAGAAGCACCAACCAATACTCAGTATACTCAAGCCCTGAAACGATCTTTGGAATCCGCAGGTTTGCAGCCTAATCAGGTGAATCAGGCGGTAAGATATAGTATTCAGAATTGAGTGGAACACGGTGCGTTAGGTGGTATGGAAGTGCCGAGAATCCCAGGAAGAATAAATCAGGTGAAGCCATGAATATATCGCGATTAGCAGTCGATAGGTTGATGAATATCCAATGGTTTTCTCATGTAGGGAAACCAATATTGTTATCTTCTGTCAGGCAAGTTAAAAATGATAATGATTTTCTTGAACATATTGATAGCGTCAAATGGGAAAATTCCACATTAGAAGCTGGTAATGAAATTACAGGCTTATTGGCTAGAAATTATTCGGATTTATATCACAATTGGAATCCTTTGGTAAAAGAAGCAAAAAAAATATTAGATGGGGAGGTTATTCCATCTATTTCATCGGATTTAATATCGAGTGGTGTTATACTAAATAACGTCAAGTGGGATCTGGTGAACTATTTAATGGAAGATGTATATAAAGATAAACTCAAAAAGCCATTTTTTTTGATTCATTGATAATTGTTTATGAATCAGGGCATATACCCTGCGGCTGGGATGGTGAATGGCCTAAAGGAAATTTATTTATTTATTGATTGTCCTGATAGAAAAAGCCAGAAGCGATCTAATGATCCTTCCGGCCTCTTCATCCCTCAAGCCTTAACCTCAGTCTCAATCACCAGTCTTCCCTGTTCCCTGTTCCCTGTTCCCTGTTCCATGGTCACAGTCACCGCCTTGCCGGTTAAAAATCCCAGTTCAGCCAGCCAGTGACCTTTAAGGTTGATGGCGGGCGGCGGGTTGGCTCGCCGTTCTGAGGGGCGTATTCCATGGTGTAACGACGTTTGGTTCGGGTTGCAGTGCTCATAGCGGTTTCGGGTAGGTAGTTAGGGCCTGTTGACAATCATCGCCAAGAACCTGTTTTTTTGTAAAAGAATCTGTTTACATTCTGTCTTTTTTGGAAAAGCAGAATGCCAAGATTGATGCTCAGTGATGACCAATACGAACGGATTAGCCCGTTTTTGCCGGGAAAGGATTCGGATCCGGGACGAACAGCAGCAGATAATCGGCTTTTTGTCGAAGCGGTTTTATGGATCGCCCGAACTGGAAGCCCATGGAGAGATTTACCACCCGATTTCGGACTCTGGAACTGTGTGTACAAACGCTTTGCCAGATGGTCACGGGCAGAAATATGGCATTCCGTTTTTGCTGAACTTGCGGGCGATGCCGATTTCGAGGAAATCTTCATCGACAGCACTATCGTACGGGTTCATCAGCATGCAGCGGGCGCTCCCAAAAAAACGGTGACCAGTCGATTGGTCGTTCTCGCGGGGGATTGACAACCAAGATTCACGCTCTGGTTGATGGGCTGGGCATGCTTGCCCGTTTTAGTTTGACTGGTGGTCAAAAGAGCGACACCAGAGAAGCATTGCCTTTACTTGGTGAATTGAAACCTTCAAGCTTGGCTGCAGACAAAGCCTACGATACGAATGTGATTCTACAATATCTGGAGTCGGTAGGCATTCAGGCTGTCATCCCCAGCAAAGAGAATCGCCGTGAGCAACGCCCACTGGACAAACATCTTTACGCTTCACGCAATTTGATCGAACGTTTCTTTTGCCGTATCAAGCAATTTCGACGCGTAGCTACACGCTTCGACAAACTCTCAAAACGCTTCGCATCATTCGTTGCGCTCGCTGCTGCATTCGTCTGGCTGTGTTAATTGTCAACAGCCCCTAAAACCAGCATTTTCTTTTGTGGATAATGAGGAATGTTTTTCAGGCCACCGCTAGGCGACAGCCTCGACGACCAGCGGAACGATCAAACTGGCATGATTTCCTTTAGGCCCTTTATGAACATCAAATCTGACCGACTGGCCTGCCTTCAGCGTGCGATAACCGTCCATTTGAATCGTCGAGTAGTGGGCAAAGATATCCTCGCCTCCACCTTCGGGACAGATAAATCCAAAGCCTTTGGCATTATTGAACCATTTAACAGTACCTGTCTCCATGCATTTACGTCCTTCGCAAGAGTATTATCGAAACGAGAGGTTAGGTTATTTGGTCGATATGAATGCGAATTGATTAGAACCCGGTCAATTCACCTGTACACTCTAGTGAAATCGAAAAGAGCGTCAAGCCATCCCACAGGGGCAGCGCAGAGCAGTTTGTCAAAGTTTGATGCAGGTAACGCAATTGATGATTTTCATGCAGGGTTGTTGCTTCAATACGTGTGCTGTTACCGATGATATCCGCGGACGATTTCTTGCTTCTTGGCAACACAGCGCGCGTGCAGGTGATAAAATAGAGTAAATGACTGATGTGGGACTCTCAGTCTGGTATCGCATTAATGAAGATGGATGAATAATGAGTAACCGCAGTGTGGGGATTGAAAATATGTGGGGGCAGGCTACTCACGTTGATGCAACGTCGGAGATACGTATGGAGAGTCGTCCCTGGACGCATTCTGACAGCGTTCTGCTGGAAAAACAGCAGCAAAAACTGCAACCGCCATCGATGTATAACGTGATTTTAAACAATGATGATTACACCCCGATGGAATTTGTTATTGACGTTCTGCAAAAGTTCTTTTCTTATGATATTGAACGCGCAACGCAACTTATGCTGACGGTTCACTATGAAGGGAAGGCTGTCTGTGGTGTTTTCAGTGCCGATGTGGCTGAAACCAAGACGGTGCAAGTGAATCGCTATGCAAGGGAAAATGAGCACCCGTTGCTCTGTACGCTGGAAAGGGCCTGATATCAGGTAATTTATTGTGGGGAGGCGCCTATGCTTAATCAAGAACTGGAACTCAGTCTCAACATGGCTTTCGCCAGAGCGCGTGAGCGCCGCCACGAGTTTATGACCGTGGAGCATTTGCTACTGGCGTTGCTCAGCAACCCAGCGGCGCGCGAAGCGTTGGAAGCATGCTCGGTGGATTTGGCTGCACTGCGCCAGGAGCTGGAAACGTTCATCGAACAGACCACCGCGACGTTACCGCAAAATAATGAAGAACGTGAAACGCAACCGACGTTGAGTTTTCAGCGCGTATTGCAACGAGCCGTGTTCCACGTTCAGTCCTCTGGTCGCAGTGAAGTCTCTGGTGCCAACGTGCTGGTGGCGATCTTCAGCGAGCAGGAATCGCAGGCGGCTTACCTGCTGCGTAAGCATGATGTGAGCCGGCTCGATGTGGTGAACTTCATTTCCCACGGCACCCGTAAAGAAGAACCGGGCCAGGCACCAAGCTCGGAAAACCCTGTCAATGAAGAGCCGGTAGGTGGGGAGGATCGCATAGAAAACTTCACCACTAACCTCAATCAATTGGCGCGCGTTGGCGGTATTGACCCGTTGATTGGCCGTGAAAAAGAGCTGGAGCGCACCATTCAGGTGCTGTGCCGGCGGCGCAAAAACAATCCTCTGCTGGTCGGTGAATCTGGCGTAGGGAAAACGGCCATTGCGGAAGGTTTGGCCTGGCGCATCGTCCAAGGTGACGTACCGGAAGTGATGGCCGGTTGCACGCTCTATTCCCTGGATATCGGTTCGTTGCTGGCGGGCACCAAATATCGCGGTGATTTTGAAAAACGTTTCAAAGCGCTGCTCAAACAGTTGGAACAGGATCAGAGCAGCATCCTGTTTATTGATGAAATCCATACCATCATTGGTGCGGGCGCGGCTTCCGGTGGACAGGTCGATGCGGCCAATCTGATTAAACCGCTGCTCTCCAGCGGCAAGATTCGGGTTATCGGCTCTACCACGTATCAGGAATTCAGCACTATTTTTGAAAAAGACCGTGCGCTGGCGCGTCGTTTCCAGAAAATTGATATTACCGAGCCAAGCGTCGAAGAGACCGTACAAATCATTAATGGGCTCAAGCCGAAATATGAAGCTCACCATGACGTGCGTTACACGGCCAAAGCAGTGCGCGCCGCCGTTGAACTGTCGGTTAAATACATCAACGATCGCCATCTGCCGGACAAAGCTATCGATGTGATCGATGAAGCGGGCGCGCGTAGTCGCCTGATGCCTGCCAGTAAACGCAAAAAAACGGTCAACGTTTCAGATATTGAATCGGTGGTAGCGCGTATCGCCCGTATCCCAGAGAAAACCGTGTCAGCCAGCGATCGCGATGTGCTGAAAAACCTGAGCGATCGCCTGAAAATGTTGGTGTTCGGTCAGGATAAAGCCATCGAAGCGCTGAGTGAGGCTATCAAGATGAGCCGCGCCGGTTTGGGCAGTGAGCGCAAACCTGTCGGCTCTTTCCTGTTTGCCGGGCCGACCGGGGTTGGGAAAACTGAAGTCACCGTGCAACTGGCCAAGGCGATGGACATTGAACTTCTGCGCTTTGATATGTCGGAATACATGGAGCGCCACACCGTAAGCCGCCTGATCGGTGCACCTCCGGGCTACGTGGGTTTCGACCAGGGCGGATTGTTGACGGATGCGGTGATCAAGCATCCGCATTCGGTGCTGCTGCTCGATGAAATTGAAAAAGCGCACCCGGATGTCTTCAACCTGCTGTTGCAGGTGATGGATAATGGTACGCTGACCGACAATAACGGTCGCAAGGCGGATTTCCGCAACGTGATTGTCGTCATGACCACCAATGCAGGCGTGCAAGAGACCCAGCGCAAATCGATTGGCCTGATTCAACAGGACAACAGCAGCGATGCGATGGAAGAGATTAAAAAGATCTTCACGCCGGAATTCCGCAACCGCCTCGACGGCATCATCTGGTTTAACCATCTGTCAGCGCAGATTATTCAGCAGGTGGTGGATAAGTTCGTCGTGGAACTGCAAGCGCAGTTGGACGCCAAAGGCGTGTCGCTGGAAGTCAGCGAAGATGCCCGCAACTGGCTGGCGGATAAAGGCTATGACAAAGCGATGGGCGCGCGGCCAATGGTGCGTGTGATACAGGAAAACCTCAAAAAACCGCTGGCAAACGAACTGTTGTTTGGATCGTTGGTGAATGGCGGCTCGGTTAAGGTTGAACTGGATAGCGCGACCAAGACGTTGACCTACAGCTTCCACAGTGCGCAAAAGCTAAAAACGGAAGGTACGGTGCACTGAGTGTGTCACTGAGCGATAAAAAAAAGCAGTGCGAAAGCACTGCTTTTTTTTGGCTTGGTTATGGTGAGTATGACCACGCGCAATCCGTACCAAAAAGCAAAAGCCCTTACCTGAACAGGGAAGGGCACATAAGGCGGGTACATCCTCAGGTGTCGCAGCGCTAGCGACAGGTGAACCGATTAACGGCTACGGAAGACAATGCGGCCTTTACTCAGGTCGTACGGGGTCAGCTCTACAGTGACTTTGTCACCCGTCAGGATGCGGATATAGTTTTTACGCATTTTACCGGAGATATGAGCGGTAACCACGTGTCCGTTTTCCAACTCAACGCGGAACATGGTGTTAGGCAGTGTATCAAGCACGGTGCCTTGCATTTCAATATTGTCTTCTTTGGCCATCGAATCCTCTAGGGTTAACTACCTTAACTTTTTTAACGGGCACGATAATGCCGAAAAACCGGCCTTAAGTAAAGGAGCGTTGATGATCTCAGCAGCAACTTTCGGATAAGCAGGGCGTATGAGCACGCTTATCTTTCCCTCATTGGGGACAGTGGTAGTACTTGTGGCTGCCAACAGAACGCCGCGACAGGGGCGTCCTGCAGGGCACGTAGTGTTGTCAGATACGCCGCACGCGATACCTCTGTGGCACCGAGAGACGCCGTGTGAGCGTTTAGCACCTGACAGTCGAGCATCTGCCCACCGCAGCGCACAAAATGCGTGATGAGGGCAACCAGCGCGCATTTAGAGGCATTATCGCGGGTGCTGAACATCGATTCGCCGCAAAATAGCTTTCCTTGCGCAATACCGTACAGTCCACCCACCAGTTCATCGTTATGCCAGACTTCGATGGAGTGCGCATGCCCTTGCTCATGCAGTGCGCAATAAGCGGTAATCATCTCTGGGCTGATCCAGGTTCCTTCCTGACGCGTATGTGCACAGGCCTGTGTCACCGCAGCGAACGCACAGTTAAGCGTGATGTGAAAAGGCTGTTTGCGCATGAACTTGTGCAGGCTACGGCTGATATGGAGCGCTTCAGGCTGCAATACAGCGCGTGGATCGGGAGACCACCACAGAATGGGATCGCCGGGCGAGTACCAGGGAAAAATACCGCCTCGATACGCCGCCAGCAATCGGTCAGGTGAAAGGTCTCCGCCAAAGGCCAATAAGCCGTTGGGGTCGGCCAACGCTTTTTCCACCGGAGGAAAAAACGTGGTATTGGGGGACAGTTGAAATAGCTGCATCATGCCTGCCGGGTGGCGTGTTGATGGAACTGCCAATAGCGGCCGCGTGCTGCCAGCAGATCGACGTGGCGACCCTGCTCAACCAGGCGGCCATTATCCAGTACGCAAATACGATCCAGAGACGCCAGATCGTGCAAGCGATGGGTAATTATGATAACCGTTTTACCGTGGGTGTGTTCACGCAGTAGATGCAGAATTTTCTGCTCGGTATCGGCATCCAGCCCTTCAGTCGGTTCATCCAGCAATACCAAGGGGGCAGGGTGGAGTAAGGCGCGAGCCAGTCCCAGGCGGCGCTGTTCCCCGCCAGAGAGTTGGCGTCCGCCTTCACCGATCCAGGCATTGAGGCCCTCTGGCGTGTCCAGCAGATTGCCTAATCCTACCTGTTCCAGTTGTTGGCTCAGTTGAGCATCGCTGGCCTGCGGTGCAGCCAGTAGCAGATTGTCGCGCAGTGTAGCGCTAAAAATATGTATCCGCTGTGGCACCACGCTCATCATGCCGCGCAGCGCCGGTTCACTCCACTGTGTGAGTGGCAGGCCGTTCAGGGTAATGCCGCCTGCATCGCTGTCCCAGGCGCGAGTCAGTAATTGCAATAGCGTAGATTTGCCACATCCGGTACGCCCCAGCAGTGCAATGTGTTCGCCTGGCGCGATATTCAGCGTAATGTCCTGCAATACCGGCAGAGGTTGGCCGGGATAGGTGAAACTGACCTGCTGCAATGACAGCGTTGCCGTTGGGGTTACGGCTGAAGATGGCGTGACCGTTGTGAATACCACCGCAGGCTGCTGACGCAGAATCTGGTCAACGCGCGTGGCTGATGCGATCACCTGGCCCATGTGTTGAAACGCGCCAGCAACCGGACCTAACGCCTCGAACGCTGCCAGTGCGGCGAATACAAACAGGGCAATCAACGCCCCCGGTTGCGTATCACCGCCAATCCCGGCGGCTGCCAGCCAGAGAATGGCGGTCACGGTAAAACCGGTGCAGAGCAGCATCAGTGCCTGCGACAGGCCCGACAGGCGCGCCTGTCGCTGCTGTTGCGTCAGCCAGGCCTGTTCCGTGTCGGCGAGCTGGTGGCGACAGGCTGTCTGTGCGCCAAACAGGGTTAATTCGGCCTGCCCTTGCAGCCAGGTGGTCAACTGCGTGCGATAACGCGAGCGCAGCAGCGTAAGATGGGTGCCAATCGGTTTACCCGCACGATAGAACACCGGCGGGAGTAGGGCTAAGAGCAGCAACATAATGCTGCCGAGGGTCAATGCCAATGAGCTGTCCAGCCAGCTCAGTCCGTAAGTGACTACCAATATCACCACTAGCGCGCTGACCAACGGCGATATCACGCGCAAATAAAGGTGGTCGAGCGTGTCAACATCGGCAACCAGACGGTTGAGCAGGTCGGCCTGACGAAACCGGGCGAGCCCCCCCGGTGAAAGTGGAAGCGTGCGCGAAAAGGTAAACACGCGCAGATGTTGCAACACGCGGAAGGTGGCGTCATGGCTCACCAGACGCTCGGCATAACGCCCGGCAGTACGCAGGATCGCCGCACCGCGCACGCCCGCCGCAGGCAACATATAATTAAACGTCATCAAACCGGCAAGGCCCGCCAGTGACGCTCCCGCCAGAAACCAGCCGGAGAGTGTCAGCAGCCCAATACTTGCCAATAATGTGATAATGGCGAGCACTACGCCGATGCTCAGCCGCCAAATGTGGCGACGATACAGCAGGAGAAAGGGTTTGAGTACCTGCAACGAACTATTCTGCGACATATTAGTAAGCTCCCTGACGCTGTGCCAGAAGGTCAGCAAATGGCCCTGACTGTTGACGTAGCGTGTCGTAGTCACCTTGCTGCGCCAGTTGTCCTTTCTCCATCACCCATATGCAATCGTAATGGCGGGTGTCATCAAGACGATGCGTCACCAGCAAGGTGGCTTGCTGGCGTGTGGCGTTTTCCAAGGCGTGCATCACGCGCTGTTCACTGTGTGAATCCAGACTGGCCGTTGGTTCATCCAGCAGAAGCAACTGCGAGTGCTTTAATAATGTCCGCGCAACGGCAACGCGCTGCGCTTGTCCAACAGAGAGTCGCGCTGCGCCATCGCCCACCACGGTATCAAGCCCCTGCGGCAACTGGGGAAGAAACTCGTGCACGTAAGCCTGTTCTACCGCCTGTTGCAATGCGTTCTCAGTGGCTTGCGGGTTTCCCAACAGAATATTGCTGCGCAGCGTTTCTTCCGGTAAGTGTGGATTTTGCCCTAACCAACTGATGTGTTTACGCCATGCGGTGGCATCCAGTGAATGCAGTTCCTGCCCGTTGATACACAGCGAGCCACGATAGGGTAAAAAACCGAGCAGTACGTTAAGCAGCGAACTTTTTCCGGCACCGCTGACGCCGACCAGCGCCACCCGCTGTCCCGGTTCGAGCGTAAAGGTCAGTGGCTCAGTTAACGCCGCGCCAGTGGGCGACAACACCACTAGTTGGTCCGCCCGAATGGCAATGGTTGTTGCGTCAAAAGGTTGTGTGCCGAGTCCGACTTCCTCCACTTCAGCAGTCAGAAAGCTTACCAGCGATTCTGCTGCACCGACGGCCTGTGCTTTCGCGTGATAAAACGTGCCCAGATCGCGCAACGGCTGGAAAAATTCGGGAGCGAGAATCAAGACCAGAAAGCCAGCAAACAGGGTGACGCCGGTGCCATAATGGCCGAAATTCAGCTCGCCAAGGTAAGAAAAGCCGAAATAGACCGCGACCACCGCGATGGAGATAGACGCAAAAAACTCCAGTACGCCGGAGGAAAGAAACGCCATGCGCAACACTTCCATGGTGCGACTGCGAAAATCTTCCGATGCCCGACGAATGTCATCCACTTCGGCCGCGCCGCGATGGAACAGTCGCAACGTTTCCATGCCGCGCAACCGATCGAGAAAGTGGCCGCTCAGTCGTGCCAGTGCCAGAAAGTTGCGGCGGTTGGCATCGGCGGCCCCCATACCGACCAGCGCCATAAACAGCGGGATCAGCGGGGCAGTAACCAGCAAAATGAGCGCCGCCGCCCAGTTGATGGGAAACACGGCGGCCAGAATCAGCAGGGGAATCAAGGCTGCAAGATACATTTGTGGCAGATAGCGCGCATAGTAATCCTGCATGTCTTCGACTTGTTCTACAATCAGCGTTGCCCAACTGCCAGCCGGTTTTCCCAGTACCCAGGCAGGGCCCAGTCGCTGTAATTTTTCTAGCACCTGATGGCGAATTTGTCGCCGCACCGCCTCGCCACAGCGAAAGCCTACCTGCTCGCGCAGAAAGTGAGTAAGCGCGCGTGCGGCGAACAAACCAATCAGCAGCATAAACGCACTGACGAGTGTCTGACGGGGTTGGTGTTCAATAATCAAGGCGTGGAGCAATGTTGCCAACACCCATGCCTGTGCCACGATCAGAAGGCCGCTTACCATCCCCAGCAGTAAAGAGAGGCGGAGCCAGCGTTGTGCCAGTTTGCTCTGTTGTTTTAGCCAGCGTGCAAGTTGTTGCTGTCGAGTCTGTTTCATAGAGTACCGGGCTGCGCTATAAAGAGGGGGAACACCCAAAAATCCAACCTTTATGTAACTGTTATCTAACAAAAAGCAGGTGGGTATTCAGCGTGGCCTCATGTTACCGCGCTAAAGTGCAGGTGCAAACCAAAAGCAGGGAGAAAAAGCGGGGAGAGATCAATTTTCCCAAAAAGGGAGCCAAAAAAATCCCCTTATTCAGGGGGGACGATCTGAATAAGGGGAGGAGGGCAGCAGATTATCGGGTAGCGAGGCCATCCAGATAGCGCTCTGCGTCCAACGCGGCCATGCAACCGGTGCCTGCCGAGGTAATGGCCTGACGGTAGATATGATCCATAACGTCGCCTGCGGCAAACACGCCAGGGATGCTGGTCTGTGTGGCGTTGCCGTGGATACCGGATTGAACCTTGATGTAGCCGTTTTCCAGCGCCAGTTGGCCGTCAAAAATGGCGGTGTTTGGGCTGTGGCCGATGGCGATAAATACGCCAGCCAGCGCCAGTTCTTCGCTCTCATCTGTCCGGGTGTCGCGAATGCGAACGCCGGTTACGCCCATGTCATCGCCCAGCACTTCGTCCAGCGTACGATCGGTGTGCAACACAATATTGCCGTTTTGCACTTTTTCCATCAGACGATCGATCAGGATTTTCTCTGCGCGAAAGCTGTCACGACGGTGGATTAAATGAACTTGCTGCGCAATGTTGGACAGATAAAGTGCTTCTTCTACCGCCGTATTGCCGCCACCGACTACCGCAACGCGCTGGTTGCGGTAAAAGAAACCGTCACAGGTGGCGCAGGCAGACACGCCCTTGCCTTTAAAGGCCTCTTCGGAAGGCAGACCGATATAACGTGCGGAGGCTCCGGTCGCCACAATCAGGGCATCACAGGTATATTCTTCGCTGTCGCCAAACAGACGAAACGGACGCTGTTGCAAATCAACGCGCTGAATGTGATCGAAAATGATCTCGGTGTTGAACTTTTCAGCATGAGCGTGCATGCGGTCCATCAGCAACGGCCCGGTAAGACCTTCCGCGTCACCTGGCCAGTTTTCCACTTCCGTCGTGGTCGTCAACTGCCCGCCTTTTTCCATACCGGTAATCAACACCGGATGCAGGTTGGCGCGCGCGGCGTACACCGCAGCAGTATAGCCCGCAGGGCCAGAACCTAAAATCAATAGCTTGTGGTGCTTGACGGTACCCATGTGTTCCTCTTTTTTGCAACGGTCTACTTAACGCCGATTGTAAGGAAATTACCAGACTAAAAAAAGTAGGCAGCAAAATTGTTACCTATTTGTTTAATCGGTTGTGCCGATAACCCATACAATTCACTGATAACACAGCGTCATTTATTAGCGAAATGATTGAAAATGGTCTTACCGAGCGTACAGTAGGGTTTTATTTGGCAGTTTCTTCTGATTTTCATTGTTTTGCTTTGACAATCGGCTACCGTTTTGCGAAAACATCTAAGGAAGAGGAAACTATTTGTATGTGAATGGTTGAAAGCTCGGTTTTTCTTTATGTTGTGGCTTTTACCGTGCGACCCGCTGATGGTGCATTTATAACAGGACAGACAGGGTGTTGTGAACGCAGGGATGACATCGCGGTGCGACGTGGCGGTGAAAGGAGAGTGACGTAAAGCGACCCTTGATATACAAAATAGACAGCGCGTCTTCTTTTAGGGCTGCTCTGATACATTGATGTGGGTCGGAGTGTAGCAAGGGCAAGGACGTAGTGAAGAGAGACAATAAGAATGGTAGACACGAAAAAACGACCGGGAAAAGATCTTGATCGCATCGATCGCAATATCCTGAATGAACTACAAAAAGACGGCCGAATCTCTAACGTTGAACTTTCCAAGCGTGTAGGGCTTTCACCTACACCGTGTCTGGAACGCGTGCGCCGCCTGGAGCGTCAGGGCTTTATCAATGGCTATACCGCATTGCTGAACCCGCATTACCTCGACGCTTCACTGCTGGTGTTTGTGGAGATTACCCTGAACCGCGGTGCGCCTGATGTTTTTGAGCAGTTCAACACCGCTGTGCAGAAACTGGAAGAAATTCAGGAGTGCCATTTGGTCTCCGGGGATTTCGACTATCTGCTGAAAACACGCGTGCCGGATATGTCCGCATACCGTAAGTTGCTGGGTGAAACCTTGCTGCGCTTGCCGGGTGTGAACGATACCCGTACCTATGTGGTGATGGAAGAAGTAAAACAGAGCAATCGTCTGGTGATCAGAACGCGCTAAACGCAGGGGTGCAAAGCCCGCTAATTTCAGCTACACTCATGTGAATATATACAGTCACAGCGCCGAGTTCGCCTCGGCGTTTTGTCATGAACATGAACAGGACCCCTGGAGAGACGCTTGAGCCAGGAATACACCGAAGACAAAGACGTGGCGCTGAACAAACTCAGCGGCAGCCGTCGTTTATTGGAAGCGATTTTAATCGTTGTCGCGCTATTTGCCGTTTATTTGAGCGTAGCGCTGTTAAGTTTCAGCCCGTCTGACCCGAGCTGGTCACAAACGGCC
The DNA here is from genome assembly GCF_019797845.1 of Symbiopectobacterium purcellii. Classification (NCBI taxonomy): domain Bacteria; kingdom Pseudomonadati; phylum Pseudomonadota; class Gammaproteobacteria; order Enterobacterales; family Enterobacteriaceae; genus Symbiopectobacterium; species Symbiopectobacterium purcellii. Next base: position 2,635,521 of record NZ_CP081864.1, on the reverse strand, counting down.
TGGCACGAGCCCATTCATAATCTGGGCGGTGGCGTCGGCGCTTGGCTGGCGGATACCCTGTTTTTCATCTTTGGCGTTCTGGCCTATGCCATTCCGCCGATCATGTTGTCGCTGTGCTGGGTCGCTTTTCGCCAGCGCGATAATCAGAGCGATGTTGATCTGTTTACCCTCTCTTTGCGCCTGATTGGTACCTTGGCGCTGATCCTCACTTCCTGTGGTCTCGCCGCGCTCAATGTGGACGATCTCTACTATTTCGCCTCTGGCGGCGTGCTGGGCAGTTTGCTGAGCAGTTCGATGGTGCCGCGCTTCAACAGTATGGGTGCCACGTTGATTCTGCTCTGCGTGTGGGCGGCAGGCTTGACGCTGTTTACCGGCTGGTCATGGCTGACCATTGCGGAAAAAATCGGCGGAGCGGTGTTAGGCTGCCTGACGTTCTTCTCTAACCGTTCGCGCGCAGAAGATCGCTACCGTGATGAGGAAGACGATTCACAAGACGCTCTGGATCGCGAGGGTGAACAACCCGATACGCTAACTGCGTCAACGCAGGCAACAGCAGAAGACGTAGAGGCGGATGATATATTGTTGGCACCGGCTGCACGTGAGCGTGCACCGGATGACATAGCGCAAAACAGTACGTTGAGCGTTACTGACCCAACGGAGCCGCTCGCACCGATGCAGAAATCGACTGCGGTCGACACGATGCCAGATCCAGCGGGTTCGCCCAGCGCAGCCAATCTGGTCACGCCAGCAACGGTCGTCAGCCCTGATCCCGTTGCGCAGGATTCACTGCCGCCGCTTTACGCGTTTGAGTTGCCACAGGCTGCTGTGCCGGAAAATAGCGCGTTACCTGTCTTTTCGCCCTTGGGGGTACCCGATCGCGATCGCACGCCGCCGTTGGGCGCGATGCATGAACTGGGTGTACCCACCGTGGCAGCGGTCACGCCAGTGTCTAGCGATGCGGTGCCCTTTATGCCTGCCTTTACGGCCGCTGGGGAGGATAATCCTCAGGTGAAACAGGGCATGGGTCCAGAATTGCCGCGTCCGAATCCGGTGCGTATTCCTACCCGGCGTGAACTGGCCTCTTATGGCATCAAGTTGCCATCGCAGCGTCAGGCAGAAGAGCAAGAACGGGAAGCGCAACGGCAGGTACAGTTCCAGCCTGAAACGATCGAAAGGGTTGCGCCCGACGATGCTGACGATGATGGGGTCGCTCAAGAGGCTGCCTTGCGTCAGGCTTATCTGGAGCAACAAGAACAGCGCTACGGTGAGGATTATGCCGAACGCGAGCAGGATGAAGAGGCGCTGTTGCAGGCCCAATTAGCGCAGGCGTTTGCTCAGCAGCAACAGGCGCGTTATGACGCCAGCGCACACCCAGAAAGCCCGAACGTAACGCCGGTTGTCGAGCCCGTAGGCACAAAAGAGGCGGGCTCAGTCAGTGCGGCGGCAGCATTTATCGCCGGTGTCACTGCGGATGCCGATGCGGATGAACCTGCTTTCTCTTTCTCACCGTTTAACGATTTGGTCGATGAGTCGCCCAAAGCGCCGCTGTTTACCTTATCGCCTGCGGATGTCATTGAATCTGAACCGGCCTCTGAGCCTCCATCGCCGACATGGCGTGCGGCAGTTGATGAGGATGAGAGCCCGGCAACACCGGTACATCCGGTGACAGAGCCCCAGCATGAGGTGCACTCATCGTATGCTGATGAGGCAGAAAACGATGCTGCGCCGTCATTGATGGATAGCCTGATACACCCGTTCTTGATGCGTAACGATCAGCCTTTGCAAAAGCCAACTACACCGCTGCCGACGTTGGAGCTGCTCACGGCACCACCGGAAAGCGAAGTACCGGTTGACCATTTCGAGCTTGAACAAACGGCGCGTCTGATTGAAGCGCGTCTGGCGGACTATCGTGTCACTGCCAGCGTGGTGGGTTACGATGCAGGGCCTGTGATAACGCGTTTTGAGCTGGATTTGGCCCCCGGCGTTAAAGCTGCGCGCATCTCCAATCTGTCGCGCGACTTGGCGCGTTCGCTGTCGGTTGTGGCGGTACGCGTGGTGGAAGTTATTCCCGGCAAACCGTATGTCGGGCTGGAACTGCCGAATAAACTTCGTCACACGGTTCACCTGCGCGAAGTGCTCGATTGCAAGGCCTTTCGTGATAACCCGTCGCCGCTGGCGGTGGTGCTGGGTAAAGACATTGCCGGTCAACCGGTAGTGGCCGATCTGGCGCGTATGCCCCATCTGCTGGTGGCCGGGACCACCGGTTCGGGTAAATCTGTCGGTGTGAACACCATGATCATCAGCATGTTGTACAAGGCGACGCCGCAAGATGTGCGCTTTATCATGATCGACCCGAAAATGCTGGAGCTGTCGGTCTACGAAGGTATCCCGCATTTGCTGACCGAAGTGGTTACCGACATGAAGGATGCGGCGAATGCGTTGCGTTGGTGCGTTGGTGAAATGGATCGTCGCTATAAGCTGATGTCGGCATTGGGCGTGCGCAATCTGGAAGGCTACAACGAGCGGGTGAAAGCAGCGGAAGCGATGGGGCGTCCGATCCCTGACCCGTTCTGGAAACCCGGTGACAGCATGGATACCACACCACCCGTGCTGGAGAAATTGCCCTTTATCGTGGTGATGGTGGATGAGTTTGCCGATCTGATGATGGCGGTTGGCAAAAAGGTAGAGGAACTGATCGCTCGCCTGGCACAGAAAGCGCGCGCGGCTGGTATCCACCTGGTGTTGGCGACGCAGCGGCCTTCTGTGGATGTTATCACCGGCCTCATCAAGGCCAACATCCCGACGCGTATCGCTTTTACCGTGTCGAGCAAGATTGATTCGCGTACCATCCTCGATCAGGGCGGTGCAGAATCGCTGCTGGGGATGGGGGATATGTTGTACATGGCGCCAAACTCATCCATTCCGGTGCGTGTGCACGGCGCATTCCTTCGCGATCAGGAAGTTCATGCCGTGGTGCTGGACTGGAAAGCGCGCGGACGTCCACAGTACATTGACAATATCACCAGTGCCAGCGATGACGGCGAAGGCGGTAATCTGGAATTTGGCGGTGATGAAGATTTGGATCCGCTGTTCGATCAGGCGGTGGCCTTTGTTGTAGAAAAACGGCGAGCCTCCATTTCTGGCGTGCAACGTCAATTCCGCATCGGCTACAATCGTGCCGCACGCATTGTGGAACAGATGGAAATGCAAGGTATTGTTAGTGCGCCGGGGCATAATGGCAACCGAGACGTGTTGGCACCGCCCCCCATGGACTGATGCCATTTACAGACAATTCGTCTACCGTATCGCGTGATTCTCTGGCAATAGTTATGGGTAGCACGGCGAGCAGTAGGACGTGCAGTACGACAGGTGCAAAGTACGATAGTCAGACCGCGATGGCGGTCTTTTGAATCGACAGCAAAGGATGTAAATAATGAGAACAGGCTTAGTGGCAGGCGTGCTGATCGCCGGGATGACGTCCAGCGCGGTTTATGCCGATGCGGCGAGCGATTTACAAAGCCGACTGAATAAAGTGAACAGCTTCCACGCGACGTTCACCCAAAAAGTCACTAGTGCTGAAGGGACTGCGGTGCAGGAAGGTCAGGGGGAGCTCTGGCTGAAGCGGCCAAATCTGTTCAACTGGAAAACCACTGCGCCGGATGAAAGCGTGCTGATCTCTGATGGCAAGACGCTGTGGTTCTATAACCCGTTCGTCGAACAGGTAACAGCGACCTGGTTGAAGGAAGCCACGGGCAATACGCCCTTTATGCTTATCACACGTAACGATGCCAGTGAATGGGGTCAGTATAACGTGCGCCAGCAAGGGGATGATTTTGAGTTAACGCCGAAAGCAGCCAAAGGCAATTTGAAACAGTTTGCTATCAACGTCAATGCCAGCGGTACCATCAAGAGTTTTGTCGCGACGGAGCAGGATGGACAACGCAGCAGCTATACCCTGCAAAACCAGCAAAACGGTGCTGTGGATAGCAGCAAGTTCACGTTTACGCCGCCGAAAGGCGTGACGCTGGACGATCAACGGCAGTGAGGCCATCGTGAGTAACCTGTCACTGGATTTTTCGGACAATAGCTTTCAGCCGCTTGCCGCTCGTATGCGGCCCGCTACGTTGGCGCAATATATCGGTCAACAGCATCTGCTTGGCGCCGGTAAGCCCTTGCCGCGAGCGATTGAGGCGGGGCAGTTACACTCCATGATTCTATGGGGGCCGCCCGGTACCGGAAAAACCACGCTGGCAGAACTGATTGGTCACTACGGACAAGCCGACGTGGAGCGGATCTCTGCCGTAACTTCCGGCATTAAAGAGATTCGCGAAGCAATAGAACGTGCGCGGCAGAATCGCGATGCCGGGCGACGCACCATCCTGTTTGTGGATGAAGTGCATCGCTTCAACAAGAGTCAGCAGGATGCCTTTCTGCCGCACATTGAAGACGGCACCATCACCTTCATTGGCGCAACCACCGAAAACCCGTCGTTTGAGCTTAATTCGGCGCTGCTGTCGCGTGCGCGCGTCTATTTGCTGAAGGCGCTCACCGCCGAAGATATCGAACAGGTGTTGCAGCAGGCAATGACCGATAGCGCGCGCGGGTTTGGCGGGCAGAACATCGTATTGCCGCCAGAGACGCAGCGATTGCTGGCAGAACTGGTGAATGGCGATGCGCGGCGCGCGTTGAACAGCCTGGAAATGATGGCGGATATGGCCGAGGTCGATGCGCAAGGCAACCGGGTGCTGACGCCCGAATTGCTGCACGAAGTGTCGGGCGAGCGTAGTGCGCGCTTTGATAACAAAGGCGACCGCTACTATGACCTGATTTCCGCATTGCATAAATCAGTGCGTGGATCGGCACCTGATGCCGCCCTGTACTGGTATGCACGCATTATTACCGCTGGTGGCGATCCGCTCTATGTTGCACGGCGTCTGTTGGCAATCGCCTCCGAGGACGTGGGCAATGCCGATCCGCGGGGAATGCAGGTGGCGATCGCCGCCTGGGATTGCTTCACCCGCGTGGGGCCGGCAGAAGGAGAGCGCGCTATTGCGCAAGCGATAGTGTACCTGGCCTGTGCGCCCAAGAGTAATGCGGTTTACACCGCCTTTAAAGCGGCGATGCAGGATGCCCGAGAGAAACCGGATTACGATGTGCCGGAGCATTTGCGCAATGCGCCCACCAAACTGATGAAAGAGATGGGGCTGGGTGCGGAATACCGCTACGCCCATGATGAACCCAATGCCTATGCGGCTGGTGAGGACTATTTCCCGCAAGCGATGGCGCAAACGCGCTACTATCTGCCAACGTCACGTGGTCTGGAAGCCAAAATTGGTGAAAAGCTGGCCTGGTTGACTGCACAGGATCAAAATAGCCCGACAAAACGCTACCGCTGAACTAGGCGTTGCGGTAAGGTTATAAGGTTCTTTTCTACCGCGCGACGGGTGTCGCGCAACGTAAAATTTCACCAAAAAACATTAAAACAGGATTAGCATGCTCGATCCCAATTTACTGCGTAATGAGCTAGACGCAGTTGCCGAAAAGCTACTGGCTCGCAGAGGTTTTAAACTGGATGTAGACACGCTGCGTCAACAAGAAGAACGCCGCAAAGTGCTACAAGTAGAAACGGAAAGTCTGCAAGCAGAGCGTAACTCCCGATCGAAAGAGATCGGTGCGGCTAAATCTCGTGGTGAAGATATCGAACCGTTGCGCCGCGAAGTGAATACCCTGGGTGAAAAGCTGGATACGGCCAAGGCCGAGCTTGATGCGTTGCAAAATGCCATTCGTGAGCTGGCGTTAACCATTCCGAATATGCCGGATGACGCCGTGCCGTTGGGCAAAGATGAGCACGATAACCAGGAAATCAGCCGCTGGGGTGAACCGCGTCAGTTTGATTTCCCTGTGCGCGACCACGTTGATTTAGGCGAACTGGCTAAAGGCGTCGATTTTGCCGCAGGCGTCAAATTGACCGGTGCGCGTTTCGTTGTCATGAAAGGGCAGATTGCTCGCCTGCACCGCGCACTGTCACAATTTATGCTGGATCTGCATACCGAACAGCACTGTTATCAGGAGGCCTACGTGCCTTATTTGGTTAACCATGCCACGCTGTACGGTACCGGTCAGTTGCCGAAGTTTGGTGAAGACCTGTTCCACACCAAACCGTTGGATGAAGAAGCAGAAAGCAGCAATTATGCGCTGATCCCGACAGCGGAAGTGCCGTTGACCAATTTGGTGCGTGATGAAATTCTGGATGAGGAAACACTGCCGATCAAAATGACGGCGCACACCCCGTGTTTCCGTTCTGAAGCCGGTTCCTACGGTCGTGATACCCGTGGCCTTATCCGTATGCACCAGTTTGACAAAGTGGAGTTGGTGCAGATTGTGCGCCCGGAAGATTCCATGGATGCGCTGGAAACGCTGACGACGCACGCGGAAACCGTGTTGCAACTGCTGCAACTGCCGTATCGCAAGGTGCTGCTGTGTACCGGTGACATGGGCTTTGGCTCAACTAAAACTTACGATCTGGAAGTGTGGCTGCCAGCGCAGAACACCTACCGTGAAATCTCTTCCTGCTCCAACATGGGGGATTTCCAGGCTCGACGCATGCAAGCGCGCTGCCGCAACAAAAGTGACAAGAAAACGCGTCTGGTGCATACGCTGAACGGTTCCGGTCTGGCGGTCGGGCGTACACTGGTTGCCGTGCTGGAAAACTATCAGCAGGCGGACGGACGTATCGCCATTCCTGATGTGCTGCGTCCTTATATGGGCGGGTTGGAGTTTATCGGCTAAATATGCCGCTGCTCCGTTGTTAAAAGCGCCTTTCGGGGCGCTTTTTGCATTATGGCACCCCATTATCACAAAACGTGCGGCCTGAGTTTGCCCACGTTGACTTTTAATCGCGCAGTGGCATGATGCGCACACACTTCCTTGTTGTATTGGTTACCCACGCCGACTATGCCTGCTTTTTCTCGCCCAGTGCTGTTATTGCTCTGCGGCCTTATGCTGCTCACGGTTTGTATCGCTGTACTAAATACGCTGGTTCCGTTATGGCTTAACTATCAGCATGCCTCCGTGTGGCAGGTGGGTGTGGTAGGGTCATCCTATTTTGCGGGTAACTTACTGGGGACGCTGGTGGCTGGGCGTTTGATCCTCCGGCATGGGTTTAACCACAGCTACTACCTTGCTGCTTTACTGTTTGCTCTGGCAACGCTGGGGCTGATGTTTTCCACGGACGTAATCAGTTGGCTGGTATGGCGTTTTGTCGCAGGCATAGGCTGCGCGCTGATATGGGTTGTCGTGGAAAGTGCGCTGTTGTGCAGTGGCTCATCCTCCCACCGTGGTCAATTGCTGGCAGCCTATATGGTTGCCTATTATCTGGGAAGCGTCGTTGGCCAGATCTATGTTGGCCTGTTACCAACCGCTGTAGCGAGTGTTATTCCCTGGATGGTAATGCTGATTGTGCTTGCCGTATTACCGTTGCTGTGTACCCGTTTACCGCGTCTGACGCAGCCGGAGCATCCGGTCCATGTGGGGAAAATGCTGCGTAAGCGCAGCGCGCGTCTCGGCATCAATGGCTGTGTGATTTCCGGCGTGATCCTGGGGTCGTTGTATGGGCTGATGCCGCTTTATCTTTCCCACAGTGGCACCAGCGATGCCGACGTGGGTTATTGGATGGCGCTGCTGATCGGTGCCGGTATTGTCGGCCAATGGCCGGTGGGGCGCATGGCAGATCGCTATGGGCGCTTGTTGGTGCTACGCGTGCTGGTGTTTGCCGTTATTGTTGCCTGCGTTGCACTACTGAGTGTTGGGCATCTGGTGATGGCTCCCGCGCTGTTTTTGTTGGGCGGAGCCGGATTTACTCTGTATCCGGTGGCAATGTCCTGGGCGTGCGAAACGGTACGTCATGAAGAACTGGTGGAGATGAACCAGTCATTGCTGCTCAGTTACACGGTCGGCAGCCTTGTTGGCCCCAGTATGGCGGCAGCGTTGATGCAAACCTATTCCGATCGCGTGTTGTTTGTGCTGATTGCCGTTGTATCGTTGGTTTATCTGGCCATGCTCCTGAAGAAAAGCGATCGCCATCCCAAACCGTTGGCGGCATAAATGTCACGTCAGGTTGGCTAATGAGCTTTTTCCTGCCTCCACGATATTGTTCCATAACGCTTCTGCTACCGGGCTCAGGCGCTGTCTGGCGTTGCGAATCAGGTAAAAGATGCTGGTCAGGTTTAACTCGTCAGGAGCAATAGCGGTCAATTTACCCTGTTCTACCCAGGATGCGGCGTAGTGATCGGGTAAGTAGCCAATATGGGTGCCGGCTAATAGGAGCAATAAACTGCTCTCGAGGTGCCAGGCTACGTGTTGTAAGCCCTTCTTGGCGATGGGGCCTAATTGTTTGGATATCTGATTGAGTGCGTGCCCTGCGATCAAAAGCATGTCCGGGTCCAGTGTACCGGAGCGCCATTCTTGCTGAATACGGTTTGCGTTTTCAGCTATCGTATAAAAATAGCTCTGTTCAATGAATACGGGCTGGAAGAATACATCAGGGGGGATATCATCAGGCAATATGCTTAACATGACATCGATGCTGCCATTCATTAACTTTTCCATAAGCGTGTCATAGTCACCGATTGTTAATATCACCTTAGCGTCTGCACTTTTTTGATAAAGTGTCCTGATACTGTGAGAGATCACGTTGCTCGGATGCGTGACGGTATTGTCCAGACAGCCAATTTTTACTGTGCCGATTAATTGTTGCTTAATGGCCGCGAGGCGGTTCGCAAAATCATCAAGGGTTGCAGTAACGGCTTTTGCCTCTTGATAGACAACGTCTCCTTCACTGGTAAGCGCAAAACCACCGCGACCTCGCTCGCAAAGTACAACGCCGAGTGAGTCCTCCAAGCGAGAAATATAATGACTTAAAACGGGTTGACTAAGACCTGTGGCATTTTGCGCGTTGGTAACGCCGCGTTTTTCCACGATTATGCAGAATAGTTTCAACCAACGGATCTCCATTTTATCTAGTCGCATAGGGAATATTGTCCATTACATTATAATTATACGATGTTTACATCGAAACAAAATGATAGCACTAGACGTTACCAGGCCTTATGCTACATATAGATAAAGAAAAATAACAAACTTTATTGTCTGAACTTATTCTGATATTTAGTGCCACTCCAGGGAAAATTCATGTTATTAATGATTTATGAATAGATATCAAGGTGTTGATACGATAAAAACACACGGTGCTATATATTAACTATTTGTCAATGGGACGATTATGTCAAAAAAAGATACTATATCAACCGCGATTCAACTAAAGTTAAACATCTATGATTACGAATACGAAACCGTGCCTGGTAAAGCAAGAAAAAGTTGGTATGTGATTGCATTAATTTGGTTGGCAATTGGGATTGATATTTCAGGATTGTTTTTTGGCGTATTTCTTAGCAGTGGATTACCGTTCCCGCAAGCTGTTATAGCAACACTGGTCGGTTCAGCATTATTAGGCGTGCTTGCGGGGTTTTGCGCTAATGTGGGTTACGGTTGCGGATTATCCACTACGTTACTGAGCATTGCTGTGTTTGGCCGTTGGGGGGGCGGTGTGGTTGGCCTGCTTACATCGATATCGTTGTTGGGATGGTTTGCGTTTCAACTCGATTTCTTCAGCGTGTTATTGCAAAAATCTCTTTTCACCTACGGCTTCGAAGTAGGCCGATTACCTATCCTGTTATTTGGTATGGCGTTGATGACATCCACCGCTATTTGGGGTTTTAGAGCACTTGCACAACTAAGTATCATCAGCGTACCCTTGATGGTAATACTCATTATCACTGGCGTGACATTGGCCGCTGTCGATATCCAATCTCCAGATCCGTCTATCATTACTTCTCCCATAAGCATGGGTACAGCCATTTCGTATGTGGTTTCCATCTGGATTGTTTCTACGGTGATGTCTCCAGATATTGCTCGTTACGCCAAAACACGAAAGGATGCTTTTCTCGGCGCTGGGTTGGGATTCTTTCTTGGCAATAGTTTTACGATTTTGCTTTCACTTTTTTTGACTCACATGGTAGGCAGTGATGATTTAGTAAATACTTTTTTTATCGTAGGGTTAGGTTCATCCGCCATCTTGGTATTGGTATTCGCGCAATGGACAACAAATAGTGCTAATCTGGTTTTTGCTTCATTGGGGTTATCAGCCATAACAAAAATAATAACACGTCCCACGCTTATTATCGTTTTGTCCATTGTTGGTCTGGTGCTGGCTCAAAACGGAATGATTAATAATTTAACCAGCTTCCTTTCGCTACTTGGCGCATTTATCTCCCCCATCGCAGGAGTGTATCTGGTTGAATACTATTTTATTCGTGATAATCGCCTTACAGAAAGAGGTGCATCTCAGGATGCGATTAATATTTCCGGCGCAATGGCTTGGATATGCGGCAGTATAATAGGGTTAATGACGTCGCCAGACATATTTAACCTCTTTACATTGACATCTGTTTCAGCGTTGGATGGTATTGGTGCAAGTATGATTGTGTATTTTACACTGAAAAAATGTCTCTCTGTCGCGCGGTAAGAATCTATAGGGATGTGTAATGTTTGAATACGTCGATGAGCAAATGATCGATGATATAGCATTGGGTGCATCAGTATTAGGTACAGGTGGAGGCGGTGATCCTTTCATTGGTACACAGATGGTGAAACACGCATTAACGCTATTTGGACCGGTGATGATCACCCCCCTCTCTAACGTGGATGATGATGAGATATTTGTGCCCTGTAGTATGGTTGGCGCGACAACCGTGATTATGGAAAAAATCATGACGCCCAATCAGTTTTTACTCACTATTGATACAATGTCTTCTGCATTAAAAAAACGAATTGCAGGGACATTCCCTATTGAGATAGGTGGGGTGAATTCCTTAATTCCGTTTATCGTAGCCGCCCAAAAGCAGATCCCTGTGGTGGATTGTGATGGTGTAGGTCGCGCGTTCCCTGAAGTACAAATGGTTAGCTTCTACCTTGACGATCTTCCTTCAGGGCCAAATACCCTTGCGGATGAAAAAGGTAACACCCTGGTTTTATACCCGATTGATGGCCTCTGGTCCGAACGTTTTGCCCGTGCTATCACGGAACAAATGGGTGCAGCAGCGGCGATGTGCGACTACCCATTAATCGGGCGGGTGTTAAAAAAAAGCGCTCTTCCCGGTACCCTCACCCTGGCCCAACACATTGGAAAAACATTACAGCTGGCGTGGCAGTCGGGCAGTAATCCGATTCATGCCATCACTGAAGCACTCAACGGCCATGTTATCGCCTCCGGAAAGATCATAGACGTTAAGCGCCAGACCACAGGCGGTTTTGCGCGTGGTCACGTGCTTATCAAGGGGTGGTGCAATGATAAGGGGGAACAGGCTACCGTCTTATTTCAGAATGAGTTTCTGCTGGCATACCGTTCATCTGCCACTCTTGAACCCACACAGGAGAATCTGCTGGCGGTGGTGCCCGATCTGATCTCGATTATTGACAGTGAAACGGGTCGCCCGATCGTAACCGAAAACCTTCGTTATGGGCAGCGCGTTGACGTGGTGGCGTCCCCCTGTCACGCCAAGTGGCGCAGTACGAAAGGGGTGGCTGTCGCTGGTCCCAGATATTTTGGTTATCCCGTTGACTATGTGGCTATTGAACAGTTGGTGAATCGGTAAGGCGACATGATGGCGTTAAAAAATCACTATCGCCTCGGTGTTGATGTGGGTGGAACACATACCGATGCGGCTATTTTAGATGGCGATCTGCACTGTGTCGCTATCGCGAAGGCCCCGACGAGCGAGGATGTATATGGCGGGATACTGTCAGCCATTGCACAGGTGATGGCCCTTTCGGGGTTAGCACCAGACCACATCCGCTACGCCATGCTTGGCACCACGCAGTGCACCAACGCGGTGGTATCACGTCAGGGATTGAATCGCGTTGGCTTGCTGCGGCTTAGCCTGCCCAGTAGCGATGGTATCCCTCCCTTGTCGGGATGGGATGCCGCATGGAGAGCGCTTGTGGGGGATCATCTCTATCAGCTGCACGGTGGGTATGAGATTGATGGGCGAGAGATCCACCCTCTCATTTACCAAGAGGTGATCGCTGCCTGCGACAGGATGCGCGGACAGGTCGATTGCATCGCAATTTGTGGTGTGTTTGCATCGATCAATGCGGCACAGGAACATCAGGTCGCGCAATGGGTGAGTGAGAGGCTACCTGGTGTCGTGTTGTCGCTGTCGCACCGTATAGGCAACATTGGGTTGTTAGAACGCGAAAATGCGACTGTCCTGAACGCGGCGCTGCATACAACGGCGGAACGTTTTGTGAATGGCTTCATTAATGCCTTAGGGCACCATGGTATCTCGGTTGCGCATTATTTTAGCCAAAATGATGGAACCTTGTTGTCGGCAGAAGCCGCCAAACGCCATCCCATCCTGACGATGGCCTGCGGACCCACCAACTCGCTGCGCGGTGCAGGTCATTTATCGGGGCTGAAAGAGGCGCTGGTTATTGATGTGGGCGGTACGACAACCGATATCGGTGTTTTGACCAAGGGTTTTCCTCGGGAGTCCTCTCTCGCGGTGAATATCGGTGGCATACGTACCCAATTTCGCATGCCAGATATCCTCTCCATCGGTATTGGTGGTGGCTCACTGGTGCGCGAAACCCGAGAAGGTGAGGTGCTGATTGGCCCGGACAGCGTCGGTTATCACTTGTTACAACAGGCCATGAGTTTTGGTGGCGATCGGCTAACCTTGAGCGACGTGCTGATCAACTGTGAGCCGGGACGGTGGCCGGGGCCGCCGCCCTCGGCGCATCACACGCTGGATGCTTCATTCTGCCAACGCGTTTACCACGCCATGATTGCCAGGGTTGAGGAAGCTATTGACCGAATGAAGACGTCCGTGGCGTTAGTGCCCGCGATCGTAGTGGGGGGAGGCAGTATTCTGCTACCTGATAGGCTAAAAGGCATCAGTCAGGTAAACGTGCCTGCAAATTTTGCTGCGGCCAATGCCATCGGTGTGGCGCTGGGGCAGGTTAGTGGACAAATTGATAGGGTGGTGGCGATGGCCGAGTGCGATCGCGCTAGCGTGCGTGATGCCTTGCAAAAAGAGGCGATTGCGTTGGCCGAGGCGGCGGGAGCAGAACGCGAAAGTATAGCGCTCATCGAATTTCTTGAAGTACCACTCGCCTATTTGCCGGGCAATGCCGTTCAGGTAAAAGTGAAGGTTGCTGGAAATCTGCTGTAACAAGCCAGGCAGGATATGAAGCGCTCCCATTCGATCATCGTTTGGGTGCGCATCACATCAGTAAATGACTTTATGCCCGTAACTTTGCAGTATGGACTGCACGCGATTCATGGTATCGGCTTTCGGCGGTTTTACACCATCCAGCTTATACTCTTCCCCCATAGCGACCCATTTATGCTTGCCCAGCTCATGGTAGGGCAGCAATTCGATTTTCTCGATGTTGGTCATGTCTTTGGTGAACTCACCCAGCAGGTGCGCCGAGGCGTCACTGTCGGACCATCCCGGCACCACCACGTAGCGAATCCAGGTGCGCTGATTGCGCTTGGCTAAATAGCGGGCAAATTCCAGCGTGCGGTGATTGGAAACGCCCACCAGATTCTGGTGAATACTGTCGTCCATCTGTTTCAAATCCAGCATCACCAGATCGGTCACATCCAACAGTTCATCAATCACCGGATCGTAACGACGTACGAAACCATTGGTGTCGAGGCAGGTATTGATACCCTCTGCCTGACACGCGCGAAACCAGTCACGCACAAATTCAGCCTGAAGAATGGCTTCACCGCCCGATGCGGTAACACCACCGCCCGAGGCATTCATAAAGTGGCGATAGGTCACCACTTCTTTCATCAGATCCTCAACCACGATCTCCTTGCCGCCGTGGGTATCCCAAGTATCGCGGTTATGGCAATACAGGCAGCGCATCAGGCATCCCTGAAAGAAAACTATGAAACGAATACAGGGACCATCAACGGTTCCGCAGGATTCATAGGAGTGAATGCGACCGATCAGTGACATTGCAAGTGTTTCTCCAAATGTGGCCGTTCAATAGCAGCCGGTGTTAACACGAACGGGGAAATGCAACGGTGCGCCGACGTCATGTAGGACGTGTAATAAACGAACGGTAAACCGTCTCGCCGGTATCGTGTTGAATCTGTTTTGCCAGCCCGCCGCAGTGCAGGAGCGGGCTGGCAAAACAGGTTATCAGTGCGGGGGTGAGAAAAAGGCCCCACCGGGGTGGAGCCTTTATTTTACGCCTTTTCAGGCAGTCAGGGAAATTACATTGACTGAGTGAAAGTACGGGTAATCACGTCTTGCTGCTGTTCTTTGGTCAGCGAGTTGAAACGCACGGCATAACCAGAAACACGGATGGTCAACTGCGGATATTTTTCCGGGTGTTCCATCGCATCCAACAGCATTTCGCGGTTCATCACGTTCACGTTCAGGTGTTGACCACCTTCGATGCTGGATTCGTGGTGGAAGTAACCGTCCATCAGGCCTGCCAGGTTGGTCTTACGCACGTCATCATCTTTACCCAATGCGTTAGGTACGATGGAGAAGGTGTAAGAGATACCGTCTTTCGCATAGGCGAACGGCAGTTTGGCAACGGAGGTCAGAGAGGCAACAGCACCTTTCTGGTCACGGCCGTGCATCGGGTTAGCACCCGGTCCGAACGGTGCACCAGCGCGACGGCCATCCGGTGTGTTACCGGTTTTCTTACCATATACCACGTTAGAGGTGATGGTCAGAACAGACTGCGTCGGGGTAGCGCCACGATAGGTGGTCAGTTTCTGAATTTTCTTCATGAAACGTTCTACCAGGTCACAAGCCAGGTCATCAACGCGCGGGTCGTTGTTACCGAACTGCGGGTATTCGCCTTCGATGTCGAAGTCGATAGCCAGGCCATCTGCGTCACGAACCGGTTTAACTTTCGCGTATTTGATAGCAGACAGGGAGTCAGCGGCAACGGACAGACCGGCGATACCACATGCCATCGTACGGAACACGTCACGATCGTGCAGCGCCATCAGCGATGCTTCGTAGCTGTATTTGTCGTGCATGTAGTGGATGATGTTCAATGCAGTGACATACTGCTTGGCCAGCCAATCCATGAAGTGGTCCATACGGTCCATTACCACGTCAAAGTCCAGCACATCGCCTTTGATCGGTTCAGATTTCGGACCGACCTGCAAGTGTCCGGCCAGAGTAGCTCATCCATACCGCCAGACAAACCATCAGGTTAGCCAGCACACCGAGGCAAAACGCTTCAACAAAAGTGTGTTCCACTTTGTGTTCTGCGGTTTGCAGGACGTTCAAGCCCCATGCACCGTTGGCGACCATGTGCTCACCGGCAAACCAGATCAGGGCGACAAAAAACAGCGCGCCGAACAGGTTGCCCACATAGACGTTACACCAGTTGCAGGCCAGCTGTTTCCAGGTGATGCGACCGCTTGCCTTGGCAATCACTGTTAATACCGTTGAGGTAAACAGGTCAGCGCCGCAGACAACAACCAGCATCAGGCCAAGTGAGAAGCAGATCCCACCAATCAGTTTAGCCATGCCGTAAGGCATAGACGCGGAACCGGTTGTGGCTGTGATGTAAAAAACGAAGGCGATAGAAATAAAAACACCAGCAGTAATCGCCAAAAAAAACGTGGTCAGGGGTTGTTTCGTAGCTTTATAGACACCAGCATCTTCAGCGACTTTCGCCATGGCTGCCGGTAGTAAAAGTGTAAAGGGGTTGTCAGCTTTCACACTAACGTTCTCCAAGATTTATCCGCGAGGGAATACTAACAAAGCAGTATAAAGCAAAATTTGACTTGGATCATATCGTGAAAATTTAGTGGGGTGAAACCCCCTGGCGATCCGCACCAAAGTCAGTATAAATAATTGAAATTAATAAATAAAAAATATTTTAAAAATTATAAAAAGAGTTGAATGTAGGGGGTAGAATACCGTGAAAAAGAGTTAAATGATATGCGTTTTTGTATCATTTCGGTGTTATGGGTTGCTGCAAATTAATTAAAAATTCACCGTTTAATAACAATAAGTACATTATTCTTCATTTTTTGTGAAATGCCGAATTATTCGGATTGTGCAGATATAAGATAAGCGGAAGGTAAAATCTGGCGTATTGCTGGAAAAATGATCGACAAAAGGAAGGTTGTTGTTCGAGGTCCAGCAGTCTGAATGCTCCCCGGCGTTAACCGGGGAGGTTGGGCGATACGGCATTAGCCCCAGAAACGACGCTTCGCCGCTTGCAGTTTCTCGTAAGCTGCCAGCAGCGATTGGTGCGCGGGCAATGTGGTGAAGGTGTCGTCGACGTCAAACAGTCCGTAGAAACACTGCTCACCGGCAATAGCCGCACTTGCTGCTTCGACGGTATCACTGCCGTACATTTTCACAAACGCATCGTAATACTGCGATGGTTCACGCGCTTCATCCAATGCCAGCGTCAACAGTGTCTGCAAACAGCGGTAGTAGTTGCTGCGTGACGGACTGAAAACGGAGCCGTTGAAATCCTGCGTCCATTCTGCCCAGATTAAGGCCTGTTCCAGATCGCCGCCTGCCAGCGCCAGCATGGCTTTCAATTCACCGATGCGCAGCGTGAGCCAGCCGTTATCCTTGCCGGTTGCCAGCCCCAGCAATTCGCGCACGCGGGTGAAGTCATCAAAACCTTCATCATCCAACTGAGCAATCAGATCGAGATAGGCCTGCTTTTCCCACTGACTGCCGGGCAGAGAGAGGATCGTCTCGCGTAGATGAACACCCATATTGTTGTTTGCCAGCAGCAGATCGTCTGCCGGATAAATGTCGGACATCCCCGGCACGATAATGCGGCATGCATATACAGACAGGTGCTCGTAATCGGCGATGTACACCTCTTTGTGCTCTTTGTGGAAAATGGCCATCAAGGTAGCAAATTCCTGCTCGGTGCTGCCTGTAAAGCTCCAGTCGACAAAGGGATAATCTGCGTCGGTTTTAAACAAATCCCACGAGATCAAACCGCTGGAATCGATAAAGTGGGTTTCCAGATTGGCATGATCCGCCACATCGTCATTATCGAAACTGGGTGGGGTAAAGACATCAAGATCTTTCAACCCGCGTCCTTGCAGCAGTTCGGTGACGGTACGCTCCAGCGCGACGCCGAAATCCGGGTGCGAACCAAAGGAGGCGAAGCAGGTGCCATTGCTGGGGTTAAACAGCACCACGCAGATCACCGGGTAATTACCGCCCAGCGACGCGTCATAGGCAAGGATCGGGAACCCTTCTTTTTCCAGCGTGGCGATGGCTTCCACTACGCCGGGATAACGCTGTAACACGCTGTCTGGGATGGTCGGCAGGCTGATGGTTTCGGCAATAATGCGGTTTTTGATGTGGCGTTCGAACACCTCAGACAACCCCTGTACACGCGCTTCATTGGCGGTGTTGCCGGCGGACATACCGTTGGAGACGTAGAGGTTGCCGATGATATTCATCGGGATGTAGACCGTGGTGTCATCGGATTGACGGGTAAACGGCAGGGCGCAGATGCCGCGTTCATCGTTGCCGGATTGCAAATCCACCAACATGCTGGCGCTCAATTCGTTGTCAGGATCGTAAAAGGCGCGCAGGTGATCATCCAGAATCCCTGGCGGCAGGCTGTCATCATCCGGCATTGGGAACCACTGCTCGTTCGGGTAGTGTACAAAATCGCCGTTTGCGATTGACTTGCCGAGATAGAAATCGGCAAAGAAGTAGTTGGTGGAAAGACGCTCAAAATATTCACCTAAGGCTGAGGCCAGGGCGGCTTTCTTACTGGCGCCTTTGCCGTTGGTAAAGCACAGTGGGCAATCTTTGTCGCGAATATGCACGGACCAGACGTTAGGCACCGGATTGAGCCAGGAGGCTTCTTCGATGTTGAACCCCAGGTCACGGAGTTGCTGTTGAAAACGGGCGATGGAGTCTTCCAGGGCGGCGTCTTTGCCTGGGATGAACGTTTGGCTCATGATTGTCACTTTTCTCTTTTATGGGATGTGCATCATACGGATTTTTCATGGACAACTCCACGCTGTCGCCGTGCGGGTTTTATACGGGAAAGCGTAATAAGGATTGCAGCGAGAAGGAGCCAGTGATAAAAACAAATGATGACGGTTGCTGCAAAAAACCATGATGGCGGCTGCAAAAAGCCAACGTGGTTGTTGCAAAGAATCATAATTATCGCTGTAAAACAGACAAAACGTTAAAAATAGTCGTACTAAATACGTGGTGAGGGGAAATGACACAAGTTTTCAATTTTAGCGCCGGTCCAGCCATGCTGCCGGTTGAAGTGCTGCGTCGTGCCGAGCAAGAGTTATGTAACTGGCGTGGGCTGGGAACCTCCGTAATGGAAATCAGCCACCGCAGTAAAGAGTTTATGCAGGTGGCGGCGGAAGCCGAACAGGATCTGCGCGATCTGTTAAAGATCCCCTCCAACTACAAAGTGCTGTTTTGCCAAGGCGGTGCCCGCGCGCAGTTCGCTGCCGTACCGCTGAACCTGCTGGGTGACAGCGCCAAAGCGGACTATATCGACGGCGGCTATTGGGCGCACAGTGCGATCAACGAAGCGGAGAAATATTGCAAACCGAACGTTATCGACGTGAAAACCCGCATTGACGGCCTGCGCGCGGCCAAACCGATGCGTGATTGGGCACTGTCTGACGATGCGGCTTTTGTGCACTACTGCCCGAATGAAACCATCGACGGTCTGGCCATTGAGGAAACCCCTGATTTTGGCGACAAGGTTGTGGTCGCTGACTTCTCCTCCAGCATCCTGTCCTGTCCGATCGATGTCAGCCGTTTCGGCGTGATTTATGCCGGTGCGCAGAAAAACATTGGCCCAGCAGGGCTGACGTTGGTGATTGTGCGCGAGGACCTGCTGGGTAAATCCCGCAGCGTGCTGCCGTCGGTACTGGATTACAAAATCCTGGCGGATAATGACTCTATGTACAACACACCGCCGACCTTTGCCTGGTACCTTTCTGGCATGGTGTTCAAATGGCTGAAAGAACATGGTGGCCTGGTGGAGATGGAAAAACGCAATCGTGAGAAAGCGGATCACCTCTACGGCGCTATCGATAGCAGCGATTTCTACCGTAACGACGTGCTGGCCGCCAACCGCTCGCGCATGAACGTGCCGTTCCTGCTCGGTGACGACGCGCTGGATAAGCTGTTCCTGGAAGAGTCCAAAGCGGCGGGGTTGCATGCGCTGAAAGGCCACCGCGTGGTGGGCGGAATGCGTGCGTCACTGTACAACGCAATGCCGCTGGAAGGCGTGCAGGCGCTGACCGCCTTTATGGCCGATTTTGAACGTCGCCACGGCTAATACCGCAGCGAGTGACGTCGTGGTTTGTCCGCGACGTTGCAGGTTGTATCGTTGCCGCTGCCCGCAAAGCGGTAACCTGTTTCCAGTAAGCCCCGGTTTGCACCGGGGTTTCTTATGTTGATGACCGGAGTTAAGAGTTACATGCAGGAATCCCTTACCCTACAGCCTATTTCCCTGATCGATGGTGTGATTAACCTTCCCGGTTCGAAAAGTGTCTCTAACCGTGCGTTGTTGCTGGCCGCATTGGCAACGGGGACGACGCGTTTGAAAAATCTGCTCGATAGCGATGACGTTCGCCATATGCTGGATGCGTTACAGGCGTTAGGCGTGCAATATCAGCTTTCGCCCAGCCGCACCGAGTGCGACGTCACCGGTATCGGTGGGCCGTTCACCGCGTCGCAACCGTTAGAACTGTTTCTCGGCAATGCGGGCACGGCGATGCGCCCACTGGCCGCCGCGCTGTGCTTGACGCAGGGCGATATTGTCTTGACCGGCGAGCCGCGTATGAAAGAGCGACCGATCGGTCACCTGGTGGATGCGCTACGCCAAGGCGGCGCGACCATCGATTACCTTGAACAGACCAACTATCCGCCATTGCGCCTGCACGGTGGCTTCCAGGGCGGTGAGATTGCCGTGGATGGTAGCGTCTCCAGCCAGTTCCTGACCGCGTTGCTGATGACAGCGCCATTGGCGAGCAAAGACACCCGCATCAGTATCAAAGGCGATCTGGTGTCCAAACCCTATATCGATATCACGCTGCGCATGATGAAAGATTTCGGCGTCGAGGTGCATAATGAGCATTACCAGCACTTCAGCGTACAGGGCAACCAGCAATACCGTGCGCCGGGCGAGTATCTGGTGGAAGGGGATGCCTCCTCCGCGTCCTATTTTCTGGCGGCGGCGGCTATCAAAGGCGGTACGGTCCGTGTCACGGGCGTGGGGCGTAACAGCGTACAGGGTGATATCCGGTTTGCTGACGTGCTGGAAAAAATGGGGGCCATCATCCGCTGGGGCGATGACTATATCGAGTGTCAGCGCGCTGAGTTGCACGCCATTGATATGGACATGAATCATATTCCCGATGCGGCCATGACCATTGCCACGGCAGCACTGTTTGCCGAGGGGGGCACCACAACGCTGCGTAATATCTACAATTGGCGGGTAAAAGAGACTGACCGTCTTGCGGCCATGGCAACGGAACTGCGTAAAGTCGGTGCCACGGTGGAAGAGGGTAACGATTATATTCGCATTACACCTGCCCCGCAGTTACGTTTTGCCGAGATCGGCACCTACAACGATCACCGTATGGCGATGTGTTTCTCACTGGTGGCATTATCGGATACGCCGGTGACCATTCTCGACCCCAAATGCACGGCAAAAACCTTTCCGGACTATTTTCAGCAGTTGGCGCGTCTAAGCCACGGTTAATAACCGGACAGTGGTGCGCTTTTCCTGTAGGGCGGGCATGAGTCCGCCCTCTGTTTTGCAAGGCATCTTCTGAAATTTTATCTTTCTCCGGGTGTTAGATTAACGGTTTTGCTCGTTGGCGCGTATAATGAGGCACCGTAAGTCGTAACAGACCTCGCGGTTGACCCGAGTAATAGGAGAAAGAGATGGCGGTAACGGCACCGGTAATTACGGTTGATGGGCCGAGTGGCGCAGGCAAGGGAACGCTGTGCAAGGCGTTGGCAGAAGCATTGCAGTGGAATTTGTTGGACTCGGGCGCGATTTATCGCGTACTCGCGTTGGCTGCCTTGCATCATCAGGTTGATATCGGTTCGGAAGAAGCGTTAGTGCCGCTGGCGTCGCACCTTGATGTACGCTTCGTTGCTGAAGACGGGCAACTGAAAGTGATTCTGGAAGGCGAGGACGTCAGTAACGAAATTCGTAATGAAACGGTCGGTAATACTGCCTCGCAGGCAGCCGCTTTTCCGAGTGTGAGAGAAGCCTTATTGCGCCGTCAGCGCGCATTTCGTGATGCGCCGGGACTGGTGGCGGACGGCCGCGATATGGGAACCGTGGTGTTCCCCGATGCGCCAGTGAAGATTTTTTTGGATGCCAGCGTGGAAGAACGCGCACAACGACGCATGCTACAGTTGCAGGAAAAAGGCTTTAATGTTAACTTTGAACGTCTTTTGTCCGAGATAAAAGAACGGGATGCGCGCGATCGGAATCGTTCGGTAGCACCGCTAGTCCCTGCTGCAGATGCGCTGGTGTTGGATTCGACCGATATGTCTATCGATGATGTTATTGCGAAATCGCTCACTTATGCGCGTGAAATCCTTGCTCAATCACAGGGTTGATTGAGGCGCGGTATAGCATTGTTTTTTTAACCTTGTTGTAAGGATAACAGCAGGGCATGTGAAACAACCCCATCAAGCAGGATGCCAGATGGACGTTAAATTGAAACCCTTAAGATTAACAACATGACTGAATCTTTTGCTCAACTCTTTGAAGAATCGCTGAAAGAAATCGAAACTCGTCCGGGTTCCATCGTTCGCGGCGTTGTCGTTGCTATTGATAAAGATGTCGTACTGGTTGACGCCGGTCTGAAATCTGAATCTGCCATTCCGGTAGAGCAATTCAAAAACGCACAAGGCGAACTCGAAATCCAGGTGGGTGACGAAATTGACGTTGCCCTGGACTCGGTAGAAGACGGTTTCGGCGAGACCCTGCTGTCTCGTGAGAAAGCGAAACGCCACGAAGCCTGGCTGATGCTGGAAAAAGCCTACGAAGAAGCTGCGACCGTTACCGGTGTTATCAACGGTAAAGTGAAAGGCGGCTTCACGGTTGAACTGAACGGCATCCGTGCGTTCCTGCCGGGTTCTCTGGTTGACGTTCGCCCGGTTCGCGATACGCTGCACCTGGAAGGCAAAGAGCTTGAGTTTAAAGTGATCAAGCTGGATCAGAAACGCAACAACGTTGTCGTTTCCCGCCGTGCCGTTATCGAATCCGAGAACAGCGCTGAGCGCGATCAACTGCTGGAAAACCTGCAAGAAGGCATGGAAGTTAAAGGTATCGTTAAGAACCTCACTGACTACGGTGCATTCGTTGACCTGGGTGGCGTTGATGGTCTGCTGCATATCACTGATATGGCGTGGAAACGCGTTAAGCATCCGAGCGAAATCGTCAATGTTGGCGATGAGATCACTGTAAAAGTGCTGAAGTTCGACCGCGAACGTACTCGTGTGTCTCTGGGCCTGAAACAGCTGGGCGAGGATCCGTGGGTTGCTATCGCTAAGCGCTACCCGGAAAACACCCGTCTGACCGGTCGTGTAACCAACCTGACTGATTACGGCTGCTTCGTAGAAATCGAAGAAGGCGTTGAAGGTCTGGTACACGTATCCGAAATGGATTGGACTAACAAAAACATCCATCCGTCCAAAGTGGTTAACGTGGGTGATGTGGTTGAAGTTATGGTTCTGGATATCGACGAAGAACGTCGTCGTATCTCCCTGGGCCTGAAACAATGCAAATCCAACCCGTGGCAGCTGTTCGCTGAAACCCACAACAAGGGTGACCGCGTAGAAGGTAAGATCAAGTCTATCACTGACTTCGGTATCTTCATCGGTCTGGATGGTGGTATCGACGGTCTGGTACACCTGTCTGACATCTCTTGGAACGTGGCTGGCGAAGAAGCCGTTCGCGAATACAAGAAAGGTGATGAAATCGCCGCTGTTGTTCTGCAAGTTGACGCAGAGCGTGAGCGCATCTCCCTGGGCGTTAAACAACTGGCTGAAGACCCGTTCAATAACTATCTGTCACTGAACAAAAAAGGTGCGATCGTAACGGGTAAAGTCACTGCTGTTGACGCAAAAGGTGCTACAGTTGAATTAGCCGATGGCGTTGAAGGTTACCTGCGTGCTTCTGAAGCCTCGCGTGACCGTGTAGAAGACGCTACGCTGGTTCTGAACGTTGGTTATGAAGTTGAAGCCAAATACACCGGTGTTGATCGTAAAAACCGTGTTGTAAGCCTGTCTGTACGTGCGAAAGACGAAGCGGATGAGAAAGACGCTATCGCTACCGTAAACAACAAACAGGAAGAAGGTAACTTCTCCAGCGCAATGGCTGAAGCGTTCAAAGCAGCTAAAGGCGAGTAATAGGGTGGGATGAGTCGGCCATGCGGCTGGCTCATTCTGTTACGGTAGTAAGTCAATCGTGGCTATCCAATATTGATATAACCACGCACTTGGAGGAATTATGACCAAGTCTGAACTGATCGAAAGACTTGCTGGACAGCAATCTCATATCCCGGCCAAGGTGGTTGAGGATGCAGTGAAAGAGATGCTCGAGCAGATGGCGGCAACGCTGGCTGATGGTGATCGTATTGAGATCCGAGGGTTCGGCAGTTTTTCACTTCACTACCGTGCACCACGCGTTGGGCGCAATCCGAAAACCGGTGAAAAGGTGGAGCTGGAAGGTAAATACGTTCCTCACTTCAAACCGGGTAAAGAACTGCGCGATCGTGCAAATATTTATGGCTAATACCCCGAGATAATTTGTACGGAATACCGTGGTATTACTTGCAATAGACTGTAATGTCTAGCTTTTTCAAAAGGCACCTCTTAAAGGGTGCCTTTTTTATTGCCGCTAAACTTAACTATCTTGCAATCGTTGCCAATATTGCGAAGTTTGCGCCAAAAGCGCAAAGCGCCGATAAACCTGCCCGTAATGTCAACCGATAACCTTATTAAATCTATGGTTTACTTTGTAAGGGAGTATCATGTTGAAAAATATATCGATTCGTACAGGGTTATTGACATTACTCGGGATGATGGCCGCACTGTTGTTGCTGGTAAGCGCCACGGGAATCCTTGCTATCAATAAAAGTTACGATGCCTTGGTGGTGCTAAATCGTATTCAGGGAGTGGAACTGGGTAATCTGGCGAGCAGCAACACCAACATGCAGCGTGTGCGTGTTGCCGCGTCTTTTGCGATTCGTGCATTGGAAACGCAGCAGTGGGATGACGCCATGGCAGCGGCGGGCCGTTCCGGGCAATATGCTATTGCCGCGAAAGCCGATTTAGACCGTTTTTTTACAGCAACCAAGGGTACCGGACAGGGAGAAATACTGGCTCAGGATATTGCTCAAGCCTATAAAAATTATTACGAAAATGGCATCTTGCCGATGCTCGATGCGTTAAAAGGTCGCGACATTGAGCGTTATTATCAATATCAGGTCACCCAGCTCAAGCAGCTTGAGACCGTATTTGATAACGCCAATAAAACCTATTTCGACTATGCCCAGCAGGCTGGAGTCAATCAGCTTATGCAGGCTTCAGAAGGTCGGATACGTATGCTGTGGCTTATTGGTGCGTGCTGCGCTGCCGTGGTGGTGTTGATTGTGCTGTCCTGGTTGATGTTGCGCGCGCTGCTGCTCAAACCGCTCACGAGCGCCATCAACCACCTGGAATTTGTCGCTTCGGGGGATTTAACCCAAACGTTGCCTGCGTCTGCGAAAAATGAACTGGGTCGATTAAACCGCGCGTTGCAAGATATGCAGCAGTCGTTATCAGACTCCGTAGTGCGGGTGCGGGAAGCCAGTGAGCAGATAGATGTGGGCAGCCGAGAACTGGCGCAAGGCAATGAAGATTTATCGCGTCGCACCGAGGAATCTGCCGCGTCGTTGCAGGAAACAGCGGCCAGCATGGAGCAATTGACGGCAACGGTACGCAACAATGCAGACAATGCGCGCCAGGGGCATACGTTGGCGGAAGATGTGGCACAAACAGCGCAGCAGGGTAATCAAGTGGTACAGGAAGTGATGGCGAAGATGCAGGAGATTGCGACCAGTGCCAATAGTATTGGCAACATTCTCGGTGTGATTGATGGCATTGCGTTCCAAACCAATATCCTGGCGTTGAACGCCGCCGTTGAAGCCGCGCGTGCGGGTGAACAAGGGCGTGGTTTTGCCGTGGTAGCTAATGAAGTGAGAACGTTAGCGCAGCTTAGCGCACAAGCCTCAAAAGAGATTCATGCCCTGATCGTGGATTCCAACACGCGCGTCAGCGAAGGCTCTACCCTGACGGCGCAGGCCAGTGAAACCATGTCAGCCATTTCTACCCAGATTATTAACGTCAATGCATTGATGAAAGAGATTGCGCAGGCATCCCAGGAACAGAGCCACGGTATCGATCAGGTTAATATCGCGGTCACACAGATGGAGGTGGTTGCGCAGCAAAATGCATCGCTGGTCGAAGAGGCGACGATGGCAACCCGTTCGCTGGAGGATCAGTCAAGACAGCTGATTTTGGCGATGGATACCTTTAAAGTGCGGCGCGTACAACCGTTGCCGGGAACCACATTGCCGTCATCGGTGCTGCTGACGCACGCGTCGCTGTAGGGGGTGTTGCTGATAACAAAAGGGAAATTCCGGGCCAGACCGGAACTTCCCTTGTGGTGATACTGCTATTTGGCGTGACGAGCTTTGAGACGGCCAATAATGGTGGCCAGATCCAGTTCTTGATCCTGTAACAGCACCAGCAGGTGATACATAAGATCAGCCGCTTCGTTAGTCAGCTCTTCGGTATCGTGTACGGTGGCGGCCAGTGCTGTCTCCAGCCCTTCTTCACCAACTTTTTGCGCAATGCGTTTGGTGCCGCTGGCATACAGTTTTGCGGTATAAGAGCTGGCCGGGTCTGCCTGTTTGCGGCTCGCTAATAATTGTTCTAACTGATGCAAAAACAACCATTCATGCTGCGCCGGGGCAAAACAGCTGCTGGTGCCTTGGTGGCAGGTCGGACCGATGGGGTCTGCCAGCACCAGCAGGCTGTCATTGTCACAATCCGGCGTAATGCTCACGACGTTAAGGAAATGGCCGGAGGATTCGCCCTTGGTCCACAGCCGCTGTTTGGTGCGGGAATAAAAGGTGACCTTGCCGCTCTGCTCGGTGGTGTCCAGCGCCGCCTGATTCATGTACCCCAGCATCAACACTTCACCGGATACCGCATGTTGCACGATGGCGGGGATCATCCCGTCGGTTTTTTCCCAATCAAGTTGGGCCTTCTGTTGTTGGCTTAACACGCTCTGATCTCCACACCTTGTTGCTTAAGGTATTGCTTTAATTCGCCAATATTGATGATTTGCTTATGGAATACTGAAGCAGCCAGCGCACCGTCCACCTGAGCCTGCTCGAAGGCTTGCAAAAAGTGCTCAGGTGTACCGGCCCCGCCAGAGGCGATCAATGGAACATGGCAACGTTCACGCACCAACTTAAGCTGTTCCAGATCGTAACCGTTACGCACGCCATCCTGATTCATCATGTTCAGTACAATTTCACCGGCACCACGTTGTTGCACTTCCTGCACCCAATCCAGCGTTTCCCACTGGGTAACACGGGTGCGGCTTTCATCACCGGTATACTGATTCACATGATAACGCCCGGTAGCGCTGTCATACCAGGTATCAATACCGACAACGATGCACTGTACGCCATAACGATCGGCAAGGCGGGTGATCAAGGTAGGATCGGCCAGCGCCGGGGAGTTGATTGAAATTTTATCGGCACCGAACGAGAGGATTTGTCCGGCATCTTCGATGCTTTTGATGCCACCGGCCACGCAGAAGGGGATATCAATCACTTCTGCCACACGGGATACCCAGCTCTTATCGACCACACGGCCGTCTGACGAGGCGGTGATATCATAAAAGACCAGTTCGTCTGCGCCTTCCTGCGCATAACGCTGTGCTAACGGAACGATATCGCCGATGATTTCGTGGTTGCGAAACTGCACCCCTTTAACCACCTGACCGTCACGCACGTCAAGACAGGGAATTATCCGTTTTGCCAGCATGTGATGGCCTCCGTTACATTGAATTTTTCTTCGAGCAGTGCTCGCCCGACGATCACGCCTTGCACACCGCTGCCGCGCAGATTGGCGATATCCTGCAACCCGCCAATGCCGCCAGAAGCCTGGAAGGCAATCTGCGGATAGCGTTGGCATACTGCACGATAGAGCTCTACGTTGGAACCGCTCAGCGTACCGTCTCGGGAAATGTCGGTACACAGCACATGTTTCAGACCAAATGGCTGAAATTGTTCGATGACGTGCTCCAGCGTGGCACCGGAGTTTTCCTGCCAGCCACTGATGGCAACCTGTTTGACGCCTGCGTTATCAATGCGCACATCCAGCGCCAGCACCAGTGCATCAGCGCCATAACGGGTAAACCATGCCTGTACCAACTCCGGTTGTTTCACGGCCGTCGAACCAATTACGACGCGGGTCGCCCCGGCGTCTAGCAGCGCGACGACATCTTGCTCGGTACGGATACCGCCACCCACCTGTACCGGTACATTAACGCCTGCTAACAGGGTTTTCAGTAGTGGGATCTGGCGTGCCGCCGGATCTTTTGCGCCGGTCAAATCCACCAGATGCAGCACCTCAGCGCCTTGTTGCTGATAGGCTTGCAAACGAGGCAGGGGATCGCTGCCATACTGGCGTTGCTGACCGTAGTCACCCTGATGAAGACGAACCACCTGTCCGTCGATAAGATCGAGTGCGGGAATAATCATGCTGATTACATCTCCAGAAAGTTTTTCAGCAACTGAGCGCCAGCGGCCCCAGAGCGTTCTGGGTGAAATTGCACGCCGTAGAAGTTGTCCTTCTGTACTGCGGCGGTAAAGGCCTCACCGTACTCTGCTTGTGCGATGGTGTTGACACATACCGGCATGGCATAGCCGTGCACAAAGTAGAAGTAAGCACCTTCATCAATCCCTTGGAACAGACGGTGTCCGGCCTGCGGAGTAACCTGATTCCAGCCCATGTGCGGTAGCGGCAGGCCGCGGTCCTGCATTTTTTTTACCGCAACCGGAATGATATTCAACGTATCAATCCCGCCATTCTCATCGCTGGCAGCGCCGAGCAGTTGCATGCCGAGGCAAATACCGAGCACCGGTTGGGTGCAGGCTTTGATCAACGGAATTAAATCACGGGCGGTAAGTTGGTCCATGGCGGCCTGTGCCGTGCCGACGCCGGGCAGAAACAGTTTGTCGGCGCGTAGCACCACCTCGGCGTCGCGGCTCACCACCGGGTCATAGCCCAGGCGACGCACTGCGTAGGTGACAGAGGCGAGATTGGCGCAACCGGTATCGAGAATCACCACATTCATCACAACACCCCTTTCGAACTGGGCAGGGTATCACCCTCCACACGAATGGCCTGGCGCAGCGTGCGGCCAAATACCTTGAACAGGCTTTCTACGCGATGGTGATCGTTACGGCCTTTGGTTCTTAAGTGCAGCGTGCACCCCATGGCATAGGAAAGCGAGCGGAAGAAGTGCTCGACCATTTCTGTGCTTAAATCGCCTACGCGCTGGTAGTTAAATTCGGCTTTATATTCCAAATGGGGGCGCCCGGAAATATCCAGCGCGCAGCGTGCCAGACATTCATCCATCGGCAGCACAAAGCCAAAACGACCGATACCGCGCTTGTCGCCCAACGCCTTGTTCAGCGCTTCGCCCAACGCAAGGCCGGTGTCTTCCACCGTGTGGTGATCGTCGATATACAGATCGCCTTTCACATCGATGTTCATGCGGAATCCACCGTGGGTGGCAATCTGGTCGAGCATATGATCGAAGAAACCGACGCCAGTGTGGATCTTGCTGCCGCCTTCCTGATCCAGCCACACTTCCACATTAATGGACGTTTCTCGGGTCACGCGGTTCACCAGCGCATGACGATTACGCTGGGTGAGCTTGTCGGTGATGGTCTGCCAGTCAAGGCCATCACGTTGATAGCGTAATCCGGTGATCCCCATATTTTGTGCCAACTGCACGTCCGTTTCGCGATCGCCAATCACGTAACTGTTGGCGTTGTCCATCGGGTTTTGTTGCAAAAAAGCATCCACCAGCGCGGTTTTGGGTTTGTGACATGCGCAGTTATCCGCAGGAAAATGTGGACAGATCAGCACCTCATCAAACGTAATGCCCTGCGAAGTAAAAATCTGCATCATCAACTGGTGCGGTGGATCAAACGTCTCTTGCGGGAAACTGGGCGTACCGAGTCCGTCTTGATTGGTGATCATCACCAGCTTGAAACCGGCTTTCTGCAAACTCAGCAGGGAAGGGATGACGGCAGGCTCCAGCGCCAGTTTATCTAACCGATCAACCTGGAAGTCTTGCGGCGGCTCGGCAATCAGCGTGCCATCGCGGTCAATAAAAAGAAATTTCTGTCCCATGTCTGCTCCTGGTGATTACTCGTTAATGCCGGATAAGGCGCGCAGTGCGGCAACCACCTGCTGGCATTCGCCACGGCTGCCGATAGTGATGCGCAGGCATCCGGAAAGGCCGGGCTGTTTGTTCTGATCGCGTAAAATAATGCCCTGATCCCACAGCGTTTTGAACACATTACTGGCGGCAGCGAAACGTACCAATACGTAGTTGCTGGCGCTGTCAAACACCTGTTCCACACAAGGTAACGGCGCCAGCGCGGCCATCAGCCAGGCGCGGTTTTCTGCAATCTCAGCGACACGTTCACGCATCGTGTCGATTCCGGCGTCATCCAGCGCTTGCGCAGCGATATCTGCCACCGGCGTTGACAGCGGATAAGGTGCGATGACCTTCAGCAGCAGTGCGATCACGGGTTCATTCGCTAACGTAAAGCCGCAACGTAATCCTGCCAGCGCGAACGCTTTAGAAAGGGTACGCAGTACCACCAGATGCGGATAGTCTGCCAACCAGCCAGCGACCGTGGAGCCGGGGTTGAATTCGATATAGGCTTCATCCACGACCACCAGCGCTTTGCCTGCAGCCAGTGCCAACAACTTACGCAGATCGTCTGCGTCAAGGACATTACCGGTCGGGTTGTTGGGGCTGCACACGTAAATCAGTTTTACCCTACTAAGATTTTCTGCAATAGCAGGCAAGTCTAACTGCCAATTCGCCGTGCTGGGCACCGTACGGCGTTCAACGCCCAGCGTTTCCGCGCTGACGCCATACATGCCGTAGGTGGGAGGACAATAAAGCACGGCATCTTGTCCCGGTTCGCAAAAGGCACGGATCAGCAGTTCGATCCCTTCGTCTGCACCGCGACTGACCAGCACCTGCTCGGGCTTGACGCCAGCATAGGCTGCATAGCGTTCGATGACTACCGGCGGTTGGCATTCAGGATAACGGTTCAGCGTCTGTGCGGTGAGTTGGAATTCTGGTGCCTGGAAAAATTCGTTGGCATTGAGCCACACATCACCTTTACCACCCAGGCGGCGTGCCGATTGATAGGGCGTAAGCGTGCGTACATTGGCGCGAGCCAGTTGTTCAATGCTCATTGGGTTTCCTTCTCTTTCAGGGCAGCGACGCGTAGCGTGACGGCATTCTTGTGGGCAACCAGTTGTTCTGCCTGAGCTAACACCTCAATGGTGGGCGCCAGACGCAGAAAACCTTGCGGTGTTAGCTGTTGAACGGTCATGCGTTTCTGGAAATCCGCCAGCCCCAAACTGGAGTAAGTGGCGGTATAGCCATAGGTCGGCAGTACGTGGTTGGTGCCAGAGGCGTAATCCCCTGCGGATTCCGGTGACCAGTCACCGAGGAATACCGAACCTGCGCTGGTGATGTGTGCAACCAGCGCTTCGGGGTCGCGGGTTTGAATAATCAAGTGCTCCGGCCCGTACTGATTGCTGATATCAATGCATTGCGCCAAATCGCGCGCCACAATGGCTCGGCTGCTGTCCAGCGCCTGACGTGCGATCTCTGCACGCGGTAGCTGGGCTAACTGCTGTTGCACGGCCTGCGCCACGGCGCGGGCCAGAGCGGCATCCGGCGTGACCAGAATCACCTGGGAATCTGGGCCGTGCTCTGCCTGTGATAACAGATCGGAGGCCACAAACGCGGGAGTTGCTCCGCTGTCGGCGATCACCAACACTTCGGAAGGCCCCGCAGGCATATCGATGGCTGCGCCATCCAGACGCTGACTCACCTGGCGTTTAGCTTCGGTCACATAAGCATTACCAGGGCCAAAAATTTTGGCAACGCGGGGGACGCTCTCGGTGCCGAATGCCATGGCGGCGATAGCTTGCGCACCGCCCAATTGAAACACTTCCTGCACGCCACACAGTTGGGCGGCATACAGAATTTCATCGGCAATCGGCGGTGGCGAACAGAGAATTACGCGACGGCACTCGGCGATACGCGCTGGCGTGGCCAGCATCAGCACTGTAGAGAACAGCGGTGCGGAACCACCGGGAATATATAAGCCTACGCTGTCGATAGGGCGCGTGACCTGCTGGCAACGCACGCCCGGTTGGGTTTCCACATCAACGGGCGGTAAACGCTGTGCGTTGTGGAAGGTCTCAATGTTGCTGACGGCAATCGCCATTGCCTGTTTGATGTCGTTGCCCAATCGCGCGGCTGCGGCAGCAATTTGCTCCGGCGTAACGCGAATCGCGTCCACGTTAACCTTGTCAAACTGGGCACTGAAAGCGCGCAGTGCGCTGTCGCCTTCGGCTTTTACCCGATCGAGAATCTCGTTCACGCTACGGGTGATGCGATCGGAAGCCGAAATAGCCGGGCGGGTCAGCAACTGCTGGCGCTCTTGTTCAGCGCACTGTTCCCACTCAATAAGCGTATCGAAATTGCGTCTGGTCATGGCAGTTACTCCATCATCTTCTCGATAGGCAACACCAGAATGGAACTGGCACCCAGCGTCTTGAGCCGTTCCATGGTTTCCCAGAACAAGGTTTCGCTACTGACCATGTGCATGGCAACGCGGCTTTGGTCGCCGGCCAGCGGGAGGATAGTCGGGCGTTCTGCGCCGGGCAGCAGGGCAATCACTTCATCAAGGCGCTCGCTGGGAGCATGCAGCATGATGTATTTCGATTCACGCGCCTGGATAACACCTTGCATACGGGTCAGCAGTTTGTCGATCAACTGTTGTTTCTCGGTGGGCATCTCGCCGTCACGTTGAATCAGACAGGCTTTGGAGCGGTATATAACGTCTACTTCGCGCAGACCGTTTGCTTCCAACGTGGCACCGGTAGATACCAGATCGCAAATGGCATCGGCCAATCCGGCGCGCGGCGCGACTTCCACTGAACCGTTTAACAGGCAGGATTTAAAATTGATCCCTTGTTTATCGAAGTATTTCTTCAACAGGTGCGGGTAAGAGGTGGCGATGCGTTTGTTATCAAGACATTGTGGGCCGGTGTATTCTTCATCCAGCGGCATGGCCAGTGACAGACGGCACGCGCCAAAATCGAGGCGGCGCAGCATGAAATAACGCGGGTCTTCCCCTTGCGCCCGGCGGTTAAGCAACTCTTCTTCCAGCACGTTTTCACCGATGATGCCCAGGTCGACCACGCCGTCCATCACCAGACCGGGGATATCGTCATCACGTACCCGCAGGATATCGATAGGCATATTTTCTGCAAACGCGATTAAACGCTGCTGCTGTAAATTAATTTTAATACCGCAACGTGCCAACAATTCCCGGGAATCATCGCTCAGTCTGCCTGATTTTTGCATTGCAATGCGTAAACGTGTTTTATCCAGCATGGAAACCTCTTTTACCTGTCAAAATGGATGCGCTGCTGACCACCACTTTTGTTCATCATCGGGCCATAAAAAAACCCTCGGAAGATGATCTTCCGAGGGCTCTCTTTAGGTTCTGCGCCACTGGAAGATCCGAACGTCTTCCAGCACCAACTGCCTGAAAGACTAATCAGGATGATGGTGATGATGGTGGTTTGACAGAACGCGTAACATAAAAAATTCTCTTAAATAAACAGCACTAATTGCATTGCTAATAAACCTAAACCATCTCACTGTCGTTGTGCAACCTTTTTTTGTTGCGCGCGTCGGCGTCTGGTTTATTGACGGAAAACGCATTAGCGAATTTTGTAACTGTACTGATAAATACTCACATTATCGTCGGTAGTTAATCAATTAAATAGGATAATATGCCACCGAATGGAGCGGGTTAGAACGATGCTAGGGTTTTACGCAACGACGCATTTTTCTTCGTCGCGCGGTGGACACAGGAAGCGAAAAATTGTCTTGTCGGATACGAGGCGGCAATTCGAGAGTAGAATATACCCGTCATCCTTCAAGTTGCATGCGCGTTGGCGGCACTCGCTTACCCGAATCACTTACTTATGTAAGCTCATCGGGATTCGCTCCCTTGCCGCGTTACGAGATGCATAGATGCGTCTCGCCCTAAAGGGCCAGCGCAAGCGCTGTTCAAAACGTAAACGTTTTGTCCTGCAACTCGAATTATTTAGGGTATAGAAAGTAACCTCAGACAACGGGGAGTGATGTCGATGAAAAAGGTGTCAATCGTAGGTTTAGGGTGGCTGGGCATGCCGTTAGCATTGGCGCTCAATGCGCGCGGTTACCAGGTGACGGGGACGAAAACCACGGCTGACGGCGTTGAAGCGGCGCGCATGAGTGGGATTGCCTGCTATGCGTTGCACTTAACGCCTGAGCTGGTGTGTGATGCCGACGATCTCGACAGTGTACTGAATGTCGATGCTTTAGTGATCACGCTCCCTGCCAGCCGAACGGCGCAGGGAGGTGAGAACTATCTGCTGGCCGTTCAACAATTGGTGAACAGTGCGTTGGCGCATGGCATTCCGCGCATCCTGTTCACCAGTTCGACCTCAGTGTATGGGAAAGGCGCAGGGACGATGCGGGAGTCCTCAGCGCTGCATCCCGAAACGGCAGCGGGGTACGTTTTGGTGCAGCTAGAGCAATGGTTGCATGCTTTGCCCAATACCTCGGTGGACATTCTACGACTGGCAGGACTGGTGGGACCCAATCGGCACCCCGGACGCTTTTTATCGGGGAAAACCGATCTCCCCGATGGGGATGTCGGCGTGAACCTGGTGCATCGTGATGACGTGATTGCTGCGATTGAGCTGTTGTTACAACTGCCTGCGGGCGGTCACCGCTATAATCTCTGCGCGCCACAGCATCCCAGTAAGCGAGCGTTTTACACTGAGCAGGCGCATCGTCTCGGCGTTGTGGCACCCCATTTCAACGCCGAGAGTGAGCCGGGCGGACGGATCATTGACGGGCAGCGTATCTGTCGTGAACTGGGCTTTGAGTACCAATACCCCGATCCCATGACCATGCCCTGGTAACTGATTCCATCACGCCTCTGTTGACTGCCGCGGTGTTTAGCCGTGGCGGTCACGGCAGCGTCAGAAGTGCGTCCAATCCTGCGCATTGCCCGCAACCGGCGTTTTTGCTGGCAGCGCCTGGGTTGCAGGACGCGCCAGCCGCGACGGTGGCGCCGTTTCCGAATCACCAAGCCGGAAGGTTGCCATCAATTGCGACAACACAATAGCTTGTTCTTCCAGCGTGTTAGCACTGGAGGAGGATGCACTAACCCGCGTGGCATTTTGCTGCGTGGTGCTGTCCAGTTCCGTAATAGCGCGTGAAATCTGTTCAATGCCGCGGCTCTGCTCTTCCGATGCTGACGAAATTTCTTCCATGATGTCGTTTACCCGAGCGACCGAGTTGACGATGCTTTCCATGGATTGTCCGGCCTCAGCTACCAGCTTACTGCCCACGCCGGTGCGCTCCACCGATTCATTGATTAACGCCGCAATATCCTTGGCGGCCTGCGAGCTGCGCTGCGAGAGGGCTCGCACTTCACCTGCCACTACTGCAAAACCTCGTCCTTGTTCACCCGCGCGTGCCGCTTCGACAGCGGCGTTAAGCGCCAGAATATTGGTCTGGAATGCGATGCCGTTAATCACCGTGGTGATATCGGCAATCTTCCTGGCACTGGCGGCGATATCATCCATGGTAGTAACGACGTTGCGTACCACCTCCCCACCTTTCTGTGCATTTTGCGCCGCTTCAGAGGCTATTTGGCTGGCATGCCGTGCGTTATCGGTGTTGTTTTTTACCGTTGACGTCAGTTGTTCCATGCTGGCGGCAGTTTCGACCACGGCGGCCGATTGTTGTTCGGTGCGCGAGGCCAGATCGCTATTGCCTGCGGCAATCTCTGCCGCAGACGATGACACCCGGCTAACGCTGTCGCGCACATCGGCAATCACATGATGTAAGCGGCTGTTCATTTGTGCCATGGCGGCCGTGAGTCTCCCCAGTTCATCATTGCTGTCGGACTGTATGGTGGCGGTCAAATCACCGCTGGCAATCCGTTCCGCCAGCGCCAGGTTGCGCTGCACCGGGCGTGAAATCTGGCGCACGATATAAAAGGTGATCACTATACCGATCAGCACGGCAATAGCGCCTATCACCAGCGTGATATAGGCAGAACCGTAGGCCAGTCGGTCGTTTTGATCTTTGATAGAGGCAATCAGCGATTTAATCACCGCGCTGCTTTTGTCTCCCCCCACCTTTACCGCGTTTTCGGTTTTCTTCAGCGTGGCCATGGCGCTGTGGTGCTCCTGATGCAGCGCGACGTAGCGCTGCGTATAACGCCACAGTTCATCGAGCAGCCCATGTGTTTCTGCGGGAAGCGTCGGCAGCACCGCCTGATAAGCCTGCTGTGCGGTCTGATAACGGGCGTCGAGTGCTTTTGCCGCGTCATCGCTATCGGTTTGATACAGCGTACTGGCTAACTGCCTGAGTGCCGCGCTCAAGTAGGCAATATCATCCGCCCGTTGATACTCTGACAGCCCTAAGGGTTGCGCGGCAATGGCGTCGCGAAAACGCTGAATGGCATCCTGACCGTCCAGTTCGGCAATCTGTTTTTTTAACGCCACGGTATGCTGAGAGGCTTGAGACATCTCTTTTATGGCTTGCTGAAAATCGGCCAGGATACGCTCCAGCGTTTGCAGGTCATTCTGTTCTTCAGGGCGCCAGGGCAGCGAATGCGCGCTTTGCGTCAGTTCAGAGGCATGTTTGATGAAATTGCTCAGTACGGTCTGGGTGGCATCATCGGGGGTATAAAAATACTTGAGTCGATTGATTTTTGCCTGAAAGACTTCAATGTTGATGTTGTAAATCAGATTGGTTTTTTCATAGATGATGCGAATGTCATGAAAGCGCATGGCGCTAAGCGAAGAAGCCAACACCACTAACAGCAATACTACGCTGAAGCCTAAATAAAGCTTGTGCGAAATTTTAATGTTTTTCACTGCGTTGTTGATTAACCCCATGGAGATGCCCCTTGCGTGACGGTGTAGATTGACCGATGTATCAGGCCTTTTATTGTCATTTGTTAGGTTATCGGTGGCGACGGGGCACGAATTTAGCGTGTCGCCTGAGCAGGTGATGAATCTGTGATAAGGATTGATATTTCCAGCAGGGTGCCCATAGGTTGCTGGGCAAATGCACAGACTAACGTACAGAGAAAGGGGAGCCGCACATTAACAGCGACAATATCCCCGTTTGGCAGGGCGAGGTATTCACGATGGCTGCGTTAATCGGTCGACGAAATAATCGCAGCACGCTGTTGCGCTATTTAATTCAATAAAAAGAATTGTTCAGTATTTATATCTGCGTTTTTTGAAAGAAAATTACCAGAATTAATATAGTGTTTACCTGTCGCGGGGCCAATGTGTCCTGTGCCACCGTAAATCGGTGGCGTTACCGACCGCAGTGCTACTGGTTTTATTTCCCTTTCATCGTGCCAAACAAGATCAGAAAACCCTGAGCGGCGATTATGTGATCGCCGACAGGCTATTATCCGTCACGTTCCATGCCTCCCTGAGGCGATGTCAACGCATTCTATTTTTGTAGATAGTAATAATACCATGGCGGTGAACATGAAAGATGATATGAGTGATGTCAGGCTGATTGATAAGGCACATCGACACGATTTACTTAAATATAAATGGCAGCGTATCTGGCTCGATTATAAAGTGGGTGTGATTCCGCTACCGCTATTTATTCTGGCGGGGGGATTGGTGGTCCTGAACTGTGTCAACGATACCTTATCAAGTGATATTGTCGTGATGGTTGTGACCCTGGCCTTTTTCGGATTTGCCTGTGGCGAATTTGGCCGCCGCTTACCGCTGGTTGGCAAAATGGGCGCCGTGGCCATTTGCGCCACCTTTATTCCCTCCGCGTTGGTGCATTACGGGTGGTTACCACAGGCGGTGGTGGCATCCGTCAGCACCTTTTATCACGACAGCAATATCCTGTATCTCTACATATGCTGCATCATTGTGGGCAGTACGCTTAGCATGAATCGCAGTACCTTGATTCAAGGATTCCTACGCATCTTTATTCCCATGATATGCGGTGAGGTGGTTGGCATGCTAACGGGGATGGCGGTGGGCATCGTGCTGGGGATGGATCCGTTTCATCTGTTTTTCTTTCTGGTGTTACCCATTATGGCAGGTGGGATTGGCGAAGGCGCCATTCCGCTCTCCATTGGTTACGCGCTGCTGCTGAATCAGGATCAGGCTGAAGCACTGGGTCATATGTTGCCCATCGTGATGCTGGGGAGTCTTACCGCCATAATTCTGGCGGGAATATTGAATCAACTCGGTAAGCGCTTTCCCCATCTGACCGGAGAGGGGGCATTGATGCCTGACGGCATGAGCTTCAGCAACAGCGCGCCTGCCTTGTCGGCGCCGCCCAGCGCAAAGCCTGAATTAGCCTCTATCGCCGCGGGGGCGCTACTCGCCATGCTGCTCTACATGGTGGGGGTGGAAATATACCGTGTCTGCGGGTTGCCCGCTCCGGTTGGCATGCTGTTTCTGGCTATCGCGCTAAAGTTGATAAACGGGATTTCACCGTCTCTGCTGGCAGGCTCGCAGGTGGTATATAAATTCTTCCAGACGGCGGTGACTTACCCGATTCTGTTTGCGGTGGGCGTCGCGATGACATCCTGGCAGGCGTTGGAAGACGCCCTTACGTGGGCGAATCTGCTGGTGATTGTTTCCACCATGCTGTCCTTGGTGATGACCGGGTTTCTGGTGGGCAAAAAGATCGGTATGCATCCTATTGACGTTGCTATTATTTCTTGTTGCCAGAGTGGACAGGGAGGGACAGGGGATGTCGCGATTTTAAGCGCAGGAGAGCGGATGGTATTAATGCCGTTCGCACAAATCGCTACCCGGGTTGGCGGCGCCTTGAGCGTGTCACTGGCGCTTCTGATGCTGAATACTATGCTGACCTGAATGCCTGATAGGTATGGGCTTGACGCCAGGCCTTCCCACACCGTAACGTTATGGGGCTCAGTATCATTGCCTGCACGCGATGCAATGATAGGGTCGCTGCGGCTGAGCTAAAGTTTAATGATCCGCTGCCGATACCTATGGGATGTTTTTTTCATGCGATTGGCTGCCGATGTGCATAGACCATTCATTTCATGATGGGGATAGGTGTGGTGGAACAGAATTCCAAAGAACAGTTTGTTAAGCGCAATAAACTGGCTATCTGCGCAACGTTACGCGACTTGCAAAAAAATGACATCACTGTGATGGTCAACCATGCACGCGGGCAGTTTATCAGCAAGATTCTGGATGTGTTGCCAGACGATAACCTGTTTGTTTTCGACCTCGGTGGTGTGGAAACCGAAAACAGTCGTGCGCTGTATGCGGGCGATCTTGCTTTTGTGGCTGAGCCGGCGGGGGCTAAAGTAGAATTCAAATCCAGTATTGCCCGTACCGTGACCTTTCAAGGTCTACCGGCGTTCACGGCCCAGGTTCCACCAGAGCTCTTCTACATACAGCGCAGAAATTACTTTCGTATTACTACGCCGGTGTGGCCACCGCTGCTGTGTCGCGGTGAGCTCGTGGATAAGACGCCTTTTCAGTTTGAAATCAAAGATATTTCCCTCGGTGGATTAGGGCTGTTTACTGAACGAGACATGAGCGATGTGATCGCTCCGGGCGACATTCTGGAAAATGTCGAGATGGATCTGGATGAATACGGCTTCTTCTGCGTCGATATGCAACTGGTGGGGCAGGCCGACAGCAAAGTCGTTGACAGCAAAGGCGAAGTAAAAGTGATGAAGCGGCTCCGTTTTAAATTCCCAGCGCTTTCGGCTTCTCAGGAGCGCGATTTGCAGCAGGTGATCTACGAATTAGAACGCTTGCAAATCCAAAAAAGAAAGCGCTTTCAGGATTGATTTCTGACTGTACAGCACTAAAAAATAATTTATTACATTTAGGTCGGTCAGAATCCCACCTAATGTCATTAAGAATAACACTATAGCTTGTCAGAACACCCCGATTAGGGCATGATACGCGCCCTGTAAATAGCCGACGCTTCACTAGCGTCGGTTATTTTTTTGCATCAATACATGACGCAACACCTGTGTTTTCAACCAAGAGGCCGGACATCGATCCGGATAGATAATCAGTATTCTGTGTGCCAAACGGCCACAATGAGGAAAGGAAAATGGGGCAATTTCTCAATAGGGCACCGGCGTTTGTCGGTCCAGCGTTGTCTGTTGTGGGGATAGGAGAGACGTATCATGTCTGTTAACAGTGCCGCTCCGGCTTCGCAACGTGCTCAGTTAAGAAAAACCCTGACGCTGTGGCAGGTGGTCATGATGGGGCTGGCGTACATGCAGCCAATGACCATTTATGATACTTTCGGCATCGTGACCAATTTGACGGATGGCCATGTCGCCACCGCCTATGGCTTTGCACTGATTGGTATCCTGTTTACTGCTGTCAGCTACGGCAAACTGGTGCGCCGTTTTCCTTCCGCAGGCTCAGCCTACACTTACGCGCAAAAGGCGATCAGCCCGCACGTTGGTTTTATGGTTGGCTGGTCTTCGTTGCTCGATTATCTGTTTATGCCGATGATCAACATTCTGTTGGCGAGAACCTATCTGGAAGCGATTTTCCCCGGGGTGCCGGCCTGGATTTTCGTGGCCGGACTGGTTGCTCTGATGACGATGTTCAACCTGCGCGGTATTAACATTGTTGCCAATCTGAACTCGATTATCGTGGTGGTGCAAGTGGCGATCATGGCGGTATTCCTGGGCCTGTTGATTTACGGTGTTTCACAAGGCGAGGGTGCGGGTACACTGGTCAGCACGCGACCGTTCTGGTCCGAAAATGCGCATGTTGTGCCGATGATCACCGGTGCGACCATACTGTGCTTCTCATTCTTGGGCTTTGACGGCATTAGCTCGTTGTCAGAAGAAACCCCAGATGCCGGGCGCGTGATCCCGAAAGCGATATTTCTGACAGCACTGATTGGCGGCGTGATCTTTATCGTGGTGTCCTATTTCCTGCAACTCTATTTTCCAGACGTTGCCCGATTCACTTCGCCAGAGTCCTCTCAGCCGGAAATCATGCTGTACGTGGCAGGGAAATTCTTCCAGTCAATTATTCTGGTGTTCTCCTGCGTTACCGTACTGGCTTCCGGTATGGCCGCGCATGCAGGGGTTTCCCGCCTGATGTATGTCATGGGTCGTGACGGTGTGTTCCCAGAACGCTTCTTCGGCTATATCCACCCACAATGGCGCACGCCGTCGCTGAACGTACTGCTGGTCGGTGTGGTTGCGCTCTCTGCGGTCTCTTTCGATTTGGAAGTGGCAACTGCATTGATTAACTTTGGTGCGCTGGTGGCATTTACCTTTGTTAACCTGTCGGTGATTTCTCAGTTCTATCTGCGTGAAGGGCGTAACCGTACGCTGAAAGATACTTTCCACTATCTGGTGTTGCCGCTGTTAGGCGCGTTGGCGGTGGGGGCGTTGTGGCTGAATCTGGAGAAGAGCTCCATGACGTTGGGGCTGATCTGGGCGTCTATTGGTCTCATCTACCTGGCGTTTGTGACACGCACTTTCCGTGAACCGGTGCCGCAGTGCAGCGAAGAGCTGCTGTGAGACTATAGCGGACAACAGCACTGTTCGACCTTAAGCCGGTTCACGATGTGAACCGGTTTTTTTATGCCTTCGCACCGTAAAAATCAGCCGACCAAGGTCTGCGTATAGACAAACAGGGCTTTCAGCAGTTCGGTTTTGCGCTTGTCGTCTTCGTGCTGAGCATACAGTTCTTGCAAGTGTGAGACATAGTCTTGGAGACGCTCGGCGGTGAATACCGCTTTGCGGTGCTGTAACCAACGCTGTTGCTCACTGTCATCCAACGTGCCGGGAAAGTTTCTGGCGCGATAACGGAATAATAACGGCGCGATGCGATTGTCATTAAATGACAGATCCAGCGCAGGCAGATTCTTTGCCGCCGTCTGCTGAATAATGTTCATGGCCGCACGGTCGGCATCGCCAAAAAAGCCATCGTATAACCGCATATCCACGTCGCTGTCCGGCGTGAAGGGCGGCGCATCGGCATAGAGAGCCACCACTTTTTCACGAAGATCGCTGCGTTGACGTAATACCGCCAGATTATCGAGACAGTGCTGGCGATCGATTCCCAGTCGCGCTGCATCTTCGGGGCGCAGCGTGTTGGCGGGGGCCAGCACCGGGCATTTATTGATATGCACCAGTTTGACAGGGGCCG
The DNA here is from genome assembly GCF_019797845.1 of Symbiopectobacterium purcellii. Lineage (NCBI taxonomy): Bacteria > Pseudomonadati > Pseudomonadota > Gammaproteobacteria > Enterobacterales > Enterobacteriaceae > Symbiopectobacterium > Symbiopectobacterium purcellii. The sequence continues at coordinate 2,593,780 of NZ_CP081864.1, read as the reverse complement.
GACTTTGCTGGGGGGCCAGACGCTCTCGCGGGGTATAGAGCCGTTCACGTAACGCATCAGCATCTAGCTCAAGCAGCGGGGTGATATCACCGGCCAGATCGCACAGGATCACCGCATTGCGATTTTCCGGGTGCCAGGCCAGCGGCACCACCCAACTGGTATTGCCACGCGCCGCGCCAAACATCTCGCTGACATGCACCAGCGGTTTCATTTGGGGAATATCGATAAGCTGACTGACCTTGTTTTTATTGCGTAACGCAAACAGATACTGGAACAGTTTCGGCTGGGCTTGCTTAAACATCTTCGCCATGGCAATGGTGGCATACACATCGGACATGGCATCGTGGGCGTGTTCGTGCGCTACACCATTGGCTTGCGTCAGATGTTCCAGACGAAAACTGGGCAAGCCATCACCATTGAGCGGCCATGTAATGCCGTCCGGGCGCAAGGCGTAGCAAGCACGCAGCGCATCCAGCAAATCCCAGCGAGAATTTCCGTGTTGCCAACTGTACGCATAGGGATCGTAGAAATTGCGGTAGAAAATATTGCGGCTCACCTCATCGTCGAAGCGAATATTGTTGTATCCCATAATGCAGGTGTTCGGCACGCTGAAGGCAGCATGAATCTGGCGCGTGAACTCTGCTTCGCAAACCCCTTTGGCTTGCGCGATTTGCGGCGTAATGCCGGTGATGAGCACCGCTTCCGGTTCCGGCAGGTAGCCATCGGTCGGCTGGCAGTAAATCACCAGCGGTTCACCAATGATATTGAAGTCCATATCGGTACGCACACCGGCAAACTGCGCCGGGCGATCGCGGGCAGGATGTTTGCCGAAGGTTTCATAGTCATGGATAAAGTACGTTGGCTGTATTGATGTGTCGCTCATTGTCTTATTAATCGCTCTCGTGCGTCATTTTGTCTATTACAACCAGTTGCTTAAGGTGGCTATCTGTCTTTATTTGTCTTACATTGTACCGCAATTCGTTAAATTGCATTTGCTAGTCCGAGGCTATTTGTGTACATAATTGGTACACACTCAATTTTACCTCGTGTACACAATATTATCATGGCCCTTAGCGACACAAAACTACGCTCACTACTTGGTAAATCTCAGGACTCGCGCACAGAGTTAACCGATGGTGATGGCCTGTCCGCTAGGGTATCACCAAAAGGCTCTATCGCCTTTCAGTTTCGCTACCGCTGGAACGGCCAACCGCAGCGCCTAACAATCGGCAAGTACCCAGCAATGCTTCTTAAGGATGCTCGCGTACTCGTCGGAGAACTCCGGTTAATGTATGACAGGGGTGATGATCCGCGTAATTACTTCTCACCGGCCGGAGCCACGAAAGAGCTTACTTTATCAGAATGCATTGATCGCTGGCGTCAGGATTATGTACACACGCAGTTGCGCCCCAAAACAGCAGCGCTGTATGAGGCTGTGGCAGTAAGGATTATCCGAGATGAATTCCCCGGCCGACCGATAGATACAATCAACGTGCGCGAGTGGATGGACTATTTCACCGAGCAGGAGCGGGTAAACAGCAAGCGAGCCAGAACCCTATTTGTGCAGACCAAATCAGCAATCAATTGGTGCATACGTAGACAACTGATCAATGGGTCATCCCTGATGAAAATCAGCCCGAAAGATATCGGCACAAGGGCAGATCGCGGTGAGCGCGTTTTCACATATACGGAACTGGCAAGGATATGGGTAGCGATAGAGCAGAGCAGGGCGACCACGCCAAACAAGCTATTGCACCAAATGTCGATGCTATGGGGATGTCGTAATACCGAATTGAGGGAGTCTGTATCAAGAGAGTTTGATATGCATGATTTGATATGGACAGTGCCGGGCGAGAGAAGCAAGACAAAAAGCGCCATCAGGCGGCCCATATTCGACCAGATAAAGCCTATGCTGGAAAGATTGATGGATGCCTACGGGGATGTCCTTTTCCCCGGACAGCGACTTTCTGAGCCGATGACAATCGCAGCCGCAAACAGATTCATCATCCGCCTGCGTGAAGGCATGGACTTGGGATACTGGAGAGCGCACGACTTCAGGCGTTCGCTATCAACCAGGCTATCAGAGGAGGGAATTGCACCGCACGTCACTGAGAAGATGCTAGGGCATGAGCTTGGCGGCGTGATGGCGGTGTACAACAAGCATGATTGGCTGAAAGAGCAGAAGGAAGCATACGAATTACATGCTGATAAAATTTTCTGGCACATTAAGAATTTGAAGTGATCCCCTGCGATTGCCTGACCGCCCAATCCTCTACCGCCGATTTCAAGTAGTAGGTTGGGTGCTGTTTGATTGGGCGCGGGAAGCCTCTGTTTTTCTCGTACCGGTAAAGGGTATCGCGAGACTTTATGTGCAGTAGCTCCATGACTTCTGTTTTTGATATCAAGTTCATCACAACCTCACTTAACCTTAGTAACCACAGTACCGCCTGATTTCTTTGCGGCAACACACACGCGGCGGTGATACATTTTCAAATCTTCGCCTTCATTCGGTACTGGCACTTCAAACACAACTGTTTTCTGAATATCAGCAAACACGTCTTTCAGGAACAGTTCACGCGGTATCGAAATGCCAAGAGCATCCTTTCTTCTTTCTCCCATCGATAAGCACTCATTCAGCCATTCATCAGCATTCACAGTGATGTCCTCAGATAACCCGAAACACAGCCAGACCAACCATAATCGCTACAGCCCATTCGAATAGCGTCATTGCCGCCTCCGGTTTCTGAAATGCTCAACCAGGCGCTGCACGAGTTCAGTCAGGCACAGGGTGAATCCGGCCACACTAAGCAGCGATAAGAGGAAGTTGCGATGCTCAATGTGCCAGTAGAGAAAAAATGAGAAGGCCACCACGCAGACCGTAAGCAGCCACAGAGGTAAGGGTATTCGCATCATATCGCGCTCCAAATGATGAATGACGCCCACAAAAAAGCCGCTACACGAGCGGCTAGAAATAGCTTTGCTGTTAGCGCTGTTCGCTTCATGATTCACCTTTGGCCTTGGCTATGGCGGCAACTGCCTTATCGTAATGCTCGCGTGCCAGCCCGTTATTGAGCCAGCCTAAAGCACCTTCCAGCGCCTCAAGCAAATCCGGTGCGGCTTCAATCAGCTCCATATTAGCCTTGCTCACGATTAAATCAGGGTGCCCGTCACTTTTGCTCACAGTCGGGCAAAGTACGCCACCATCCTTACCGTCTGGACCACTCAGGCGGCGAAAGCTATTACTCGTCCACCATTTCCACGGCCCCGGCGTATGCTTACTCATCCTCATCTCCCGAATGCTGATTCAATTTCCAACGATAACCTCGCTATGCGCTGCTCTACGGCCTGCAACGTCTGCGCGTCTGACGTCATTACATCCAAGTGACATAGTCGGCTAATAAGCTGTGGCAGCTTCGTGTAATAGCCGATGGTCGAAAGATATTCACCACCTGCATTCTTTCCGTCTTTCTTCGCCTTGCGCTCCTGCAAAACATATTGGTACTGGTCTGCTGTGATGACGTATTTGTCACCGATGCTGATTTCCATCCTCATCTCCTTAATTCAGGCGAAAAAAAACCGCTCGTAGCGGCTGGAAATGGTTAAAATATGTTCAGAAATTAAATTTTGCATGAGTAAAGTCCTCGTTAGTAAAAACGATGAAGAAAATGTAACCCCGGTGTATTACCGGGGCGGTGAAAGGACATTTGATTACGCCGGTTCGAGGCAGAACGCTTGGGACAGCTTCGCCAGTCCCTTCGGTGTCACCAGCACCTGCTCGCGGATTTTGTCGGTGCCGTCGTCGCAGGGGATAAGTGAGATTTTATGCTCGAGGTAGCCGGACTGGATTTTGCTCTGGTAGGCTATCCAGTTCTTGACACCGATACGGCGATAAATCCAGCCACGCTCACGGAGAAAGGCGAACAGGTCTTTGGGGCGTACCTGCAACTCCTTGGCGGCGTTGGTGATGCATATGCCGCCGTCAGATTTTGCGATGCGGTGCAGGGCTTTCACGTCTGGGGCCATCTCCTCAACTTTGCTTTCAAGAGCGATAACCTTTTCGGTGTAGGTAAGCAGAATACCGCGCATGGCTGCCGGGTCGTTGAGCATCTGAATGGGGTCTGCGGGGATGGCTAACTGTTTTTCCAGTTCACGCCAGCGCTTGGCGACTTTATGGCGAAGTTCGATGCTGTACCCCATGACAAGCGTCATCGTTAAGTCCTGGTCAAGCAAAAACTCCTGATAGGTGCGTCCTTTGCTGTCTTTGTAATCAGCCGAAAAGTCGGCCGATTGAATATTGAGCGCCTCGAACATTTTGCGGCAGTCTTCCAGCACATGTTTATGCTGCTTTTCGGTCAGTTCGGCGATTTCACGGCTGGACATGGTTAATGTTTGTGCAATGGTTAAATTTTGCATGAGTAAACCTCTCACAAGTCAATGTGATTAATGGAATCCCGGGGCGGAATTACTGGATTAGTGGCGCTGAAGGAACTGGCTAACGTTCGCCTGTTGCCATTTTTCGAGTGCGTGGGTCATGACGCCGTAATGCTGCTGCGTGCTCTCTTCAAGCATGTGCTGCATCTCGCCCAGTACGATAGCTTCATCTTCACGGTGACGCAGAACACGGCGTAGCGTCTGCTTCTCAGCGTCGAAGATGGCACCCTTGAGCGTGTTGGTAATGCTGTAGATACGGCGGCACTCTTCTGCCAGCACGGATTTCGAAGTGCTGAGGGGAGGGTACGCCGGTTACACGGCGCAGGGCATACCAGATGGCCTGTGTCCATGCACGGTCAAAGTGAAAGCCGTTGCTCATGCTCCAGACCAGATGAGTCAGGCAACGGGTATCATCGTCGCTGAACAGTTCGGCGGCCTGGGGTTTGTATTGTGGGATATTGGTTTCTCTGTCGAGAAGATCCAGCACCCATTTGCGAAACTCTTTGGCAACAGGGGTACGGGAAAACATTGCGACGAGATGTGCGCCGCGTAGAGAGAAAATGCGAGTCTTTTTGCGGTAATTCCCTGAAGTGGTCGATTCGACCACCTGAGACATGCCTGTTGCGAATTCGTCTTTGTTGCTGTTATAAAGCCCGGAAACTGCTTTGGGATCTGCATACTCGAGTGCTTTAGCAAGCTCAGCAGAGGTAAACCAGATCTGCCCGTTGTGGGATATGGTTTCAATAACGGTATTGCGGAACATTAAGGTTGTCATAGTAATGATTTCCTTGTTAGTTAAGGAACATCACCACCTAGAGGTTTCGAATCTCATTTGGCGGTGAGCTGAACAGGGTTCGAAACTACCGGCTAACAAGGACCCGGCGAGCCTTGCGGCTCCCCCATCCAGCCCACCATTATTCTGATATGGCAGACTGACGCATAAAAAAACACGCTGTAGGCGTGTTATGCGCCTTGTTAGTTATCCGGGGTTTCGAATCCCGGCACCTGAATTTGCAGATGCAGAGTGACTATAGCGCATGGGTTATCCTTGCGTCAATGGGGCGGTGGGTTTCGGTTTATGGCTATACGAGTCCGCTGTTTGCCGCCTCCAACTCCGCAAGCAGGATGTCATTGAACTTTTCCAGTGCCTTATCGTTGTAGCGGAAAGCCTCAACCTGCTTGTCGCTGTAGCGTGACTTGTCCAGATAGTACTCGCCGTATTCCTCCGTCTTCATGTTGTTATCGTTGGCGATACGGCCAATCTTGTTTGCCGAGACATTGAAAATCTTGCCGATTTGCGTAGCGGTATAGTGCTTTTCCTCCAGCACAGGTACTGGAATCACTTCATGTCCAGCGATCGGGTTGATCAGTCCGGCGAATATGTGATAAATATCTATTGTCAACAAATTTGAGTCGCAAACAGAAAAGGATCGATATTATGTCACTTTCTATTCAAGGTAATTCACTATTCGCATTCAATAGAACGTTTAGTGATGAAAATATCCAGCGCGCTATTAATAGTTCATCAAAAGATGAAGCCATACATGTTGGAATATGGGAAAAAATTAAAGATTGGTTTTGTGGAACCAACACAAGTGAAGCGCTGGAAAAAATTTATGAGTTAACTCATAATAATGATGAGCTTGATACTGAATCTATCTTGAAAAAAGTGACTGCTTTTTATCAACTTAAGGAAATGGCATATCCGGCTTATCAAGATAGATTTCAGGCATTTATTACTCAAAACAACGAAGATGGTACATATACTTTTTCTTTTTCTATTAAAAATGTTATGGATGAGCGAGAATTAGTTTATGGGAGCACTGAAAAAGACGTTTGTTCTTTAAAAGAAAGAGAATTAACTAATAGTAGTGAATTATTAGACAATGACACTGTCATCCGTGCAGGTCTCGATGTAGCTTTAAATAAAGTAAAATACGATGGTAAGCAAAATAAATTAGAAGGCGTGTCTTTAGCAAATCAGGGACGAGTAAATCTGCATTTATTGGATGAAGAGGCAAAGCAAGAAATGGCTATTAATCAGCGTTTAGCCCAAAAATGGATTTCATTACAAATGAAATGTTTTGATTATTATGTCCAGCAGCGCTCTTCGCTAGATTCTATTGATGGCATGGATATCACAAAAACAATAGGAACAGAAAATGAGTGGATTTATCATTTTGCTCAATCAATTAACGAAATAAGAAGAAATACACAAGAAAGTCTCGCTAAAGAAATTAATAATGAAATTAATGAATTAAATAGATCGCAAATTTATTCTCATCCTAGTGAATTAGATGATGAACCTATATATGCAGAGCTATATAATCAAAGCAATAAATCTATTTATGATAATATTTAATTTAACTCATCAGAAATTCCATCTAGTAAATATTATAAAGGTCCAATAAATGGTGGCATTTACGCAAAAATAGATAAAAAGAGTGTTGGTAAATCAGAATTACTCAAAGAAATAGATAATTTTATATTAGAGAATAGTGAAAACTATCCATATGCATATAAGCATGTGAGAAAATACGCGTAAATTTTAAATGATATGTGGGCTTTGTTGAATAAATCAGAGTTAGCGGCCAGGATGTTTCCCGCAGGGTCTACCGTTATGCGATGCGGATGCTGTCCGGTATACCCAACAGCGTCATCCGGTTCAGCGCTTTGACCATCGCCATCGCTTCACCCACCTGCGCGTCATAGTCCCGCAGGCTCAGGTGGCCACCCAGCAACGTTTTGATGCGGAACATCGCCGTTTCTGCCACGGAACGGCGGTGATAGTCCACTTTCTTCTTCCACTCGTCATTGCTGCCGCTCAGATGCTGATTCGCCACCGCATGGTTACGTTCATGGTACTTGTCCGGCCACTATTGCGCCCCGCTTCGCGGTGGGATAAGGGGCCTGATTTTCTTTCTCAGCAACGCATCGTGGTATTTTCAATGACAACTAATTTAGACATAATAATTTCTCCATAATTAAACGGATGTGGTTATCAGAGTGCTAACGGGTAAAATTTTGCAGATTGGCGGTCAGATCGCTTACACTTGGCTTAACACAGGAGGATTTCCCCATGGGCCAAGTCGCATTTGATACATTGCAGGCGTCAGAAGAGCTTCAAACCGCCGGGCTAACCAGTGAGCAGGCCAAGGCCATTTCGCTCGTTGTGCGTAAGTCTCACGAGGTAGCTGATGTGGCTACAAAGGCTGATATTGCCGAGGTAAAGCGCGATATAGCCGACGTTCGCAAGGATATTGACGCTCGCTTCGAGAAGAACGAAGCTCAGATGCAGGCTCGCTTCGAGAAAACTGAGGCGCAGATAGCCGATGTGCGTAAGGATATGGCTCATCGCTTCGAGAAGACCGAGGCGCAGATATCTTTAGTCCGCAAGGATTTACAGCTTGAGATGGCGGGTATCCGCTCAGAGCAGAAGTTAATGCGCTGGATGCTGAGTGCTGGAATCTTGGGTATTATCTCTCTGGTTGTGAAAGCTTTTCTCGTTACGGCCCTTTAATCAATTCTGCCACCCTGGGTCGGTAGCTTAATGTGGAAGAGCGTACGTGTTCCCCAACCGTAAGATGCGGGTTCGATCCCTGCTCGACCCTCCAGCTTTCAGCAACTCCGCTCCCGCGTCAGGCTGAACTCATCTGTATAGCCGCCCGACGACGTGCAGGTACTCATGCCGCCACCTTGGATAAGTTTCTAATAACCTCAAGTTCTCTTTCAAGCTCAGCCAGAAACTGCCTTAACGCCTCCCCTATTTCAGCAACCAGCTTATCCTCCTGATGAATTCTCAACTGGTAATAGGCAAGGTCTGGCGGTAGCCTGTCGTCATAGCTGACAAGATCACACCACTTTCGGCCCGTACACATCATTTGGGCGTGCATTTGGAGCAAGTACTGCTGTTTTGGCTTACCAGTCTTGATGGTCTCTAAATGCGTCCATGTATTGGGGCACTTGATTTCAATCAGACCATCATTTCCGACCAGTCCGTCGGGCGATGCGCCAAATCCTGCGATGTCAGGGTGAAGGATAAAGCCGACCTCGGTCACTTCTGCGTCAAACTGGTTAAGCAGGTACATCTCCCGCGCCACCGGTTCAAGTTCAGTGCCGCGCTGCATGGCGGCGTTTGAGTAACTTTCTTCCACCTTTCCAGTTAGGCGCTGGCAGATAAGCTCTGCCATGTAGTTCTGACGGCTGGCGGAATAGCCCGATTTCGTTTTCGCCATTACGTCAGACAGGCGACTGGCGGTCACGTTGCCACAACGGGCGGAAAACCATTCATCACTGCGCTGTTGCATGCTCCACCTCTCTGAATTCTGCTTCGATTGGGGCGGTGTTCTTGATGCGCTCCTTCTCTGCATTGCCGATAATCTGGCGTTCTTCCTGGGTGAGGTTCTTCCATGTCTCGGCGAAAACTTCCATGCTTAGCTGTGCCGCTTCTTCGCACCGGGCAATGAGTGCAGGGCGGCGCTCGTCTGTTTGTTCTCCAACAACAACGCTTGCCGGGCTGCTTTCGATGATCCGCTCTGCTTCGTCGCTGTCGTAAATGCCAGCAAACCCAAATGCCATGCGTGCACACTGAATGAGCGACTTGTGGCGCAGCATGCGGGTAGGGTGTGATTGCCACGGCTGGGTATTGCGCTTACACTCGCCCATGTATTCGGTGACTACCGTGGGGTGTTTGCGATCTTTGCGGTAAATCCTGCAAGTCGATGCGCCCTGGTCCTTATCGTAGCTGAATTCCATGCCATCGAATTGCGGATGTTCGTTAATGATCCGCGCCCAACCATCTACACCAACAACCGGGACAATGCCGCCCTTATCAGGGAATGCGTAAATCTCTTTCGTCCACGGGTTAAGCCCGTACTGGTTGGCAACGATAAGTAGGGCAGTAAATTGCTCGTCCGTGACGTTACCCCCCTTGAACGCCGTATTCTTAAGGGTATTCATCAAGTCCGTACCTGGCTGCATACCGAGACGCTCAGCCAGCTTCCCAGCCATTGTTGTTAATGCCGTGCTCATGCTGCATCCTCCGTGCTGTTCTGCCTGTCATAAATCCAAAATGCCCGCTCAACCTTTACACGGTGGAAAATGGCGTCAAAAATACGTTCACCCTCTGCTTGCTGATAATCAACATCGCTATCTTCCATGTACTCACAGGCTTGCTCGGTGTAAGCGTCGGGCCAGTGCCTTCTGAGCGAGTCACGAAACCTTTCGATAGACTTCTCCGCCAATTGCTCAGCCTCTGCGTAACAGTCCTCTGTTATTTCAGGCGGCATTTCTTCCATGATTTTCCGAATGGCCTTTATCTTTGATGGATTAAGCATTGGGATTTCCTTTCTGATTAACCGTTGCAATAAGCTGCTCGAATAACCGTTGCAGCCAGCTTTTGTTTTTGAAGCTCTGGCTCGTGACAATATTTGAGTAGTGATGTTCGATTGACCGAATCGGGTCAAATTGTGTTTCCGGGCGGCCAGCAATAGGCCACCCTGCAAAGGCATATTGCATGGCGTTCTCCGTTTCACTATTTGGATTGATGTATAATTTTGCCGACGAATATCGGCGCGGGTATAAAGAGGCAGTTCAGTGTTATCTATTATCAGTGTGATGTTGATTTCGGCGATAAGCGGATGATGGGAATGTTTGAAGTGTTTCAGTCATAGAGACCCGTTAATTTTTTCACCTGCTTTTTGAGCCACTGATTTTCTTCCGTCAGATAGGCAATGGTTAACTTATATCCCTTTGTTTCACTGTCATCGCCGGGGAAAATTTGAGTGTTCATCAAATAATGAGGATGATTAATATTATTACTACCGTAAGTGATAACGCCCCTTTCCCTGTGATCAGGTTGATTGAAGGTCGTGATATGAGGCTTATTAAGTTGCATCATTCAATCCTCCGTTAGCTATCAAAATATTTTCGTCAATGAGCTTTTGCATGGTGCTCTCCGTGTTAAGTGCCTGCTTTGGTGACCCTCTCAGGCGGCGAGGGTTCCTGCATTCCCCAATGCAAAGGAACCTGATAAATTGGTTATTCCACAGGCAATGTAAGGAAATCTTTCATGACGGATTACGCCGTTAGGGTTGAGCTATTCGATGCTGATAGCGATAAATACGAAAAGCTTTATGAAGGAATGAGTAAAATTGGATTCAGGAAAACAATCCAGGCAGTGGGCGGCCCGGTAAGAATGCTACCTACAGGAACCTATGTTGGATCAAGTCAATCTGGCATAGCAGATGTAAGAGTTGCAGTAAGTCGAATTGCTGATCCGATATCAAGTAAAGCTGCGGCAGTGTTTGTCTGCGAGCTTACTAACTGGGCGTCATACCTCTACACCGATTCCTGAGTCACAACCCGCCTCACCTTCTGGCGGGGCTGTTTGTCCGCCACTTTTGATGTTTCCAACTTTAGTCGGTCGGTTAAAATAACCAACCTCATTGAAATTAATAAATGCATTAATAAGGTTTGTGGTGTTTTCCAATGCTGAAACATTCCCTAACTCAACATTTACAAGGAACGGATAAAAGAATTCCCCCAACTTTGTGAGATACTCTTTCATGTCATCGTTTTGCATACTTACCTCGCTGTTACGTTAACTGACTTCCTGTGATCTGCTGCCAAGTTAATATGTCTGTCTTGCTCTGGCGGTAATGCCATACTCCGTTTTCGGTGCGCTGTACCAGATGCGATGGTTAAGGCGCTTAACCCTGTCGTACATTTCGGCGAAACGGTTAATTTGCTTCCTGAACTTGCCCAGTAAATTGAAATTAATTCGTGGCGCACGTTTGCGCTTGAAGGCCAATTCAATTCGGTTAAGCGCCTTGCGTTTTACTGGCTTCTGCCCCAATACCTTATCGATACGGGATGTCACCAGTTCACGCCGGATGGCCTCTGCCTTGCGTCTGGCATGACGGCGAATGGCGGCGTTGGTTTTGCTAACAGGATTAACGGATTTACGGTAAATGATAGTAGCCATGCTCCCCTCCAATAGATGGTTTTGGTGGTGTGGTGAGCCAGTGGTGGCCCCTGGTGTTGGCTATAATTTTTATTCAGCCCACCACACCCCAAAAACATCTGGGTAAAGGTTCGGCACGTTGTCGGTGCCTTCCGTAGAGCGCGAGGCTCGTTGTAAAAAGAGCGGTTAAAACAGAGCAGACTCATTAATCTGCTGTGGTTTAATGCCTGGTTTATTCTCCACCTCAGGCGGCAGTGGTATCTTGGGAGCTCTCACACAACCAAGAAGGTTTTCTATGACTGACTACTACAAACTTTACCTTGCATTAGAACCAGGACTCATCGACTTTTACGACGCCACTGGTTACGATTCCAGAATGGAGCCATATACACTGGAAGATTTTAAGTGTCGCACTCACATACATCATTTGCTTTTAATCGAAATGATTTTGAATAATCATAGGGATAAATATAAAAAATCAATTTTTGATCTTTCTGGTATTAAAGTTCTGCACCACATGGTTTTCTTAAAAACCAATTGGAAACCAGAAGAAATAAGATCTACTTCAATTCATGACCTGCTTTTTGTTCTTCAGGAAGAAGTGAATGCTGAAGACCTTCCGGAAGAGGAGCGCAAGTATCTAAAAATGATTTTAAACTATGACAATCCGCCAAAAATTGACTTAGCGAGTTACGCTGGTTGGTCGATAGGTGAAGGCGATCGGTATTTAAGGTCTGATCAGTAACAGCCTCAGCTTCTTTTATGCGCATCTTCAGTGAATAAATCCCCCAGAATACGCCGCGAATGGCTGAATACTGAGATTCAGCTATTCCGAGTTGAGCGCGGTACTTATCTTTCAATTCTTTAAGCAATAAGCTCGTACTGTACATACTACCGGCTGAAAGCACTGTACTGATTGAGTCTTTATCAAAGCGCCGGGTCTCGAGGGCGCCATTTGTATTTGTTACCATCTTCCATCTCCTCTCTCGTTAGCTATCCCAACCGCCGTCATGTTCGTGTGCCTCGGGCTGGCTACTTACGCTCAGGCAATCGGCGGGTAACTCGAGGTCTTGCCTGCCGGGGTATTGCCGTTGCGGGTTGGTATTCTTGATTTAATAATACAAGTAAAAATAGAAAATGGCAAGAAATTATCTCACCTTGCTTGCATTATTCAGTTTTAGGATACAAAAAAACCGGCAAAAGCCGGTTAGGTGGGAACCTTTGCTTACTATACTCTCTTGTTTTTCAAAGCAATAAGCTCGTTAAGCAATCGATCGTATTCTTTTACTTTTTCTTCAAACAAGTGAATCATTTTCCCCTTCTCTGATTCAGGCATTTGATCAAATAGCTCAATAAGTCTTCTTTGTTGTTGGTTAAGATCAGTGCTCTCATTCTTTGAGGCAGGTTTATCTGCTGATTCTTGCTCTTCTGATGATTCTATAAAAAACCAATGTTCAGGTTTACCAGTTGTCTCTGCCAGTTTTGTTAGATTCTTCCCATTTGGCTTCGTGGCACCGGCTGCCCATTGTTGAACAGCTTGCACAGATAATCCCATCCTTCTCGCAAGCTCAGATCTGTTCCAGCCCTTCTCATATAAGACTTGAGTTATCTTTTGGGCTGAAGTTTTGTAAATTGAATGTTCTTTCATAAGCACATTATACAAGTATTCCTTGATTCCAGCACTGCAAAAATATTTTGCTTTTTTCTTTTTATTCTTGTATTTTGCTAGTTGATGAGGCTGGAGGTTTACATGCAAAACATAGCAAAAAAAAGAATTACTGGGTTAGCTAACCAAACAACTATAGCGAAGTTAGTTGGAGTTAGGCCGCAAGCTATAAGTCTGTGGCTAAAGAATGGGGTTCCGCCTAAAAAAGTGATCAGATTATGTGGCGCGTTGGAGTGGCAGGTAACACCTCACGAATTGCGTCCAGATATTTACCCGAACCCGACGGATGCGCTTCCTGCTCACAGGGAACACGCAGCCTAACCAGCAGTACCCGCTCTTCACAACGGACAGTCGTCCTACGGAAGCCACCGACAACGTGGCGAACGCAACATCCCACAGTAACAAACTCACTGTGACTGCCTCACGGCTTCGTCACGTCTGTTGATCACCAAAACACAGGTGCCGTGTATTTACATGCGCATTTGATTACTTATTTATTTCTAGAAGGAGATTATCACAAATGAAACGTGCAACACAAAGCAAGAAAGCTGCTCATATCGAGTCGGCGCTACTCAACAAGTTAGCCCTGATGGGACAGAAAGCTTTTGCCGCCGCCATGAACGTACCGGAATACCAGGTCAGTCGCTGGAAGAACGGTCTGTTTCGCCAGGTCAGCCTGATGTTAGCCGTGCTGAACTACGGTATTGCCGATGATGAAATGGCTGAGTTAGCCAAACGGCTGGCGGGGTATCTAACCAAAGAAAAAGCCGGTCAGTGGGGAAGCACTTCTCCGGCTTAGAAACGCAAATAACTCATTAATTTCAGGAGGAATTATGGCACGAAATAGCCGGAATTTCAAGCAGAAAGAGGAGCGTGTGCATCCCGATCCACCTGACGGATTAGTTGTCGCTGCCGTTAATAACAGGCCGTTCGCTGAGCGGCTTATCGATGTTTTCAGACTGGCTAAATCGAGGGTGAAAAAAGATGATCGCACCTAACCTAAAACTGGTTTATTCCTCACAAGACGTTACGGAGCATCGCGTGGCGCAGCTAGAAGATGGTTTCTTGCGCCTGGCTAATGATCTTCTCGATGCAACAATGTGTTCAGGGCTGCCAGAGACTGAACTCTGCATCGTTATGGCCGTCTGGCGCAAAACATACGGGTACAGTAAAAAACTGGATTGGATAAGCAACGAGCAGCTAGAGGAGATGATCGACAAGCATCACACCCATTGTTCAACAGCTAAAAACAATCTTGTCAGGAGGAAAGTTTTACTGCAAGAAGGCCGAAAAATAGGTATGAACACCAACATTTCTGAGTGGGAAACTAAAAATAACGGATTCTGCAAAACATTAGCTAAACCTGCTAAGAAAAGTTTAGCAGAAGTTGCTAACAGACCTTTGCAGAAGTTGCTAACCACAAAAGACAATATACAAAAAACAATAAATACAAATACCCCCTTACCCCCTACGGGTGAAAGTGCGAAGGGTGAAAAACCCTCTAAACGAAAATCAGACCCAATCAAATACGACGACTACCTGAACGCCTACAACGAAGCTGTGGGTGACAGGCTGCCTCACGCTGTTGAAGCCAATGACGAGCGAAAACGGAAACTAGCCGCTCTGGTTAAATCTCTGGCTACGCCAAACCTAGACGGATTCAAGTCATACGTCCGGGCGTTTATGGCCGCTGCCAGGCCGTTCCACTTTGGCGACAATGACCGGGGCTGGGTGGCTAATTTTGATTACCTGCTTCAGCGCAAGACGCTGACGAAAATCAGGGAGGGCACGCTATGAGACAGGATATCGAGGCCAGTGTTATTGGTGGTTTGCTGATAGGTGGGTTAACGCCAACAGCTTCTGACGTTCTGGCAACGCTGGATGCGGAAACATTCGCGATCCCGATTTACAAACGAGCCTATGAGGTTATCCGCAAACAGGCCCGCACACGAAACATGATTGATTCTCTGATGGTTGCAGAAGAGTGCGGAGACGAACATTTTGCTGACATCATGGAAACGGCGCGTAGCTGCCCCAGCGCAGCAAACTTGCGTGGCTATGCCGATGTGGTTACTGAAATGTACCAGCGCCGGATGTTCGTTTCGGCTGTTGACGAGATGCGCGGGACAATCGGAAATTCATCGATTGCAGTGGCTACCGTGGCAATGGACGAGCTTATCGACCGACTGTCAGGCATTCGAAAGCCGAAGCAGGAAGTGAAACCGGTTCGCCTTGGAGACATCATCTCCGAATACACCAACACGTTAGAGCGCCGCCTGAAAAACGGGGAAGAGTCCGACACGCTGAAAACAGGGATTGACGACTTGGACGCGATCACCGGTGGGATGAACGCTGAGGATTTAGTGATCGTCGCCGCCCGGCCCGGCATGGGGAAAACGGAACTGGCGCTTAAGGTTGCCGAAGGCGTTGCAAACCGGAAGTTACCTGGGGAGAACCAGCGGAGGGGCGTTCTGATTTTCAGCATGGAAATGAGTTCTCTACAGGTCGTTGAGCGTTCGATAGCCGGGGCAGGGCGGATGTCGGTAAGTCTGCTGCGTAACCCTTCAAACCTTGACGATGAGGGATGGGCTAGGATTGTTGACGGGATTAACCGACTGGCAGATCTTGACGTATGGGTAGTCGATGCTTGCCGCCTGACGGTGGAGGAAATCGTAGCCATTGCCAAGCGGCACAAGCAGGAGCACCCGGCGCTATCGTTAATCATGGCAGACTATCTCGGGCTGATCGCCAAACCGAAAGCGGAGCGTAACGACCTTGCCATAGCCCATATCTCATGGAGCCTAAAGGCAATGGCCAAGACGCTGCGAACGCCAGTGATCGCGCTTAGTCAGCTATCACGAGACGTTGAGAAGCGACCTAACAAGCGCCCGACCAACGCCGATTTGCGTGACTCTGGCAGCATTGAACAGGATGCCGACTCAATCATCATGCTCTACCGCGACGCGGTGTATAACGAGAATTCACCCGCCGCTCCATTCGCAGAAATCATCGTCACAAAAAACCGATTCGGCTCACTTGGCACAGTCTACCAACGATTCGTTAATGGTCATTTCATTGAGTGCGACCAAGACGAAGCGCGGGAGAAGTGCACGACAAGGCAGCAGACAGAAACCAGGGTGCGCAGGTACGCAAAAGGCGCTGACGTCTAGGCAAACAAAAAGGAGGAGTGATGAAAAGGGATACACGGAAAGCCGCTGAAAGAAGTCATGGGATTTTAAAGCGAGGGAAATAGGAATGACAGCATATCTAACAGAATTCATCGTGGGGCTGCTGGCAATGGCGGCCCTTTTTGTTTGGGTGGGTAAATTCAGAGGTGGGTGATGGATAAAACACGCTTCCTTCTGCGTGATGAACAAGTACGAGAAAACCTGAAAGCGTTTATTGATTCCCTGCCCACCGACCCACACCGCCCCCTCGAAATCACCATCAACGATGCTAAACGGACATTACCGCAGAACGACCTGTTTCATGCGTTATGCACCGATGTTTCGCGTCAGGTGGTGTGGGCAGATAAACCGCGCCCGCTGCTGGACTGGAAGGCGCTGTTTGTCTCGGGACATGCCATCGCTACCGGCAGGCCGGGGGAGGTGGTGACGGGGCTGGAGGGGGAGTTTTGCAGCATCCGCGAGAGCACGGCTCAGATGGGCGTAAAGCGCATGAACAGTTTGATTGAGTACGCCCAGGCCTGGTCGGTCGGCAACGGCGTCAGGCTGCGCGAGGTGCGTTATTCAGGGGATTATTTTGGGAGAGTCGGATGACACTAAAATCACACACCAGACCAGAGCACAAGGACACATGGCGAACACCACCCGAGGTCTTCCAGGCGCTGGATGCGGAGTTTGGCTTCTACCTTGATGCTGCCGCTGACCACGACAATACCCTGTGCCGTCTGTATCTGACGCCAGAGGATGATGCCCTTGCCTGTGACTGGGGCAGCAGGGGAGCCATCTTCTGCAATCCCCCGTACAGCAATATCCGCCCTTGGGTTGATAAAGCTGCTGAGCAGAGCCGCAAGCAGAATAAAACGGTCGTTATGCTGCTGCCTGCTGATACCTCGACGGCATGGTTCGCACAGGCGCAGAAAACGGTTGATGAGGTGCGCTTCATCACCGAGGGCCGATTGTCATTTATCAGCGCTGAAACGAGCAAAAAAGGCAAGGCGGGTAACAGCAAGGGCAGCGTGTTGTTCATCTGGCGACCGTGGCGCACCACACCAAAGGGGATGACCACGGTAAGCAGGCAGGCGCTGATTAACCGGATGTGGGGGTAGATATGGCGGATCTTAGGAAAGAGGCCAGAGGCCGAGAGTGTCAGGTGAGGCTTTCGGGTATCTGTAACGGCAACGCTGAAACTGTAGTGCTGGCCCATTACCGAATGTCCGGCATTTGCGGCACCGGCATGAAGCCTGACAACCTTTTTGGCGCATGGGCCTGTTCTGCCTGTCACGATGAAATCGACCGCCGCACGCGTATCACCGATGCCGACTATGCCCGACTGCATCATCTGGAAGGCGTTATTCGCACACAGGCGATTTTACTGGCAGAGGGGAAGATTAAGCGATGACCGAATATCACCTGAAGCTGCCGTGGCCGCCAAGCCTAAACACCTACTGGCGACACGCACGACATCGGCACTACATCAGCGAGAAAGGCAAAGCATACCGACAAAGCATCATCCAGATAATTCAACAGCAACACCTCGACATCAACACTCCCGCAAGACTGAAAATTTCCATCATCGCCAACGTTCCAGACAAACGACACCGTGACCTCGACAACCTGCAAAAAGCGGTTTTCGATTCGCTCACGCATGCTGGCTTCATGTTGGACGACGAGCAGATAAACGATTTCAGGGTGAGGCGCGGGCAGCAAGAGCGCGGAGGCAGTCTGGATATCGTTATCACTGAGTTGGGGGAGGCATGAGACAGCGTGTGCGACTGACGGCGGAAGATATTCCGCTTATCCGGGCGCTACTGGACTCCGGTATGCCGGTGGCGGAGGTGGCGAGGAAATTCGAGACCAGCAAGCAGCATATCTACAGCATCAGGAACGGCAAAAACTGGGGGACGGTGAAATGAGAGATATTCGATACTTGTTGACGGCATGGGGAAACTGGAGCGGCTCACGCATTGGCACCGAGTACAAGGCAGCATGGCCCCTCGTCACGGCTAGCAGTGATATCCGGCCCATGCTGCCTGATGCCGACGGAGAGACAGTTGACCGGGCGGTTGGGAGACTGAAGCACTTTGACCCGCTGGGCTACGATATCGTGGTGGCGTATTACAAAGGGAAGTTATCGTGCAGAGCGATAGGGAGGGAGTTGGGACGAAAACATGAATATGTATCTGCATATCTCTCTCGTTCTGAAGCCTACATTGCCGGTCGCGTGGCTGAACTTTTGGAGGCAGCTTGACAACGCATACGGCTATCGAGATACTGAATGTACTAGAAATTCAGTAGCGGTTAACCGCACCCGATAGCCATGCGGCTTTTTTATGCCCGTAAAACGGCGTAATCACATCCAAAGATCGGGTGGAGAGGCGTTAATAAAACACCCGAAAGGGGAATATGCCCGGAGCGGCTACTGAAGCTCTAGTTGACACCCGATCACCAATTACTAACTGGTGATTCAGACTAAAATTCAGTAGGAGGCCGATCATGGCTAACCAAATCACAGTAGAAGTACTTCCATCAATTATCCATAATCAAATTCCAGTTGTTACAACAGACTTGTTAGCCAATTTGTATTGTACTGATGTAACAAATATTAAAATGAATTTTTCGCGAAATCAGGATCGTTTTGTAGTTGGCAAGCATTATTACAAGCTGGAAGGCATTGAACTCAAAGACTTTAAGAACAAGGTAACTGAAAGTTACTTAGTCGCACCACGCACAAAGCATCTCATCTTATGGACAGAACGCGGAGCTGCAAGACACGCCAAGATGCTCGAAATCGATCAGGCATGGGAAGTGTTCGAGAAGTTGGAGGACTGTTACTTCAATCAACGTCAGCAAGACCTCTTCGATACCGATTCTGCCATCACTGTCACGATACCAAGAGAAGGGCGTTGGTTGGTCTGTTACCGAAACAGACAACATCAGATTATTAATATCGATGGTAAGGATTGTGTCGAGGGTGAATATATCCGAAAACTGCGACGCGATGCTCATTTGCTCGTTCAGACACTACAGGATTTTGGCTATCGCACGCTGGTAATGTCGGGAGATACCAGCCCTGGCAGATTAGATAGACCACTTATTAAAGAGCACTGATCAAAAGATCAGTTAAATGCTTGACTGGCCGGCCACTAGGCCACATAATACCCCCATGCTGCTGCAAAAGCGCGCAGAAAATGAAGCCTCAATTGCCTCTGGTGGTTGGGGCTTTTTACTTATTGTAAAATCTTTAAAGATCAGAATATATTCTAAAATAAATCATAACCATGGAATATATTATGATGCCTGTCGATTCGTTTAGTGTTCAAAGAAGTGAATGGCCTTCACCTCATGAGCTACCATCCAGTTTGGGACTGCCACATCGCACCTTCGCTGAGTGGGTCTATCAAGTAAAAAACAAGCCGGTGGATTTTGATAGTAAACCCAAACCCCCATGCAAGTCATCCGCCAAACTTACATTGATGGCAGTTCTTCGGAAGCTTGTTGGAGTGTTCCAACGCGAACAATCCTCACAGGTATCGTCGCAGGGGAAAAAAGCAAATAGCCAGCTGGATATCAGCAGCACTGGTTTGATGACTAAAACGCCGAATATAGCAAACCTATTTCGATATCTCGACTATTTGGCCAAAGAGAAGAATATTGGTTGTGTTGAATTGATAACGAAAGAACTTGTAGGTCAGTCATCCAGTAACTGCATTCAAATGATGAATAACCTTAAAGGGTGGTATGGGCAGCATATACTTGGCGTGCTAAATTTTGCTGTTGAACAAGTTGCTCAGGCAGAAGAGGATCCTTTAAAGCTCTCCAATGCTTCTAAATATCCTGTCCTTCTTAAGGAGTTAAGACGTGCATTGCAGGAAAAACTGGAGGGCTACGATGGGCAAATCAGCAACGGTGAAAGTATTCGTTTTCGTTACCAGCTAGCGCCTCAAGATATAGAAGCATTGTCTAACTTGGATATCAACATATAAATATTTATTGTGTATATTTGTATAATATACACAATAAACATCAAGATGCACGGCAAGGCTACGCTTCGGCGTGGCCTTTTTTTATCCCTCCTCAATCACACTGCACCATCCGAAAAATCGGAGGTGAGGCTATGACACGAATGAGCACTCTCTACAGCAGGCTTTCATACGGAAGCGGGACGGGCTTAATTGGCCTTGGCGCATCTGCCAGAGCCTATGCCCAGGCAACAAAAGACAGCGTATGGCTGCTTGCAGACAAAATGGCCGGGTTAACCCTCAGTGACTGGGCGATCATCGTCGGCATGGCCTGCACTATCGGCACTTTTGCTATCAACTGGTACTACCGCAGGAAGGAATACCAGTTGAGGGAAAAAGGCGGTGCGTGATGTCAAAAGCGAGCAAACTCAGTGCAGTAATGCTGGCGCTGATTGCGGCTGGCGCGACTGCACCCGTGATGATGGCGCAATTCCAGACTGAAAAAGAGGGTGTGCGGTCAACCGCGTATCCTGACGGCGGCGGCATATGGACGATTTGCGGTGGTGTGACGTGGGTAGACGGCAAGCCAGTCGTGAAGGGCATGAAGCTGACCGCTGAGCAGTGCGCAAAGATTGATGCCGCAGAACAGCAAAAGGCGCTCGATTGGGTAGCTAGAAACGTTAAAGTACCGCTCACTGAGATTCAAAAAGTCGGCATTGCCTCATTTTGTCCGTGGAATATCGGCCCCGGTAACTGCTTCCCATCAACGTTCTACCGCAAATTGAATGCAGGCGATCTGATTGGAGCCTGTAAAGAGATTAAGCGCTGGATTTGGGACGGTGGCAAAGATTGCCGTATCCGCTCCAACAACTGTTACGGGCAGATCGAGCGACGTGACCAGGAGTCAGAGCTTTCGTGCTGGGGGCTGGGCGTATGAGGCTATATTTCTATGCCGCTCTCGTTGTTCTTATTGCTGCGCTGTCATTCGGCGTCTACTACTACCACGATAAATACAGTGACGAGCAAGATAAAACAAAAAGGCTAGGCCAAGAGGTTGCCGGGCAAACGGCAGTCATCAGCCGTCAGGCTTTCGAGTTTAACCGCTTCAACCAGATATCCCAGCAGGCCAGCCAGTACGCCACAAACATCAAGGCTAAATCAGATGAGCGACAAATCATTATTCGGACGGTGGTCAAGAAAAACCCCGCTAGCCGCCAGTGCGTGCCTAATGTTGATGGCGTTGTTGACCGGTTGCTCGACTACACGAACGATTTACGTGCCAGCGCAATGTACACCACTACCGGCAAGCCTGACGCAACCAGTGTTAGCGCCATTGCCACCGCCTGCCGACTGACATACGCGCAGGCTGTTTACTGGATTGATCCGTTACTGACGGTGATTGACCAGGCTAATAGCCAACTAGCAGGAATCAGGAAAATCGAAGAATCCCGAAAGAATTTACCCGACAAGTAAATGCAGATTTGTTCAACCGCAAAGGCAGGTGATCATTTCTTAATGGCTGTGATTACAGCAAGTAGCTGCGCAACTCTGTGAAGAAGTGGCAAGGCTGCGTGATATAATCAATCTGTGGCTAGACCGATAACTAGACGAGACCGATATGCGTATTGTCGATAGAAAGACCTTTCTTTCGCTTCCAGAAAATACGATATTCAGCGTGTATAAACCCCAGATATTCGGCCCATTAGAAATAAAGGGCGAAAGGCGGAACAACGGCTACTGATTACGACATCGTTGTCAGCCAAGATCGCGCCGACTTCACGACTAAATGCAACGCGAAAATGACTGCTGGCTTCCTGCCCATTGGTGACATGAGCGTTATTCAAGTTACACCGGGACGCACATGCGAATACGCCCAGGCATTCACTAAGGCATAGGTGATTTATGGCGACTGAGAAAAACAAAGGCGGTCGCCCATCAGATTTCTCGCCGGAATTGGCTGATGAGATTTGCTCATTATTGATGGTGGGAGAAAGCCTGCGCTCAATATGCAAGAGGCAGGGAATGCCAGTCCTGAGCACGGTTACGCTATGGCTGAGTAAGCATGAAGAGTTTTCGGTGCAATACGCGCGTGCGCGCGAGATTCAGGCAGAGGTTTTGGCAGAGGATGCAATGAATATTGCCGATGCTGCAGTTGAAGATAGTGCTGCTGTAGCAAAAGCAAGATTGCAGGTTGATGCAAGGAAGTGGTACGCGAGCAAGGTTGCTCCGAAAAAATATGGTGATCGCATTCAACACGAGCAACGAATCACTCTAGCCGATCGCACTGACGAAGAAATTGATAAGCGTATTCAGGAGCTGATAAATGGACAAGTTGCCAGCCCTGAAAGGGATGACTCAGGCACAGAAGATTGAGCTTGTTCAGCTTCTGGAAGAAAAGAAGCGACGAGAATCAACGTATCGATATAAGCGCTTTTTCTCCAGTAGATATCCTTGGCAAAAGAAATTCATTTCCGCAACTGCTGAATACTCTCAGGTCGCACTGATTGCCGCTAACCGCACCGGCAAGACGGATACCGGGACAGGCATTGATGCTATTCACGCAATGGGTGATTACCCGCCTGACTGGAGCGGTCACAAGTTCGAGAAAGCGCCGCTGATCTGGTGCCTTGGGTATTCAGCCGACAAGATACGCGACCTTCTACAAACGCCGATCATTGGGCGCAAGACGGATAATGGCTGGGAGGGTGGTTTGATACCGGGCGAGAGGATTGTTAGCACTGAATCAGCTCAGGGTGCTGCTAATGCCGTTCGTTCTGTGTACGTGATGCACAAATCCGGCGAGCTATCGAAGATTCAATTCTGGTCATACTCGCAAGGCCAGCAGGCATTGATGGGCGATGCGGTGGATTGGTTTCATATCGATGAAGAACCACGCGACCCAACGATTTATCCGCAGGTTCTGACGCGAACCGCAACGGGCGATCAAAATAAAGGTGGGAGAGGGATTCTCACCTTCACGCCAGAAAATGGCCGCACTGATTTGGTTATCGCATTCATGGATAACCCATCACCGGGACAGCACTGCATGAACGTTGGCTGGGATGATGCACCACATCTTAGCGAGAAGGTGAAGAAGGACCTGCTTGAATCCTACCCACCTCACCAGCGTGATATGCGCACCAAAGGCATACCGATGCTGGGGCATGGTCGAATCTATGATCTTGGAGAAGATTTCATCAAGTGTGATCCGTTCCCAATACCTGACCACTGGCTTGTTATCGATGGCATGGACTTTGGTTGGGATCACCCGCAAGCGCATGTGCAATTGGCGTGGGATATCGAGAACGAAGCATTTTACTTGACGCGTGCATACAAAGCTCGTCAGGTGTCGCCAGCAGAAGCATACAGCGCCGTGAAGTCATGGGCTGATAACGTCCCTACTGCATGGCCTCCTGACGGGCTGCAGACCGAGAAAGGCTCAGGCTTACAGCAGAAATCCTACTATGAAGAAGCTGGCTTCCAGATGCTATCAGATCATGCTCAATGGGAAGATGGCAGCAGGGCTGTTGAGCCTGGGCTGTTCGAGCTGTATGACCTGATGAGGCGCGGCAAGTTCAGGGTGTTCTCAGGGCTGCGTGACTTCTTTGAAGAATACAACTTCTATCACCGCGACGAGAAAGGCCGGATCGTGAAGGTGCGTGACGACATCCTTGATGCCGTCCGATATGCCTACATGATGCGCCGCTACGCAATAAGATATGCAGACATCAAGAGTCCTCCTGTTGAAGAGGATATCTACGTTCCTTCATCCTCCGGTTGGTAATCATGGCAGAAACACTACAAAAGAGACATGAGCAGATAATGCTCAAGTTCGACCGTGCGTACACGCCGCAAGAGGATGTGCGCGAAAAATGTATTGAGGCTACGCGATTTGCTCGCGTTCCTGGTGGGCAGTGGGAAGGCACCACGTCATCCGGCACCAAGCTGAATGACTTCTTTGAGCGCTACCCAAAGTTTGAGATCAACAAAGTCGCAACTGAGCTTAACCGCATCATTGCTGAATACCGTAACAACCGCATCACGGTTAAGTTTCGTCCCGGCGACAAGGCTGCAAGCGAAGAGTTAGCTAATAAGCTGAATGGCCTGTTTCGTGCTGACTATGAGGAAACTGACGGCGGCGAAGCTTGCGATAACGCGTTCGATGATGGGGCAACGGGTGGCTTTGGCTGCTTCCGTATGTCCACCAAGTATGTGAATGAATACGATCCGCTAGACGAGCGCCAGCGCATCTGCATTGAGCCTATTTATGATGCCGCTCGCTCAGTGTGGTTCGACCCTGACGCGAAGAAGTACGACAAGTCAGATGCTGGATGGGCGTTTGATATGTACTCGCTCTCCGCTGAGAAATACAAAGCTGAATATGACAAAACTCCAGCATCGCTCGATTTAACGCTCGATAACAGCTGGAAGTACGACTGGTTCGATAACGATGTCGTGTACATCGCTAAGTATTACGAAGTGCGTAAAGAGTCTGTTGATGTGGTCAGCTATCAAAACCCGATGACGGGAGAGATTGCAACATACGATAGCGATCAACTTGAACCAATCGCAGATGAACTTGCTGATATTGGTTTTGTTGAGGTGGCTCGTCGCTCTGTTAAGCGTCGCCGCGTGTATGTGTCTCTCGTTGATGGTGATGGCTTTCTTGAGAAACCACGCCGCATTGCTGGAGAGAACATCCCGCTGATCCCTGTGTACGGGAAACGCTGGTTCATTGATGACATTGAGCGTGTAGAAGGACATATCGCTAAAGCAATGGATCCGCAGCGCCTTTACAACCTGCAAGTGTCCATGCTGGCTGATACCGCATCTCAGGACGCAGGCTCAACACCTATCGTTGACATGGATCAGGTAAGGGGGCTGGAGAAGCACTGGGAAGAGCGAAACAAAAAACGGCCTTCATTCCTACCATTGCGCTCTATTAAGGACAAGTCAGGTAATGTCATCGCTCCAGCAACTCCAACCGGATACACGCAGCCAGCAGTATTGAACCAAGCGCTTGCCGCTCTATTGCAGCAGACCAGCGCGGACATTCAGGAAGTAACGGGCGGCAGCCAGGCAATGCAGCAAATGCCGAGCAACGTCGCACAAGAGACGGTTAACAATCTGATGAACCGCTCGGATATGGCGTCGTTCATCTACCTCGACAACATGGCGAAGAGCCTTAAGCGTGCCGGTGAGATTTGGTTATCAATGGCGCGTGAGGTCTATGGTTCTGACCGTGAGGTGCGCATTGTCAATGAAGATGGCACCGACGATATATCTCTGATGTCAGTGTCAGTGAAAGATGATGAGACAGGGCAAGTCGTAGCTCTTAATGATCTGAGCGTTGGGCGCTATGACGTGACAGTTGATGTCGGGCCAAACTATACCGCTCGGCGTGACGCCACTGTTGCAGCACTGACTAGCGTCCTTGGCACCATGCTTCCGCAAGACCCTGATACCGGAATTATTCGCGGAATTATTCTGGATAACATGGACGGCGAAGGGTTGGATGAGTTTAAAGAGTTCAACCGCAAGAAGCTGCTCGTTGCCGGAATGGTTAAGCCACGCAACCAGAAAGAGCAACAAATCGTTATGCAGGCGCAGATGGCTCAGCAGGGCCAGCAAGACCCTAACATGGTGCTTGCTCAGGCTCAGATGGTTGCAGCGCAGGCAGAAGCGCAAAAAGCTCAGAACGAAACAGCACAAACCCAAATCAAGGCATTCACCGCGCAACAGGATGCTATGGAATCCCAAGCTAACACCGTCTACAAGCTGGCACAGGCCCGCAACATAGACGACAAGGCTGTAATGGATGCCATCAAGCTACTAAACGACGTGTTTGTCTCCCAGCAACAAAACATCCCATCACCACAGTCACCGGCTGACTTAATGCCGAGTTAATCAGGAGTAACAAATGGAAAGCGAACTGATCATCGACGGTCAGGCTGTATCCCTGTCTGAAAATCAGGAATCAGCTCAAGAAAAAACCACTGAGCAGCAAGCGGAAACTCGTGAGGAGCAAGTCCACGAGGAAACGCAGCAGTCAGAAGAAAAGGCCGAAACTGAGCAGGCCAACGAGCAGCCGGAAGAGCAGGTACTGCAAATTGGTGATGAAGAAGTTGCCTTGCAGGAGGAAGACGAAAGCATTGACGGCAAACCAGCTCCGCATTGGGTGAAAGAACTCCGCAAGGGCTTCAAGGATACACAGAAAGAAAACCGAGAATTGCGCCGTCAGCTTGAGGAGCTACACGCCAAGCCAGCAGAGCAATCTCCAGCAACACAAGAAGCATTACCCGCCAAGCCCACGCTTGAGTCGTGCGACTACGACGAAGCCAAGTTTGAGCAAGCTGTCACTGATTGGCATGAGAAAAAGAGCCGTGTTGACCAGGTGCAACAGCAGCAACAGGCACAGCAGCAAGAATACCAACAACGCTATCAGCAAAGGTTGGCTGCGCACAGAGAACGAGCTGAGAAATTTCCGTTTAAAGACTATGCGCAGATGGAAGAGGTTGCATGCACTGAGGTTCCAGCGCTGCACCAAGAAATTCTGATTCATTGTGCTGACGAGGGTTCGGAGCTTATCGCTTATGGCCTCGGTAAAAGCCAGCAGTTACGCCAGCGCTTAGCCGCTGAGAAAGACCCCATTCGCGCCGCTTTCATGCTTGGACAAATGAGCCGAGACGTTCGTCTTGCGCCCAAAGCCAAGCAAACGCCAAAACCTGAGCCGGAAGTTAGAGGCGGGGCGGGCAACGCGAAAACAGATGAATTCTCAAAACAATGCCCCGGCGCAACTATCGAATAAGGTAAAGAATAAATGGCTACTAATGATCTCAATAGTAACGTCAGTCAGATCGTGCTGAAAAAGTTTCTGCCGGGCTTTATGTCGGATTTGGTTCTGGCTAAAACCGTAGACCGCCAATTGCTGGCAGGTGAAATCAACTCCAGCACTGGCGATAGCGTTAGCTTCAAGCGTCCGCATCAGTTCAAATCACTGCGTACTGCTACCGGCGATATCTCTGGTCAGGCGAAGAACAACATCATCTCAGGCAAGGCTACTGGTCGCGTAGGTAACTACATCACTGTCGCCGTAGAATGGCAGCAACTGGAAGAAGCAATCAAGCTCAACCAGTTGGAAGAGATTCTTGCACCGGTACGTCAGCGCGTTGTCACCGACCTAGAAACAGAGCTGGCGCAGTTCATGATGAACAACGGCGCTCTGTCTTTAGGTAGCCCTAACACGCCGATCAATAAATGGTCTGACGTGGCACAGACTGCATCCTTCATGAAAGATATCGGCATCTATGAGGGTGAAAACTACGCCGTCATGGATCCGTGGTCTGCTCAGCGCCTGGCTGATGCACAGACTGGCCTGCACGCTTCTGACAATCTGGTGCGTACCGCATGGGAACAAGCTCAGATTCCGTCAAACTTCGGCGGAATCCGTGCGCTGATGTCTAACGGTCTGGCGTCTCGCACTCAGGGCGCTTTCGGTGGCGCACTGACCGTTCAGACTGCGCCTACCGTAACCTACACCGCCGTTAAGGACACATACCAGTTCACCGTGACCCTTACCGGAGCAACCGCGAGCGTTACTGGCTTCCTGAAAGCTGGTGATCAGTTGAAATTCACCTCAACTTACTGGCTGAACCAGCAGAGCAAGCAGATTCTGTATAACGGCTCCACTCCGATCAGCTTCACCGCTACCGTACTGGCTGACGCCAACTCAACGGCGGGTGGGTTGGTCACTGTAACTCTGTCAGGCGTCCCGATTCTTGACGCAACTAACGGGCAGTACAACGCCGTTCAGCGCCAAGTGGCGGCAGGTGACCAAGTAACAGTCATCGGCACTGCATCTCAGGCAATGAAGCCTAACCTGTTCTACAACAAGTTCTTCTGCGGGCTGGGCACTATCCCGCTGCCGAAGCTGAACAGCATCGACTCCGCCGTAGCAACATAC
The DNA here is from genome assembly GCF_019797845.1 of Symbiopectobacterium purcellii. Classification (NCBI taxonomy): domain Bacteria; kingdom Pseudomonadati; phylum Pseudomonadota; class Gammaproteobacteria; order Enterobacterales; family Enterobacteriaceae; genus Symbiopectobacterium; species Symbiopectobacterium purcellii. Next base: position 2,565,612 of record NZ_CP081864.1, on the reverse strand, counting down.
GAAGGTTTCTCCATCCGCGTACACAAATACGCAGACGGTGATGCCAACGTGCAGAAAATGCGTTTCGACCTGCTGCCAGCTTACGTGTGTTTCAACCCGCACATGGGCGGCCAGTTCTTCGGTAATCCGTAATCACAAGGGGCTTCGGCCCCTTTCTTTTTTGAGGTGCACATGGATCGCATGAGCGTATTTATCGCAGCAGATAACGAAGCCGGACACGTTCAGGCTGTTATCGTTGAGAAAGATTTTCCGATTTATCAAAAGCTGGGGTTTGTCGCATCAGTTGACGACATCAAGCCGGTTGTTAAACGTGGGCGTAAGGCGGCTGACAATGGCAACGACGCTGACAAAGGGTGAGATAGTTCTGTTTGCGCTGCGTAAATTCGCAGTTGCATCAAATGCCACGCTGACTGACGTTGAGCCGCAATCAATGGCTGATGGTGTGGCTGATCTTGAAGATATGCTGTACGAGTGGCAAATCAACCCCGGCGATATCGGTTATCTGTTCGCTGTGACTGATGAGGAGCCATTGCCAGATGATGATTCAGGCTTGCCTCGCAAATACAAGCAGGCTGTGGGCTATCAGCTATTGCTCCGCATGATGTCAGATTACAACCTGGAGCCTACTCCGCGCATTGAAACAAACGCGGCGAAGTCTTACGACGCATTGCTCACCGATACACTACAAATCCCATCCATGCGCCGTCGCGGTGATTTCCCCACCGGGCAAGGCAACAAATACGACACATTCTGCACCGATCGCTACTATCCCGACGATAGGCCGGAAACTGACGGCGAGGTGCTTAATCCATAAGGTGAGAGAATGCCTATACAACAACAACCACTGATTAAAGGTGTTGGCAAAAACTTCCGCGATGCTGACTATGTTGACCTGCTTCCGGTCAATATGCTGGCGACACCTAAGCAGGTGCTCAACAGCAACGGATATTTGCGCTCATTCCCCGGCATAGACAAACGTTCTGACGTTGCTGGTGTGTCGCGTGGCGCTCAGTACAACACCGCTCAGAATGCCGTTTATCGCGTTTGCGGGGGCAGTCTGTATCGGGGCGCGTCGGTGGTTGGTTCGGTGTCTGGTTCTGGTCGTGTGAGTATGGCGGCCAGTCGCACATCTCAGGCGGTCGGCGTTGGTGGGCAGTTGATGCTGTATCGCTACGATGGCACCGTTAAGACCATGGCTAACTGGCCTGTGTCTAGCACCTATACACAATATGAGCTTGGCTCTGTGCGCGATGTTACCCGTCTGCGTGGTCGGTATGCGTGGTCGAAAGATGGCACGGATTCGTGGTTTATTTCTGACCTTGAAGATGAGTCGCATCCTGACCGCAACAGCGCAGAGTACCGGGCAGAATCACAGCCTGACGGGATTGTAGGCATGGGGACGTGGCATGACTTTATCGTCACGTTCGGCACGTCAACGATTGAATATTTCTCACTGACTGGCGCTACCACAGCAGGCGCTGCGTTGTATGTTGCTCAGCCGTCGCTAATGATTCAGAAGGGTATCGCCGGGACGTACTGCAAAACGCCTTACGGCGACTCGTTCGCATTCATCAGCCATCAATCTACCGGTGCGCCATCGGTTTACGTGATTAGTTCTGGTCAGGCATCACCGATCGCTACAGCATCAGTTGAGAAGGTTCTGCGCGGCTATACGGCGGCAGAGTTGGCGACAGGCATTATGGAGTCAATACGATTCGATGCTCACGAATTGCTGATTATTCACCTACCGCGCCATGTTCTTGTGTTCGACTCTGCAGCCAGCCAGAACGGGCCGCAATGGGCCATTCTGAAAACTGGTCTGTTTGATGACGTGTACCGTGGAATTGATTTGATGTTCGAAGATAACAACATCACTTGTGGCGACAAACTGGAAGCGGTGACCGGTCAGTTTAATTTCGCTTCATCCGCTCAGTATGACCGGCAGCAAGAACACCTGTTGTTTACGCCCCTCTTCAAGGCGGATAACAGCTGCGTTTTCGATTTCGAACTGGAATGCAGTACCGGAGTTGCTCAAATCGCTGACCGGCTGTTCCTGTCTGCAACAATGGACGGCATCAACTACGGCCGCGAACAGATGATTGAGCAGAACGCGCCATTCATCTACGACAAGCGCATTCTATGGCGTCGTATCGGTCGCATCCGTAAGAACTTGGGATTTAAAGTGCGCGTCATCACAAAAGCCCCTGTAACACTATCGGGGTGCCAAATCAGGGTGGAATAAATGGCAGATCCGTCACTCAATGTTCCAGTAGTTGTCCGTGCGCAGAGCATCAACTCAACGCTACTCCCGCCGATATTCTCTCAGCCTTACATGCTCTATGTCATTCAGCAGTCCACGGACGCTAGTAACGTTGCAGGGAAAGCAAATCAGGCCGGTGCGGGGGCATATGATGCGCAAGTGAAGAATGATGAGCAGGACGTTATCCTAGCTGACCACGAGGCCCGATTGGATGTTGCAGAGGCGACGTTAGCAGATCACGAAACGCGTATTACGGCAGCGGAAGCAACGCTTACTAACCATGAGGCGAGAATCACCGCCGCAGAGAGCAATATAGCCAGCCAAGGCGCAAGACTGACGACAGCCGAGGGGAATATATCAGCTCTGCAAACAAGCGTCGGCGCGATACAGGCGGATTACGTATCCAAGTCCGCTACTGCATCGCAAACGCTCGCTGGCCCGCTTAATGTCACCACGTCTTACTCGGTCGGCGGCACGAAAGTTATCGGCCCCCGGCAAACAGGATGGACTACTGCAACCGGTACGGCACTGCTATCAGCCTTCAATGCCGACCAATCCTACACCGTCAGCGCCACCTATACGCAGGCTGAGATCCAAGCCATGGCTGCTGGGCAACTGCTATCCCAGCGCCGCATTAAGGCATTAGAAGATGCCTTGCGCACCCACGGCCTGATTAATTGAGGTTATATGATTAGCTTCAAGCCAACGCGCAACATCGACCTGATTGAAGCGGTGGGGAATCACCCTGAAATCATCGCAGGGAGCAATAACGGCGACGGATACGATTACAGGCCGGAATGCAGGTATTTCGAGGTAAATGCACACGGTCAGTTTGGTGGCATCGTCTACTACCACGAGATTCAGCCGCTAGCTTTCGATTGCCACGCAATGTATCTGCCAGAAGCTCGCGGATTTAGCAAAGAGATCGGGCTGGCGTTCTGGCGATTCATCATGTCAGAAACAAATGTGCAATGTGTCACTTCATTTGCGGCCCGCAAATTCCGACACGGGCAAATCTACTGCTCCATGATAGGATTAAAGCGCATTGGAACCATCAAAAAATACTTCAAAGGCGTTGATGACGTCACCTTCTACTCAGCCACTCGCGAAGAACTAACCGACTTCCTCAATCACGGGAGATAATTATGCTATACGCATTTACACTGGGCAGGAAACTGCGCGGCGAGGAACCATTTTGCCTTGAAAAAGGCGGTAAGGGTGGCGGGAATAGTGGTGCAGACGCTCAAGCGGCGGCAACTGCTCAGGCCACAGCATTGCAGCGTGAGCAGTGGCAAACGGTAATGAATAACCTTGCACCATTCACTCCACTTGCTAAGCAGTATGTCACTCAATTACAGGATTTATCCTCACTAAGCGGTCAAAACTCAGCGCTGAACAGCTATTACAATTCTGACCAGTACAAACAGCTTGCAAATCAGGCTCGCTACCAGAATTTGAATGCTGCCGAAGCTACGGGCGGATTGGGCTCAACCGCTACCGGCAATATGCTGTCCTCTATCGCGCCAACGTTAGGCCAAAACTGGTTATCCGGTCAGATGAATAATGCGAATAACCTCGCAAACATCGGTTTGGGTGCATTACAAGGGCAGGCTAACGCCGGACAAACCTATGCCAACAATACCAGCCAGCTATTGCAGCAGAACGCATCACTTGCAGCCGCTAACGCTAATCGTCCGTCTACTTTGCAGCAAGGCATATCAGGCGGTCTTGGTGGCGCTCTGGCTGGTGGTGGTATCGCAAGCGCTCTCGGTATGTCTACACCGTGGGGTGCTGCAATCGGCGGCGGTATTGGATTGCTTGGCTCACTGTTTTAAGGAGTAATCATGGCTACTTGGCAGCAGGGGATTAACTCTGGCGGATTTCTTGGTGGCATTGGTCAGGTTAACACCAACGCACCACAAGCGAGCGATGTAAACGCCACGCTCGGCCTGATTCGCCAGAACAACGAATTTGCCCGCGCTGGCGGTAATAACGTTGGATTGCAGGCGTTGCAGGGGCTTCAAGGGCTATCCGATGCTTACAAGCAAGATCAGTTGCAGAAAGCACAAGCCTCATTCAATCAGGCCCATGCTAACGCATGGAAAACTGGCGACACATCGGCATTGCGCGATTTCGCTGTGCAGAATCCTGCATTCGTTGCGCAGGCGCAGCAGGCTGTATCAGGTCTTGATAAATCTCAACTTTCTGACATGACCAATCAGGCCGCTAAGCTGAGACTCGCACTATCTCAGGGGCCTGATGCATATGCTCAGTATCTGCAAAAAAACGCAGGTGAGTTGTCTCGTGTTGGAGCTAATCCTGCCGTCCTTGCTCAAATGGGGGCGCAAAATCCACAGGGTGCCGCGCAACTGTTTGACACTCTTGGTATGGCGGGCAGTGGTGATAAATATTTCGATATCTTGAATAAACAGCAGGAGCGAGAAATTGATCGCGGCAAGCTTGGCGTTGAGCGCGATAGGTTGATAGAAACAGCGCGCAACAATGACATGGAGAACGCCAGAGGGTGGGCCAACGTAAACAATGCCGCTCTTGACCGTGCTCAACGCGCCCAATTCCATTCGGATAATGTTGGTTTAAAACTCCAGGAACTATCAGCAAAGCAAGCTGAGCTAGGAAAAATTGACCCTAAGCTAGTGCGAGATCTGAATAGCGACATTAACGGCTATTCAAAAAACTACTCGGCAATGCGCAGCGCGGCGGAAAACCTTCAGGCATTAGGCAAGAGGAATACTCCTGCGTCACAGTTGGGGATGATATTTAACTACATGAAATCTCTAGACCCTCAATCCGTGGTGCGCGAGGGTGAGCAGGTACAGGTAAAAAAAACTGATGGGATTTATGGCACCCTAGGTAACTATATCAGCCAGCTATCAAGCGGTAAGATGCTAAACAATGATCAGGTTGCAGACCTGATTAACACATCAAAACTCATGGCAAATACTGAGGGAAGTAAATTCAATCAGCAGATGGATGAGTACCTTACTTCTTACGGGAATGCCTTACCTAGTGGACTCGTAAACCAATTACAGTCTAGAAAAGCAAAGCTATTTGATGATGTCCCGGGGACGCAAGCATCTTCTGGTGGTGGGGCGATACAGGCTGGTCACAGTGAAGGTGGTTATACCTTCCTAGGTGGCGATCCGGGCAATCCCAATAGTTGGAGGAAAAATTAATGGCTGGCCCGTGGGAAAAGTATCAAAGCGCCGCTCCAAGCGTTCCAACTGATGGGCCTTGGAGCAAATACCAGCAGCAGCCAAGCCAAGCGCAGGAGCCAAGATCACCAACATTAGCTGACAATGTAGAGCAGGCCGCTCGGGGATTGGTGAACATACCGTTCGACATCTTGCAGGGCGGCGCAAACCTGATCAATGCTGGTACTAGCGCGGTCGGTCTTGGTAATGTGCTCGATCCGGTTTATCGCCCGGTAGATAGGCCAACTGACCCATGGGCGCAAGCAGGTGAAGCAATCGGGACGTACCTTGTTCCCGGCGCGGGTGCAGTTCGTGGAGCAATGATCGGTTCTGTAGCAAACGCTGGCAATCAGCCTGGTGATTTTGCTGAGAACGCCACAAAGGAAATGGCGATCAACACCGCGCTGATGGGGGTGCCTGCATTGTATCGCGGCGCGCGCGGGCTTATTCAGGGTGCTAAGGGAGGAGCAGAAGGGGCAGCAGCAAATGCGGCAGAAGTAGCAGCAACACCTATGCCTACACAGACTCAGAAGCCGGTTTCTTCTACTCCTAACGTATCTTACTCAGCATCAATGAGATTAAATCCGGAAGCTCAGCAGGCAACTCAGGAAGTGGCAGCGCCCGTCGAGGATGCTATCAGGCGCGTGGCAGCACAGCGAGATCCTAATCTCGCATCGTCTCTCGATGGGCTCAGTATTAATCCACAGCAGGACGTTGCAGAGGCAGCAGGCAGGCTTGGCGTTGATTCCATCCTCCCATCTCATTTATCTGGAAATTCGCAATATCAGGCGGTGGAGCAAGCGATTAAGTCACGCGCCGGTTCAGCCCTGCGCCTGCAAGAAGATCAGGCAATCAGTGAGCTTGCCTCTAGTGCAGGAAAGATAATTGATGATGTTGCAGGCGCTCCAGACGCATTAGCAATGAGCGATCGATTTATAGGACAAGTTAACGGCAGGATGGCTGCCCTAGAGAGGCGTAGTGATTCTTTGTATTCTCGGGTCGATAAAGCCATGGCTCCCGGCACAAAAATTGAAGCGCCAAACACCGGGGCAATGCTGGAAAGAGAGGCGGACAATTTAGGGGGATGGGAGAATCTAGATACCATAGAGAAGCGAGTTTTCAAGGCTGTTAACCCTGGTGAAAATGGTGTTTTGACCTATGCGAACTTGAATAAGCAACGCCGACTTGTCGGGCAAGCGCTAAACAAAAATAGCGGGCCATATAAAGATGCCGATCGCGCTGCTCTATCTCGACTTTATGCCACATTGTCTGATGACCAGGGGTTAGCGCTAGGCAATACGGGGTCGCTGCGTGATTTTGAGGTCGCTCAGCGCCTTGTCCAGATGCGTAAAACCATGGAAGAGCAGATGGTTAATCTGCGAGGCAGAACGCTTAATGGAGATGTAGCCGCCACAGCGACAACGGCGCTACAGTCCATGGCGAAAGGCAATGGCAAGGCATTCCGCGATTTAATGGATAGCACGCCGTCTCGGCAATTAAGGACGGAGTTGGTAGGCACCGCATTGCGTGACATGCTTTCATCTGGAAAACGTGGCGCAGATTTCAATCCTGCCGGATTTGCTGATTGGTGGCAGAACATGCAGGCAAGTGGTCAAATTAGGCTTCTATCTCAACATCTGCCTAAAGAGACGATGGCAGGATTGAGAGACGCTTACACGGTAGCCAGAGCGATAAAAAACGCAAAGGCATATGAAATAACTACCGGGCGATTGAATGAGTTCACATCACGGTTTAATCGCGTTACAGCACCTTATGAGATGGCAGCAAGCCATGCTCAAAGGATCGGGACTATGGTCGGCGCTTACGGTGGCCCATTAGGGGCTATCGCCGGGGCTGAAATTGGTCAGCGATTGGCGCAGAAGGCTAGGATTGCTGGTGGTGCTGGCTCAATGGAGGCGGCTGATAGATTAATCGCATCCCCTGAATTTCAGCGCGCCGTTAAATCATTACCGGCAACCGCGCCTGGGCATGTAATGGATAGTCGAGTTAGAAGCTCTCCGCAATGGAGAGCTTTCTTTGAATCTCTGCCAGATCCAGACAAAAAGACCATCGCGCGTCTTGGCGTTCTCGGTTGGTTGAATCATCAGAAACAGGATGGTGAAAACCAGTAACAGATAGCCACGGATGGCTAATAGCTTTGACAATTTACCGTATTACCGAAAGTTTGGCATGTTGTATTCGTCTGAACCCTAGGGGCTGGTTTTAGTGCATTGTATGTATCGATATATGTTTGTTGAGCGGACTTCTGTTGGTTTTGGTATGCGGATGCTGATTGCTGCAACGCTTGAGACTGTGCCATGTTGTCGGCTTGCTCCTGTCGCTGCATGTTTACATAAAGACTCTGTAATTCAAGGCGAGCCTGTGCATCGCTAATTTCACCGTTATCCACCTTCTGTCCGAGAAGCTTTGCCGCAAGAACATACATCTTAGGTGTAGAAGCAGATCCCATTCGGGAATCATTTTTAATGCTGATATCGAGACAGGTAGCCATATCGCTAAGTTTTGAGTAGCGCTGTTCGCAACCAGCCTGATAATCACTGACTTTCGCGCATCCGACTAGGGCCTGTTGACAATCATCGCCAAGAACCTGTTTTTTTGTAAAAGAATCTGTTTACATTCTGTCTTTTTTGGAAAAGCAGAATGCCAAGATTGATGCTCAGTGATGACCAATACGAACGGATTAGCCCGTTTTTGCCGGGAAAGGATTCGGATCCGGGACGAACAGCAGCAGATAATCGGCTTTTTGTCGAAGCGGTTTTATGGATCGCCCGAACTGGAAGCCCATGGAGAGATTTACCACCCGATTTCGGACTCTGGAACAGTGTGTACAAACGCTTTGCCAGATGGTCACGGGCAGAAATATGGCATTCCGTTTTTGCTGAACTTGCGGGCGATGCCGATTTCGAGGAAATCTTCATCGACAGCACTATCGTACGGGTTCATCAGCATGCAGCGGGCGCTCCCAAAAAAACGGTGACCAGTCGATTGGTCGTTCTCGCGGGGGATTGACAACCAAGATTCACGCTCTGGTTGATGGGCTGGGCATGCTTGCCCGTTTTAGTTTGACTGGTGGTCAAAAGAGCGACACCAGAGAAGCATTGCCTTTACTTGGTGAATTGAAACCTTCAAGCTTGGCTGCAGACAAAGCCTACGATACGAATGTGATTCTACAATATCTGGAGTCGGTAGGCATTCAGGCTGTCATCCCCAGCAAAGAGAATCGCCGTGAGCAACGCCCACTGGACAAACATCTTTACGCTTCACGCAATTTGATCGAACGTTTCTTTTGCCGTATCAAGCAATTTCGACGCGTAGCTACACGCTTCGACAAACTCTCAAAACGCTTCGCATCATTCGTTGCGCTCGCTGCTGCATTCGTCTGGCTGTGTTAATTGTCAACAGCCCCTAGCAACAGTGGCAGCGCAGCAATAACGTACTTCATCCCAACCTCCTTTTTAGTCAAGATAGCATGTGGTGGGTAAAGGTGGGAGCAAAGAAAACCCGGCGAGTGTCGGGTTTATTCTGATGGTTTAGTGAAGTTTATCTTTGCTTATCACTAATAGTCGGTGGCTATGACAATCTTTGTCATTACCCCAACAGAAATCAGCCCATGTAGTATAAAATTCATCCCAAGAAGTCATGAACGTCAATGGGCGAGACTCTTGCGTGCCATCTGACACGTATACATGATAACCACTTGTAGACATAGCCCAAGAGATCATGGTCTCCCAGAAGCGCCTACCATCACTGGTTTGTTCTTCATCAGATACGACTATCGAGTAACTCTCAAGGAAGAACTGGAAGAAAATTTTAGGCAATCCATGGACGGCAGTGTCATGCTGCGCTTGCACTGTTCTCCATACCAATATTTGCGTGCATGTTTTCTTCGCATCAACAATGTCATGACGGAAAACAAGCTTAACGGCATAGACAGTTTCCGGATCTTGCACATCAGTAATTAATCGGTAGTGCTCATCATTGCGAGACTTAACCAAGCGATAACCAAAAGGCACAACAAAGCCAGGTAGTGAGAAGTCCACGACGCCTTTTTTCAGGAAAGCATGGGTATGCTCAATGTTGTTTTTGACAACACTAAGCTTTCTGTCGAAATCTGCTTCCGGGATCATGTATGGCATGGTTGAGTTCTTAGTTGCTGTTTGCATATGTCCTCCTGAGTGATCGGGAGTCCTTTTCGTATTGCTCGCATGAATCGATTACCTATCAGGTAATTCAAGTGTGAACGAAAGCGAACGAGTAAGCAACTGCTGAATCATATATTTCTGTAAAACACAAGGATCAGTGTTGTCAACTCGCCAAGTGTTGCTTGATCTAGATCATTTATCGTCTGAGGATTTATGTAAGTCACTATGGTATATGGATTTTAGAGTATCAAAAACAATTTTCTTGAACTCTTCCGCATGGATGCTGGCTAGGCGCTCAGCCTCGTCACGATAGCCGAGTATTGGCGACGGCCGTGCAATCGCCTCTTGAACTATTTGTACCAATTCAGCGTTTAGAGAGCGTCCATTCATCTTGGGACGCTGCATAACTTTCTCTTTTAACTCATATGGTAAACGCAAGTTGAATTGTGGGTCATCTCTTCCCATTTTCGACGCCTCACTTAAACAAGTGGATCGGCATCTTATGATCAACTGTTTATATCCACAATAAGACCACCGTGATAATACATCACTGATTATCAAACCAATTACCGCAGACCCGATCTGTGGGGACTACTCACGCCCGGAGAAAATAATGGCGGATATCACACCCAACGTTGTTGTCAGTATGCCTTCTCAACTCTTCACCCTGGCTCGCTCGTTTAAGGCCAACGCCAACGGTAAAATTTACATCGGACAGATTGACACGGATCCGACGATTCCAAGCAATCAGATTCAGGTGTACCTCGAAAATGAGGACGGCAGCCACGTTCCTGTAGCTCAGCCTATCGTTATCAACGCTGGCGGCTATCCGGTATACAACGGGCAGATTGCCAAGTTTGTGACCGTGCAAGGCCACTCGATGGCGATTTACGACGCCTACAACGTGCAGCAATTCTATTTCCCGAACGTGCTGAAGTATGACCCGGATCAGTTGCGCACTGCGCTGGCTCAGGAGGATGGTGCGGGGCTTGTTAACACCCCATATGGCGGTAGCGTTCTTTCAGTAATGAGCACGTCGAAATATATTAGACGCGGTAAATTCGGATTGTCTGGTGCGGTAATAACTTCAAATAGTGAGGCGGTTCTAAATCAAGCCGATGGTCGTTACTACGCATACAGGGAGGACATTTCTACACCTGTCGCCATCCCTTCATTGCCTAACTTGGATTGGATTTGTGTTGGCAATGGTAGGATGCCAAACGGCACGCACACACTGTTTGATTTCGGCTGTATTGATGACAATGGCATTACTGATAACCGCGCCAATATTCAGCTCGCGATTGATTACATGAATTATTGCGGATCTGTCATGTACACGGACAGTACGCGCGATGATAAGTTTTTTGGCGTTTCATCCTTTCATCCTTCTTATCCTGGCGTTGCCCTTGCTTCAACCAGCATCAGAAACACAAAAATAGTTGGTGGAAGGAAGAGAGGGACTAGTATTCGTTGGGTGGGTACTGATGTCGGAGAGGCTTTATTTTCAGTTGAAGCGACGGCGCAGGACTGGGGAATGGCTATTAATGGTCTTGGTTTGAATGCCGGTAATAAACTCAACCATGTTTTTAAAGCATCCAAAGTTCATGCTGCGATATGCGAGTTTAATGGTGGATGCTACGAGGAAGGGGTGTTAGACGGCATTCACTTGTCAGCTTATAACGCAACATTTAACAATGTATACGCCAATTCAAATGGTCGTGATGGATTTGCATTAGGTGGTCCTGATAGTTCTGGAGGGTGGACTAGTAATGTAACAACATCAGTGACGTTCAATGCGTGTTGGTCAAGGGCAAATATTAGACGTGGTTATTTTGTGGCGAATGAGTTGTGGTACTCTAATTTTATCTCTACAGCATGTGACGGAATTTCCAATAGGCGCACACAGTTAGCATATGAGTTAGCAAACGCTAAAGCAGTCGTGATGAGTGGTATTGGTGCTGAAGAGTGTCAAAAAGTCCTGAAAGCGTATGCGTTTTCTTTATCTGTTGATGGGCTACAGTTAAGCGGGGTTCATGCAGATGAGGTTAGCGGATCCATACCCGTGTCTGATTCTTTTATTGAGGTTTCTGGATTTAATATAAATCTGTCTGGCCTCGCCACTCTGACTTTGTTGGATTCTTACTTCACCAATGACGTTAAAGTGAATGCGACGGGTGAGACTAAAGTAACAGTGCTTGACAGTTCTTTCAGAGATAAACGATTCAATATAGTTAAAGCGTCAGGTATTAGTTTCTTCAGGTATCCAGAAATTGTCTATTTTCCATCTGGTTGCCGTTCGGATAGCGCAAGTGATCGCACGGGGAACGAAATATATGCTCCGGCCAGTTATGCTATCCGTCCGTCGATAACAAAAGTTGCAGCATCAATAGTCCGGCGAACTCAAGCATTCAGCAAAATCACGGCAGGGTTTACCGGACTTATGACAGTTATCGATGGGAATGATGCCTTTATCGTTGTTGATATCGTCTGCCATACAGACAACAACGCGGAGGCGTTTGAAAAAAGGGTTATTGCCTATAAAAATGCAAATGGATGGCAAAAGGTTGAGAAGGGGGATACGCAGTCAGTGTTCTCTGTTTCTGTAGCTTCAGGGTTCATTCAGATTCAAACCCTAGTTGCAGGTTCAATCTCATATATCGTTGATACTCGTTATTCATCAACCGATGGGGCAATACAGTTTAGCTTTTAATGTTGCGTCAGAATTATAAGGTGAATACCGCCCTTCACCGTGCGGTATTTCTACCTTTAAATATGGCTGGCAATAGACCTATGTAAAGGATAGGGAACAAAAATGATATTTTAGTAAGAAGCACTCCAGTAAATACTATTTTACTAACTCTTCCATTTACGTTTTTGAAAATCCAATAAACGAACGGAAGTGAAATAAGACCGAATTTTAGCAGTATGAATGATATAAGACCCGCGTCATTAATTGCAGCCATGGAATATGCCCCGGAATTTATTTCCATATACAACTCTTTTGGTATGTTGAAGTATCCGACACCAAATATATTAATATAACCATGCCTGTCAAACAGCACATAGTCAATCAACTTAAATCTTGAGCCTGCTGTGCTTTCAAATTTATTGAAAAAATCAGTGGTGAAGTTAATTATAAATTCATAATTTATTACTATAAACAAAAAAATCAAAACCACTGAAAGTGCAATTTTGTATAAGCGTATTTTTTCAAAGAAAAGCGACCCCATTACCACCAAGAAAACTATTATCCCAACAGATGAGAAATTGAGTAGCAATGTTATTGTGGCTACATAAATCAACTTTCTATTTATTTTTAATGCTAGACCAGCCAGAATCATGCATGTCATTGCTGATGCGTATGTTGATGGCTCAACGTATAGTCGGCTTTGTTGAATAAATCAGAACTTGTGACTACAGCTCCCCTAGCAGATCGATTGTTATGCGATCCGGATGCTGTTCGGCATGCCTAACAGCGTCATTTTGTTAAGCGCTTTGACCATCGCCATTGCCTCACCTACCTGCGCATCATAGTCACGTAGACTTAGATGATCGCCCAGAAGCGTTTTGAACCGGAATATCGCTGTTTCAGCCACTGAGCGTCTATGATAGCCCACTTTCTTTTTCCAGACATCGTTACTGCCGCTTAGACGCTGATCCGCAACCGCGTGATTACGCTCATGGTATCGGTCTGGCCAATATTGCGCACCACGTCGTGGAGGAATAAGAGGCTTTATCCTCTTCCTCAGCAGCACATCATGACAGTAGCGGGTATCGTAAGCGCCGTCAGCCGACGCTTCCCTGATTTTCCGGTGGGTCTGGTTTATCAGGCCCGGTAGAGCCTGAGCATCAGTCGTGCCGCTGAGTGACAAATCAGCACAGATAATTTCATGCGTCACACTGTCTGTGGCCAGATGCAGCTTACGCCACACCCGCCGTCTTTCTGCACCATGCTGCCGGACTTTCCATTCGCCTTCGCCAAAGACCTTCAGGCCGGTTGCGTCAATGACCAGATGGGAGATTTCACCACGGGTCGGCGTTTTTATGCTGATTTTAACGGTCTTTGCTCGCTTGCTGAGCAGCGAGTAGTCTGGGCATCTTAGCGGCAGCCCCATCAGTTTAAAAATGGAGTCAACGAAGCCCTGTAAAGCCCTTAGCGAAAGGCCAAACACGCGTTTCATCATCAGAACAGTGGTGATAGCCATATCTGAGTAGTGACGCGGCCGGCCACGCCGTTCAGGCGTTGTTTTCTCCGTCCATGCAGAAACGGACGACTCATCCAGCCATATTGTCAGAGACCCGCGCAGCTTGAGAGCTTTGTTGTACGTAGACCAGTTGGTGATTTTAAATTTTTGCTTTGCCATGGGGTGCAGATGTTGAAATGACGGTAGTGATCTGAGCAGATGCTCACCTAAAAGTTCTATTTATTCAACAAAGCCCGTATAGTCCGGTAGCCCTGTACTGTATCAGCGAAGATAAGGATCCAGATAGTATATAATTCATATACCTAGATTCCTCACCAGTAATCGGCTTGACGAAATCTATGAAACTTCCAGTTGAATACACAATCAAAAACTGAATAATAAATACTGACACGTGTATTGCTAAAATATTTCTTATTGCATTCTTTAAATCTTTCTCGCAATTATCGCTTATTGTTATTTTATAAATTATAAAGCCAATAAAGAAAAGTATAAATGAAAAGACCAAATTATTATTGAATGATTTTACTGATTCATCCGCTGGGTTTTCTGTAAAAATTAAGAAGTAAAGAGCGGATAATAAAATGAACAATGAAAACGCCAGGAATGAAAGAATCTCATTTTCCCTAAAATGAAGCAAGCGACCTTTAATCATTGCATATATGGCAATTAAAACAAGGCCAGCGATATAAATATATGTTGTATGGTTTAATAACGATAGTGTGAGAAAACCAAATGTAAGAAAGAAACTCATTTTAATCTCTTCGCATTTAATACAAATTACACATAATATATCCAATTAATCCTGTCATTGAAAGAAAGCGTTACATGTCATTGAAGATTTCAGGAAATTGCCTGTCAGCTCAGCGCTGATCTGTCAACGCAAGCGCGACCACTCTCGATGCTGGTGTGACTTAAGGTGCGGTGCGAATGCCAAGGATGGCATGAGTACACATTTGCGTACACATTTAATTGTGATTGTTGTTCTCTTCGAGTTAATTCAGAAGGTTAACGAAGCTGTATTGTATTCATGGATGAAAAACGTAGGTTGCGTGGTATCGGCCATATTCTCTGTCGCTCGACTGTCCTTGGGTGTGCCGTTCGTCCGGATAAGCGCCAAGAATACCATTGAAATGAGATTCTGTGCGGGTTTCCTGATGTGCATCAATTCCTAAGGGGCAGGAATCCCTATGCATTAGCACCATCATTCGTTACAATTTCGCACTTTAATGCGAATGATAATTAAATTCCTTCTGACACGCAGTGCAGTGTAGGAAGGCAATTAACAAGGAGACGATGATGCGGTTTTCCAGTGCGATTAAAACGACGCTGTTAGCTTCTTTGCTGGTAGTAGCAGGGTGCGATCAGTCAGAGACGTCCTCTAGCGCCAGTTCAACCATTAGCGTTGAACATGCCCAAGGGGTAACAACGGTACCGCTGCATCCGAAAAAAGTTGTCGTGTTTGATCCTGCCATTCTGGATACACTGGATGCATTGCAAATTCCAGTCGCCGGCGTTCCGCAAAGCAGCGCGCATCTTCCTCCTTTCCTGGCCAAATACGCCGGCAGCGAATACCTGAATGCCGGCACCCTGTTTGAGCCTAACTATGAAGCGCTGAGCAGTGCCAAGCCGGACCTGATTATTGCGGGTGGCCGTGCCCGTGATGCCTATGAAAAGCTCAGCGGTATTGCGCCGACCATTTCTCTGGATGTCGATGAGCAGCAATTTATGCCGAGCTTTCTCCATCGCATTGAGCAACTGGGTGAGATTTTCGGCAAGCAAGATGAAGTCAAGGCCAAACTCGACGATTTCAAACAACGCGTCGCACAAACCCGTGAAAAAGCGGGACAAGCCGGTACAGCCATGGTGCTGATGGTCAACGGCGGCAAGATTTCTGCCTATGGCCCGAAATCACGCTTTGGCTTTGTGTTCGACGAACTGGGGTTCGCCACTGCCACGGAATTCCCGGATCCGGGTCGCCATGGTAACGTGGTTACCGCTGAACTGTTGCTGAGCATTAACCCGGAATGGTTGTTCGTGTTAGACCGCGACAGCGCTATCGGCACCACTGGCGGCTTGCCTGCTCAGCAAGTGTTGGATAACCCGCTGGTAACGAAAACCAAGGCGTGGCAGAACCAGCATGTGGTGTATCTGGATTCCGCGTCACTCTATATCGCCGGTGGCTTACAGAGCTATTCGCGTCTGATAGATGACGTTAATAAAGCGTTAGACAAGAAGTAATCAGACAGCACGATGTTTGCCATGAAACCTGTCTATTTGTCGGCCGTATTTATCCTGTTGGCGGGGATGATCGTTGCCAGCCTGTTTGCCATGGCAGGCACCGTGCTGTTTATGTTGCTGCTACGCCGTATCGTGCTGAAATCGGCGCTGGTGGTGCCGCTGGTAGGGATTATGCTGGGCGCGGTGATCGGCGCGATAACCACCTTCGCGGCGATGCACTTTGATCTGTTGCAGTCGCTGAGCGGCTGGGAGTCAGGCGATTTCTCCGGCGTGTTGCGCGGACGTTACGAACTGTTGTGGCTGGTGGGTATTCTTACATTGATTGCCTGTTGGACGGCAGATCGCTTTACTGTCGCAGGCATGGGGCGCGAGTTTTCCGTCAACGTCGGTCTCAACTACCGGCAAGTGATGCTGCTCGGGTTGGCGATTATTGCCATCATCAGCGGGGTAGTGATGGTGGTGGTCGGTACGCTCCCTTTCCTCGGCCTGATCGTGCCTAACCTGATCAGTATGCTGCTTGGTGACAATGTGCGTAAAACCATTCCCTGGGTGTGTCTGCTGGGTGGGGGATTGGTGTTGCTGTGTGACGTGATTGGGCGGGTGATACGTTATCCGTTTGAGATCCCGGTGAGTGTCATTCTGGGCGTCATTGGCGCAGTGGTGTTCCTTATCCTGTTGTTGAGTCAAAAACGCCATGTCAGTTAACGAGGTTAAACTATCCCGTAGCAATAACGGACTGATGGCCGTTATCGCCACGCCCGCAAAACGCTTGTGGTTACTCAGTGCATTGGCACTGACGACGATCGTTATTTTTATGACCATCAAGCTCGGCAGCAATTTGCAGTATATTCTGGTGCATCGAGGTTTGACGCTGGCCACCATGTTACTGGTGGCATTCGCTGCCAGCACCTCCACGCTGCTGTTTCAAACCGTGACCAACAACCGCATCCTCACGCCCTCCATTATGGGGTTCGAAACCCTGTTTGTGCTGATTCAAACGCTGATCATCTTTGTATTTGGCGCCAAGGGCATTCCCTGGGTGGGCGTCAGTGGCAAGTTTCTGTGTGAAGCGCTGCTGCTGGTGATGTTCTCCGCGGTGCTTTATCGCTGGCTGTTTCTGGGGCGGCGCGACAACCTGCATCTGGTACTGCTGGTCGGTATTATCTGCGGCACGCTGTTCCGTAGCGCCTCAAGCCTGATGCAGCGGCTACTGACGCCCACGGAGTTTGCCGTGTTGCAAGGGCGTATGTTTGCCACCTTTACCCGTGCGGTGCCAGAGCTGATCGCGTTGACGGCGCTGATCGTGGTGATGGTCGCTATCGTTATCTGGCGGCGGCGTTTCGAGCTGGATGTGCTGGCGTTAGGGCGTTATAGCGCGGTGAACCTGGGCATCAACTTTAACCGCAGCGTCACATTGATTTTGCTGCTGGTGTCGGTACTGGTGGCGGTTTCTACCGCGCTGGTCGGACCGCTCACTTTTCTGGGCTTTATGGTGGCCAATCTGGCGTATCTGGTAGCCGGTTCGAGCCAGCATCGCATTTTGTTGCCCACGGCGTTTCTGCTTGGGGTGATATCCTTGGTCGGCGGACAGCTGATTCTGGAGCACCTGCTGAACATGGCCGGGGCGTTGTCCGTCGTGATTGAGTTTATCGGTGGAACACTGTTCATCTTGTTGTTATTGAAAAAGGTTGCCGTGTGATTGAGATCGAGCATCTAACCAAGGCCTATTACGATCAAGTGGTGCTGAATGACATTACCGCCACGATTTCCCGTGGTGGCGTAACGTCAATCATTGGGCCTAACGGGGCAGGGAAATCCACTCTGCTGTCGGTGATAAGTCGCTTATTGGCGGCGGACAACGGTCGCGTTACCGTCAATGGGATGGATATTGCCACCACGCCCGGTGAGCAGATGGCGACCTGCCTCTCTGTGTTGCGTCAGGAAAACCGTTTTACCAGCCGCCTCACCGTTGAAGAGTTGGTCGGTTTTGGTCGCTATCCCTATACCAAAGGGCGTTTGAATGACGACGATCGCAAACGTATTGCGGATGCACTGGCCTTTCTCAATCTCACCGAGTTTAAAGATCGTTTTCTGGACGAACTGTCCGGTGGACAGCGCCAGCGTGCCTATGTGGCGATGGTCTTGTGTCAGGACACTGAATACGTGCTGCTGGATGAGCCATTGAACAATCTCGACATGAAACATGCGGTGGCGATGATGAAACAGATTCGTCGCGCAGCGGATGAATTGGGCAAAACCATCGTACTGGTCATCCATGACATCAACTTTGCGTCAGCCTACTCGGATTACATTATTGCGATGCGCAAAGGGCAAATTGTTTACAACGGCAAGCCGGAAGAAGTGATGGTCTCCTCGGTGCTGGAATCCATTTTTGATACTCAGGTGGAGATTGAACAGGTACGCAATCAACGCATTGCCGTCTATTATCGTTGATAATATCACCGATTTTCGCCTTTGATGGGACGGCAGGCGGCGTAACTGAAAAACCGACTTGTCGAGCATAGTCACTCCCCTGTATCGTGAGCGGAGTGACGGTCAACACACCGTTGATCTCAAAATTAACTGATCCACGTAAGGGGATAACAATGGATAAGGCGACCAAGCCCTGTTTCCAGGATGTGCTCGAGTTTGTGCGAATTTTCCGTCGCAAGAACAAGTTGCAGCGTGAAATTGTCGACAACGAGAAGAAAATCCGTGATAACCAGAAACGCGTGCTGCTGCTGGATAACCTGAGCGAATACCTGAAACCGGGCATGAGTATCGAAGATGTGCAGGGCATTATTGCCACCATGCGCGGTGACTATGAAGATCGCGTGGATGAATACATCATCAAGAATGCCGATCTATCCAAAGAGCGTCGAGATCTCTCGAAGAAATTGAAAGAGATGGGCGAAATGAAGTGCGCCGTGCCGGGTAAAGACGCGTAAGTACCACCTCCTTTTTCATCAGGCCGCCTATGCGGCCTTTTTTATTGCTGTAATTTGCTTGCTGCGTGATGTTTCTCGCGTGGTCTCTGGCCCGCTGACGATTGCGATCGCGTTTCCCCCCATCCTGCACCGTCATGAAAATTGGCGTCGTCCCGTGCGAATCCCGCTGTATCGTTGAAGCATAAGGCTGTTCCCTTCCTCCGTAACCGGTCACGCTGCTGGCAGTTGAAGACTAAAGGGAGCTGCGATGGCGAGAATGTCGTTTAGTCTGGCGTCATGTGCTGTTATTGCGGGCACACTGCCTCTGCTGTGGTTGCCACAGATACCGCCGCGTTGGGCCTCAGTCACGGTGTTGATGATATCAACGCTGCTGCTGGTAACGTGTCGCTCCAAAATAGTACGCGTGTTAAGCCTCTCCTCTCTCTGCTTGGCGTTCGCGCTGCTTGATGCCCGTTCCATGCTGACGACAATGGTCAGTATTGATGGCAAAACGCTGAGCGCTGAGGTGAAGATCGTTGAGATGCGTATCTCCGGTCATCAGGATCAACAGATTCTGGTTCAGGTTGAAAAGCTGCAAGGCCGATGGGTTTTTCCGGCGTTTTACGCCACGCTCACGTTGCCAAATACGATGCAAGCATGGTGCGGTGGGCAGCGTTGGTCGATTCGCGCCCGCTTTCGTCCGTTGCACAGTCGGTTAAATCAAGGTGGATTTGATAGACAACGCTGGGGTATTGCCAAGCGACAGTTAGCGTCAGCGCGCGTGCTGCGCGCTACACCAATCACGTTAGCATGCGGTGTGAGGCAGCGTCTGTTAACGCAGGTTGAACAGCATGCCAGTTCGCTGCAGTGGCATGCCATCTTACTGGCGTTAATGTTTGGCGTAATGAAAACACTAACGCCTGAAGCCAGTGCTGTGTTGCAACAGACGGGCACCATGCACCTGATGGTGATTTCTGGGTTGCACATCGTTCTGGCTGCCATGTTCGGCTGGGGGCTGATGCGTGCTCTGCAACGCCTGTTACCCTTGCGGTGGATCGTACCTCCGTTACCCCTGTTGGCCGGTGTGCTCCTGGCCTGGAGCTATGCATGGTTAGCAGGTGAGAACCCACCGGCGATTCGGGCGGCACTGGCATACAGCGTCTGGACGCTGATTCGCTGGCGGGGTGTTATCTGTACATCCTGGCAAGTGTGGCTGTGGTGTGTCGCAATCGTGTTTCTTAGCGAGCCAATGATGGTATTGTCCAACAGCTTTTGGCTTTCTTGCGTGGCCGTCGCAGGGTTGATTTTCTGGTTTCAATGGGCACCGTTGCCCTATGGCTTACGGCAAGGATGGCATTGGGTACTGGTGCGTGTGGCGCATTTGCAGTGTGGCATTACCTTACTGTTGCTGCCGTTACAATGGGGGATTTTTAAGGGCATCAGCCTGACATCGCTACCGGCCAATATCTGGGCCGTGCCGCTGGTTTCTTTTGTTACGACGCCCTTGGTGTTGGTGGCACTGCCGCTGGCGTTATTCCCCACGTTAAGTTTTAGCAGTTGGTGGCTGGCGGATCGTTCGTTGGATGTGGTGTTCATGGTGCTCAAGCCGCTAAAACGCGGCTGGATAGCGATTGACGAACACTATCTTGCCTGGAGCCTGATGGGGTGGTGCGGCGTCATTATCTGGCGTTTTGGCTGGTGGCGCGTCTATCCTGCCAGTGTGGCGGCGTTAGTGCTCTATGTGGTGCTGCAACGGGCGGCAACCCCGCAACCGGAATGGCGCGTGGATATGCTGGATGTGGGGCACGGATTAGCCATTGTTATCGAGCGAGAGGGGCAGACTGTCCTGTTTGATACCGGCAGCCAGTGGTCGGGCGGCGACATGGCGCAGTACGAGATTTTGCCCTATTTACGCTGGCGTGGCATTACGCCCGAGGCGGTTATTCTTAGTCACAGCCATCAGGATCACATCGGAGGGCTGGGCTCTTTGTTGCAGGCGTATCCGGGGCTCACCGTCTACAGCCCGTTTACCCAGCCGGGTCATCGCGCGTGTATTCAAGGAGAAACCTGGCAGTGGCAGGGGTTGACGTTTACGGTGTTGTGGCCGCCGATACGGGTGGCACACGCAGGAAACGATGATTCCTGCGTGGTGCGTATCGATGACGGTAGACACCGAGTGCTATTGACCGGAGATATTGAAATGAAAACGGAACGACGGCTTGAGAGCGCGCTGCGAGACCAACTGACTGCGGATTTGTTACAAATTCCCCATCACGGCAGCAAGACCTCATCCAGTGCGCCGTTTTTACGCGCGGTGAATCCCCGGTATGCGCTTGCCTCTACCGGGCGCTATAATCCGTGGCGTCTGCCGTCTGCTGCGGTTATCGCACGTTATCGCAACGCGGGGCATCATTGGGTTGATACGGCACAATCAGGACAAGTCAGTGTGCGTTTTTTCAACGAACACTTGCTGGTTTTACCCTATCGTGAGCGGCTATCGCCGTTTTGGTACCATCAGTGGTTTGGCGTAAAGCGCGATAGTGAGTAGAATAAGCGGCTATTTATAAATAATTCAGGTTTATTGCATGCTGAATGATAAAGACCTCTCCACCTGGCAGACCTTCCGTCGCCTGTGGCCGATGATTTCTCCCTTTAGGGCGGGTTTAGCCGCAGCGGCAATTGCGCTTATCATCAATGTGGCGGGTGATACGCTGATGCTCTCGCTGTTGAAGCCTTTGCTGGATGAAGGGTTTGGGAAAACCGATCGCAGCGTCCTGCTGTGGATGCCACTGGTGGTGATGGGCCTGATGCTGGTACGCGGCATAACAAGTTATGTGTCTGCCTACTGCGTCTCCTGGGTATCCGGCAAGGTGGTGATGAATATGCGCCGGCGCTTGTTCAGCCACATCATGGGCATGCCCGTGGGCTTCTTCGATCAGCAATCAACCGGAACGCTGCTCTCGCGTATTACCTATGACTCTGAGCAGGTGGCTTCTTCCTCATCCAGTGCGTTGATTACGCTGGTGCGTGAAGGTGCATCGATTATCGGTCTGTTTGTGCTGATGTTTTACTACAGTTGGCAACTGTCTATTATCCTGATTGTTATTGCCCCTATCGTGGCTATCGCGATCCGCGTGGTATCTAAACGCTTTCGTAATATCAGCAAAAATATTCAGAACACCATGGGGCAGGTGACGGCTAGCGCCGAGCAGATGCTGAAAGGCCATAAAGAGGTGCTGATTTTCGGCGGTCAGGACGTTGAGGTGGCGCGTTTCGATAAAGTCAGTAACCGCATTCGTACCCAAGGTATGAAGATGGTGTCTGCGTCAGCAATTTCTGATCCGATTATCCAGTTGATCGCGTCTCTGGCGCTGGCATTTGTGCTCTATGCCGCCAGCTTCCCGAGTGTGATGGATACCCTGACGGCCGGGACCATCACCGTGGTGTTCTCCTCAATGATCGCCCTGATGCGTCCGCTTAAATCGCTGACGAACGTCAATGCCCAGTTTCAACGCGGCATGGCAGCCTGCCAAACGCTGTTTGCCATTCTGGATATGGAGCAGGAGAAGGACGAAGGTACACGCGTGCTGGAAAGGGCCGAAGGTGATGTGGAATTCCGCAACGTCAGTTTTGCCTATCCGACCAAAGAGACGTTGGCGCTGAAAAATGTCAGCCTGCACATTCCTCCGGGTAAAACGGTGGCGCTGGTTGGGCGTTCGGGTTCCGGTAAGTCGACTATCGCCAACCTGATCACGCGTTTTTACGACATTCAATCCGGCGAAATCCTGCTGGATGGCCATGACCTGCGCGACTATACGCTCTCCTCGCTGCGCCGTCAGGTGGCGTTGGTGTCGCAACACGTACACCTGTTTAACGACACCATTGCGAATAATATCTCGTATGCCTGCGGCGATCGTTACTCGCGCGAAGACATTGAGCGCGCAGCCAAAATGGCCCATGCGATGGACTTTATCAGCAAAATGGATAACGGGCTGGATACGATTATCGGTGAAAATGGCGTATTGCTCTCTGGCGGCCAACGTCAGCGTATCGCCATTGCGCGCGCATTGCTGCGCGATTGTCCGATTCTGGTGCTGGATGAAGCCACCTCAGCACTGGATACCGAATCTGAACGCGCGATTCAAGCCGCGCTGGATGAGCTGCAAAAAGATCGTACCGCGTTGGTGATTGCGCACCGTTTGTCTACCATCGAGAGTGCAGATGAGATTCTGGTGGTCGAGGATGGACAGATTATCGAACGTGGGCCGCACGCGGAGCTGCTGGCGAAAAATGGCGCATACGCACAGTTGCATAAAATGCAGTTTGGCGAATGATAGCGCGCCTCTGGTCTGGTGCATCGTGGCTCTACTGGCTGCTGATCCCTTTCTCGGTGTTGTACGGCCTGATAACGGCGATTATCCGTTATAGCTACCGTGCCGGCTGGCGGCGTGTCTGGCGCGCGCCTATCCCGGTAGTGATCGTGGGCAACCTGACCGCCGGTGGAAATGGTAAAACACCGCTGGTGGTGTGGCTGGTAGAGCGACTACAACGTCAGGGCTATCGCGTTGGCGTGGTGTCGCGTGGATACGGGGGCAAGGCGGAGCGCTATCCGTTAGTGGTGGACGCCTCAGTGTCCACCGTGCAAGCAGGCGATGAGCCGGTACTGATTTACCAGCGTACCGGCGCTGCGGTGGCGGTATCCCCTGTGCGGCGTGATGCCATTGAAGCGCTGTTGGCGCGTCAGCCGCTTGATGTGATTGTGACCGATGACGGTTTACAGCATTATGCGCTGGCGCGAGATATCGAAATCGTGGTAGTGGATGGTGAGCGTCGTTTTGGCAACGGCTGGTGGCTGCCCGCCGGGCCGATGCGTGAACGGGCCGCGCGCTTGCGCAGCGTGGATGCCATTGTGGTTAACGGTGGCGAGCCCCAGCCCGGCGAAATTGCCATGCATTTGCAGCCGGGTGACGCGATCAATGTCCTCACGGGTGAAACCTGCCCGGTGGTGACCTTAACGGGAAGTGTCGCTATGGCGGGCATCGGCCATCCGCCTCGATTTTTTGCCACGCTGCGAGCGCAAGGTGTGAACGTTGTGCGCGAAGTCACGTTTGCCGATCACCAAACTTATTTGCCAGAAGCCATTCAAGTGCTGACCGAGGATAATCAGCAACCATTGCTGATGACGGAAAAAGATGCGGTGAAGTGTCGCGCTTTTGCCCAGGCTAACTGGTGGTACTTGCCGGTAGATGCGCAACTTGCTGAGCCGGGAGCATCGTTATTGCTGGATAAGATAATGTCACTGTTGCCTTCACCGCGCGCGTAACGTGGCTACCCATTTTGTTTGTAAGCACCTTTAATGGAGGATGCATGGATCACCGTTTACTCGAGATCGTTGCCTGTCCGGTATGCAATGGACGGCTGTACTACAATAAAGAGAAGCTGGAACTGATTTGTAAAGCGGATGCTTTGGCCTATCCGGTGCGTGAGGGTATTCCGGTCCTGCTGGAAAACGAAGCGCGCAAAATTCCTGCCGATGAGATAACACAATGAGTTTTACTGCGATTATACCTGCGCGCTATGCCTCAACGCGCTTACCGGGGAAGCCGCTGGCGGATATCAACGGTAAGCCGATGGTGGTGCACGTGATGGAGCGCGCTGCGGAATCCGGTGCCAGCCGCGTCATTGTCGCGACGGATCATCCTGACGTTCAACGTGCGGTGGAGCTGGCTGGCGGAGAAGTGTGCCTGACCAGCCCCGATCACCATTCTGGTACAGAGCGTTTGGCCGAAGTTATCGAACGCTACCAATTTCCGGATGATGAAATCATCGTTAACGTACAAGGGGATGAACCCTTGATTCCCCCGGTGATTATTCGTCAGGTGGCAGACAATCTGGCCGTGTGTCAGGCTGGAATGGCGACGCTCGCCGTACCCATCACCACCGCAGAAGAAGCGTTTAACCCCAATGAGGTAAAAGTGGTGATGGATGCGCAAGGCTATGCGCTCTATTTTTCCCGCGCCACCATTCCTTGGGATCGTGAGCGTTTTGCCCAAAGCAGAGAGACGATTGGCGAGCATTTCTTACGCCATATCGGTATCTACGCTTACCGCGCGGGTTTTATCCGTCGTTATGTGACCTGGCAGCCCAGTAGCCTGGAGCAGATCGAACTGCTCGAACAGCTACGCGTGCTGTGGTACGGCGAGAAAATTCATGTTGCGGTAGCGCAGGCTGTGCCCAGTGTCGGCGTGGATACGCCAGAAGATTTACAGCGCGTGCGTGCAGCGATGGTGTAACGTTCGCGACGTCACTCCCACCGTCATTCCCGCGAAAGCGGGAATCTCTTGTCGAAGAAACGTCTTTATTTTCGCAGAGATCCCCGTTTTGCGCCGAGGATGACGAGAGGTATAGTCACTTTTTTATCTCATCCCCCACTTGTTTGTGACATCACCGCTTACCTTACGCCAAAACCGGTATACCGCCTGCCGATGGCACTTTATTTGATCTATATTGAAGAAATTGACGGCGGTCCACCGCATGATGGCACGCGGGATCCTGAAGCAGGAGCGAGGTTTAGCAACGTATGGAACATTTGAAGGCTGAATTAAGCACAGTGTTGGGGGAAAAATTAAGCCGGCTCGAACGCATCAGTGAGCAACCCTACGCACATTTATACGCGTTGTATGACAATAACGGCAATGCCATGCCGCTGTTGGCGAAAAGCTACGTCTGTCAGGGCATTGCACAGCAGGAAGCGTACAAACTTTCCATGCTGGCGCGCGAAGGGGATGTGCGTTTGCCGACGGTGTACGGTGTGGTGATCACCCAGGAAGCCCCCTATAAGGAACTGCTGTTGATTGAGCGCCTGCGCGGTGTATCGGTCGAAGCGCCAACGCGCACCCCTGAACGTTGGACCTCGTTGATGGACCATGTGGTTGAAAGCGTGTTGCTCTGGCACCGCATCGACAGTCACGGCTGTGTGGGCAGCGTGGATAGCACGCAGGATAACGACTGGCTCAGTTGGTACGAACAGCGGCTGGAAGTGCTCTGGTCAACGTTATTGAATGTGGGGGCACCGCTACTGACGCAGGCGGATCGCAGCGTGTTGTACCGCTCTCGCCAGTGTCTTGATGCCTTATTTGATGATTTTGATGACGGCTGCGTGCTGGTACACGGCAATTTATCGCTGCGCAGCATGCTCAAAGATCCGCGTAGCGATCAGTTGCTGGCGATGATCAACCCCGGCATGATGTTATGGGCTCCCAGGGAATATGACATGTTTCGCCTGTGCGAGCCGGGCATGTCGGAAGCGTTGCTCTATCGCTACCTGCAAAAAGCACCATTGGCAGAAAATTTTGTTTATCGCCGCTGGCTTTACGTCATTTGGGAGGCGGTTTCCCGCTACCTTCATACCGGACAGATGGATCGTGCGCTGTTCGATCGTGCCACGCGCGAATTGACCCCTTGGCTGGAATAGTCTTCTCAGTGCGATGCCGCTTCTGGCGGCGTTTCACTGCCTTTTAACCGTTGCCACAGTAAGCCCAGCGTTTCGTACCACGCACGTTCGCTGTGAGACAGATAAAACGCTGAAGGGAATATTTTCTCCCACGGATTGAGCGGGCTGGTAATGGCCAACTGATTGGCGGGTGCCGGTATGGGATGCAGGCCCTGCGCCTGGAAGAACACCATGGCTCGCGGCAGATGACTGGCTGACGTCACTAACAGAAAAGGCTGTTGCCCGATAAGGGCCGCCGTGCCCATCGCTTCTTCTTCCGTGTCGCGCGGTGTGTCCAGCGTAATGATATCCTCGCGCGCAATCCCCAGACTCTCCGCGACCAATGCCGCGGTTTGTGCACTGGTCATCGGATTTCCCTGCGCGGCTGCACCCGTAAAAATCAGTTTTGCGCCGGGGTTGGCATGATAAAGACGCACGCCTTCGGTCACCCGTGACAGACTGTTACCGATGAGATTGGCGCTTGGCGCCCACGCCGGATTGTAGGTATAACCTCCGCCCAACACGACGATATACGGAACCGGTGCTGCACTTGCCTGCCAGGTTGGGTAGTGGCTTTCCAACGGCAGCAGCAGCTTATCGGCGATCGGTTGCACACTCAGCAGTAATAACGCCAGCCAGGCGCAGGAAATAACGGCTTTTCCCCCTCGTTGCCAGCGTGAGAACCACAGCAGCGCCAGACCAATGCCCATCAGCATGAGCAGCAACGGGAGCGGTTGGAGCAACCCGCCAACGACTTTTTTTAGGGTAAACAGCATGAAATCAGGTTCCCTTTGGGTGAAAAAACGGCATCCGGCAAAATATCGTGCGGTCAGGCGGTTTATTCTCGTTCCGCCTGTGCCAGAATAACAGGTTGAAGGAAATATGGCGTTATACCCGAGCTCCGGGTATAGAAGGCACACCGTGCCGCACGATCGCCCTAACGATGACGTGGAACGCAGCTCAATGCAAGATCGCAATTTTAACGATATCGCCGAAAAATTTGCCCGTAATATCTATGGCACCACCAAAGGTCAGGTGCGTCAGGCGGTGCTGTGGCAGGATCTGGAGGCGCTGCTTAAAACGTTGCCCGCGCGTCCTTTGCGAATTCTTGATGCGGGCGGTGGTGAAGGGCATATGGCCTGCCGTTTGGCGGCTTTAGGACATCAGGTCTTGTTGTGCGATGTTTCAGATAAGATGATTCACCGCGCCAGCAGCATTGCTCAGCAACAGGGCGTAGCCGATAACATGCGTTTTGTTCACTGCGCCGCACAGGATGTAGCGGATCATATGGCGCACCCGGCAGATTTAATTTTGTTTCATGCGGTGCTGGAGTGGGTAGCCGAACCGCAGGCTGTGTTGCAGACACTCACGGAGTGTCTGGCACCGGACGGCGCCTTTTCGCTGATGTTTTATAATCATCATGCACTTTTGCTGCGCAATGTGGTGCTGGGTAATTTTGCCTATGTGCAAGCCGGTATGCCAAAGCGTAAACGACGTTCTCTGTCGCCGGATCATCCCCTCGATCCCCAGCAGGTTTATGGCTGGCTCGATGCGTTGGGGATGACGATTGAAGGAAAGACCGGTGTACGGGTGTTTCATGACTATTTGCAGAACAAACAGCAACAAATCGATAATTTCGAGGAATTGTTAGCGTTGGAACAGCGCTATTGTCGCCAGGAGCCTTTTGTTAGCCTGGGACGCTATATTCATGTCATGGCGCGTAAACGCCCTATAAAGGATGCACTATGAGTGATTTTTCCCAGACAGTGCCGGAACTGGTTGCCTGGGCGCGAAAAAATGATTTTTCCCTGTCACTCCCCACCGAACGCCTGGCGTTTTTGCTGGCGATCGCCACGCTGAACGGCGAGCGTATGGATGGCGAAATGAGCGAAGGGGAACTGGTGGATGCCTTTCGTCACGTCAGCAAGGGATTTGAACAGACCCATGAAACCGTGGCAATGCGCGCCAATAACGCCATTAACGATCTGGTGCGCCAGCGTTTGGTCAATCGCTTTGTCAGTGAAATGGCCGATGGCAATGCCATCTACCGGCTGACGCCGCTCGGCATTGGCATCACCGACTATTACATCCGACAGCGCGAATTTTCGACGCTGCGCCTGTCTATGCAGCTCTCCATTGTGGCGCAAGAACTGTTGCGTGCGGCGGAGGCTGCAGAAGAGGGGGGCGATGAGTTCCACTGGCACCGTAATGTGTTCGCGCCGCTTAAATATTCGGTGGCGGAAATTTTTGACAGTATCGACCTCTCCCAGCGCGTGATGGACGAGCAGCAGCAGGGCGTGAAAGAGGATATCGCGGCGCTGTTAACGCAAGATTGGCGTGCAGCCATCTCCAGTTGTGAACATCTGCTGACGGAAACCTCCGGCATCCTGCGTGAATTGCAGGACACGTTGGAAGCGGCGGGCGATAAACTGCAAACCAGCCTGTTGCAGATTCAGGAAGCAACGATGCAGCATCCTGAGCTCGAGTTTGTTGATAAACTGGTGTTCGATCTGCAAGCCAAGCTTGATCGCATCATCAGTTGGGGACAGCAAACCATCGATCTGTGGATTGGCTATGACCGACACGTCCACAAGTTTATCCGTACCGCCATTGATATGGATAAAAACCGAGTATTCGCTCAGCGCCTGCGTCAGTCGGTGCAAAATTATTTCGACCAGCCCTGGGCATTGACTTTCGCCAATGCTGATCGCCTGCTGGACATGCGCGATGAAGAGTTGGCGCTGCGCAGCGATGAAGTGACCGGCGAGTTGCCGCCGGAACTGGAGTATGAAGAATTTAGCGAAATGCGTGAACAGATTGCCGCGCTGATAGAAGCCGCGCTGCAAAAATATAAAACCGAGCGCATCCCGCTCAACCTGGCGGATGTGGTGCGCGACTACTTAAGCCACTATCCCCGGGCACAGCACTTTGATGTGGCACGAATCGTGGTCGACCAGGCGGTGCGCCTGGGTGTGGCCGAAGCAGATTTCACCGGATTGCCTGCGCTATGGCAGTCAATCAATGATTACGGAGCCAAGGTACAGGCCCATGTCATCGACAACTATTGATAAAATTATGCCAGCTAAACTGGCAACGGCGTTAGCCAATACCCTGTTTCCCGCGCTCGACAGCCAACTGCGTGCGGGGCGGCATATCGGTGTGGAAGAGCTGGAGAACCATGCTTACCTGATGGATTTTCAGGACGTGTTGGAGGAGTTCTACGCACGCTATAACGTGGAACTGATCCGCGCGCCAGAGGGCTTCTTCTACCTGCGACCGCGATCGACCACCCTGATCCCGCGCTCGGTGCTGTCCGAGTTGGACATGATGGTGGGAAAAATTCTCTGCTATCTCTACCTCAGTCCAGAGCGGCTGGCGCAAGAAGGCATTTTCACTCAGCAGGAGCTTTATGAAGAGCTGCTGAGTCTGGCCGATGAAAACAAGTTGCTGAAGTTGGTCAACCAGCGTTCTACCGGCTCGGATCTGGATCGGCAGAAATTGCAGGAGAAGGTCAGAACCTCATTGAATCGCCTGCGGCGCTTGGGGATGGTCTACTTCATGGGCAATGACAGCAGCAAATTCCGTATCACTGAAGCGGCCTTCCGTTTCGGTGCCGACGTGCGCAGCGGCGACGATGCGCGTGAAGCACAGTTGCGCATGATCCGTGATGGCGAAGCACTGCCGTTAGACAGCGGCCTGTCGTTGAATGATGAGGTCGAAGAGGGCGAAGGTGCGCAAGACAATGCGGCTGAGCGTGGAGAGGAAGAATAACAATGATTGAACGCGGTAAATTTCGCTCACTGACGCTGGTCAACTGGAACGGTTTTTTTGCTCGGACGTTCGATTTGGACGAACTGGTTACCACCCTATCCGGCGGTAACGGCGCGGGGAAATCGACGACCATGGCAGCCTTTATCACCGCGCTGATCCCCGATCTGACGCTACTGCATTTCCGTAATACCACTGAGGCGGGGGCCACCAGTGGCTCACGCGATAAGGGGTTGCACGGTAAGCTGCGCGCTGGCGTGTGTTATGCCACGTTGGACGTCGTCAACTCCCGCCATCAACGCGTGTTAGTAGGGGTGCGTCTGCAACAGGTTGCCGGACGTGATAAAAAGGTCGATATCAAACCCTTCGCCATTCAAGGGTTGCCCACCACGTTGCAGCCGACGCAGGTGCTGACCCAGTCATTGGGGGAGCGTCAGGTGCGGGTGTTGACGTTGCAAGAACTGAAAGAGCGTGTGGAGGAGATGGAGGGGGTACTGTTTAAACAGTTCAACTCCATTACCGATTACCATGCGCTGATGTTTGATTTGGGCGTGGTGCCGCGCCGGTTACGCTCCGCTTCCGACCGCAGTAAATTCTATCGTCTGATTGAAGCCTCCCTGTACGGTGGGATCTCCAGCGCAATTACCCGATCGCTGCGTGATTACCTGCTGCCGGAAAACAGCGGGGTGCGCAAGGCGTTTCAGGACATGGAAGCGGCACTGCGTGAAAACCGTATGACGCTGGAAGCTATCCGGGTGACGCAATCGGATCGCGATCTGTTCAAACATTTGATATCGGAAGCCACCTCCTACGTGGCTGCCGACTATATGCGTCATGCCAATGAGCGACGGGTGCATCTGGATGGTGCGCTGGCGTTGAGACATGACCTGTTTGGCAGCCGTAAGCAGTTGGTACATGAGCAGTATCGCCATGTTGAGATGGCGCGCGAACTGGCGGAACAAACGGACGCCGAAAGCGATTTGGAAACCGATCACCAGGCCGCCAGTGACCACCTGAATCTGGTGCAAACGGCGCTGCGTCAACAGGAAAAGATTGAGCGTTACGACGGCGATTTGGAAGAACTACGTTCGCGTCTGGAAGAGCAGGACATCGTGGTAGAAGAAGCGCGCGAGCAGCTCGAAGAAAACGACGCGCGCGCGCAGGCTGCCGAGCAAGAAGTGGATGAACTGAAAAGCCAGCTCGCCGACTACCAGCAGGCACTGGACGTGCAGCAGACCCGTGCTATCCAGTATCAACAGGCGCAACAGGCATTGGAACGTGCTCGTACGCTCTGTCAGTTGCCGGATTTAACGGCGGATAACGCCGATGAGTGGCTGGAAACCTTCCATGCGCGCGAGCAGGAAGCGACCGAGGTGTTGCTGCAACTGGAACAAACCCTGAGCGTCTCCGATGCGGCACATAACCAGTTTGAACAAGCCTATCAGCTAGTCTGCAAGATTGTGGGTAACGTTTCACGCAGCGATGCCTGGCAAGCAGCGCGTGAGGTGCTGCGCGACAGTACCTCCCAGCGCTATCAGGCCGAACGTGTGCACCCTTTGCGCGGTCGCCTGGCCGAACTGGAACAGCGCCTGCGCGAACAGCAGGAGGCGGAACGCCTGCTGCAAGAGTTTGGTAAACGCTATGGGCAGTCCTGTGAGCCGGAAGACTTGGACAGCTTGCAGCAGGAACTGGAACTGAAGATTGAAACCCTCTCTGCGCTGGTCGCGGAAGCCGGGGAGCGCCGTTTGGCGCTGCGTCAGGAACTGGAGCAGGTCCAGCAACACATCCAGACATTAACCGCGCGTGCACCGGTGTGGCTGGCGGCGCAGGAAGCCCTGACGCAATTAAGTGAACAGAGCGGTGCAACGTTTGCTGATGGTCAGGAAGTCACTGCGCATTTGCAGCAACTGCTGGAGCGCGAGCGTGAAATCACGGTAGAACGTGATGAGGTGGCGGCACGTAAGCGTCACATCGACGATCAAATAGAACGCTTAAGTCAGCCCGGTGGTGCGGAAGATCCGCGAATGGCAGCGCTGGCAGAACGCTTTGGCGGCGTGTTGTTGTCCGAAATTTATGATGACGTGACGCTCGACGATGCGCCGTACTATTCCGCGCTGTACGGACCGTCACGCCATGGCATCGTTGTGGCCGATCTGTCGCTGGTGCGTGAACAGCTTGAAGGGTTGGAGGACTGTCCAGAAGATCTCTATCTGATTGAAGGGGATCCGCAATCATTCGATGACAGCGTCTTTGCGGTAGAAGAGTTGCAGAAAGCGGTGGTGGTTAAAATCGCCGATCGCCAGTGGCGCTATTCGCGTTTCCCTGAGGTGCCGTTGTTTGGTCGCGCCGCGCGCGAAAACCGGCTGGAGAGCTTGCGCGACGAACGTGAAGCGCTGGCGGAGCAGTACGCCACCCTGTCGTTTGACGTGCAGAAAACGCAGCGTTTGCATCAGGCGTTCAGCCGTTTTATCGGTTCTCATCTGGCCATTGCGTTTGATAACGATCCTGAGGCGGCGCTGCGTCCTTTGAACTCACGTCGCGGTGAGTTGGACCGTGCCATCAGCAATTTTGACGCAGAAAACCAGCAGCAGCGCCAGCAATACGATCAGGCCAAAGAGTGTGTTTCATTACTGAACCGCCTGATCCCGCGCGTCAGCTTGTTGTGTGATGATAGTTTGCAGGATCGGGTCGAAGAGATTCGTGACGAACTGGATGCCGCAGAAGAGTCCGCGCATTTTATTACGCAGCACGGTGCGTCATTGGTGAAACTTGAGCCGCTGGTGGCGGTGCTGCAAAGCGATCCGCAGCAGCATGAACAACTGCGTGCACAGTACACCCAGGCGCAAAGCGCGCAGCGTCAGGCGAAACAGCAGGCGTTTGCCTTAACGGAAGTGGTGCAACGTCGCCCGCATTTCAGCTATAGCGACTCAGCGGACATGCTGGGGGAAAATGCCGATTTGAATGACAAATTGCGCCAACGCTTGGATCAGGCAGAAGCCGAACGCACCCGTTCGCGTGAGCAATTGCGTCAGCAGCAGGCGCAGTTAACGCAGTACAGTCAGGTGCAGGCGTCGTTGCGCAGTGCGCATGACGCTAAAAATGAAATGCACAAAGAGCTCATTCAGGAGTTGCAGGAGATCGGCGTGCGCGCTGACGCGGATGCGGAAGCTCGCGCCCGCACCCGCCGTGATGAATTGCATGCTGCCTTGAGTGCCAACCGCACGCGCCGTAATCAGTTGGAGAAACAGATTACTTTCTGTGAAGCGGAAATGGATGGCTTGCAGAAAAAATTGCGCAAGGTGGAACGTGATTATCACCAGATGCGCGAACAGGTGGTGACCGCAAAAGCGGGCTGGTGTGCCGTCATGCGTCTGGTGAAAGACAATGGTGTGGAGTGCCGTTTGCACCGTCGTGAACTGGCCTACATGGATGCAGACGAATTGCGCTCCATGTCGGATAAAGCGTTGGGCGCATTGCGCCTGGCGGTTTCTGATAACGAACATCTGCGCGACGTGCTGCGCGCATCGGAAGATCCCAAGCGGCCTGAGCGCAAAGTGCAGTTCTATATCGCGGTTTACCAGCATCTGCGTGAGCGGATTCGTCAGGATATTATTCGTACCGATGACCCGGTTGAAGCCATCGAGCAGATGGAAATTGAACTTAACCGTCTGACGGAAGAACTGACCGCCCGTGAAAAAATGCTGGCGATCAGTTCCAAGAGCGTGGCGAACATTATCCGTAAAACCATTCAGCGTGAGCAAAACCGCATACGCATGTTGAATCAGGGTTTGCAGGCGGTCGCGTTTGGACAGGTGAAAAGCGTGCGCTTGAACGTCAACGTGCGCGAAACGCACACTACGTTGCTCAATGTGCTCTCAGAACAGCAAGAGATGCATCAGGATCTGTTCAGCAGCAACCGGTTGACCTTCTCGGAAGCGCTGGCGAAGCTTTACCAACGCCTCAACCCTGAAGTGGACATGGGCCAGCGCACTCCGCAAACCATCGGTGAGGAGTTGCTCGATTACCGCAACTACCTTGAGATGGAAGTGGAGGTGAATCGCGGTGCCGATGGCTGGTTGCGTGCAGAGAGCGGCGCGCTTTCCACCGGTGAAGCTATCGGGACCGGGATGTCGATCCTGGTGATGGTAGTGCAGAGCTGGGAAGATGAATCCAAGCGCCTGCGCGGTAAAGATATCATCCCGTGCCGTTTGCTGTTCCTCGATGAAGCCGCGCGTCTGGATGCGAAATCCATCGCCACACTTTTCGAACTGTGCGATCGGTTGGAAATGCAACTGTTGATTGCTGCACCGGAAAATATCAGTCCGGAAAAAGGCACTACTTACAAGCTGGTGCGTAAAGTGTTCCAGAATCAGGAACATGTGCACGTGGTCGGGCTGCGTGGTTTTGGCAGTGAGAGCGAAGCGCCGCAGGTGCAGGCATCGTAGCGATCATCTTGTAAGGTAAGGATCGGAGGCCGTGTTAAACGGCCTCTTTTTTTGTCTCTTTGTTTCC
This sequence comes from Symbiopectobacterium purcellii, assembly GCF_019797845.1. Taxonomy (NCBI): domain Bacteria; kingdom Pseudomonadati; phylum Pseudomonadota; class Gammaproteobacteria; order Enterobacterales; family Enterobacteriaceae; genus Symbiopectobacterium; species Symbiopectobacterium purcellii. The sequence goes on along the minus strand of NZ_CP081864.1, from coordinate 2,530,835 downwards.
CAGAATGGCGCCGCGCACATGACGGACCAGTGAAATAAACCTGCGGGATGTGGCGCAAAAAACATTGTCTCTTTATATACTAACGGTAATGATGAGCGAATAATTAAAGTGGCAGGCCATCTCAACGTTTTGCGCTATTTATGACAATCAGTTGCTGCATAACGTGAAGTAGGGCGTCATATCCATTGGACCTCGAGGCTTTCATTGTCGATAAAAAATATCGTGGCTGATATCGCGTTTAGTGAATACAGGGGATAAATGGATGTTGGTATGTGAGCAAAAAGCGCAGAGCACACTGTGCCGTGTTGGCGCGCTGTGGGCCTTGAGCCTGTTTTCTTTCTGTACGTTGTCGGCGACCGGGCAGGCGGCAATAACGTCCCATGCCGCGTCGAGCGTCTCTGCGCACACCGCAGGCTCCACGTCACATGAAACCAGCGTGGCGGCATTACAGGCACTGGCAGCGAAAGGCGTTAAACCGCATTATCTTTCAGAACTTACCGCACTCTACGCGCTGCATCCGGCACAACGGCTGTGGGCGGATGAGCACGCCGTGGTACAACTTCAGCAGCAGTTGGCGGAAGTGGCGCTGTCAGGGGTTCAGCCGCAGTTTACCCAATGGGTGACCTGGTTGACCGATGCCAGTATCAAAGGGATGGCGCGCGACGTGTTGTTGTCGGATGCCATGCTGGGCTATCTGCAATTTGTTGACGGCGTGGAGCGTAGCGGCACCGATTGGCTCTACAGCAGCGTTCCCTACCGTTTGCAACCGCCAGCGCCTGGGCGCGTGGAGCAATGGCGGCAGGCACTGGTCGCAGGCAACGGTGTCGGGTTTGTCTCGTCACTTGCACCGCGCCATTCACAATATGCCAAGATGCATCAGGCGTTAAAAACGCTGTTGTTGGACACGCGTCCCTGGCCGGTGTTGACGATGTCCGATACCTTGCGCCCTGAGCAGCAAAGCCAGGATCTGACGGTGCTGCGTGAAATACTGCAACGTACCGGCATGCTTGCCACGCCAGAGACTATCACCCTGTTCAATGAACAACCTGCTGCCGCCGATGCGACTGTGTCGTCACCGGATACCTACACCGGCGATCTGGTCGAGGGGGTTAAGCGCTTCCAGCAGTGGCAGGGGTTAGATGCCGATGGCGTCATTGGTAAGCGCACGCGGGATTGTCTGAACGTTTCGCCGCAAACCCGTGCAGCGCTGCTGGCGCTCAATATTCAGCGCCTGCGTCTGGTGCCGGATAATGTCAGCACCGGCATCATGGTGAACATTCCTGATTACTCGTTGAACTACTATCAAAACGGTACGCAGCGGCTCTCATCGCGTGTGATTGTCGGACAACCGAAACGCAAAACGCCGTTGATGAGCAGCTCATTGTATAACGTGGTGGTTAACCCGCCGTGGAACGTGCCCACTACGCTGATTCGCCAGGATATCGTTCCCAAGGTCATCAAAGATCCCAGCTACTTGCAGCGGAACAACTATACGCTGCTCTCTGGTTGGCACTCCGAAGCGGAGACCATCGATCGTTTCCCGTATCGCATTCGTCAGGCACCCGGTGCTAACAACTCGCTGGGGCGGTATAAATTCAACATGCCTAATTCTGAAGCGATTTACTTGCACGACACGCCAAATCATGGGCTGTTCCAGCGCGATATTCGTGCGCTCAGCTCAGGCTGCGTGCGCGTGAACAAAGCCTCTGAGCTGGCGGGGCTGCTGTTGCAGGATGCCGGTTGGAACGATGCACGCATTTCCTCCACGCTAGCGCAGGGAAATACCACCTATGTGCCGGTCAAACAACGTATTCCTGTCAATCTGTACTATTTGACAGCCTGGGTCGCTGACGACGGCAAACCCCAGTTCCGCACAGATATTTACAATTATGATGATACGGTAAAACGGGGGGCGGGCATCTTGGGTAAGGCAGGGCAACTGCTCCAGTAACCGCTGATATTCTGGGGCGTTAGCGCTGTCACAGGGTTTATATCGCAGCGGAGGATCAATGCGATCCTCCGCATACCCTGTCGTAAAGCGGGTTGACTCAACTGCACTGCACGGTTATGGTGCCAAACGGCGCGCTTTTTGTCGTCGTTATGTTTACCTATTAAGCCGGGGCACACTTCATGGAATTCATCGATCATCATCGCCGCAGATGGCTGGCGCTGGGCGGAGCCGCGTTGGGCGTTGCCCTGCTACCGGGGCAGGCGTTTGCCACGCTATCAACCCCGCGTCCGCGCATTCTTACGCTGGCAAACCTTAATACCGGCGAATATCTTAAAACTGAATTTTTCGATGGCCGCCGTTACAACAAAGATGAACTGTCCCGTCTGAACCACTTCTTCCGTGATTACCGCGCCAATAAAATCAAAACCATCGATCCTTTACTGTTCGATCAGCTTTATCGCTTGCAGGTGATGTTAGGCACCAACAAACCGGTGCAGCTGATTTCGGGGTATCGTTCGGTGGACACCAACAATGAAATGCGCAGCCATTCACGCGGCGTAGCCAAACAGAGCTATCACACCAAAGGACAGGCGATGGATTTTCACATTGAGGGTGTGCAACTGGCCAACATTCGTAAAGCAGCGCTGAAACTGAAAGCGGGTGGCGTAGGCTACTATCCGAAAAGTAATTTCGTGCACATTGATACCGGACCGACGCGGAGCTGGTAACCCTTAACGCTAATAGACCCTATGGCCTGACCGTGTCATGATGGCGGTTACGTAAGGGTGCTTTTTTCGTGAAGTGGAGTGCTATGAAATACCAGATTGTTCCCGTAACGGCGTTCAGCCAAAACTGTACGTTGTTATGGTGTGAGGAAACCCGCGACGCGGCGATTGTTGACCCCGGCGGCGAAGCGGAAAAAATCAAACGCGCCGTCGCGCAGTGCGACATCAACGTGTCGCAAATCCTGTTGACGCATGGACATCTCGATCACGTCGGTGCGGCTCAGCAACTGGCCGATCACTATCAGGTGCCGATTATCGGCCCACATCCCGCAGATGCCTTTTGGCTTGATGGTTTGCCCGCACAGAGCCGCATGTTTGGCCTGACAGAGTGTGCACCGTTAACGCCGACGCGCTGGTTGCAAGAAGGGGATTCGGTAACAGTGGGTAACACGGTGCTGTCCGTGCTGCACTGCCCGGGACATACGCCGGGCCATGTGGTGTTTATCGACAAGGTATCGCGTTTAGCGCAGGTGGGCGATGTGATTTTCAACGGGGGTGTCGGGCGCAGTGATTTCCCGCAGGGCGACCATCAGGCACTGATTACGTCCATTCGTACCAAGTTGTTCCCACTCGGTGATGATATCACCTTTATTCCTGGGCACGGCCCGATGTCGACGCTGGGTCAGGAGCGCAAGACCAATCCTTTTGTGCATGATTAATGCACAGGCATCCCCCGACTAGCAGGGTATGCCTGACGGTATATTACAGCACGGCCACAATGGCTTCGCACAGCGGAGCCATGTTTTCCGGCGTCATACCCGCCACGTTAACCCGCCCAGAGTTCACCGCATAGACCGCAAACTCATCGCGCAGACGCAACACCTGCTCTTTGGTCAGACCGCTGAAGGAAAACATACCGTTCTGCTGGATGATAAACGAGAAATCCTGCGTCGCGCCTTTTTCCTGTAAGGTATTGACGAAAAGATGACGCATGCGTTGGATGCGCTCGCGCATCGCTGTCAGTTCCTGTTCCCACAGGGTACGCAACGCCTCGTTGCCGAGAATGGTCGCTACTACCGCCGCACCGTGTGCTGGCGGGTTGGAGTAGTTGGCGCGGATGATGGATTTCACCTGGCTGAACGCTTTGTCTGCCACATCGGCATTGGCCGCCACCAGGGTGCAGGCACCGACACGTTCGTTATACAAGCCAAAGTTCTTCGAATAGGAGCTGGAGACCAACAGTTCCGGGTGGGAAGCCGCGAAAATACGCAGACCCTCTGCATCCTCTTCCAGCCCGCGAGCAAAGCCCTGATAGGCAAAATCAAACAGCGGCAGCCAACCCTTCTGAGCAGACAGGTCAGCCAGCGCTTGCCACTGCTGCGCTGTAGGATCGATACCGGTCGGGTTATGGCAACAACCGTGGAATAACACCACGTCGCCCGCTTGAACTGCTTCAAGGCTTTTTACCATGCCATCAAAATCCAGCGCGTGGTTAGCAGCATCGTAGTAGTGATAATCACACACTTCCAACCCGGCAGCCTGGAACACGTTTTTATGGTTAGGCCAGCTCGGGTTACTTACCCAAATACGCTTAGCGGCGGTCTGACTGGCGATAAACTCTGCGGCAATACGCAGGCCACCGGTGCCGCCCGGCGTTTGTGCGCTACGTGCACGCTTTTCGCTGATAATCGCGCTTTGCGTGCCGAACAGCAGTTCCTGGGTGCGCAGAGCGAATTCAGGCAGGCCATCGATTCCGAGATAGTTTTTGGTGGCTTCATTCTCCAGCAAAAATTGTTCTGCTTTTTTTACACTGGCCAGCACCGGTGTCTTTCCGGTTTCATCTTTGTATACGCCGATACCCAGATTGATTTTTTGTGGACGAGAGTCGGCGCGAAACAGATCGGCCAGGCCAAGAATCGGATCAGCGGCAGCAGCAGTAATATGTTCAAACATTGATGGCTATTCCATGACAGAGGTTAGGCAAGAACCTTCAGGTTACCGCTAGCCATAAGCTTTGCCAACCGTTTGCGATCAAAATGCAGGTGAAATAACAGGAAAAATTGTGGCAGGAGCTATAGCCATAAATGGCGCTAATAGTCAGGGGACAGAAAACAAAAAGACAGGGCACAAGGCCCTGTCTTTTTCGTTATCAGACTGCGTAATGCAGTGGTGATAAAACGAAATTAGAACTGATAAGTTACACCAACAGCATACTTGTCATCATCGTTAACGCCGTAAGCATTAGTGTCTTTGATCAATTTGATGTCGTATTCAGTGTATACGGAGAAGTTTTTGTTGAATGCATAAGTTGCACCCAGGCTCACGTATTTGGTGATGTAGGCATTACGATTGTTGGTGTCGTCTTTAGCTTTGCCAGAAACGTAACCCAGAGACGGCGTCAGACCGAAATCGAAGTTGTACTGAGCAACAGCTTCGAAGATTTTAGTTTTATCTGCGAAATTGGTCAGCGGCGTAGCAGGGTCTCTTCTGCCGTTGATATAGCTTGCATTGCGCAGTTCAGAATAGATAGCTGCAACATAAATGTTGTTAGCATCATATTTCAGACCAGTACCCCAAGCTTCAGCTTTTTTACCTGTACCGGTAGTAAACTGGTTTTGCTCAACAGTACGGCTAATTGCTGCGTAGTTAGCAACGATACCTACACCAATTGGAGATACGTACTCCAGTGATGTACCCCAACCGTCGCCATTCTGAGTGTCCGGAGCAGTACGCTCGTTCAGAGTGTCTTTATTGTTCTTACCTTGATATTGCAGACCGAAGTTCAGACCATCAACCAGACCAAAGAAATCTTTGTTACGGTAGGTCAGAACGCCAGTAGAACGGCCAGTCAGGAAGTTGTCAGAGTTGGACTGGTCGCCGCCCCACTCAGGCAGAACGTCGGTGTATGCCAGAGAATCGTAAGCGATACCCATGTTACGACCGTAGTCGATGGTACCGAAATCAGCGATTTTCAAACCGGCGAAAGCATAACGAGTAGCAACGTCAGAACCTTCTTTTTTGTTGCCAGCGAATTCAGCTTCGTAACGACCGTAGCCCGTTACATCGCTGGTGATCCGCGTTTCACCTTTGAAACCCAGACGTGCATAAGATTTGTCACCATCCTGACCGCTGTTGTCAGAAAAACGGTGTTTAGCGGTAACTTTACCGTACAGGTCCAGTTTGTTGTCGTCTTTGTTGTAAACTTCTGCTGCGTTTACTGCGCCAGCAGCTAACAAAGCCGGGATTACTACTGCAAGAATATTGCGTTTCATCATTATTACCCTCATTGGTGTTTTAAGACACCCGCCGCTGCCATTAACAATTCTCGAAAAAAGTAATAAAACTCTTACGGAACTATCACTGGAAGTTTGGTGTCCTCCTGTGTCTGAACGCAGTGTTCCATTCACTCGCCCGTTAATCTACCCTTAAAATGATACTAAGTTCGTAATAGGGTAATAAAAAGAAAGATTGTGTTTCAAGTTGTAAATTTTAGGGAACTTTTTCAGCCTTATCTGAAAGAAAAAAAAGACCGCGAATTATTCGCGGTCTTTTTTCTAGTTATTTGTTTTACTTATGTTTAATGCGTATTTAGAAACTGGCGTTACGTGGAGTGCGTGGGAAAGGGATTACATCGCGCACATTTTGTACACCGGTCACATAGGCGATCAGACGTTCAAATCCGAGCCCAAAACCGGAGTGCGGAATGGTGCCGTAGCGACGCAGATCGCGATACCACCAGTAATCTTCTTTATTCAGCCCCATTTCTTCCAGACGGCTGTCCAACTGCGCCAGACGCTCTTCACGCTGAGAACCACCGATGATTTCGCCGATGCCTGGTGCCAATACGTCCATGGCTGCGACAGTTTTACCGTCTTCGTTCATACGCATATAGAAAGCTTTGATGTCTTTCGGGTAGTTTTTTACCACCACTGGCGCTTTGAAGTGTTGCTCAGCCAGGTAGCGCTCATGCTCGGAAGCCAGATCGACACCCCAGAACACCGGATTCTCGAAGGTATGTCCGCAATTCAACAGGATTTCGATCGCGTCGGTGTAATCCACCTGGGCAAAATCAGCGCTGACGAAGTTTTCCAGACGGCTGATGGCTTCTTTATCAACACGCTCAGCAAAAAACGCCATATCATCGGCGCGCTCTTCGAGCACGGCCTTGAAGACGTATTTCAACAGGCTTTCGGCCAGCGCGGCGGCATCGTCAAGGGTCGCGAAGGCCACTTCCGGCTCGATCATCCAGAACTCCGCCAGATGGCGGCTGGTGTTGGAGTTTTCAGCACGGAACGTGGGGCCAAAGGTGTACACATTCGAGAGCGCACAGGCGTAGGTTTCACCGTTCAATTGGCCAGAAACGGTCAGGAAAGCCTCTTTGCCAAAGAAATCTTCACTGAAATCCACTTTACCCGCCTCGGTACGCGGCAGGTTTTCCAGATCCAGCGTAGAAACGCGGAACATCTCACCGGCACCTTCGGTATCCGACGCGGTGATAAGCGGCGTGGAGACCCAGAAATAACCGTTCTCATGGAAGAAACGGTGAATGGCTTGAGCCAGCGTATGACGCACACGTGCTACGGCACCGATCAGATTAGTGCGCGGACGCAGGTGCGCGACTTCACGCAGGTACTCAATGCTGTGCCGTTTCGCCGCCATCGGATAGGTGTCCGGATCGTCTACCCAGCCCACCACGTCAACGGCGGTCGCTTGAATTTCGAATGATTGACCTTCACCCGGTGACGCCACCACGGTACCTGTGACAATCACAGAGCAGCCAGTGGTCAATTTCAGAACGTCATTCTGGTAATTGGGAAGATTATTATTTACGACCGCCTGTAACGGATTAAAGCAGGAACCGTCATAGACGGCGATAAAGGAGATACCGGCTTTAGAATCTCTCCGGGTACGTACCCAGCCGCGCACGGTGACTTCACTGTCAACGGCGACACGGCCTTGCAGTACGTCGACTACAGGCACTACGCTCATAAAATTCTCTCTTCTCAATGAATGGTATTAAACGGGTCAACCCCTAAGGGTGATTTGCTATGTTACTTGCCGTCTGGCAGGACACAAGCAGAAATCACCGGAATGCGCTAAGTTTTGCGCATTCCGGTAACGTTGGGCTAAATACTGAGCAGTCGAACAGACTAGCTGGCTTTTCTGATGCGCGGCAGATCGAAGGCTTTGCGCAGCGCAGAAATAAACGCGGCGTCGTGGCAGATTGTCTTGCCAGGGCTATCGGAGAGTTTCGCCACCGGGCGACCGTTACACTCCACCAGCTTGATGACGATATTCAGCGGTGTAACGCCCGGAATATCGCAGGTCAAACGCGTGCCGATGCCAAACACCAGATTGATGCGCTGAGAAAAATGGCGATAGAGCGTAAGAGCTTTTTCCAGATGCAGGTTATCGGAAAACACCAGCGTCTTGCTCATAGGGTCAATGCCTAAGCGCTGATAATGTGCGATGGCCTTTTCCCCCCAATCGATTGGATCTCCGGAATCATGACGCAGGCCCTGATAAGCGTTCGCGAAATCGAGATCGAAATCACGCAGGAACGCATCCATGGTAATGCAATCCGTCAGTGCGATACCGAGCTGATCGGGGTATTCCACCAGCCAGGCGTGCAGGGCGGCACGTTGGCTGTTAGCCAATGTCGCACCGAGTTGCTGATGCGCCTGGAACCATTCATGCGCCTGCGTTCCCACCGGCGTCAGCCCTAAACGGCGCGCCAGATCGTAGTTGCTGGTACCAATCAAATAGGGGAACTCTTGCTGCAACACGCTCACGATCTCGTGTTGCACATCGCGGGAGAAACGACGCCGGGTGCCGAAATCCATCAGTTTGAAATGGCTCAGATCGATACCCTGACTGCGTTCACGGAACTGCGCCAGCGTGCGACGCAACTGCGCCACGGCGTGTACGGCGCTAACGTCCGGGGTACGCGAGCGGTGTACCACTTCACTGATCACCGCCAGCAAGGGGACTTCCCATAAAATCACTTCGCGCCACGGGCCGCGAATGCGAATATCCAGCTTGCCGTGATGATTGCTCACAGTAACCTGTTGCGGGTTAAAGCGGAAATGACGTAGCCACAGTAAATAATCTGCGGTAAAAAAGGGCAGCGTAGAGAGATAAGCGAACTCGTCGTCGCTGAGTGACAGTTGGCTCATCAGCGCGATCTGCGCGGTGATAGCCTCTGCATAACTCCCTAACAGCTCATCGCCGCGGCAGCGGAATTCCGCTGTAACGTCCACATCATAATAATGATGAAACACCGCTTGCTGCATATGAAGCTTGTACGCATCCGTATCCAGCAATGAGTTCAAAATCGGGGAAGGGTGTAAAGTCATAATGCGTTACAGCATCCTCGTCAGACGCGTTTCCACTATCAAAATCATCAGCAACGTTCGGTGAGTATACCTTGATTCACGCTGCGTTGTCGCTATCACCAGATATACCCGTCATACTTCAAGCTGCAGGTGCGTTGTCTGCACTCATTAATCTGAATCACTTACTTGAGTAAGTTCATCGGGATTCGTTCGCTTGCCGCCTTCCTGCAACTCGAATTATTTAGGGTATAACATCATAATCCGGCCAGAAAAGAGAGGACCAATCGTGCTCAGGCATGGTTATTATTCTCATCCACTTAGTCATGGCAACATCGTTGTAACAGGCATAAACTGAACTGTCAAAGCAAAGAGTGAGGTGTAAACATCCTATGAATCAACAGCCGCAAGTAAAATACCGTCATGATTACCGTGCACCGGACTATACCATCAGCGATATCGCGCTTGATTTTGTTCTGGATGCACAGAAAACGCACGTCACGGCAGTGAGCCAGGTAGTTCGGCAGGGAGAGGCAGGGGCGCCGTTAACACTGGACGGTGAAGGGCTGACGCTGTTAAGCCTGACAGTGGATGGACAGGACTGGCCGCACTATCAGGTTGAGGATAATGGCCTGGTGTTAACGCACCTGCCCGCCGCTTTCACGCTCAGCATTGTCACAGAGATTAACCCAGCCGCCAACAGCGCGCTGGAGGGGTTATACCAATCTGGCGCGGCGCTTTGTACCCAGTGTGAAGCGGAAGGGTTCCGCCACATCACCTATTATCTGGATCGCCCCGATGTGCTGGCACGCTTTACCACGCGCATTACCGCCGATCCGGTTCGCTATCCTTATTTACTCTCTAACGGCAATCGCATCGCACAGGGCACGCTGGACGATGGTCGACACTGGGTTGAGTGGCAGGATCCGTTCCCGAAACCGTGCTACCTGTTCGCGCTGGTGGCAGGGGACTTCGATGTGCTCAGCGACAGCTTTACCACCCGTTCCGGGCGCGAAGTGGCCTTGGAGTTGTATGTCGATCGTGGCAACCTCGATCGCGCGGATTGGGCGATGACATCACTGCAAAATGCCATGAAGTGGGATGAAACCCGTTTCGGCCTGGAGTATGACCTTGACATCTATATGATCGTTGCGGTGGACTTCTTTAATATGGGCGCGATGGAGAATAAGGGGCTCAATGTCTTTAACTCCAAATACGTGCTTGCCAAGGCGGAAACGGCTACCGATAAAGATTACCTGAATATTGAAGCGGTGATCGGCCACGAATATTTTCACAACTGGACCGGTAACCGCATTACTTGCCGTGACTGGTTCCAACTCAGTTTAAAAGAAGGGCTGACGGTGTTCCGCGATCAAGAGTTCAGCTCCGATTTAGGGTCGCGCCCGGTAAACCGCATAGATAACGTGCGCGTGATGCGCGGTGCGCAGTTTGCCGAAGATGCCAGCCCGATGTCGCACCCGATCCGCCCGGATCAGGTGATCGAAATGAACAACTTCTATACCCTGACGGTTTACGAGAAGGGTTCAGAAGTGATCCGCATGATGCATACGCTGCTGGGTGAGGATAATTTTCAGGCGGGCATGCGACTTTATGTCGAACGCCATGATGGCAGTGCGGCCACCTGTGATGATTTTGTGCAGGCGATGGAAGATGCCTCGGGGGTGGATCTGACCCAGTTCCGCCGTTGGTACAGCCAGTCGGGTACGCCAGTGGTGACGGTGCGTGATGACTATAATGCCGCAACGCAGCAATATCTGCTGTCGGTCAGCCAAAAAACGCCGGTGGGCGCGGACGGTCAGGAAAAACGTCCGCTGCATATTCCGCTGGATATTGAGTTGTACGATCAGCAGGGCAATGTCATTCCATTGCAATACGCCGGCCAGCCGATCGATTCGGTGCTGAACCTGACCGAAGCAGAGCAGACCTTTGTGTTTGATAATGTGCCGAGTCAACCGATCCCTTCTTTATTAAGGGAGTTTTCTGCGCCGGTTAAACTCAATTATGCCTGGAGCGACGCGCAACTGACCTTCCTGATGCGCCACGCACGTAATGATTTCTCGCGTTGGGATGCGGTGCAAAGTCTGCTGGCCAACCATATTCGTCTCAACGTGGCGCGCTATCAGCAACACCAACCGCTCTCGCTGCCGCTGCATCTGGCCGATGCGTTCCGTGGGGTGTTGTTGGATCCTGCTCTGGATCCGATGTTGGCGGCGCAAATTCTGACGCTGCCCAGTGAAAACGAAATGGCAGAGCTGTTTGAGATTATCGATCCACTGGCCATTGCCGCGGTGCGCGAGGCGATGGTTCGCACGTTAGCCACAGAGTTGGCCGATGAGTGGCTCGCGGTGTATCACGTTAACGCCACCGCAGAGTACCGTATCGAACACGCTGATATTGGCAAACGTGCGCTACGTAACACCTGTCTCTATTATCTGGCATTTGGCGAAGCGACGCAGGCTGATGCGCTGGTAAGCGCGCAGTATCAACAGGCGGATAATATGACGGATGCGTTGGCGGCGCTTTCCAGTGGAGTCAGTGCGCAACTGCCGGTGCGCGATAGGTTGATGGCGCAGTTTGACGATCGCTGGCACACCGATGGCCTGGTGATGGACAAATGGTTTGCCTTGCAAGCGAGCAGTCCGGCCGGTGATGTATTGTCTCGGGTACGTGCGTTGCTCAACCACCGTTCATTCAGTCTGAATAACCCCAATCGACTGCGTGCGTTAGTCGGGACGTTTGCCAGTGCCAACCCGGCAGCGTTTCATGCCGCAGATGGAGAGGGCTACCGTTTCCTGACCGAGATCCTCAGCGATCTCAATACCCGCAATCCGCAGGTGGCTGCTCGGTTGATCGAGCCGCTGATTCGGTTGAAGCGCTATGACGAATCGCGCCAGGCGTTAATGCGCCGCTCACTGGAACAATTGAAAACGCTGGATAACCTCTCTGGCGATTTGTTCGAAAAAATCAGTAAGGCGCTGCAACGCTAATCTGTCCATAAGGTTCCCGCGTCAGGCGGGAACCTGTTTTCAGTGATAAATGTTTTACTTTCCCTCGCGATCTCATTACCATTTCCCGCCGTGCGTCAGGAAGTCACCCGCTTTATTGTTGTTTTTGCATGCATGACTTTTGGGATCTCAGGAGACACTATGTTCTATCCCGTAATCAAGAAGGCACTTTTCCAGCTCGATCCAGAACGGGCTCACGAATTTACCTTCCAGCAGTTACGTCGTCTGTCTAATACACCGTTTGAATTTCTTATTCGCCAATCTGTTCCCACCAAACCTGTTACCTGCATGGGCCTCTCTTTTAAAAATCCACTCGGTTTAGCCGCTGGTCTGGATAAAGATGGTGATTGTATTGATGCGCTGGGTGCAATGGGGTTTGGTCATATTGAAGTCGGTACGGTAACACCGCGTCCGCAGCCAGGAAATGATAAACCGCGTCTGTTTCGCGTTGTGGAAGCGGAAGGGTTAATTAACCGCATGGGATTTAATAACCACGGCGTTGATAACCTGATCGAGAACGTAAAAAAATCCCGTTTTGGCGGTGTACTGGGAATTAATATCGGCAAGAATAAAGATACGCCCGTTGAGCAGGGTAAAGATGACTATTTGATCTGCATGGACAAGATCTATGCTCACGCCGGATATATTGCGAGCAATATCTCTTCACCGAATACGCCGGGATTACGTTCTCTGCAATACGGTGAAGCGTTGGACGATCTGTTGCAGGCGATTAAAAATAAACAAGAAGCATTGCATCAGCAGTACCAGAAATATGTGCCGATCGCCGTGAAGATCGCGCCGGATCTTTCTGAGGAAGAATTGATCCAAATTGCTGACAGTTTGGTGCGTCATAACATTGATGGGGTGATTGCCACTAATACCACGTTGAATCGTGACCTGATTCAGGGGTTAAATCATTGTGGGCAAACCGGTGGATTAAGCGGGCGTCCATTACAGCAGCGCAGCACTGAAGTTATTCGCCGTTTGGCGCAAGAATTGAACGGCCGTTTGCCGATTATTGGCGTTGGCGGGGTTGACTCACTGACGGCGGCACGGGAAAAAATGGCTGCGGGAGCCTCTTTGGTACAGATATATTCCGGCTTTATTTTTCATGGGCCACGTCTGATTAAAGATATCATTACCCATATTTAATCTTTTCATCACATCATTTCTCGTTGGGGGTTTATTTATTCCCCCAGCTAGTCTATATTTTACTCGTTTGTGCAATTAATCTTCTTTTTTACAGAAAACGCGACTGACATACCCTCACCGAGCGTATGAAGGATATAGGCCTTAAATAATTCGAGTTGCGGGAAGGCGGCAAGTGAATGAATCCCGATCAGCATACTCAGGTAAGTGATTCGGGTGAGTGAACACCGCCAACGCACCTGCAACGTGAAGTATGACGGATATAACCCGTTTTCTTGTCAAGGATGGCAATGGTATGTGGTGTGCAGACGCAATGGCGTCGATGAATAGCCCAGGGGGAAGGTAAATAATATGAAGTTAAAACCTGACGACAATTGGCGCTGGTACTTTGATGCGGAACACGATCGTATGATGCTGGATTTAGCCAACGGCATGGTATTTCGTTCTCGTTTTTCGGCCAAAATGCTAACACCAGATGCGTTTGCCCCCGTATCATTTTGTGTCGATGACGCCGCATTGTTTTTCACCTTTCAGGAAAAATGCCAGCCTATTTCATTGCAGCATGAATTGCAGGCAGAGCTGGTATTAAATGCGCTGGTGGCTCACCGTTATTTAAAACCGCTGATGCCAAAGAGTTGGTATTTTGCGCAGCAACCCCATGAACAGCTGGCACCGCAAATGGGCGATGCCGTGTGGGTCATGCTGGCAGAAAACCAGGACATTGCCTGTTTTATGGTGGTGGATCGCGGTGAAAAGGCCAGCCTGTGCGTGTTGGCACAAGAGGCGTTGACGCTCAACGGAAAAACGATGCAGTTGGGTGAAGCGATTAAAATCATGCATGACCGCCTGCTGCCCCAGCAGAGCGCGCTGGCAGGGGCAATGCCATCGGCATCCTTCCCCTATGCCAAGGTGGTGTAGGGGAACGGTTCTTGTCAGGCAAGCACCAGGTTGCCCTGTGGCACGCAACTGCACGCCAGAATAGTGCCATCCTCGCGCACTGCACCTTGCTTTAAGGGCGAAACCTCGCCGCTGACCAGCGTTATTTTGCAACAACCGCACACACCCGCCCGGCAAGAATAGGGCACGCGCACGCCGTGCTGCTCTAGCTGCTCTAACAAAATCTGCTGATTATTCCCTGACAGCGTTTTGCCCTGATAGTGCAGGGAAAGGCCTTGTTCCGCCTGAACCGGCGCTTCCAGCGTAGCGGCCGGAATTCCTGCACCATAGCGACGCGCTGGCTTGGTTGCCAGCACCTCGACGCTATCGCCCACGCGAATGATACCGCTTTGACGCGCCACCATGTTCTGACCAAAATCCACATCACCGTTTTCCGCCGTGCGGAAGGCTTGCAGCGTGGCGAGCGGCTCTCCCGAGGGATGTTTGCGCCCGCGCTCCGTGCTTACCGTGGTCAATACGCAGCGGCTGCACGGTTTGACAACGTCAAAGGTCACCTCACCGATACGCAGCGTCTGCCAGCCGTCTTCCGCGAAGGCGTCAGCGCCGGTCACCACGATATTAGGGCGAAATTGAATCAGTTTTATCCCGGCGCTGCAACGCTGGCGCAGTGCCTGAAAAGAGGCCTCATTGACCAACAGATAAGGGTAACCGTCAGCGAAACCCAACGGAATGTCGGGAAAACGCTTTACGCGACGAGAGGGCGTGTCACCCACCCAGTGCAACTGCACCGGACGTTTGAAATAGCCGCTCAGCCACTGGTTGATGTTATCGGGCGCGATGCAGGCAGAAAAATGTGTGCCCCAGACCTCAGTAGGCTGTGGCGTGTGGGCGAAATCCGTATAGCGTACTAACGCCTGAGCGCCGTCAGGCGCGGTGAGAAACAGGCCGTCAGGCAGCAAGGCCTGTGTAAACAGCACCATTTCGGGGAACTGGCGCGCAGTGATAAAGGTCCCATCGGGTTCCGTCACCATAAAGGAACGGTCATACGCCAGACCACTGGGCGTTGCCAACGCATGGGAAAGTTGCAAGCCGCGCAAGGATTTAACCGGATGAACGTACAGTTGGGAAACACCAATCATCAAGAGTACCTATCTGTTCAAAGGTATTTAACGCGGCAACTTTATGACAAGTCGCTGGGATTAGCTATAATGCGCCTCAATTTTATGTGTTACACCCGTGATACTTCAAATTGCACGTGCGCTGACTGTGTGGGGTTACCCGAACCACTTATCGCTTTGTTGCAACCCGAAGTCCTCCGGGTCTACCCTTTTACCTTGGTGGTCGTCGTATTATGAATTCTCTGTTTGCCAGCACGGCGCGTGGTCTGGAAGAACTGCTTAAAAGTGAACTTGAAGCATTGGGTGCGCAGGAATGCAGCCTGGTTCAAGGCGGCGTGCATTTTCAGGGTGACGACCGTTTGATGTATCACAGCTTGCTGTGGAGTCGCCTGGCATCACGTATCTTATTGCCGCTCGGTGAATGCAAGGTCTACAGCGATCTCGATCTCTACCTCGGCGTTCAGGCGATTGACTGGACCTCGGTGTTCTCGGTTGACAGCGCCTTTGTGGTCCACTTTACCGGCACTAACGACGAAATTCGTAATTCTCAGTACGGCGCGCAGAAAGTAAAAGATGCCATTGTCGACAGCTTCGTGCGTAAAACCGGTCAGCGCCCCAACGTGGCAAAACAGCAACCGGATATTCGCATCAATGTGTTTCTGCAACGTGAGACGGCCAGCATTGCGCTGGATCTCAGCGGCGAAGGTTTACACCAGCGCGGTTACCGTGAAGGCACCGGCGCTGCGCCGTTGAAAGAAAACCTGGCCGCGGCCATTGTGCAGCGCTCAGGTTGGCAACCAGGTACTCCAATGATCGATCCGCTGTGCGGCTCCGGTACGTTGTTGATTGAGGCTGCCATGATGGCCGCCGATCGCGCACCGGGTCTGCGCCGCGATCATTGGGGATTCAGCGCCTGGCTGAACCATAACGCCGATTTGTGGCGTGAGGTGGTGGCTGAGGCGCAGGTGAGGGCCAAACAAGGCCTGCAAACCACCACCTCCCGTTTTTACGGTTCAGACAACGACAGCCGGGTGATTGAGTTGGCGCGCGCCAATGCGCGCCGTGCGGGTGTCAGCGAATTGATAACCCTCTCGGTACAGGATGCGGTGCAACTGCGCAATCCTTTGCCGCAAGGGCCGGTAGGCACGGTGCTCAGTAACCCGCCTTACGGTGAGCGTTTGGAGAGTGAACCCGCGCTGATTGCCTTGCACAATATGCTGGGGCGCAAGCTGAAAAGTGAGTTTGGGGGCTGGACGCTGTCGCTGTTCAGTGCATCACCGGAACTGTTAACCAGCCTGCCGTTGCGCGCTGAACGCCAGTTTAAGGCCAAAAACGGGCCGCTGGATTGCGTACAGAAAAACTACCGTATCAGCGCTGCGCCTGAGGCCCCGGCGGGTGAAGCCACTGTGCCGCGCGTCAGCGCTGAAGTGGCACCGGATTTTGCCAACCGCCTGCGCAAAAACTGCCGTAAACTGGAAAAATGGGCTAAGCAGCAAGGTATAGAATGCTATCGCCTGTATGACGCCGATCTGCCGGAATACAATGTGGCTATCGATCGCTATGGCAGTTGGGTGGTGGTACAGGAATACGCGCCGCCGAAAACCGTCGATCCGCAAAAAGCACGCCAGCGCGTGTTTGATATCATCAACGCGACGTTGCACGTGTTGGAACTGCCCGCCAACCGTTTGGTATTAAAAACCCGCGAGCGGCAAAAGGGCAAAAGTCAGTATGAAAAACTGGCGCAGAAGGGCGATTTTCTGCTGATGCAGGAGTATAACGCCAAGCTGTGGGTGAATCTGACCGATTATCTGGATACCGGGCTGTTTCTCGATCACCGTATCGCGCGCAAGATGCTGGGGGAGATGAGTAAAGGAAAAGATTTCCTGAACCTGTTTGCTTATACCGGCACGGCCAGCGTCCACGCGGGGCTGGGCGGCGCGCGCAGTACGACCACGGTGGATATGTCACGTACCTATCTGGAATGGGCAGAGAAAAACCTGAGTAGCAATGGCCTGGCGGGTTGTCAGCATCGCCTTATTCAGGCGGATTGCTTAGGCTGGATGCAGGAAACCCGCGAACAGTTTGACCTTATTTTTATCGATCCGCCCACGTTCTCAAACTCGAAACGCATGGCCGATGCCTTTGACGTGCAACGCGACCACCTGGGGCTGATGAAAGATTTGCAACGTATGCTGCGTCGAGGCGGTACCATTCTGTTTTCCAACAACAAACGCGGTTTCCAGATGGATCTGGCGGGTATTGCAGCCCTTGGGCTTCACGCCACGGAGATCAGCGAGAAAACCCTTTCATTAGATTTTGCCCGCAATCGTCAGATCCACAACTGCTGGCTGTTGCGACACGCGGGCGAGGAAAAGTAAGTCATGTCATTAATTAGCGTCTCGGATGCCTGGCTGTCGTTCAGCGATGCGCCTTTACTTGATAACACCGAACTGCACATTGAAGAAAATGAACGCGTCTGCCTGGTGGGGCGTAACGGTGCGGGGAAATCGACCCTGTTGAAAATTCTGGCGCGCGAAGTGCGGTTGGATGATGGGCGTATTGTTTATGAACAAGATCTGATCGTTTCCCGCTTGCAGCAGGACCCGCCGCGTGACGTGGTGGGCAGCGTATTTGACTTTGTGGCGGAAGGGGTGGCCGAGCAGGCCGATTACCTGAAACGCTATCATGAAGCTTTGCGCCTGGTCGAACAGGATCCCAGCGACAAGAACCTCAATCTGTTGGCGGTGCTGCAGGAAACGTTGGAAACCCAAGGCCTGTGGCAATTGGAAAATCGCATCCACGACGTGTTGGACCAATTGGGACTCACAGCTGATGCGCCATTGTCCTCACTCTCGGGTGGCTGGCTACGCAAGGCTGCGCTGGGCCGCGCATTGGTCAGCGGACCGAAAGTGTTGCTGCTTGATGAGCCGACCAACCACCTGGATATCGAGACCATCGACTGGCTGGAAGGTTTCCTCAAAACGTTTCAGGGCAGCATCGTTTTCATCTCCCATGACCGTTCCTTTATTCGCAACATGGCGACACGCATTGTCGATCTCGATCGCGGTAAACTGGTCTCCTGGCCTGGCAATTACGATAAGTACCTGCTGGGTAAAGAAGAAGCGTTACGAGTGGAAGATCTGCAAAATGCTGAGTTCGATCGCAAACTGGCGCAGGAAGAGGTGTGGATCCGTCAGGGCATCAAGGCGCGTCGCACGCGTAACGAAGGCCGGGTGCGTGCGCTGAAAGCCATGCGTCAGGAGCGTTCACAGCGTCGCGAAGTGTTAGGCTCAGCCAAAATGCAGGTGGAAGAAGCAGCGCGTTCCGGCAAGATCGTGTTTGAACTGGAAAACGTCGATTATCATATCGGTGATAAAAATCTGGTGCAGGGGTTCTCTGCTCAGGTGCTGCGTAGTGACAAGATAGCGCTGGTGGGGCCAAACGGCTGTGGCAAAACCACGCTGTTGAAACTGATGTTGGGCTCCCTGCAAGCGTCGCACGGTCGTGTTCATTGCGGCACCAAGCTCGAAGTGGCCTATTTCGACCAACACCGCGCGGAGCTCGATCCTGAGCGTACCGTGATGGACAACCTGGCCGAAGGCAAACAGGAAGTGATGGTGAATGGCCGTTCTCGCCATGTGCTGGGCTATCTGCAAGATTTCCTGTTCCACCCCAAACGGGCAATGACGCCGGTAAAAGCCCTGTCAGGCGGTGAACGCAACCGACTGCTGCTGGCGCGATTGTTCCTCAAACCCAGCAACCTGCTGATCCTTGACGAACCGACCAACGATCTTGATGTGGAAACGCTGGAGTTGCTGGAAGAACTGATCGATAGCTATCAAGGTACCGTGCTGCTGGTGAGTCACGACCGTCAGTTTGTCGATAACTCGGTCACCGAGTGCTGGATTTTCGAAGGGGATGGGCGTATTAACCGCTATGTAGGCGGTTATTATGATGCGCAGCAACAGCGTGCTGAAGCCGTGCCGCTGCGTAAATCTCAGCCTGCGGCGGCGGAAAAATCCGCAGAGAGCAAAGAGACGGCCCAGAGCGCACCCAGCGCTAAACGTCAAACCGGTAAACTCAGTTATAACCAGCAGCGTGAACTGGAACAACTGCCTGAGAAACTGGAGCAGTTAGAGCAGTCCATCGCGGCGTTACAAGCGCAAATGAACGATGCCGATTTCTTTACGCGTTCGCGCGATGAAACGCAGAACGTTCTCAACGCACTGGCAGAAGCGGAGCAGGCGTTGGAAGTGTGTTTTGAGCGCTGGGAAGCGTTGGAAACGCAAAGAAACGGCTAACGTTGCGTATACTACCAACAGGTAGATACCTTCTGATGGTAACCACAGTGCACGATATACCGTGACGTGGCAAACACGGGCCTTCTACAGGTAACGGCGGCTGCGCCCCAGACAGGGGGGCCGCACGGCGAAGGATAAAGGAGGCAGATCGTGTGCAATCATAACGCAAGGCATGACGACTACATGTTGTGCCCCCAGTGCGATTTACTGGTGGAATTACCCTCCCTGATGCATGGGCAGAAGGCGGTGTGTCCGCGCTGCAAAACCACGTTGGCCAACCGTCAGAATCAGGCGCGTCAGCGCTCGATCGGTTTTGCCTTCAGTGCCCTGCTGATGCTGGTCTTTGCGAACGCCTTTCCGTTTGTTTATATGCGCGTAGCGGGCATTACCAGTGAGATATCCTTGTTCGAGATCCCGCAGGTGATGGTGTCCGATAATTACGCCAGCGTCGCCTTCCTGTTTATGCTATTTGTTCAGGTGATCCCGGCGTTCTCCATGGTGATGGTTATCCTGCTGTCGCTGCACTCCGCAATGCCATCACGGATCAAACGACTGATGGCTACCTGGCTCTTCTGGTTAAAAAGCTGGGGAATGGCCGAAATCTTTCTTGCTGGCGTGCTGGTGAGTTTCGTGAAGCTGATGTCTTATGGTGACATTGGCGTCGGTACCGGTTTTGTTCCCTACGTATTGTTTTGTCTGCTGCAACTGCTGGCTTATCAAAGTCTGGATCGGCGCAGCGTGTGGAATGATGTAGCCCCTGCGCCGCAACTGTTCTTTGCTCCGGAGGCTGGGCGATCGGGTTTGGCGCAAGGATTGCGGTCTTGCTCCTGCTGTACGGCAATATTGCCCGCCGAACGGTGGGAATGCCCACGGTGTCATCGCCACGGCCATGCACGACGTAAAAACAGCCTGCAATGGACGCTGGCGCTGCTATTGACCTCGGTATTGCTCTATATTCCGTCTAACCTGCTGCCTATCATGATAACCGAGGCGTTGGGGAGTAGCGAAACGTCCACCATTATGTCGGGGGTTATTCTGCTGTGGGGGATGGGGTCTTATCCGGTGGCGCTGGTTATCTTTATTGCCAGCATTATGGTGCCGTCGCTGAAAATGTTGGCGCTGGCGTGGTTGTGCTGGAGTGCGGCGGGCAACGGGCGTCAGGACAATGAGCGTTTGCACGTGGTGTATGAAATGGTGGAATTTGTCGGTCGCTGGTCAATGATCGATGTATTCGTCATTGCGGTACTGTCTGCCATGGTGCGCATCGGCCAGTTAATGAGTGTTTATCCGGCAATCGGCGCGGTGTTGTTCGCGTTGGTGGTCATTTTGACCATGTTTGCCGCCATGACGTTTGATCCCCGTTTGTTGTGGGATCGCCAGCGTGATAATGATCAAGAGGGATCAGCCATTGGCGAAAAATAATTACTCTGTCGCGAACGTAGAAGCGATTAAACGCTGGTCGCCCGTGTGGATTGTGCCCATTGTGACGGTGCTGATTGGAGCCTGGATTTTATTTTACAATTTCAGCCATCTGGGGCCGCAGATCACGCTAACGACGCAAAGTGCCGAAGGGATTGTGGCCGGTAAAACCACCATCAAAAGCCGCAGTGTGGATGTCGGCGTGGTGGAGAGCGTGGTACTGAGTGAAGACCTGCGCCAGGTGGAGATTGTGGCTCGTTTGCACTCAGGTATGGGCAAGTTACTGCGCCATGATTCTGTGTTCTGGGTGGTGAAGCCGCAGATTGGCCGCGAAGGAGTCTCTGGGTTAGGCACGCTGTTGTCCGGGGCGTTCATTGAACTTCAGCCGGGAGTGAGCGGTGAATCACGCAGTGAATTTGCCTTGCTGGATTCACCGCCGCTGGCACCTCCGCACGCCAAAGGGATCCGTATTTTGCTCGACAGCGAGCGTTCGGGCCAACTGAACGCGGGCGATCCGGTGCTGTTTCGTGGTTATCGCGTCGGTTCAGTTGAAACCAGCGAGTTCGATACCAAGGCGCGCCAAATGCGCTATCAACTGTTTATTACCGCCCCTTACGACAGTCTGGTGACCAGTAATGTCCGTTTCTGGAAAGACAGCGGCGTTACGCTGGATATGTCGGCGCAGGGAATGCGGGTGGAAATGGGCTCGCTGACCACCTTGTTCAGCGGTGGCGTCAGTTTTGACGTGCCGGCGGGTTGGGATCTGGGAGAGCGTGTGCAGGATCGCTCGCAATATCAACTGTTTGATAATGAGCGCAGCATTCAGGATTCGCTATACACCGAGTACAAGGAATACGTGATGTTCTTCGATGAATCCATCCGCGGGTTGCAGGTGGGCGCACCGGTGGAATTCCGTGGCATTCGTCTGGGGACGGTGGCACAAGCGCCGTTGGTAACGACCAATTTCAAGCAGGATATGGACATGGATTATCGCATTCCGGTGCTGATCCGCGTTGAACCTGCGCGTTTTGAAAAGATCATCGGCAAGCAATTTGATTACCAGAAACAGCTCGCAGACGCACAAGCCATGGGGCTGCGTGCCTCATTGAAAACGGCCAATCTGCTGACCGGCGCCTTGTTTATCGATCTCGACTTTTACCCGAAAGCGCGTGGTAACAGTACCGGGCCGTTGCGCGTGGTGGATGGCTATCCGGTGCTGCCGACCATGGGCGGTGGTCTGTCGCAAATCCAGCAAAAACTGATGGCGGTACTGGATAAGGTCAACGACCTGCCGTTAACGCCAATGGTGAGCGAAGCGACCAAGACGCTGGCAGAAAGTCAGTCAACGCTGCGTGAGCTGAAAAAAACGCTCACTTCGTTAAACCAGATAACGTCCAGCAAAGCGATGCAGGCATTGCCGCAGGACATGCAGCAAACGCTGCAAGAGCTGAACCGCAGTATGCAAGGTATGCAGCCGGGCTCGCCCGCCTATAACCGATTGGTGGCGAACATGCAGCGCCTTGATCAAGTGTTAAGAGAATTGCAGCCTGTCTTGCGTACGCTGAATGACAAAAGCAATGCACTGATCTTCCAGGCACCCAATAGTGAAGATCCGCAACCGAAGAGGGCGAAACCATGAGTAAAGGATGGCTGGTGGCAATGGTGTTGGTGTTGAGTGCATGCAGCAGTACGGCGCCAAAAACCTATTATCAACTGCCGCAGCCGTCCGTAGCGGCAGCGGGAAAAACGGATCTGACCGCAGCCCGCACGCTGTGGCTCTCCCACGTTTCACTGGCGGATTATCTCAGTACCTCGGGTCTGGTTTATCAGACCAATGATGTGCGTTATGTCATTGCCAGCAATAACCTGTGGGCCAGCCCGTTGGAGCAACAGCTGCAACAGACGCTGCAAAGTAGCCTGAATACGGGGTTGCCGGGCTGGACGGTCAGTTCGCAGCCCTTAGGGGCTGCTCCTTCAGAGCTGGCTGTTACCGTGAAAGCCTTCCATGGCCGCTACGATGGAAAAGCGGTGGTGCAAGGGGAGTGGACCTTGCAGCGCGGCGATCGACTGTTGCGTCAACCGTTTAATCTGGTATTGCGGCTCAAAGATGATGGCTATGACGCGTTAGTGACAACGCTGGCACAAGGTTGGCAGCAGGTTGCGCAATCCATTGCCGCGCAAATTCAACGCAGTGAGTAGTTGGCAGCGATAGGAAACACTTATCTAACGTTATGTAATTTAAAGACTTATCACTTATCACCAGGCACTGTTTTTATGCATTTGCCAGCGTGCAGTGCGCCATGATGGCGCACTGCACCGTTCATAAAAATCCCTCACCATCTTCTTATTGTTAAATATCAATCAGTTATTTTTTGGCACAGATACTGCAATGTTAATCGCATAACATTATGACTGCGAATGACAGGGCACTAACATGCAGCAAGATGACGCCTATCCCGCTAACGCTGACGCCAATGTGCGCATTGATCTTATCGCACGTATCGAAGCGTCGTTCAGTCAGCAGACGCCGAGCGGTAAGCGTATTGCCGGCTGGTTGCTGAATAATCTGGCACAGATACCGTTTGAATCGGCGGATAGCATCGCCGGTTATACCGGCACGACGGGAATTACCGTGGGACGCTATCTGCGCAAGCTGGGCTACCGCAATTTGGAAGATGTCAAAGCGAGCCTGCGCGCCGATGCGCTGGCTCCTTACCGCCCTTGGGGTGTTACCGACCGGCTGGATGCCTGGCAGCAGCAGCGTACCCTCTCGGATCGTCTCAGCCCCTCTCTGCGTCTGGAGGTTGATGCCATTCAGGACGTCTATCGTCTGGCGCAAACGGAGGCGTTCGCGCGCATCAGTCAGCAACTTGCTGAAGCAGAAGCGGTGTTTATTCTCGGCATCCAATCTACGCGCGGCATTGCCAACGCGTTTTTTAGTCATCTGGAGTATTTGCGCCCGCGTGTGAGCTATGTCGATGGCTTGTCTGGTACCTGGGTGGAGTCGCTCAACTCCGAATACCGACGTCCTTATGTGGTGGTGACCGACACGCGTGCTTATTCCACCGTGGCCCGACAGTATTGCCGTGCCGCGAATGACCGGCAGATCCCGTTGGCGCTGATTACCGATCTCTGGTGCCCCTGGGCGCGTGATTACCCGATGGATTTGCTGCAAGTCAAAACCGATACCGGGCATTTCTGGGATTCGCTGGCACCGATCACCTGCTTGTTTAACCTACTGCTCTCCGCAGTGGTGGAGCAGTTGGGTGACAAACTGTCGGCGAGGCTGGCGCTTAACCGCGCCTTGCAAACGGAATTTGGCCAATTTGAACAGTAAACAGGACAACACATGACGGATGTTATCGACCTGGTGGATCTGGCGCAAACGCTCCCCCAACTGATTATCGATATGAAATATGCCACGGTGGATAACCTGACCGGTCATCCCATTTATGCCCAAGCGCTTTGTTTGTTGCACCCTGATGCGGCGCAGGGATTGGCGCGCAGTGTCGTCGTTGCCGAACAAAGCTGTTATCGGCTGCAACTTTACGACGCCTATCGTCCCCATGCGGCGCAAATACGCTTGTGGGATGCCTGTCCCGATCCGCGCTTTGTCGCCTCATTGGCGGTGGGGTCGCACCACAGCCGCGGCGTGGCGGTGGATGTCACGCTGTTGGATGAACAGGGTAAGGCGCTGGATATGGGCACCGGGTTCGATGAGATGAATGAAAAATCCTATGCGTGGTGTGCGGCGTTGCCCGTCGCCGTGCAACGTAACCGACTGCAACTCTATGCCGTGATGGCAGCGGGTGGCTTCGTCGGGATTGAAACGGAATGGTGGCATTTTGAATTGCCGAATGCTGATCGTTACCCGCTGTTGCCCGATCGGTTTGGTTGCACCTTGCCCAACCGTAGGACGGCTGTTTGATTGATGCGCGCTGCGCGAACCGTTTGACTATCACCAGGAGCTGAATCATGAAGACGCACCACACTGCATTGTTACGACCTCTGCTGTTAGCTACCGCAATGGCTGCCGTATTGCCTGCCTGGGCTGCGGTGCCGAAAGATATGCTGGTGATCGGCAAAGCCGCCGATCCACAAACGTTAGATCCTGCGGTCACTATCGATAATAACGACTGGACCATCACCTATCCCTGTTATCAACGGCTGGTACAGTACAAAACGGAAAACGGCAAAGGCGCTACTGATGTGACCGGGGATTTAGCCCTGAGTTGGGAAGCGTCTCCAGACCAAAAAACCTGGACTTTCAAGCTCGATCCCAAGGCAAAATTTGCCGATGGCAGCGTTGTCAGCGCCGAGGCGGTCAAATTATCGTTTGAACGTCTGCTGAAGATCGGCCAGGGACCCGCCGAAGCCTATCCCAGCGATTTGAAGGTTGATGCGGTGGATGCGCATACCGTGCGTTTTACTCTGAGCGCACCCTTTGCGCCGTTCCTGTATACCTTGGCCAATGACGGTGCCTCTATCATTAATCCCGCGGTATTGAGCAAACACAGTGACGATGAAGGTAAGGGCTGGTTAGCGGAGAATACCGCCGGTTCCGGGCCTTATCAGGTACAGCGTTGGCAGAAAGGCCAGCAGGTGGTGCTGGTGCCAAACCCTCACTACAGCGGCAGTACGCCCGCGTTTAAACGCGTTTCGGTCAAAATTATTGGTGAGAGTGCCACACGCCGCCTGCAACTTGAGCGCGGCGATATTGATATTGCGGAGTCGCTACCGGTCGATCAGCTTGCCACGCTGAAGGCAAAAAACAGTGTGTCGGTACAGGAACACCCGTCGCTGCGCGTGACCTATCTTTATCTTAACAATGGCAAAGGGCCATTGAGTCAGGTTGATTTGCGTCGTGCTGTCTCCTGGGCCACGGACTATCATGGCATGGTGAAGGGGATTTTGGGCGGGAACGGCAAGCAGATGCGAGGTCCGATCCCGGAAGGCATGTGGGGCTATGACAAAGATGCCATGCAGTACAGTCTGGATAACGCCAAGGCACAGGCGGCAATGAGCAAGGTTGCGCAAAAGCCGCAGCAATTGACCTTCCTTTATTCAGATAACGATCCCTCCTGGGAACCCATTGCTATCTCAACGCAGGCAACGCTGAAATCGTTGGGGGTCAATGTCAGTCTGGAAAAACTGGCAAACGCCACCATGCGCGAACGGGTTGGCAAGGGTGACTTTGACATCGCCATCGGCAACTGGAGCCCGGATTTCGCCGACCCGTATATGTTTATGAATTACTGGTTTGAATCCAACAAAAAAGGGTTACCGGGCAATCGTTCCTACTATGAAAACCCGGCGGTTGATGGGGTGCTGAAAAAAGCGATGGCCACCACCGATCAGGCTGTGCGCACCGAGGATTACCAGCAGGCGCAGCGCATTGTGATTGATGAAGCCGCCTACGTTTATCTGTTCCAGAAAAACTATCAGGTGGCGATGAACGATGCGGTAAAAGGCTTTGTGTTTAACCCGATCCTGGAACAGGTGTTCAACATAGGCACGATGTCGAAATAAGTTTCCTGGCGCAGCAGGCGGCGAGGCTTTGGGGATCGCCGCACGAAATCAGCCCGATGCGACAACCCGGCTTGGTGCCGCATCGCGTGGAGTAACACTATGACGTTCTGGAGTATTTTGCGGCAACGCTGCTGGGGATTGATACTGGTGGTGATGGGGGTTTGCGTCATCACCTTCATTATCTCACACCTGATTCCCGGCGATCCTGCGCGCTTGTTGGCAGGCGATCGCGCCAGTGATGATATCGTACGCCATATTCGCCAGCAGCTTGGATTGGATCAGCCGCTCTATGTGCAGTTTTGGCGCTATGTTACGTCCCTTTTTTCCGGTGATTTAGGCACCTCGATTCGTACCGGGCGTCCAGTGCTGGATGATATTCGGACTGTTTTCCCTGCCACGCTCGAACTGGCGTTTTGCTCTCTGTTGCTGGCGCTGGCGGCCGGCATTCCCCTTGGCGTGCTTTCGGCGGTATATCGCGATCGCTGGTTGGATCATGGTGTGCGATTACTGGCGATCGGTGGGATATCCACGCCCGCTTTTTGGCTTGGCTTGGGCGTTATTGTGTTGTTTTACGGGCATCTCGATCTGCTGCCCGGCGGTGGCCGGTTGGATGACTGGCTGGATCCGCCCGCGCATATTACTGGATTTTATCTTATCGATAGCCTGTTGGCGGGTGACCATGAAGCCTTCTTGAACGCTTTACAACACCTGATATTGCCGTCGCTCACGCTCTCGTTTGTTCATCTCGGTATCGTGGCGCGTCAGATTCGATCCGCCATGTTGGAGCAATTGAGTGAGGATTACATCCGCACCGAGCGGGCCAGTGGCTTAACCCCGTGGCGCATTGTGGTGTGTCACGCGCTGCCCAATGCGTTGATCCCGTCAGTGACGGTGTTGGGGCTCGCGCTGGGCGATCTGCTGTATGGCGCGGTATTAACGGAAACGGTGTTCTCCTGGCCGGGTATGGGCGCTTACGTTGTGGCATCGATTCAGGCGCTGGACTTTCCCGCGGTGATGGGCTTTGCCGTGGTGGTGTCCATGGCTTATGTCGGCGTTAACCTGGTGGTGGATCTGCTTTATCTGTGGCTGGATCCGCGAATTGGACGAGGAGAGGCGTGATGCATGTAACGCAACAACAAACTGCCGCACGGCGCACACCGTCCCCGCGTATTGCCTATTGGCAAAAACAGTGGTGGCTGGTCAAGCGTAGCCCGCTAACGTTATTGGGGGGCGCGATTATCGTGGTGATTGTGCTGATGATGGTATTTGCCCCCTGGCTTGCACCTTACGATCCTAACGCTATCGATTTTTCTGCCCGCTTGCAGCCGCCGTCATCGACCCATTGGTTTGGCACCGATGAAGTGGGGCGCGACCTGTTCAGCCGGGTGGTGATGGGAAGCCAGCAATCTGTTGCTGCCGGGCTGGCCGTTGTGGCCATTGCGGCCGTTATCGGCTCGCTGCTTGGTTGTTTTTCCGGCGTGTTAGGCGGCTTTGGCGATGCGATGATCATGCGGATTATGGACATTATGCTGTCCATCCCCTCCTTGGTGCTCACCATGGCGCTGGCAGCGGCTTTAGGTCCGAGTTTGTTCAACGCCATGCTGGCGATTGCCATTGTGCGCATTCCGTTTTATGTCCGGCTGGCACGTGGGCAAACGCTGGTGGTGCGTCAGTTTGCCTATGTACAAGCCGCGAAAACCTTCGGCGCTAACCGCTGGCACCTGATTACCTGGCATATTCTGCGCAACGCGCTGCCACCGCTGGTGGTGCAAGCGTCGCTGGACATTGGGGCCGCGATTTTAATGGCAGCCACGCTCGGTTTTATCGGATTGGGTGCACAGCAACCGACGGCGGAGTGGGGCGCGATGGTCGCCAATGGGCGCAGCTACGTGCTCGATCAGTGGTGGTATTGTGCGTTTCCCGGTATGGCGATTTTGATCACGGCGGTCGGCTTCAATCTGTTCGGTGACGGCGTGCGTGACCTGTTGGATCCGAAAACCTCAGGAGGGCACTGATGGACGATATCCTGTTGACGATTGATAATCTGGCGCTCAGTTTTCCGATTTATCACGGAGAAGTTCATGCGCTTAACCAGGTCTCGTTGAGCGTAAAGCGCGGTGAAATTGTTGGCGTTGTCGGAGAATCCGGTTCCGGTAAGTCAGTCACCTCGATGCTGGTGATGCGGCTGCTACGACCGGGGAGCTATAACATCAACAGCGGCAGCGTTACCCTGTTGGGACAGGATATGCTCAATGCCTCGGAGCGCACCCTACGCCAGATGCGCGGCACCAAAGTGGCCATGATCTTTCAGGAACCGATGACGGCACTGAACCCAACGCGCCGCGTCGGTGATTTGATGCGCGAAGTTATCCAACAGCACCAACCGTTGAATAAACGTGATGCACACGCCCATGCGCGGGTATTGCTCTCAGAAATGCAAATTTCTGATGCGGAACAGGTGATGAAGCGTTATCCGTTTGAGCTCTCCGGCGGGATGCGGCAGCGCGTAATGATTGCGCTGGCCTTTTCCTGTGATCCTGAACTGATCATTGCCGATGAGCCCACAACCGCGCTGGATGTTACGGTGCAGCGTCAGGTGTTGCGCCTGTTAAAACAAAAGGCGCAGGAACGCGGAACGGCAGTATTGTTTATCAGTCACGATATGGCGGTTGTATCACAACTGTGCGATCGGCTGTACGTCATGTATGCCGGAACGGTTATTGAGAGTGGATCCACACAGGCCGTGATCCAAGGTCCCGCCCATCCCTACTCGCAAGGGTTGTTACGCTGCGCACCGGATGATGCCATACCGCGCGCTGTGCTGCCAGCTATCCCCGGCACGGTACCCAATTTGTCGCAGTTGCCTGAAGGCTGTGCGTTTCGGCCACGCTGTACGGCAGCGACGGAACGCTGCTATCAACGTCCTGAACTGCATACGCTGGCAACGTCCTCTCAACAGGTTGCCTGCTGGAATCCTCAGAGGGAGGTGGAAAATGAATGACGCCTTATTGACGCTGCGTGATGTACACGTTCGCTTCCCGGCAAAGCGTAACTGGCGTGGCAAGGTGGTTGAACACGTCCATGCGCTTAACGGCCTCGATCCGCGATGGCGAAACGTTAGGCGTGGTCGGTGAGTCCGGCTGCGGGAAAAGCACCTTGTCACAGGTATTGATGGGGATGTTAACGCCGTCGCAAGGCGAGTGCGTGCGGGCACGTTCACCGGGCTCCTGGCTGGCAAACGGGATGCAAATGGTGTTTCAGGACCCGCTGTCATCGCTCGATCCTCGGCTGCCCGTGTGGCGCACTATTACCGAGCCGGTCTGGTTGCAGGGGCACGGTACCGAAACGGAACGCAGAGCGCTGGCAGGCGAGTTGGCGACATTGGTCGGCATTCGTCATGAATATCTCGACCGTTTGCCCCATGCGTTTTCCGGCGGTCAGCGTCAGCGCATCGCCATTGCGCGTGCGCTTTCTGCACAGCCCGATATCATTTTATTGGACGAACCCACCTCCGCGTTGGATATCTCTGTTCAGGCGCAGATTTTGAATTTACTGGTGATGTTACAGCGACAGCGTAAGCTCACCTACGTGCTGATTTCGCATAATATTTCTGTTATTCGTCACATGAGCGATCGTGTAGCTGTGATGTATTTAGGGCAAATCGTTGAATTAGGCACGGCACACCGTGTCCTGAACCAGCCGCGCCATCCCTATACCCGTTTGTTGCTGGATTCGGTTCCACGGCTTGATAGGCCGCTGTTACAACCGGCTGGCGAGGAGATGAAAACCGGCGAATTGCCCAGCAATCGACGCTTACCGCAGGGCTGTTTTTTTCGGGAACGTTGCCCTTATGCAAGCGCGGCCTGTGGGCAGCCTCAATTATTGACGCCACTAAATGAAACCGATGCTGTTCGCTGTTGGCGTGAGGTCACGGACTTGTAAGAATATTCCGATTTTATAGGATCGTAGCAGGTGACTCTCGCACGCTTTTTTTTCTATGGGGTAAACACCCGAGCAAAAGCTTCCCGTAGATCAATCATTCTGCATACAGGAGACAACGTTCGCTGCGAAGCTTATAGCATTAATGTGACAGGATAGTGAATTTTTAGCCTTGACCTTCGTGCCCAGAATCGCTATTGATACCTTGTGGGTGCTCGAAAAGCAGTCACTGTTTTCTTTCCACCAGATGAACAATGAGGGAAATGAGGCATGAAGAGACAGAAACGAGATCGTTTGGAACGGGCGCAATCACGCGGCTATCAAGCAGGACTTTCCGGAAAGTCGAAGGAACTTTGTCCTTATCAATCTATTAATGCCCGATCTGAATGGTTGGGAGGCTGGCGGCAAGCGATGGAGGACAGGGCGGTTACCGCGTAGTCTCCTTTTGTACCGGTGTCTATTGCATCGGTCTCATTGATTTGTTCTAAATGACCTCCGCACATTTGCGGAGGTTTTTGTTTTAAAGCAAGCGCATTCTATCTTCTTTTTTTAACGCGGCTTCAATGAAGTATGACATTGATATAATTAAATTGAACAGTGTGTAACGGAATGCAATAAATAGCCTTCGGATTGAAAAATAGAAGAGTAAATTGATGTGTTGCTGATATTTTTTTGATTTTCATCAAAAGGATATTATATGAATTCACTACCGTTACAGTATACTCGCTTGCAGGAAAACTCGCTTGTATCGACAGCAGTTAATAACTGCCATTCAATTTCGTTTCCCACCATGGTGACGTCTTTAAATAAAATAAATAATTCATCGCTGAATCTGTATGGGCGCAGTGTGGTTGAACGTTCAGGTTTTTTTGCACCGGCACCATCAACGACAACGACAACGACAAGAAAACCTGTGGCAACAACCCGCTGTTACTCCATGCATCTTCGGGCTATCAGCTGTGGTGATGCCGCATCTCACTGTCAATCGAACAGCAACCGTTCCGCCTCAGTTTCCCGCTTTGCGCAGGATCTACAGCGTGTTGCACCGCAAACCATAATCAGTCAACGTTTGCAGAAAGAAACGGCGGTGTCGCATATCGAAGAATCAACAGCAATTTTTAGAACGAAAATAAGAACGGTCAAGAGAACGGCGCGTTTTGTGAAGAACTTATCCTCCGCAATAATGATGCTCAGTCGTGCAGGCATCGATATTCCAAAC
Organism: Symbiopectobacterium purcellii; assembly: GCF_019797845.1. NCBI lineage: Bacteria > Pseudomonadati > Pseudomonadota > Gammaproteobacteria > Enterobacterales > Enterobacteriaceae > Symbiopectobacterium > Symbiopectobacterium purcellii. The sequence goes on along the minus strand of NZ_CP081864.1, from coordinate 2,499,230 downwards.
GGAATGTCTCCACACACGATTTACTGTAAATACATGAGTGAGAAACGAAAAGCAGAGCAACAGGGTCATCAATTTAATCAGGCCGATTTTCAACTTCGCATCAACAATGAGGCGAGAGAAAGAATACCCGGATTGATAAAAAAATATTACTCAAGCGCGGCTACGGCAGTGAATTTATTTTCTGCACTGCATTCGCGATCTACGCAAAAAGCTATTTTGCAATTTATCAATCCGAGCACGCAAAACTAGTTGTATTGCAAACAAAACGCCCCTAATTTCTCAGGTGCGTTTTGTTTTTATCTGACGACGAGGCAGAGACTTACCCTTTCGAAATCACGCTTAATACTCTGTTAACTTCTGACTCGCCTGAGCCAATTTTTAATATACCTAACGTTACTTTTCAGACGTTCTGCAAACGTTCTGGTTTCATCGCTTATGCGGCTTAACGTATCGAGTTTCTCTTTTTCCGACAACCATTGAGAAACATCGATAGGCATGATATCTGAAACCGCTTCAATATTGAACTTGTTACCTAAAGCCAGGCGTTCAAAATCTAAAAAATATTGTTCAGCACAAGCCTGATAGTAAGGCATTTTGTCTTGACTATAACGGATGGCATCAGGAGAAGTGACACCAAAACTGAATGCATTAAACGCGCGTGCTTGAGAATGAGGGTGTTCTGCTTCATGATGGGTTAAATCTTCTAATTCATTATCATTGTGCAGTATCTCGAATATAGATCTTAACCCTACAGTGTAACTGCACAGCGCATCTTCAGGTCTTATTGAACCAGAATTTATGACGTTTAGAACTCTCAAGAAAAGAAGGCTTGCTCCATATATGTCAGCATCTAACTCCGCAACCCTAGACTCACCAAGTTTACTTAGGTTGAAACTCAATGGTTTTTCTGATTGATAAATGCCTAAATAATCAAAATGGCCTCTTATGATATGACTCAGCTCATGCCAAAAAATGAAATCTGCCATAACCCCACAGACAAAGCGAACAAAAAGTTCTTCCGTTACATTCAACTGCGAATGATATAATTTGTAAAAAGGTCTAATCACATCATTGGAATAGTCAAATATAGCAAGCAGTACCCCACTATTAATTGCAATGGTGTATTGATCAGAAGCTGTTGGTCTTGAACTGGAATTAATCGATACATCATCCTTAATATAATTATATATCTTAGCACCTTTTACCTTCACAATACCTTCATCAAGGATCTGTTTTTGATTACTTTTAACATCTGACAGAAACATATCGTAAGTGAATTTTTGTTCCATTTTCCCCTCTGATAAAAAGAAAGCGAACTCTTACTTAAAGAGCGACAAATAGTGCCGTCCTGTTTCAAGGTTTTGTTAGACAACAATAAGCAGTTGCTATGGTTTTTGTGGGGTTAGAGGTTGTCAACCTGGAACCCAATAGGGCGCTAATGGGGTACGCAGCCCATACCCCGACCTTGAGGTTAAGCTACCGCCCACTGGCTCACCGCCCCAGTCTGCGGTATTGCAATCCACGCTTTCTACACGCCATTCCTTTGGGCTACCACCGGGCTAGTCGCTTAGGGCACCATACATTGCACAGAGTGTGCTTGGCTAGCATCACAGCTCAATCGACGATACCTGCATCCGGTTGAATGAGTGAAACGAGTAATCGATATTATCACAGTCATTTAGGCGTTGATTCATGATTTTTTCAACTATACCAATGTGTTATCACCATGAATATAGTTGCAGGCGGGCGCTGATGACACATCATCGGGCTGACCATATGGGATTGAGGAAACGGAATGCAGGTGCAGTGGTTCCTGTTTCGGTTTTTCAGCAGGCAGTTCGGCACACAAGTGACAGCGCATCGTGACACGGGCCTTTCGCTTCTTTTGAAATGAAAAAACCCCATTAAATTCATGGGGTTTTTTACATTAAATTTGGCGGTGAGAGAGGGGTTCGAACACTCGATACGTTTTCACGTATACACACTTTCCAGGCGTGCTCCTTCAGCCACTCAGACACCTCACCGGATTGTCAGCCATCAGCATGCTGTGGTGACGGGCGCTAATGTAGGTAAATTGCCCGGCAGCGTCAATGAGTTTGTGCGACAAAATGCGCGTTTAGCCAAACTTAATGCAATTTGCTGATTTACTGACCTATTTTAGTTTAAATAGGGTGCGATGCATGTGTTAAATTTTCGTTATAGCTGCGGCGCAGGCTGCCAGTGCCGGCGAGAAATGGTATGCTGACGGTGAAATACCTAGCCAGGAGAGACCATGTATCCCGTCGATTTACATATGCATACCGTCGCCAGTACTCACGCCTACAGCACCCTGCATGACTATATCGCAGAGGCTAAACGCAAGAACATCCGCCTGTTTGCCATTACCGATCATGGTCCTGACATGGCTGATGCACCACACTATTGGCACTTTATGAATATGCGCGTGTGGCCGCGGTTGGTGGATGGTGTCGGCATCCTGCGTGGTATTGAATCCAATATCAAAAACCGTCAGGGGGATATCGACTGTACCGGGATCATGCTGGAGCAAATGGACCTGGTCATTGCCGGTTTTCATGAACCCGTACTGCCACCGCAGGATCTTGTGACGCACACCGAGGCGCTGATTGCCACCATGGCCAGTGGCAATGTGCATATCATCAGCCATCCCGGCAATCCCAAATATCCGATTGATATTGCCGCCGTGGCGCAAGCCGCAGCGCATTATGACGTCGCGCTTGAATTGAATAACTCGTCGTTTATGCATTCACGCAAAGGCAGTGGACCCAACTGTCGCGCTATTGCTGAGGCGGTTCGCGAGGCAGGCGGAAGGCTGGCGCTTGGCTCTGATTCCCATATTGCATTTACGTTGGGCGATTTTACCCACTGCGAACGTATTGTGCAGGAAATTGATTTTCCGCAAGAGCGTATACTCAATGTGAGTCCTCGACGCGTTTTAGATTTTCTGGAACAACGTGGCCGCCCTGCGATAGCAGAACTGGCGGCTTTGTAATTTATTAGTGACGTTGTCACTTAATCACCATAATAACAACAGGTATGACATGAACGAATTCTCACTGGTATGCCGGCTGCTCGGTACGCTGTTTAATCGGGCTCCTGACGACACCGTGGTGACCCCGTTATTGACGATGATTGAGCAGGGTAAACTTAAGCCGAATTGGCCGCTTAATCAGGATGCTTTGTTGGAGCGCATGCAGCAGGGCGTTGATATCAAAGCAATAACTGCCGATTACCACGCGCTGTTTATTGAACAAGGCGGTGCAGTTTCCCCCTGGCGCTCTTCCTACGTCGAGAATGAGACAGAAGACGCTGTTCGCGTTTTTCTTCAACAGCGCGGCATGCCGCTCAAAGAGGGCGCCGTTGACCATTTTGGCGCGTTGTTGCTGGCCGCTTCATGGCTTGAAGATCAGGCTGGCGAAGATGAAAATGCCGCGCAGTTGGCCCTGTTTGACGAGTTTCTGCTGCCGTGGAGCGATCGGTTTCTTGGCAAAGTCGAAAGTCACGCCACCACGGCATTTTATCGCACGCTGGCACTGCTAACACGCGAGGCGCTGGAGGCATTACGAGAAGACTTGGTTGAAGAGGAGGACGGTGAGGACGTGCAGGAGAGTCCAGACGCGTGAATCGGTCTATCAGGGCGGTGAACCCGCCCTGATAGACCCATCATATCGCGCTGGGCCTCTCCTCTTACGAGGCCGCCGCACACGGCGTTCAAATCAGCTCCCGGCAGATTTGTCACCCGAATCACTTACTTGTGTAAGCTCATCGGGATTCACTCACTTGCCGCGTTACGAGACTCATAAATGAGCCTCGTTCTAAAGGGCCAGCGCAAGCGCTGTTCAAAACGTTAACGTTTTGTCCTGCAACTAGAATTATTTAGGGTATAAAAGTTCAATAAGTCAACTGAATGGCAATTTGACCGGGTTTTACCTCAATGCCTTTTGCCAGTTTTTTGGCTAAGGCTTCGGTTTTACTATTTTCATCACTCAGCACATAGGCTGGTTTCTGGTCAAAATAGTTCTTCAATGCCTGATTTAAATAGGGCGTCAGCGTTTTGAACACGGTATCCATCTTCTCCGGCGTCACCTGATAATCCACCAGCTCCATCTCTTTGAGGTAAATGGCGCTGTTCGCTTTATCAAACACCGGTTGTGCTTTCAGCGTGAGCACGGCATCCGCTGACTGGGCACCCAGTAGCGAACTGATATCCACCTTGGCATGACCAGACAGCGTGACCTTGCCCGGTTCGGCACGCCCTATCTGGCTGCTGAGATCGTTCAACACAATGGTGGCATCAACCACGCCTGGAATGCCGATCTGTTTTTTAAAATCATTGTGTTTTTGCAGATAACGGTTTACATCTTGCTCGCTAAGCGAATATTGCGTGAGCCGATCGCAGCCACTAACAAGTAACGTCAGCGCCACTGCGGCAATGGCGGCTATCCCTGATTTTTTCATTGATGTTCCTCTGCACGTGCTGTGTTTCTAAAGTATGGCGGTTTAGCGATAGAAAGGGTGCCCTGAGCATAGCAGAAAATCTGCGGGGCTAACGGACGCAGAGATACACTGCCTGATTAGCCCCAGGTTAACTATCAGATAGCGCTGAAAGCATAGAAATTGACAGCCAGCGTTAACCTTAATGCTCTCCCAGCATCGCCGGCGCTATCTTGCGCAGATTGAACTGCCAATACAGGGTCGCCAGGGTGAGTAAACCGATAATGCCTAACATAAACCACGGCAGTTCGGGCATATGCAGCCGATGCCCGGTATCAAACAACCAACCGCCGCCGCTATAACCCAGCGCGCCGCCCAGTGCCAGTCCCAGACGGCTGAATCCCATGTAACTGCCGCGCGCACGCGCATCAGCCAATGACGCGCTTAATGTTTCACGGGCAGGCTCTGCGATAATTGATCCCATGTAAAACAGGCTGATAAGCATCAGTAGCGTCGGCAGTGTGGTTGTCATGCCGATGGGAAACAGACTGAGCGTCATGATAAATAACCCTGCCATCAGACGCTGTTCCAGACGGAAGCGTTTTTCACTCCAGCGTGCAATGGGATAGAGCAAACTGAGCGATAGCGTGGCTTCAATGGCATACATCCATTTCACTGCCGAAGGGGTACCCGCAATCTGATTGACCATGATCGGGAGCATTAACAGAACTTGCACGCCGAGCATGTAGTAGCCGGTCAACGTCAGGACATAAATCAGGAAGCGTCGATCGCGAATGACGCGCAGCAGGCCTTCTGAAATCGGCGTACGCACGGTCGAGATGCGATAGGCGGGTAACAGCCAGGCGTTTAAGGCCGCCGCCAGCACGAACAGCACAGCGCCGCCCCAGCACACAACGGTAAAGTCATATTGCAGCAGCCAACTGCCAATCAGCGCACCGATAACTGCCCCGGCACTGTCTTGCATCATCAGCAATGAGTAAAAGCGCCCGCGTTCCTGTGGACGAACCAGCTTTACCACCAGTGCGGTGCGCGGAGGATCGAACAGTGTGCCGCCAAGGCCAGACAGCGCGCAGGAGAGCCAAAGCAGCCAAGGTTCGGTGGCGATAGCCATAAATACAAAACCGGCGGCACGCAACAACATACCGGTGATGATCATCGGTTTCGCACCAAACTTGTCGGCAATGGCACCGCCAAAAACCCCTAATCCCTGTTGAATAAACTGACGTAATCCGAGAGCGATGCCCACCAGCAAGGCCGCCCAACCCAAGTCGTCAACAAAGCGTATGGAAATAAGCGGGAATACTACAAAAAACCCCAGAACCACCAGCATATTATCTAATAAAAGGAAATATTTGCCGAGACTCCGAGCTTGTGACATCAGAGGCATGTTTCACCACAAGAGAAAAAAAGAAAGAGTTACAACACGTCTATTTTGTACCCTAATCAAATGGCAGGATAGTCTTTACAGAACAATATTTTTTTATCGTCCTCAATTTCAGTGGGGGCAGTTTGAATGGTTTTTTTTTAGCCAAAGAGCGGCAATATTGTAGTAATTGCGCAATAAGTCACCGCAGGAGGTTTTACGCCAGAGAATTGATGCGGTTATAGTAGGAAGTATCGACGTTTTTTGTGGTTAGGGGTGTGGTTCCCTGTTGGGAAGACGTTTTTTCCCAGTTAAACCTGTACTGCAAATTATCGCGATAAATTTTTCTTATCGAACAACGCAAAAACGAGGCAGAGATGTTTGGCTATCGTTCAACCCCGGCACGGGGATATATGACTACAGACAGGCTGGTCGTGCGTTTAGCCCACGAACGTGATGCCTGGCGTCTGGCGGAATACTATGCGGAGAATCGTGATTTTTTAAAACCCTGGGAGCCGGTGCGCGATGCCAGCCATTGTTATCCTTCCGGCTGGCAAGCGCGGCTTAGTGTGATCAATGACATGCATAAGCAAGGGGCTGCTTATTACTTCTTGCTGCTCGACCCGAATGAAAATGAGGTGCGGGGTGTTGCCAATTTCAGTAACGTCCTGCGTGGTTCCTTCCATGCGTGCTATCTGGGCTATTCGCTCGGCGAGAAATGGCAGGGGCAGGGCATGATGTATGAAGCATTACAGCCTGCGCTGCGCTATATGCAGCGCCAACAGCATATGCACCGTATCATGGCCAACTACATGCCGCACAATCAGCGCAGCGGTAATCTGCTGACGCGATTGGGCTTTGAACGTGAAGGCTATGCTAAAAAATACTTGTTAATCGATGGCACCTGGCAGGATCACGTACTGACTGCCTTGACGAATGAACAGTGGACGCCTCAGCGATAGGAGCCCAGAGAATGAAATATCAGTTTGATGCCAAAGCGTTGCGTGTAGTGGGTTGTTTATTGGAAAAACAGGTCACTACGCCAGAACCGTACCCCATGTCGTTGAATGGCGTGGTAACAGCCTGTAATCAGAAAACCAACCGCGAGCCGGTATTGGAACTCAGTGAGAGTGAGGTTCAACAAACGCTCGATGTGTTGGTTAAAAAGCACGTTGTCAGAACCCTCAGTGGCTTTGGTAATCGCGTGATGAAGTATGAGCACCGATTTTGCAACTCAGAGTTCGGCGATCTGAAGTTCTCCTCCGCAGAAGTGGCGTTGGTTACGACGCTGTTGCTGCGCGGTGCGCAAACGCCGGGTGAATTGCGCACTCGAGCGGCGCGCTTACATGACTTTGCGGATGTCGATGACGTTGAGCAGACGCTGACACTGCTACAAACGCGGGAGGATGGCCCCTTTGTGGTGCGTTTGGCGCGTGAGCCAGGTAAGCGGGAGCACCGTTTTATGCACCTGTTTGGCGATGATAACGCCGTTGTAACTGCCACTGACAGTGCGCAAGAACCCATGGACGCTGCCATGCCGGATCTCGCACAGCGTGTGCGTGTGTTGGAGCAGGATGTGGACGAATTGAAGCAGCAATTGGCGCACTTGCTGTCGCAGCGATCCTGAGTATTGCCCGGGGGCAGTGCCCTCTGACTGAAGGTGACACAATGAATACAGCGAAAACGGATGCAGGGCGGATCCGCATCGGCATGGTTGGGCTTGGTTCGATTGCGCAAAAGGCCTATCTGCCGGTACTGAGCCAGGAAACACACTGGACGTTTGCCGGTGTTTTTTCACCGGATCAGCAAAAAATGCGCACGCTTTGCCAGCAATATCGCCTGTCAGGTTATTCGTCACTGGAGGCACTGGCGAGCGTATGTGATGCCGTGATGGTACACAGCAGCACCGCCAGCCACTACGAGGTTATCAGTACGTTACTGCATCTTGGCATTCATGTGTATGTCGATAAACCGTTGGCGGAAACGCTGCCGCAGGCTGAAGCGCTGTTAGCGTTAGCCGAGCGGCAGGGAAAAACCGTGATGGTCGGATTTAACCGCCGCTTCGCCCCGGGTTATCTCTCGCTGAAATCAGCGTTACTGCATCCGGATTCGGTTCGGGTGGAAAAACACCGGGCGGATAACGTGGGTCCGCAACCGGCGCGCTTCACCCTGTTGGATGATTACCTGCACGTGGTTGACACGGCATTGTGGCTGGCGGGTGAGGGCGCGACGTTGCAAGGTGGTGTCGTTCGCAACAATACAGCGGGACAGCTTGTTTTTGCTGAACATCTGTTTAGTTCTCCAACCTGTCAGGTTGTCACCAGCATGCATCGGTGCACGGGCAGTCAGCGCGAATCGGTCCAGATGATCGGACAGGGCGCCATTCACCACGTCGATAATCTCAGCGACTGCTGGCAGGAATGCGGTGGCATTATCACGCGATCCCCAGCACCGTCCTGGCAAAATATTTTGGAACAGCGCGGTTTTGTGGGGGCGGTTCACCATTTCGTTGACGCGCTGGAGAGAGATATTCAACCCAAAACATCAGGCGAACAGGCGATTCTGGCGCAGCGAGTGGTTGAATCACTGCTCACATCATGCTGAATTTCTCAGTGATCTCTCATCAAGGGTGGCTATTCCGCCCCTGATGCGTAGACTGTCGCCACGCCCGGCGGGCTGCGTTCCGCCGTAACTCTCGACACAACAGAATTGAATCGGATGAACTTATTAAAATCATTGGCTGCGGTCAGTTCAATGACCATGCTATCGCGCATTTTGGGCTTTATCCGCGATGCCATTGTCGCACGGGTATTTGGTGCCGGCGTGGCGACAGACGCCTTCTTCGTCGCCTTTAAACTGCCGAATTTGCTGCGCCGTGTTTTTGCAGAGGGGGCCTTCTCGCAGGCATTTGTTCCGATATTGGCTGAATACAAAAGCCAGCAAGGGGATGAAGCAACGCGAACCTTTCTTGCCTATGTGTCAGGCATGTTGACGCTGGTCCTGGCGCTGGTGACCGTAGCGGGGATGATCGCCGCACCCTGGGTTATCATGGTAACGGCGCCAGGTTTTGCAGCCACGCCCGATCGGTTTGCACTGACATCGGCGCTGCTGCGCATCACCTTCCCGTATATTTTGCTGATATCGCTGACCTCGATGGTAGGGTCGGTATTAAACACATGGAACCGTTTCTCGGTTCCGGCGTTTGCGCCGACCTTTCTCAATATCAGCATGATCGGTTTTGCTTTGTTCGCTACACCCTATTTCGATCCGCCGGTATTAGCGCTGGCTTGGGCGGTGCTGCTGGGCGGGGTGCTGCAATTGGTTTACCAACTGCCTCATCTCAAGAAGATAGGGATGTTGGTCTTGCCGCGCTTTAAATGGCGCCACCCCGGCGTCGGGCGAGTGATGAAACTGATGGCTCCAGCGATTCTGGGCGTATCAGTGAGCCAAATCTCGTTGATCATTAACACGATATTTGCCTCTTTTCTCAGTGAAGGAGCGGTCTCCTGGATGTACTACGCTGACCGACTGATGGAGTTTCCGTCCGGTGTGCTGGGCGTCGCTTTAGGCACGATTTTGCTGCCTTCTCTGGCGAAAAGCGTCGCCAGCGGCGATCAGGAGGCCTATTCGCACCTGATGGATTGGGGGCTGCGTCTCTGCTTTCTGTTGGCGTTGCCAAGTGCAGTGGCATTGGGGATTTTGTCGAAGCCGTTGATTGTTGCACTGTTCCAGTATGGCAAGTTTAGTGCGCTGGATGCATTGATGACTCAGCGGGCGTTGATTGCCTACGCCATCGGATTAATGGGACTGATTGTCGTCAAAGTGTTGGTTCCGGGGTTCTATTCTCGACAGGATATCAAAACGCCGGTGAAAATTGCGTTGGTGACGTTGGCGCTGACGCAGGTCATGAACCTGATCTTTATCGGTCCGTTGCAGCATGCCGGGCTGGCACTTTCCATTGGATTGGCCTCTTGCCTGAATGCCGGACTGCTCTATTGGCAGTTGCGCAAACAGCAGCTTTTCCAACCACGTCCGGGGTGGGGCGCGTTTCTGACCAAACTGGTTATTGCCGTGCTGGCTATGTCGGCGGTATTGATTGCGTTGTTAGCGTGGATGCCTGCCTGGGACATTGGCGGCATGACCGTGCGGATTTCGCGCCTGATGCTGGTGGTGGTGGCTGGGGCGAGCACCTACTTTGTGATGCTTGCGCTGCTGGGCTTTCGTCCGCGCGATTTTGCGCGTCGCGGTATGTGATAGAACCCATAAAAAACGGTGGCTCAGGCCACCGTTTTTATGACAAGACGCCGTTGATTACATTTTATCGACGGTTTCAATACCCAGAGTGCCTAACCCTTGTTTCAGCGTTTCTGCGGTTAACAGGGCCAGTTTCAGACGGCTTTGACGCACAGCATCACTGTCGGCATTCAGAATCGGGCAATGCTCGTAGAAACTGGAGAATAAGCCTGCAAGATCGTATAAGTAGGCACACATCACATGCGGAGTCCCTTCGCGTGCCACGGTAGTGATGGTTTCTTCAAACTGCATCAGGCGGGTTGCCAGCGCCGTTTCTTTCCCATCATTCAGTACGACAGGCTGTGTCAGAGCGGCTTTATCAAGATTGGCGCGTTTGAAAATCGAGGCAACTCGCGTGTAGGCATATTGCATATAGGGAGCTGTATTCCCTTCAAACGCAAGCATGTTATCCCAGTCAAACACGTAGTCAGTGGTGCGACTTTTGGATAGATCCGCGTATTTCACTGCTCCGATGGAGACGACGCGCGCCAACTCACGCAACTCGTCTTGGTCCATATCGGGGTTTTTACCTGCGATCAGCGTTAATGCACGCTCATAGGCTTCGTCTAACAGATCTGCCAGCTTGATGGTGCCGCCCGCGCGGGTTTTAAACGGTTTGCCATCTTTGCCCAGCATCATGCCGAACATATGATGTTCCAGTGATACTGATTCGGGTACATAGCCCGCTTTGCGCACGATAGTCCATGCTTGCATCAAATGTTGGTGCTGGCGGGAATCAATGTAGTAGAGAACGCGATTGGCGCCCAGCGTCTCATACCGGTACTTGGCGCAGGCAATGTCAGTGGTGGTATAGAGATAGCCGCCATCTTTCTTTTGCACGATGACGCCCATCGGTTCGCCTTCCTTGTTTTTAAACTCATCAAGGAAAACCACCGTTGCCCCTTCACTTTCAACGGCCAGACCTTTTGCCTTAAGATCGGCAACAATCTCCGGCAGCATTGCGTTATAGAGACTTTCACCCATTACATCTTTTTTGGTCAGGGTGACATTCAGACGATCGTAGGTGAGCTGGTTCTGCGTCATGGTGACATCAACCAGCTTGCTCCACAGTTCGCGGAAATAAACGTCGCCGCCCTGTAATTTCACCACGTAATGGCGGGCGCGTTCAGCAAAGGCGGCATCTTCATCGTAACGGAGTTTCGCTTCACGGTAGAAGGCTTCCAGATCGGGTAATACCAACTCGCCGGAGGTGTCTTTCTGCACATCTTCCAGATGAGCGATCAACATGCCGAACTGTGTTCCCCAGTCACCCACGTGGTTGGCGCGGATAACCTTGTGTCCGAGAAATTCAAGCGTGCGTACCGCAGCATCACCAATAATGGTGGAGCGCAGGTGGCCGACGTGCATTTCTTTTGCAACGTTGGGCGCAGAATAGTCAACCACGATGGTTTGCTGTGTGACAGGTGTGATACCCAATTTGGGTGCGTTCAAAGCCCGTTCGGTTTGTTGTGCCAACCACTGCGGATCCAGAAACAGGTTGATAAACCCCGGACCGGCAATCTCTGTTTTAGCGACAATGCCTTCCAATGCCAGATGCTTAACTACCGTCTCTGCCAGTTGTCGCGGAGCAAGCCCAAGTTTTTTCGCTGCCGCCATGACACCATTGGCCTGGTAATCACCAAACTGAGCCTTGGCGGACTGGCGCACCTGCGGGTCTGTGCCGTTGGGCGCACCCGCTGCAACCAATGCCTGGCTGACTTGTTCCGAAAGAAGAGCCTGAATATTCACCTGGATACCTTTAATAAAAATTTAGCCCCCGCTTATACCATATTTGGGCTGAAACGTCAGCAGGGCGAGCCTTCCCCGCGAGAATTTTCCTGAGAAAATGCAAGGGGGATAGAGTACGAAGAGGAGGGTAACGCGTCGAAAAAGGAGGCAAAGAAGAAGAAAAAAAGTACCAGCGCTAGCAAAAATAGTTAACGCTTTCTTCCCCGATGGTTGGTTCCGATACGTTGACTTTCCCTTGTTTTAAAATGTTTAAAAATTGCATATGCCGCAATGGCAATAAGCAGAACCGATAAAATGGCTAAAATCATAATTATTTCTCTGTGTACTATTGCGATACGTTAACAAATTACCTGTTTTTGTTAGGTGTGACAATGTAGGTCAAGAGGTTTAAGATTAATCTTTTCTTTTAGGAATATTCCCTAAATCAGTATAATTTACGTATGAATTAGGCGTAGTAGGTTATTGTGGACCATTTGCTGTGCTGTGTTTATAAATTCCGCTGCCGTTCGATATCCTTATCAAACACGCTGATGTGATTAACAATGAAGGGATATAGCATAAGGTGATTTTTATCACGTTATGTTTCAGAATGTTACAGCATCTGTTTCATAAACCCGTAAGCATTTTGTGCTGTGGACGATGACCCAGAGTGCGCTACACCTGACGTGTGTCGCAATGGTATGCAAAACGCGTGCATGGCGTTACTATTTGAAGATTAATTATTATTAATATTAGGAAATGCAATGTCTGGAATGCTTCCTCCTGCGCTTCAACACGATTTGGCCCGTTTTGAGCGTGCGTTGTTACAGTTAGCGGAGACGCTGTCATTAGATTTGTCGCAATTCGAAGCCGATCATATTGCATTGCGCTGCAACCAAAATACGACAGCGGCGCAGTGGAAAGAAACATTATTAACGCTAGGGGTATTAATTTCTGAAAATCAAATTAACGGACGTCCTATTTGTCTTTTTTCGCTTAACGAAAAAATAACCCTAGGTCCGTTGAATATTGATTGTATTGAATTACCTTGGCCTGGTCAGCGTTTTTATCCCAATGAAGGTTGGGAGCACATTGAATTAGTGTTAGCGGGCAATCCAGAGACCTTGCATGCCCGCGCTCTGGCTTGTCTTTCCGATAGCGCGCTGGCCTCACCGCACATTACCCTAAAATTTAGTCAACCCGGCAGCGATAAAGAACGTTTGCCCAATCCCACGTTAGCCGTGAGCGATGGGACAACCACTATCAAGTTTCATCCGTATTCGATCCGTGAAGTCATCGCCAGCGAGCAGGAATAACCCTGCCCCCGATCCTTGTTGACGGCTTTTGGTAAAATTTGTGTGACGCGTCATGGATAGCCTTGGGGCAATCCTGGCCTCTGTGACTCGGCTCTCCTTTGCATTTTTATTCAGATGCCATATTTATCCTAAAGCTATAGCGTGCTAGTTGATGGTGCAATGGTCACAGCGCAATGTGACGCAGGCGGGAGAGATTAAATGTCAAAGTTGGAAGTATGCTGTTACAGCGTTGATTGCGCACTCACGGCGGAACTGGCGGGAGCAGACAGGATTGAGCTCTGTGCTGGCCAGCGTGAAGGCGGTCTGACACCAAGCTATGGTGTTCTGGCCGAGGCGAGGAGCAGGGTGCGGCTACCGGTGCATCCTATTGTACGTCCGCGCGGTGGGGATTTCTGCTACAGCGACAGTGAGTTTCGCACCATTCAGTATGATATTCAGCGCATTAAAGAAATGGGTTTTCCCGGCGTAGTGGTTGGTGTGCTGGATGAAGAAGGGCATATCGATCTGCCGCGCATGAAAGTGTTGATGGCATTGTGTGAAGGGATGGCAGTGACATTTCATCGTGCCTTCGATCTGTGCCTCAATCCGCATATGGCGTTGCAACAGCTCACCGATTTGGGCGTGGCGCGCGTGTTGACATCCGGTCAGCAGCAGCAAGCTGAAAACGGATTAACATTATTGCGTGAACTAATTCGGGCAAGCCGTGGTCCAATCATTATGGCGGGAGCGGGCGTGCGTTTGACCAACCTGCATAAATTCCAGCGAAGCGGTATTCAGGAATTGCACAGTTCAGCCGGACACTGGCTGCCTTCGGCGATGCGGTTTCGCAAAGTGGGTGTCTCGATGTGTTCAGACGCGGAAAGCGATCTGGACGAATTCAGCCACTATTGCGTCGACGGCGACATCGTTGCTGAAATGAAGCGCGTGCTGAATGCGGGGTGCCAGACAGTCCCTGTCCCCTGATGACGGGGACAATTCGCCAACGAGTCCTTTACCGCGCAGCATCCCTTCGGGTTTGCTTGCGAGTACCAAGCCCCGGCGTGTTGCCGGGGCTTTTTTTCACTGTTTTTAAAATGCAATGAAAGCCCAAACTGCCATTGAATATTGAGCCATGGTGCTCATGCATTATATACCCGTCATACTTCAAGTTGCATGTGCGTTGGCGGCACTCGCTCACCCGAATCACTTACTTATGTAAGCTCATCGGGATTCGCTCCCTTGCCGCCTTCCTGCAACTCGAATTATTTAGGGTATAAACGGTTTTTATATAATAAATAATCTGTCAAATGCAAAATTGGTACAGTAGGCAGAAAAATGAATAGCAAGCGTTTAAGATTTATTGACTAATTTTGATGTTAGTATATGGCAAAAGACAGAATAAAATCCAAATCAGAGATTCTGCTATTTTCTATGAGTCTAAATTTCAATCGTCTCGGTATTATTGCTGGGCTTAAATATCTTAATTGATATTGTTTTATTAGTAATGGGATCATTGATGTTTACTATCCTAATTCAGAGGTGTCTGGATTTTGAATTTATGGAAAACGTGATAGTAATGGTATAGGGGAGGGTAAAGGTACAATAAAAATGACTTGATGCAGTCGTTATGCAATGCGTAAAAATTAAACATATCAACACTAATCGTGATACTACAATTTGTAGTAACTCAACGGGGACGACTTTATGCGTGATATTCAGAGAGTATTGGAGCGCTGGGGAAGCTGGGCATCACAGGAGGGGAGTCATATTGACTGGTCACCTGTCGCTTGCGGTTTCAAAGGAATATTGTCTCACGAGAAAAAGCCGAGACCCTGTTGTTGCGATTCAGATGGATTGATTGTGGATGCAGCCGTTGGCATGTTGAAAAAAAATGAACGTAATGAAGAGCTGAAATTTATCATGTTTCATTATCTGTATAATGTTTCTAAGTCAACCATATCGCGTTGGGAAAAGTGTTCTGAAGGGAAAGTGAGGAACAAGTTAATGATAGCTGAAACATTTATTGACGCTTGCATAATTATGAGTGGCTCCAGGTTGGAAATGGATGAATATACACAAAAAAATGAAATAAACCCTACGTTAAAATAATGCTTTTCGTTACGAAAATGATCGGCTACACTGCCTACAGTGGTTGTTTTGGCTGTGCGTGGCAACTATAACTAACCCCGTCGTTTGGCGGGGTTGGTTATTAGTGCGGTATTCAATTTATTTCATGCTGTGTTACCAAGTTAATACGCACTTATGTCGTAACCACCATGAACAGTTGATTGTTGATTTCATCCTATAACATTCAACATAAGGAAAAGAGTAAAAATTTAAATGGAGGAATGATGGGGGTCAGAGTTCGTATACATTGGTTTGATAGAGGGAAAACACTGAGTGTCGGTCGAGAGTGCTCAGCAGATTTAGGTAACGATAACACCATCTTTAAAAGCATTAGTCTTGCTGTGGCACATAATGTTAATAACGGTAACTTTCCGGTTGAGAAACATTGGGTGGAAAAATTGCAACCCTTATTTTTTCACTGGATAGACCTTGAACATTATGACTATCAAGTGGCTTTTGATTATAAAGATAAATGGAATATTAATGAAAATTCACTAAGAGGGAGGAACGTTATGACGATGCAATTTATTTCTGTTGATGAGTTGGCTGGCATACCATTGCCGTATCCATTGGCAACACCGCCAGCAGGGTGGTTCATTTGCCAGGGGCAGGTGTTTGATAAAACAAAATATCCAAAACTGGCGCATTGTTACCCCACTGGTAGGTTACCGGATTTACGCGGGGAATTTATTCGTGGTTGGGATAATGCGCGTGGGGCAGATACTGGGCGATTATTGTTAAGCGAACAAGGCGACGCCATCCGAAATATCACCGGGAAGTTTGCAAATAATGGATTGGCTTGGTCAGAGGGCGCGTCATCGTCGGTGGGGGAAGGCACATTTACTAGATTGGAGGGCTACCTCACTTCTAATAATAATGTTAGCTCCGGTGGTTGCCACTATACGTTCGACGCATCGAAGGTCGTGCCCACCGCAACTGAAAACCGTCCACGTAACATCGCATTTAACTACATTGTACGTGCCATATAGGTAATCCATTCGTACCTTTCACTGCCTGAACCTGCATTCACTCTTCTCCTTTTTAAATATCATTTGTAATAACAGAGTTGCTTCTCTGATGTGCAACTCTACTTTTCTATGCAGCCAAAAGGCGGTGGGGTATCTCAATTATTCTGTAGTTGTTCTAGGGGCTGTTGACAATTAACACAGCCAGACGAATGCAGCAGCGAGCGCAACGAATGATGCGAAGCGTTTTGAGAGTTTGTCGAAGCGTGTAGCTACGCGTCGAAATTGCTTGATACGGCAAAAGAAACGTTCGATCAAATTGCGTGAAGCGTAAAGATGTTTGTCCAGTGGGCGTTGCTCACGGCGATTCTCTTTGCTGGGGATGACAGCCTGAATGCCTACCGACTCCAGATATTGTAGAATCACATTCGTATCGTAGGCTTTGTCTGCAGCCAAGCTTGAAGGTTTCAATTCACCAAGTAAAGGCAATGCTTCTCTGGTGTCGCTCTTTTGACCACCAGTCAAACTAAAACGGGCAAGCATGCCCAGCCCATCAACCAGAGCGTGAATCTTGGTTGTCAATCCCCCGCGAGAACGACCAATCGACTGGTCACCGTTTTTTTGGGAGCGCCCGCTGCATGCTGATGAACCCGTACGATAGTGCTGTCGATGAAGATTTCCTCGAAATCGGCATCGCCCGCAAGTTCAGCAAAAACGGAATGCCATATTTCTGCCCGTGACCATCTGGCAAAGCGTTTGTACACACAGTTCCAGAGTCCGAAATCGGGTGGTAAATCTCTCCATGGGCTTCCAGTTCGGGCGATCCATAAAACCGCTTCGACAAAAAGCCGATTATCTGCTGCTGTTCGTCCCGGATCCGAATCCTTTCCCGGCAAAAACGGGCTAATCCGTTCGTATTGGTCATCACTGAGCATCAATCTTGGCATTCTGCTTTTCCAAAAAAGACAGAATGTAAACAGATTCTTTTACAAAAAAACAGGTTCTTGGCGATGATTGTCAACAGGCCCTAGCAAGGAAAGCACTGACATGAATGACCAAAGTGAAGGAAAAAAAAGAAAAAAACGAAAAAAACGAAGCCCTGGTTGGTGGGGATCGGGTAGTGGTAATTCAAGCCGTGGAAGTCGAGGGGGATATAACAGCACCAACCTTGGTGGTCACACCGTTAACCATGGCAATGGAAGGTCAACCACCACGGATAACCGAGGCTCTATATCTCTATATCGCATTATTCAGACAGTGGCAGCCGCAGTTCAAATTCCCCTACATCAATACGTAGTGGAGGAAATAGCGGGAGTAATCGAAGTACATATTCTAATAGAGACCACATTGATAGAGAGGCGGTTGCGAGAGAACAGGCAGCGCGTGCAGCCACACTGGAAAGAGAACAGCAGGCTCGGGCGCTGCTTAGTCAGGCGAACTCGCTTGCGATGCTGGCGATACCCGCTGCCGAGCCCGCTCCCGTACTCTCCGTGTCTGGTGTTGGGAGCATAGCGCTGGTTGAAACGACGAGTCCTGGTTTATTGGAGGATTTCAGTCGTGGACTAAACGCATTGATGGCATTTGCGACCCGCGTAAGAAATGCAACGCCGATAGGGTTTGCGATCGCGTCAATATTCCACATGGAGAAACTGGGCGTTGGTAGTGACCAGGTTCCTGGGCGTACCAGAGAAAATTTTCTCTCATTGTCTGTCCCGGCGAAAACCATGGGGTTAACGGATAAAGCGGCATTGGTAAATGCGGCTAAAACAACCGGTGAGATTACGATGCCGGCAAGGGGTAAATTGTCGGTAAAAGATCGACAGCTTGACATTTCGGTGGTTAAGCCAGCAAGACCGCAATCCGTGCGTGTTGTTGAAGCTACCAAGGACAAAAGCAGCGGATTGTATGGACATGCGTTAACAACTGGGGTTAGCGGCGTAACCACTCGGACGCGCGAGTCCGCACTGGCCGGGCAGCCCGCGTTGATGGCGGGTATCCCAGGTATTTCAGTGCGCAGTAATAGGGATTCATTTTCTTCTGCTGCGTCAACACCACGGCCCTTTAATCATGCGACCCGCTTCCACGATGTGGTGGTGGTTTATCCTGAAGAGGCGCAATTAGAGCCCGTGTATGTCATGGTAGAGCCTATTGTGGAGGATGTCGTAACAGCGAGCCAGCAATATCATGCCGAGCCGGTAACCGAAGAAATTGCGACACCGAAAGGGCTAGTCAGAGTCAAATCGATTACCCCTGCGGCGAGCGGTGAGGGGCTAAAAGGGCGGTGGCGCAGCGCCGTGGATGGGGTCATCTATGAGTGGAACAGCAAACTGGCTAAACTGGAAGTGGTTCAGCGCCCACCACAAGTGCTGCCGGGCAGTGTGCCAGTGGCAGGCGCGCCTCCCTCGCGCACTGCATCTGGCCGCTGGGAAACAGAGGTTAGCCGCAGCGGTGAGGTGTTGCGTGTCTGGGTGGTTGAAGGAATAATGGATCGGGCCTCGGGGCTCTACAGTATTACCTTGCCGCCTGAAAAGGGTAGGCTGGGGCGAACGATACTTATCAGTCCGGTAAAAGCACCGGGAACTGATGGACTGGGGCACTTAATTCACCCGGAAGGCCGCCAGGTAGTTATTCTCAATACTGGCATCGGAGCACCTATTCGTTCACCTACGATAACGGTGTACCCTAATCCGGTGCTACCGGACATTGATGCAGAAATCGCGGTACCGCCGCTAGAGGTGAATTATCCGCCGCTGTATGTGATGTTTAATAATCCTCGCCATATGCCGGGCACTGTGACGGGACAAGGTGAGGCAGTTAGCGATGATTGGTTGACTGTAGTTAATGAAGGCGAAGGAGTACCAATTCCCTCACAGGTTTTAAACAAACTACGTGGTAAAGAGTTTAAGAGCTTTCGAGAGTTCAGGGAGGCATTTTGGAAAGCAGTCTATGCTGATCCCAAACTAAGTAAAGGGTTTGACCCCGGTAGTTTAAACGCGATGAGTAAAGGATGGGCTCCATATGTTAGAAAATCGGATAGAGCAGGGAAAAGAAACAAAGCAGAAATCCACCACGTTATTGCATTGAAGGATGGCGGCCTTCTCTATGATATAGATAATATGAGAATTATTACGCCAAAACGTCATGTTTATATTCATTCAATTAAAAGAGGTTAGTTATGGCAAGATTCGAATCAATTGAGGACTGTACTGAAAAAGAGTTCCTTGATTTTGTCACGCAAATATATAGTGCTGAATATTCAACGGAAGAGGCTCATGCAATAGCTTTAGACGAGTTTGAAAGAATCTCAGAGCATCCATTTGGTTCAGACCTTCTTTATTATCCAGAGGCGGGAAAACAAGGGCCATTAGAGGTTGTAAAAGAAATAAAACAATGGCGAGCCAAAAACGGCAAGCCCGGTTTTAAACCCGGTTGATTATCGCCTATTAACCTCATCAAGGCTCACTTCGGTGGGCCTTTTCTTTGCCCTTTAATCAAGACTGCGCCTCAATAGAGGTGTTTGGATGAAATTATGCCTGAAAAAATATCAACCGGTATGGCTTACATGACATCGGCGAGCAGCAGTGTTTATTGGCTGTTGCAATTATTGGATAGGGTCTCCTCGACACAATGGGCGGCGATTGGCGTTTTGGGCAGTCTAGCCTTTGGCTTTTTGACTTACTTCACTAATTTATATTTCAAAATCAGGGAAAGCAGACGTACAGAAGCGCGAGGTGAATGATGAGAAAACGCAATGCTATCGTAGCAGGTGTCGTGTGTTCTGTCGGTGCCATTATCGGCATTATAATGAGCAATAACCAGGTAAGAACAAACAGGCTCGGACTTGAACTGATGGGTAACGCTGAATCATGCCGCCGTGATCCTTATGTATGCCCTGCGGGTATTTTAACTGACGGTATTGGCAATACCCATAGTGTGGTTAATGGGGGCCGTAAAACAGATAAGCAAATTGCGGCGGACTGGCAGAAAAATATCCTTGAGGCTGAAAAATGTGTGGACAGCTATGCGAATGGAAAAAACCTACCGGATGGTGCATTCAGCGCGGCAGTCAGCATCGCTTTTAACGCCGGATGCCCAAGGGTACAGGGTTCAACGCTGTTTCAGTTATTTCGTAGCGGAAATATTCAGGCAGCTTGTGAGCAACTGCCCCGCTGGGTATATAGCGGAGGTAAGATTATGCCGGGATTGGTGAAACGCAGAGACAAGGAGATGGCATTGTGTCTTTCCTCCCTGTCTGGAAAATAAGCGAACTGTCTATCGCTCGATTCTCAAACAGGAAGAGGTTGGTCACAAGTGTGTTCCTGCCCCTGTTGCTGATCGGCTGTTCGACTACGCGAACCGATTACGTCGAGACGCCCTGCACGCCACTGCCAGTGGCATTAACACAACCGGTACTGATACCGTTACCTCGGGTTGCCGATTGACCTATGCCCAGGCGGTTTACTGGCTTGATCCGCTACTGACCGCGCTTGATGAAGCAAACAGTAAATTGTCGGCTATCCGCGCGATCGAGGAGCAACGCTGAGCAGAACGTTTTTTTCTTGCATTAAGGTATTTAGCGGGTGGAAGATCGCACTGTTGCTTGTTTATTCTGAGCGGTAAATGAAGACGAAGATAAGGCTTTTCATTGCGCATATACTCTGTGCTTTGCGTGACATCATGCAGGGATACGGTTTAAAACAGCATTGTTTTTACTGTTATTGTTAGTATCAAACGTTGGGTGTTATCGCGTTTATTTTTACCAAAAAAGGAGTTCTTGAGTGAGGGCATTACGTCGCTTTATGTTATTGCCGATTGTATTATCATGTTATGGGTGCGCTAGTTCACTATCGAGTCCAATGCGTCACGCCTACCACACAGCTAATAAAATCGCACATCAACATTTCGATCCGAATACACGTATTCATGTTAATAATACGACCGCGCTGTTACTTCCTGCATTTGAAGATATATATCATTTAGGGCAGCAGGACCGTGCCAAAGGCTTGTCTCAGCAAGAAGCACAACAGAATGTGAATCGTTTTGACGATCCGCAGTTATTGCCTGATTCAAACATGACGTTATCTTTTTTTACGCATCAATATTCAGTAGAGAATCCGCAAGAAACGCGAAGGTTATATATCGATGGCCTGCGCAAAACATATTGGGATGGTTTTAACGGTCGGTAATAATATAGCGCTCATATAAACCCCGACCAGTAAGCCGGGGGTGATTGCTACGACGATTATTTACTCTGCTTGCATTGAAAACTACACTACGAATCCCGCCAAACCGGACGCCCATTACTGTCCACAGTCCAGTGCGCCTCACGGGGCGTAAGGCAAACTCCGCCTACCCAACGAGGCTGTGAGGCAACATCAAGCCAGTAAGCCTTGCCATTGAGTATGTCATGGCCTAGCGGCGTTAATTCCACGGTAGTCAGGGCTTCTGCCTCTGCTGCTGTAGTGATACGCAATAGTGGGTTTTCGCCTGTTATCAATGGTCTGATAGCGGAATAGAACATCATGTCACCCATATAAGGCAGCGGATCGCGCTGGCCGATCAGTTCTCTGAATACTTTTCTGAGACTGATGGGGCCGGATTGTGCAATAGCCTGTAACGCCAGGCGTTCGGTCAGAGAAAGACCGTCGTTAATACCCGGTAATTCTTGCAATAATCGGCGCAAGGAACGCGAAAGATAAGGCAATGTGGTGTGTTCACGTTGAGCAAGCGTAAAGAGCGCTGTCGGTGAGGGCGCGCACCAGGCCGACCAGGCTGTGCGCCAGTGCTATCGCATCGGCAGGCACCGTCTTGCGTTGCGTCCAGAGCCAGGCCAATACATCCGGTGATAGTTGCCCTAGTCCAATAAAACGTTTCACGCCGGGTATATTGTCCACGGCGATAAGCTCGAGCTTTTGTGGCGGTTTTTCGAGTGTCGAGAGTGAGCGGATCAAAAACAGCTGGTCGTAGGGGTCGGCTTCGCACCACAACACGGCATGTTCAGCGTCGGGTAAACGTTGCCACTGTGCCTGCTCCTCGTCAAAACGGCGGGTGACATCATCAGCTTCCAACCGAAAGGCCTGCTGGATATAGGTGCAGCGGACCGTGCGGTAGTCGGCAAAGGGGATGTTCTGAACTGGTCCCATTGACAGTGGGTCGGTATAACAGTGAAAGGTGCCGTGAAAACCCGCGAGCCGCAGACTGTGTTCAATATCATTGCCGCAGCGCCAGTGTTGGGTTTTGCTTTCATCATCAGCGGAAAAATGGGGATGACGCCGGGCAAATGCGATGGCATCAACATGTGCTTTGAGCTTCGGCCAACTGTCAAACCCGACGTCACGCGCAATTAACCATTGTGCGCTGGCAAGGGTTAGGTCGGACGTTGGATTAAGGCGATGAAGCAGTGCCAATTTTTCAGGCTCAAGGCCTGCTTTGATACGTTGCAACAGTTCTTTTGCGCGTTTGCGCTGTTGAACCAGATTGATATGACCATTACTTATCGGATGTACAGACATACGAACTCCTTTCCAATACCTTATCCGCATTCAGGTGGGGAGTCGTAACCTTGAGGTTGCCTACTTATCTTGGGCGCAGCCCTTTCCGCGGATGGCGGCGCAGATAACGCCGGACCATCACTATATCCCGCCAGCGGGAGGGCTGCAATACGCGCTTGGGTTAATGTTGCTGCAATAATAAAAAAGTTTTTTCTGCCCCTGAGTTAATTACCGTTCGCTCAGTGATAGTAAAACGCGCATATTGATTCCTAAATTAGGCATGTTAAAGCTTTTTTAAAAAATGGGTGACTTTATTTTTTGCTGTTTCAAAGCTGCGCTCAGCTTCCTTTTCAACTCGGGTCTTAACACGAACAAGTTCATCTTTTGTTTTGTCTAAGCTACGCTCAACCTCCTTTTCAACTCGGGGCATAACACGATCAAATTCATCTTTTGTTTTGTCTAAGCTACGTTCGACCTCCTTTCCAACTCGAGTAGTAACACGACCAATTTCTTTGCTGATTCGTTCACCGGTACTGGTTTTGTCACTCACGCTCGACTGAATCAATTTATCAATCTCATCTATTGATTGATTGATTTGGGTATAGTTTTCGGAATTATCTTCACCAAGTCGATCATTATCCGTAATTGAATTTATCGTCGCGAGAACCGTTTTTAATGGTCCATGGATACTGTCACCCATTTCGCACAATGTAAGGATTGCTTTATTGTTTTTTGAAAAAAATTCTTCACAATACGTTAAACGTTCATTGTAAGTGTGTTGTTCGAGCTGTAGCGTTGATAGTTTTTCATTTATAAGTTTAACTCTTTTGGTTGCAGGGTTATCTTCTTGCGAAGAACTCTGGGCTGGGGAAATTGATTGAAGTGAATGTATAGCGCTTGATATGGATGGTAGCATGTTGATGACTCCCTATTAATAAGTGGAGCCATAGTATGAGGAACGAAATTATTTTTATATCAGGTTATCGACTTATTTCATGTAACGCGTTTATAGGCTATGAAATCATTCGAAAGTAAATCTACCCATAAATAATGCGAGGTGCAGGACAAAACGTTTACGTTTTGAACAGCGCTTGCGCTGGCCCTTCAGGGCGAGACTCATTTATGGGGCTCGTAACGCGGTAAAGGAGCGAATCCCGATGAGCTTACATAAGTAAGTGATTCGGGTGAGCGAGTGCCGCCAACGCGCATGCAACTTGAAGTATGACGGTTATACCACGCGCCGTCTGAAATACCAATAAGCAGATATTCTGGAGCGAGAGTCTGATGCAACGATAAACAGAGAGTAAAACCCCGGCACAACGCCGGGGCGAGACACTAAGGATTACGTGCCACTATCACCGCACGCAGTGGCGCGGGGTAACCTTCGCAAGTTTTACGGCGATCGTTAGGATCGAGAAAATCGGCCAGTGATTCCGTGGTCATCCATGAAGTTCTGCGTTGTTCTTCGAGGGTCGTGACGCAATGATCGGCGATACGTACGTCGACAAAACCGCATTTTTCCAACCAGCGTACCAGCGCCTGGGCTGAGGGGATAAAGTAAACATTGCGCATCTGCGCGTAACGTTCGCCCGGCACCAGCACGGCATTCTCATCGCCCTCGATAACCAACGTCTCCAACACCAACTCCCCGCCGGAAACCAACTGATTTTTCAACTGCCAAAGATGATCGAGCGGCGAGCGGCGATGGTAAAGCACGCCCATGGAGAACACGGTATCAAAGGCAGCGAGTTCCGGCAGTTGTTCGATACCGAGCGGTAATACATGCGCACGTTGATCGTTACCCAGCAGTTTGCGAACGGCTTCGAATTGGCAGACGAAAAGCTGCATCGGGTCGATGCCCACAGCCAGATGCGCACCGGCACCAATCATGCGCCACAGGTGATAACCGCTACCGCAACCGACATCCAATACCAGACGGCCTGCTAAGGGGCTGATATGGGGCGTCAGACGTTCCCATTTCCAGTCAGAGCGCCATTCGGTATCGATATTAACACCGTAAAGGGAATAGGGACCTTTACGCCACGGCATCAGTTGACGCAAACGCACTTCCAACCCTTCACGCTGACCCTCGCTGAGGCCCGGCAGTGAAGTGGCAGTGACGCTGTGTTGCACATCTAACTGGGAGGGTGTTAATTCGGGCAAGGCTTCAACGGCATTGAACCATTGTTTAAATTTGCCGTGCAAGGATTCCCGTTGCCAGGCACTCAGTTGGGCCGGCAGCGTATTTAACCAATGGCTTAATGGACCTTTTGCGATAAGCTGATAAAAATTGCCGAAATCGATCACGCCTTATCCTCAGCTTTTAACGCCAGTAACGAACCAAAATTAAAGCACTGGAACCACACTTCGCTGTGTTGAAATCCGGCGTGTGCCAGACGAGATTTATGGGTTTCCACCGAATCGGTCAGCATGACGTTTTCTAGCATGTTACGCTTTTGACTGATCTCTAATTCGCTGTAGCCATTTGCCCGCTTGAAATCGTGGTGCATGTTAAATAACAGCTCACCTACCTTGTTATCTTCAAAGCTGAACTTCTCCGATAACACCAGCGCACCACCGGGATTCAAGCCTTGATAGATACGTGTTAACAGTGTTTGCCGTTCATCCGGCGCCAGGAATTGCAAGGTGAAATTGAGTACCACCAGGGAGGCATTCTCGATGACGATATCGCGGATATCCGCTTCGATCACTTGGACCGGGGTGGCAGCGCGAAACGCATCAATGTGGCGGCGACAGCGTTCAATCATCGCAGGTGAGTTGTCAACGGCGATAATGTTGCAGCCCGTGGCCTGAATATTACGCCGCATCGACAGCGTAGCGGCTCCGAGCGAGCAGCCCAGATCGTAAATCTGCGTATCGGGTTTGGCGAAACGTTCGGCCAACATGCCGATCATGGAAATTATATTCGAATAACCGGGGACGGAGCGCTGAACCATATCGGGAAAGACTTCAGCGACGCGTTCGTCAAAGGTCCAGTCACCGAGGTGGGCTATGGGAACAGAAAAAAGCGTATCGCGATTTGGCATGATGGACACGAAATTACAGTGCGGTTAATAAAAAAGGTGGTACAGTCTAGCAAATACCAATAAGAAAGTCTGTTTCCTTGCGGCGCGCCATAATACGTACGGCGCACCAACGTCACAGGCGCGGTTAATACAGGGTGAGTACCAATTCCCAGGGAAGGTAGTAAAGATTGAACAGCGACATCAATACCAGTGAAGCGTAGGTAGCGGCCATTCCGGTACGGCGCCAGCGGAATTCACGTTGACGCAAGCCTACGTAGTGAAAGAGTCGGCCAACAATTAGCAAGATACCGCACAGATGAATCATGACGATCAACGCGCCGTTCATTTCCATCAGCACCAGAAGAATAGCGCCGATGGGGAGGTATTCTACGGCATTACCGTGAACCCGAATGGCGGTCTGTAATTCATAAAAACCACCGTCTCCGTAGGCCACGCGGTATTGCATACGCAGTTTCACCACATCGAGAGACAGTTTTACCAGCAACAATGCGCCAAGCACCACATAGAGCGCGCTTACCATGTTCCACTCCATTGTCGGGCAAACATTGCCTGACAGAAAATATTAACCGACTTCGGCTGGCAGAATGATAACTGTCTGCTGTCAGACTGTCGCCTGTAATGTCTGCTTTTAAAAAAAAAGCAGTTCAAAACCTGAAGTTATAATAAAAAATGCTAAAAAAAGCCTTTTAATACGTTGCTGTTTTATATTTGTTTAAAATAAGGCGTCCTGTTGCGGCCAGTCAGGGCGAGGCGGACAGGCCGTGATAACCGGTTCTAACAACGGCCATATTGCTTGTGCCAGCGGGAGCACATTGCCAATGTCAGGCGTATGGATAAACAGATACGGAGAATGCCCCTGCCAGCGTTTCAGTTTATCAATCCAGGGTGCAAACCAGCGCAAATTGTCTGCAATATCTTCATTGCCAATGAAACGGATGGCGGGGTGCTGTGCGGTCAGCAGCGCATGAACCGGCAAACGCGGTTTTTTCCGTTGAGCCTCCCGCAGGGCGGGCGTATCTGGCGGCGCGTGGTGTACCGGGCGGCTGTCGAGCATGATCCTGTCGATAGCGCGCTGTGAAAGCCCTTGATTCAGTTGGCGTTCATCCTCACCTTTGGCAAAAAATGCAAGGTGGCGAACTTCCACCCCGTAGCTGAATTCCTGAGGCAGTGTATCGAGAAAACGCCATAAATCAGGGAGTTGCTCGGGCGAAAAGGCCGCAGGAAGCTGTAACCAAAATTGTCCGACACGCGAGGCGAGCGGTTTCAGGCAATGAAAAAACTGACGCGTTTCCTCTTCACAGTGGCGCAACCCCGCCTGATGACTGATGGTGGCAGGAAATTTGAAACAGAAACGGAAACTATCAGTGGTCATGTCCCGCCAACGCAATACGCTGTCTGCGCTGGGCAGCGCATAAAATGTAGTGTTGCCTTCCACGCAGTTGAAATACCGCGCGTAGTCAGCCAGCGTGCGCAGTCCGAACTTGTGCCAGGCGGGGTGTTGCCATTGCGGTAAGCCAATAAACATTCCGTTGCAATCCATTAACAGAGTGAGAGACAGTAAAACATTTTTTTAACTGAGAGGGAATTCTCACAATTCTTGCGACATATCACTGCCCGGAAACCGCTTCACTCTTATCGTTCCGGGGAATATCCTTTATAATAGCCACCTTTTTTACTGAACAGCAATCCAGAACAACCATTCCGCGCAAAAAAACACCGTTGTGATTGGATGCGTGGGGAAACGCTGCTGTGTTTGTGGAACCCGTGTGTTTTGTAGCATCGATGCGTTTTATGGAACCCGTGTGTTTTGTGAAACCGATATGTTTATAAAACCAGCGTTTCGTACTCACTGTGACGATGCGGTCTGGCCGGTGCTCTCAGGCGTGGTTGTTGTAGGTGTGATTATATCTCGTTGAGATGGTTTCTAGCGTGATTGCTCAAAAGGACATCGTAATGCGTACTGAATATTGTGGACAACTAAACGCGTCCCATGTGGGCCAGGAAGTGACATTGTGCGGTTGGGTTAACCGTCGCCGCGATCTGGGTGGTTTGATTTTTATCGATATGCGTGACCGCGACGGCGTGGTCCAGGTGTTTTTCGACCCCGATCGGCAGGATGCTTTCACTTTGGCGTCAGAACTGCGTAACGAATTCTGCATTCAACTGACCGGTGTGGTGCGTGCGCGCCCTGAAAGCCAGGTGAATAAAGAGATGTCTACGGGCGAAGTGGAAG